>NZ_JACSQD010000010.1 GCF_014836775.1 Arthrobacter gallicola
GGGGGGGGAAGGGGGGAGGGGATAAAGGAGGGGAGGGGAAGGGCGCGCGGGAAAGCGGGTGCCGGAAGCGCGGTCAGCAACGGCGGACCGGCGGAATGGGTCAGCAGAGGCTCGCCCGGGCTGGGGGCTTCCCGGCCGGGGCTGAGTTGTCCTCACAGCTTAAGCGGCACCGTGTTACGGCCGGCAGCGCCTGCAGGTTATCGCTGTGTTAACAGCTGCTGGGAACCTGCTGGGAACCTGCTGGACAGCCAGTCGCTGTCAGAGTCTGGGCGCAGGAAGCAACGGCCCCCAAACCGCCACGGCCGGGTACGGGCAGGACTGCTACGCCGTGCGGACGGTTCCGCGCCCGAACGTGATGGCCCTGACGATCTGCACGACGCCCAGGACCACCAGGAAGATACCGCCGAAGATCACTAGCGCGGCCAGCGACTCCACCGGCAGGAACAGCACAACAACTCCCGCGATGATGCTCAGCACTCCGAACGTGATCGCATACCAGCGCGAGCCGCCCGTTTCCGTCTCGGTGAGCGCCATGATGCCTTCGATAATCCAGGCAATCCCCACCACCATGCCCAGCACGGCGAGGGAGGGAATCGGGTTTCGGATGGCCGCGACGCCCAGAATAAAGAGCAGCAGGCCAACCAGGATGTTCAGCACCCGCAGACCCGCTGACATGGGAGACGCTATCCCGCTGACAACCCGGACCGCTCCGGAAATCAGGAAGTACAGGCCAAAGAAGAAGGCGATGACGGAGAGCGTGGCTTCGGGCCAGAACAGCATCAGCAGTCCCAGGATCAACGCCACCGCCCCGGAGATGCCAAACCCGGTCCGGACGGCGGAAATCGTCCGGGATGACAGTTCGCTGGTATCGAGGCTGAGCCCGCCCCAGCCGTAAAAGGTGCCGTGAGTTGTGGACATGTCGGGCCTCCCGGGTGATCGGAATTCTCCCCCAAAGCCCTTCGGATTATCCTCTTGGCGGCACCGGCAGGCCAGCGCTGGCCGCTGCCCGGTCCCGGTCGCACGGAGATTCGGTGCTCCACGCGGAGGTCTATTCCTCCACAGGGGTGTAGGGGGAATCAGCCGAGGCGCAGCAGGGCACGGACCTCAGCGTCGCCGGTTTGCCCGAAGGTCCGGTAGGCCTGACCCACGGAGGACAGGGTGCTCTCCGCCCAGGGGATAACGACGTCGTCCGCCAGCGCTGCGATGTCTCCCTCCGGGGCGCAGCTCATCGGGGCGGCGGCCACCAGCCACTGCGGTTCCAGGCTTCGGACGGCGCCCAGCGCCGCCCGCATGGTGGCTCCGGTGGCCAAGCCATCGTCCACCACAATCACCGTGCTGCCCCGGATCCGCTGCACCGGCTGATGCGGGCGGTAGCGTTCGGCCCGGCGCTGCAGTTCTGCGCTTTCCGCCGCGAGAACCGCCTCCAGCTCAGCCTGCCCGGTGCCGGGCTCGGAGGCCAGCCAGGCCCGTACGACGCCGTCATTCCAGACCGCGGTGCGCTCGCCGGCTGCTTCGGCAACCGCGCCGGCAGCCAGCTCCGGCTGCCGGGGATGGCCGATCTTGCGAACCAGCACCACATCCAGTGCGCCGCCCAGCGCGTCCGCAACCTCGGCCGCAACCGGGACACCGCCGCGGGGCAGGCCCAGGACCAGCAGCCCGTTCCGGCCGCGGTAGCCCGCCAGGGCGCCGGCCAGGACCCGGCCGGCATCAGCCCGGTCGGCGTAGGGATACGGGTGGCCGGAGGCTCGGTTCATGGACACTCCTGCGCTGGCTGTGCTCCCGGGCGCGCGCGGCGGACGGGGTTCTCCCACGGTAGGCGGAGACCGGCTGGCCGGGCAACGGCCTGCCGGTCACGAAAGGGTGCGTTGCAAACCCGTTTGCGCCGTAGCAGGCTGTTCCCATGACTGATACCGCAGTAGTAACGGGTGCAACCTCGGGCCTGGGCGCAGAGTTCGCCCGGCAACTGGCAGAGCGCGGGCACAACCTCGTCCTCACCGCCCGGGACCAGGAACGGCTTGAGGCCAAGGCTGCGGAGCTGTCGGCCCGTTACGGGGTAAAGGTGGCAGTGCTTCCGGCAGACCTCGCCACGCCTGAGGGAGTGGAGGCAGTAGCGGCCCGGGTGGCGCAGCCCGACGTCGGAATCCTGGTGAACAACGCCGGGTACGGGCTGAAGGACGATTTCCATATCAACACCGCCAAAGCTGAACTGGATAACCTGAATGTGCTCGTGAGCGCGCCGCTGCGGCTGAGCCACGCAGCCGTGAACTCCATGCTGGCCAGGGGCGGCGGCCGGATCATCAACGTCGCATCCGTTGCCGGGTTCGTTCCGCGCGGCACCTACAGTGCCGCCAAGGCCTGGGTGATCAGCTTCAGCCGCTGGGCCAATCTGCACTATGCCGCCCGAGGCCTCTCCGCAACGGCGCTCTGTCCCGGCTTTGTGCACACCGAATTCCATGAACGGATGCAGATGGATAAGTCACCGTTCCCGGGGTGGATGTGGCTCGACGCGGAACGCGTGGTCCGCGAAGGACTTGCGGATGCCTTTGCGGGAAAGAGCATTTCGATTCCGTCCAAACGCTACAAAATCCTCGCTTCGATCGGCCGCCGGGGGCCGCAGGCGCTGGTCGCGCGGGTTGCTGCCCGCGGCCGCTGACCCGCAAAGCGTAGAGCAGGAGGGCTGAATCCGGAACCCCCGGGTACGGAATGTTTAGCCGTCCTAACAACGTGCCCGCTTTCGGTCATAGGGTGGCCGATATGACCCAGCCGACTCAGCCCAGCACCACGTATCTGGACCACCTGGAGGCCGAAACCCGGAGCCGCCAGGGAACAGCCCAACATGAGGAGTCACCGTTTGCCGGCGCTCCGGAAGCCGCTGCCACAACGGTTGAAGCCCGGGTGGACCTCCTGGCTCCGGAGCTCAGCGGCCTGGCCGCTGAACTGCACCGGGACCCCGAAACCGCCTATCAGGAGCACCGCAGCGCCCGGCGCATCGCGGACCTCCTGGAACACCACGGCGTAGCTGCCCGGGTGGGGGTCCACGGCCTGGACACGGCGGTGCGGGCGGAGGCGGGCAGCGGCTCTCCGGTCATCGCGGTCATGGCCGAATACGATGCCCTGCCCGGCATCGGCCACGCCTGCGGACACAACGTGATCGCCGCCGCCGGCGTCGGTGCCTTCCTTGCCCTGGCTCTCACGCTGCAGGAGGAGCCCAATGCGTTTCCCGGGGCGGTGGTGCTGCTGGGGACCCCTGCCGAGGAAGGCTATTCCGGCAAGGAAGTTATGGCCCGCAACGGAGCATTGGACGGCGTGGATGCAGCGGTGATGGTTCACCCCTACGGTCAGGATGTGGTGGACCAGGTGTGGCTGGGCCGCAGGCTCCTCACCGTGACGTTCACCGGCGTCGCGGCACATGCCTCCGCACAGCCCTTTATGGGCCGCAACGCGCTCGACGCCGCCACCCTCGCCTATTCGGGGATTGGCCTGCTGCGCCAGCAGCTCCCGCCGTCCGACCGGGTGCACGCGGTGATCACCGACGGCGGCGCGCGCCCAAGTATCGTCCCGGAACGCGCCGAGATGAAGCTCTACGCCCGGTCCAAATACCCCGAATCGCTCCGGGAACTGAGCCGCCGGCTCGAGGACGTGGCCCGCGGTGCCGCGTTGATGACCGGCACCGGCGTGGACCTGGACTGGGATGAGCACCCGCCGTCGCTGCCCGTCCGCACCAACCGTGCCCTGACCGGCCGCTGGCTGGCCGCGCAACGCCGGCGCGGCCGCCAGCCGCTCCCGGGCGGTGTGGTGTCCGAAACCCTCGCTGCCTCCACCGACTTCGGGAACATCAGCTACCGGGTGCCCGGGATCCATCCGCTGATTGGCATTTCCAGCCCGGATATTGCCCTGCACACCCGGGAGTTTGCCGACGCTGCAGGCTCCGCGGCGGCGGGCAGGGCCGCGGTGGACGGAGCGGCAGGCCTGGCGCTGACGGCGCTGGATTATCTCTGCGATCCGAACCTCCAGGCCGCGGCCGCGGAAGAATTCGCCGCGGCCGGCGGTCCGGTGGACGTCCCCGGTTATTTCGCCTGATCTTTTCCTACTGCGAAGGATGCATCGATGAACGCTGCCCCCGCCGGCACCTCCCGCGCCTCGGCGACAGACAAGGTGCTCGCCGGCATCGAACGGGCGGGAAACCGCCTGCCGGATCCCTTTGTCCTGTTCCTCCTCCTTTTTGCGGCCGTTGCTGTGACCTCCACGCTGATGGCCTGGGCAAACGTCACGGTCACCGTGCCGGGAAGCGCTGAAGCCACCGCCATCAAGGGTCTCTTCACGGCGGAGGGAATGACCTGGCTGACCACTACCCTGGGCGCGAATTACCTGGGCTTCCCGCCACTGGCCACGGTGCTGCCCATCCTGCTGGCCGTCGGGGTGGCGGAGAAGTCAGGGCTCCTCGCCGCTCTGATCCGCCGCGCCTTCGGCGCTGCACCGCGCTGGGCCCTGCCCTACGCCGTCGGGCTGGTGGGTGTAGCCGGCTCCATCATGGCGGACGCCGCATTCGTGGTGATTCCACCGCTGGCCGCCCTGGTGTTTAAGGCTGCCGGGCGGCATCCGGTGGCCGGCCTGCTGGGCGGGTTCGCAGCTGCCGGGGCCGGTTATTCCACCTCCATGCTGGTCACCTCCCTGGATGCGCTCTTCGCTGGAATCACCACGGCGGTCACCGGCGCCCTGCCAGATCCGGGGTCGCCGGTCAACCCGCTCTCCAACTACTTCTTCAACGTGGTGTCCTCCGGGGTGCTGATCCTGGCCGCGGGTTTCCTCATTGACAAGGTTCTGGAGCCGCGGCTGGTGAAACAGGGGGTGGCGCGCATGGAATCCGAAGAAACGGACGACGACGGCGCCCCGCTTCCGGCGGCCGGCCAGGGGTCCGCAGCCGGTCAGCCGGCCGCACTGGATCCGAATCTGAGTCCGCTGGAACGCCGGGGCCTGCGCTGGGCGCTGGCGATCGGTGCGGTTGTTGCGCTGGCGATCGCGGTGGGCTCGCTGCTGCCGGATTCGCCGTGGCGCAATGAGGACGGTGGCTTCCTGCCGGCTTCACCGTTGCTTTCCTCCATCGTGTTCATCGTTTTTGTGCTTTTTGTGATCCCTGGCCTCGTCTACGGGAGGATCACCGGGACCATGCCGTCGGCGAGTGACATACCCCGGGTTATGGGGCTGTCCCTCAAGGAAATGAGCGGCTTCCTGGTCCTGGCCTTTGTGCTGGGCCAGTTCATCGCCCTGTTCAACTGGTCGGGGATCGGGAACTGGATTGCGGTAGCCGGAGCCTCCGGTCTGGAATCGATCGGGCTGACGGGTTACCCGGCCATTCTGGCCTTTATCGTCCTGGCCTCGCTGCTGAACCTTTTCATCATTTCCGGGTCCGCCATGTGGACGCTGATGGCAGCCGTGTTTGTGCCGATGTTTGCGCTGCTTGGCTACGAACCGGCCTTTGTGCAGGCGGCCTTCCGAGTGGGGGATTCAGCCACCCAGGTGCTCACCCCGCTGAACCCGTACATGATTGTGCTGCTGACCATGCTGCGCCGCTACGAGCCCTCCGCCGGGCTGGGCACGGTCATTTCCCGCATGCTCCCGTTTACCGTGGTGTTCTGGCTGGCCTGGGTTGCCGTGCTGACCGTCTTTTATGTCTTTGATCTGCCCCTCGGTCCGGGGAACGGCATCTTCATCCAGTAGGCTTCCAACACCTTCCAACTCCGGTCTTGTTCGAAAGGTCCACCATGGCTCTGCCCGTCTACGCCCTGCACGAAAACCCCGAATGGTTCCCGCCCTTTGCGCGGGCCTTCGAAGCCGAAGGGGTCCAGGTGCATGAATGGCTGCTGACCGACGGAGTGCTTGACCTGGACGAGGCCCCGCCGGAAGGGATCTTCTGGTCCCGGATCAGCGCTTCCTCCCATACCCGCGGGAACGCGCTCTCCAAGGACTATGCCCGCGCCGTCCTTGCATGGCTCGAAGCGCACGGCCGGCGCACGGTCAACGGGCGGCGGGTGCTGGAACTGGAAATGAGCAAGGTGGACCAGCTGACCGCGCTGCGGGCCGCCGGCATCCAGACGCCGCGGACCGTCGCCGCCGTCGGGCGCTCCCAGATCCTGGCCGCGGCCAAGGAATTTCCCGTGCCGTTTATCCTGAAGCACAACCAGGGCGGAAAGGGACTCGGCGTCCGGAAATTTGAATCCCATGGCGAGCTGGCGGACTACGTGGCCTCGGAGGAGTTCGAAGAGCCCCAGGACGGGATCACCCTGGTCCAGGAATACATCCAGGCAGCCGAACCCTTCATCACCCGGGTGGAGCTGGTCGGCGGAGAGTTTATCTATGCCATCCGTGCCGACACCGCCCGGGGCGGATTCCAGCTGTGCCCGGCGGACGCATGCGCGGTTGACCCCATCACCGGAAAGCCCGTCCTGCCGCCCGGCGCCACGATCGCGCCGGAGCCGGATACCCAGCTGTTCAGTCTGCGGGAGGGTTTCAACCATCCCATCATCGGCGCCTATCAGGACTTCGCCCGCCGGATGAACCTGGAAGTCTGCGGCATCGAGTTCATTGAGTCTGCCGACGGCAGGCTCCTCACCTATGACGTAAACACCAATACCAACTACAACGCCGCGGTCGAAGCCGCGGCCCCGGCATCTGCCCCGCGGGCGCTCGCAGCTTACCTGCGCCGGCTGGCGCAGCAGTAACAGCCGGAGGCGCTGTATCCGGGCCGGGGATTCCATCAGAAAGAGAGCTGGATATGACCGGAGAGCGGACACTTTCCCCCTGGCAGCGCTTCTGGGAACACGGCGGCTGGTGGCGGGCCATCCTGCTGACGGGTGTTTACTTTGTGCTGTACCAGGCAGGGTCGCTGCTCTTCCTGCCCCTGGCGGGTAGGGCTGCAGACCCGGCCAGCGCTCTTTACATCCTGCTGCTGGTTGGCCTGCCGGTCCTTCTCGGCGGACTGATCCTCGTGGTGTTCGCGCTCTCCACCGGGTGGCTGGGGGAGCTGTTCCGCCGCCAGCCGATCAGTGGCCGGACCTGGATGTGGACCGCGGTTGCCGTCGTTCTGCATGTACCTGGCGCTGAGGGTCACCGGGAACCTGCTGTGGCCCATTCTCCTGCACGCCAGCACCGATCCGGCGATTTTCCTGCAAACTGCCTACCCCGCGGATACCGCGTTGGCCGGGGCCGCTTCCCTGGGCAACATTCCGGTCATCATTCTCGGAATCGTCTTTTTCTTTTGTATCCGCGGGCGCGTTGAAACGCCGGGGCTCCCAGCGGGACCGGGAGCGGCGAAGCTGTCCTCGTGAATACCGGCGAATATAGTCGAAGTACCGATTCTAAGGAGCCGTATTTCTATGACAGCCGCCCAGGAACCGCTGTGGGTCAAGCATTACCAGCCCGGCGTGCCGGCCGAAATTGAGCTGCCCACCGGGTCTCTGACCGCCATGATGGAAGACGCCGTCGCCCGCTTTGGGTCTAAGACCGCCCTGGAGTTCTTCGGTGGCGAAACCACGTACGCGCAGCTGGGCGACCAGATTAACCGGGCCGCCGAGGGACTGCGCAGGCTTGGGGTGCGCAAAGGGCACCGGGTGGCGATCATCCTGCCGAACTGCCCGCAGTACCTCATCGCGTTTTATGCCGTGCTGCGGCTGGGCGGAGTGGTTGTCGGGCACAATCCGCTCTACACCGAGCGCGAACTGCGGCACCAGTTCGAGAACCACGGTGCGCAGGTTGCCATCGTGTGGGATAAGGCCGTGGAGAAAGTCCAGGACTTCCCGGATGACGTCGCGGTGCCGAAAATCGTTTCGGTGGATATCACCAGGGCCATGCCCCGGCTGAAACAGCTTGGATTGCGTCTTCCACTTCCATCCCTCCGCCGCACCCGGGCCGGTCTGACCACCAAGACGGAAAACACGATTCCCTGGGAAAAGCTGCTGGCCAACCCTCCCCTCGATCCGGAGCACCCCAAGCCCGGGGTCGCCGACCTCGCCGCACTGCAGTACACCTCCGGAACCACCGGAACGCCCAAGGGTGCGATGCTCACGCACTACAACCTGCGGTCCAACGCGCTGCAGGGGCAGGCCTGGATGCACGGAGCCGAAGAAGGTAAAGAGGTCATCTACGGTGTGCTGCCGATGTTCCACGCCTTCGGGCTGACGCTGTACCTGACCTTCGCCATCCTGACCGGGTCCCGGCTGGTGCTCTTCCCCAAGTTCGACGTTGACCTGGTGCTGGACGCTGCCAAAAAATCCAAACCCACTGTCTTCTGCGCCGTCCCGCCGATTTACGAAAAGGTGGCAGTCGAATCCAAGAAACGCGGAATCGACATCTCCACCATCCGGTATGCCATTTCCGGGGCCATGACCCTGCCGGCCAAGACCGTGGAACTGTGGGAGGACGTCTCCGGCGGCCTGCTGGTGGAAGGGTACGGCCTGACCGAATCCTCGCCCGTGGCGCTGGGCAACCCCTTCGCGGAAACCCGCCGCAACGGCACCATCGGTGTGCCCTTCCCCAGCACCCGCATGCGGGTTGTGGATCCGGAGGACGTTGCGCGGGACGTGCCGCAGGGTGAACCGGGAGAACTGCTGATCAGCGGCCCCCAGGTGTTTACCGGCTACTGGAACAACCCGGGGGAGACCGGGGAGGTCCTGACCGAGGACGGCTGGCTGCGGACCGGAGACATCGTCACCGTGGACGAAGACGGCTTTGTGAAGGTGGTGGACCGGCGCAAGGAACTGATCATTACCGGCGGATTCAACGTCTCACCGAGCGAAGTTGAGGACGTCCTGCGCAGCAGCCAGGACGTTGCCGATGCCGCCGTCATCGGGCTGCCCGGCGAGGACGGCAACGAACAGGTGGTTGCCGCCGTCGTGCTGC
Organism: Arthrobacter gallicola; assembly: GCF_014836775.1. Classification (GTDB taxonomy): domain Bacteria; phylum Actinomycetota; class Actinomycetes; order Actinomycetales; family Micrococcaceae; genus Arthrobacter_B; species Arthrobacter_B gallicola. Next base: position 8,896 of record NZ_JACSQD010000010.1, read on the forward strand.
AGCCGGACACCGAACTGGACGAAGCGGCACTGCGGGCATTCTGCCGGGAGCGCCTGACGGCGTACAAAGTCCCACGCCGCATCCTGGCGATCGAAGAGCTGCCCAAATCAATGCTCGGCAAGGTGCTGCGCCGCCAGGTGCGGGAGGCGCTGAAGGACTCCCTGTAGCCTCCGGCTAGCCCGACGCCAGCGGCACCACGCCTGGGGAGACGGAATTAACGCCGACCCGCCTGCCTCAGGCCCGGGGCGCGCCGGGAGCCTCCCCATGGCTGTCGCCGGTTTGGCTGGTCACCGTAGTCAGCAGGAAGACGGAGTCCTCAAGCGCCTCGACTCCGTGGCGCACGTGGGTCAGCGCGACGATCTCCCCGGCCGCAATTTCCGACTGGTCCTGGCCAGTAACCCGTACCCGTCCGTTCAAGACGTACATGCTCGCAGCCGGGGGAGAGTTGTGCTCGGCCAGGGTTTGGCCCGCCTTGAGCGCGAGAATGGTCTGGCGCAGCGGGCCGTCATGGACCAGGACCGCTGCTGACCGGCCCTTCTCAGTTGCGCTGGCTTCTTCGAGGGCCTTCGTGGCAGCCGTGTCTACGCTGGGCATATTCTCTCCTGTGGCTCGGTCTATCCGCGGGCTCCGCCAAGTGGTGGAATCACCTGCCCAGCCTAGCCGCAGGGGCACACAGGACCGCCTGCACCTGTAGCAGCCGGCGGACGCGGGTTGGCTCAGCCGGACGGGGGCGTGAACTGGCTGATGGTGAACTCCGCACCCTGCGGGTCCCGGATCAATGCCGTGCGGGACCACTGCTCATTGGACTGGCTTTGCACCGTGGCTCCGAGCCGTTCTGCATCCGCGGCGGACTGGTCGCGGTCGGCCACGGCAAAGGAGACGTGCCAGTGCGGCCGGTCACCGGGTGCCGCCGGTGCAAACCAGGCGATCGCATCCTCGAAGCCGGAAGGGGTTGCGACGGCGGCCTGCCGCGCCCGGATATCGGGGTCAACCGTAGCCTCCAGATGATCGCCGTAGCCGGGGCGGCGCACCAGCCACCCGAAGCCAAGATCGTCCACCTGCCAGCCGAATCCCTCCCCGTAGAACGCTTTGGCTGCCGCAATGTCGGTGGTATGGAGATCACTGAAATTCCAGGAGCCCGGGCGGTTCACCGTCTGGGTCCCCAACCGGCGGCGGGCTTGCCAGATGCGGAATTCGGCACCTTCCGGATCAGTCAGCACAGCGGTGCGGCCGCCCTCGCCCGCATCGGCCGGCGCGGACCGCACTGCGGCGCCGGCGGAAGCCAGTCTTCCGATGGCTGCATCGGCGTCGTCGACGGCAATATAGGTGTTCCACGCCGCATGCTGGCTGCTGCCGGACAGCCCGCCGATGTCCGCACCGTCAAGCGTGGCGATCAGGTAGCGGCCGGGCGCTTCCGGGGGCATGGCGTCCGCAAAGGACCAGCCAAAAAATCTGCCGTAAAAATCAGCGGCCGCGTCGACGTCGGGCTGCTCGGTGTCGATCCAGCTCGGCACGCCAGCCGGATAGGTCCTTGGCATCATCCTTCGCTCCCGTCCACGCCCGTCAGCCCACTGCCACGTCAGTCCAGCACCACCCCAGTTCACGGCACAGCATAGTGCGCCGGGAGCCGGCAGGGTATCCCCGCCGCACGCCCGCACCCCACCCGTATCGACGGCATGCCGCCCCGCCGGAGGCGGCCCGGTTCCGTCTCCGGACTCCTATTGACGGACCTGACCCGAGGCAGTGGAATGATAAGTAGGCTTGGTAATGCAGGCCTGGCCTTCACAAAGGGCCATTGAGTCACGGATTTGGGCCACGGTACGGCACGGTGCATCGCCGGCCATCCTGCCGCCGCAGGCGGACGCGGCAGGGGCAGCCGTTGACTCTGACTGATCGGAACTGACACGCCGGGAACCCCTGGCGGAGATTCGCTGCCGAAGGAGAAAACACACGATGATCAGCAATCAGCAAGTCGAAGGACTCATGTCCGCCTCGGGGAACGTCCTGGGACCGAACGGCGACAAAATCGGATCAGTGGGAACGTTCTACCTCGACGACCAGACCAACGAACCGGCCTGGGTCACGGTCAACACCGGACTGTTTGGAACCAATGAGACCTTTGTCCCCCTCAGCGAGGCAACCGTGGAGGGCATCGATGTGCTGGTGCCCTACTCCAAGGAAGAGGTCAAGAACGCTCCGCAGATCGAGAGTGATGGCTCCATCAGCGCGGAAGAGGAAGTCACCCTCTACCGGTATTACGGCTTCACGTATGACGACGGCACCGCCGGGACGGTCAGTTCCGACGCCGGTACGGACACACTCAATAGGCCCGAAACCATATCCGGAACGGACACCATTTCAGGCACGGACCGGGATACCGCGTCCGGTACGGGCAGGTCAGCAGCCGCCGGTGCGAACATCGACGACGCGATGACCCGCTCCGAGGAGCGCCTCGACGTGGGCACGGAACAGCGTGAGACCGGCAAGGCCCGGCTGCGCAAGTACACCGTGACCGAAACCGTGACGACTCAGGTTCCGGTCAGCCACGAGGAAGTCCGGATCGAGCGTGAGCCGGTCACGGACGCCAACCGGGACGCCGCGATGCGCGGAGAAGAGCTTCGGGAGGACGAGTACGAAGTCACGCTGCACAGCGAGGAGCCCGTGGTCCGCAAGCACACCGAACCGGTGGAGCGTGTCCGGCTCGAAACAGAGACGGTAACCGGTACGGAATCCGTATCCGGGGACATCCGAAAGGAAAAGATCGATACCGAAGTGGACGAGGCCACAAAGCGGAATACGTCCACTGGGTCGGATACCAAGCCGGACGACGGATCAGAGAGTTCCCGCTGACTCCAGCCCATTGGGGGATCTGCTGAACCGGCGCAAAAGAGGCATCTGTTCCCCGCCGTCCCTCCAGGGGTGCGGCGGGGTTCGGCTGTCTGGAGGACCGCGCTGGCCTGCATAAACACCCGTTTTCCGCGTCTCGACGCGCAGGCTGATGTCGGCTAGTATCCCTTCGACGCTTAATCACTAAGCGCCCTTCGTTTCCAGCGAATCTTCAGGGGGAAATCATGTCTGCCGCAGTATGCCCAAAATCCGTATGTCCAGGCCCCGTCAGGTCCCGTGCCCCTCTCGCAGCCGCTCTACGGAGCCAGCTTCGGTGCGGCCATCAAGCGTTTCTTTCAGAAATACGCCACCTTCTCCGGCCGCGCGAGCCGCAGCGAGTACTGGTGGTACACGTTGTTCCAGTTCATCGTGATCACCGTTCTCTACATCGGCCTGATGATTGCACTTACCGCGAGCATCGATCCGGTGACGGGCGACCTAAAGAGCACCAGCTTCATGATTCCCATGGTCCTGCTGGTAATCTTCGGGCTGGCCACGCTGGTCCCGGGCCTCGCGCTGACGGTGCGCCGTCTCCATGACGGAGGCTTTTCCGGCTGGCTGGTGCTGGTGGCTCTTGTGCCCGGTCTGGGTGCCCTCGCAATCGCGGTCCTCGCACTGATGCCGAGCAAGCCCGAGGGAGCACGGTTCGACGCCGGCGCCCAGCAGCAGTACGCACCCTACCCTCCGGCCTCCCCGCAGGCCTAGCCTGACGCGGACCTGCCGGGATATAACCGCAGGTCCGGCGGGCAGCCCCTTCCCGAACGCCGCTGCGGCTTCGATACTGAGGGTATGAAGGAAACCACCTCCGCTGGACCCCTTCCGGACGGGCCGCCAGCCGTCCCGGAGGGGCCGCCGCCTGCCCCGCCCGCCCCTCAGGAACTGGCTGAGGAGACCGTCCAGCTGGTCAGGCGCTGGCTGACGGAGGCGTCCGCCATCAGGGTGGACGCCTCCGCGGCTCAGTTGGCGGGGATTCTGAAGGACCCCGGCGGACTCGAATTCACGGTCGGATTCGTCGATGGCGTTGTGCGCCCCGAAGACCTCTCCGTCGCTGCCCGGAACCTGGCGGAGCTGGCCCCCAAAGTTCCCGGCTTCCTGCCCTGGTACCTGCGGGCAGCTGCCCGGGCCGGGGGGATGCTGGCGCCTGTACTGCCCGGTGTTGTGGTCCCAGCAGCCCGCCTGGTCCTGCGGCGGATGGTCGGGCACCTGATTATCGACGCCACCGACGCCCGGCTGGGCAAGGCCATCCGCCGGATCCGCCGCGACGGTGTCCGCCTCAACATGAATCTCCTGGGCGAAGCCGTCCTGGGACAGCGGGAGGCAGCCCGCCGCCTGGAAGGCACCCGCCGCCTGCTGGCCAGGGACGACGTCGATTATGTCTCGGTGAAAGTCTCCTCCACAGTTGCCCCGCACGCGCCGTGGGCTTTCGACGAGGCCGTGGCCAACGTCGTCGACACCCTGACACCGCTCTACCGGCTTGCTGCCAGCGGGTCCCCGCCCAAGTTCATCAACCTGGACATGGAGGAGTACAAGGACCTTGAGCTGACCCTGGCGGTTTTTATGGAGCTCCTCTCGCAACCGGAATTCCACCAGCTGGAGGCCGGGCTGGTGCTGCAGGCCTACCTCCCTGATGCCCTGGCCGCCATGCAGCGGCTGCAGTCCTTCGCCGCCGAGCGGCGGGCCCGGGGCGGAGCGGGTATCAAGGTACGGCTCGTCAAGGGGGCGAACCTGCCGATGGAACTGGTGGAGTCATCTCTCCACGGTTGGCCCCTGGCCACCTGGGACACCAAACAGGAGACCGACACGAACTACAAACGGGTCCTGGACTATGCCCTGCACCCGGACCGGACCGCGAATGTCCGCCTCGGCGTTGCCGGCCACAACCTCTTCGACATCGCCTACGCCTGGCTGCTCGCCGGGCGCCGCGGTGTGCGGGACGGGATCGACGTCGAAATGCTGCTGGGCATGGCCGCCGCCCAGGCACAGGTGGTTAAGCAGGACGTCGGTCAGCTGCTGCTTTATACCCCGGTGGTGCACCCGGACGAGTTCGACGTCGCAATCGCTTACCTGGTCCGGCGGCTGGAGGAAGGGGCGAGCAGTGAGAACTTTATGTCCGCCGTCTTCGACCTCAGCACCAACGAAGCCCTGTTTGAGCGCGAACGCCGGCGGTTCAGCGCGTCCTTGGAGGCGCTGGATGCCCGCGTCCCCGAACCCCGCCGGCGGCAGGACCGGACGGCGCCTCCGGAACCTGCCGGAGCGGAATTCACCAACACCCCAGACTTCGCCAACACCCAGGACACTGACCCGTCGCTGCCGGCGAACCGGGGCTGGGGAAGGGGGATCCTGGCACGTGTGCCCGGTTCCGCCCTGGGGCTGCTCGAGGTCGAAGCGGCCCGGATCGAGACCGAGGAAGAACTCGAGGACCTCATGGCTGAAGCGGTCCAGGCCCAGGCTGGCTGGGCTGCCCTTTCCGGTGCCGGGCGGGCCGCAGTGCTGCGCCGGGCGGCAGACAGCCTGGAAGCGCGCCGGGCACAGCTGCTGGAAGTCATGGCGGCCGAGGCAGGTAAGACTCTGGATCAGGGCGACCCGGAGGTTTCCGAAGCCGTGGACTTTGCCCGCTACTACGCGGAGCGCGCGGCCGACCTGGACCAGATCGACGGAGCCCGTTTCCATCCGGCCAGGCTGACCGTGGTCACCCCGCCCTGGAACTTCCCCGTGGCCATCCCCGCCGGGTCCACCCTCGCAGCGCTGGCCGCCGGATCCGCCGTCGTGCTCAAACCCGCCGGCCCCGCCAGCCGGTGCGGCGCGGTGCTTGCCGCGGCTCTCTGGGACGCGGGAGTGCCGCGCGGTGTGCTGCAGTTCGTGCAGCTGGGGGAAGCCGAACTCGGGCGGCAGCTGATTTCCCACCCCGCCGTGGACCGGGTGATCCTTACCGGCGGTTACGAAACTGCGGAGCTCTTCCGGTCCTTCCGGACGGACCTGCCGCTGCTGGCGGAAACTTCGGGGAAGAATGCGATCGTTGTGACGCCCAGCGCCGACTTCGACCTGGCGGCGCGGGATGTGGCGGCCTCCGGGTTCGGCCACGCCGGGCAGAAGTGCTCGGCCGCCTCCCTGGTGATTCTGGTGGGCTCCGTGGCGGAATCCCGCCGCTTCCACAACCAGATGCTGGACGCCGTGCAGTCGCTGGACGTGGGACGGCCGGAGGATCCGCAGACGCAGATGGGCCCCGTGGTGGAACCGGCGTCCGGAAAGCTGCTGCGCGGACTGACCGAGCTGGGGGTGGGGGAGTCCTGGGTGCTGCAGCCGCAGAAACTGGACCTGGCGGGCAGGCTGTGGACTCCCGGGATCCGCGCCGGGGTCCGGCCGGGATCCGAGTTTCATCTCACCGAGTATTTTGGCCCGGTACTGGGTGTGATGCGGGCCCGGACGCTGGCGGAAGCCGTCCAGCTGCAGAACCAGGTGGACTACGGCCTCACCGCCGGGCTGCACTCCCTGGATCCGGAAGAAATCACCTACTGGACTAGGGCCGTTCAGGCCGGGAACCTTTACGTCAACCGCGGTATTACCGGTGCGATCGTGCGGCGGCAACCGTTTGGCGGCTGGAAGAAATCGTCGGTGGGAACCGGCACCAAGGCGGGTGGACCGAACTACCTGCTGGCACTGGGCGACTGGAGTTCCCAGCCGGCACAGGACACTGCCCCGGTCCGCGGTGCCACTGCGGTGCTGCTGGCCGAGGCGGAGAACTCCGGATGTTTCTCCGCCCGCGATCTGGAGTTCCTCGCCCGGTCGGCAGGCAGCGACACCGCCGTGTCGTCCGCTGACTACGGGCAGGTCCGGGACGTTTCCGGTCTCCTCGCGGAACGGAACCTGTTCCGTTACCTCCCGGTTCCGGTGGAGGTCCGCCTCTCCGAAGGAGAGCCGACGGCGGCACTGCTGCGGGTGCTGGCGGCGGCCCTGCAGGCCGGCTCACCGGCGCGGGTCTCGCTTCCGGCGGCGCTTCCTTCGGCGATCACGGCCCTGTTGGCTGGCCACGGGTTCGTTCTCAGCATCGAGGACGACGCCGGATGGCTGGCCAGGCTGGGGACCGGCACCGGCCTGCCCTCCCGGATCCGGCTGATCGGCGGGGACCGGCAGGCGGTGGCGGAAGCAACCGGCGGCCGCCCCGACGTCGCCGTTTATGCCCAGCCGGTGACCGAGGCCGGAAGGGTGGAGCTGCTCCCGTTCCTGCACGAGCAGGCCATCAGCATCACGGCTCACCGGTTCGGGACGCCGAGCCCCCTGGCGGATGTCCCGCTGGGGTGGGGCTAAGCTGGCCACAGCTCATCCCCCTGCCCTTTGAAGGAACAGATGGTCTCTCACCTCCCGCTCGCCGGACGGACAGCCGTGATCACCGGTGTCAGCAGAAAACAGGGGATCGGTTACGCCGTCGCCTCCCGGCTGGCACAAATGGGCGCCAGCCTTTTCCTGGCCCACTACGCCCCGCATGACGCGGAGCAGCCCTGGGGTGCGGATTCCATCGACGGGGTTGTCAGTGGAGTGGGTGTGCAGCTCGCGGACGGTGCCCGGATCGCTGACTTAAGCATCAATCTGGCGGACCCGGGGGCTCCTGAGCACTTAATCGAACGGGCAGCGGCTGCGCTGGGGCACCTGGACATCCTGATCTGCAACCATGCCCGCAGCGGCGGTGATGGACGTTTGACGGAGCTCTCTGCTGACATGCTGGACGCCCACTGGCAGGTCAATGCCCGCTCCACACTGCTTGCCACCCGGGACTTCGCCCAGCAACATGACGGCCGGCCCGGTGGACGGGTCATCTGGATGACCTCCGGGCAGGTCAACGGCGGGGTCATGGAGAACGAGATTGCCTATGCAACGGCCAAAGCAGCGCTGGCCGGGATCACACCGTCCGTTGCCGCAGGCCTGGCCCGGCAGGGCATTCTCCTCAACACCGTCAACCCGGCTCCGGTCAACACCGGGTACCTGGATCCTGCGACCGCCGACCGTCCGCAGGAAGTCCTGAACGACGTGCTCTCCCGCTTTCCCGGCGGACGTTTTGGCGAACCCGACGATCCTGCCCGGCTGATCGCCTGGCTTGTCAGTGACGAAGGGCAATGGATGGTGGGCCAGGTCCTGACCAGCGACGGCGGCTTCCGCTGACTGTGCGCCGGGTCCGCGCTGGAGTTTGTTCAGGGCTCTAGCGGGCACCGCACGGGGATGTTAGGGTCCTCGGCATGGGAACACTCATTTTCGAGTAGCGGCTTGCGCGCAGTTGGCGCGCAGCGCTCAAAGCAGACCACATCAATCCGCTTGTTGAGGCCAAGGCCTCCAAGTCCTTCCGTCTGCAGACTCGAAGTATCCGCGCGCAGCTCTGCGCCGGCAGCCCCGGAAGGGCAGTGTTCTGGCATCAGCAGCCCAGAGTAGAAACTGGAGCAGTCCCATGACGAAAAACCCGAAAAAACCCCAACTCCCTGCCGGCGGCCAGCCGCTTGCAGCAGAGGAGGACCTCCCGGTTGCTGACGCGCCCGCCCCGGATCTGCTGGTCAACGTGTCTCCGGCAGCTGCCCGCCGCCTGAGCGAAGACGGCCTGCGTCGGCTGGCTGCCGCTCAGCCTGCGGAGGCGAATCTTCCGGGCTGGCAGAGCCTGGGCAAGGGTGCCAAACCCAGCCACGCCAATGGACGGCAGGGTCCCCGCGAGCGGAAGGTGCGCTGGTAGCTGCCTCCCGCCCAATCCACGCCGAACCGGCTGCAGGCCCTGCGCCTGCGGCCGGTTTGCTGTTCAAGTTCAGACCTGCCGTCGACGGCGACCGTTTCGGAAGGCAGATCGCGGGGCAAAGCTCCCGGATTGGCGCTGCGCCGGATTCTTGAAATGCTGACGGGCATGGAATCCTCTCCCTCCGGAACCCTCACCCGTGCCTCCATCCATGCCACCGGCGAGCTTCAGGCCTGGACCTCCGGGAACCTCGGCATCATCCGCCTGAACCGGCCGCAGGCGCTCAACGCCATGACCGTGGGTATGGTCACGGCGATGGACCGGGTGCTCCAGGACTGGGCGTCGGCGGATACGGTCGGCTCGGTACTGCTCCTGGGGGCCGGCGACCGTGGGCTGTGTGCCGGCGGCGACATCCGGGCGATCGCAGCCGGGACTGATGTGCAGGCCATGGAGTTCTGGACCGCCGAATACGCGCTCAACGCCCGGGTGGCTCACTTCCCGAAGCCCTACGTTGCGCTGATGGACGGGATGGTTATGGGAGGTGGTGTGGGTGTTTCCGGGCATGCCGGCATCAGGATCGCCACCGAACGGACCCAGGCGGCCATGCCGGAGGTACGCATTGGGTTCAGCCCGGACTGCGCCGGGTCCCTGCTGCTGGCCCGCGCGCCGGGCGAGCTTGGCACGCACCTGGCCTTGACCGCCGGAACCATGACGGGTGCCGACGCGGTGCTGTGCGGATTCGCGGACTACTTCGTTCCCTCCGCCTCCCTTCCAGCTTTGTGTGCGGCACTGGAAACGGGTGAGCCGGAGCAGACGGTGGCCGCGTTCGCCGTCGAACCTCCGCCGGCTCCCCTGGCCGGCCAGCGGGAATGGATTGATGAGTGTTACGCCGGCTCCGATGTCCAGGAGATCCTTGCCCGGCTGGACTCCCACGCTTCGCCGGAAGCCGCGGCGGCAGCCCGGGATATTCGGGCGATGGCGCCGTTTTCCCTGGCCGTGGCGTTGGCCGGAGTACGGGCGGCCGCGGCGGAACCGGTGCTGGAAAAGGTGCTGGAACGGGATCTGGTGATGGCCGAGCGGATGATCGCCCGCCCGGACTTCCGCGAAGGCGTCCGCGCCCGCCTCCTGGACCGGGACGCGCCCCGCTGGCAGCCAGCCAGCCTTGCGGAGGTGGCAGCCGCCGACGTCGCCTGGACACTGGCTCTCTGACCTGTCCGGTGCCATGATGGTGGCCCCACACTCCGGCAGAAGGGCACCGGCATGCTGCTGAACGGCAGGAACGCAGTTGTTTACGGAGGCGGAGGATCCATCGGAGGGGCCGCGGCCCGGGCCTTCGCCCGGGAGGGCGCCAGGGTTTTTCTGGCTGGGCGGCACCCGGAACCGCTGCAGGCCGTGGCCGAGCAGATCCGGAGCGCCGGCGGCCTGGCAGAAACCGCGCTGCTGGACGCGCTGAACCAGCAGGCGGTGAATGAACACGCGGACGACGTCGCCTCCTCCGCCGGGTCCCTGGACATCTCCTTGAATGTCATCCAGCACGGCGACGTCCAGGGCACCCCGATGTCCGCGATGTACCTCGAGGACTATCTGCGCCCCGTGTCGACGGCCGTGCAGACGACCTTCATCACCGCGCAGGCGGCGGCCCGGCACATGATGGAACAGAAATCCGGCGTCATCCTGGCTTTCGGGGGATCAGGAACCCAGGAACCGGGCCAGTATCTGGGCGGACTGATTACGGCGTTCGAGGCCATTGAGGCCATGCGCCGGCAGCTGGCGGTGGAGCTTGGCCCCTACGGTATCCGGGTGGTGACGCTCCGCAGCGGCGGTATACCGGAGTCACTGCCGTCGGACATGGAAGGCCGGGAGGAAATCGCCGGTGCGATCCAGGCAGCCACCATGCTCAAGCGTGCTGCCACGCTGGAAGATGTTGGCAACGCCGCAGCATTCGCGGCTTCAGATATGGCAGCCAGCATCACGGCGGCGACGATCAATATCAGTGCCGGAGCGTTGATCGACTGGTAGTGGATCGGCTGGCAATTGATCTACTGGTAGTCGATTTGCTGGCAGCGCAGGCAGGTTTATGCTTCGGTGCGCCAGATGGTGAAATCCTCGGTGTTCACGGCGGTGTGGGCGCCGGTTTCCTCGTCACGGAGCCACAGCGTTGCCAGCCCAGGTGCGGTGTCCCGCACTTCTCCCCGGTAATAGACATGTCCGCCGCTGCGGGCTTCAACGTGGTCGCCACGGTGAACCGAACGGATATTGCGGATGCGGCGGGCGGACGGATTAGAGGAAACTGAGGACGTACTGGCTGAGGGCAAACTACTACTCCTATGTCGTAAGGGGGCCTAGTTATGTCAACCAGCCAAGTGGGCGAAAATATTCCCAATGCTGTACCCTCCCCCTGACGCAGGATCGGTGGGGAGCGTAAAGTCTGGGCATGGATATCGTGGATTTCCTGCTGACGCGCTTTCATGAAGACGCCGCGGAGTCCCGCAAGCTCCTCGGCGGCTCCGAAATTTCACTCTCGGACCGCTGGTATGAGGAGCGGCTTTTGCGGGAATGCGAAGCCAAACTCATGTTGATCGACATCATCGGCGGTGCACGCCGCAATGCGCTGTCCAGGATGCTGCAGGACACGGAAAACGACCCGCGCAGCTATGCGGATGAACTCGAATGGACCACTCTTGCCCTCGCCGCCCTAGCCGCGCCGTACGCGGATCACAATGATTATCAGGACGTGTGGCGGCTGGTGGAAAAACGGCCCTGAAGCCGCCTTGGGGCCGTGCGCTCTTTGCCGCCCCACCCGGCGGGCCTGTCCTGCGGCGCCGGAACCCCCTAGATTGGCTTCCATGACTTTGGAGACGCTATGACAGGGGACAGTGCCGGGAGCACCAGCGAGCGGGAGCTCCTGGAACGGCTCGCAGCAGCGAAAAACATCGCGACGACGTTCACCGGATGGGACGGGAGCCAGCAGCAGGTCTCGGATGAAACCCTGCGGATAATCCTTGCCTCCCGGGGTGCTCCTGCGGGCAGCCGCCCGGAGCTGGAAGCATCACTGGCGCAGGCAATGACGGACCGCTGGCGGCAGGTCCTGCCTCCGACGGTCGTGACGCGGGAAGGTGTCCCGGAGACCTCGGTGCAGGTGCATCTTCCCTTCGGAGTGTCCGCGCGGGCGTGGGTCGACCTGGAACTGGGGGGAACCATTGAGCTGCCGTGGAATCCGCAGCCGGAGGAATCCGCCGTCGTCGATGGAACGGACCTGCAGTGCACAGCGCTGGCCCTGCCGCCGGATCTGCCGCTGGGCTGGCACCAGCTGCACGTCGAGGCCGTCCGTTCCGGCGACGGCGGGACCCGGGCCCAGGCTGTACTGGCAGTAACCCCGGACCGGCTGGATCCGGTTGGCAAAATCGGCCGGGCCCAGACCTGGGGGATGATGGCCCAGCTGTACTCCACCCGGTCGGCGCGGTCCTGGGGTATTGGTGATCTGACCGATCTCGCTGACCTCTCCGCGGTCTGCGGGGAAGCCGGATCAGATTTTGTGCTCATCAACCCCCTCCATGCCGCCGAACCCGCCCCTCCGGTGGAGGATTCCCCGTACCTGCCCGCAACCCGCCGCTTCTTCAATCCCCTCTACATCCGGGTCGAAGCCATTCCCGAGTACAGCTATCTCCCGCAGGAACAGCGGTCGGGGGTCGAAGATTTGGCTGCCGGGCAGCAGGCCGTGAACCGGGAGGCCGGACTGCTGGACCGGAACGCAGCCTTCGCGGCGAAGCTCCCGGCCCTTCGCCTGGTTTTCGAAGTGCCGCGCAGCCCTTCCCGGGAACAGCAGTTCCAGGCTTTTGTCGACGGGGAAGGCGATGGACTGGAGAGTTTTGCCCTCTGGTCCGCCCTGGCCGCCAGCCTGCCGGCGGACGCGCCGCAGTGGGCTGAGGGCTTGAACAGCAGTTTTGCCCGGAATGCGGCCGTCGAGCTGGCCGGGGACATCAGCTTTTACAAATGGCTGCAGTGGATCTGCGACGAACAGCTGGAGACGGCCCAGCGGGCTGCCCGGCAGGCGGGCATGGGCGTCGGAATCGTCCACGACCTTGCCGTGGGGGTCCACCCCGGCGGAGCGGATGCCTGGACACTGCGCAACGTCCTGGTTCCTGAAGTGTCAGTCGGAGCACCGCCGGACATGTTCAACCAGCGCGGCCAGGACTGGAGCCAGCCCCCGTGGGATCCGGATCGCCTGGCGGGCACCGGATACGCAGCCTACCGGGACATGCTGCGGACCATTCTCCGCCATGCCGGCGGCGTGCGGGTGGACCATATCCTTGGTCTCTTCCGCCTGTGGTGGATACCCCGCGGAGAAACGCCCGACAAGGGCGCCTACGTCTACTACGACCATGAGGCGCTGGTGGGAATCCTGGCCCTGGAAGCGCAGCGGGCGGGCGCCGTCGTCGTTGGCGAAGACCTGGGCGTCTTCGAACCGTGGGTTCAGGGCTACCTGGCCGAACGCGGAATTCTCGGCACGGCCATCCTGTGGTTCGAACAGACCGAGCAGGGGCCCCGGCCGCCGGCGGACTACCGTCCGGGCGCCCTCACCACCATCGGCACCCATGACCTGCCTCCGGCTGCGGGGTATCTGGCCGGGGAACATGTGACCCTGCGCGGTTCGCTGGGCCTTTTGAACCGGCCTGTGGAGGAAGAACGGGAACTTGATGAGGCTGCCCGGGCAGCCATTCTGGAGCTGGTCCGTAGCGAGGGGCTGCTGAGCGCCGAAGAGGCGTCCGAGGCTGAAACCGTCGAGGCCCTGCACCGGTATATTTCCAGGACACCGTCGGTGCTGATCGGTGTTGGTCTGGTGGATGCCGTGGGGGAGCGGCGGACCCAGAACCAGCCCGGTACGTCCACGGAGTATCCCAACTGGCGGATTCCGCTGGCCGGGCCGGACGGAGCCCCGATACTCGTGGAGGACCTTGCCACCAATCAGCGCTTCCAGTCTCTGGCGCGGATTATGAACGAGTCGCTGCGTTAGCGCCGCGGCCGGGCGGGAAGACCCAAAGTTCTAATCGGCAAAAGCAACGCGGCGCAGGAGCGACCGCAGCTGTTCCCGCTCCTCGGGGGAGAGGCTGCGCAGGGAAGTCTCGCTCGCGGCTGCAACCACGGCGGCCGCCTCGGCATAGAGCCGCTTGCCTTCCGCCGTCGGGGTAATGATGTTGGAACGGCGGTCCCGCGGGTCCGCCTTCCGCTTCACCGCACCCCGTTTCTCGAGCTGGTCCACCAACGCCACGATCTGGCTGGGATCCAGGGAGAGGAATTCCGCGAGTTCCCGCTGCGAAGGGTTCAACCCGCTGCAGGCGAGGGAAAGGACGGAGTAGGAGCGCACTTTCAGGTCGAGCGCGGCCAGGTCCTCGTTGGCGCGGCGGGAGCCGACTGAACGCGCCCGGGCAGCGAGGAACTCGGTTTCTCCCGCCAGCTCTGAATCATAGAGCCGCTCGATTCCTGTCTGAGGCCCCGGCTGGTGCGAAGTACCTGCCGCGCCGTTGCCTGAGGTGTTGCTGCCGGTCTCGGTCATTGTCTAAGAGTACGCGCAATTACAACTGTTGACTTTCTCAACCATCTCGGATGTCATGGTGTGAGGCAGAGCACACGAATGAGGAGTTATGTATGGCGCTGGACGGCAAAACCGCGATTGTTACCGGCAGCGGGCGGGGGCTGGGCCTGGCCTACGCCCGGGAACTGGCCCGGCAGGGCGCAGCGGTAGTGGTGAACGACGTCGATCAGGCCGTTGCTGATGAAGCGGTAGCGGTGATTAAGGCCGACGGCGGCCGCGCGGTTGCGGTGGTGGCTCCGGTCGGGTCGACCGAGACGGCGAAGGCCCTGGTGGCCGCTGCCGTGGAGAACTTCGGCGGCCTGGACATTCTGGTGACCAATGCCGGGGTGCTGCGGGATAAGAGCCTGCTGAAGATGACCGATGAGGACTTTGACCTGGTGATCAACGTGCACCTGCGCGGCACCTTCACCTGTGTCCGGGAGGCGTACGCGTACTTCAAGGAAAACAACGTGGCGGGCCGGATCATCACGATCGGTTCCCCGACCGGGCAGCGCGGAAACTTCGGGCAGACCAACTACGCTGCAGCGAAGGCCGGGATTGTGGGCATGGTCCGCACCTGGGCGCTGGAAATGAAGAAGGCCGGCGTCACCGCGAACGCCGTGATCCCGGTGGCCGCGACCGCGATGACCAAGACCGTTCCGTACTTCGCTGCCGCGGTTGAAGCCGAGGAGCGCGGGGAGGCGATGCCGGCCTTCTTCCGCAAGGAGCTGGGCTTCGGTACCGCGGAGGATGTGGCCGGGCTGATCGCGTTCCTGGCCTCCGAGGATGCTGCCGGGATCACCGGGCAGGCCATTGGCGTGGGCGGGGACCGGCTGCAGCTGTGGTCCCATCCGGAAGCAGTAAGCACGGAGTACCGGGACGGTGGCTGGACCTATCAGGATCTTGCGGCGGAGTTCCCGTTCGCCGGCAGCCTGCAGGGTGTGGGGGAGAAGTTCCCGCCGCTGCCCGAAGAGCTCCAGCCCCAGACCGCAGATTCAAAATAGTCACCACCAGAACTAACTGAGGAAAAACCTTATGAGCGCTACCGTTGTCACCTTCGAAGAACTCCCCGGACTTGTCGGCAAGGACCTGGGCTACACCGATTACATCGAAATCACGCAGGACCAGATCAACACCTTCGCCGAGGCCACTGATGACCACCAGTGGATCCACACGGACCCGGAAAAGGCCAAGGACGGACCGTTCGGCGCACCGATTGCCCACGGCTTCCTGACACTTTCCCTGATCATTCCGCTGTGGAGTCAGCTTTTCGACGTCGAAGGCGTCAAGACCAAGGTCAACTACGGTCTGGACCGGGTGCGGTTCACCAATCCGGTCAAGGTTGGTTCCAAGGTCCGCCTGCACTCGGTCATTGCTGAGGTCACCGAGGTCAAGGGCGGCGTCCAGATCAAGACCTCCAACAAAATCGAGATCGAAGGCGAAGAGCGCCCCGCCGTCGTCGCCGAGTTCCTCGCTCGGTTCTACGCCTAGTCTCCGGCGTCAGCAGGCCTCCCGGTCAGGTCCCCTCCGCGGGCCGGACCACGGGTCAGTAAGGCAGTACCAGCTCCACTCCTGCAGTATCCATTTCTCCCCTCAAGGAAGAGGAAAGTCATGAGGCACTTCATTACCCGCAAGGTCGCCAAGGCCTTCGCACTCGGCGCTGTTGCGTCACTGGCGCTGGCCGGCTGTGGTGGCGGCAGCCTGTCCGGCAGCGACTCCAGCTCACCGGCAGCTTCCTCGTCGGAATCGGCAGGCAGCGGCGAGCTCGAGAAGATCGTGGTCGGCGTCCTGGCGATCGCCCCCTCGGCAGCCATGCACTACGGCATTGAGGAAGGCATCTTCGAGAAGCACGGACTCGACGTCGAACTTCAGACCGGCCAGGGCGGCGCTGCCATGCTGCCGGCTGTCTCCACGGGAGACATGAACTTCGCCGTCGGCAACCCGCTGACCGTGATGGTGGCCAAGGACAAGGGCCTGGACATGCAGATCGTCACGGGCTACTCCAACTCCTACGCGGAGGGCGAGGACATCAACGGCGTTGTTGCCCGTGCGGACTCCGGCATCACCACTTTTGGTGATCTGGAAGGCAAAACCGTTTCCGTCAACGCCATCAACACCCAGGGCGACCTGACCATCATGGAGGCTGCCGCCCTCGCGGGAGCGGACTCCGGGGCGATCAAGTTCTCCGAAATGGCCTTCCCTGACATGGAGGCACAGCTGGAGCTGGGCAACACGGACGCCATCTGGATTCCGGAGCCCTTCCTCAGCAAGGCCCTGGCCAATCCGGAGAACGTCCTGGTGGGGTACTCGAACCAGGAAGTTGTCCCGGGCATGCCCACCATGGTCTCCTTCACCTCCGGTAACTATGCCGATCAGAACCCGGAAACCGTCCAGAAGTTCAAGGACGCCATGGAAGAACTCCTGGTCGAAGCCGAGGCAAACATCGACGACGTCAAGGCAACCCTGCCGGACTTCATGACGATGCCGGCCGAGGTCGCCGCGAAGCTCAAGATGGAGCAGTACGACGCCGAGCTGCGCACCGAGCAGCTCAACAGCCTCGGTGAGCTGATGCTCAAGTACAAGTTCGTGGAAAAGGCTCCCGATCTGGCAGCCATGACGGTCCAGTAGCAGCACCGTTCAACAAGCAGCACCATCCAGTAACACCTCCGGTGGCCTGCCTTCCCCTGGGCAGGCAGGCCACCGGCTCCACAAAGACTTTAGGTAATACAACGAAGGATGTCTGAGGAAATGCAGAACCAGGGCCTGGGTTCATGGATCCACCGCCAGCGCGTCAAATCCGGTTCCAAGACCGCGCTGATTTTCCGGGATGAGCGGACCAGCTACGCCGAACTCGACGAGCGGATCAACAGACTGGCAGCTGTGCTGCGCGCCAACGGTGTGGAACACGGCACGCGGGTGGCTTTCCTGGGGGACAACCACCCTGCTTTCCTGGAGACGTTCTTCGCCGCAGGCTCCCTGGGAGCGGTGTTTGTGCCGCTTAATACCCGGCTGGCACCTCCGGAAATCCAGTATGCGCTGCAGGATTCAGGCAGCCTCATCCTGGTGAACACCCTGGCGCTGGACGAACTGGCTGTGCGCGGGGCGCGCGGAACCGCCGTCGCACTCCGCCTGCTGGTTGACGATGGAACGGGAACAGCGGCCTTCGACCCCGGCGAGCTGCCGGTCAAGCCGTATGAAGCGTCCCTGGAATCAGCCTCGGGCGGGTTTCCGGACGCCGCCGTCTCCCTGGAGGACGGCGCAATCATTCTCTACACCTCCGGCACCACCGGGCAGCCCAAGGGCGCCTGCCTCACCCACGCCAATCTGGCCTGGAACTGTTTCAACGTGCTGGTGGATTACGACGTTGCGGGAGACGACGTCGCCCTGATGATCTCCCCGCTGTTCCATGTGGCATCGCTGGACATGGGTGTGCTGCCGAACCTGCTTAAGGGCGCCGCCGTCATTCTGGAAACCCGCTTTGAACCGGGACGGACCCTGGAACTGATCGAAAAGTACCAGGCGACGTTTATCAGCGGCGTTCCCACCACGTACCAGCTGCTCTGTGAGCACCCCGATTGGGCCAAACGGGACATCAGTTCGCTGCGTAAGCTCACCTGCGGCGGCTCCGCGGTGCCGCTGCGGGTGATTGACGCTTACGAGGAACGCGGTCTTGGCTTCTCCAACGGCTACGGTATGACCGAGACGGCGCCCGGCGCCACGGCTCTGCCGCCGAAATGGTCCCGGGAGAAGGCCGGTTCGGCCGGGCTCCCGCACTTTTTCACGTCCGTCCGCATCGCGCATCCGAACGGTACTCTCGCTGCGCCCGGGGAAGTGGGCGAAGTCCAGATCAGCGGCCCCAACGTGATCAAGGCCTACTGGAACCGGCCCGAGGCCACCGAGTCCTCGTTCACCGACGGGACCTGGTTCCGCTCCGGCGACATGGGTTATTTCGACGACGACGGTTTCCTCTTCATCTCCGACCGGTTGAAGGACATGATCATTTCCGGCGGCGAGAACATCTACCCGGCCGAGGTGGAGCAGATCATCAGCGAGCTCGAGGCCGTCAGCGGCGTCGCGGTGATCGGGGTTCCCGACGCTAAATGGGGTGAGGTTCCCAAGGCTGTGATCACGCTGCGCGACGGTTTCACGCTGGAGCCGGCCGAAGTGCAGACTCACCTGGACGGGCGGCTGGCCCGGTACAAGATTCCGAAGTCGGTGGTGGTCGTGGAGGATCTGCCGCGGACGGCCAGCGGCAAGATCCGCAAGAAGGACCTGCGCAGCGAGTACGCCGGATAACGGGCGGACCGGGCCCGACGGGGGGCCGGACTGGTCCCGCCGGGCCGGTATCAAGATATCCGGACGGCCTTGGTCCTCCTGCGCACCTGTGATCTCTAGACTGGGCACCAGCAGATGCCGAACCCCTCCAACCTGAGGACAGCCATGACCCAGCTTTCTCCGGGCGACACCGCCCCCGCGTTCACCCTTCCCGACGCCGGCGGCAAGCAGGTGTCCCTCGCGGACTATGCCGGGCGCCGCGTTGTCGTCTACTTCTATCCGCAGGCCGGGACTCCCGGCTGCACCACCGAAGCCTGCGATTTCCGCGACAACCTGGCTGCGCTGCAGCAGGACGGGTACGACGTCGTCGGCATCTCACCTGACGGACCCGAGGCGATCCAGGAGTTCATCCGGGACCAGGCGCTGACCTTCCCGCTGCTCTCCGATCCGGACCTTGCCGTGATCAAGGCCTATGGTGCCTATGGTGAGCGGACCTTCGGCGGCAACACGTCCATGGGCGTCCTCCGCTCCACCGTGACTGTGGATGAAGACGGGAAGGTCCTTACAGCCGAGTACGGTGTCAGCCCTGCCGGCCATGTGGCCCGGCTGCGTGAGGAGCTGGCCGGGCTGCAAAGCTGACCCTGCTGGTTGTCTGCTCTCGGAGCTGCAGGGGAAAATGTTGCCGCTGTGGCGAGACACTGCGCCCGCTCCCGGACAGGTACAGGGTATGACCTCCTTTTCACGCCCTCCCGACCGGGAGCAAACCTTCCGGGCGTTATATGCCGCGGTGTATCCGGAGCTGATCCGGTTTGTTCAGCGCCGCACTTATCCTGACCGGGCTGAAGATGTTGCTGCCGACACCTTTCTTGTCGTCTGGCGCCGGCTGGATGATCTGCCCGCTTCCACCGGCGACGCGCGGGCCTGGATCTTTGGCATCAGCCGCAACATCCTGCTGAACAGCCGGCGCGGTGAGCAGCGCCGGGAAGCGCTCGGCCTGCGCCTGGTCGATGCTTCGGACGTGCCCGCGTCCAGCGAGGACATCGACCTGGCAACCAGCCGGATCGATCTGGAGCGGGCCTGGCGGCTCCTCTCCGAAGTCCACCAGGAGGCACTGGGCCTGGCGGTTTTTGAGGAATTGACCAGCCCGCAGGCTGCAGCGGTTCTCGGGATTTCACCCGTCGCTTACCGTCTCCGGCTTACCCGCGCCCGCCGGGCGCTCCGTCTCCTGCTCGACCACCTCCCGGCGTCTTCAAGCACGCCGCAGCCCGTCTTTGGAAGGACCCCGGCATCATGATGCGCGACGAACAAATCGACACCTTGCTCCGGTCCCTTGATCCTGCCGACTCCGGTGCCTCCGGGCACACCCCGCGGTCCCGCGCCGACCTCGAACGCATTCTCGCGGCTGATCCGGCGATGGGGGAGGTACAGAACGTTCATCCGCTGCGCCGGTGGAAGGTACGCCGCGGTGTTCTGATTGGTGCGGCTGCTGCCGTGACCGCGGGCCTGGTTGCTCTTCCGGCCATCAGCGGCGGCGATCCGGCTTACGCCACCTGGACCGCCGTTCCGACGACCCTCAGCCCGGCTGCCAGTGCGAAGGCCGGGGATGACTGCCGGTCCTCAGAAGGGCACTCGGAGAAAGATTCCGCCGAACGGGCCGAGGTCGCAATCGCCGAGCAGCGCGGTGTCTGGACGGCAGTGATGCTGACCGGCGACGACGGATGGTCGGCCATGTGTGTGTCTGATGACTCCATGTTTGGCGGGTCATTCGGTTATTCCGGAGGTCCCGGTGGGAGCCCCACTCCCGAGCCCCGGGACTTGCTTCCCCAAGGGATCGGAACGGGGACGACGCAGGCGGGCAACCTCTCTATGGTCGCCGGTGCTGCAGGCTCCGAGGTCGTCGGGGTTTCCTACCTGAGCCAGACCGAGGGCGAAGTCATAGGGAGCGTTGCCAAGGGGCAGTTTGTTCTCTGGTTCCCCGGGGATGAACTGCAAAACTACGACACTGACCACGACGGCGAGGGCGTGGAATTGCTGGTGACCTATGCCGACGGATCGTCCGGCCCGGTCCGGGTGGGACTCTGAGGCGGGTCGGATGAGCGAGAGCATCGTTGAGGTGGCGTACTCCCTGCGGGCAGCCGGCTACACCACATTGTTCGGGTCCATCGAGGCAGCCCATCCCGCGGACCGCAGATTCGTGGCGGAGTGGGCAGCCACGGTGGATGGTCCCGTGATTGATGCTGGCTGCGGGCCTGGACACTGGACGAAGTACCTCACCGACCAAGGTCTCGACGTCGAGGGGATTGATCTGGTTCCGGCTTTCATTAGCCATGCACGCGCACAGTTCCCGGATATTCCCTTCCGGGTGGCCTCGGTGCGGGACATCGGGGCTGCTGACGAAAGTCTCGGGGGAATCCTCGCCTGGTACTCGCTGATCCACCTTGAACCCGACGACGTCCCCGGGGTTCTGGCGGAAATGGTGCGCTGTCTTCGTCCAGGCGGAAGTCTCCTGGCGGGGTTCTTTGAAAGCGCCGAGATCGAGCAGTTCCCACACCAGGTCGCTCCTGCCTATTCGTGGCCGGTCCAGGAGTTCACGCGGCTGCTCGAAGACGCGGGGTTGACCGCCGCCGCCGTCGAAACCCGGACCGATCCCGGGCACCGGCCGCATGCTGCGATCATTGCCCGCCGCAGCGTTTAGCTGCCTGACGGGGTCAGACCCCGAAGGCCGCCGGGTACTCGATCACTCCGGAGGGGACCTGGCCGACGGGGTTGAGCTGCAGGGCCATAAGGGCCTCATCCGGCACCTCAAACGGGGCCTTGATGCCCAGCCGGGAGGCCGGAGTGAACCCGAAGCGCGGGTAATAGTCTGCATGGCCGAGGACCACCACCAGGTTTTCGCCCAATTTCCGGGCCGCGTCCAGTGCGCCGCGGATCGCCGCACCTCCGGCGCCCTGGCGCTGATAATCCGGCAGGACCGCACAGGGAGCCAGTGCGAGCGCGGGCTCACCGCCAACCCGGCAGCGGGTCAGCAGTGCATGGGCCACGATGGTGCCGTCCGGCCCGGCTGCCACCCAGGAGAGCCCGTCGATCCACGCGTCCGGGTCCGTGCGCAGCGCGTCTACCAGGTCGGCTTCCGCCGGAGTGGGGAAGGCTGCTTCGTTGATGGCGCGGACAGCAGCGGCGTCGGCGGGGGTCTCAGGACGGGCGGTCCAATTGATGGCCATGAGGATGCTCCCAGTGCGCTGCGGATTCCGGTGTAGGTCTCTGAAAACCATATCCCGCCGGAGATCCTTCCCAGCTGCCGCGTCCCCGGAGTCTGCAGCACAGGCTAGCCTCGGAGGTGAGACCGGGAGGGACACCCCGGTATGAAAGGACCCCGATGACGACGCGTTTGGTGCTTCTGGCCGACACCCATCTGCCGCTGCGGGCCAAGGCTCTTCCACAGGAGGTATGGGACGCAGTCGAGGCCGCGGACCTGGTCGTCCATGCCGGCGACTGGGTCAGCGAAGACCTCCTCAACGACCTGCAGTCGCGTTCCAAGTCGCTGCTGGCCTGCTGGGGCAACAATGACGGACCGGGGCTGCGGGCCCGGCTTCCGGAGATCGCCCGCGCCACGGTTGAAGAGGTGCGAATCGCCGTCGTGCATGAAACCGGTGCCGCCAAAGGCCGGGAGATCAGGATGGAGCAGGCCTTCCCGGGCACCGATCTGCTGATCTTCGGCCACAGCCACATCCCCTGGGACAGTGCTGCTCCCGGCGGTCTGCGGCTGCTGAACCCGGGCTCGCCCACGGATCGCCGCCGTCAGCCGTTCTGCACTTATATGACCGCAGAGATCTCGGGGCGAAACGTCGACGTCGAGCTGAAGCGGCTTCCGCTGCGGGTTCCTCCCGGCGCGCGGCCCCGGTCCTGAGGGTGGCAGGGCGCCCGGCGCATCTGCCGGGCGCTCTGATTCAGCCGCCGCTTAAACCTGAGTACTTTTTAGGAAAACTCCCGTATTTTGGTGTCGTCTACAGGCCCGATTTCCGCCTTCAAATGTCAGTGGCAGATGAAAGCCTTGGGGTATGGAGCGGACCCGCAGCAGTCGTGGAGAGCAGCTTTTTGAGCCGTCTGAGCAGGCGGACAGCAGCGCCGTGCCGCTCGCCTTTCTGGAGGCCTTTACAGCACCCGGCGCCAGCGAACAGGGCGCTGGTTTCAGCGGGTCAGTAAAAGTTGCGGAACTGGGTGTCCTTGATGCGGGCGAGTCAGCGCTGGTGTTGGAACAGCTCGCGGTTCTGGGTGCTTGGGTGCAGGCTCAGCAGGCACGCGTGGTCCACAGGTTGCAGGAGCTGATTGAACGCGAGGTGGAAGAGACTTTTAAGCGGCCGGACGAGATGCTCGCAATGTCCCTGACAGCCGCTGAAACCGGTGCGGCCCTAAACCTGCCGCACATGAGTGCCATGCGCCTGGTGAATGTTTCAGACAACCTCTGCACCCGGTATCCGGCTACCTTGGCGCATCTGTCCCGGGGCAGGATCAGTTATCGGCAGGCCGAGGTCCTTCTGGATGAGACCGAAAGCGTTCCGGCGGCCGAGCAACCGCAATTTGAGCGGGAACTGCTGGACGTTGCGGAGGGGCGGACCTGTGCGCAGTTCATTCGAACGGCCCGGCGGCTGCGCGAGCGCCGCTGGCCCGGCAGTATCCAGGAACGGCACCGGAGCGCTGTAGACAAACGCGGGGTCAGTCTCGACCCCCGAGCCGACGGAATGGCCGAACTCACCGCTTTCATCGCTGCGGAGAAAGGCCAGGCGATCTTCACCGCATTGACCGCTGCGGCTCGAGGGCGGCGGCGGGACGGGGACTCCAGGACCATGGACCAGCTCAGGGCAGACATCTTTTCGCTGCTGATCCTGACACCCGGCAGACCTCTGACTTCCGGGGGAGGTGGTGGTCCTGCCCAGCCCGACGGCGCGAGCCTTCTGTCTGCCGGCGACGGGCCTCTGTGTCCGGGTGACAGCGGTGCCTCTACCCAGCCCGACAGGATATGCGCCGGTGCGGAAGCGAGCTTCCCTCGGAGTGTCGACGACTCAACCCCCGACGGTACCGAGGGGATTAACCCGGAGATCATGGTGCTGATCCCGGCGGACACACTCTTCGGCGGGAACAACCAGCCGGCCGAGCTCAACGGCTACGGGCCGATCAGTGCCGAGGCAGCCCGCCGGCTGGCCCGCCAGGCATTGTATTGGACCGGACTGGTCCAGGATCCTGCGACCGGTGCGATCCTGGCAGTGGGACGACGGCGGAAAGTGCCCGCCGGCTTGAAACGGTGGCTCCAGGCCCGGGACGGAACCTGCAGATTCCCCGGCTGCAGCGTCAGCGCAGCCCGAACCGAAATCGACCACACAATTCCCTGGTCCCAGGGGGGACCAACAGAACACGGGAATCTGGCCAACCTGTGTCCGAAGCATCATCGCTACAAATCGCTCGGTTTCTGGTCAGCACACCAGCCAGTTCCCGGAGTCCTCCAGTGGCAATCGACCTTTGGCAGGCAATACCGGGTGGAACCGCAACTGGACTACGCCCGGGAAAAAGAACGCGAGGCTGCCGGGACCTGGGGAGGAACCCTGACAGCTGAAGACGGGGTGTGTGCCGGCGCTGAGGTTCCCGGACCGGACTGAGGCGGTGCCACACGGGCCTTCTGCGATTGCTAAACCCTTGTCGCCACCCCGCCACGGGTGCGGGCCGCCCCCTCAAAGCGCCCGCACCCCAGCCCAGCTGAGCTCAGCCCGAAAGCAACTCAGCCCCGCCGCAGCAGCCGGCCCGTCGGCTCGTCCCCGGAAACCTCAGTACCCCGCAGGAAGGTCCGCCGGACGGAACCGGTCAGTTCCTTGCCCGCGTACGGCGTGATCGGGTTCTTGTGATGGAGTTTGGCCGTCTCCACCACAAAGGAATCCTCCGGTGCGAAGACCGCAAAGTCGGCATCAGCACCAACCTCGAGCCGGCCCTTACGTCCCAGCCCGGCCAGTTCGGCAGGCCGGCGCGACATCCATTCGAGCACCGTTTCCAGAGGGATTCCCCGGCGGTGGGCCTCGGTCCAGATCAGCGACAACCCCAGCTGCAGGGAAGAAACCCCGCCCCAGGCCACTCCAAAGTCACCGTTTTCCAGATCCTTCAGATCCAGTGTGCTGGGGGAGTGGTCGGAAACAATGAAGTCGATCGTTCCGTCCTGTAGTCCCTGCCAGAGCAACTCCCGGTTAGACGCTTCCCGGATCGGCGGGCAGCATTTGAATGCCGTCGCACCATCAGGGATCTCCTCGGCCAGCAGGGTCAGGTAGTGCGGGCAGGTCTCCACTGTCAGGCGGATACCCTCCCGTTTGGCAGCAGCAATCAGCGGCAGCGCATCGGCAGAGGACAGGTGCAGGATGTGCGCACGCCCCCGGGTCCGCCGGGCAGCATCAATGACCTGGGCAATGGCCTTGTTCTCTGCTGAACGGGGCCGCGAGGCTAGGAACCCGGAGTATTCCGGACCCGTCGGCTCCGGGGCATCGGCAATTACCTGGGAATCCTCGGCATGAACGATCAGCAGCGAATCAAAGGAGGCCAGTTCGGCCAGGTCCTTTTCCATTTCCTCCGGCTCCAGCTGCGGAAATTCATCCACTCCCGAATGCAGCAGGAAGCACTTAAAACCAAAAACTCCGGCCTCATGCAGCGCCCGCAAATCCCCGGTGTTGCCGGGAACGGCACCACCCCAGAACCCGACGTCCACAAATGCCTGACCCGCAGCCACTTCCCGCTTGACCTCCAGGGCCTCCACGGAAACCGTCGGCGGAATCGAGTTCAGGGGCATATCGATAACCGTCGTGACGCCGCCGGCAGCCGCAGCACGGGTAGCTGATGCAAAGCCTTCCCATTCGGTGCGGCCGGGCTCGTTGACGTGAACGTGGGAATCCACCAGGCCGGGAATCAGGGCCTCATCATCCGCGAGTTCAACCACGCGGTCCCCTGTCAGGCCGGTGCCCAAAGGTACGACGGCGGCCACAGCGCCGCCACGGACCCCCACCTCCCAGGCTCCGGTTCCCGCACCGGCGTACACCCGGTTCCCGCGCAGAACGAGGTCAAAATCAGAATCAGTCATACGATGTGCTCCTTTAATTCGGCCCAGCAATGGAGGCAGACAGCCGCCTTTGGCTGCGGGCCTCCATACCGGGACTTTGGGATGGCCGCTCAAACAGTGACCGGGTCAGCAGGATCGAGCAGTTCACGCACCTGCCGGACGCGCAGGGATGCCGGATACCGCAGAACCAGCCGTTTGCGTACTGCAGGACCCCGTTCTGGTCACAGCAGGATTTGACGGTTGACGTCCTTGTACAGCAGGTATCTGAAGTTGGCAGGCCCGCCGGCATAGCAGGCCTGCGGGCAGAACGCCCGCAGGGACATGTAGTCGCCCTCCTGGACTTCCACCCAGTCCTCGTTCAGACGGTAAACAGCTTTCCCTTCAAGCACGTAGAGGCCGTGCTCCATGACGTGGGTTTCTGCGAACGGAATGGAGGCCCCGGGTTCGAACGTGACGACGTTGATGTGCATGTCGTACGCCAGGTCATCCACGGGCAGCATCCGGGTGGTACGCCATTTATTGTCCGTGCCCGGCATCCCGGCCGGCTCGATTTCACTTTCATGCCCGACGACGACCTTTGGCAGGTGCCCGGCCAACGGTTCGTAGGCCTTGCGGATCCACTGGAAGCGGGCAGGCTCGGTGCCGTCGTTAGCCGTTTCCCAGACAATGGCCGGCGGAAGGTAGGCGAAGCCGCCCGGAGCGAGTTCGTGCCGCTCGCCGTCGATCGTCACTGCCAGCGGACCGCCGTCGAGCACAAACACGAAGGACTCCACTGTGGACTGCGGTTCCGGATTCCGGGACCCGCCGCCGGGAGCGACCTCCATCAGGTACTGAGCGAACGTTGTGGCACCTCCCGCAACGGGCCGGTTCAGGATCCAGGCCCGGGTGCCGGTCCAGTCCGGAAGGACGCTCGTGACGATATCCCGCAGCACGCCGCGGGGAATCACCGTGTAGGCCTCAGTGACCACGGCCCGGTCTGAGAGCAGGGCAGTCTGGGGTGGCAGGCCGGCGTCGGGGGAGTAATACGTGGGGTTCACTGCTTGTTTCCGCTTCTGTTGGGGGTCTGGGGGTGGGCAAGGTGTGCCAGCTCGTCGGGAGAAACACCAACGGCCTCGGCTACTTCACCGCTGGTGAGCGCACCGCAGGTGAGTCCCCGGTGAATGAACCGGGCCAGGGCCCGCGCGGTCGCAGGTTCGTCGAGGATCGTGCTCTCGAGACGGTGCACATAGTTGTTGAGGCGCGCGGCGGCTGCATCGAATCCGCTGCGGTAAAAGCCGTAGGTGGCCAGGTACCGGGTGGGCAGTTGAGCGGGATGGAGGTCCCAGCCCTGGTAGTAGCCGGCAGCCAGGGAACGGGCGACCAGCCGCGCGTGCAGCACCCAGGCCCGCTGGATGGTCTCGGGGTCACCCACGGGAAGAATGTTCGTGGAACCGTCGGAAAGACGGACACCGGTGCCCGCTGCGGCGACTTGCATCACCGCTTTCGCGTAATCCGCTGCCGGGTGTTCCATGGACTGGTACGCGGCGGCAATGCCGAGCGAGGCGCTGTAATCATAGGTGCCGTAGTTCAGGGCGCTGATCCGGCCGCTTCCGGCATGGAGCAGCTGGGCCACCGGAACGGTGCCGTCCGCACCCAGGATCAGCAGAGGGGTTTCCATCTGGACCTCAAAGCGCAGCCGGCCGCCGGGTAACCCGTGGGCTTCCTCCAGCCGGCCGCAGGCATAAGCCATGGCTTCAACCTGCGCCACCGTACTGACTTTTGGCAGGGTCAGGACCAGCCCGTCCGGCAGACCAGAACCCGGATGGCCAGAGTTCGGCAGGCCAGGGCCCGGCAGGCCCGGGCCGGGATGGCCAGAGCTCGGCAGGCCAGGACCTGGCAGACCTGAACCCGGCAGACTCTCACGCCCGGGCCCGGAACCGGCGGCAGGGCCGCTAAGCAGCGACGAAAGAAACAGGTCCAGCGTCCGCAGCCCGCGGTCCCGGGTAGGCGCTTCGAAGGATTTGAACCGGATTCCGATGAAGGCAGGAGCGGTCCCTGCGGCCACAGCGCGTGCCACGTCCCGCCCCGCAGCGACGGCGTGTGCGTCCTCCTCAGCGTCCGGACGGGCTCCGTAACCATCTTCGAAATCGAGGCGCAGATCTTCAATTGGTTCGGATGCGAGCTTGGCAGCGGTGAGTGCGGCCAGAGTTCCCGGGTCCGCCAGGCCAAGCTGCCCGGCCAGCTGCTCCAATCCACCCTGGCCGTCCACGGCGGCCAATGCCTGCCGGCCCCAGTCGGCACCCAGATCCGGGGTAAAGGTGTCGGCAGGAACGTACACCGTGTGCACTGGCTGCCGGGAGCCATCGTCTCCCGGGTAACCGGCTGACAATAGATCGTCGGTGGAACGCAGCGAATCGGCAATTCGTGCGTAGTCATCGGCACCGAAGGCCAACCGGGTTCCTGTTTCAGCCTTGCTCATGGGGCCGGTTTCTCCTCCGGGCGGTGGTCTTCCGGGCTGCGCTCCTATGCGTGGCGGAACCGCTGGCAGGAAAGAAACAGATATGCTCAACCTTCATACCGTGTTCCTTTCTCTTCGCCTGTATTTCCCGGGGCGGCATGTGACCCGGCCCTGCGAGTTTCTCGACGCTGCATTATCCCCGGCTCGGCATCGTCCAAGGCACGGCATCGTTCGCGGCACTCACCGGTTTCCGGAACCGTCCCGTGTACGCAACCGGACGCTTCTCCCCAACCACTTCGTATTCCGTATTATGGATATTATTGTTTGCGATGTGGAATGGCAAGAGTTTTTTTCAATTCTCGCTTTCGGGTTTCAAAAGGCTGGCCATCCCTCCCGGGTAGCGCTACGGTGTGGGAATACCGGAAGTTGGCTTCCGCGATGCGACATTACATCTGCCACTGTCGAACTACTGCGGGAGGGCCAAACCGATGGCCGAGCGAACTGCCGGAAGCGGCGTCCAATCCGTCGAGCGCGTTTTCGAACTCTTGGAACTCATCACCGACGCCGGTGGGTCGGCCACACTCAGTGAACTCGCGGGCGCTGCAGAACTGCCGCTTCCCACCATCCACCGGCTGCTGCGAACGCTGGTGGGACTGGGCTATGCGCGGCAGCTGCCCAACCGCCGTTATGCCCTGGGTCCCCGCCTGATCCGGCTGGGCGAGGGCGCGAGCAAGCAGCTTGGCGCATTGGCCACGCCGGTGCTGGGGAAACTGGTTGACGAGCTCGGAGAGACGGCAAATATGGCGGTCCTGGATTCGGACCGGGTCCTCTATATCGCCCAGGCACCCTCCCGGCACTCCATGCGCACCTTTACGGAAGTCGGACGCCGGGCGCACAGCCATGCCACCGGCGTCGGCAAGGCTATCCTGGCGCAGCTGCCGGATGACCAGGTCCGGGGGATAGCCACCCGCTCGGGACTGCCGCCCGCAACAGCTGCCAGCCTGGGTACCATCGAGGCCCTGCTCACCGACCTGGCCGCGATCCGGCGGCGAGGCTATTCCATCGACGAAGAGGAGCAGGAGCTGGGCGTCCGCTGCTTCGCCGTGGCTGTCCCTGGCGCTCCCACCCCCACTGCGGTGTCCGTGTCCGGACCCATCTCCCGCGTGGATGAAGCCTTCGGACAACGGGCCGTACCGCTGCTCAAGGCTGCGGCCCGGACCATCTCGGAGGATCTGAACGCGCAGCACTAGGCGGAGCGGATAGGCCGCAGGTGTGTGTCCGGAAAACAGTTTGGGCCGGACACCCGAAGGTGTCCGGCCCAAATTCATGGCAGATGTGACTAGGCGTCGCCGCCGGTGTTGCCGCTGGTGCCTGCGTTGACGTTCAGGAGGTCGTACTTCTCCATGGCCAGGCGGGGGGCCTCAGAATCCACATCGCCGCGGGCTGCGAGCAGCTGCAGGGTGCGGACCACCATGGAGTGGCTGTCGATCTTGAAGTAACGCCGGGCCGCTGCACGGGTATCGGCGAAGCCGAAGTCGTCAGCACCCAGGGTGGCGAACTCGTTCGGCACGAACTGGCGGATCTGGTCCGGAACAGCCTTCATGTAGTCGGTCGAGGCTACGATGGGGCCTTCGGCTCCGGCGAGCTGCTGGGTGACGAAGGGAACTCGCCGCTCAGCACCCGGGTTCAGGAACGCTTCCTCCTCAGCGGCCAGGCCGTCGCGGCGCAGCTCGGTCCAGGACGTCACCGACCAGACATCGGCGGAAACACCCCAATCCTCGGCGAGCAGCTTCTGGGCTTCCACCGCCCACGGAACAGCCACGCCGGAGGCCAGCAGCTGGGCCTTGGGTCCCTTGACGTCCGAGGCGGAGACCCGGTAGATGCCCTTGACGACACCTTCCACGTCCAGGTCCTCGGGAGCCTTGGGCTGAAGGATCGGTTCGTTGTAAACCATGATGTTGTAGATCAGGTTCCGGTCCTCGGAGCCTTCGCCATACATCTCTTCGAGGCCGTGGCGCATGATGTGCCCGATCTCGTAGCCGTAAGCCGGATCGTAGGTCTTCACCGCGGGGTTGGTGGAAGCCAGGATTGGCGAGTGGCCGTCGGCATGCTGCAGTCCCTCGCCGGTCAGCGTGGTGCGTCCGGCGGTCGCAGAGATCAGGAAGCCTCGGGCCATCTGGTCAGCAGCTGCCCAAATGGCATCGCCCGTGCGCTGGAAGCCGAACATCGAGTAGAACACGTAGACCGGAATCAGCGGTTCGCCGTGGGTGGCGTAGGAGGTACCGGCGGCGGTGAACGCTGCGATGGAACCGGCTTCGTTGATGCCCACGTGCACGATCTGGCCCTGCGGGGACTCCTTGTAGGCCAGGACGAGGTCCCGGTCCACGGAAAGGTAGTTCTGTCCCTTGGGGTTGTAGATCTTCGCGGTGGGGAAGAACGAATCCATGCCGAAGGTTCGGGCTTCATCCGGAATGATCGGCACAATCCGCTTGCCGAACTCCTTGTCCCGCATGAGGTCCTTGAGCAGGCGGACGAAGGCCATGGTGGTGGCCGCCATCTGCTTGCCGGAACCGCGGTTCGCTACCTCATACGCGGAAGCATCCGGCAGTTTGACCGGGGCGTGCTTCTCGCGGCGCTCGGGCACGTTGCCGCCGAGTTCGCGGCGGCGCTCGAGCAGGTACTTGATCTCCGGGGAGTCAGCACCGGGGTGGTAATACGGCGGGGCGTACGGATCGGCTTCGAGCTGCTCATCCGTAATGGGGATCCGCAGGTGATCACGGAAGGCCTTCAAATCCTCCAGGGTCAGCTTCTTCATCTGGTGGGTCGCGTTGCGGCCCTCGAAGTGCGTGCCCAGGCCGTAGCCCTTGAC
>NZ_JACSQD010000011.1 GCF_014836775.1 Arthrobacter gallicola
CTGTTGTTTGAGAACTCAATAGTGTGCCAAGTTTATTGATACCAATTATTTTGATTGGTTGAATTGGCTGTCCCGCCCACCCCGTGGGCTGTGGATGGTTTTTTTAGCTGGTTTCGAATTTAGTGCAGAACTGTGCAGCCAATTTTCCTTGGCTCCGGTTTTGTGTCTGTAACACATTTACGGAGAGTTTGATCCTGGCTCAGGATGAACGCTGGCGGCGTGCTTAACACATGCAAGTCGAACGATGACTTCTGTGCTTGCACAGAATGATTAGTGGCGAACGGGTGAGTAACACGTGAGTAACCTGCCCTTAACTTCGGGATAAGCCTGGGAAACTGGGTCTAATACCGGATACGACCATCTGGCGCATGCCATGGTGGTGGAAAGCTTTATGCGGTTTTGGATGGACTCGCGGCCTATCAGCTTGTTGGTTGGGGTAATGGCCCACCAAGGCGACGACGGGTAGCCGGCCTGAGAGGGTGACCGGCCACACTGGGACTGAGACACGGCCCAGACTCCTACGGGAGGCAGCAGTGGGGAATATTGCACAATGGGCGAAAGCCTGATGCAGCGACGCCGCGTGAGGGATGACGGCCTTCGGGTTGTAAACCTCTTTCAGCAGGGAAGAAGCGAAAGTGACGGTACCTGCAGAAGAAGCGCCGGCTAACTACGTGCCAGCAGCCGCGGTAATACGTAGGGCGCAAGCGTTATCCGGAATTATTGGGCGTAAAGAGCTCGTAGGCGGTTTGTCGCGTCTGCTGTGAAAGCCCGGGGCTCAACCCCGGGTCTGCAGTGGGTACGGGCAGACTAGAGTGCAGTAGGGGAGACTGGAATTCCTGGTGTAGCGGTGAAATGCGCAGATATCAGGAGGAACACCGATGGCGAAGGCAGGTCTCTGGGCTGTAACTGACGCTGAGGAGCGAAAGCATGGGGAGCGAACAGGATTAGATACCCTGGTAGTCCATGCCGTAAACGTTGGGCACTAGGTGTGGGGGACATTCCACGTTTTCCGCGCCGTAGCTAACGCATTAAGTGCCCCGCCTGGGGAGTACGGCCGCAAGGCTAAAACTCAAAGGAATTGACGGGGGCCCGCACAAGCGGCGGAGCATGCGGATTAATTCGATGCAACGCGAAGAACCTTACCAAGGCTTGACATGAACCGGAAAGGCCTGGAAACAGGTCCCCCACTTGTGGCCGGTTTACAGGTGGTGCATGGTTGTCGTCAGCTCGTGTCGTGAGATGTTGGGTTAAGTCCCGCAACGAGCGCAACCCTCGTTCTATGTTGCCAGCGCGTTATGGCGGGGACTCATAGGAGACTGCCGGGGTCAACTCGGAGGAAGGTGGGGACGACGTCAAATCATCATGCCCCTTATGTCTTGGGCTTCACGCATGCTACAATGGCCGGTACAAAGGGTTGCGATACTGTGAGGTGGAGCTAATCCCAAAAAGCCGGTCTCAGTTCGGATTGAGGTCTGCAACTCGACCTCATGAAGTTGGAGTCGCTAGTAATCGCAGATCAGCAACGCTGCGGTGAATACGTTCCCGGGCCTTGTACACACCGCCCGTCAAGTCACGAAAGTTGGTAACACCCGAAGCCGGTGGCCTAACCCCTTGTGGGAGGGAGCCGTCGAAGGTGGGACCGGCGATTGGGACTAAGTCGTAACAAGGTAGCCGTACCGGAAGGTGCGGCTGGATCACCTCCTTTCTAAGGAGCACCTCAAAGTCCATGTCCTTCCACAGTGCTGGATGTGTGCTTTGCAGGAGATGCCCATATCGGGGACATATGTTCCCCGGTGGGTGCTCAAGGGTGGAATATCAATGAACAGGTTCCGGGTACTACGCCTGGCAGCCCAGTACGTTTCGTTCCTTCGGGGACGGGATGGGAACACGCTGCCGGATTTGTGGGGTCCGGGGTACCGTTTGGCACACTGTTGGGTCCTGAGGCAACAGGACCGAAGAATTTGAACTGATCCTTTGTTTCCTGTCCCGTTCCGCGGGGCAGGGTGCGGGTGGATGGTTGGAAGGACACGGGGTAAGTGTTGTTTCTGATTGTTCCTGCGCAGGTCTGAGACTGTTCACGGTAAATACGTGGGTGGTGGAGGGGTGCGACGGGGTTGTTGTTTGAGAACTACATAGTGGACGCGAGCATCTTAAAAATTATTAAGTGCAATTTCAGAAAAACCTGGTAGATCCGGTTGGCCTGGTCATCTTCCCTCTTTTTGGGGGGTGGGTGTGCCTGGGTGGCTGGTGAGACCGTGGTTTTCTCGATAGCGATAATTAATTATTGATCTTTGTGGTCAAGTTTTTAAGGGCACACGGTGGATGCCTTGGCATCAGGAGCCGAAGAAGGACGTAGGAATCTGCGATAAGCCTGGGGGAGTTGATAACCGAGCGTTGATCCCAGGATGTCCGAATGGGGAAACCCCGCCCGGCGCGCGAGTGACCGGGTGACCCGCATCTGAACACATAGGGTGCGTGGAGGGAACGCGGGGAAGTGAAACATCTCAGTACCCGCAGGAAGAGAAAACAATAGTGATTCCGTTAGTAGTGGCGAGCGAACGCGGAAGAGGCTAAACCAGTGGTGTGTGATAGCCGGCGGGCGTTGCATCACTGGGGTTGTGGGACTTTCCGTATCAGTTCTGCCGGACTGGTGAAGTGAGTGCAGGTGCATAGG
The DNA here is from genome assembly GCF_014836775.1 of Arthrobacter gallicola. GTDB lineage: Bacteria > Actinomycetota > Actinomycetes > Actinomycetales > Micrococcaceae > Arthrobacter_B > Arthrobacter_B gallicola. The sequence continues at coordinate 2,675 of NZ_JACSQD010000011.1, forward strand.
TGAACTGGTTTGAAAGCCAGGCCGTAGAGGGTGTTAGCCCCGTAACCGGAATGTATGCTGCCGCTTGGAGAGGATCCCAAGTAGCACGGGGCCCGAGAAATCCCGTGCGAATCTGCCAGGACCACCTGGTAAGCCTAAATACTCCCTGATGACCGATAGCGGACAAGTACCGTGAGGGAAAGGTGAAAAGTACCCCGGGAGGGGAGTGAAATAGTACCTGAAACCGTGTGCCTACAAACCGTCGGAGCAGCCTTGTAGCTGTGACGGCGTGCCTTTTGAAGAATGAGCCTGCGAGTTAGTGTTACGTCGCGAGGTTAACCCGTGTGGGGAAGCCGTAGCGAAAGCGAGTCTGAATAGGGCGAGTGAGTGGCGTGATCTAGACCCGAAGCGGAGTGATCTACCCATGGCCAGGTTGAAGCGACGGTAAGACGTCGTGGAGGACCGAACCCACTTCAGTTGAAAATGGAGGGGATGAGCTGTGGGTAGGGGTGAAAGGCCAATCAAACTCCGTGATAGCTGGTTCTCCCCGAAATGCATTTAGGTGCAGCGTTGCGTGTTTCTTGCCGGAGGTAGAGCTACTGGATGGCCGATGGGCCCTACAAGGTTACTGACGTCAGCCAAACTCCGAATGCCGGTAAGTGAGAGCGCAGCAGTGAGACTGTGGGGGATAAGCTTCATAGTCGAGAGGGAAACAGCCCAGACCACCAACTAAGGCCCCTAAGCGTGTGCTAAGTGGGAAAGGATGTGGAGTTGCCCAGACAACCAGGAGGTTGGCTTAGAAGCAGCCACCCTTGAAAGAGTGCGTAATAGCTCACTGGTCAAGTGATTCCGCGCCGACAATGTAGCGGGGCTCAAGTACACCGCCGAAGTTGTGGATTTCAGATTTTTGGTAAGCCTTCGTGGTTCAGCCGTCTGGAGTGGTAGGGGAGCGTCGTGTGGGCAGTGAAGCTGCGGTGTAAACCAGTGGTGGAGCCTACACGAGTGAGAATGCAGGCATGAGTAGCGAAAGACGGGTGAGAAACCCGTCCGCCGAATGATCAAGGGTTCCAGGGTCAAGCTAATCTGCCCTGGGTAAGTCGGGACCTAAGGCGAGGCCGACAGGCGTAGTCGATGGACAACGGGTTGATATTCCCGTACCGGCGAAAAACCGCCCATACTAAACGGGGGATACTAACCGCCCAATACCTGACCGGCCGCCCTTGTGGCGACCCGGTTTTTGGTGGAGCGCGGGACCGTAGCCCGGGAGGTAAGCGTATTAACAGGTGTGACGCAGGAAGGTAGCCGGGCCAGGCGATGGTAGTCCTGGTCTAAGGATGTAGGGTCAGTGATAGGCAAATCCGTCACTGTGTCTTTGATGACGCACCTGAGATCTGATGGGACCCCCGAACGGGGGAATCCGGTGATCCTATGCTGCCTAGAAAAGCATCGGCGCGAGGTTTTAGCCGCCCGTACCCCAAACCGACACAGGTGATCAGGTAGAGAATACTAAGGCGATCGAGAGAATTATGGTTAAGGAACTCGGCAAAATGCCCCCGTAACTTCGGGAGAAGGGGGGCCTGCCCCGTGACCGCCACTTGCTGGCGTGAGCGGGTGTGGGCCGCAGAGACCAGGGGGAAGCGACTGTTTACTAAAAACACAGGTCCGTGCGAAGTCGCAAGACGATGTATACGGACTGACTCCTGCCCGGTGCTGGAAGGTTAAGAGGACCGGTTAGCCCTTACGGGCGAAGCTGGGAATTTAAGCCCCAGTAAACGGCGGTGGTAACTATAACCATCCTAAGGTAGCGAAATTCCTTGTCGGGTAAGTTCCGACCTGCACGAATGGAGTAACGACTTCCCCGCTGTCTCAACCATAAACTCGGCGAAATTGCAGTACGAGTAAAGATGCTCGTTACGCGCAGCAGGACGGAAAGACCCCGAGACCTTTACTATAGTTTGGTATTGGTGTTCGGTGTGGCTTGTGTAGGATAGGTGGGAGACTGTGAGACCCGGACGCCAGTTCGGGTGGAGTCATCGTTGAAATACCACTCTGGTCATACTGGATATCTAACTTCGGCCCGTAATCCGGGTCAGGGACAGTGCCTGATGGGTAGTTTAACTGGGGCGGTTGCCTCCTAAAGAGTAACGGAGGCGCCCAAAGGTTCCCTCAGCCTGGTTGGCAATCAGGTGTCGAGTGTAAGTGCACAAGGGAGCTTGACTGTGAGAGAGACATCTCAAGCAGGGACGAAAGTCGGGACTAGTGATCCGGCGGTACATTGTGGAATGGCCGTCGCTCAACGGATAAAAGGTACCTCGGGGATAACAGGCTGATCTTGCCCAAGAGTCCATATCGACGGCATGGTTTGGCACCTCGATGTCGGCTCGTCGCATCCTGGGGCTGGAGTAGGTCCCAAGGGTTGGGCTGTTCGCCCATTAAAGCGGTACGCGAGCTGGGTTTAGAACGTCGTGAGACAGTTCGGTCCCTATCCGCTGCGCGCGCAGGAAATTTGAGAAGGGCTGTCCTTAGTACGAGAGGACCGGGACGGACGAACCTCTGGTGTGTCAGTTGTACTGCCAAGTGCACCGCTGATTAGCTACGTTCGGATGGGATAACCGCTGAAAGCATCTAAGCGGGAAGCCTGCTTCGAGATGAGATTTCCATACACCTTGTGTGTGAGAGGCCCCCAGCCAGACCACTGGGTTGATAGGCCGGATGTGGAAGCGGGGACTAAAGACCCGTGAAGCTGACCGGTACTAATAGGCCGATAACTTACACCACAACACACTCTGGCGGAACACGACTTCAAACGGTTCCG
>NZ_JACSQD010000012.1:0-696 GCF_014836775.1 Arthrobacter gallicola
GTTTGGCCGCCATGCTTCGGGCGCTTTCTCAGCGTCCCGGCCGCGGCGACTCAGAAAACATTACACGGCGCCGGGCGGGCGTGCAAATCGGATCAGGGTGTCCTGCGCCACGCCCCGGAGAGCCCCGTTTCGCTGCCGCTCGGGCCGGGCAAAATTCCGGTTGAATCAGGAGTTTTGGACCAGCAGACAGCCGTGGAATCCGTAAAACTAAGTATACGAATAATTCGTCTGCTTTATATCTTCGCAATGACGCAGCGCCTATTTCGCGACTCCCAGGTGGAGACCCCGATTCGCGGTGGTAAGTGATGACGCAGAGCACCGGCCGAGGGTTCCCCCCAGGTCCAGAGTGCTGGCCCAGGTGCCGGCGGACCGCCAGCCTGAATCGGGTGCCGAATGAATCGTGCCAATCAGCAGCGGTACCTGCGGGTATGTACCGCCGCGCACACCAGAGCCAGGTCGTTTACGTCGCGGTTGCTCCTCACCATCCGGCGGAAGACAGGACCTGCTCTGCCGGTATGGCGAGGGAAGGTCTACCTGTCCCCTTCAATGGTCTGTTTCAGTCCGGTCCCCGTGCTGACTCCCTTTCGCGCCGTTGATAGCGCCGGCGTCGCCCGTTACGCCCGTTGTGCGTACGGTGTCCTTTCGCGCCCTCTATGGCGCCGGCGTCGCCCGTTGTGCGTACGGTGTCCTTTCGCG
>NZ_JACSQD010000012.1:796-3101 GCF_014836775.1 Arthrobacter gallicola
CCCTCTACGGCGCCGGCGTCGCCCGTTGTGCGTACGGTGTCCTTTCGCGCCCTCTACGGCGCCGGCGTCGCCCGTTGTGCGTACGGTGTCCTTTCGCGCCCTCTACGGCGCCGGCGTCGCCCGTTGCGCCCGTTGTGCGTACGTACGGTGTCCTTTGGCTGCTGCCTCTGTCTGCTGTACCCCACCCCGGAGTGCTCAACAGTCATTAGGCCGTGGCCAGACCTCCACTTAGCCGGGTCCCTATCCGGTTCTCCCAACAACTACGCGCTCCGGACGCAACGCTGGCTGTGTGCGCTCGTCCGGCGTCTGCCTTCCAAAAGTCCCGGCTCTGGTGACGTGAGCTGGAGTAAGCCCAGGCCTTGGGCCCTGTGCTTCCTGTATCGCAGGCAGCGTTGGTTCGTTTGACGCAGGCAACTGTCCGGTTGACGCCGGCAACGGTCCAGTTGACGCAGTGGCTCCTCCTCCCCTGATGTGCCTCCATGGGTCTCGGTTTCCGCGGTACGAACAGCGTGAACCACGCATGAGCTCGGCCCACCCGATAAAACAGCAGGATATCTAGCAGGGGTCCTACTGCCAGCCTGGGTGGCGGGGTCTCTGGATACCGGCACTGGGTTTCTGATCCATCGTTTTCCGGACGTCGTTCCCCCTGCAGCCGGTGGGGTCCTTCAGGACGACGTTCGCCAACCGTCCAGCGGCAGCTGACCATTCTTCTGCGGAGTTAGTGGCCCGCTCACACGTTTCCGGCCAGCCTGGTGAAAGATCATGGCAGCAGTCTGGGGATGCACATATGGTGGCTTCAGCCGTCCAGCCCCGCTGGACGTGCAGAAATGGCGACACCACCCCCACCCGCCCTCATTGGACGTGCAGATATGGCGACATCGCCCGCACCCGCCCTCACTGGACGTGCAGATATGGCGACCAAAATGGTCTGGAGGTCGCCATATCTGCACATCGACGGTCGGTTCCGGGTGTGGTCCCGGCCGTATCCCCCGGGTGACCGGGTTTGGCTGGTATATGCGGGGATGTAGTCCTTGGTTCCCGCTGGATGTTGACGAAATTGGCTGGTGAGGTCTCTCCAGTCCCATGGGTAACGCTCGCTGGGACAGGAGGCCCGGTGCCAGAGGCCGGGTTTGGGCGGTGCAAATGGCTATCGTCGTCGCCCATGGTCCCGCCGCAGAGCTTTCTGCGCGGTTACCCATGGGAGGGGTGTGGCCGCTGTGGATTCTATGAAGCCCTACAACTTCCTGATTGCCGACTGCGGGCCTACCGGGAACGTGTATCTCCGTTCCGGGCAGTCCACTCCCAGCCCTGGCTTTGTCCGCCGGGGATGTGAAGGCGCGGCACCCCGGTCCTTCAAGAAGCCCCAAAACAGCCACACGTAGCTGAGGGACTCAGGGGGCTGATCGGTGCCGATGCAGGCTCGTCTGCAACGGGCCGGCATGTGCCTCACTGCGCAGATATGGCGACACCAGCGGACCGCCCCTCACCGGATGTGCAGATGTGGCGACCTCAAGCGCTCTCGCCTTCGCTGGACGTGCAGGTATGGCGACCTAAATTGTCTGGAGGTCGCCATATCTGCACATCGACGGTGCGTCCTGGGCATGGTGCGGCTGTCCATCGCCGACACGGCCTCGTGGGCGCCACACATCGCAGGCAAAGTGGCTGGATAGGGCCGAATCCTCGCTGGGTGCACACGCATGGCGACACCAGCGGGCCGACCCTCACCGGATGTGCAGATGTGGCGACCTCAAGCGCTCTCGCCTTCGCTGGACGTGCAGATATGGCGACCTAAATTGTCTGGAGGTCGCCATATCTGCACATCGACGGTCGGCCGTTGGCCGGGCGGGGTGGAGTCAACGGCGTAGCGGGGCGGGGTGGAGTCAACGGCGTAGCGGGGCGGGGCCGGGGCGGGGCGGAGAGGCTGATGGGTGGGGTGCTTCGTCGTGTTCGGGACAGTTCGTGCATGAGTGCGGCAGAGGATGGCTCATGTACGGGGTAAGCCGATGTGGCGGGTGGGGCGACGGCGTGGCGGGTGGGCCATGGGGCGGTAGGCGGCGGCGTGGCCGGGGGATGCACCGGTCTCAGCGACCCTGGATATGCCGATATGGCGGCTTCACCCGCCCTCGCCCTCGCTGGACGTGCAGGTATGGCGACCAAAATTGCCTGGAGGTCGCCATATCTGCACATCGACGGTGCGTCCTGGGCATGGTGCGGCGGTCGGCTGTGGGCCGGCAGCATGAGCCAACCGCCGGCTTCGTCTCCAGGCACCACGACGGGCGGGCGTCACCTCCCAGGCAGCACGCCA
>NZ_JACSQD010000013.1 GCF_014836775.1 Arthrobacter gallicola
TCCTCCAGGGTCAGCTTCTTCATCTGGTGGGTCGCGTTGCGGCCCTCGAAGTGCGTGCCCAGGCCGTAGCCCTTGACCGTGTGCGCCAGGATCACCGTGGGCTTGCCCTTGAACTCGGTGGCAGCCTTGTACGCGGCGTAAACCTTGCGGTAATCATGCCCGCCGCGCTTGAGGTTCCAGATCTCCTGGTCGGAAAGGTCAGCGACCATGTCCTTGGTCTGCGGGGTCTTGCCGAAGAAGTGCTCCCGCACGAACCCGCCGGACTCGGCCTTGTAGGTCTGGTAATCGCCGTCGAGGGTGGAGTTCATGATGTCCACCAGCGCGCCGTCGTTGTCCTTTTCCAGCAGGGAGTCCCACTCCCGGCCCCAGACAACCTTGATGACATTCCAGCCGGCACCGCGGAAGAACGCTTCGAGTTCCTGCATGATCTTGCCGTTGCCGCGCACCGGTCCGTCCAGGCGCTGCAGGTTGCAGTTCACCACGAACGTGAGGTTGTCCAGCTTGTCGTTCGCGGCGAGCTGGAGCAGGCCGCGGGATTCGGGTTCGTCCATTTCGCCGTCGCCCAGGAACGCCCAGACGTGCTGGTCCGAGGTGTCCTTCAGGCCGCGGTTATGCAGGTAGCGGTTGGACTGGGCCTGGTAGATCGCGTTCATCGGGCCGATGCCCATGGACACGGTGGGGAATTCCCAGAACTCGGGCATGGAGCGCGGGTGCGGGTAGGAGGACAGGGCGTGTCCCTTGCGGGACTTTTCCTGCCGGAACCCGTCGAGGTCCTCTTCAGTGAGCCGGCCTTCGAGGAAGGCGCGGGCGTACATGCCGGGGGAGGCGTGGCCCTGGAAGAAGACCTGGTCTCCGCCGCCGGGGTGGTCCTTGCCGCGGAAGAAGTGGTTCATGCCCACTTCGTAGAGGGTCGCGGCTCCGGCGTAGGTGGAGATGTGGCCGCCGACGCCGATGCCGGGGCGCTGGGCGCGGTGGACCATGACCGCGGCGTTCCAGCGCAGCCAGGCGCGGTAGCGGCGTTCGGTTTCCTCGTCGCCGGGGAACTCGGGTTCCTGGTCGGCGGGGATGGTGTTGACGTAGTCGGTGGTGGTGACCATCGGAACGCCCACGGAGCGCGATCCTGCGCGCTGGAGCAGGGAACGCATGATGAACTGCGCCCGCTCGGTGCCCTGCGAGCGGATCAGCTCGTCAAGGGATTCAATCCATTCCGCGGTTTCTTCCGGGTCACGGTCCGGCAGCTGGCTGGTCAGCCCGCTGAGGATG
>NZ_JACSQD010000014.1 GCF_014836775.1 Arthrobacter gallicola
TGTACTCAGACAGCAGGTTGATTACACCGGTTGATGGGTGCTTTGCCTCCGAGGCTGCCGTGCGGGCGTTGATGGTTGTAGAAGTCTAACCAGGGTTGCAGGGCATCGGTACGGGCCTGGTTGGAGGTGAAAACCTGCCGGTACGCCCAGCCTTCCTGCAGGGTCCGGTTGAACCGTTCGGCCTTGCCGTTCTGCCACGGATGGCGGGGTTTGATCAGGATGTGCTTTGCCGCCAGGCTGGTGAGCACGGACTGGAAATCCTTCGAGAGCCGGTAGGCGAACGCGTTATCGGTCATCACCCGCTTCACCGGCGCACCGTGGGATGCCATGAACGCTGCCGCCCGGGTCAGGAACCCGGCGCAGGTGGCGCCTTTCTCATCCGGGTGGATTTCCACGAAAGCGAGCCGGGAGTGATCATCCACGGCCACGTGGACGTAGTCGAAGCCGACTTTCCGGTGGCCGGTGTTGTGGTTGCGGGCCGATTGATTCGGGTCGGCCCGCCAGCCGCCGCCGTCGGGGATCCTGCCGAGTTTCTTCACGTCAATGTGGATCATGTCCCCTGGGGCCTCGCGTTCATACCGCCGGTCCGTGGCGCGTGCGGCACGGATCCGAACACCGGTCAGGGGGTCCAGGTCCCAAAGTTTGGGCATCCCGGCACGGGTCAGGATCCTGGAGATCGTGCGGGCTCCGACCCCGGTGCGGGCGGCCAGGTCCGAGGGCCCGGAACGGTGCTCAGTCCGTGCCGCCAGAACCTCGGCCGTCTTCTGCGGTGTGGTCGCGTGCGGACAGGACTTCGGCCTCGAGGAACGATCCTCCAAGCCGGCCGGTCCTTCCTCCTGGTAACGGTTCACCCACCGGTAGGCGGTGGGCCGGGAGATGCCCATTTCCTTCGCCACGTGGGCGACGGGCCGGCCCGCGGTGACGCGCTGGACCAGGATCAATCTTCCTGCCGGGGCCAGTCGGGCATTACGGTGGGACATGAAGACCTCTTAGTTTCGGGTGTGTGTGGTAACCACCAAATCTAAGAGGTCTTCACCTATTTCCCGTGTAACTAACGTGGTGTCTCAGTACA
>NZ_JACSQD010000001.1:0-110244 GCF_014836775.1 Arthrobacter gallicola
TGAAGCTGACCGGTACTAATAGGCCGATAACTTACACCACAACACACTCTGGCGGAACACGACTTCAAACGGTTCCGTTATGTAGAGGGGTGTGATGATCATGCTGCTTGCGTCCACTATGTGGTTCCCGGACAACAACCCGTGAGGGTTGTTTATCCTGGAACGAATAATTGAATACACGGTATCCGTGTAATCCACTAAGTTTACCCACCCCCATGCACCGGTCCCTGGACCGGGAACACGAGGGGGTCCGGGTTGGTAGGGTTACGGCGGTCACAGCGCGGGGGAAACGCCCGGTCCCATTCCGAACCCGGAAGCTAAGACCCGCAGCGCCGATGGTACTGCACCTGGGAGGGTGTGGGAGAGTAGGTCACCGCCGGACAATCATTAGAAGACCAGGTTTCTTCCTGGCCCGTTTCAGGCCCCGCACCTTTGGTGCGGGGCCTGAAGTGTTTAACACCCGCAACGGTTTCGTGGGGCAGGGCCGGCGGGGCGGAGTCTCGGAACTCCAAATCCCCGTAACACCCACTACCGCCTGCGGGGTAGGGGCGGCGTCTGGCGTCGCTGCCGGCATCATGTTCCGGGAGGTCACTTCGCCCGTTCCTGGGGTTGGCCCGGGTGTGTGATGTTCCTCCCAATGCGACCCCTGCCGGGGAAGGGGTGCAAACCGTCACGGGAAGACGACACGCCTTCCCACTGTTCGTGGCACTTGTTACCTCCTGTGGTCACACCAGTCTCAGTAGGTGACAAAGAGTGGGAACGAGTGCCGGAACCGGGCAGATCCAGGCGTGTTCCGTGCGCTTCGTGCTGCTTGCCTGGGAGGTGGCGCCTACGATTCGCGCTGTGTATGGCGTGCTGCCTGTGACGCCCGCCCTTCGTGGTGCCTGGAGACGAAGCCGGCGGTTGGCTCATGCTGCCGGGCCCGCACCCGGAACCAACCGTCGATGTGCAGATATGGTGGACTCCAGGCAATTTAGGTCGCCATATCTGCACGTCCAGCGAGGGCGGGAGCGGCTGAAGCCGCCATATCTGCACGTCCAGCAAGGACGAGAGCGGTAGAAGTCGCCTCATCTGCACGTCCAACGTTGAGCCAGCCAGCCGAAGTCGCCATACCTGCGCACCGACGCACAGCTCCACTGCGGGGGAGCCGGTATCCGAGCCCAACACCCTCCGGAATCTCACCCGCGACATACGCCTGGCTCGGGGCTGCTTCGTGGGCCGTGACACCCCGCCCGTGAGTGTGACCGGTGAGCCGCATGGGACCCCAGGGACCCCTGAGGCCCCACGGTGCACACTCGGTGCGAAGCAGGTCAGCCGGGCACACGCCGTGAGGCCTGGCCGGCACCCGAGGCCGGCCCCGCCGCCCCGCCCCGGCTCCGGCCCGCTACGCCGTTGATTGACTCCGCCCGGCCCCGGCCGACCGTCGATGTGCAGATATGGCGACCTCCAGGCAATTTTGGTCGCCATATCTGCACGTCCAGCGAGGACGAGTGGGGCGGAAGTCGCCTTATCTGCACGTCCAGCGACGGCTGGGTCAGCCTAAGTCGCCAGAAGTGCTCCCGTGGAAAAGTGGCGAGTTTCACGAGAGACACATGGCTGCGGGGAAGGCGGAGGACAGCGGTACCGCCGTACTGCCTTAGAATTGAAGATGACCCAAGGTGGTCCCCACGACTTTCGCAGGCAAGGTCCTGCACATTACCTACACATACATAGTGACGAGCGACTGCAGTAAATCCGTTGGTCGGCTCACGACGAGAGGAACTCAGCATGTCCGAGCAGAACAACAGAGACGAACGAGACAGCCAGGGGCGTCCCAAGGCGAACGACCGCAAGCCTCCGCAGCGCAAGTCTTACAACGACCGCCAGTCTTCGCCCAGCCGTCCGGCTCGCGACGGCGATCGGCGCTCCTTCTCTGGTGACCGCGATCGTAAGCCGTTCTCCGGTGGCGGTGACCGCGATTCCCGCAAGCCTTACGCTGGTGGCGCGGGGCGCGACGAGCGTAAGTCCTATGGTGATCGTCCCGCCCGTGATGGTGAGCGTAAGCCGTTCTCTAATGATCGCGATTCGCGTAAGCCGTTCAGCGGTAATCGTGATGAGCGTAAGTCCTATGGTGATCGTCCGGCGCGCGACGGCGAGCGTCGTTCGTTCGGCAGCGACCGTGACTCGCGCAAGCCGTTCGGCAGCGATCGTAGCGACCGTAAGCCCTATGCTGGCCGGGATGATCGAGAGCGTAAGCCCTTCGGTGATCGTCCGGCTCGTGACGGTCAGCGTAAGCCGTTCAGCAGTGACCGGGATTCCCGCAAGCCCTTCGCGGGTCGGGATGATCGTGGCGATCGTAAGCCTTACGCCGCTGGTGGCGGTCGTGATGAGCGTAAGCCCTTCGGTGATCGTCCGGCGCGCGACGGCGAGCGTCGTTCGTTCGGCAATGACCGTGACTCGCGTAAGCCGTTCAGCGGTAACCGCGACGATCGTAAGCCCTACGCCGGTGGCGCCGGCCGGGATGATCGAGAGCGTAAGCCCTTCGGTGATCGTCCGGCTCGCGACGGTGAGCGTAAGCCGTTCAGCAATGATCGTGGCGATCGTAAGCCCTTCGCTGCCCGCGATGACCGTGGTCCTCGTAAGCCGTTCTCCGGTGGTGCTGGTCGGGATGAGCGTAAGCCCTTTGGTGATCGTCCCTCCCGTGATGGTGATCGTCGTTCCTTCTCAGGCGACCGGGATCGTAAGCCGTTCAGCGGTAACCGCGACGACCGCAAGCCGTTCTCCGGTGGCGCCGGCCGCGATGGTGAGCGTAAGCCGTTCCGCAAGGACTCGGATCGCCGTCCGTCCTCAGACCGTCCGTTCCGGAGCGACGATCGGCCCCGCAGCAGCGGCCCCCGGAACAATGACCGGCCCCGCAGCGCCGAGGAAACACCGGTTACAGAACGCAAGCACAACGCCCGTGACCTGCGCAGCGCCAACCGGGCTGACCGGGAACGGTCACCGGAAATCGATGACGACGTCACAGGCCAGGAGCTGGACAAGGTCACCCGTGCCCAGCTGCGCAACCTCGAAGAGGTCAACGGTGAGTGGGTTTCCAAGCACCTGGTGATGGCCGGACGCCTGATCGATACCGACCCGGAGCTGGCCTTCCAGCACGCTCTGGCTGCCAGCCGCCGCGGCGGACGCATGGCAGCAGTCCGTGAGGCTGTGGCCCTGACGGCATACGCCGCGGGGGAGTTCGGAGACGCGCTGCGCGAGTTCCGCACACACCGGCGGATCAGCGGTTCCAACGAGTACCTGGCCATGATGGCTGACTGCGAACGCGGCCTGGGCCGTCCCGACCGTGCGCTGGACCTGGCACGCTCCGAAGACGTTTCCGACATGGATACCGCAGGCAAGGTGGACATGGCGATTGTGGCTTCGGGCGCCCGGATGGACATGGAACAGTTCGACGCCGCAGTCCACGCCCTGGAGATCCCGCAGCTGGACAAGAACCGGGCGTTCTCCTACAGCCCGCGCCTGTTCCGCGCCTACGCTGATGCCCTGGAGCTGGCCGGACGCGGCAACGAAGCGGAGCCCTGGCGGCGGCAGGCGCTGCTGGCCGAAAGCGTGCTGGGCCTGGGCGAGTTCGCTGAGCCCGAGATTATGGACCTGGGCGACGACGACGACGAGGCGCCCGCTAAGCCGCGCTTCCGCCGGGATAACGCCGAAACCGGTGCCGCCGCTGAGGAGTCCGCTGAGGACCGCTCCGGCAACTATGCACAGGTACCCGAGACGGCCGTTCCTGATTCCGAAGAGGATGAGTCCGACGACGCCCTGCCCGGCGACGCTCAGGAATCCCTCCTCGGAGTGGAAGAAGCCGAAGAATCGGATGAAGCCGAGGACGCAGAGGACGCGGACAGTGGCGAACAGGATCGGTTGGACACCGCGGGGCATCATGACTAAGGCCCTGATAGAGGACTTCGACGCGGTCTTCGCGGACCTCGACGGCGTTGTGTACGCCGGTCCGCACGCCATCCCGGGCGCACCGGAGGCGCTGCAGGGGCTCGAATCAGCCGGCATCAAGCTGGCCTACGTGACGAACAATGCTTCCCGCTCCTCGGAAACGGTTGCGGAGCATCTACGTGAGCTGGGAGCGCCGGCGACAGCGGAGACCGTGTTCGGCTCCGCGCAGGCCGGGGCCGAGCTGCTTGCCGGGCTGGTTCCCGCCCGCAGCCGCGTCCTGGTGACCGGCAGCGTCACGCTGGCAGACCAGGTCCGGGCCCAGGACCTGGAACCGGTGAGTTCGGCGGACGATCAGCCGGTGGCCGTGATCCAGGGCTTCGACCCGGGACTGGGCTGGAAAGACCTGGCCGAAACGGCCTTCGCTGTCGCCTCCGGCGCCGTCTGGGTCGCCACCAATACGGACCTCTCGATCCCGCAGGCCCGAGGTATCGCCCCGGGCAACGGCACACTGGTGGCGGCGGTGGCGGCCGCCACCGGCAGGAAACCGCTGGTCGCCGGGAAGCCTGAGGCACCCCTGTTTACGACGGCGGCCAGGCACCTCGGTGTCTCGCGGCCGCTTGTTGTGGGCGACCGGCTGGATACTGACATCCTTGGCGGCAACACTGCCGGCTACACGACGGCGCTGGTTCTTACCGGTGTGGATAGCCCGGCCACGGCGCTGGCAGCCCGCAGCGCGGAGCGGCCGGTCCACCTGATTCCGAATCTGGCTGCACTCTATGAGCCTTATCCGGATGTGGTCCGCACCGGGGAAGCATTCCGGTGCGGGGAGGCCCTTGCCCGGGTGGTGGGCGGAGCGGTGGAGATTACGGCGCCCGAAGAAAACCTCGACGGATGGCGGGCAGCGTGCGCCGCGTGGTGGGAGGCCCACCCCGACGCTCCGGCTGCGACCACACCGGAAGTCCGTTGGACTGTCGGTAGCGGCAGTTAGGCTTTGTCCGTGGACAAAAACGCAGAGAAAACGGACGCAGGCTCGGGCATTCCAAGCGCGCCAAGCGCGCCCAGCACCCCGGAGACGACCGGTGACCCGCGGGTTGACGCCGTCCTGGCGGGTCTGGACCGGGTGTCTGAGCGTCCGGTGGCCGAACATGGCGCTCTCTACGCTGAACTCCACGACGGGCTCCTCGCAGCCCTGAATGAGGAGCTGTCCGGAGAGCGGCCGCCGGGCAGCAACCCGGCCGTCCCCGGACCGGGAGCGGGTCACCGTGGCCAGGCTTGACCAGGAACTCGTCAGCCGCGGCCTCGCGCGCTCCCGCACCCATGCCGCGAAGCTCATTGCTGCAGGCCGTGTCGCCCGCGGCGGCACCGTCCTGACTAAGTCCTCTGCGCCCATCCAGCCGGAGGACCCCCTGAGCGTCGCGGACGACGGCGGCCCGGATTACGTCAGCCGGGCAGGGCATAAGCTCGCCGGCGCGCTGGCGGCCTTTCCCGGGGTATCACCTGCCGGGCTTCGGTGCCTCGACGCCGGTGCTTCCACCGGCGGGTTCACCGATGTGCTGCTGCGTGCCGGGGCACGGGAGGTCGCAGCGGTGGACGTCGGCCACGGCCAGCTGGTGGACTCCCTTCGTGCTGACCCCCGGGTGCGCGTTTTCGAAGGGATGAACGTCCGGTACTTCACTCCGGACCAGATCGGCGGCACCGTGGAGCTCACAGTCGCGGACCTGAGCTTCATCTCACTGACCATGGTCGTCGGGCCGCTGGCTGCAGCCACGGCCCCGGGCGGCAGCCTGCTGCTGATGGTCAAGCCGCAGTTCGAGGTGGGACGCGAACTGCTGAACCGCACCGGCGTCGTCACCGACCCGGCCCGGCACCGCCTGGCAGTGGAGCGGGTGGCGCAGGCCGCCGTCGGCGCCGGCCTGGAAATTGCCGGAATCGCCCGCAGCCCATTGCCCGGCCAGAACGGGAATGTGGAATTCTTTATGTGGATGCGCGTTCCAGAGGACTCCGTCCGGGCGGCAGCCGACCGTTCAGCAGCAGCAACCGCGCTGGTCAATGAGGTATTCGCACCCAGGGAGGAGCCGGCGTTTGCGGAGGTGCCGGAAGGCATAGAAGACTGACCGGACGGCAACACACTTGCTCCTTCGCGGGGCAGAACAGGACTGGAAAGATATGAGCAGACGAATACTGGTGCTCGCGCACACCGGCCGGAAGGCCGCCATGGCTGCGGCCCAGGAAGTCTGCACCCAGCTGCATGCCGCCGGGCTGATCCCGGTGATGCGTGCCCAGGATCTGGAGGACATCCAGGCCGAATACGGTCAGCTCACGGCTCCAACCGAAATCCTGCACAATGACGTCCCGCTCGCCGGGGTCGACCTGGGCATGGTGCTCGGCGGGGACGGCACCATCCTCCGCGCCGCCGAACTGGTGCGGGGCACCGAGGTTCCCCTGCTCGGCGTGAACCTGGGGCACGTGGGATTCCTGGCCGAAAGCGAACGCGAAGACCTGGAAAAGACGGTGGGCTGGGTCGTGGACCGGTCCTACACCGTGGAAGAACGTATGACCATCGACGTCAAGGTCTGGCTGGACAGCACACTGCTGGCCCACACCTGGGCCCTGAATGAAGCCGCGGTGGAGAAAGCCGACCGCCAGCGGATGCTCGAAATCGTGATGGAGGTGGACGCGCGTCCCATTTCCTCCTTCGGCTGCGACGGAGTGGTTATGGCCACCCCCACGGGGTCCACCGCCTACGCCTTCTCGGCCGGCGGTCCGGTGGTCTGGCCGGAAGTGGAAGCCCTGCTCATCACTCCGATCAGCGCCCACGCCGTGTTCTCCCGGCCCCTGGTGGTGGCTCCGGAATCGATTCTTGCGGTGGAGATCCTTGCCCGGAACGCAGCTAACGGTGTGCTTTGGTGCGACGGACGGCGCAGTTATGATCTTCCGCCCGGAGCCCGCGTAGAAGTCACCCGGTCAGCAGTGCCGGTGCGCCTGGCACGAACGCATGAAACTCCGTTCTCGGAACGGCTGGTCCGCAAGTTCCAGCTGCCAACGCAGGGCTGGCGCGGACCCGTAAACCATCCAGCAGACGCAGATACAGGTGTTGGCGAAGGAGCGATTCCGTGATTGAGGAAATACGGATCCGGGATCTCGGTGTCATCACCGATGCGACGCTGACGCTGGGGACCGGTTTTACGGTTGTCACCGGTGAGACCGGCGCCGGTAAAACCATGGTGATCACCGCTCTGGGACTGCTGCTCGGCGCCAGGTCGGATGCCGGGGCTGTGCGCACCGGCGCCAAATCAGCGCTGGCTGAAGCCGTGGTCCGGCTGCCGGAGACCAGCCCTGCCGTGCTGCGCTCCGTGGAAGCCGGAGCAGAGGTTGAAACGTACGACGGCGGCGTCGAACTTCTCGTCGCCCGCACCGTCAACGCGGACGGCCGCAGCCGCGCCCACCTGGGCGGCCGTGCCGCCCCCGTCGGAGTCCTGGGGGAAGTGGGCAGCCACCTCGTCGCGGTGCACGGACAGACCGACCAGCTGCGGCTGAAGAGTGCCACGGCCCAGCGCGAGGCCCTGGACAAGTACGCGGGGGAGTCCCTGCGCACGGCACTGGAGGAATACCGCACCGGATACGCCCGCTGGCGGGCTGCCGCTGCCGAGCTGTCCGAACTGCGGGAGACCGCGCGGGAACGGGTTCGCGAAGCCGAATTTCTGGCGGCGTCGCTGGAAGAGATCGACGCCGTGGCACCCGAGCCGGCGGAAGACGAAACGCTGAAGACCGAGGCCATGCGCCTGGGCAACATCGAAGAGCTGCGGACCGCTTCCGTCAAGGCGCACGAGGCCCTGGTGGCCGGAGACTTCGCCGACGGTTCCGACGCGACGTCCCTGGTGGACGCCGCCAAGCGCCAGCTTGAGCAGGCCGGGGAACATGACCCGGCCCTGGCACAGGCAGGCCAGCGGCTGGCCGAAGTTGGCTACATCCTGACCGACATTGCCGCGGAGCTCTCCAGCTACAGTGCCTCGCTCGACGGCGAAGGGCCGGGCCGCCTGGCCGAGGTTGAGTCCCGGCGGGCTGAGCTGGCCACGCTGGTCCGCAAGTATGCCCCGTCCATCGACGAGGTCCTGGAATGGGCCGAAACCAGCCGGACACGCCTGGCGGACCTGGGCGATGACGGAAACCGCATCGAAGCACTCGAAGCCGAGCTGACCGAGCTCGAAGCCCGGCTCCGCGACGAGGCTGCGGCGCTGACGAAGCTGCGCACCGAGGCCGCCGCGGAACTTTCCAACCGGGTCAGCGCCGAGCTCGCCGCCCTGGCCATGCCGGATGCCCGCCTGGCCATCAACGTGGAAAACACCGGCGAGATGGGGCCGCACGGCGCGGACACCATCGAATTCCTCCTGGCCCCGCATCCCGGAGCGCCCCCGCGCCCGCTGGGCAAGGGAGCATCCGGCGGTGAACTCTCCCGCGTGATGCTGGCCATCGAAGTGGTGCTGGCCGAGGTTGACCCGGTGCCAACGTTTGTCTTCGACGAGGTCGACGCCGGTGTCGGCGGCAAGGCCGCCATCGAAATCGGCCGGCGGCTGGCCATGCTGGCCCGGCACGTGCAGGTCATCGTGGTCACACACCTCCCGCAGGTGGCAGCCTTCGCCGGCCACCACATCCGCGTGATTAAAACCTCTTCCCCGGCAGGCGACGGCTCCGGCGTAACCGCCAGCGACGTCGTCGTGCTGGACCGTGAGGCCCGGATCAGGGAACTGGCCCGGATGCTCGCAGGTCATGAGGACTCGGAGTCGGCCCGCGCCCACGCCGAGGAACTGCTGGCGACGGCTGCCGTCCCCGGTGAAGCAACTACCCAGATCAACAAAAGGTGATAGGCTCGAATTCCGTGGTGCAGCGATCAAATTCCAGGTTTCCCAAGTCGACTTCTACGACCAAACACATCTTCGTCACCGGTGGCGTGGCGTCTTCCCTCGGTAAGGGACTGACGGCTTCCAGCCTCGGCCACCTGCTTCGGGCACGCGGCCTCTCGGTGACCATGCAAAAGCTCGATCCCTATCTCAACGTGGATCCGGGCACAATGAATCCCTTCCAGCACGGCGAAGTCTTCGTGACCGATGACGGCGCCGAAACGGACCTCGACATCGGCCACTACGAGCGCTTCCTCGACGAGAGCCTCGACGGGTCGGCCAACGTGACCACCGGGCAGGTGTACTCCACCGTCATCGCCAAGGAACGCCGCGGCGAATACCTCGGTGACACGGTCCAGGTCATCCCGCATATCACCGATGAGATCAAGCGCCGGATGCGTCTGCCCTCCGAGGCGAAGAAGCACCCGGACGTCATCATCACCGAAATCGGCGGCACGGTGGGCGACATCGAGTCCCAGCCGTTCCTCGAAGCGGCGCGCCAGGTCCGCCAGGACATCGGCCGGAACAACGTCTTCTTCCTGCACGTCTCCCTGGTCCCGTACATCGGCCCGTCCCAGGAACTGAAGACCAAGCCGACCCAGCACTCCGTGGCGGCACTGCGTTCGATCGGCATTCAGCCGGACGCCATTGTCATCCGCTCCGACCGTCCGGTGCCGGACGCCATGCGGGACAAGATCGGCCGCATGTGCGACGTCGATGTTGATGCCGTGATCGGCTGCCCGGATGCGCCGAGCATCTACGACATTCCCAAGACCCTGCACTCCCAGAATCTGGACGCGTACATCGTTCAGCACCTGGGACTGAAGTTCAAGGACGTCGACTGGACCAAGTGGGACCGCCTGCTTGAGGCCGTGCACAACCCGAAGCACCATGTGGAGGTGGCACTGGTCGGCAAGTACATCGACCTGCCCGACGCCTACCTCTCCGTCACCGAGGCACTGCGTGCCGGTGGTTTCGCCAACAACACCAAGGTCAAGATCCGCTGGGTCCCCTCCGATGAGTGCTCCACCGAAGAGGGTGCCCGCAAGGCCCTCGCCGGCGTCGACGCCATCTGTGTTCCCGGCGGCTTCGGCATCCGCGGCCTCGAAGGCAAGCTCGGTGCCCTGAAGTTCGCCCGCGAAAACAAGCTGCCGACCCTGGGCCTGTGCCTGGGCCTGCAGAGCATGGTCATCGAATACGCCCGCAACGTCGTTGGCCTCGAAGGCGCGTCGTCGAGCGAGTTCGAACCGGATACCAAGTACCCGGTGATCGCGACCATGGCCGAGCAGAAGGAAATCGTGGCCGGCCAGGGCGACATGGGCGGCACCATGCGTCTGGGCCTGTGGGACGCCAAGCTCGACGAAGGCTCGGTTGTGGCCAAGACGTACGGCAAGACCGCCGTCGCTGAACGCCACCGCCACCGCTACGAGGTTAACAACGCCTACCGCGAGCAGATCGCTGAAGCCGGCCTGGTCTTCTCCGGCACCTCTCCGGATGGGGCGCTTGTGGAGTTCGTTGAACTGCCCGAGGACGTCCACCCGTACTACGTATCCACCCAGGCACACCCGGAACTGAGCTCGCGGCCCACCCGGCCGCACCCGCTCTTCGCCGGGCTGGTCAAGGCAGCCCTGGCACACCAGGGCGCGGAGGCGTAAGGACATGAGCGAAGACCGGGGGTTCGCCGACGAACAAAGTCCGCGACGGCTGCTGGAATCCACAGTTGCCTACAGCGGTCCCATCTGGGACGTGGTGAAGGAAAAATTCACCCTGACTGACGACGGCGAACCCCTGGTCCGCGACTTCATTGCACACCCCGGTGCCGTGGCCGTTTTGGTCATGAACGACGCCGGCCAGGTGCTGCTGATCAACCAGTACCGGCATCCGGTGCGCATGACACTCTGGGAAATCCCCGCCGGACTGCTGGACGTGGAAGGCGAGGACTACCTGAGTGCCGCCGTCCGCGAACTGGCCGAGGAAGCCGATCTGGTGGCCGAGGACTGGAGCGTCCTGACTGATCTGTTCCTCTCGCCCGGGTCCTCACGCGAAGAACTGCGCATTTACCTTGCCCGCGGGCTGCACGAGGTTCCCGAAGCGGAACGCCACGAGCGTTTCCACGAGGAAGCCGAAATCAAGATGCTCTGGGTCGACCTGGATGACGCCGTCACGGCAGTCCTCGAAGGCCGTCTGCACAGCCCTTCCGCGTCCGCCGCCGTGCTGGCCGCAGCGGCAGCACGCCACTCGGGATACAAAAACCTCCGGCCCGCCGACGCACCCTGGCCCGAGCACCACTCGGAGCACCACGCCTGGCCCAACGGCTCCGTCCGCTAGGGGAATGGGTGTCCACCGCCGTCCCCGCCGCAGGCAGCGGCCCCGGTAACCGGTCCTCCCCGGACCGGACCTCCATCAATGACACGATCAACCTGGTGCTGCAGAGCCAGCTCAATCCCACCCTCGTCCTGGACACCTCGGAGCTGGTCGCTTCAACGTTGACCGCGGCTGCCCCCACCGGAACGGGATCCGATACTCCGGCGGAGGCAACAGCCGGCCCGGCGGAGAGAGCCAACGTGTCACCGGACACCGGTGCCGGCCGCCCCGCTGCCCGCAGTTCCCGCTCTGCGGAGGAAGAACTGCGTTCCACCGCCGTCGGACGGGCGATCGGCAGCTACCTCCAGCACATGGCCGTGGAACGCGGACTGGCCCGGAATACCGTTGACGCCTACCGCCGTGACCTGCTCCGGTACGCCCGGTTCCTGGCCGCCAGCGGCCGCACCGACGTCACAGCCATTACCCGCCATGACGTCACGGCATTCGCCCGGTCCATTGTTGAAGGCTCCGACGGCGCTGCCGCGCTGAGTGTCCGCTCGGCAGCCCGGACCATTGTGGCTGTCCGCGGCCTGCATAAATTCTGGGCCCTTGAGGGCCTCACCGGATCCGATCCGGCAAGCGACGTTCATCCGCCGATGCCGGGCAAACGCCTGCCCAAGGCCATCAGTGTCAACGAAGTCACCCGCATGCTCGAGGCCGTTCCGCTGGATACGCCCACCGGCCTGCGGGACCGGGCCCTGCTCGAATTCCTCTACTCCACGGGGGCCCGTATCAGCGAGGCCGTGGGACTGGATATTGATGACCTGTCCCTCGAACGGATCCCGGCCAACGGACCCGACGTCGTGCGCCTGTTCGGTAAGGGGTCCAAGGAACGGCTGGTGCCGCTGGGCTCCTACGCCGCCCGCGCCCTGGACGAGTACCTGGTCCGTGGCCGGCCCGGCGCTGCTGCCAAGGGCAAGGGCACGCCGGCGCTGTTCCTGAATGCCCGTGGCGGGCGGCTGAGCCGGCAGAGCGCCTGGACCATCCTCAAAGCGGCCGCTGAACGCGCCAAGATCGACCGGGACGTTTCTCCGCACACCCTGCGGCATTCCTTCGCCACCCATCTGCTCGAGGGCGGAGCCGACGTGCGGGTGGTTCAGGAACTGCTGGGTCACGCCTCCGTGACCACCACCCAGGTGTACACCCTGGTCACCGCCGACACACTGCGCGAGGTGTACGCAGCCGCCCATCCGCGGGCGCTGTGAGCGGCATCAGGGCAGCGCAGACGGGTCCGGCGGCCAGCCGGGCCACCCCCGTGGTGCTCTGCTTCCTGTTCCGTGAGACTCCGGACGGCGGCCGGGAGGTTCTGCTGGGACTGAAGAAAACGGGGTTCGGCACCGGCCGGATTGTCACCCTCGGCGGGCACGTGGAGCCGGGGGAGACCGCCGCGCAGGCGGCTGTGCGGGAGGTCTTCGAAGAATCCGGCGTGACGGTGGCCGACGCGGACCTGGAGCCGGCGGGAAGCATCGAGTTTATGTTCCCGGTGCGGCCGGACTGGGACATGTCCACGACGGTCTACCGCACCTGGAACTGGACCGGCGAGCCCGGACCCTCAGCGGAGATCGCGCCGGCCTGGTACTCCGTGGACGCGGTGCCGTACGGGCAGATGTGGAAAGATTCCGCCTACTGGCTGCCCAAGGTCCTCGCCGGAGACTACTTTGCCGCCGCCGTCACCCTCGCACCGGACAACGAGTGTGTAGGCACCGTCGTCTTTTCCTAGGTTTCCGCTCCGCTGCCCTCATGCGTTGCCGGTCCGAGCCGGGCTGCCGCCGTGCTGTTGGCATCCACCAGCTGCGCGGCCGTGGCCTTGGCCAGGCCCGCTACTGGCATGCCGACATACATCGATTCGGCGCGGTCCACCACATAGGTCTCGTGCCAGATGCCGACGCTGCCCGGTGCCCTGCGGGCCCGCCGGTTGAACGCCGCCCACGCCGGGCGGTGAGCCGCGTCCGGCTGGCTCGCATAGGCGAACAGCTGCTCGGCGGACTTCCAGTACTGGATGACCAGCGGTCCTCCTGCCCCGATGGTGAGGCGGTATCCCAGCAGACCGGAGTTTGGATCGGCCGAAAGCTCCGCCAGCATCCGCGGCATGGCGGCAAAAGCCGGGATCCACAGGTCCGGACGCCACGGACGGTTGATCCGCATGCCGATCAGGAACACCACCAGGGGGCCGGTGTGATGATGGGTTGAACGCTGGCTGACGATGCGAGCCATAACCAGGCCCCTTTCACTACTGGATAGTGCTGCTATCCAGACTAGAGAGTTACACTATCCAGCACAAGGGGGATTGCCATGCGGATCTCAGAATTAGCCGCCGCGTCAGATGTGCCGGTTGCCACCATCAAGTTCTACCTGCGGACCGGCCTGCTTCATGACGGACGGCAGACGGCGCCCCGACAGGCCGAGTACAACGACGGCCACCTGGCCAGGCTGCGGCTGATCCGCGCCCTGCTGGGGGCGGGTGGCCTGTCGGTAGCCGCTGCGGGAGAGGTGCTGCGCCAGCTCGACCACCCGCCGGAATCGGGCCATGATCTGCTCGGGGCTGCACATCATGCCCTGGACGCCGGTGCCCAGCCGAAGCAGGAGCAGCAGCAGACGGACCATCCCCGGGCTGACGCGCTGCTGGAAGCGTGGGGCTGGCAGATCGACCCGGAGGACCATAACGCGCGGCGCGGCCTGGAACGGGCGCTGCAGGGCCTGGAGGACGGCGGGTTCGAACCTCCGGCCGGATTCCTGGACATGTATGCCGCCGCGATGCGGGAGCTGGCCACCCGGGAGGTGGAGCAGGTTCCGGTCAACCCGCCGGACGCCATGCGCTACGTCGTCCTGGGAACCGTCCTGGTGGAGCCGCTGCTGCTGGCCCTGCGCAGGCTCGCCCAGCAGGACGCGTCCCGCCGGATGTTTTCTGCCCCGGGCCCGCCGGCTCCCGGGGTCGGGTAAAGCGCCCTGAATCTGCAGGCAAAACGCCCGCCGCAGGCCCGAAGGCCGAACCCGCAGCGAGCGTTATTAGTTGCGGCGGCAGGCTAGCCGAGGTGCCGCTCGTCCGGGCCGTTGTATTCGCTCAGCGGCCGGATCAGGGCGTTGGCTTCGAGCTGTTCCATGATGTGTGCCGTCCACCCGGTGATCCGCGCCGCGACGAACAGCGGCGTGAACGTAGCGGTGTCAAAGCCCATCAGGTGGTAGGCCGGGCCTGCCGGGTAGTCGAGGTTGGGCAGGATGTTTTTCCGCTCCGCCATCGCCGATTCCAGGGCGGTGTACAGCTCGCCCAGGTCCGGCCGGTCGTAGTGCTTGACCATTTTGTCCAGCGAGGCTTTCATGGTCGGCACCCGGGAGTCGCCGTTTTTGTAGACCCGGTGACCGAAGCCCATGATCTTCTTTTTGTCCGCCAGCGCCGTGTCCAGCCAGGCCGCAGCGTGGGCCGCGACGTCGTCGTCCTGGGAACTGGCGGTGATCTCCTCGAACGTGTGCATCACCGCTTCGTTGGCGCCGCCGTGCAGCGGGCCCTTGAGGGCGCCGATCGCCCCGGTCACCGCTGAATGCAGATCCGAGAGCGTGGAGGTGATCACCCGCGCCGTGAACGTGGAGGCGTTGAAGGAGTGCTCGGCGTAGAGGATCATCGAGACGTTGAACGCTTCCACGACCTCCGGCGCAGCTTCTTCCCCGAACGTCATCCACAGGAAATTCGCGGCATAGCCCAGGTCCTCCCGCGGCTCCACCAGTTCCTCGCCGCGGCGGCGGCGCTGGTCATAAGCGACGACGGCGGGCATGGCGGCAAACAGGCTGACAGACTTCTCCATGTTGGCCAGCCGGGAGGGATCCTCGGCCTTGGGATGCTCGGCGCCCAGGACCGACGCCGCCGTCCGGCAGACGTCCATCGGATGACAGGTGGCCGGCAGGGCGTCGATCACCGCCTTGAGTTCCGGGGTCAGCGCGCGCTGCGACCGCTCGCCGCGGGTGAACTCCGCCAGTTCCTCCGCTGAGGGCAGCTCGCCGTTCCAGAGCAGATAGGCGACTTCTTCGAAGCTGCAGCGGGCCGCGAGTTCCTGGACCGGATAGCCGCGGTAGAGCAGCGAATTCGTCTCGGGATTGACCTTGGAAATGCTGGTGGTGTCCACCAGCACGCCGGCCAGACCTTTGTGAATGGTTGTCTCTGTCATCGTTGGGACTCCTTCGTCGTGGTGCGCAGATCAGGGGTGGGGCAACGCCTTCTTCTTGGTGCGGGACTTTGGACGGTCAGGTCAGGCGGGGGCCGGTGCGCCGGGGGAGCCGGGGACCTGGAAATTGAACACGGACGTATCAAAGCGGTTATACGCCTCATAATCCACCAGATCGTACAGGCGCGCACGTGTGAGCATGCTGGGAACCGCCGCTGCCTGCGTGCCGTCGGCTCTGATGGCCTCCAGTGTCCGTTCGGCCGCACCCATGGCACTGCGCAGCAGCGTCACCGGATAAATGACCATGTTGACGCCCGCACCGGCGAGCTGGTCATAGGTAAAGAGCTCGCTCTTGCCGAACTCGGTCATGTTGGCCAGGATCGGAACGTCGACGGCGGCGCGGATGGCGGCGAACTCCTCCACCGTTTTCATGGCTTCCGGGAAAATGGCGTCGGCGCCGGCCTCCACCAGGGCGCGGGCCCGGTCCTGGGCGGCTGCCAGGCCTTCCACGGCACGGATGTCGGTGCGGGCCATGATCAGGAAGTTGGGATCCCGCCGGGCGTCTGCCGCGGCGCGGATCCGTTTGGTGGCGGTGTCCAGGTCCACAACGTTTTTCCCGTCGAGGTGCCCGCAGCGCTTCGGATTGAACTGGTCCTCGATGTGGCAGCCGGCCAGGCCGGCGTTCTCGAGTTCCTGGATGGTGCGCGCCACGTTCATCGGCTCGCCGAAGCCGGTGTCGGCGTCGACAATGGCGGGCAGGTCGCTCATCCGGGCAATCTGCCCGGCCCGGGTGGCAACCTCCGTCAGCGTGGTCAGCCCGATGTCCGGCAGGCCCAGGTCATTGGCGAGGACCGCGCCGGAGATATAGACGCCGTCGAACCCTTTTTCCTGGATGAGCCGGGCCGAGAGCGGGTTGAAGGCTCCCGGGTACTGCTGCAGCGTGCCGGAGGCGAGCCCTGCGCGCATGGCGAGGCGCTTCTGCTCGGGGGTGGTGGCGGAGTAGAGCATTTAGAACAGTCCCTTCGGTGCGGCGGACGGATCGACGACGCCGGCCGCGGCGGTGATGTTGAGCTGGCCCAGTTCTCCCGGCGCCAGGTCGGGCAGCCGTTCGGCGGCAGCGATGAAACGGTCGATTTCCTCGTCCGCCACGATGCCGGCGGCGAGGGTGCGGAACTTGTGGATGTAGTCGGCGCGGACGAAGGGCCGGGCGCCCAGCGGATGCGCGTCGGCCACGGCAATCTCGTCCGTGATCACCCGGCCGTCGGTGAGGGTGATTTCCACCCGGCCGCCGAAGGCTTTCTCGGCGATGTCCAGCGAGTGGTAGCGGCGGGTCCATTCCGGGTCTTCGACGGTGGTGACCTTGTGCCAGAGCGCCACGGTGTCCGGTCGGCCGGCCCGTTCCGGGGCGTAGGAGTCCACGTGGTGCCAGGCGCCGTCCTGCAGGGCAACCGTGAAGATGTACGGGATGGAGTGGTCCAGGGTTTCCCGCGACGCGGCCGGATCGTACTTCTGCGGATCGTTGGCGCCGGAACCGATCACGTTGTGTGTGTGGTGCGAGGTGGAAATCAGCACCGAGGCGACGTTGGCCGGGTCGGTGGCCGCAGGGTAATCGCGGTGGATCCGGCGGGCCAGGTCGATCCAGGCCTGAGCCTGATACTCGGCCGAGTGTTCCTTGGTGTAGGTGTCCAGGATGGCGCGCTTGGCCTCCCCGGGGGCCGGCAGCGGCACCGAATAGGCGGCATCGGGCCCGTCCAGCAGCCAGGCGATCACGCCGTCCTCGCCCTCGTAAATGGGGGTGGGGGAGGTCTGGCCGCGCATCGCCCGGTCCACGGCCTCCACGGCCATCTTGCCGGCGAAGGCCGGGGCGTGCGCCTTCCAGGTGGAGATTTCGCCCTTGCGGGACTGGCGGGTGGCGGTGGTGGTGTGCAGCGCCTGGCCAACGGCCTGGAAGATGGTTTCGGTGTCCAGCCCCAGCAGGGTGCCGAGACCGGCGGCGGCGGAGGGACCAAGGTGGGCAACGTGGTCGATCTTGTGTTTGTGCAGGCAGATCGCCTTGACCAGGTTGACCTGGATTTCGTAGCCGGTGGCGATGCCGCGCAGCAGGTCTGCCCCGGAGGCGCCGGTGTGCTGGGCAGCGGCGAGGATCGGCGGGATATTGTCTCCGGGGTGGGAGTAGTCGGCCGCCAGGAACGTGTCGTGGTAGTCCAGTTCGCGGACGGCCACACCGTTGGCCCAGGCTGCCCATTCGGGGGAAGTCTTCTCCTGTACGCCAAAGACTGAGGCTCCCGCGCCGCCGGACGACGGCGCGAAGGAGAGTGCCTGCGCGCGGGCCGCCACGATGGGGGCACGGTTCAATGAGGCGACGGCAACGGAGGCGTTGTCGATGACGCGGTTGATCACCATGTCCGCGACGTCGGCGGTGACCTCGACCGGATCAGCGGCGACCGCAGCAATCTTCCAGGCCAGCTGGTCTTCGCGGGGCAGGTTTTCCTCGCTGCGGTAGACACGCACGTTGTGGGATTTCACGGTGGAAGGGTCCTCTCGGATTAGGGCTGATGGACGGTGTTGAAGTGTTCGAGGCTTTTGTGCAGGTGGACTGCCGTGGCAGCGGCTGCCATGGCTGGGTCGCCGGAAGCGATTGCCCCCGCAATCGTGGCGTGCTCCGAGGCGGTCTCGCGCAGCCGCGCCGGGTTGTCCTTGGCCAGGCGGCGGACCCTCGCCAGGTGCAGGCGCACATTGCCGAGCGCTTGGGTCAGATACGGGTTGGCTGCGGCGGTGTCGATCGCCGCGTCCAGGCGTGCCACAAGGGCGTAGTAGCCCTGGCGGGCCGGGTCCTGGTCCGGGTCAGCTGCCAGGCTCGCCGCCGCGGCGTCGAAGTCGGTGCGCAGTGCCCGGAAGACGGCGGGATCCCGGCGGTTGGCGGCAAGCAAGGCCGCCTGGCATTCCAGGGCCTGCCGGAGTTCGAAGAGCGCGCCCACGGTTTCGGGGGAGATGGGGGAGACGACGACGCCGCGTCCGGCGTGCTGCGCCGCAAGACCGTCGGCGGTGAGCCGGCCGAGGGCCTCGCGCAGCGGAGTGCGGGAGATTCCGAGGCGCCGGGACTGTTCAACCTCGCCGAGCAGCGTTCCCGGAGGAAGCCGCCACTCGACGATGTCCTCGCGGAGCATGGCATAGGCGCGGTCGCTGGCCCGCATGGTGCTCCCTCCGTCTGATGTGGTCCGGAACACCCAGTGTATACATGACCGGGGAAGTGCGGGAGGAGTTCGGGAGAAATCCTAGAATCCGGAGTCAGTCGTGTATACATTCTGCGGTATGAGTGGTGCCTCGGGACCTTGTATGACGCCCGGCCGGGTCTGGATGCTGCCGGGTCTGAAATGATGGCGGCGGCGGGGTGCCGCTCCGGCCGTGCCCCAGAGGCACCGACAAGTATTGGAATGAGGCCCGCACCGGTGCTGGGAGTTGTTGAGGGATTCGCCGTCGTACTGATCATCGTGGCGGTGGGCTACGCTGCCGCTGCCTTCCGGCTGGGCGGCGGCAAGGACCCCAAACCGGCGCTGACGGCAGTGATCTACTACATCACCAACCCCGCCCTGATGTTCATTCTTCTCGCCGAGGCTCCCGTGCAGCAGGTGCTCGGCACCCTGGCGCCGGCGGCCCTGGCCACAACCGCAGTGTGCGGGCTGCTCTACGCCGTGATTGCAAAGGTATTCCTCCGCCGCAGCGGGGCCGATACCGCAATTGGTGCGATGAGCGCTTCCTATGTCAATGCCGGGAACATCGGCCTGCCGATCGCCCTGTACGCGGTGGGCAGCGCAACGCCGGTGGTCTCGGTTCTGGTCGCGCAGCTGCTGATTGCGGCGCCGGCCTACATAGCGCTGTTCACTTTCACCGCAGGGCGGCAGGCAAGGGCCCGGGAGCGGCTTGCAGCAGGCCCCGGTGCCCTTGCCGCTCCGATCCGCAGGCGCAGTCCGCGCACTGTCCTGAAAGCTGTCCTGGTGCCCTTCGCCAACCCGGTCACGGCAGGCACCGTTGCCGGTCTGACCGTCGCTCTGACCGGCGCGGATCTGCCCACCGTGGTCTGGGAACCGCTGTCCCTGCTGGGACACGCCTCGGTTCCGCTGCTGCTGCTGGTCTTCGGCATGAGCCTGTACGGCCAGCGGCCGCTCGCAGACGGCTCCGTCCGGGCCGACATCCTCACTGCCACGATGCTCAAGGTGGTGGCTGCACCGCTGGTGGGCTACGCCGTCGCGCGTTGGATCTTTGGCCTGGAAGGCGAAGCTCTCTTCGGCGCCGTGGTGATGAGCGCGCTGCCTACCGCGCAGAACGTGTACCTGTTCGCCAACCAGTTCGGGATGAAGGCCGTCATAGCCCGGGACGTGGTGTTCCTGACCTCCTTCCTCTCCTTCCCGGTGATCCTGCTCGTTGCCTTCTGGCTCGCCTGAGACCCCGGTGCCCTACCATGGCCGGTACGGCACCGGCCCGCCGTACACCGGCGGACCGCGAATCAAGGAGGATTCATGGGCACCGAAGGCTACGCAGAAACCTACGCCGCTTCGAGCGAGGACCCGGAGAAGTTCTGGCTCAACGCCGCGGCACTGGTGGATTGGGATGTCCCACCGGCCAGGGCCCTGGATGATAGCCGGCCGCCGTTTTACCGCTGGTTCCCGGACGGCCGGCTGAACACCAGCTTCAATGCACTGGACCGGCACGTGCTCGCCGGCCACGGAAACCGGACGGCCCTGGTCTATGACTCCGCGATGCTGGGGACCACGCGCACCTACACCTACGCCGAGCTGCTGGCCGAGGTGGAGACCTTTGCCGGTGTCCTGCACAGCCAGGGGATCAGGGCGGGGGACCGGGTGGTGATTTACCTGCCCATGATCCCGGAGGCGGTGATCGCCATGCTGGCCACTGCCCGGCTGGGCGCCGTGCACTCCGTGGTGTTCGGCGGGTTCGCCGCCGCCGAGCTGGCGGCCCGGATCGACGATGCCCGGCCCGACGCCGTCGTGACAGCCAGCGGGGGACTGGAACCCAAACGCCGGGTGGAATACCTGCCCACCGTGGCCGAGGCCCTCGAGACCGCCGGCCACCGGGTGCGTGCCGTTGTGGTGGCCGCCCGGGAGGGTTTTGCGCATACGGTCCGGGAATTCGACGGCGCCGGCGGTGGCAGCTGGGCGGACTGGGCCGGGCTGGCCGCCGATGCGCAGCCGCGGGGCCCGGTAAGCGTGGCCGCGACGGACCCGCTCTACATCCTCTACACCTCCGGCACCACGGGCGCGCCCAAAGGTGTGGTGCGGGACAACGGTTCCCACGCCGTCGCCCTGGCCTGGTCCATGGCAAATATTTACGACGCCGGCCCCGGGCAGGTGATGTGGACGGCCTCCGACGTCGGCTGGGTGGTGGGGCACTCCTACATCGTCTACGGGCCGCTGATCGCCGGAGCCACCACCGTGCTGTACGAGGGCAAGCCGGTGGGAACCCCCGATGCCGGTGCGTTCTGGCGGGTGGCCGCGGAACACGGCGTGGAAGTCCTGTTCACCGCCCCGACGGCGCTGCGGGCCATCCGCCGGGCCGATCCGGAGCTGGCGCTCGCTGCCGGGTATGACCTCTCGAAGCTGCGCACGCTGTTCGCGGCGGGGGAGCGGCTGGATCCGGAAACGTACCGCTGGATGTCAGACGCCCTGGGCATTCCGGTGGTGGATCACTGGTGGCAGACCGAAACCGGATGGGCCATCTGCGCCAACCCCATGGGCCTGGACCCGCAGCCGCTGAAAGCCGGATCGCCAACCTTCCCGGTGCCGGGGTTCCGGCTGCGCGTGGTGGACGGCACCGGGACGGAGGTCACCGCGGGAACCGAGGGCAACATCGTGCTGGACCTGCCGCTGCCGCCGGGAACCCTGGCGACACTGTGGGGCAGCGACGAGCGCTACCGGGCGTCCTATCTTCAGGCGTTCGAGGGCAGCTATGCCACCGGGGACTCCGGCTACGTCGACGAAGACGGGTACGTGTTCGTGATGGGCCGGACAGACGATGTGATCAACGTGGCCGGGCACCGGCTCTCCACCGGGGCGATCGAACAGGCGGTGGCGAAGCACCCCGATGTGGCCGAATGCGCCGTCATCGGGGTGCAGGACAGCCTCAAGGGCCAGCGGCCGTGCGGCTACGTGGTGCTCAAAGCCGGCTCCTCGGTTACCGAGGTGGACATCCAGGCGGCGCTCGCGGACCTGGTCCGCCGGCAGATCGGTCCGGTCGCCGACTTCCGTGATGTCCGGGTGGTGGACGGGCTGCCGAAAACCCGGTCCGGGAAGATCCTCCGCAAGACCATGCGCCAGATCGCCGACGGCGAAGAATTCACCGTACCGTCAACCATCGAGGACCGGTCGGTGCTGGATGCCCTGGTGCCGCTGCTCCGTCCGGCGGTCCAAAGAGAGGCCTAACCATGGCGGCACGGTTGCTGGCTCCCGGTGTGTGGGAGCTGGCCGGGTTCGCTGCGCGGGTGCTGCTGCCCGTCGTCGGGCTCGGCATGGCCTTGGCAGTGCTGTACTGGCTGACCAAGAGCAATGATCCGGCAGCGCTGCCCAGCCTCGTCCTGCGCATCGCCGCCGGCGCGGCGGTGTCGGCCTGCGTGCTGGGGTGGATGTTTGGTCCGGCACGCCGCCACGCGCCGAGCCGGATTGGCCGCCCTGGACGGGGCAGCGGGGTGGTGCCGTTCCCTGTCGGGCTGCTGGCCTTTGTTCTGGGTGGTGCCGCCTGGCTGGTGCCTGCCGTGGCTGGCTTTGCGGTGCTGGGATTCCTGGGGTTTCCGCTCAATGCCGTGGCCGCTCCAGCCGAGCTGGCGGCCACCGTGCTGCTCATCCTCGCCGCCGTGCTGCTCTGTGAGGCGATTCCCGAGGAGGTGGTGTTCCGCGGTTATCTGATGCGGGTGCTGGGAGAACGGTTATCCGGCTGGTGGACGAACGTTGTGCAGGCTGCCCTTTTCACCGCTTTCGCCCTGGTCCTGCGGGGCTGGACCGGGACCGCTGATCTCTTACTTTTTCTTAGCATGGGGCTGGGGCTGGGCTACCTGCGCCTGGTCACCGGATCAGTGTGGACGACAGTCGGATTTCATACTGCCTTTCAGACCGGCGCGCAGCTGGCCCTCACCCACAACGCCGTGGACTTCCCGGGGTCAGCCGGACTGAGCATGCTGGCCCTGGGCGTGGTTCCGTTCGCGGCCGGCATCATACTCCTGGACTCTCTGGCACGGATCCGGCCCGGGGCGTTCGCGGGGCGGAAATAAGGCCGCCCCGGAGAGAACCGGGGCGGCCTTATCTGTTGAGCGGGGGAGCTATGCCGGGCTGGACGTCTTTTCCGGCTCCGGCTCCTCCTGGAACCGGCCGGCGAGCCGGTCCTCCCAGGCAGTCATGACCGCGGCGTCAGTCCGCGGGCTGAGCAGGGAGATGACCACGTAAACGGCCGCCGAGGCGACGAGCCCGAAGTAGATCGGCTCGTTGGCGTAGACGCCGTCGTACGGCTGGTCGCCGGTAACTTCCAGGAAGATCATGGTTGCCAGGGTGGCAACACTGCCGGCGACCATTGACGCGGCAGCGCCCAGGCCGGTGCCCCGCTTCCAGAAGAGCCCGCCGAGGATAGCGACCAGGAGTCCGCCGACCAGGATGTCGTAGGCGATGGTCAGCGCGGCGACCACATCCTGAACCACGATGGCAAGGACGATGGCCACCAGCCCCAGGCCGAGAACCCAGACCTGGCTGCGGGCAATATCGTGTTCCGGGTTGCCGGCGGGACGTGCGGATCCGCCGGCGGTTTCGGTTTTCTGCGCGCCGAACCAGCTGCGGACGTAGGGCACCACGTCCGTCCGCGCCACCGTGGCGGCGGCTATGAGCGCGCCGGAGGCGGTGGACATCATCGCTGCCACGGCGGCGGCCAGCACCAGGCCGCCCAGGCCCACCGGCAGCAGGCTCATGGCGACGTCGGCGTAAACATCGTCCTTGGACTCGATGCTCGGCAGCACCACGGAGGCGGCCATGCCGATCAGGGCGCCGGCTACACCGTAGAGGATGCAGTAGATGCCGGCGGCGGTACCGCCCCAGCGGGCGATCAGCGGGGTACGGGCGGTAAAGACCCGCTGCCAGATGTCCTGGCCGATCAGCAGGCCGAGCGTGTACACAACGAAGTACGTGATGATGCTCTGTGCGCCGATGCCGGTGATGCTGAAGAACTCCGCATCCACCCGCTCACGGATTCCGTCGAGGCCGCCGGCCGCGTTGAAGGTGAAGGGCAGCATCAGGGCAAAGACGCCGATGGTCTTGATGATGAACTGGGCCATGTCTGCCAGGGTGATGGACCACATGCCGCCGATCGTGGAGTAGATCAGCACCACGGCGCCGCCAATGGCGATGGCCAGCCAGCGTTCCCAGCCGAAGAGCACCACGAAGATGGTGGCGTATGCGCCCGTGGACGTGGCACACAGCATCAGGGTGTAGGCCAGCATTACGATCGAGGACATCTGCGTGGACTGCGCGCCGTAGCGCAGGGAGAGCATCTGCGAGACCGTGTAAATCTTGAGCTTCTGCAGCTTCGAGGCGAAGAGCACGCTCAGCAGCAGTACGCCGGTGCCGATCGCCACCACCAGCCACATGCCCGAGATCCCGTACTGGTAACCCAGCCCAACGCCGCCAACCGTGGAGGCTCCGCCCAGCACGACGGCGGCCATGGTGCCGGTGTAGAACAGGGGGCCGAGCCGGCGGCCGGCGACTAGGTAGTCGCTTTCATTACGGGTGCGGGTTTTGCCCCACCAGCCGAAGGCAAGCATGCCCACGAGGTAGGCCACCACGATTGCCGCGTTGAGGTAGTCCATTCAAGTCCTGTCGATTGGAGACTGCACCGGGAGATACCACGGTCTGCGCCTCGATATATGCCTCTAGGTCAACTTATGTTTACCAAACGCTATTGCTGAAGGAAGGGGTGGGTCAAAGGAAGTCCACGATTGTGTCCTGATCGAAACCCGGACTGCCTCCGCAGGCATACACCGGAAGGATGTTGTGCAACCCCTACCGGCGGGCCGGGAAAGGCGCGGAGAATAAAGAGATCAGCACAAGTCCGCCTGGGAGGGTTAAACCCGCAGGGGGCACGCTCTCCGGGCTCTCTATAAGGAGGGGTTATTTTGCTGAAGAATGACAACATTATGGCGGTGCTGCCCGCCAAGGACATAGCCAGGGCCAAAGGCTTTTACGCAGACGTGCTTGGCCTTGATCCGCCGCAGGTCATGGACGATGAAAACGTCTTGTACCGGAGCGGAAATGGAACGGCTTTCCTGCTCTACGAAACCGACAATGCCGGAAGCGCCAAAAACACGCAGATGGGCTGGGAGACCACGGACATTGACGGTGAGGTGGCCGATCTTCGGAGCCGCGGCGTTGTCTTCGAGGACTACGATTTCCCGGGCTTGAAGACCGAGGGCGGCATTGCCTCAACTCCGGTGGGGAAGGCGGCCTGGTTTACGGATACGGAGGGTAACATCCTGAACCTTTTCCAGCGTTTGTAGCAGTCCGGACACGGAGCCCGCTTCAGCGGTTCCCGCTGGCTGTCCGATGGCACCGGCGGCTGGTTCCGCTGGGGGCGGGTCCGCCCCGCAATCCAAAGCTTCTAGTTAAGGTTGAGCGTCAAGGCTCGCGGTGTTCAAGTACGCCGATTCGCGGTATAGGTGTTGCGCAGTTGTAATCTTGGACAGGACAGCCGCAGGACAGCTAGAGACGGAAGCGTGGATTTATACGTGAGCAGCGAACAGAGTTCCACAACTCTGCAGGACGCAACCGATGACGTCATGGGTCCGACCGGCCGCCCGCTGACGGAATTCCCCGAACCTCCGGTCCTGACATCCCACGGCCCGGCACGCATCATCGCCATGGTGAACCAAAAAGGCGGCGTGGGAAAAACGACGTCGACGATTAACCTCGGTGCCGCGCTGGCAGAGGCCGGGCGCAAGGTCCTGCTGGTGGACTTCGATCCGCAGGGCGCGCTCTCCGCCGGCCTGGGCACCAACCCGCATGAACTGGATGTCACCGTCTACAACGTCCTGATGGACCGCAAGGTGGACATCCGCGACGCCATCCAGGAAACACACGTCGAGAACATCGATCTGCTTCCCGCCAACATCGACCTCTCCGCCGCCGAAGTGCAGCTGGTCAATGAGGTTGCCCGCGAACAGGTGCTCGAACGCGCGCTGCGCCGGGTCTCGGACGACTACGACGTCATCCTGATCGACTGCCAGCCCTCCCTGGGCCTGCTGACCGTCAACGCCCTGACCGCCGCACACGGTGTGATCATCCCGCTGATCTGTGAATTCTTCGCCCTGCGTGCCGTGGCACTGCTGGTGGAAACCATTGAAAAGGTCCAGGACCGGCTGAACCCGGGACTGCAGGTCGACGGCGTGCTGGCCACGATGTACGACGCACGGACCCTGCACAGCCGCGAGGTCATCGGACGTCTGGTGGAGGCCTTTGGCGACAAGGTCTTCGAGACCGTGATCAAGCGCACGATCAAGTTTGCCGATGCCACGGTGGCAGCCGAACCCATCACCTCCTACGCCGGCAACCATGCCGGCGCGGAGTCCTACCGCCGGCTCGCCAAGGAACTGATTGCCCGCGGCGGCGCACCCTAGTCCGGCGGCGGGCGCCGGGGCAGGGGCGGGCCGGGAACAGACGGCGGAAGCAGAGGGGCACCAAGCCGGCGGATTCGAAGTCCGGCTGGAAAACTTCCGCGGACCCTTTGACGTTCTGCTGGGGCTGATCTCCAAACACGAACTGGACATCACCGAAATCGCCCTGGCAAAGGTCACGGACGAGTTCATCGCCTACATCCGCGCCCTCACGGCCTCCGGCCAGGGCTGGGCGCTGGATGAAGCCAGCGAATTCCTGGTCATTGCCGCCACCCTCCTGGATCTGAAGGCAGCACGGCTGCTGCCGGCCGGGGACGTGGAGGACGATGAGGATATTGCCCTGCTGGAGGCACGGGACCTGCTCTTCGCCCGGCTGCTGCAGTACCGGGCCTTTAAGGAAGTGGCCTCCCTGATGGGAACCCGCCTGGCCGAAGAAGGCCTGCGCTTCCCCCGTGATACCGCGCTTGAACCGCATCTGGCGGCGATGCTGCCGGAACTGGTCTGGCGGACGTCGCCGGAGGACTTCGCGAAGCTCGCGCTCAAGGCGCTGGAGCCCAAACCCGGCCCGCCCACCGAAGTGGGGCTGGCGCACCTGCACACTCCGCGCGTCAGCGTCCGGGACCAGGCACGGATCATCAGCGCCCGGCTGGCGCAGAGCAGCCCGCTGACCTTCACCGAACTCACGGGCGGGGCCTCCCCGCTGGAGACCGTGGCGCGGTTTCTTGCCCTGCTGGAAATGTTCCGGGACGGGGTGCTGGCCTTCGAACAGCCGGTGCCGCTGGGGGAACTGCGGATCACCTGGACAGGGTCTCCCGGCACGGCCGGAGCCTGGTCCGCGGAGGCCATGGCCGAAGAATATGACGAGGAGATGCATGCAGCACCCGCCGGCGCCTGAGCCGAACAGCATCGATTCCCGGCCCGGGGGACTCCGGTCGGCGGCTGAGGCCGTGCTGATGGTGATCAATGAACCGGTGACCACGGCGCAGCTGGCGGCTGCCCTGGAGGTTCCCGCGGCTGAGGTGGCCCGGATCCTTGCCGACCTGCGGCAGGAGTATGACGGTTATACTGGGGGTGGATCCAGCGGGCAGCAGGTTTCCCAACCGCGGGGTTTTGAGCTCCGCGAAGTGGCCGGAGGCTGGCGCATCTATTCGCGTCCCGGCTTCGCGGACATCGTCGGGCAGTTCGTGCTCGAAGGCCAAAGTGCCCGCCTGTCCCAGGCTGCGCTGGAAACCCTGGCCGTGATTGCCTACCGCCAACCGGTGTCCCGGGGACGGGTATCGGCTATCCGGGGAGTCAACGTCGACTCCGTGGTCCGAACGCTTATCCAGCGCGGGCTGGTCGAGGAAGCAGGCAGTGAGCCGGAAACCGGTTCTCTGCTCTACGTCACGACACCGTACTTCCTGGAGAAACTGGGGCTGGACAGTGTGGAGGAGCTGCCGCAGATAGCACCCCACCTGCCAGGGCTGGAAAACCTTGCAGAATTTGAAGAGACTACTTACTAACCGCTACACCCGAAGGATTTTTTAATGACACAGGCACCCCGTTCCGGAGCAGGCCGCAGCAATCCGCGCGGCGGAGGGGCCTCAGGCGGCAGCCGGGGCTTCGGCAAGGGCTCCAAGCCTTCCACCGGCCGCACCGGCGGTCCGAAGTCCGGCTCGGACCGCGGCGCCCAGTCCGGCGGCTTCAGCTCCGGCGCACCTAAATCAGGCGGCTTCAAGTCCGGCGCACCTAAGTCAGGCGGCTTCAAGTCCGGCGCACCCAAGTCCGGGGGCTTCAAGTCCGGTAACTCCAGGCCCTCCCGGGACGATGCGCCCGCCGCTGAGGGATACCGGTCCGGTGCGCCCAAGTCCGGCGGCTTCAAGCCCGGCGGCGCCAAGAAGGGCGGCGGTGAGCGCCCGTTCCGCAACGAACGCTTCGGCAGGAACCTGGGCCCGGTCACCAAGCGGCCGCACACCCGCCGCCCGGGCAAGCCGGTGGTGTCCGAGCACCACGATCCCGAGGGCATCCGCCTGCAGAAGGTGATGGCCAGTGCCGGCGTCGCCTCCCGCCGCGTGTGCGAGGAAATGATTCAGGAAGGCCGGGTGGAGGTCGACGGCGAGGTCGTCACCGAGCTCGGTGTCCGGGTTGACCCCAAGACCGTTTCCATCCACGTGGACGGTATGAGCCTGCAGCTGGATGAGACGCAGAAGTACTACGTCTTCAACAAGCCCCGCGGCGTCATCTCCACCATGGAGGACCCGGAAGGCCGTCCCTGCATCAGCGACTACCTCAAGAACACCAACAAGCACGAACGCCTCTTCCACGTCGGCCGTCTGGACAACAACACCGAGGGCCTGCTGCTGCTGACCAACGACGGCGAGCTGGCCAACCGGCTGACCCACCCCTCCTACGAGGTTCCGAAGACCTACCTGGTGCAGGTCCGCGGGCCCATGGCCCACGGTGTCGGCGCCCAGATGCGTGAAGGCCTGGAACTGGAAGACGGCTTCGCCAAGGTCGATTCCTTCCGTCTGGTCGATTCCACGCCGGGCCACATCCTGGTGGAGGTAGTGCTGCACTCCGGCCGCAACCGGATTGTCCGCCGTCTGTTTGACGCAGTCGGCCACCCGGTCGAGCGCCTGGTGCGCACCCAGATGGGGCCGATCCGCCTCAACGATCAGCGCCAGGGCAGCATCCGCGTCCTCGGCCGCCACGAAGTGGGCCACCTGCTGGCTTCCGTAGGGCTCTAGCCGGTGACGGTACTGGTCAACGGGGGCACACACCTGTCCGGACCGGTCCTGGTGATTGGTACCGGCCTGCTCGGTGCCAGCATCGGGCTGGGCCTGCGGGCCCGGGGGATCGACGTTGTGCTCTCGGATATTTCCCCCTCCACCGAGGCGGTGGCAAAGGACATTGGCGCCGGCCGGCTGCTCTCGGGTGTCGAGGCGGACTTTGCCCCTCAGCTCGTCGTCGTGGCGGCTCCGCCGGACGTGACCGCGCCCCTCGTGGCGCAGGCGCTGAAGGACTGGCCGGCCGCCGTCGTCGTCGACATTGCCAGCGTGAAGGCCGCCGTCCTGGCGGATCTTGAGTGCACCGGTGCCGATCTGTCCCGCTACGTGGGCACCCACCCGATGGCCGGACGTGAAAAATCCGGTCCGGTGGCCGCCCTTGGGGACCTCTTTATGTCCAATCCGTGGGTCATCTGCGCCGGGGACCAGAGCTCTCCCGAGGCAGTGAAAACCGCTGAGGCGCTGGCCATCGACCTGGGCGCCGTGGTCTCCCGGATGCACGCCGAGGACCATGACCAGTCAGTTGCCCTGATTTCGCATCTGCCACAGGTGATGTCCTCACTGGTGGCCAGCAGGCTGCAGGAAACCCCGCCGTCCTCACTGGCTCTGGCCGGCAACGGACTGCGCGACGTGACTCGGATCGCGGCCAGTGATCCGAAGCTGTGGGTGCAGATCCTCAGCGGGAACGCCCCGCGCCTGGTGACCATCCTGCAGGGTGTCCGCGAGGACCTGAACCGGCTGATCAACACCCTGGAAAACCCGCAGGCAGACGGTGCCCGGCTGGACATGGCTCAGCTGATTGCCGAAGGAAACACGGGCCAGGCCCGTATCCCGGGCAAGCACGGCACGCCGCCGCAGTCCTTTGCCAGCTTCACCGTCCTGGTTGATGACACCCCGGGACAGATCGCGCAGCTGCTCACCGAAATCGGTGAAATCGGCGTCAACCTGGAAGACCTGCGCCTGGAGCACGCCTCCGGACGCCAGGTTGGCCGGGCGGAAATCTCGGTTCTGCCGAGCAAAGTGCACGGGCTGGTCAGCGAGCTGACCTCGCGCGGCTGGAAGGTAGTGGAGTGAGCGAAGAACGTGATCCGGCCCAGTTCCGGCTGGGTAAACCCCTGGTGGTGGCCATCGACGGCCCGTCCGGTTCAGGGAAGTCCAGCATCAGCCGGGAAGCGGCCCGGCGGCTGCGTGCCGCTTACCTGGATACCGGGGCAATGTACCGTGCTGTCACCATCGCCTGCATGCGTGCCGGCATCGACCTGACTGACGCCGTCGCTGTGGAAGCCGCGACCCGCTCCGCCGACATTGAGCTGAGCACCTCCCCGGACCAGGAATGGGTGCGGGTTGGGGGAGAGGACGTTACCCAGGCGATCCGCGAACCAGAGGTCTCCTCCAACGTCAGCGCCGTGGCAACCACCCTCGGTGCCCGGGCGGATCTGGTCCGCCGGCAGCAGCAGCTGATCAAGGACTCCGGTCTGCGCATCGTTGCCGAGGGACGGGACATCACCACAGTGGTGGCACCCACGGCCGAGGTTCGGATCCTGCTGACCGCTTCGGAAGAGGCGCGGCTGCGCCGCCGCGGTGTCCAGCTGGGCGAATCGCAGACTTCCGCGCAGCTGCGCGAACAGGTCCTGACCCGCGATGTTAAGGACTCCGCGGTGGTGAACTTCCAGAAGGCGGCCGACGGCGTGGTGACCATCGATTCTTCCGACCTGGACTTTGAAGAAACTGTCCAGGCCGTCCTGGACGTGGTCTACAGCAGCACGCACTGACTTTTTCAGCGGTGCAGCGCCGGGCCCCAATGGGGACCGGCGCTGCCTGCCGTGTTTCAATGGACTGGTGGCTGCACGGGAATCTTCGTGTCTTAACGCCAAAATACTTACCCGGGCTGAACGTCCGGAGACGGCCGGGCGCGTACGCGCTGAGGCCTCAACGGAAAGAAAGCAATAGTTTATGAACGCCAACCCTACCTTTGACGGCGACTCCGGCGAGGAGTACGTACCCGCAGGCGAGGACCAGATCGACGAGCGGCTTGCCGCCCTTGACGACGACGAAGCCAACCTGCGTGCGGAAACCCTGCGTGCCGGGCTCTCCGACTACGAACTCGACGAGGAAGATGCCGCCCTGCTGGCCGGCGGCTTCGACGAGATTGACGAAGACGCTCCGGTCCTGCTGGATCCCGTGGTCGCCATTGTGGGCCGCCCGAACGTCGGCAAGTCCACCCTGGTTAACCGCATCTTGGGCCGCCGCGAGGCCGTAGTGGAGGACACCCCGGGTGTCACCCGCGACCGCGTGTCCTACCCGGCCACCTGGAACGGCGTGAACTTCACGCTCGTTGACACCGGCGGCTGGGAGCACGACGCCCGCGGCATCCACGCCCGGGTCGCGGACCAGGCAGAGATCGCCGTCGACGTCGCTGACGCCGTGATGCTGGTTGTCGACGCCACCGTGGGTATCACCGCCACCGACGAGGCCGTCGTGAAGATGCTGCGCAGCAAGGGCAAGCCTGTCATCGTCGTCGCCAACAAAGTGGACGACATCCAGAACGAAGCCGATGCGTCGGTCCTCTGGGGCCTTGGCTTTGGCGAGCCGTACCCCGTTTCCGCACTGCACGGCCGCGGCACCGCCGACATGCTCGATGCTGTGCTGGAGGTGCTGCCGGAGTACTCCGCTTACGGCGGGCTGGACCGCAGCGGCGGCCCGCGCCGCATCGCCCTCATCGGCCGCCCGAACGTGGGCAAGTCCTCCCTGCTGAACAAGCTGGCCGGTTCCGAGCGCGTGGTTGTTGACGACACGGCCGGCACCACCCGCGATCCCGTCGATGAAATGATCGAACTCGGCGGCCGCACCTGGCGTTTCGTCGACACCGCCGGTATCCGCCGCCGCCAGCACATGGCCCAGGGCGCTGACTTCTATGCCTCGCTGCGCACGCAGGCCGCGCTGGAGAAGGCGGAGGTCGCCGTCGTGCTCCTGGCCG
Organism: Arthrobacter gallicola; assembly: GCF_014836775.1. Taxonomy (GTDB): domain Bacteria; phylum Actinomycetota; class Actinomycetes; order Actinomycetales; family Micrococcaceae; genus Arthrobacter_B; species Arthrobacter_B gallicola. The sequence continues at coordinate 31,740 of NZ_JACSQD010000001.1, forward strand.
TTGATGAAGTCCTGTCCGAGCAGGATGTGCGCATTCTGCAGCTGGCCATTGATTCCGGCCGCGCGCTGGTCCTCGCGTTCAACAAGTGGGACCTGCTCGACGACGAACGACGCCGCTACCTGAAAACCGAAATCGAGCGCGACCTGGCGCACGTTGAATGGGCGCCGCACGTCAACATCTCGGCCAAGACCGGCTGGCACAAGGACCGGCTGGTTCCTGCCCTGGATACCGCCCTGGAGAACTGGGACAAGCGCATCCCCACCGGCAAGCTCAACGCCTTCCTGGGCGAGCTTGTTGCCGCCCACCCGCACCCCGTGCGTGGCGGCAAGCAGCCGCGCATCCTGTTCGGTACCCAGGCCTCCTCGCGGCCGCCGAAGTTTGTGCTCTTCACCACCGGGTTCCTGGACCCAGGGTACCGCCGCTTCATCACCCGCCGCCTGCGCGAAACCTTTGGCTTCGAAGGCACTCCGATCGAGGTCAGCATGCGCGTGCGGGAGAAGCGCGGCAAGCCCGGCAAGCGCTAACCTGCTCTACCACGGGAGCGGCTCCGGAGCCAATATGAACTCCGGGGCCGCTCCGATGCGGGGAAATCGGCAAGTCTGTTGTAGAGTATTTGAGTTGGTTCGGCCGGGAACGCTCCGGCTTGCGGGTCAATGAAGTAACGGGTTGTGGCGCAGCTTGGTAGCGCACTTGACTGGGGGTCAAGGGGTCGCAGGTTCAAATCCTGTCAACCCGACGATAAGCCTGACGGAACGCAAGTTCTGTCGGGCTTTTGTCGTTTTCCGGAGGTATATGATGCCAGCACCAGCGCCTCCACTCCGAAGGATCGTCCGTGAAAGCAGCGAACCGCCGCGTCGTAGCTAACATCGCCATCAGCCTGGACGGTTTCTATCAGGGCCCGGGCGGAGAAGCCGACATGGGCTGGCTGATGCCGTACGCAGTAACCGACACCTCCCGTGACCATCTCACGGCCCTGTGGGCGCCGGCGACGACCGCTCTGCTCGGCCGCGTCAATGCCGTTGGGTTCTTTGGCTATTGGCCCGCCGTCGCTGACGACGCGGATGCTGATCCCCGCGACCGCGCCTACGGGAAGTGGATGCGGGACACCGAAAAGGTTGTCCTCTCGAGCACCCTCGCTCACGCGCCATGGAGCCGTGCGCGCATTTTCAACGAGCCGGCTGAGCACGTTGTGGACCGCCTCAAGGAGGAAGCGGGCGGTGACATTGTGGTTTTCTCCAGTGCGAGCGTTATTAAGGCGCTGCTCGCCGCCCACCGGGTTGACCGGCTGTCATTCACGATGTTCCCGGAGATCCTCGGGGGAGGAAAGCGGCTGTTCGAGAACGGCTTGCCGGCCTCGAAGTGGACGCTCGCCTCCAGCGCAACAGGCGACCACGGCGTGGTGTCCCTGACCTACGACCGTGTTTGAGGGGAGTGCCGGACGGGTGAGATGTTGGGCGGCCTTGCTAGCGTAGGGATCATGACCACGTTCTATGATCCTTCGCCTGCCGAACTGCACCACCTGCGCCGCTGTGTGGACCTTGCGCGCACTGCTCTGGATGACGGTGATGAGCCGTTTGGCTCCCTGCTGGTCGACGCCGAAGGCCGGGTGCTGTTCGAAGACCGGAACCGGGTCAAGGACGGTGACGCCACCCGCCACCCCGAGTTCGAGATCGCCCGCTGGGCTGCGGAGCACCAAACTCCCGCCGAACGGGCAGCAAGCACGGTCTACACCTCAGGGGAGCATTGCCCGATGTGCGCCGCAGCGCACGGCTGGGTGGGACTTGGCCGCATCGTCTACGCCACGAGCAGTGAGCAGCTCTCCCAGTGGCTGGCCGAATGGGACGTTCCTGCAGGGCCGGTGGCCGCGCTCCCGATCCCTGCTGTGGTGCCGGGCCTCGACGTCGCCGGACCGGTTGCCGAGCTGAGCGGGGAAGTCCGGGCACTTCACGCCCGGCTGCAGGGCCGCTGACATTCCGCTGCACCCGCTGGTCGTGCACGGTTGCGGCTATCCGCCGGCAGCCGACCGCAAACCGAAGGGCTCTGGCGGCGGCGCAGCGCCCGCCGGTAAACTGGCCACGGCCGTGCAGGCAATCGAGGAGGTGGTACCCGTGAATACATCGACGTGGGTGCTCCTCCGTGGAGTCATGGCCGGGCGGTAAACCGTCCAGGGAGCGCCGTTCAAGAGCACTCCCGAAAGGCACCACCATGCGCTTCACCTCTGAAAAGCGGCACGAGGACGGCGTCCTCGAACGCGGCTTCATGCTTGGCGGAATCCCCGGAATCCCCGGAATCCCCGGGATCCTGTGGACTCCTGCATCCGGGTCCGCACCGGCACCGCTGATTCTGCTTGGCCATCCCGGCGGACTCCGGCCCATGTATCCCAGGCTGGCGGGGCGGGCCCGGCAGTCCGCAGCCAACGGCTTCGCCTCCGCCGCCATCGAACTGCCCGGAGCCGGTGGCCGGCCCCGGCTGCCCGAAACCGAGCAGGCCCGCGCTGATCTGCGTGCGGCGCTGGCCGCGGGGGAACCGCTGGGTGATTCCATTGTTGACCGGCTGGTCCTTCCCCTGGTGGATTTGGCTGTTCCGGAATGGCAGGCCGCCCTCGACGCGCTCCTGGACCTGCCCGACATCCGCGGCCCGGTGGGATTCTCGGGCGGGATCATCGCCATTGGCATCCGGCTGGCGCGGGTCGAGCCCCGCATCGCGGCGGCCGTTTTCTTTGCGGGAAGCTTCGTGCCCCGCGCCATGTTCGACGAGGCCCGCCGGATCACTATTCCGCTGCACGTCCTGCTGCAGTGGGACGACGAAGGCAACGACCGGCAGCTGTCGCTGGATCTGTTCGATGCCTTCGGATCACGGGAGAAGACGCTGCAGGCCAACATGGGTGGGCACGGCGGGGTTCCGCGGTTCGCGGGTGAGGAGGCGGGCCGGTTCTTTAGCCGGCACCTGGTATGAAATGCCGCCGCCGCATTGGCCGGAGAATGACGTTGCCGAAGAATGACGTGGCCGGCGCCTGACCGTGCGGGCTAATGGATGAGGGATCCGACGTCGTCAGCAACGGCCGCCATTCGTCCCTCAAACTGGTGGCCGCCGGTGGCGTGCCGGCGGACGACTGCGGTGGGCAGCAGGGATTCCAAATGGTCAAGATGATTGAAGGGCACGGTGTCGTCATCCCGGCAGTGGTGCAGAAACAGCGGAACGTCGCCAGACAGCGTAAAGCCGGCCGGCAGGGCGTACTCGGCCTGCCAGCCCTCCGATCCCCAGAACGGTGTCGCCAGAAGAACGAGTCCCCGCGGGAGGGGGCCCTGCCACCCCTCGGCCAGGTGCAGGAGCGCCATCGAGGCGCCAAAGGAGTGCCCGGCGATCACCAGCTCAGCACTCCGGGCATCCCGCTGCCGGTCCAGTTCACCGAACCAGGCCGCTGTTGACATGTCCTCATCAGCGAAGTGCGGCATGGTTACCGGAACGTCCAGCCGGCGGCGCAGCTCTGCGGCCATAGGCTGGTCTTCGAGCCATCCTCCGGCACCGTGGACGAAGATAATATCCATGTGTTCTCCCATGGAGCTGATTCGTTCTGAGACTGCAGTACTACTCTCCTCCAGGAGACTCGCTCAGGCCAGGGCCGCAGTCCTGCAGCTCCGTTGCGATATACCCATTGGGGGTATACAGTCGATTACGGATACCCAGTAGGGGTATCAGGTTTACGGAAGGAAAGCGCAATGGCCACGAACGAATACCAGGTAACCGGGATGACCTGCGGGCACTGTGAAATGTCGGTGCGCGAAGAAGTCGAGCTGATCCCGGGAGTGGAAGAGATTCAGGTGAGTGCCCAGACCGGCCGGCTCGCGGTGACGGCCGCGGAACCGATCGATGACGCCAAGATCCTGGCTGCCGTGGAAGAGGCCGGCTACTCGGCGGTGCGGGCGGCATGAACGCCGGCGCACGCCTGGCGCTCTACGGTGCCGGGCTGGCCGTGGCGTTCGGCGGCGCGTTCGGAATTGCCGGCGCCGTTGTGCCCGATGACGCGGTTTCCGGATGGACAGAAGCCAGCCGTACCGGAGAGAGCGATATGAGCACCCACAGTGCCGCACCGGAAACCACAGCCACGCAATCGGAGCCGGCACCGGCGGCCGCTGCTATGCCGCAGGACGTCCCAGGCCTCGCAGCTGAGGCGGGCGGATATCTTCTGTCACCGGTCCAGGCACCCGGCACGGCGGGGGAAGCCGGTACCCTGGCTTTCCAGATCCAGGATGCCGCCGGCCAACCGGTCACGGAATACCGGACATCCCACGGGCAGGACCTGCATGTGATCGCGGTGCGCTCCGACGGCAGCGCGTTCCGCCATGTCCACCCGGTGCTGGACGAGTCCACTGGAACGTGGTCCATGCCGTGGGAATGGACGGAAGCCGGGAGCTACCGCGTCTTCGCTGACTTCACACCCACGGGTGCTGCGCCGGGCGCGCCGTCACTGACCCTGACGCGCACCGTTCAGGTATCCGGCGAGTTCACGCCGGTGGCGCCGGAGCCAACCCGGGTAGACCACGTGGACGGTTTCACCGTCTCGCTCGACGGCGACATGGTGGCCGGGTCCTCGGCCCCGCTGACGCTTTCGGTTACCCAGGACGGCGAACCCGTCAGCACCCTGGAACCCTACCTTGGCGCGTTCGGCCACCTCGTCGCGCTGCGCGAGGGCGACCTTGCCTACCTGCACGTCCACGCCGAGGGCGCGGCTCCCGACGCCGGACAGACGGCCGGGCCGGACATCCGGTTCACCGCGCAGGTCCCAACCGCCGGGCGGTACCTGCTCTACCTGGACTTCCAGGTGGACGGCCAGGTCCACACCGCCGAGTTTGTGCTGGACGCCGCACACGGCAGCACCGGCGCCACCAGCGGCATCAACAACAGCCCGGAGTCCGCGGACACCGGGGACGGCCCACATTCGGAGCAGGAGCAGGGGCACTGACCGCCGCCCGCCGCACCAGGGCTCGGACACAGCCGTTCCGCCCATTGAAAGCAACCAGGAGAAGGATCACTGTATGAGCACCTCAACATCCCCGGGCGTAGGTACCGGCATCGAGCTGGAGATCGGCGGAATGACCTGTGCCTCCTGCGCCATGCGGATCGAGAAAAAGCTCAACAAGCTCGACGGCGTCACGGCGACTGTCAACTACGCCACCGAAAAAGCGAAAGTCACCGTTCCGGACGGCTATGACCCGGCGCAGCTGATTGCCGAGGTTGAAAAGACCGGGTACACCGCCGTCGTTCCGGCACCGAAGCGCGGCAAAGCGGACGGCGCTGCAGCCGACGCCGGGGCCGAAGACCCGGAGCTGGTCTCGGTCCGCCACCGGCTGATCGGGTCAGTGGTGCTCACCGTCCCGGTGATCGCCATGGCCATGATCCCGGCCCTGCAGTTCACCTACTGGCAGTGGGCGTCCCTGGCGCTCGCCTCCCCGGTGATCGTCTGGGGTGCCTGGCCCTTCCACAAGGCCGCCTGGGCCAACCTCAAGCAGGGCGCCGCGACCATGGACACGCTCATCTCGATGGGGACCTCCGCGGCGTTCCTGTGGTCGCTCTACGCGCTGTTCCTCGGGACCGCCGGCACTCCCGGGATGAAACATCCGTTCGAGTTTGCGCTGGCACCGTCCGACGGTGCGGCGAACATCTACCTTGAGGTGGGCGCCGGGGTAACCATGTTCATCCTGGCTGGCCGCTACTTCGAAAAGCGGTCCAAGAAGCAGGCCGGCGCCGCCCTGCGCGCGCTCCTGGAACTCGGAGCCAAGGAAGTATCGCTGCTGCGCGGCGGGATCGAGACGAAGATCCCCGTGGAGGAGCTGCAGGTCGGCGACGAGTTCATTGTCCGGCCGGGAGAGAAAATCGCCACCGACGGCGTCGTGGTCTCCGGAACGTCCGCCGTGGACGCGTCCATGCTCACCGGTGAATCCGTCCCCGTCGAGGTGGCTGAGGGAGATGCCGTCACCGGAGCCACCACCAACGCCGGCGGACGGCTGGTGGTCCGCGCCACCCGGATCGGCGCCGATACCCAGCTGGCTCAGATGGCCCAGCTCGTTGAGGATGCCCAGACCGGCAAAGCCGAGGTGCAGCGCCTGGCCGACCGGATTTCCGGTGTTTTTGTACCGGTCGTCATTGCGATCGCCGTCATCGCCCTCGGCGGCTGGCTCGGTGCAGGCTTCCCGGTGTCCGCGGCCTTCACCGCAGCCGTTGCCGTCCTCGTTATTGCGTGCCCCTGCGCGCTGGGCCTGGCCACGCCCACAGCGCTGCTGGTGGGCACCGGCCGCGGCGCCCAAATGGGCGTGCTCATCAAGGGCCCTGAGGTGCTGGAATCCACCCGCCGGGTGGACACCGTGGTGCTGGATAAGACCGGGACGGTCACCAGCGGCAAAATGACGCTGGTCGACGCCGTCACCGAGCCCGGCACCGGGCGCGCCGACCTGCTGCGGCTGGCCGGTGCCTTGGAAGACGCCTCAGAGCACCCGATCGCGCAGGCCATCGCCAAAGGCGCCACCGAGGAGACCGGTGCGCTGGCGGTTCCGGAAGACTTCGCCAACCTCGAGGGCAAGGGCGTCCAGGGTGTGGTGGACGGCCACGCCATTGTGGTCGGCCGCGAGTCGCTGCTCGCCGAATGGTCCATGACGCTCAGCCCCGGGACCGCCGCCGCCAAGGCAAAGGCAGAGGCAGAGGCAAAGGGCAAGACCGTCGTCGCCGTGGGCTGGGACGGGCAGGCCCGCGGCATCCTGATCGTGGCCGATACGGTAAAACCCACCAGTGCCGAAGCGGTCGCGCAGTTCAAGGCGATCGGTCTCACCCCCATCCTGCTCACCGGCGATAACGATGCCGTCGCCCGGCAAATCGCCGCCGAAGTGGGTATCGAGGAGGTTATTGCCGAGGTCCTCCCACAGGACAAGGTCGACGTCGTCCGCCGGCTCCAGGCCGAAGGCAAGGTCGTCGCAATGATTGGCGACGGCGTCAACGACGCACCAGCGCTCGCCCAGGCCGATCTGGGCCTGGCCATGGGCGCCGGCGCCGACGTCGCGATCGAAGCCTCCGATATCACCCTGGTGCGCGGCGACCTGCGCAGTGCAGTCGACGCCGTCCGGCTCTCCCGCAAAACCCTGGGCACCATCAAGACCAACCTGTTCTGGGCGTTTGCCTACAACGTCGCAGCGGTCCCGGTCGCCGCGCTTGGCATGCTTAACCCCATGCTCGCAGGCGCTGCCATGGCGCTGTCCAGCGTCTTTGTGGTCGGCAACAGCCTGCGGCTGCGCGGCTTCAAGAGCATCGCCAAGCCGTAGCCGGAACCGACCGCCTTCCCGGACCCGGCAGCGCACCCGTTGAAAAGACGGCGCAGCGCGTGAGGAACGCAGCGGTGCGCGGGTGACTGCCGCCGTCCGCATTGCTAGTGTTCTCCCACCGAACCGGAGCAGATTCCCTGATCTGCCTCAGGACAGGAGCGGGTCCATGGCAGCTGATGCATCCTCACTCAGGGTCATCATCCACGGCGCCGGCGGTGCGATTGGCGGGGCCGTGGCGGAGGAGTTCGCCCGCCACGGCGCGGAGTTGTTCCTGGCCGGACTGCACCGGAACTCCGTGAACGCAACGGCTGAGCGGATCCGGGCGGCCGGCGTGGAGCAGGTGCACGTCAGTGAAGTGGACGCCTACGATTCGCCGGCTGTGGACGCCCATGCCAACGCCGTCGTTGATGCGGCGGGCAGGATCGATGTGATGCTCAATGCCGTGTCCATTCCACTGGTCCAGGGGACCCCGCTGCTCGAGATGAGCGTGGAGGACGTCACCGCCCCGGCAGCGGCCTGGCTGCGGACCCAGTTCATCACGGCGAGGGCAGCAGCAGTTCACATGGTGCCACGGGGGAGCGGGACCATTCTGACGCTCTCTGCCTCTCCCGCACGGGTTGCAATTGCCGGGGTGGGCGGTTTCGCCGCGGCCTGCTCTGCCGTCGAGGCGCTAACCCGCACCATGGCCGCCGAGTTTGGTCCGGCGGGCGTGCGGGCGGTCTGTCTGCGCCCGCAGCGCATCCTTGAAACGATTGGCAGCACGCCGGACCTGCCCATGCCCCTCACAGAGTTCACCCGCTTCCTCGAATCCCTCACCACCACCGGAAAGCTCCCCACGCTTGGCGAGGTGGCCAAAGCCGCCGTCTTCCTGGCCCAGGGCGGCGCGGACAGCCTGAACGGGTCCGTCCTCAATCTGACGGCCGGAATGAGCGCGGACTGAGGCGGCGGAAATGACTAAACGACGGCGCCTGGCCGCCTGGATCGCCGTCGTGACGGTGTCCGGCACGGCGGGCTGTTCCGCCGGGGGACCGGGCCCGCAGGTGAGCTCAGCGGCATCGTCCGCGGCCGGCACCGCCGGTGAGCCTGTCTCCGGGGAGAACAATGCGCCGGAGGTCCTCGCCACGGGCCTCGACGCGCCCTGGTCGATTACCTTCCATGACGGTACTGCGCTGATCAGTGAACGTGACACCGCCCGCATCCTCGAACTCGACGGCGGCGGAAACTTCCGTGAAGCAGGCACCGTCAATGATGCCTCCGGAAATGGGGAAGGAGGCCTGCTTGGCATCGCCGTGCAGGACGGATTTCTCTACACCTATCTCACAGCCGGCGGAGAGAACCGCATCGAACGCCGCCGGCTCACCGGGTCCCCGGGTTCCCTGTCCCTGGGTCAGGCCCAGACGATCCTGGACGGCATTGACGCCGGGCCCATCCACAATGGCGGACGGATTGCCTTCGGTCCGGACGGACAGCTCTACGCCACCACGGGCGACGCCGGGAACCGTTCCAGTGCCCAGGACCTGCAATCCCTGAACGGAAAGATTCTGCGCCTGGCCGTGGACGGCACTGCGCCGGAGGACAACCCGTTTCCCGGATCGCTGGTCTACAGCTACGGCCACCGTAATCCCCAAGGCCTGGCCTGGGACGCCGAAGGTGTCCTCTACGCCAGCGAATTCGGGCAGAACACCTGGGATGAACTGAACGTGATCCAGCCCGGCGGGAACTACGGCTGGCCGGAGGTGGAGGGCATCGCCGGCCAGAGCGGCTATATCGATCCCGTCCAGCAGTGGACACCGGGCGAAGCCAGTCCCAGCGGCATCGCCGCCGCGGATGGTTCCCTTTTCATCGCAAACCTGCGCGGGGAACGGCTTCGAAAGGTGCCGCTGGACGCCCTGGGAACATCGACGGAGCTATTGACCACGGGGTACGGTCGGCTGCGCGACGTGGTGCGTGCCCCGGATGGGACACTCTGGATCCTCACCAACAACACTGATGGGCGCGGGAACCCCGGACCAGATGATGACCGGGTCCTGCGTCTTACGAACCGAGGTGCATCATGATCGACGTCATCATTGCCGGTGCCGGACCCACCGGAGTATTCCTGGCCAGCGAGCTGCAGCTCCAGGGGGTGGAAGCCCTGGTGCTGGACAAGGAGGATGAACCGACCAAAGTGGTCCGCGGACTTGGCCTGCACGCACGCAGCATCGAGATCCTGGACCAGCGCGGCATCGCTGACGAGTTCCTGGAACTCGGCACGCAGTACCCGCTCGCCGGCTTCTTCGCCGGTATCATCAAACCCCAGCCGCAAGGGCTCGACACCACCCATCCCTACGTGCTGGGTATCCCGCAGACCACCACCGAACGCCTGCTGACACAGCATGCGCTCGAGCTCGGCGTCGAAATCCGCCGCGGAACGGAGGTGACCGGTGTCAGCCAGGATGAGGACAATGTGGAGGTCATGCTCGACGGCGGCACGCGGCTGCGCTCGCAGTACCTGGTGGGGTGCGACGGCGGCAGGAGCACCGTCCGGCGGCAGCTCGGCGTCGGCTTCCCCGGGGAACCCAGCGGCCGAGATCACCTGATGGGCGAGATGGAGCTGACCGCGGATCCGGCAGAGGTCGCAGCGGTGGTGGCCGAAGTCCGGGAAACGCACAAGGACTTCGGGGCCGGGCCCCCGGTTGACGGCGTTTACCGGGTTTTGGTCCCCGCGGCGGAGGTGGCCGAAGACCGTACCGCTCCGCCGGCCCTGGAGGAACTGAAAGCGCAGCTGGTGCGCTTGGCGGGAACTGATTTTGGGGCGCATTCAGCACGCTGGCTCTCCCGCTTCGGCGACGCCACCCGGCTGGCTGATACCTACCGGACCGCTCGGGTGTTCCTGGCGGGGGACGCGGCGCACGTGCATCCGCCGTTCGGCGGCCAGGGATTGAATCTGGGGATACAGGATGCCTTCAATCTGGGCTGGAAACTGGCGGCCCAGGTCAACGGCTGGGCGCCGCCGGGGCTGCTGGACAGTTATGAGGCCGAACGGCGCCCGGTGGCCGCGCAGGTCCTGGACAACACCAGATCACGGCCATCGGCATCCGTTACGACTTGGGCGGGGACAGCAGCCTGATCGGCCGCCGTCTGCCGGATCAGCAGCTCGCTGACGGCAGGCTCTACGACCACATGCACACCGGCCGCGGAATTCTGATGGACTCCTCAGGACAGCTCTCCGCGGCGGGCTGGGAAAACCGCGTGGACCTGATAGCCGGGAGTATCGGGGACCAGGGAGGGGACCTGTCCCGGCAACCGGCCGGCACGGCGGTGCTGCTGCGCCCGGACGGCCACGTTGCCTGGGCCGGTGGCGACCGGCGGGAGCTGCCCGCAGCACTGTCCCGCTGGTTTGGGGCGCCGGCCGGATAACCCGCCGGCGCACGGTGCGGGTAACGGAAGGTGCGGGTGACGGAAGCCGGTGTGCCCGGCAGGACCGTGCCGGCAGGCCTACCGAACGTCCCGGGTTCGTGTGATCGTTTGGGGATGATATCCATCCAGCGCCTCCGCCCAGAGGGACTTGTTGTGAGCCCTGCCTTCAGCCACGTTGCCGTTGTCCCGCCCGGGGCAACCACCATTTACATTGGCGGCCAGAATGCCGTTGACTCCACCGGTTCACTGATCGGCGGCGGCGATACCGGCGCACAGTCGGCCCGGGCCCTGCAGAACGCCAAGACCGCGCTCGCAGCAGCCGGGGCCACCCTCGCCGACGTCGTGCAGTGGACCGTCCTTTTCACCGAAGGCGCCGATCTGGCTGCCGGGTATGGAGCGGTCGCGCAGGAACTCGCCGCCGGCGAACCTGCCCTGGTGACGGCCGCCCGCGTTACTGAACTAGGTGTGCCGGGCGCGCTGGTGGAAATCAGCGCCATCGCTGCCGTACTCCCTCACGGTTAGGACCCGGTTATGCCTCCCGGAATCTCGGCCTTTGCCATCTCCCTGAACGTCCCCGACCCGGAAGCCTCGGCGTCCTTCCTCATGGATAACTTCGGCTATGGCGTCGAGATGCAGGACGAGGGGTATGTGTCGCTCAAACATCCCGACGGCGGCTCAAACATCATCTTCCTTCGCACCGGACTGCCCACCTTCAAACCCGCTTCGATCGCGGGCAGCGCCGGTGAGGGCCTGCTGCTGGTCCTGGTGGTTGGGGACCTCGATGAGCGCCACGAGCAACTGTCCGCCCGGGGCGTCGACGTGGTCACGGCCCCGGAAACGGAACCATGGGGTGAACGGTTTTCCCAGTACCGCGACCCCAACGGACTCATAGTGCAGCTGGTTCAGTGGATGTAGGAATGCCGCGGCAGTGCAGCGTCCACCGCGTTACAGGTGCGCATCACTGCTGGGCCAGGACCTCCGCGTCGCGCGCGTCGTCGTAGCTGTCCCGTGCCTGCAGGATGGTGGGAACGTGGTTTTCGGCCCAGTTCCTTAGTTGAGCCAACGGCTCCAGCAGCGAACGGCCAGTGTCCGTGAGCTCGTAGTCGACCCGCGGGGGTACCTGGGGATGGACGGTCCGGGAGACCAGCCCATCGCGCTCCAACGCCCGCAGCGTCTGGGTGAGTACCTTGGGCGTCACTGCGCGGACCCTGGAGCGCAGGTCGCTGAAGCGGACGGGCCCGTCGGCGAGAACCTGAACAATGAGTCCAGTCCACTTGTCACCGATGCGCTGGAAAATCACCCGTGAAGGGCAATCCGGGTCAAAGATGTTCGGCTCATTAGTATCCAAGAGGTAACTCAGTTTCTTTGAGGCTATCAGTATCTAAAAGATACTCTCATGGTGTCAGAAGGACAGCAAAACGGATAGCAATCCAGAGGAGCACTAATGAAAATCGCCGTATATGGAGCCACGGGCATGGTTGGCAGTCAGATCGCCGCAGAGGCCCTGCGCCGCGGACATGACGTAACGGCTGTCTCCCGCCGGGTCTCGGAGGTTCCGGGAGCACTCAGCCGCCAGGCGGACCTCGCGGACGCTGAGACGTTCGCTGAGATTGCCGGTGCGCACGACGTCGTCGTCCTCGCCACAGGACCCAGCCGCACAGGCGGGGACCACAGCGAATGGCTGGAAGCAATGAAGCAGGCCTACGCCAGTGCCGGCAGCACGCGGCTGCTCGTCGTGGGCGGCGCCGGAGCCTTGGAAATCGACGGCAAGCGGCTTGTAGACACGGACGGATTCCCGGAGGAATACCGGGCTGAGGCTCTCACTCTGGCTGAGGCCTACGAAGCGATCCTGGCTGCGCCGGCAGAGCTGGACTGGACCATGCTCGCCGCTGCACCGGAGATTGCGCCGGGCGAACGAACGGGCGCCTACATCACTGCCAAGGACTCCCCGGCAGGCGGCCGTATTTCCACCCAGGACTACGCGGTGGCCATGCTCGACGAAATCGAACGTCCCGCGCACCGCAGGGAGCGCTTCACCTCCGCGAACTAACCGCAGGGTCGGCGGGGGTTCGGCGCGGGCGGCGCGGGTGGTGCGGGCGTGTGCGGGGTGGGCGGGCACGGTCATCAGTCCGGGGCGTCGTCAGTGCTGGTGGCCGCCGTCGTGCTCCTGCCTCCGCTGGTCAGGCTGCCCGGCCCCGCCGCTGCCGCCGGACTGCGTGACCACGAACTGGCCCATCAGTCCCTGGTCCTCGTGCAGCAGCAGATGGCAGTGGTACATGTACGGGCTGTCGGGATCGGCATAGTCCTCGAACCGCATGATCAGCCGGTACGTGTGTTCCGGTTCCAGATAGATGGTGTCCTTGCGCCCCTGCAGCTCCGGCGGCGGCTCGGCGCCGTCGATATCCAGGACTTCGAACTGCACGTCGTGCACATGCCAGTTGTGCGGAACGCCGTGGGTGTTGGTGACCTCCCAAATTTCCGTGGCTCCCAGTGCCACCTCGGTGTCGATTCGGTCCATGTCCATACTGCGCCCATTGATCTGCCGGTCCTGCACCTCGAAGGTGCGGGTGACGCCGGCCTCGGACTCCGGAATACCGAATTCAGCGAGCCGGGCCGGCAGGGGAGAGGAGGGCTGCAGCTGAGGTGCGGCCTGCAGCTTCAGGATGTCCAGGCGGTCAGCGGAACCGAAGGCGGACGGCGCCGCGACGCCGCCGAGGTCCGGTGGGTACGAGGTGAGCAAGGTGTCCTCCCCGGGTTCAAGCGCGACGACGATTTCCGCACGTTCACCGGGGGAGAGCCGGACCCGGGTGGTTTCGTGCGGCTCCCGCAGCAGGCCGCTGTCGCTCGCTATCTGGGCGAAGCCGCGGTTGTCATCGAACCCGAAGTCGTAGGTCCGGGCAGTGGAACCGTTGAGCAGCCGCAGCCGAACCAAGGTGGTTTCCACCTGCTGTACCGCGCCGGCCACGCCGTTGGCCAGGATGGTGGTGCCCAGCATGCCGAGCTCATTGCCTTGGGAGTCAGTGATCAGGCTGCCGTCGCGGGCCAGGCGTTTGTCCTGGACAATCACGGGAATGTCATCGAGCCCGTAGTTCTGCGGGAGGCTCAGCGACTGGGACAGGGGGTCGTCCAGGATGAACATTCCTGCGAGTCCGCGGTAGACATGCTCCTCGGTGTTCCCATGCGGGTGGGGGTGGTACCAGAGCGTGGCGGCCGGCTGATCAATCTGCCAGCTCGGTTTCCAGGTGCTGTCCGGGGCCACCGGCTGGTGCGGGCCGCCATCCATCGCGGCTGGCAGGTGCATACCGTGCCAGTGGACCGTGGTCGGTTCCGGCAGGTTATTTGCCACGTCGACGGCGACGCGCTCGCCGGCCTGTGCCCGCAGTGTCGGGCCCAGCATGGGACCGTTGAACCCCCAGGTGGGTGTCTGCAGGCCCGGCACGAGTTCACTGCTGCCTTCCTGGGCCTCCAAGGAAAAGGTCCTCGTACCATTCACCAACCGGGATTCCGCCAGCGGGGGGATGGGCAGCGGGCGGTCAAAGGCCGTGGTTGTCTGTTCCAGGGGCGGAGCGGCAGGAACACAGCCTGCGAGCACCCAGAGGGAAATGACAGCGCAGAGGAGCAGCCTGAGCGCTGGGGTGGCCGCCCGGAGAAGGGGAGCTGGTAGAGGCTGCATACCCACACGGTAGGTCTGGGCTGCCTCGGGGCTCATCCGTCTGCTGTCGACTTCCGGGTCGCCCGGGAGCGACCCGGAACTGTCCCCGAAGTCTACAAAACCCCCGAAGCCCCGACGTCTGAAATCTCGATGACAGTCCGAACTGCCGACCAAAAAGTTGTCTCTGCCGACCATATGGTCGGCTAGACTGACGCCATGCCCCACTCCGCTGCCCCACACCTCTCCGCCGGCCCGCGTGAATGGGCCTCCCTGGCCGTTCTCACGCTAGCTGTGATGCTCCTGGCCGTCGACGGGACCGTTCTGGCGCTGGCGGTGCCCTCACTGAGCGCTTCTCTATCGCCGACCTCCACCCAGCTGCTCTGGATCGGGGACATTTACTCCTTCGCGCTGGCCGGACTGCTGGTGACCATGGGCAACGTGGCCGACAGGATTGGCCGCAAACGGCTCCTGCTGATCGGCTCGGCTGGATTCGGCATAGCTTCGGCCCTGGCTGCGTTCGCCCCCACTCCGGAAGTCCTGATTGCAGCCCGGGCACTCCTGGGTATCAGCGGCGCAACGATCATGCCCTCGACCCTGTCGATCATCCGGCACGTCTTCCCTGTGCCATCCGAACGTACCCGTGCAATCGCCATCTGGTCCGTCGGAGCCGGCGGCGGCGCAGCGCTGGGGCCGCTGGTCGGCGGCGTCCTGCTGGAGAACTACTGGTGGGGCTCCGTGTTCCTCATCAACATTCCCGTGATGCTCCTGCTGCTGGTCTCGGGCGCCATCCTGCTGCCCGAGTCCAGGAACCCCGCCCCGGGCAAACTGGATCTGCTCTCCGCAGTCCTTTCGATCGCGGCAATCGTGCCGATCGTCTACGCCGTTAAGCGGACGTTCGGGTACGGGATCGAACCGGTCGGCATCGCAGCACTGCTGGTTGGACTGCTGTCCGGGTGGGTTTTCCTCCGCCGGCAGCGCCGGGTTCCGGATCCCATGCTCGATATCGAGTTGTTCAGCCTGCCGGCGTTCCGCGGCGCCGTGATCGCCAACGGCCTCTCGATTTTTGCGCTGAGCGGCCTGCTGTTCTTCTTTTCCCAATACCTGCAGCTGGTACGCGGCTTCGGACCGCTTCAAGCAGGCCTTGCCGAGCTGCCGGTGACGCTGGCGATGATGGCCGTGGTGTTCGTGATCGGCACCCTTGTGTCCCGAACGGGAGTGGGTCCCGCCATTGGTGGCGGGCTGATGCTCGGAGGAGTGGGACTTGTGCTGCTCGCGGTGAGCGAGGGCTTCGAGGGTTACGTGGGCATTGCCGCCGCGCTGGTACTGACCGGACTGGGCATCGGTGTGGCAATGACGCTGTCCACTGATGCGGTGGTGGCCTCGGCTCCGCGGGAGCGCGCCGGTGCCGCCTCCTCCGTCTCGGAAACGGCCTACGAGCTGGGCGTTGCCCTGGGGATTGCCGTACTGGGATCTGTCCTGACCGCGCTCTACCGGACGGGCCTGCCGAATCTTTCAGCACTGCCGGAAGACACCCGTGCCGCCGTCACCGATTCCCTGGCCTCCGGGCTCCAGGCGCTGCAGGGCGGTCCGGCCGAAGCCGTCGCGGACGCCCGGCACGCCTTCACCGGCGCCATGCAGATCACGGCACTGGTGGCGGCCGGTATTCTGCTGCTGGCAGGTTTCATTGCCTGGCGGGTCATCCCGCGGGTCCTGGAAACCAACGACGGCGGCGGGCCACCTCCTGGGCACCGTGCCGGAGCTCCGGCAGCCGCCACAGAACCGGAGCCCGCTGAACCGGAAACGGCTGAAGTGAAGACCCCTGAACCGGAGACAGTGGAAGGCGGAGAGAAGCGGTGACGGAGCACGAGGGGACCCGAAACGCCGAGCGAACCCGGCGTGCCGTGCTCGACGCGGCGGTCGAAGTCCTGGCAGAGCGTGGGACTGCCGCAACCGTGCAGCACATTGCCACCGCTGCCGGGCTTTCCAAGGGCGGGCTGCTGCACCACTTCCCGGACCGGGATGCCCTTCTCTACGCCGTGGCAGAGGATCACCTCGAACGGTTCCGCCTGCGGGTGCTGAACCTCGTGGATCTGTCCGAGAACCGGCCGGGCAAGGTGCTTCGCGCCTATGTCCGGGCGCTGTGCGGATCGGATAGCAGCCTGTTGGCAGAGTACGGGACCTTCAGCGGAATCTGGCCGGCACTGGAAAAAGTCCCCGGCGTGCAGACGCTCAGCGACGAGGACAATGACAGCTGGTTCACACTCTTTGAACAGGACGGCCTGGATCCGGACCGGATTCTCGTGGTCCGGTACGCGGCTGAAGGTCTGGCCATCGCGCACTCCTATGACGCGAACGTCTCCACCCGTGTGCTGGAGCGGGCCCGTACTGTGCTGCTGGGCCTCATCGACAAACAGGCAGATTAGCTCCCGCCGGAACCGGCAGTGAGCGTGAACCGTTAGCCCAGCTCCTCTGCCTGTCCGCCCGCCGCGGGTCGTGGGGTCCGCCTCGTGGCGGAGAGCCAGAGGGACGCCGTCAGGGCCGCGCCCCACACCAGGAACAACGGGTCCCAGAGGAACGCGTGTCCGATCATCGCCTCGACGTTGTACCCGCCGGCCGGGCGAAGGACTCCGGCCAGCACTGCACCGCTGATCAGGACGTTCGCCCCGCCGTAGGCCACCAGCAGAAGGCCGCCAACCCAGCTCAGGCACCGCCAGATCCGCGGCCACGGCAGCTTTCCGTAAAAGACAGCAACCGGCACGACGGCAGCCGCAGCCTTCAGCGCGGCGATCCCGCCCAGCAAGAGTCCGGCGCCGAGGGGGAGTTTGTCCTGGCCGTCACCGCCCATTCCCCGACCGTTGGCAGCAGCCAGACGCCCCCGAGCGCCCAATAGAGACTGAAACCGGCATGGATCAGGCCCAGCACACAGGCAATCCAGATCAGTGCCCGCGCCGCTGCCAACCGTCGTCCGGCTGCAGCTCCGTCGAATCCGCCGTGTCCCATGCGGGAAGGATAATTCCGGTTCAGCTGGTCCGGCCATGCCGTCATCCACTTGGGGTTCGTCCGGAGTGAACCTGCCCGGTTTGCTCTGGCACCATGGGCCTGGCCTTTTCCGCAGGACACACGACGCCGCACCGGTTCAGGGGTACCTTCTTCCTCATGACGAAGGTCAGTTATGCGGAGTTCCAGCGGCGCTGTGCCGTGGTGATCGGCACGCTGCGGGGTACGGTGCTGGAAATTGGAGCCGGCACCGGGGAAAACCTGGGGCTGCTGTCAGCGGAGGTGGAATGGATCGGCCTCGAGCCGGACGCCGGGCGCCGCGGGGAGCTGGACGCGGCCGCCGCTGCCCTCGGACACCCCGCAGCGTTGGCGCGGCCCGCAGAGGATACCGGCCTGGCAACGGGAAGCATGGATGCCGTGCTGGCAACGAAGGTGCTGTGTTCGGTTGCGGATCCCCAGGCCGTCCTCGCGGAGGTCCTGCGTGTACTGAAACCGGATGGCCGGGCGGTCTTCGCGGAGCACGTTGCCGCACCGGAGGGAAGCTTCAAACGGGGGCTGCAGCGGGCGGCGTCGCCGTTCAGTGCCAAATGGGATCACGGGTGCCGCTGGGACCGGGATTCCGCCGTCCTGCTGGCCGACGCCGGCTTCCGGGGACGGATTCAGAGCTTCGACGTCAGTCAGGGGATCCTCCCCTCCGTCCCGGTCATCCTCTTTGACGGCACGCCGCCCTCTTAGCAGGACGCGGACGAAAAATCTGCTGTGCCGCCCGGGCCGTGTAACAGGTAGGCTAAGACAGCCGGTAAGGCACGAACGGTAAGCGATGTACATCAGGCCAGCCGCAACCAATGCGGTATGGCCGGTTCTTTTTGGGGAGGAAACACCATGGCGGGCGAGGACTTCAACGCCGCACGTGCGGATGATCAGCGTGGCTTCAGCGCGGAGGACACGACTTCGATCAGCCTTCCGCCGATCTCGGATGCGGCGTCCATTGAGCCGAAGCTCAGTGTGGACGAGCGCGCCGCGGTGGCAGCCCTCCCCGCAGGCTCTGCCCTTCTCATCGCCCATTCCGGTCCCAATGCCGGTGCACGCTTCCTGCTGGACCAGGACGTCACCACGGCGGGGCGCCACCCCAACGCGGACGTCTTCCTGGACGACGTCACCGTCTCCCGCAAGCACGTTGAATTCCGCCGCAGCCCCGAAGGATTCCGGGTGGTGGACTCCATGAGCCTGAACGGGACATACGTCAACAACGACCGCGTGGACAGCCTGCTGCTGCGCACCGGCAATGAAGTCCAGATTGGCAAGTTCCGGCTCACTTTCTACGCTGCCCGCCCGGCTTCCGGCACGGCCTAAAGGCTGGATCGAATGCCAGGACCAGAGGCTGCGCGGCGCGCCGTCGGCACCGCCGCGGAGCGTGCGCGTCCGCGTGTGCTCAACATCGGCCAGGTCCTCGGCGACCTCAGTGGTGAGTTCCCGGGGATCAGCGCGTCCAAAATCCGTTTCCTGGAGGAAAAGGGACTGGTCGCTCCGCAGCGGACTGCTGCCGGCTACCGGAAGTACTCGATTGCAGACGTAGAACGTCTCCGGTTTGTACTGGCGCTGCAGCGGGACCAGTACCTGCCGCTGAAAGTCATCAAGGACTACCTCGATGCCATCGACAGGGGAGAACGCCCCGAATCGCTGCCGGGCGGCATCACGCTCTCGCCGCGCGCCGTTTCGGAACAGCTGGCAGACGAACTTGCTGCCCGGACACGGGCCCGCCTGTTCACCTTCGATGAGCTGGTTGCGGAGTCGGGTGCCACACCGGAGCTGGTCCAAAGCCTCATCAGTTTCGGCCTTATCACCGCCCCGGCCCAGCAGTATGATGAACACGCCCTGAAAGTCGTCAAAGCCTGTATGCAGCTGGAGGCCCACGGCATCGAGCCACGTCACCTGAGGCCGTTCCGTGCCGCTGCAGACCGGGAACTGGGGCTGGTGGAGCGGGCGATCGCACCCGTTGCCTCACGCAGGGACGTCGCCTCCAAAGCGCGGGCGGCCGAAACAGCGCGGGAGATCAGCGAGCTTTGCCTGAACCTGCACAGCGCCCTGGTCAACGGCCAGATAGCCCGGATGGAGAGCTGAAGCCGATGCAGGAAGTCGAAGTAGTGGGCGTACGGATTGAACTGCCCTCAAATCAGCCCCTGGTGCTGCTGAAGGAACTTGAGGGAGAGCGTCACCTTCCCATTTGGATCGGAGCGCCTGAAGCCAGTGCCATTGCCTTTGTGCAGCAGGGAATAGTCCCGCCCCGACCCATGACGCACGACCTGATGGTCAGTGTCATCAAGGCGCTGCAGCGCCGGGTGACCGAAGTCCGGCTGGTCTCGGTGGAAGACACCGTGTTCCATGCGGAACTGGTGTTCGACGACGGCACCCGGGTCTCTTCCCGCGCGTCCGACGCGATCGCCGTCGCCCTGCGGGCCCCCTGCCCGATCTTCTGTGCCGATACCGTCCTGGATGAAGCCGGCGTGCGCATCACCGAGGCTGACGCTGATGAGGACGAGGACGAGCAGGAGAATGCCGAGCAGGAACTGCGCCAGTTCCGGGAGTTCCTCGCAGACGTGGAACCCGAGGATTTTGAACGCTGAGCGGCCCGACACGCCTGCAAAAAAAGAGGGTCACATCTTTGACCTTGGCCGTCCGCAGATCTAACGTCGAAGCATAGAGTTCCCATTGCGCTAATGGGTCATCAGGAAGACACTTAGACAGGCCTCTACAACCACAGGCGAACGCAGACAGGGTCCGGAAGGGCCGGTTTAAGCACCGGCCGGGCAAGCACCTTCGAATCCCGTCTGCGTCACCAACCAGCGAACAGCTGGAATGCACCAGTCCCGATGACCTCAGGCAGCCGCCGACTTTACGGGGACCGTAACTAGGAGGAACAGTGAGTCCGAAAGGCGATGCCGGCGAACACCGCGCCGTTGCACCCGGGAAAGTACTTCCGGCCAGTGCCCAGGGACTGCTGTTCACCGAAGACCTCCCGGTCCTGGACGAAGATGCCGGTTACCGTGGCCCCACTGCCTGTAAGGCGGCCGGCATCACGTACCGCCAGCTGGACTACTGGGCACGCACCGGACTCGTGGAGCCCGCTGTCCGCGGTGCTTCGGGTTCCGGCACCCAGCGCCTCTACAGTTTCCGCGACATCCTGGTCCTGAAGGTCGTCAAGCGCCTGCTGGACACCGGTGTTTCCCTGCAGCAGATTCGTACCGCCGTCGAGCACCTGCGCGAACGCGGTGTGGAAGACCTGGCCCAGATCACTCTGATGAGCGACGGCGCCAGTGTTTATGAGTGCACCTCAGCTGACGAGGTGATTGATCTGGTCCAGGGTGGGCAGGGTGTCTTTGGCATCGCCGTCGGCAGGGTCTGGCGTGAGGTAGAAGGAAGCCTCGCCCAGCTGCCGAGCGAGCATGTCGATGAGCATTCCTACGCTGAAGATGAACTGAGCCGGCGGCGCGCCGCCCGCAAGATCAGCTAGCGGACCTGCAGACCGCAAAACCGAAATAAGAGGCCGCTTCCTTCGGGAAGCGGCCTCTTATTTGATTACCGGCCGGCGCCGCAACAGCTCCTAGCTGGCAGGGCGGCGCATCACCCGGTTGCGGACGCTGCCGGCCTGCACCAGGTTCTTCAGCAGGGAATCAAAGGTACCGGCCGCCTGTTTGGCTGAGTCGCCGGGCCAATGGTGCACAGAGTGTGCAGCGCCCTGGATCTGCTGCCAGTTTGCCTGCTCCGCGATGGTCGGCTCCAGCAGAAGGTCACCGAACATCTGCTTCATTTCAGCGAGGCGGAAGGTGTGCTCATTTGATGTCGACCGGACCCGGTTGGCCACGATGCCTGCCGGAGCCAGATTGGGCGCGAATTCCTGCCGGAACAGGTCCAGGGCACGCATGGTCCGCTCCGTCCCAGCCACGGAGAAGAGACCCGGCTCGGCTACCAAAAGCACCCGGTTGCTGGCCGTCCAGGCCATGCGGGTCAGCCCGTTGAGGGAAGGCGGGCAGTCAATGAGGACCAGACCGTAGCCGCTGACCTTCCCGAGCAGGGTGGAGAGCCGTTTCAGGTCCCGCTTGCCGAGGTCCGGGCGGTCGTAGATCCCGGAGAACGCAGAGCCCATCGCGACGTCGAGGACGGGCTGCCTGGGCGTGTTCTGCCCGTTCAGCCGGCGTGCCGTTTTGGTCCAGCCGCTCGGGACCACGTTGGCCGCCAAATCCGCCTTACGAGCGCCGCGGAGCATTTCTCCAATGCCCAGATGGTCACCGGCTGAGACGCCCAGGCCTGTGGTGGCATCTGCGTGTGGATCAAGATCCACAACGAGGGTAGGAATTCCGGCAGCCAGTGCGGCTGATGCCAGGCCCAGCGTCACAGAAGTCTTGCCGACGCCGCCCTTCAGGCTGCTGATGCTCACTACTTGCACTTGTTGAACCAATACCTAACGTGTTGAGGATCATGGGCGCCGGGTCCGTGCCGGGGGACCACACTCATTCTATGTGACGTGTGCCGACAAGCCGGGCAGGCTGGGGTTTGCACATCTGCGTCCGGCACTGAACTATGCTCAAGGTGATCTATCTCACTGGTTCTTGCCGTTTGCGGGAGCCGTCATGAGACTGAAAGCTGACGGCTGGTCCGTTCCACCCACCCGCAACCCGTGCAGGAGTGCAATGTTCTCGAAGATCCTGGTAGCCAACCGCGGCGAAATCGCCATCCGCGCTTTCCGCGCAGCCTATGAGCTCGGCGCGAAAACGGTGGCGGTGTTCCCGCATGAGGACCGCAACTCGATCCACCGCCAGAAGGCCGATGAGGCGTACCTCATTGGCAGCGAAGGCCATCCGGTCCGGGCCTACCTGGATGTTGACGAGATCCTGCGGGTGGCGCGGGAAGCCGGCTGCGACGCGATCTACCCGGGCTACGGTTTCCTCTCGGAGAATGCCCAGCTGGCCAGGGCAGCCAAGGAAGCGGGCATCACCTTTATTGGTCCCGGCGCGGACGTGCTGGAGCTGGCCGGGCACAAGGTGCATGCCCTCAATGCAGCGCGGGAGGCCGGGATCCCGGTGCTGCGCTCCACCGAGCCGAGCGCCGATGCGGAGGAGCTGCTGGCCAAGGCGGAGGACATCGGGTTCCCCATTTTCGTGAAGGCCGTTGCCGGCGGCGGCGGCCGGGGTATGCGGCGCGTAGACACGGCCAGGGACCTGCCGGAGGCACTGAACGCCGCCATGCGGGAGGCGGATACTGCGTTCGGTGACCCCACGGTTTTCCTCGAGCAGGCCGTGCTGCGTCCGCGCCACATTGAGGTGCAGATCCTGGCGGACAGCGAGGGCAACGTTATCCACCTCTTCGAACGCGACTGCTCACTGCAGCGCCGGCACCAGAAGGTCATCGAGATCGCCCCGGCGCCGAACCTGGACGAAGGGATCCGGCAGGCGCTGTACCGGGACGCCGTTACCTTCGCCAAGTCGCTGAACTACGTCAACGCCGGAACAGTCGAGTTCCTCGTGGACACGGTCGGCGAACGCGCCGGCCAGCATGTCTTCATCGAAATGAATCCCCGCATCCAGGTGGAACACACCGTCACCGAGGAAATCACCGACGTGGACCTGGTGCAGGCACAGATGCGCATCGCCGCGGGGGAAAACCTGGCGGACCTCGGCCTGGTCCAGGATGAACTGCAGATCCGCGGAGCGGCACTGCAGTGCCGCATCACCACCGAAGACCCGGCCAACGGTTTCCGGCCCGACGTCGGCAAGATCAGCGCCTACCGCTCCGCCGGCGGAGCAGGGGTACGGCTCGACGGCGGAACCGTCTACGCGGGTGCGGAGATCAGCCCGCACTTCGATTCCATGCTGGTAAAGCTCACCTGCCGCGGCCGGACCTACCCCGCCGCGGTGAACCGCGCCCGCCGCGCCCTGGCGGAATTCCGGATCCGCGGCGTCTCCAGCAACATTTCCTTCCTGCAGGCAGTCCTGGATGATCCGGACTTCATTGCCGGAGACGTTGCCACCTCCTTCATCGAGGAGCGCCCGGAGCTGCTGAACGCCCGCGGACCTGCGGACCGCGGAACCAAGCTGCTGAACTGGCTGGCCGATGTCACCGTGCACAAGCCCCACGGCGAACTGCCGGCACAGGTCAACCCAATGGACAAACTGCCCAAGGACCTGCCCGAGCCCCGCCCGGGATCGCGCCAGCGGCTGCAGGAACTGGGCCCGGAAAAGTTCGCTGCCGCACTTCGTGCCCAGCAGGCCCTCGCGGTCACCGACACCACGTTCCGGGACGCCCACCAGTCGCTGCTCGCCACCCGGGTCCGCACCCGGGATTTGATTGGAGCGGCTCCGGCCGTGGCTGCCCTGACCCCGGAACTGCTCTCGGTGGAGGCCTGGGGCGGGGCGACCTACGACGTCGCCCTCCGCTTCCTGGGCGAGGATCCATGGGAGCGGCTGGATGCGCTGCGCCAGGCGCTGCCCAACGTGTGCATCCAGATGCTGCTGCGCGGACGCAACACCGTCGGTTACACGCCCTACCCCACGGAGGTGACGGATGCGTTTGTCGAAGAGGCCGCGGCGGCCGGCGTGGACATCTTCCGCATCTTCGACGCACTGAACGACGTCAGCCAGATGGCGCCCGCCATCGAAGCGGTGCGCCGCACCGGCACGGCCGTCGCTGAGGCGGCGCTCTGCTACACCGCTGACATGCTGGACCCCAAGGAAACCCTCTACACGCTGGATTACTACCTGGACCTGGCGCAGAAAATGGTGGACGCCGGGGCACACATCCTGGCCATCAAGGACATGGCCGGCCTGCTCCGCCCGGCCGCAGCGGCCAAGCTGGTGGCAGCCCTGCGCGAGCGGTTCGACCTCCCGGTCCACCTCCACACGCACGACACCGCGGGCGGGCAGCTCGCCACCCTGCTGGCAGCCGCTGAAGCCGGGGTGGATGCTGTGGACGTTGCCAGTGCCACACTGGCCGGAACCACCAGCCAGCCCTCGGCGTCGTCCCTCGTGGCGGCCCTGGCCAATACTGAGCGGGATACCGGGCTGAGCCTCGACGCCGTCAGCTCGATGGAACCGTACTGGGAAGCTGTCCGCCGGGTCTACGCCCCGTTCGAGTCCGGGCTGGCAGGCCCCACGGGTCGGGTGTACCAGCATGAAATTCCCGGCGGCCAGCTGTCCAACCTGCGGCAGCAGGCGATCGCCCTCGGGCTCGGGGAGCGGTTCGAAGCCATCGAGGACATGTACACAGCTGCCGACCGGATCCTTGGCCGCCTGGTCAAGGTGACGCCGTCCTCCAAGGTTGTGGGGGACCTCGCCCTGCAGCTCGTTGGCGGCAACGTCTCACCGGATGACTTTGAAGAGAACCCGCAGAACTACGACATCCCGGACTCGGTTATCGGGTTCCTCAGCGGCGAACTGGGGGATCCTCCCGGCGGCTGGCCGGAGCCTTTCCGCACCAAGGCACTCCAGGGACGCAAACCCAAGCCGCGGCAGGTGGATCTGACCGAGGCTGACGAGCAGGGACTGGCCGGGGACTCCGCAACCCGGCGGGCAACCCTGAACCGGCTGCTCTTCGCCGGTCCGGCCAAAGAGTTCGCTGCGACGCGGGAGAGCTACGGTGATCTTTCGGTTCTGGACACGCGGGACTACCTCTACGGTCTGCGTCCGGGGGTCGAGCACGTCGTCGAACTGGAAAAGGGTGTCCGCCTGATCGCCACCCTGGAGGCCGTGTCGGAGCCCGATGACAAGGGTATGCGCACCGTGATGACGACCTTGAACGGGCAGATGCGGCCCGTCATGGTGCGGGACCGGCGGGTGGAAAGCAGCGCCAAAACCGCGGAACGGGCTGATCCGGCGCAGGCCGGCCACGTCGCGGCCCCCTTTGCCGGAGCTGTGACCCTGACCGTCGAGGAAGGCGCTGAGGTTGCTGCGGGGGACACGATCGCCACGATTGAGGCCATGAAGATGGAGGCGTCCATCACGGCCCCGGTGGCTGGAACGGTCAAACGGCTTGCCATCGCCGGGGTGCAGCAGGTGGACGGCGGCGACCTGCTCGTGGTGCTCGAGCCCAGCTGATCCCGCCCGGGACCGGAGCCGGCCGCCGATAGACTGGAGGGGTGACCCACTATGACCTCGCCATCATCGGCTCCGGCTCCGGCAACTCCCTGATCACGCCCGAATGGGACGGCCGGAAGGTGGCCGTTATCGACGGCGGAACCTTCGGCGGAACCTGCCTGAACGTTGGCTGCATCCCGACCAAGATGTTTGTCTATCCCGCCCAGCTGGCCGGCTCCACGGAGGAAGCCGCCCGCCTCGGCGTGGATCTGCGCGTCGACAGTGTGCGGTGGGAGGAGATCCGGGACCGGATCTTCGGCCGGATTGACGCTATTTCCGAGGGCGGACGGCGGTACCGGGCCGAGCAGCTGGAGAACGTGACGCTGTACAGCGAATACGTCCGGTTCACCGGCTCCCGCCGCCTCGAGACAGCATCAGGCCAGGAAATTACCGCGGACCAGATCGTGATCGCCGCCGGTTCGCGGCCGGTACTGCCGGATATCCCCGGGATCGACCTGCCGCAGGTCCATACCTCGGACACCGTGATGCGCGTCGAGAAGCTGCCCGGGCGGATCCTGATCCTGGGCGGCGGCTACATTGCGGCAGAGTTTGGCTTCGTCTTCTCCGCCTTCGGATCCCAGGTCACCATGGCGGTCCGTTCCGGTGCGCTGCTCCGTGCGCAGGATGAAACCGTCTCGGAACGCTTCACCGCTGCGGCCGCAGCCCAGTGGGACGTCCGCCTGAACCATACGGTCGACTCGCTGGCCGAAAACGCCGACGGCTCGGTCCGTGCCGTGCTGTCCGGTCCCGCCGGACCTGCCGAACTAGACGTCGACCTGGTCCTCGTTGCCACCGGGCGCACACCGAACACTGACCGCCTTGACGTGCAGGCCGCCGGATTCGACGTCGAGGAAGACGGCCGGCTGGCCGTCGATGAATACCAGCGTGTGCACAGTGCCGGCCAGCCCGTCCCCGGGA
Source organism: Arthrobacter gallicola (assembly GCF_014836775.1). Taxonomy (GTDB): domain Bacteria; phylum Actinomycetota; class Actinomycetes; order Actinomycetales; family Micrococcaceae; genus Arthrobacter_B; species Arthrobacter_B gallicola. Next base: position 58,142 of record NZ_JACSQD010000001.1, read on the forward strand.
TCTGGGCGCTGGGGGACGTGAGCAGCGAGCATCAGCTCAAGCACGTCGCGAACCACGAAGCCCGGGTGGTCAGCCACAACCTTCTGCACCCCAATGAGCTGCAGGCGTCCTCGCACCGTTTTGTCCCGGCGGCGGTTTTCAGCCAGCCGCAGGTTGCCTCCGTGGGGCTCACCGAAGCACAGGCCAGGGACTACGCCGCGGAGGAAGGCCTTGACCTGGTCACGGTGGTACAGGACTACGGGTCGACGGCGTATGGCTGGGCCATGGAGGACACCACGGGTTTTGTGAAGCTTCTGGCCGACCGCTCCAGCGGACGCCTGCTGGGGGCGCACATTATGGGTCATGAAGCGTCCATGCTGCTGCAGCCGCTGGTTCAGGCGATGGTCTTTGGGCTCGACGCGTACACCATGGCACGCGGCCAGTACTGGATCCATCCGGCCCTGACCGAGGTTGTGGAAAATGCCCTGCTGTCCCTGAACTCCAAACCCCAAAGCACCGGGCTGCAGCCCTAGCTGGATTGGGACCGGCTCCCGCGGGATACCTGCCCAGGACAACGGCGGAGGGCACCGGAATCCTCCGGTGCCCTCCGCCGTTCGGTTAGTCAGTTATTTAGACCCGCTGGCCGGAGTAGATCTCCTCCACCACGTCCGAGAAGTCCTTGAGCACCTGCGCACGCTTGATCTTCATGGACGGTGTCAGATGTCCGCTGGCCTCGGTGAAGTCGGTGGACACTACCCGGAAGACCTTGATGGCCTCGGCCTTGGAAACAGCCTGGTTGGCACCGTCCACCAGTGCCTGCAGTTCATCCTGCAGCTGCTGGGTCTGCGCGGCCTCGGCTACGGTTGTCCCGGCCGGAAGGCTGTGCCGTTCCAGCCAGCCCGGAAGCGCTTCCTCGTCCAGGGTGATGAGGGCGGAGATAAACGGGCGGTGGTCGCCCACCACAACGCACTGCGACACTATGGCGTCTGCCCGGATGGCGTCTTCCAGCACAGCCGGGATAACGTTCTTGCCGCTGGCCGTGACGATGATCTCCTTCTTGCGCCCGGTGATCTTCAGGAAGCCGTCGGAGTCGAGCTCGCCAATGTCTCCGGTGCGGAACCAGCCGTCAACGAAGTTCTCTTCGGTGAGATCCGGGCGCTTGAAGTACCCCTTCATCACACTGACCCCCTTGGCCAGGATCTCGCCGTCGTCGGCAATCCGGACCGAGTTGCCGGGCAGCGGCGCACCCACGGTGCCGATCTTGATGAGCTTCGGAGTGCTGACGCTGACCGGGGCGGTGGTTTCCGTGAGGCCGTAGCCCTCCAGGACCATGACTCCGATCCCGTTGAAAAAGTGGCCCAGCCGGTCACCCAGCGGCGCGCCACCGGACACGGCGTACTGAACGCGCCCGCCCATGGCCGTGCGGATCTTGGAGTAAAGCAGTTTGTCGAACAGGGCGTGCCGCAGCTTCAGCCCCAGCGGAATCTTGCCCTGCTCCTTGGCCTTGGACCATTCAATGGCGGTTTTGGCCCCGGCATGGAAGATCTTGCCCTTGCCGCCGTCTTCGGCCTTAAGCATCGAGGAGTTGTAAACCTTCTCGAAAACGCGGGGCACCACCAGCAGGAAGGAAGGCTGGTAGCTCTGCAGATCAGGCAGCAGGCTCTTGACGTCAGGGGTGTGGGCCACGGTGGAGCCGGCCGCGACGCAGAGCACGGAGATAAACCGGGCGAAAACATGGGCCAGGGGAAGGAACATGATCGTCTGGGCGCCCTCCCGCGCCACTTCCGGGAGTGCTGCCATCGCGTTGCGGGAGAGCTCGACGAAGTTGCTGTGCGTCAGCTCGCAGCCCTTGGGCTTTCCGGTGGTCCCGGAGGTGTAGATGATCGTGGCGGTGTCTTCGAGGTTCGCCAGTGACCGCCGGGCCTCGAGCTCCTCATCCGTGACGGCAGCGCCGGCCTCGCGGAGCTGGTCCAGTCCGCCGCCGTCCAGCTGCCAGACATGCTTCACTCCCGACAGATCTTCATCGGCCGCAGCCTGGCGGACAACGTTTTCATGCCGTCCCGCCTCGACGACGATGGCGCTGGCTTCGGAGTCGCCGAGGATCCAGGCAACCTGCGCGGGAGATGAGGTCTCATAGACGGGTACGGGGATTCCGCCGGCAAACCAGATCGCGAAGTCCACCAGGGTCCATTCATACCGGGTGCGGGCCATGATCCCGACGCGGTCTCCGGCGCCGATGCCGGAGGCGATCAGTCCCTTGGCGATCCGGGTGACATCGGCGAGGAACTCGGTGGCACTGATGTTCGTCCAGGTATCACCGGTTGACCGTACGGCGAAAAGAGCGGGGTTGGAGGGTTTGGCAGCCTGTTCCAGAAGCAAGTCCGTTGTGTTCGTGTCCGGTGAGGACTCCACCAGGACAGGGACGCTGTATTCGCGCACGATAGCTCCTTCGATATCTTTTCGGACGGCGGGGTGTTCCCCACCCTATAACTTAGATCACATTTTCGTACTCACTGGTAACTTTCGAATCAGTAACGCTTGCCCTGACCGCGCGGTGTGGTTTCGGGGCGCTTAGAATTAGTTGTTGATGCCTCCCGTAAATTCAGCTCCTGTTCCTCCCATCCCCGCAGCCCGGTGGTCCCGGCGCGCGGATCCCTTCCGTCCGCGCCGTCCCGCACGGCTCTCCAGCCCAATGCGCCGGCGCGGCTTGGCCATCGGCATCGACATCGGCGGAACGAAGGTGGCGGCGGGGCTGGTCGATGCCAGCGGCCGGGTACTCGCTGAGGTCCGCCGCTCCACCCCGGGGCAGGATCCCCGCGAGGTTGAGCAGGTCATTGTGGAACTCGTCCGCGAGCTGTCCGCGGAGAAACACGTCTGGTCTGTTGGGATCGGTGCCGCCGGCTGGATGGACCTGGCAGGCAGCCGGGTTCTCTTCAGCCCGCACCTGGCCTGGCGGAATGAACCACTTCAAGCCAACCTGGAGCGGCTGCTTAAGCGGCGGGTCTACCTGGCCAACGACGCCGACGGCGCGGCGTGGGCGGAATGGCGTTTCGGCGCCGGAGCGGGGGAGAGCAGGCTGGTCTGCATTACCCTGGGCACCGGCATCGGCGGGGCCATGATCATGGACGGACGCCTGGAACGGGGCCGTTTCGGTGTGGCCGGCGAATTCGGGCACCAGATCATCATGCCGCAGGGGCGGCGCTGTGAATGCGGCAACCGCGGATGCTGGGAGCAGTACGCTTCGGGAAACGCACTGGGGCGGGAAGCCCGTGAACTCGCGGAAGCCAATTCGCCTGTGGCCCAGGAACTGCTGCGCAGCGTGGACGGCCGGATTCCGGACATTACCGGTGCCGTCGTGACCCGCCTCGCGCTGGAGGGGGACCGGACCGCCGTCGAACTCCTCGGCGAAGTGGGCGAGTGGCTGGGGCTTGGGCTCGCGAACCTCGCAGCGGCCCTGGACCCCGGAATGTTTGTCATCGGCGGCGGGCTCAGTGATGCCGGGGACCTGCTCCTTGAACCGGCCCGCCGGTCTTTCTCCAAGAACCTCACCGGCCGGGGGTTCCGGCCCGAGGCAAAGATTGAGCGGGCGGCCCTCGGCCCGTCCGCCGGCATGATCGGCGCGGCGGATCTTTCCCGGGTGGCGGCCCGGCGCTGAACCGCTGCGGCTAAACCGCAGCGCCGTCGTCGTCCTCATCCCGGTGCTGGGGTAGCCGGTAGAGCAGATAGCCGGAGGACGCGACAAAAAGCGCCACGATGCCAAGCACAACGGTCAGCGGCGCGCTGCGCCAGAACATGGCGAAGAGCAGGAGCAGCAGAGGTCCGCCCGCAGCCCCGAGCCAGGCGAGGATGACCAGCGGTTCCCCGCTGCCCAGCGGCGGCGGCTCCTCCGGAACAAAGCTGCCGTCGGACTCGTCGTCCTGGGGACTGTAGTCCCGCGGTCCCGGACCGATACTTCCGGTATCTGCGTCCCGGCGCAGGGGCTGGTTCTCAAAGATGGCACGTGTTCGTTCAGCCGCGGACCGGGGGTCCGGCGGAGTGCGGGAGCCGGGCGGCACAGCAGCGCCGGGTCCGGCATCGGCGCTCCGGCCAGGGGTCCCCTCTCCGGGATCCAGGTCCGGGGTCTCCTGCAGCCGGGCCACCAGGTCCTGCCAGGTGGCGTCGTCAGTTGATTCGTTGCGGTCCGGTTCGCGCTCTGTCATGCCGGGGCACCTGCACTCACCCGTTGGATAAATTCATGGGAGCTGTCGAAGATCAGGGGAGCATCGTGGTCCATGGTCGCCACGTGGTAGCTGTTTTCCAAAGGGATTACCTCAAGTTCGGTGCTGCCGACCAGTTTCCGCAGCAGATCCATGCTCGATTCCGGGACAACCGGATCCACCGTGGAACGGAAGGCTATGACAGGTGCGGTGACGCGGGGCAGATGCGCTGCTGTGTCATCGAACAGCCGCAGGAGTTCGGCTACGGCGCCCACGGGTGTGCGGGCGTAGGCACCTTCGTCCTGGCCCGGAAGTCTGATGTTGTTGCCGATCGCGGGAACTGACGGCAGTACATACTTGAGCAGCCGGGCGTACCGCGCACGCGGATCGGCTACGGTCAGCCCCGGATTAACGACGGCGACTCCGGCTACGGGGCGGAGGGCAGCCAGACGGAGTGCCAGTGCCCCGCCCATCGACAGGCCTGCCACAATCACCCGGTCAGTCCGGTCCGCCAGCGCCGTATAGGCATCGTCATAGGCCCGGTACCAGTGCTGCCACGGGGTGCGGGCCAGTTCCTGCCAGGTGGTTCCGTGTCCCGGAAGCAGCGGAAGACTTACCGCGTATCCGGCATCGGCCAGATAACGTGCCCAGCCCAGCATGCTCACGGTGGAACCCGTGAAGCCGTGGCTCAGCAGAACGCCCGTCGCAGCGTTCGGACCGTCTCCGGCACTCGAAAACGGGGCAGGGGCCCCAGGGGATGTCATAGCTCTATGGTTGCATTAGGATGCTGATTTTCCACCCTGCAGATAACAAAGTTCCGGGCCGTGCCGCGGCAGAAATCCTATGCCGTGCCTGCGGCCCTTACAGTAGTACCTAGGGGAGCCAAACAGGTTTCCCCCAAGTGTTTGTCCGGACGGGAGAGCTGGCCGCGTGTTCTATTGGGTGATGAAGACGATTTTCATCGGACCGGTGGTGAATCTCCTGTTCCGGCCGTGGGTTAAGGGCATGGACAACGTTCCGGCCACCGGACCGGCAATCCTCGTCAGCAACCACCTTTCTTTCTCCGACTCAATCTTTCTGCCCCTGGCGGTTCCGCGGCCGGTGAGTTTCCTGGCCAAGTCCGAGTACTTCACCGGCAGGGGGCTTAAGGGCAAGCTGACCGCTATGTTTTTCCGGCTCACGAACCAGCTGCCGATTGACCGGTCGGGCGGGGCTGCATCAGAAGCAGCCCTTCGCGCCGGGGTTAAAGTCCTCGAAGGCGGAAACCTGCTGGGCATTTATCCCGAAGGTACGCGGAGCCCGGACGGCCGGCTCTACCGAGGGAAGACAGGGGTCGCGAAAATGGCCCTGCAGACCGGGGTTCCGGTGATCCCGGTGGCCATGATCGGCACCGACAAGGTCCAGCCGATCGGACGCCGGATCCCCAACATCCGCCGCATCGGCATCATCGTCGGGGAGCCGCTCGACTTCTCCCGCTACGCCGGGCTGGAGAACGACAGGTTCGTACAGCGCTCCGTAACGGACGAAATCATGTACGAACTTATGCGGCTTTCCGGGCAGGAATACGTGGATGTATATGCGAGCACCGTCAAGGACAGGATGGCGGCCGCGAAAAAGGTATCCAAGGCGGCTGAATCCCGCAGCGCCGCAGTCCGGCTTTCAACTCCGGATGAGCCGGAGACCGGAGTCGGCCCTGCAGCCGGACGGCGCAGCAACCAGAAGGCACCCGGCGAAATTACCGTGATCGGCACCCCGGAGAAAGCCAAACCCTCGGGCGTGGACAATAGCCCGCACGGCCCGCAGGAGACCGGCGGGGCAGAACAGACGCCGCACAGCGCCTGAGGGTTGTCCCCGTCAGCGGCGCGTAACAGGACACATTTCATCGCCGTGGGTCCCTGCCTGCCAGTAGGATTTAACCCGTGAGCCAAACACCCGCAGAACTCGACCCCAGTTTCCCTCCTACGTCCGGCGCAGCCGTGTATCCGGGGCTGGATGACTGGCGTTCCCTGCCGATCTCGCAGCAGCCTTCCTGGCATGATGATCCCGGGTACGCCCCAGCCATAGCAGAGCTTTCAATGGTTCCGCCGCTGGTCTTTGCCGGTGAAGTGGACATTCTCCGTGACCGCCTGGCTCAGGCTGCCCAGGGCAAGGCGTTCCTGCTCCAGGGTGGCGACTGCGCTGAGACCTTTGAGGCGGCGACAGCAGACAAAATCAGCGCACGGGTCCGCACGATCCTCCAGATGTCAGTGGTCCTGACCTACGGTGCATCCCTTCCGGTCATCAAGATGGGCCGCATGGCCGGCCAGTTCGCCAAGCCGCGTTCCTCAAATGACGAGACACGGGGCGAAACCACGCTTCCGGCCTACCGCGGCGACATGGTGAACGGCTTCGAATTTACGCCGGAATCCCGCCGCCACGACCCGGCACGGATGGTCCGCGCCTACCATACCTCGGCCTCCACGCTGAACCTGATCCGGGCGTTCACGCAGGGTGGCTTTGCCGACCTGCGGCTGGTTCACCACTGGAACCGGGGCTTCACCGCCAACCCGGCACACTCGCGCTACGAGTCACTGGCCCGGGACATCGACCGCGCGGTGCGTTTTATGGATGTCTGTGGAGCAGACTTCGAAGCACTAAAGCGGGTGGAATTCTTCGCCAGCCACGAAGCCCTGCTGCTGGACTACGAACGTGCCCTGACCCGGATTGATTCACGCACCGGACAGCCCTACGACACTTCGGCGCATTTCCTGTGGATCGGGGAGCGTACCAGGGACCTGGACTCCGCCCACGTGGACTTCCTCTCCCGCGTCCGTAACCCCATTGGGGTGAAGCTGGGGCCGAACAGCACCCCCGAGGACGCCCTGGCACTGATCGATAAGCTGGACCCGAACCGCGAGCCGGGACGCCTGACCTTCATTACCCGGATGGGCGCACAGAACATCCGGGAGAAGCTGCCCACCCTCGTGGAGAAGGTGACTGCCTCCGGAGCACAGGTTCTGTGGGTCACGGACCCCATGCACGGCAACACCGTCACCTCACCCAACGGCTACAAGACCCGGAACTTCGATGATGTGATGGACGAGGTCCGCGGGTTCTTCGAGGTGCACAATGCGCTGGGCACGTTCCCGGGCGGCCTGCACGTGGAAATGACCGGCGATGACGTCTCCGAGTGCCTTGGCGGGGCTGATCCGGTGGATCAGGAAGCGTTCGTGGAAGGCTACGAGTCGGTCTGCGATCCGCGCCTGAACCACATGCAGTCCCTGGAAATGGCGTTCCTGGTGGCGGGGGCCCTGGCCGAAAAAGGCTAGCCGCTCCGGTCCCTGAGGTTAGACGACAGTCAGCGTGATAACCGAGCCCTCGGGTGCGGTTCCGCTGGAGGGATCCTGGGCGCGGACGGTTCCGAAGAACCCGCCCAGGATCTCGTTCACCTGGACTTTGAAGCCCAGTTCCTCGAGTTCCCTCCGTGCCGTGTCGGCCTGCTTGCCGATGTAGCTGGGAACCTGGATCATCCTGGGTCCGTCCGAAATGGTCAGGGTGACGGCTGCGCCACGTTCCAGCAGCCCGCCCGCCGGACTCTGGGTTACGACGGCGCCCTTCGGCACATCCGTGCTGTTGACCCGGCTGGGCGCGATGGACGCTGTCAGCCCGGCGTCCTCCAGCGCCTTGACGGCCCTGTCCTCCGCCTGACCGACGACTGAGGGCACTTCCACCGGGGCCGGCCCCTTGGATACCGTCAGGTCCACCGGCGTCCCGCGGCGCAGCTCCGCATCAGCAGCGGGCACCTGGGCAATGACGCGGCCGGCAGGAACGCTCTCATTGAAGTCCTCCGTGACGCTGCCCGCGGCCAGGCCCGCGGCGGAAAGCTCCTCCTCAGCCGACTCCAGCGTGCGCTGGATGACGTTGGGGACGGAAAACAGCTCCGGTCCCTTCGATACCAGCAAAGTAACCGTCTGGAAGCGCCGGACCTGTTCGGGAGCGTTGGGGTCCGTCCCTATAGCGAGGCCGGCCGCAACAACTTCGTCATAGACCTCGTTCGTGGTGTACCGCAGTCCCTCATCACCCAGGCGGGCGGAAGCAGCCGCGGCGGGCGTATTCGACACTTCAGGGATGGATACCAGTGCCCCCGGGCCGGCGCCGAAGAACCAGCCGGCAAACGCCGCTGCCGCCACGAGGAGGAAGATCAGGAGCCCAACGAGCACGCCGCGCCGCCGCGGACTGCCCGGGCGCAGGGACACTTCGGGACGCTGGGCGTCCCTGCTGGACTGCTTCTGCTGTGCCTTGAAGTCCCTGCGGGCCTGCCGCCGGCCGGCCCGGCCGGAGACCGCCGGGTACCCGCCGTCGTCCATCTCGTCGTCGTAGTCCTGCTCGTCAGCCTGGGGCGGGAGCCCGGGCAGAACTGTCGTAGCATTCTCGGCCCGCTGGATGACTTCCGTGGCATGCGGCTCCGTACGGCCGATCACCTCGGTGGCGCCGCTGGGAGCTACGGGACGGACAACGGAGGTACGGGCGGTGAGGCTGTTGGGCTGTCCTGGACTTTCGGCCTGCGAATTTCCAGGCTGAGCCGCGTGTCCGGGCTGGGCCGGCGGAACTCCGGGGGAGTGGAAGTCCAGCTGGGCATCCGTGAGGGACGTGCGGATGTGCCGCAGTTCCCCCAGCAGCGCCCGGCCATCCACCGGGCGGTCCTCCGGATCCTGGGCCGTGCACCACTGCACCAGCTCATCAAGGTCCTGAGCCAGACCCGGGCATGCGGCGGAGGGCGCAGGCACGGTGGAGTGCACGTGCGCGAAGGCGACCTGAATGGGTACTTCGCCGGTGAAAGGCTGCACGCCGGTGAGCATCTCGTAAAGCATGATGCCGGCGGAGTAGATGTCGCTGCGCTCATCCGCCCCGGCACCGGTGACCAGCTCCGGTGCAAGGTAGGCCACCGTGCCCACCAGGGTTCCGGTATTGGTGCTGGTGGTGACCGCCCGGGCGAGGCCGAAATCGGCAATCTTGATGGCGCCGCTGCTGGCCAGCAGGACGTTCTCGGGTTTTACATCGCGGTGCACCAAACCTGCTTCATGGGCAGCCGCAAGGCCGTCAACCACGGCGTCCAGCATCGCCAGGGCAAGCCGGGGGGTGAGGCGACCGCGTTCGTTCAGGACGTCGCGCAGGGTGTGTCCGGGGACGTACTCCATGACCAGGTACGCCAGCGAATCCTCGATCCCCTGGTCCAGGACGCCGACGACGTGCGGATGGGACAGCCGGGCGGCGGACTTCGCTTCCCGTTCGAAGCGGTCCAGGAATCCGCGGTCCGCGGCGAGGTGGGGATAGAGAACCTTCAAAGCCACATCCCGGTCCAGCCGCGTGTCAGTGGCGAGGTAGACCGTGGACATTCCGCCGCGGGCAATACGGGAGCGCACCACGTAGCGGTTATCGACCAGCGTCTCAAGAAGTGGGTCATTCACGGGCTCATGCACCCTTTGATCCTATAAGCGGGAAAGGGCAGGAGGCGGATCGACACCCGATCCGCCTCCTGCCCTTTGTGCGTCCTGCGCTCAGAACGGTCCCTGCTGGGTCCTAAAAGGTTGCCCGGTGCGCCAGGACGTTGGCCACGTATGCCTCGGTATCCGGGTACATGCCCTGCGTCGTCACCGAGTACTGGCCCTGGTAGTAGGAGGCAATCGCAACTTCGAGACTGGGGCTGGTTCGGATCAGGGAACGGATGATCGCGACGCCGGCAGTAACGTTGTCCTGCGGGTCCAGCAGGTTCAGCTGACGGCCCACCAGGCCGGACGCCCATTCACCGGAGGACGGGATAACCTGCATGGTTCCGATGGCATTGGCGGGGGAGACTGCCCGCTGGTCGAAGCCGGACTCCTGGAAGGCGAAGGCCTGGGCCAGAGCCGGATCAACGCCCATGGCCAGGGCGGTTTCCGCCACCAGCTGCTGCATCTGGGCCCGGGTGGGAACCTCAACCGAGTTCAGGGCCTGCTTGTTGACATTCGCCCCGGCTACGACGTGCTGCGGGTACGTGTAGTGCAGGAAGGTGCTGGGCACCAGATCCGTTGGAGCCTCAGCTGCTGGAGCTGCCGGCGCTGCCGGAGTGGCCAGCGTGGTGATGGAGGAGGATGCTCCGGCAGCCGCGGAGTCCAGGGAAATTTCCTGGCCCGGGTGGATGATCGAGGTCATCGTCAGGCCGTTTGCCGCCAGGACGGACTCCAGGGAGACGTTGTGCGCGGCAGCAATGCTGCTGAGCGTGTCCCCCGGAACCACTGTGTAGGCGGATGAGGCAGCCGCAGCCTCGGGGGCCTTGGCGGTGCCGGTCAGCTGCAGTTCCTTGCCGGCGTAAATCACCGAGGTTGGCTGGAGGTTGTTGGCACGGAGGACTTCGTTCACGTCCAGGCCGTACTGGGCGGCGATGGAGCTGACAGTGTCCCCGGGAACAATGCGGTGCGTTGCGGGGACAGCAGATTCCGCGGCCACTGTGGCGGGCACCTGGGTGGCCAGCTGTGCGGCCGGGATGGTTGCACCGGCAGCAAGGTTCTTCTGCGCCTGCAGAGGGAGCTGCGGGAAGAGGGCCTTCGCCGGCACCTCCGGCTGGACGGCTTCAGCGGATTCCGCCAGGGCCATGGAGGACATCATCACGGCAGGAATCGCTGCTGTAGTGACGGCGACGCTCAACTTGCGGGGCATCCCCGCGGTCGCGGAACGCGGCCGGGGCTTGGGCTGCACGGGCATATGGGGTTCTGTCCTCATCTGTAAGCGGCGCGGCCTTTACCGCAGTCCGTGTGACAAAAAACAAGTAGTGATACGGGTGATGCACATGGGAATACTGTGACTTATGTGAATTTACACGAGAATGCATGGTCCGCAATACCCGAGTAGCAATAAATTGCTGCCCGGACGGCGGCTGTGCGGTGTCGACTGGCCCGCTCCGGTGCAGGCGTGGCAATCTTGGGAGGGTGAATGAACTTGAGGAACTGGTTTCCGACTGGCTAACCCTGCCCGACGTGGCTGAACAACTAGATATCTCCATCAGCAAGGTGCACAGCCTGCTGGAGGAGCGTGCGCTGCTGGCGCTCCGCCTGGGCGAGCGGAAGATCCGCAGCGTTCCAGCTGCCTTTATTAATGACGGCGCTATCCTGGACAGTCTCAAAGGGACGATTTCAGTACTAACCGATGCCGGCTTTAGCGACGAGGAAATGATCCGCTGGCTTTTCACAGCGGATGAAACCCTTCCCGGCCGTCCTGTCGACGCGCTGCTGGAAGGACGCAAAACGGAAATCCGGCGCCGCGCCCAGGCGCTGGCCTGGTAGCAGCCCTGGGCTAGGCAGTCCTGGTTACGGCCGCATGCGCCAATGACTCCAGAGCGGAGCGGGTCTGTTCATCCACTGCCATTTCGGCAAGGGTGCTGAACGCCTGCTCGGTATGTTCTGCGATCAGCGCTTCGGTCGTGGCCAGGGCGCCGCTGTCCTCAATCACCTGGCGAAGCGACGCCACGGCGTCGTCGTCAAGATCCGGGCGGCCGAGCCCGGCGGTGATTTCCCGTTTCGCTGCATCGGATCCGCCGCTGAGCGCGTAGGCAATCAGGACAGTTCGTTTGCCTTCGCGCAGGTCATCTCCGGCCGGCTTGCCGGTGACCGCGGGATCGCCAAAAACACCCAGCACATCGTCACGGAGCTGGAAAGCTTCCCCCAGCGGCAGGGAAAACGCGGAGTACGCTGCCAGCAGCTCATCACTGGCTCCGGCCAGGGCCCCGCCAATGGCAAGTGGATGCTCGATGCTGTATTTCGCTGACTTGTAGCGCAGGATATTGCGCGCCCGGACAACGGCCCGCTCCGGCTCATGCCCGGGACCAACAACCTCTTCCAGAATGTCCAGATACTGCCCGGCCATGACCTCGGTGCGCATCCGGTTGAACAGTGCGCGGGCCCGGGTGGCGTACCCGCTGCGTTCGCCGACAGAGGTGAAAGCCTCTTCGCTGAGGACCAGGCAAAGATCTCCGGCCAGAATCGCCGCGGAGGACCCAAAATGTGAGGCGTCGAGGAACCACTGAGCTTCGGCATGACGGTTGGCAAAGTGCCGGTGCACGCTGGGCGCGCCGCGGCGGGTATCGGAACGGTCGATGATGTCGTCATGAATCAGTGCTGCACTCTGGAAGAGCTCCAGGGCAACGCCGGAACGGACGGCAGGGGCACCCAGCGGTTCGCCGCCTGCGCCACGCCAGCCCCAGTAGTTCAGCAGCGCCCGCATCCGTTTTCCGCCCTTGGCCAAGGAATGCACGGCACCGAGCAAAGGAACCGATTCTTCGGAGACATCCTCCAGGACCTTCCGCTGCTGTCCCAGGAACTCTTCCAGATCGGCGGAAAGCTGCTTTCGGTAGGCGTCCTGTTCGTGGGAGACCGGGTCTGTGCCCGTTGCTGTGGGTGCCTCGGCCTGGCTCATGGCGGTGTCCTACTCTGCGGATTCAGGAAGCACGTTTGCTCCCACTGTATATACGGTCGAACCGTCGCGGCTCACCATGGAAACGTTTGCGGTTTCAGTCTCCGCTCCCGAGGTCCGGGCGAAGTCCTTGGTGCTGGTTGAATCCACGGCGTCGCCTTCCAGGGCAGCGAAGCCCTGGGCCTCGAAGTGCTGGGTATAGAAGGCTGCAATCTCTTCCGGCGCTGCGGGTGAGGAAGCGGTGAGGGACGCTGTCAGCAGCGTGCCGTCTTCAGCGAAGCTGGTGGCAGTAGGGGTGGAGCCCGCATACACCGGGACAAGCTTCTGCGGGAAGCCTTCGACGATCACCGGAGCAGGCGACGGCGAGGGCGACGGCGGTGCAGTTGACTCCGGGGAGGCAGGGGAGGACTGGGCAGCTGCGGGGGAGGAGGGCACGTCAGACGACGTATTTGTCCCGGAACCGCATCCGGCAACGGCCGCGAGCACGGCGGCGCTGCAGGCAGCCGCAAGTAGTTTCTTCTTCATTCGGACTCCGCATCGACGAAGGGTCAGGGCCTAGGACCAGTCTAGGCGAACGCCCCGAACCTCCCTGCGGCACCCCCGAGGAGGAACCAGAGTGCGGCTGGTGCTGTCACCGCCGCACTTTAGGATGAAGTAGTGGGAACAGAACCGGATGTTGTGGCGGAGAACCGCGACTGCGCCATTATGCATGTGGACATGGATGCCTTCTATGTCTCCGTGGAACTGCTGCGCCGGCCGGACCTCGCAGGCGCTCCGGTCATAGTTGGAGGTCTGGGCGGGCGCTCGGTGGTGCTGTCGGCATCCTATGAAGCCCGAAGGTACGGCGTTCGTTCGGCCATGCCCATGGCCACGGCCCGCCGGCTCTGTCCGCAGGCGGAGATCCTGGAACCCCACCAGGAGGTCTACCGCCAGGTCTCCGGCCGGCTGATGGGCATCTTCGATTCCATTACCCCGCTCGTGGAGCCCCTGAGTGTGGACGAGGCGTTTCTTGACGTCAGCGGTTCGCTGCGGCGCCTGGGGCCGCCCCGCGTCATAGGGGAGCTGATCCGCAGGCGCGTTTCAGCGGAACTGGGCATCACTGCCAGTGTGGGAATCGCCGCCACCAAGTTCGTGGCCAAGATCGCGTCAACCCGCTCCAAACCCGACGGACTGCTGCTCGTGCCGAAGGAAGACACGATCCGCTTCCTGCACACACTTGACGTCTCGGCGCTTTGGGGAGTGGGGGCGAAAACCCGTGAGGCCCTTGCCCGGGTGGGAATATCCACGGTGGCGGACGTCGCGAATACTCCGCCCGCAGTCCTGCAGCGGCTCCTGGGTGCAACGGGGCTGCATGTGTATGAACTTTCCTGGGGCAGGGATCCGCGGACGGTCACCCCGGTGCGCGTTGAAAAAAGCATTGGCGCAGAAGAGACTTTCATCCGGGACGTGGACCGGGATGAGGTTCTGGAGACAGAACTGCTGCGCCTCGCCCACCGCACGGCCTCACGCATGCGGGCCGCAGGACTGCAATGCAGATCGGTGGCTCTGAAGCTCCGCTACGAGGACTTCACCACTCTGACCCGGTCCAGAACCCTGGCCGAACCCGTTGACAGCGCACAGCTGCTCTATGAAGCGGTGCGGGGACTGCTGAAGGGGCTGGGGCGCAGGCCTATGAGTGTCCGCCTCGTTGGGCTGCGGGCGGAAAACCTGGAACCGGCCCAAGGTGCTGCCCAGCAGCTGACCCTGGATGGGCGCGACGATAACTGGCGGTCTGCGGAGGACGCCCTGGACCGGATAAACCGCAGGTTTGGGGACAGCGGAATCATGCCCGCACGGCTGCTGAAGCAGGAAAAACCCGGAACCCGGCCTGGAAGGGATAAGCAGGCTTAGACGTGGGTTTCCCCTGACCCAAATGCAACCTATCCTTGAAGTAGTGCAGATCAGCGTCGAGACCTCAGCGGGAACAACCGCCATGTCGGGTTCGTTGCTTGGTTTACAGGGCATATTTGGACCGCAAGGAGGCAGTGATGGCACTCTCAGAACACGAGCAGCGCTTGCTTGATCAGCTGGAGCAGCAATTGCACGCCGAAGACCCAAAGTTCGCCAATTCAATGGCGTCCTCGGGCGGCCGTGGAATGTCGACCCGGCGCATCGTCCTGGGCGCGCTCATGGCAGTGGCTGGCATCGCCGTCCTGATCCTGGGAATATCTCTCGAGAGCCCGTTCAACATCATCGTGGGGATCCTCGGCTTTATGATCATGGGAGCGGGGATGTACTACGCGACCACCAAGGGCAAGCCGAGCCAGGAGCGTGTTCCCGCAGGCAAGAAGGAACGTGAAGCCACTCCGCGGGGCTTTATGTCCAACCTCGAAAGCAAGTGGGATGAACGCAAGCGGGACCAGCCGTAGGCCCACCTGCCACCACTTTCCTCCCCAGCCATCCGCTGGACCCTGAAAAGACCCGCTTCGGCGGGTTTTTTCCGTTTAACCAGGTCCTTCGCTCCCCATATCCCTCCACCGGCCCCGCCCCGGAGCCATCCCGCGCCATTACTGGGATCCAGGGGTGCGCCGCGCCGGAAAACGTTATCGAATTGCGTTGACTGTGGAGTAAAGTGGAGTAAAGTGGAGCACGTAAGAGGGTAGGGGCAGCACAGGAGGGGTAGCACTCCCATATCGGACAGGCGGTGGCTGATGTTCCTCGGAACTCATTCGCCGCGGCTGGACGAAAAAGGGCGGCTCATCCTCCCCGCCAAATTCCGCGATGAACTGGCCGAAGGGCTTGTTCTGACCCGGGGCCAGGAACGCTGCATCTACGTCTTCAGCCAGAAGGAATTCGAAAAGGTCCACGAGCAGATGAGGCAGGCGCCGCTGTCATCACGCCAGGCCCGTGACTACATTCGCGTTTTTCTGTCCGGAGCCTCGGACGAAGTCCCGGACAAGCAGGGCCGGATCACCATCCCACCGGCTCTGCGTTCCTATGCGGGGCTTGGTCGTGAACTCGCCGTCATTGGTGCGGGCACACGGGCCGAGATCTGGGACGCCACAGCATGGCAGACCTACCTGGAAGAACAGGAGAACGCCTTCTCGGAGACCGATGAAGACGCGATCCCGGGCATTTTCTAGCCGGCCCGCCGGCACAGCAGGACAAGCAGGAAAACAAAAGTACAGGCACCAAACACAGGAAATCGGAATCCCGGCAGGATCTTGAACGAGATCTCCAGCCGCCCCGCGGACTGTTCACCTGGCTCACCTTCCCCGGAGCCAGGCGGGCAGCGTGAGGCGCGGATGGGGATCTGGTCCAAGAACCGCCGCACCGGAACAGCAGCGGAAGGAGAGACCAATGAGCGAAAACCGTCCCACCGAAGACCGGCACATCCCCGTCCTGCGGGACCGCTGCATCAACCTGCTCGCCCCGGGCATTGAGGCCGCAGAAGCGGCCGGCCGCACCGCCGTCGTTGTTGATGCGACTCTGGGCATGGGCGGACACACCGAGGCGATGCTGGAACGCTTCCCCAAACTGCACGTCATCGGGATCGACCGTGACCAGCAGGCTCTGGCCCTGGCCGGAGAGCGGCTCGCCGCCTATCAGGACCGGACAGACCTGGTCCACGCGGTTTACGACGAAGTCGGCGACGTTGTCCGGGACCTGGGGTTCGACTCCATTGACGGCGCCCTGTTTGATCTTGGCGTCTCCTCCATGCAGCTGGACGAACGTGAGCGCGGGTTCGCCTACTCCTACGACGCCCCGCTGGACATGCGAATGGACACCAGCCGCGGCCGTACCGCTGCGGACATCGTCAATACCTTCGACGAGGCCGAGCTGGTCTCGATCATCCGCCGCTGGGGCGAGGAAAAGTTCGCCGGACGGATCGCCTCAGCCATCGTGGCAGCACGGTCCAAAGCTCCCTTCACCACAACCGGCGAACTGGTCGAAGCCATCCGCTCCGTTGTGCCCGCCGCTGCGGCCCGCACCGGAGGGCACCCCGCCAAGCGGACCTTCCAGGCGCTGCGCATCGAGGTCAATGAGGAACTGGACGTCCTGGAACGCGCCATTCCCTCAGCCCTGTCAGTGCTGGGCGTCGGAGGGCGGATCGTCGTGATGTCCTACCACTCGCTGGAAGACCGCATCGTCAAAGACATTTTCGCCGCCGGGTCCCGGTCCTCGGCTCCCAAGGGCTTCCCCGTGGAGCTCGAAGAGCACAAGGCGCAGCTCAAGCGGCTGACCAAGGGCACCGAGGTCCCCACGGAGCAGGAGATAGCCGAGAACCCACGCGCGGCCTCGGCCAAACTGCGTGCAGTTGAACGGATTCGGGCAACCATGGACGGAGCACGGTCATGACCGAAGCGACACGGCGGCGCCGCCCGGCGGCAACACCGGGGGCGGTCCAGGGAAACCTGGCACGCAGCGTGCAGTGGGATTCCGCGGAGCCGCAGACGGCCGCCCCGCGCCGCCGGACACCGCTCTCCCTGGTGCCTGCCGCGTCCCGCAAGCGCCGGGTTCCGGTTGCTGCGCTGTGTTTCGCAGTCCTGGCCATCGGTCTGGCAGCGGTGCTGATCCTGAATATCTCGGTATCCAGCGGCCAGTATCAGCTGGTCCAGCTGCAGAATCAGCGCACCGAAATTTTGCAGAAGAATGAGGCGCTCACGCAGCAGGTGGAAAACCACCAGGCGCCCCAGGTCCTGGCCGCCGCAGCGGCTGAACTGGGCATGGTCGCGTCACCGTCCTTCGGTACGATCGACCTGCAGACCCTGGCCGTCACGGGTAATCCGGAGCCGGCCAAGGAAGGCACCAGGCCTGAAGCGCTCATTGGCCTGCCTCAGGTCCTGACGCAGCCGGTGACTCCGGCCCAGGCCCAGCCCGCGGAACCGGCTGAACCGGCGGAAAACGCACGGGCAGCAGAGGCAAAGGACAGCGTGCCCGCAGATGCCCCCGTCGTCACACCGGCGCCGGCCGCCCCCGAAGCGGATCTGAACGGCGGCACCATTCCTGCCCCCAGCCAGAGAAGCGGACAGTAACCAACCAGCACCCACGAGGACACGTTGTGGCAAAAGCAGGACAGACTCCGGCCCCGGAGGACCACAGGGTATCCCTCGTCTCCAGCCGGCTCCGCGCAGGACTGGTGATTGCGCTTGTCCTCCTTACCGTCCTTGGTGTGCGCCTGTTCCAGGTTCAGGGCCTGGACCCGGAGGGCAAAGCGGAAGCCGCCGTCGCGAACCGGCTGGTCACCACCACCGTTCCGGCCCTGCGCGGCGGGATCCTCGATGCCAACGGCAACTACCTCGCCCGCAGCGTGGAACGCTTCGACATTGTGGTGGACCAGCGCTTATCCCAGGACAAGGACGAGTACCCGCGACGCACGGCCGAAGGTGAGTGGGAGGACGTCACTTTCGATCAGGCTTTCGAGGAGCTCTCTGCCATCCTCGGACAGGACACGGCCACACTCCGCGGATCCATTCTGGGGGAGAAGGGCTTCAACTTCGTTGCAAAGACCGTGACCCCGGAAATCCGCGACAAGGTACTTGCCGTCAAATTCCCCGGTGTCTATGCAGACCGCACCACCCTGCGCACCTACCCCTCCGGCGCTGTCGCCGGTTCCATCGTCGGATTCCTCGGCACTGAGGGGGCGCAGGAGGGGCTGGAGCTGACACAGGACAGCATCCTGGCCGGTGAGGCCGGCAGCAAAACCTACGAAATCGGCGGCGACGGCATTCGGATTCCCTACGCCACCAACGAGGACGTCCCGGTGAAGGACGGCGACTCCATCAAACTCACGATTGATCAGGACCTGCAATGGTATGCCCAGCAGACCATTGCCGCCCAGACCAGGGAATATAACGCCGAATGGGGCAATGTGGTGGTCGTCGAGGTGGAGACGGGCAACGTCCTCGCCATGGCCGAGTCGACAACCGTTGATCCCAATAATCCCGGGGCCACGGAAGCGGACTCCCGGAAAGCGCGTTCGGTCACCGATTCCTTCGAACCCGGTTCCACCACCAAGGTCATCACCATGGCGGCGGCGATCGAGGAGGGGCTCATCACCCCGACCTCCCCGTTCCTGATCCAGTCGAACTACACCGTTGACGGACAGACGTTCAAAGACGCGTACGAGCACGGCACCCTGCAGATGACCGCGTCCGGCATCCTGGCCAATTCGCTGAACACCGGCACAGTCATGGTGGGGGAGCAGCTCAGCCCCCAGGAGCGGTATGACTGGATGCGGAAATTCGGCATCGGAACCGAGCTGGGCACCGGACTCAACGGCGAGACCTCCGGCCTGCTGGCAAAGCCGGAGCAGTGGGACAGCCGCCAGCAGTACACGGTTCTTTTTGGCCAGGGCCTGACCCAGACGGCGCTGCACACAGCCATGGTCTACCAGACAATCGCCAACGACGGCGTGCGGCTCCCGCCCCGGCTGGTGAACTCGACCATCGATGCGGACGGAGAAGAGCACGTCATCGACAACGGCGACGGTACCCGGGTGGTTTCGAAAAAGACCGCGGAAGAAGTCCAGCGGATGCTGGAAACCGTGACGGTCGAGGGATCCGGTTCCTCGGGCGCCCTGGAGAAATACCGTGTGGGAGCCAAAACAGGCACCGCGGAGGCACCCAGCCCCAACGGCGGATATGACGGTGTCACCGTCTCCTATGCTGGTATTGCACCTATGGACGATCCCAAGTACGTCGTCGTCGTGACCATTCAGCGCCCCAAAGGCGACCTCTACTATGTGGAACCAGGCAAGACCTTCCAGAAAGTCATGGAACAGGTCCTGACCACCCACAACGTTGCCCCCTCCACGGGGGAACCGGACATTTACCCCATCGAGTACTAAAGCTGGAGCAGTGCAGTGCCACATAGCAATGATCAGCGCGCCGGAAACGGTATGCGCCCCGAGCGGGTAATCCCCGTCACGCTGGGCGACGCCGCGGCAGCGCTGCCCCCTGGAGCTCCTGCCATCCAGGCAGCCCCAGGCACCGGCACGGACGGCTGGGAGACGGAACTGACGGGCGTCAGCATCAACTCCCGCCTGGTCCTTCCCGGTGACCTTTACCTCGCCCTTCCGGGTGCCCGCCACCACGGTGCCGTTTTCGCACGCGATGCGGCAGACGCGGGCGCAGCTGCGCTGCTCACGGATGCCGCAGGGCTCCAACAGCTCCCCGAGACCGGTCTGCCGGTCTTTACCGCTGAGGATATCCGGCGGCTCGTGGGGCCGCTGTCGGCTGCGGTTTTCAACAGCCAGCCGCGCGACGGCTCCGCGCCCGTGCTTTACGGTGTCACCGGCACGAACGGTAAAACCACCACCACGTACTTCATCAACTCGCTGCTGCAGGCGCTGGGGAAGTCCACCGGTCTGATCGGCACCATTGAAATCCTGGCCGGCGGCGAGTCGATTCCCAGTGTGCTGACGACGCCGGAATCGCCGCAGGTCCACGGACTGCTCGCACTGATGCGTGAGCGGGGCCTTGATGCCGCCGCCATGGAGGTCTCCTCCCACGCCATCTCCTACCGGCGGGTGGACGGGGTGGTCTTCGACGTGGCCGGGTTCACCAACCTCACCCAGGACCACCTGGACCTGCACGGGTCCATGGAGGAGTACTTCGAGGCCAAAGCCGCGCTGTTCCGGGCTAACCGGTGCAGGCGGGCCGTCGTGACGGTCGACGATTCCTGGGGCTCCCAGATGGCGGACGTCGCCGGAGAGCGCGGTGTCACGCTGTCGACCAGCGGAGATGCCACGGACGCCGACTGGCAGGTCCGGGACATCACCCGGGACGGGCTGGGGCACACTTTCGAGCTGCGTCCCGTGCAGGGGACACCGCTTCGGGTCCGGACCGGTCTGCCGGGGACCTTCAACGTCTCCAACGCCGCGCTGGCGCTTGCCATGGTCCTGGAATCCGGCACCGCCGTGGAGGAGGTCCAGCGCGCGCTGGATGAGCACGATCCCTTCACCGTTGAAGTGCCCGGACGCATGCAGCTGATCAGCGAGTCCCCGGCAGCAATCGTCGACTTCGCCCACAACCCCGATGCCCTCTCCCGCACGCTGGAATCGGTCCGCCGGCCCGGCGGCCGGGTCATCGTCGTGTTCGGCGCCACCGGGGAACGGGACCAGACCAAACGGCCGTTGATGGGGGCCATCGCGGCCCGGCTCGCCGACGTGGTAATTGTCACCGACGACGACCCGCACGACGAGGACGAAGCGGCCATCCGGGCCGACGTCCTGCGCGGAGCGCACAGCGAGCAGGCTGCCTCCGGACACAGCTGCACCATCATCGAGACCGCACCCCGTGCTGCGGCAATTGCGCGCGCCGTGGAGTTCGCCGGACCGCAGGACACCATCCTGGTGGCCGGGCGCGGCCACGAGGTCTGGCAGGAGGTCAAGGGCGTGAACCTGGCACTGGATGACCGGGTCGAACTGCGGGCCGCCTTGACACAGGCCGGATTCACGGTGCTTTCGGGCGACGGGGTAGAGTCCTAAATCGTCATGATTGAACTTAATGCAGCCGAAATTGCGGCAATCACGGGCGGCGCACTGGTGGGGGCAGCAGCTGCGGACCCGAATATTCCAGTGACCTCAGCCACTACGGACTCCCGCGAAGCGCACGAGCATACGCTGTTCATCGCCAAGCCGGGAGAAGTTTCCGACGGCCATCTCTTTGTCGGCCGGGCCTTCGAATCCGGGGCCTCACTGGCCCTGACGGAACGCCCGGTAAGCGACGACGGCGGCACGGTCTATCCGGGCATCGTCGTTCCCGACGCCGTGGCCGCCATGGGCGAGATCGCCGCGGAAATTGTCCGGCGGCTCCGGGCCGAAGGCCCGCTGACGGTCATCGGCATTACCGGTTCCGCCGGCAAGACCACCACCAAGGACCTTTTGGCCGGCATCCTGGCCCGCCACGGGCAGACCGTTGCCCCCATGGGCTCATACAACGGTGAAGTCGGGGTTCCGCTGACCATTTTCACCGCCGGTCACGGCACCCGCTACCTCGTGGTGGAAATGGGCGCCACCGGCATTGGACACATCTCCTACCTGGCGGACATGGTCCGCCCGGACATTGGTGTGGTCCTCTGCGTCGGCACCGCCCACGCCGGTGAGTTCGGCGGGGTCGAGAACATTGCCCGTGCCAAGGGCGAACTCGCCGAAGCCATTGCACCGGAGGGGACGGTCGTCCTGAACGGGGACGATATCCGCGTTGCTGCCATGGACAAGCGCACCACCGGCCAGGTCCTGCTCTTCACCTCCTCAGCCGATGAACTGCCCGGCGGGCACAAAACACTCCGCGCGGTCGACGCAGGCACCGATTCCCAGGGCCGGCCGGTTTTCACCCTCCGGTTCCCGGACGGCAGCGAACACCGGGTCGAATCCGGGCTGATCGGCGCGCATCACACAGCCAACCTGCTGGCAGCAGCCGGTGCGGCGTGGGCGGCCGGCATTGCTCCGGCGGACATCGCCGCAGGCCTTTCCGGGCAGAAAGCCGCCAGCCGCTGGCGGATGGAACGCACCGACCGGCCCGACGGCGTCACCGTGATCAACGATGCCTACAACGCCAACCCCGAATCCATGCGGGCGGCCCTGCGCACCCTTGCCGAACTCGGCAAAGGCCGCCGCACCTGGGCGGTGCTGGGGGAGATGCTCGAACTCGGAGCGGAATCCGTGACCGAACACGACTCGATTGGGCGCTACGCAGTGCGCCTGAACATTTCCAAACTCATCGTCGTCGGAACCGGAGCGCGGGCTCTGCACACGGGTGCCGTCATGGAAGGGTCCTGGGGCGATGAATCCCAGTTCGTCCAGACACCCGAAGAGGCCCAGGCCGTTCTCGAAGCGGGACTGGAACCCGGCGACATCGTTCTCTTTAAGTCTTCCAACGGAGCCGGTCTGCGGTTCCTTGGTGATCGGATTGCCTTGAATACCCCACTCGAAGGTCCAGCTGCCGCGGAGACTTCCGCTGATTCCTCCTCCCGGGGTGGACTGTGATGATTTCGCTGCTGATCGGCTGCTCGCTGGCGCTGGTCCTGGCCTTCGCGGGCACACCGCTCTTTATCCGCTTCCTCGTCCGGAAAGGCTACGGACAGTTTGTCCGCGACGACGGCCCGACGTCGCACCACACCAAGCGCGGCACCCCCACCATGGGCGGGGCAGTGATTGTCGCCTCCGTGGTGGCGTCTTACTTTGTCACGCACCTCATCAGCCACGCGATCAACCCGACCAGCTTCGGCCCGTCGGCGTCCGGACTCCTGGTGCTGTTCCTGATGGTCGGCATGGGGCTGGTCGGCTTCATCGACGACTACACCAAGATCTCCCGCCAGCGTTCCCTGGGGCTGAACGCCAAAGCGAAGATCACGCTGCAGGCCATCGTCGGTATCGTCTTTGCCGTACTGGCGCTGCGGTTCCCGGACGAGGGCGGACTGACCCCTGCCTCGACCAACATTTCCTTTGTCCGCGACACCGCCATCGACCTGGCGTTCGCGGGAACCATCATCGGCGCGATCCTCTTCATACTGTGGTCCAGCGTCATCATCACCGCCGCCACCAACGGGGTGAACCTTGCGGACGGGCTGGACGGCCTCGCAGCAGGTGCCTCCGTGCTGGTCTTCGGCGCCTACTTCCTGATCGGCATCTGGCAGTCCAACCAGAGCTGCCTGGGTGCTCCCGCGGATGCGGGGGTTTGCTATGAGGTCCGTGACCCGCTGGACCTCGCACTGCTCGCCGGTGCCATGGCCGGGGCACTGATCGGCTTCCTCTGGTGGAATACTTCCCCGGCGAAGATCTTCATGGGCGACACCGGTTCCCTGGCCATTGGCGGTGCCATTGCTGCCTTCGCAATCCTCTCCCGCACCGAACTGCTGCTGGTGATTCTGGCCGGCCTGTTCGTCATCATCTCCGCCTCAGTCATCATCCAGGTGGGGTACTTTAAGCTCAGCGGAGGCAAGCGCGTCTTCAAGATGGCACCGCTGCAGCACCACTTCGAACTCAAGGGCTGGGCAGAGGTCACCGTGGTGGTCCGTTTCTGGATCATTGGCGGACTGTGCGTCGCCCTGGCACTCGGGCTCTTCTACGCTGATTGGGTGGCTGGACAATGAGCACTCCTTACCTCGAGACCCCCCGCCTGGCTCCACTGACCACCTGGGATGCGGACTGGCGCGGACTGCGGGTGGTGGTGGCCGGCATCGGCCTCTCCGGATTCTCCGCCGCGGACACCCTGATTGAGCTCGGTGCCCGGGTGGTGGTGTTTGACGCACTTGACTCTGAAGAGAACCGCGGCAAGGCAGACACCCTGAGAATCGTCGGGGCTGCCGACGTGCTGCTCGGCCCGGAGCATGCCCTTTCGCTGCCGCTGGTGGAGGGGGAGCCGGCTGAGCTGGTCGTGACCTCCCCGGGCTTCAGCCCGTCCCATCCGGTGCTGGCCGAAGCCGCCGCCGCGGGCATCCCGATCTGGGGCGACGTGGAGCTGGCCTGGCGGGTGCGGATCCGCGAAGGCCGGCCCACCGCTCCCTGGCTGGCCATTACCGGCACCAACGGAAAGACCACCACGGTCTCCATGACGGAGAGCATGCTGCGGGCAGCCGGGCTGCGTGCCATTGCCGCCGGGAACGTGGGCACACCGATACTTGATGCCATCCGGGACCCGCAGGGCTGGGACGCGATCGCCGTCGAGCTTTCGAGCTTCCAGCTGCACTGGACCCACACCATGTCCCCGCTCGCCAGCGTGTGCCTGAACGTGGCAGAAGACCACGTGGACTGGCACGGCGGCTATGACGCCTACCTGGCGGACAAGGCCAAGGTTTACGAAAACACCCAGGTGGCGTGCGTCTACAACGCCGAGCAGGCCGAAACCGAACGCATGGTCGAGGAAGCTGAGGTTGTGGAAGGCTGCCGCGCCGTCGGTTTCACCACGGGGATGCCCGCCATCAGCATGGTCGGCATTGTCGAAGGGCTGCTGGTGGACCGGGCGTTCATCGAACAGCGCCGGAACTCCGCCGCCGAACTGGCTTCCCTCGACGACCTGGGGGATACCGCGCCGCGCCATATGGCAGCCAACGCCCTGGCAGCCGCAGCACTGGTCCGCGCCTTCGGTGTGGACCCGGTGGCCGTCCGCGACGGACTGCGCAACTATGCTCCCGGGGGCCACCGGATTGAACCGGTCGCAAAGCTCCACGACATCCTGTGGGTCAACGATTCCAAGGCCACCAACCCGCATGCCGCCGCCGCCTCCCTGGCAGCCTTCCGGCCCGTGGTGTGGATCGCCGGCGGGCTGTCCAAGGGCGTGCATTATGACGACCTGGTGCGCGCCCACGGCGACCGGCTCCGCGCCGTCGTCCTGATCGGGGCGGATTCCAGTGAGCTGCGCGGCGCTTTGGCCCGACACACCCCGGATGTTCCGGTAATCGAAGCGGCAGCAGCGGACACTGGAAGGGAAGGCCCACTCACGGGTGAAGAAGTCATGGCCAATGCAGTAGCGGCCGCGGCCGCCGTGGCGGAGGCCGGAGACACAGTGTTGATGGCGCCGGCATCGGCGTCCATGGACCAGTTCCGTTCCTACGCCCACCGGGGCGAGGCCTTCATCGAAGCTGTCCGCGGGTACGTGGAAGGACAGGCGCAGACCACCAAGGAGCCGTAGATGGTGACCACGCCCACGGGCAAGGCCCGGAAGCCGGCGGCGCGGAAACGCCCCGCGGCCCCAGCACCCCGGACCGCAGCCAAACCCGGACCCGGATCACCGGCCGGCAAGGCCTCACCCGCCCCGCAAACGCCAGCCCCGCGGCGCCGGCTCAAGGACCACTACCAGCGGTTTATGGTCCTGCTGGAAGGAAGCGGTGCCCAGGCGACCGGATCCAGCTACTACATGATCCTGGGGTCGGCTCTGGCGCTGACCGTCATCGGACTGATGATGGTGCTCTCTGCCTCCTCCGTGGAAGCGATCGCCGCGGCCGCAGGCTCCGGAGCCAATGTGGCCACCACCTTCGACCTGTTTATTAAGCAGCTCATCTTCGCTGCCATTGGTGTCGCAGCCATGCTGCTGCTGTCCAAGTTCGGTCCGCGCTTCTACCGCTTTATCGCCTGGTTTGCGCTGCTCGCCGCGGCTTTCCTGCTGGTCCTGGTGCTGATTATTGGTGAGGAGGTCAACGGCAACAAGAACTGGCTGACCTTCGGCCCGGTCACCGGGCAGCCGTCGGAGGCCGCGAAACTCGCCATGGCGATTTGGCTGGCCATGGTTCTTTCACGCAAAAAAGGCCTCATCGACCAGCCGGTGCATGCCCTCATTCCAGCGGTGCCCGGCGCCGGCATCCTGATCGCCCTGGTGATGGCCGGTCACGACCTCGGGACCGTGCTCATCATGGGCGCGATCATGCTCGCTGCTCTCTTTTTTGCCGGTGTGCGTCTGAAGCTCCTGGGCCTGCTGGCACTGGCGGCCGTGGTGGGCGGCCTGCTGATGTCCGCAGTCAGCGGAAACCGGACCAGCCGGATCAGCGCCTGGCTGCAGCTCGACTGTTCCGCCGGGCTCTGCGATCAGGCCAACGCCGGAATGTACGCCCTGGCCTCGGGAGGCTGGCTGGGAGTGGGCATCGGCCAGAGCCGGCAAAAGTGGACCTGGATTCCAGAGGCCCACAATGACTTCATCTTCGCGATCATCGGCGAGGAGTTCGGTCTGCTCGGCACCATGGTGGTGCTGGTGCTCTTCGGTATCCTTGCAGTGGCCACGGTCCGGGTGACCATGCGTCACACCCAGCCCTTCATCCGGATCGTCTGCGGCTGCATCCTGGTCTGGATCATCGGCCAGGCGTTTGTGAACATCGCGATGGTCACCGGCCTGTTCCCCGTGATCGGCGTACCGCTTCCGTTTATCTCCTACGGCGGCTCTTCGCTGACGTTCACCCTGGCCGCCGTCGGCGTGCTCTTGTCCTTTGCCCGCACTATCCCTGAAAGGGAACCCGCAGCTCCATGACGCAGTCCCCACTTTCCGTAGTTCTCGCCGGAGGCGGCACAGCCGGGCACATCAGCCCGCTCCTGGCCATTGCCGACGCCGTTAGGCAGTTGCGGCCGGACGCCCGCATCAAGGTGGTGGGTACGTCCTCCGGCATGGAGACCCGTCTGGTCCCGGCAGCCGGCTATGAGCTGGCCGTGATTGAGCGGGTACCGATGCCGCGCCGGCCCAGCGGCGACCTGGCCCGGCTTCCGGCCAGGCTTTCCCGCGCCGTCCGGCAGGCGGGGGAGATTCTCGACGAAGCCCAGGCCGACGTCGTGGTCGGGGTCGGAGGCTACGTCTCGACACCCGTCTACCTCGCGGCGCGGAAGCGGCGGATCCCCATCATCGTGCATGAGGCCAACGCCCGTCCCGGACTGGCCAACCGGGTGGGTGCGCGCAATGCCGACGTTGTGGGTGTTGCCTTCGAAGAGACAAAGCTGCCCGGCGCGCGCTGGGTAGGTATGCCCATGCGCCGGGAGATCTCCCAGCTGGACCGCGCTGCCGCCCGCGGCACTGCCCGCGCAGCCCTGGGACTGGATCCGGATCTGCCCACGCTGGTGGTCACCGGCGGTTCCTCCGGAGCGGCCAGCATCAACGCGGCCGTGACGGCGGCCCTGCCGGAGCTGTCCGCCGCAGGCATCCAAACCCTCCACGTCACCGGCCGGGGCAAAGCGGCCGCCGATGCCGAAGGCAAGGCACTGACCGCGCCGCTCTACCGCCAGGTGGAGTACGTCGACGGTATGGAACTGGCCTACGCGGCAGCTGACCTTTTGCTGGCCCGGTCCGGCGCCGGAACCGTCTGCGAGATTTCCGCCGTAGGACTGCCCGCAGTCCTGGTGCCGCTGCCGCACGGCAACGGTGAACAGGCGCTCAACGCCGCCGGACTGGTGGAGGCCGGAGGTGCCCTCCTGGTCCGTGACTCCCTCTTCACCCCTGAATGGATTACCCAGAACCTGATACCGCTGCTGAGCGACCGCGCAGCGCTGGAGACCATGGCCGCCGCGTCTGCCGCACGGGGCATCCGGGACGCTGATACACAGATGGCTGCGCTGATCCTGGAAGCAGCGGAACGGAAAGCAGCATGAACACGAGCAAATCTCCGGCACTGGGCCGCGTCCACTTCATCGGCCTCGGCGGTGCCGGAATGTCCGCCGTGGCCCGGGTTATGCTCGGCCGCGGCGTGCCGGTCTCCGGCTCCGATGCCAGGGACTCAGCCGGGCTGCGCGCCCTTGAATCCCTCGGCGCCAGGATCTCGGTGGGACACCACCCCGCCAACGTCAGCGACGTGGATACCGTGGTCATTTCCACGGCCATCCGCCCGGACAACCCGGAACTGGCTGCCGCCGAAACGGCGGGCCTGCGGATCATCCACCGGTCGGTGGCCCTCGCCGCGGCGATGGGGGACCAGGACCTGGTTGCCGTTGCGGGTACCCACGGCAAAACCACAACGACGGCGATGATCACCGTCCTGCTGCGGGAAGCGGGCCTGGACCCCTCCTTCGCCATCGGCGGGGACGTCGCGGCGCTGGGGGTGAACGCGGCAGCCGGTTCCGGTCGTGTCTTTGTGGCCGAAGCCGACGAGTCCGATGGTTCCTTCCTGAACTACTCACCGCAGATCACCGTGGTGACCAACGTCGAAGCTGACCACCTGGACCACTACGGGACGGCCGAAGCCGTCTTTGCATCTTTTGACAGGTTCGTTGAACTGCTGCCCGCTGACGGCCTACTCGTTGCGTGCGTGGATGATCCCGGGGTCCGGGACCTGCTGCAGCGGAACTCAGCCCCGCGGACCAGGACCTACGGTTACGGTCCGGAGGCGGATGTGCGGATCACGGACACCACTGCCGATGGTCGGACAAGCCTCAGCACCCTGCGTTTCTCCACCGGAGGCCGGGACCAGGAACAGCAGCTCCGGCTGCAGGTGCCCGGCCGGCACAACATCCTCAATGCCGCGGCCGCTTTTGCTGTGGCACTGGACCTGGGAATTGAGCCGCAGACCGCGGCGGACGGCCTGGCAGCGTTCACCGGTGCGGCACGGCGGTTCGAAGCCAAGGGAACCGCGCGGGGCATCCGCGTCTTTGACGACTACGCCCATCACCCCACCGAGGTTGCCGCTGCCCTGCAGGCCGCCCGCGCCGTGGCGGGGGAGCAGGCCGTCCATGTGCTGTTCCAGCCGCATCTGTTCAGCCGGACCCGGAACTTCGCCGCGGAGTTCGCGGCAGCGCTGGACCTGGCCGACTCGGTGACGGTACTGGAAATCTACCCCGCCCGCGAGGATCCCATTCCCGGCGTTTCCAGCAGCCTCATTACCGAAAAGCTGAGCACGCCGGGCGAGGTGGCACCGGATCCGGTTTCTGCGGTGCGTGCCATCGCGGACCGGGCTGTTGAAGGGGACATCGTCCTGACCGTCGGCGCCGGCGACGTCACCCAGTACGGGCCGGTCATCCTCGAGGCTCTTGCCGCAGCCGGCGACGGCCCGGAAAGCGGTGCCGATGGCAGGTAGGAAGCCCAGACAGCCTCCTGCCGGCGCGGGCGGAGAGCTCCGTCCGCGTCCAACTGCCCGCGAGGACAGGGGTGCAGGCGCCCCGGATCCGCGGAACGGACGTGCCGTGACCGGCCGTCCCGCGCCGGATGCGCCGAGCGCTGCGGGTTCAGCTGCGGGTTCGCCTGCCGGGCCCCGTTCTGCAGCGAACTCACCCAAGGTGCAGCTGCTGCCGGTCGAAGGCGCCCGGATCCATGAGCTCCGGCCCGGCACAGCGCGCGCGGCTGCTCCTGATGACATCCAGGCCGTCCGGGAGTGGGAACCGGCGCCTGTTCCTCCCGGACCGGGACGCGGCCGGGCCAGGACCACGGCAGCAGATAACCCGTCCGGATCCCGGGTGCGGGGCGCCGATGCCGATGCCCGTGCCGAAGCCAGCATCCTGGCCTTCCCCGAGCCCCCGGTACGGCGCCGGCGCAGGTACGTGCTGATTGGTGCCGGGATCACCGCCGTGCTGCTTGCCGCCCTGTTCGCCGTGCTGTTTTTCTCCCCGGCACTGGAGGTCAAAAACGTGCAGGTGCAGGGAAATTCGCTTTTGTCAGCGGAGGAAGCCGAAGCAGCCCTTGCCCCGCTGCTGGGCACGCCGCTGACCCTGATTTCCGATGCCGACGCCGGTGAACTGCTGGCAGGCCGCCCGGAGGTGGAGAACGTGAAGGTGGCGGCGGTTCCGCCCTCGGATCTGCTGGTAACCATCACGGAGCGGGTGCCGGTGGCCGTCCTGCAGAACGGCCGCGAGTTCCTGCTCATCGATGAGGACGGACGTCAGCTCAAGGCGGTGGGGGAGCGGGCGGCGGTGGCTCTGCCGCTGATCGACGGCGGCACTGAGGCAGTGAACAGCGAGGTCTTCTCCACGGTGACCGCGGTGCTCGCAGCCCTGCCCCAAAACGTGCTGGCACAGCTTGACCATGCCTCAGCGGAAACCCTGGACTCGGTTGAACTCAAACTGTCCAACGGCCAGACGGTTTTTTGGGGCAGCTCGGAAGCGAATGCAGCCAAAGCGAAGGCGCTTGAAGCCCTGCTGCTGGTTCCGGCTGCGGATCCGCCGGTGAAGGTGTTCGACGTGAGCACCCCCAACCGTCCGGTGACCCGGTGACCGGACAGCGCCCGGACATACCGGGGTAAGATTCTCACCGACACGCGCGGAACGGTAATTGCGGAAGCTAACGCAGCCCCATAGCGTCGTGGATAGAGCATTACTTGACATAACTATAACCCTCAAGTCGAGGGTTAAGGTTGTTCGGGTTGAAGGTTTTGGCTGGGGAAGTCCCGGCCGCATTGATCAGTTGCACAGATTCGAACAAGGGACACAGGACGTGGCAGCACCGCAGAATTACTTGGCCGTCATCAAGGTCGTCGGCATCGGCGGCGGTGGCGTGAATGCCGTTAACCGAATGATCGACGTCGGACTCCGCGGAGTGGAGTTCATTGCCATCAACACTGATGCGCAGGCTCTGCTGATGAGCGACGCCGACGTCAAGCTCGATGTTGGACGTGAACTGACCCGCGGCCTCGGCGCCGGAGCGGATCCTGAGGTTGGCCGGAAGGCAGCCGAGGACCACGCCGAGGAAATCGAAGAAGTGCTGCGCGGCGCGGACATGGTCTTCGTGACCGCAGGCGAAGGCGGCGGCACCGGTACCGGCGGGGCCCCCGTGGTGGCCCGGATTGCCCGTTCCCTGGGTGCCCTGACCATCGGTGTTGTGACCCGGCCCTTCACCTTCGAAGGCCGCCGCCGCTCCAACCAGGCAGAGTCCGGCATCGATACGCTGCGGGACGAGGTCGACACCCTGATCGTCATCCCGAACGACCGCCTCCTGTCCATCAGCGACCGCAACGTGTCCATGCTCGACGCGTTCCGCTCCGCTGATCAGGTGCTGCTTTCCGGTGTTCAGGGCATCACCGATCTGATCACCACGCCGGGCCTGATCAACCTCGACTTCGCCGACGTGAAGTCGGTGATGCAGGGTGCAGGTTCCGCACTCATGGGTATTGGCTCCGCGCGCGGCGAGGACCGTGCTGTGAAGGCCGCGGAGCTGGCAATAGCCTCTCCGCTGCTCGAAGCCTCCATCGACGGCGCCCACGGTGTCCTGCTCTCGATCCAGGGCGGTTCGGACCTCGGCCTGTTCGAGATCAACGAAGCAGCCCGCCTGGTCCAGGAAGTGGCGCACCCCGAAGCCAACATCATCTTCGGTGCCGTCATTGACGACGCCCTCGGTGACGAAGCGCGCGTCACGGTTATCGCCGCCGGTTTCGACCAGGTGGACGTCACCTCACAGCCGGCTGCGTCCAAGCCCGCCGAACCGCTGACTCCTCCGGCTGCCGCGGCAGCGGGAGTTGCCGGCGGAACCTCCGCGTGGGCCCAGCGCCCGCAGGTGAGCGACATCCCCGCCGACGCAGGTTTTGACATCGACCTTCCGGCCGTTGTTGAGCCGGACCTGAGTGCAGGCCGCCAGGACGACCTGGATGTGCCGGACTTCCTGAAGTAGAACCAAGTAGAACCAAGAAGAAACGCAGTACCTGCAGATCGGCGCGAGGTTGTCTCAGCGAATGTTTTGGTGGGAGGGGCACGGCCCCGGCGGCTTGAGGGTCGCCTTCACCGACACATCAGCGGGCAACCTCGCGCTGCATGTAGGCGATGATCCCGCAGCGGTGCACGCCCGGCGCCGCGCGCTCGAAGACCACATGGGGATCCGCCCGGACAGCCTTCGGTTTATGGAGCAGGTGCATTCCGCCGTCGTTGCCCCGGTTTCTGCCTCCGGGGCCGCGCAGCCGGACGTGCCGCCGGTGGCGGACGCCCTGCTCAGTACGGACGGGTCCACGCCCCTGGCGGTGATGGTGGCCGACTGCGTGCCGGTCATCCTCGCGGGAACCGGCAGGGACGGAGCTCCTGTAACCGCTGCCGCCCACGCCGGACGGGCCGGGCTGCTGGCCGGAATCCTCCCCAACACGGTGCGGGCCATGCGTGCTGCCGGTGCCGCCGAGCTTTCGGCGTGGATCGGCCCCAGCGTCTGCGGACGCTGCTACGAAGTCCCCGAGGCCATGCTGGCTGATGCCGCCCACCTTCCCGGGGCGGTGTCCCGGACCAGCTGGGGTACGCCGGCGCTGGATCTGCCGGCCGCAGCGCAGGCCCAGCTGGGTGACCTCGGTGTCGCTGCGATGCGGCTTCCCGGGTGCACCATGGAAGAGTCGGATCTCTTTTCACACCGGCGGGACGCTCCCACGGGCCGCTTCGCCGGACTGATCTGGCAGCCCCCGGCGACGTAACTGTCCTGGGCTCGACACCACGGGCACCACAACACCCGCAGACGCAACACAAGGAACACATGAGCACCGCACTTCCGAACCGGGCCGCAGACCTCGAGGCCCGTCTCACATCCGTCCGCCGCCGGATTTCCGACGCCGCGGCAGCCGCCGGGCGCGGCGAGCCGAACCTGATTGTCGTCACCAAGTACTTTCCCGCCTCCGATGCAGCGCTGCTGGCCGGACTCGGTGTGCGCGACGTTGGTGAAAACAAAGCCCAGGAGGCTGAATCAAAGGCAGCGGAGCTCCCGGAAGCCGGACTGAACTGGCACTTCATTGGGCAGCTGCAGACAAACAAGGCCAAATCCGTGGTGAAGTATGCACGGGCCGTGCACTCAGTTGACCGGCCGGGACTCATCGCCGCCTTGGCCAAGGCCATGGCTGCCGAGGATGCCCGCCGCCGGGAGGCCGGTGGTTCCGGGCGCGAGCCTCTGGAGTGCTACCTCCAGCTCGATCTGCGGGCCCAGCCCGAGGAGGCCGCCGGACGCGGGGGAGCGAAGCCGGAGGACATGCTGGGCCTGGCTGCTGCCGTTGAGCAGGAGCCGGCACTGCGGTTGAAAGGTCTCATGGCTGTCGCCCCGCTGGGGGAGGATCCCGCCGTGGCTTTCAGCCGCCTCCAGGAACTCTCACACGAATTGACCTCCCGCTACCCGGCCGCCAGCGGGATTTCCGCGGGCATGAGCCAGGACCTGGAAACCGCCGTCGCCCACGGCGCGACACACCTGCGGATTGGGTCCGATATTCTCGGTCCCCGCCCCGTTCTGCGGTAGCGTCAAGCATGGCGGGTTCCATTTGCGGACCGCCGCAAAACAGGCGAAAACAATGCCCACACCGGACAACGCGGGACGCTGAAGGACTGAAGGAGCAACCATGGCTGGCGCAATGCGCAGGACGATGATCTACCTTGGGCTCGCCGACGGCGATGAGCTGTACGAGGACGAGCTGAAGCCTGTGCGGGAGACTACGGCCAGGGACGAGGAGCGCGCGCCGGAAGATGACCGGAGCGACCGCGAACCGGCCGCCCCGGCTCAGCCGGCCCGTACCACCGCGGTAGAGGAATACCGTGCCCCCGTCACACCCATCAAGCGTGCCCCCTCATCGGCAAAGGAAGACGTGGCAGGATTGCGGCAGATTACCACTGTTCACCCCCGTTCCTACAACGACGCCAAGATCATTGGTGAGAGCTTCCGGGACGGAATTCCCGTGATCATGAACGTCACCGACATGGGAGAAGCCGATGCCAAGCGGCTCGTGGACTTCTCCGCGGGACTTGTCTTCGGGTTGCGCGGTACGATCGAACGGGTGACCAACAAGGTCTTCCTGCTCTCGCCGTCCTACGTCGAGGTGCTGGGGGACGACAAGAAGGTCAGTGAGTCCCAGTCGGCCTTCTTCAACCAGAGCTGACCGCCGTCCCGGTCCCTGGGACCGTGCGGACAGCTTGACCTCCTACGGCGGAAACGAAAACACGCGTGAGTATTATTTTTGCCCTGCTGTATCTGGTGCTGATGCTCTTTCAGCTCGCCCTGATTCTGCGGATTGTCTACGACGCGGTGCAGATGTTTGCCCGCCAGTGGCGCCCCAAGGGTCCGGCCCTCGTGCTGGCCACCGCCGTCTACGGCGCTACGGACCCGCCTGTCCGGGCTCTACGCCGGATTATTCCGCCGCTCCGGCTGGGAGGCGTGTCCCTGGACCTCGCGTTCCTGGTCCTCTTTATCGTGGTGGGAATCGCCATGCAAATCGTGGTGGCGGCCAGCTAGGGCACAGCAGTACCGGGGACGCCCCGGTTCGTCATCAGTTCGCAAAAGATATAATGTGAAAAATATAGTGAATTGATCCCTGATTTTATGTTCGAGATTCTGTACCTAGACAGCCCGTAAACACGGGCAGGTCTTATAACCAGTATGAGGTGACCAGATGGCTCTGACGCCAGAAGATGTTGTCAACAAGCGGTTCCAGCCGACCAAGTTCCGTGAAGGCTACGATCAGGATGAGGTGGATGACTTCCTCGACGAGATCGTCGTCGAGCTTCGCCGCCTGAACGCCGAGAACGAAGACCTGCGCCGCCAGCTTGCCGAGGCAGTTGCCAGTGCGCCCGCGGGCGACCAGGTTCCTGCACCGGTTTCGGCCGCGTCCAAGACCGAGCAGGTATCCCAGCCGGTCAAGGAAGAGAAGAAGCCGGAGCCCGAGCCCGAAGCCAAGCCGGAGCCCAAGGTTGAGGCTCCCAAGGCTGAAGCTGCCCGTCCGCAGGCAGCCGCTCCCGTGTCCAACCCGGCCGAATCGGCTGCCGGCATCCTCGCCATGGCTCAGAAGATGCACGACGACTACGTCGGTGCAGGTGTTGAGCAGCGGGACAAGATCATCGCCGAGGCGCAGATCGAAGCCAGCGGCCTCGTGACCGAAGCCCAGGAGAAGAGCCGGAAGATCCTCAGCTCCCTCGAACAGCAGAAGGCTCTTCTGGAGCGCAAGGTCGAGCAGCTGCGCGGCTTCGAACGCGACTACCGCTCACGCCTGAAGGCATACATCGAAGGCCAGCTGCGCGATCTCGATTCCCGCGGCTCGGTAGCCTCGGAGACTGCGGACGCCTAAGCGCATAACGCTTCGTTCGATCCGTCTGGACGGATATGAATCAGGATTAGACTGGTAAACAGAATTACGGGCCGGTGGCCGGGGTCTCCCGGCCCCCGGCCCGTACTGTTCCACCGGACTGTTCCACCCAGTGTTCCAGCATCTCAGCGCCGGCGCTTTGTGCCTGCCCGACCCCGAAAGCACCATGACAGACTCCTCTGACGCACCGCAGCCACTGCCGCCGCGCCCGAAAGCCGCGCTGACCCGCTACGCACTGATCATGGCCTGCGTCGCGCTGGCCGGCTGGGTTCTGGATCAGCTGACCAAGCTCTGGGTCGTTGCCACCATGACCGAAGGCCAGGTCACGGACGTGCTGCCGCCGCTGCTTCGCTGGCACTTCATCCGCAATCCCGGCGCTGCTTTCTCGATCGGCACGGACTACACCTGGATCTTCACCATCATCATGGTGCTGGTGTCCGGTTTCCTGATCTACCTCATGTTCCGCCTGCGGTCGACAGGGTGGTGCATTGCACTTGGCCTGGTTCTCGGCGGTGCCGTAGGCAACCTGACCGACAGGCTTTTCCGTGAGCCCTCCTTTGGTCAGGGCCATGTCGTGGACTTCATTGCGTTCCCGAACTTCGCAATCTTTAACATCGCCGATTCATGTGTGGTGTCTGGCGTGATTCTTGTCTGCCTGCTCACTCTGCGCGGCATCAACATGGACGGCACCCGCGCCGTCAGCGGCAAGGACAGTGCAGATGCCTGAGATTCACTCCCGTTTTACGCTGGGCGAGGAGCACGACGGCGGCCGGGCCGACGCCGTGTTCGCGTCCCTTCTGGACGTCTCCCGCTCCACTGCGGCAACCTGGTGCGGCGAGGGCTGGCTGACCCGCGCCGGCAAGCCGGTGGCCAAGTCTGACCGCCTGCACGCCGGTGACCAGCTGGCTGCCGACGTCCCGGAACTTCCCGATCCCCTGGCCGTAGTCGTGGAGCCGGTCGAGGACCTCAAGATCCTGGCCGACGACGAGCACTTCGTGGTGATCGACAAGCCTGTTGGCGTTGCCGCACATCCGTCGCCCGGGTGGGTCGGACCGACCGTAGTGGGTGCGCTGGCTGCTGCCGGCTACCGGATCTCGACGTCCGGTGCCGGGGAACGGCAGGGCATTGTCCACCGGCTCGACGTCGGCACCTCCGGTGTGATGGTCGTCGCCAAGACTGAACACGCCTACACCCTGCTGAAACAGGCGTTCCGTGACCGTACGGTGGAAAAGGAATACCACGCACTGGTGCAGGGGCTGCCCGATCCGCTGGCCGGGACCATCGACGCACCCATCGGCCGGCACCCCGGCCACGACTGGCGCTTTGCCGTGGTGGATGACGGGCGGGCTTCGGTGACGCACTACAAAGTCCTGGAAGCCTTCGGCCGGGCCTCGCTGGTGGAAGTGCACCTGGAAACCGGCCGGACCCATCAGATCCGGGTGCATTTTTCCGCCCTGCGGCATCCCTGTGCAGGTGACCTTACCTACGGTGCCGATCCCCGCCTGGCAGCTGAACTTGGGCTCACCCGGCAGTGGCTGCACGCCCGGAAGCTGGGGTTTAACCACCCCGGAACCGGAAACTGGGTGGAATTTGTCAGCGAGTACCCCCAGGACCTGCAGTACGCGCTCGACGCGCTGGACAGCGGGCTCGTCTAAGCGGCCGGAACGGGGCACCTAGAATGGTTAGGTGGCTTCAGTAACTAGTTCGTCGAAATCGTTTGTCCATCTTCATAACCACACCGAGTACTCCATGCTGGACGGTGCCGCGCGGCTGACCGACCTGTTCAGCCATGCTGATGAGCTGGGCATGAATGCGTTGGCGACGACGGACCATGGGTTCGTCTTTGGTGCGTTCGACTTCTGGAACAAGGCGCGCAACTCGGGAATCAAGCCGATTATTGGCGTCGAGGCGTACCTGACTCCGGGCACGGCCCGTCAGGACAAAACCCGCGTGAAGTGGGGCGGCGGCGGACGTGATGACGTCTCCGGCGCCGGTGCCTACACCCACATGACGATGTGGGCCGAAACCACCGAGGGCATGCACAACCTGTTCCGGATGTCCTCGCTGGCGTCCCTGGAGGGACAGCTGTACAAGCCGCGTATGGACCGCGAGCTGCTGCAGACCTACGGCAAGGGCCTGATCGCCACCACCGGCTGCCCGTCGGGCGAAGTCCAGACCAAACTCCGTCTGGGGCTCTACAAGGAAGCCGTGCAGGCGGCTTCGGACTTCCGGGATATTTTCGGTGCCGAGAACTTCTTCTGCGAGCTGATGGACCACGGCCTGGACATCGAGCGCAGCGTCCAGGCTGACCTGATCAAGCTGGCCCGCGAACTGAACCTGCCGCTGGTAGCCACGAACGACCTGCACTACACCCACGCCGAGGACGCCAAGGCCCACGCGGCCCTGCTGTGCGTGCAGTCCGGGTCCACCCTCGCGGACCCGAAACGCTTCAAGTTCGATGCCGACGAGTTCTACCTCAAGTCTCCGGACGAGATGCGGGCCGTGTTCCGCGACTACCCGGAGGCCTGTGACAACACACTGCTCATTGCCGAGCGCTGTGACGTTGAGTTCAACACCAAGGCCAACTACATGCCGCGGTTCCCGACCCCCGAGGGCGAGAACGAGGAGTCCTGGTTCGTCAAGGAGGTGGAGAAGGGCCTCCAGCACCGCTACCCGGGGGGTATCTCCGACGCCGTCCGCAAGCGGGCCGACTACGAAGTGGGCATCATCGCGCAGATGGGCTTCCCGGGTTACTTCCTGGTGGTGGCCGACTTCATTAACTGGGCAAAGAAGAACGGCATCCGCGTCGGCCCCGGCCGCGGTTCCGGCGCCGGTTCGATGGCGGCCTACGCCATGGGAATCACCGACCTGGACCCGCTGCAGCACGGGCTGATCTTCGAGCGGTTCCTGAACCCGGACCGCGTCTCCATGCCTGACTTCGACGTCGACTTCGATGACCGGCGCCGCTCCGAAGTGATCCACTACGTCACTGAAAAATACGGCGACGAGCGCGTGGCCATGATCGTCACCTACGGCACCATCAAGGCCAAGCAGGCCCTGAAGGACTCCTCACGGGTAATGGGTTACCCGTTCTCCGTCGGGGAGCGGCTGACCAAGGCCATGCCGCCGGACGTGATGGGCAAGGGCCTGTCCCTGGCCGATGTGCACAACAAGGAAGCCAAGCGGTACGGCGAGGCGGAGGAGCTGCGGGAGCTGCTGCGCACCGATCCCGATTCCCAGCGGGTGTTCGAGACCGCGCTGGGCCTGGAAGGCCTGAAGCGCCAGTGGGGCGTGCACGCAGCCGGCGTCATCATGTCTTCCGACCCGCTGATCGACATCATTCCGATCATGCGCCGCGAGCAGGACGGACAGGTGATCACCCAGTTTGATTACCCCACCTGCGAAGGCCTGGGGCTGATCAAGATGGACTTCCTCGGCCTGCGGAACCTGACGATCGTCTCCGATGCCGTGGAGAACATTAAGGCAAACCGGGGCGAGGACCTGGTCCTGGAAGACCTCCCGCTGGATCTGAAGGAAGCGTACGACCTCCTGGCCAGCGGTGACACCCTGGGAGTGTTCCAGCTCGACGGCGGCCCCATGCGCTCCCTGCTCAAGAGCATGCGTCCGGACAACTTCGAAGACATCTCCGCTGTCATCGCGCTGTACCGGCCCGGCCCCATGGGCGCGAACTCGCACACGAACTACGCGCTGCGGAAAACGGGCCAGCAGGAAATTACTCCGATCCATCCGGAGCTCGAGGAACCGCTGGCGGAAATCCTGAACACCACCTACGGCCTGATTGTTTATCAGGAACAGGTGATGGCCATTGCCCAGAAGGTGGCCGGCTTCAGCCTGGGGCAGGCAGATATTCTCCGCCGCGCCATGGGCAAGAAAAAGAAGTCCGAGCTGGATAAGCAGTACGCCGGCTTCCACCAGGGCATGATCGACCGCGGCTATTCCGAGGCAGCCATCAAGGCCCTGTGGGACATCCTGCTGCCGTTCTCCGACTACGCCTTCAACAAGGCCCACTCCGCCGCATACGGTGTGGTGTCCTACTGGACCGCTTACCTGAAAGCGGTCTATCCGGCCGAGTACATGGCCGCCCTGCTCACCTCGGTTGGTGATGACAAGGACAAGCTGGCCATGTACCTGAACGAGTGCCGCAAGATGGGCATCACCGTGCTGCCGCCGGACGTCAACGAATCCTCGGTGAACTTCACCCCCGTCGGCAAGGACATCCGCTTCGGCATGGGTGCCATCCGCAACGTCGGCGCCAACGTCGTCCACGCCATGGTCGGCGCCCGCGAGGAGAAGGGCGCGTACACCAACTTCAAGGACTTCCTGATGAAGGTGCCGGCGGTGGTCTGCAACAAGCGCACCATCGAGTCCCTCATCAAGGCCGGCGCCTTCGACTCCATGGGACACGCCAGGCGGCCGCTGGCCATGATCCACGAAGAAGCCATCGACTCGGTGGTGGTGCTCAAGCGGAACGAGGCCGTGGGCCAGTTCGATTTGTTCGCGGGAATCGGCGAAGCCGAGCCCGAGGCCTCGATCAGCATCGACATCCCTGACCTGCCCGAGTGGGAGAAGAAAGACAAGCTGTCCTTCGAGCGGGACATGCTTGGACTCTACGTTTCCGACCACCCGCTGCAGGGCCTGGAGGGGATCCTGAGCCAGCACGCGGATTCCTCCATCACCTCGATTGTGGGGGAGGAAG
Organism: Arthrobacter gallicola; assembly: GCF_014836775.1. Classification (GTDB taxonomy): domain Bacteria; phylum Actinomycetota; class Actinomycetes; order Actinomycetales; family Micrococcaceae; genus Arthrobacter_B; species Arthrobacter_B gallicola. Next base: position 97,859 of record NZ_JACSQD010000001.1, read on the forward strand.
GGCCGCCGGACGGCGCTATCGTGACCATCGCGGGCATGATCACCTCGCTGCAGCGCCGGATCGCGAAGAACAGCGGCAACGCCTATGCCCGCTGTGAAATTGAGGACCTCGCCGGGTCCATGGAAGTGATGTTCTTCGGGCAGGTGTACGGTCCGATCGCCGCCGTGCTCGCGGAGGACCTGATCGTCGTCGTCCGCGGCCGGCTGCAGCGCCGGGACGACGGCGCCGTGACCCTGAATGCCCAGGAACTCACCGTCCCGGACCTCAGTGAGGGGCACTCCGGTCCGGTGGTGATCTCCATGGCAACCTACAAGGCCACGGAGACCGTGGTGACCCAGCTTGGAGACGTGCTGCGGACCCATCCGGGAACGTCCGAGGTGCAGATCCGGCTCAACGGCAGCCGCACCGTGGAAGTCATGAAACTGGGCGTGGACATGCGCGTAAACCCCACGCCGTCCCTCTTCGGCGACTTGAAAGTCCTTCTGGGACCGGCGTGCCTCGATGGCTAGGTAGAATGGGGAATGTGACTTCCTCCACCCCAGATGTACCTTCCGACCTGCCGTTTTCGGCCCTGCGCACCATCGACCTGCGCGGCAGGGAGCTTTCCCCAGCCGAACTGAAAGCTGCCATGCCGCGGGCCGAGACCACCACCGACGTCGCCGCGGATATCGTGACGGCGATTATCGATGACGTCCGTGCGCGTGGCTTCGGCGCCCTGGCTGAGCTGGCATCGAAGTTCGACGGCGTCGAGCAGGTCCATCCGCTGGTTCCGCGCCAGGCGCTGCGGGATGCCCTGGACGGGCTGGATCCCGAGGTGCGCGCAGGTCTGGAGGAATCCATTCGGCGCGCCCGGCTCTTTGCCCAGGCGCAGCGCCCGGACGACGTGGGGGTTGGAATTGCCGACGGCGCCACCGTCACCCAGCGCTGGGTTCCGGTTCGCCGTGTGGGCCTGTACGTTCCGGGCGGCCTGGCCGTCTACCCGTCCTCCGTGGTGATGAACGTGGTGCCCGCACAGGCGGCCGGGGTGGCCTCACTGGCCCTGGCGTCTCCTCCCCAGAAGGAATTCGGCGGCCTGCCGCACCCCACCATCCTGGCAGCGGCTGAACTGCTTGGCATCGATGAGGTGTACGCCGTCGGCGGTGCCCAGGCCATCGCAGCGTTTGCCTACGGTATCCCTGCGTCGGCCGGTGGACCCGCGCTCGAGCCGGTTGACGTCGTCACCGGTCCGGGCAATGTGTTCGTCGCGACCGCCAAGCGGCTGGTCAAGGGGGTTGTGGGCATTGATGCCGAGGCCGGGCCCACCGAAATCGCCGTGCTGGCCGACAGCAGCGCCGATCCGAAGCTCGTCGCGGCTGACCTGATCAGCCAGGCTGAGCACGATCCCAATGCCGCATCCGTCCTGGTCACCGATTCGCCGGAGCTGGCCGTTGCCGTCCGGGCTGAACTGGATGTCCAGGTGCCGGCGACCAAGCACTCCGAGCGCGTGCGGACGGCACTGTCGGGGCAGCAGTCCGCCGTCGTGCTGGTGGACAACCTGGATGCGGGCATTGCCGTCTGCAACGCGTACGGAGCCGAACACCTGGAGGTCCAAACCTCTGACGCGCCGGCTGCCGCTGCCCGGATTAGCAATGCGGGGGCGATCTTCGTCGGCAGCTACAGTCCCGTCAGCCTGGGGGACTACTGCTCCGGCTCCAACCATGTGCTGCCCACGGCCGGAACAGCGGCGTTTTCCTCCGGTCTGAACGTCACCACGTTTATGCGTGCCATCCAGGTGATTGACTACAGCCGGGAAGCCCTGCGCGAGGTCAGCGGGCACGTGGTGGCGCTCTCCCGCGCCGAAGACCTTCCCGCGCACGGGGAAGCGGTAAGCATCCGTTTCGCGGGGTAGGTGCGCCGCACCGTTCAGCCCGCCGCTGTAGATTAGCCATACGACTGCTTTTGAACGGGGTGCGGAAAGCATCCCGCCGCTAGCGCCTGAAAGGACCGCCGAATGTACTGTCCGTTCTGCCGGAACGCTGACTCCAGGGTTGTGGACAGCCGCTTGGCCGATGATGGTTCCGCAATCCGCCGACGCCGGCAATGTCCGGAGTGCGGGCGGCGGTTCAGCACGGTGGAAACCACCAGCCTCAGTGTCATCAAACGATCCGGGGTGGCGGAACCGTTCAGCCGCAGCAAGGTTATTAACGGCGCCCGCAAGGCGTGCCAGGGCCGTCCTGTCAGCGAGGATGATCTGGCCCTGCTGGCCCAGGAGGTCGAGGAGACCATCCGCGCTTCCGGTGTCGCTGAGATCCGGGCACACGAGGTTGGCCTGGCGATCCTGCAGCCGCTGCAGAAGCTGGACCAGGTGGCTTACCTTCGCTTCGCCAGCGTTTACCAGGCCTTCGAGTCACTCGAGGACTTTGAGACCGCCATCGCGGCGCTGCGGGCCGAATCAGCCCGGCTGAGCGGTGTCCCTGCGGGCACCCAACGCCCGCTCACCGCTCAGTAGATTCCCAGCTCAGTAGACTTCCAGCGCAGTAGGTTCCCAGCGCAGTAGATTCCCAGCGCAGTAGATTCCCAGCGCAGAAAACCCCGGGCGCTGCGCTGCAGCGCCCGGGGTTTTCTGGGCAGGACTTACTTCAGGTAGTTGAAGTGCAGCGCCGCCTGCAGAGCGCCTCCGACGATGCCGGCGTTGTTCTTCAGGCTGGCGGTCACCAGCGGCGTACGCAGGTCCAGCATCGGCAGGAAGTCCTCGCTGCGCTTGGAGATGCCGCCGCCGATGACGAACAGGTCGGGGGAGAACAGGAACTCCACGTGGGAGAAGTAGCGCTGCAGCCGCTTGGCATACTCTTCCCAGGAAATATCGTCCCGCTCCCGTGCCGACGCCGACGCCCGCGTCTCGGCGTCGTAACCGTCAATTTCCAGGTGGCCGAGTTCGGCGTTGGGCACGAGGCGTCCGTTGGAGATCAGGGCCGAGCCGATACCGGTGCCCAGCGTAATGACCAGGACCGTTCCCTGAACGCCCTTGCCGGCGCCGTAGCGTGCCTCCGCAAGGCCCGCGGCGTCGGCGTCGTTCATGACCTGAACTTCGCGGTTAAGCGCCTTGGTCAGCAGGGCGTCCACGTCGGTGTCCACCCAGCTCTTATCCACGTTGGCCGCTGACCGGGCCACACCGTGCTGGATGATCGCGGGGAAGGTCACGCCGACGGGCACCTCGGTCCCGGGGCCGTCCGGACGGGAGGAGAGCTCGGCAACGATCTGGCCGACAACACCCGCGACAGCCTCGGGGGTCGCCGGCTGCGGGGTCGGAATCCGGAAACGTTCGCCGATCAGCTTGCCCTTGGCAAGATCAACGATTCCGCCCTTGATTCCGGTGCCGCCGATGTCGATCCCGATGACGGCGTCGTGCTTGGTCTTATGCTTCTTGGCCATGGTTCTCCAGTGCTAGGGCGTAACGCTACGGAAGGGTCAGGATTTCAGCACCGCTGTCGGTGACAAGCAGCGTGTGTTCGAACTGTGCGGTGCGCTTCCGGTCCTTCGTCAGAACGGTCCAGTTGTCGTCCCACATGTCCCACTCAATGGTCCCGAGAGTGAGCATAGGCTCTATGGTAAACACCATCCCGGTTTCGATGAGGCGGCTGTAGGCGGGCGCGGCGTCGTAATGCGGGATGATCAGGCCGGTGTGGAAGGCTTCCCCGACGCCGTGACCGGTGAAGTCACGCACCACACCGTACCCGAAACGCTTGGCGTAGGACTCGATGGTCCGGCCGATCACGTTGATTTCGCGGCCCGGCATCACGGCCTTGATGGCGCGCCGCAGGGATTCGGCGGTCCGCTCCACCAGGAGCCGGGACTCCTCGTCGACGTCGCCGCACAGGAAGGTGAAGTTCGTGTCCCCGTGGACGCCGTTGATGAACGCGGTGATGTCCACGTTGACGATGTCACCGTCTTCCAGAACCGTCGTGTCGGGGATGCCGTGGCAGATCACTTCGTTCACGGACGTGCAGATTGATTTGGGGAAATGCCGGTAGCCCAGCGTCGACGGGTAGGCCTGGTGGTCCAGCAGGAACTCGTGGGCTACCGCGTCCAGCGCATCGGTGGTGACGCCGGGTTTGATGTGGTTGCCGACCTCCACGATGGCCTGGGCCGCGATCCGGCTGGCAATGCGGATCCTTTCGATGGTTTCCGCGGTTTTGACCTCGGATCCGGTGAACTTGGCCGGCGCTTCCTTGTCCACATACTCCGGGCGGGGGATCGACGCCGGTACGGGACGGCGGGGGCTGACTGTTCCCGGCTGGAGGCGTCCAAGAGGTGCGGTGGCAATATTTTCGGGCATAGTATCGATCTTATCGCCAGCGCTTCGTGCCGCCGTATGGGCCGGCCACTGAGCCGCCAACCGGCCCGGGGCTGGCAGCCGTGCGGGGCATGGACGCCTAATCAAAGGAGGGCTTATGGCCGAGTACTGGTTCAACGTGCAGACCCATGAAGTCGAGGTTGGCCCGCAGTCGGACTGGACAAAGCTGATCGGCCCCTACCCGACGCGGGAAGAGGCCGAACTGGCACTGCAGAAGGTCCAGGCCCGGAACGATGCCTGGGACAAGGACGAAGACTGATCCCGGCAGCTGGTCGCTTCCGGCCGCAGCCTCCGGGCGGCGGCCGGGCCTAGAAGCTGTGCTCGGGGCCCGGGAAGACTCCGGTCCGCACCTCGTCAGCGAACTCACGGGCGGCAGTCGAGAGCACCGTGCGGAGATCGGCGTAGGTCTTGACGAACCGCGGTGCCTTGCCGGCACCCAGACCGGCCATGTCCTGCCAGACCAGTACCTGTCCGGTGGTGGCGCTGCCGGCACCGATGCCGATGGTGGGGACCGGGACGGCAGCGTCCACGGCGGCCGCCACTTCGGCCGGAACCATTTCCATCAGGACACAGAATGCGCCGGCTTCTGTGAGGGCGACGGCGTCGTCCACTACCGCCTGCGCAGCGTCGCCGCGGCCCTGGACTTTGTAGCCCCCCAGAGCATGCTCGCTCTGCGGCGTGAAGCCGATATGGGCCATCACAGGAATGCCGGCTGCGGTCATCGACCGCACATGATCCGCATAGTGGGCGCCGCCCTCCATCTTGACCGCCTGGACGCCGGCTTCCTTCATCAGCCGGACCGATGACGCGATGGCCTGGGCCGGGGAGACCTCGTAGGAGCCGAACGGCAGGTCGCAGACGATCAGGGCCCGGTTGGCGCCGGAGGAGACGGACTTGGCGAACACGATCATCTCGTCCAGCGTGATGGGCAGCGTCGTTTCGTGGCCCATCACATTGTTCGCGGCGGAATCGCCGATGAGCAGCGTCTCAATTCCGGCTTCGTCAAAAATCGCAGCCGTGTACTGGTCGTACGCCGTGAGCATGGCGAATTTACCGCCGCTGTCCTTGAGCTGCTGGAGGTAGGAAATCCGTACGCGCTTGGGCGGGACAGGGCTCGCGGCCTTGCCGGTGCCGTACGGTGTGGGCTGTTCAGCGCTGGTCATGCTTCGAGCCTACTAAACCCTGGGCTGCCCGGAGGGCCCGCGTCCTGACGAACCCGCACGTAATCTCCGGCCACACCATCGGCGGCGGACCGGAAAACCCGCCCCGGCTGGGTAGAGTGATTCCAGATCCGCGACAGCGTCCACAGCGAAAGAGGTACGGCATGAACCGCCAGCAGGAATTCGTTCTGCGAACGATCGAAGAGCGCGACGTGCGGTTCGTCCGGCTGTGGTTCACCGACGTCGTCGGGTCCATGAAATCCGTGGCCCTGGCACCGGCCGAAGTCGAGGGCGCCTTCGAGGAAGGACTGGGTTTCGACGGTTCTTCGATCGAGGGGCTGGCCCGGGTTTTTGAATCCGACATGCTGGCGCAGCCCGATCCCTCCACCTTCCAGATCCTGCCCTGGCGCGGCGACGAGGAGCAGACCTCCCGGATGTTCTGCGACATCCTCACCCCGGACGGCCAGCCCTCCGCCGCCGACCCGCGCAACGTCCTGAAGCGGCAGCTGGCCAAGGCTGCTGACATGGGATTCACCTGCTACACGCATCCCGAAATCGAGTTCTACCTGCTGAAGTCGGACCAGCCCGGCCCCGACGGCGAACCGGTTCCGGTGGACCAGGCCGGTTACTTTGACCACGTGCCCGGCGGAGTGGCGCAGGATTTCCGCCGCACGGCCGTGTCCATGCTGGAAGCCGTGGGCATCTCCGTGGAATTCAGCCACCATGAGGCCGGCCCCGGCCAGAACGAGATCGATCTGCGCTACGCGGATGCGCTGCAGACAGCGGACAACATCATGACCTTCCGGACAGTGGTCAAGGAAGTCGCGCTGATGACCAACTGCTACGCGACGTTTATGCCCAAGCCGTTCACCGCGCACCCCGGTTCCGGAATGCACACCCACTTCTCCCTGTTCGAGGGGGATTCGAATGCCTTCTTCGAAGCGGGAGCGGAGTTCCAGCTCTCTTCCACGGCGCGCCAGTTCATGGCCGGCATCCTGCGCCACGCACCGGAGTTCACTGCCGTGACCAACCAGTTCGTGAATTCCTACAAGCGGCTCTGGGGTGGCGGCGAAGCTCCCAGCTACCTGTCCTGGGGCCACAACAACCGCTCGGCCCTGCTGCGCGTGCCACTGTACAAGCCGGGCAAGGGACAGTCCGCCCGAATCGAATACCGCGGCATCGACTCGGCAGCCAACCCGTATCTTTCCTACGCCGTGCTGCTCGGCGCCGGTCTGAAGGGCATTGAGGAAGGCTACGAGCTGCCGCCGGGGGCCGAAGATGACATCGAGTCACTGAGCGCCGCCGAACGCCGCGCCATGGGCCACTCTCCGCTTCCCTCCAGCCTGCACGACGCGATCCGTGTGATGGAGGATTCCGAACTGGTGGCAGACATCCTCGGCGAGCAGGTGTTCGAGAACTTCCTGCGTAACAAGCAGGCGGACTGGAATGAATACCGCCAGCAGGTTACCGCATTCGAGCTGAAGAAGAACCTGAGCATCCTCTAGCGAAAGCGCCGCCATGAGCCTCACCAGACGCCTGATCGCAGCCGGATTCACCGACTTGGAGAAGAGCGAACGGTTCCTTGGCGCGCCCGAACTCGCCGGGATCGATGAGGAGACACTCTTTATCGGGTTTTCCCGGGCAGCAAATCCGGACATGGCTCTGCAGTCCCTGGTCCGGCTGCTGAGCCGGGTCCCGTCGCTGGGGGAACTCGTCAACGCCGGGCCGGACCGCAGCGAGGCCCTGTTCCGCGTTTTGGGAGCCTCTGAGGCGCTGGCCGAGTTCGTGATGCGGCATCCGGAGAATGCGGACCTGCTCGACGCCGGCCTTTCCGCGGAACCACCGGAAGTCCCGGCCCGAACACTGCGGGCATCACTGCTGGAATCCGTCCGGGCCGGCTCCGGGCCGAATCCGGTCGCCGGGCTCACGGGGACCGAAGCCTATGTCCAGCTGAGGACACGGTACCGCCGCCATCTTCTGGACCTTGCCGTCCGGGACCTCGGCGCGGCCTCCCCGGAAGACATCATGCCCGCCGTCGGCAGGGAGCTCGCAGACCTGGCCGCCGCCGCGCTTGAGGCCGCGCTGGCCGTTTCCCGGGCCGAACTCGCAGCCAGCTTTGAACCGACCGACATCTGTGCGGTGCGCCTCGCCGTCATCGGCATGGGCAAGTGCGGCGCCAGCGAACTCAACTACATTTCCGACGTCGACGTCATCTATGTGATCGACGCGCCAGGCCTGGACGAGACCCTGGCCAGCCGGATCGGCACGGCCTTAGCAGCGGGAATCTCCCGGGTCATCAACGCTTCGGCCCCGGAGCCCGGGCTCTGGGACGTGGATGCGAACCTGCGGCCGGAGGGCAAGGACGGGCCGCTGGTCCGGACCCTGGACTCCCACCTGCACTATTACCAGCGCTGGGCCCATACCTGGGAGTTCCAGGCCCTGCTCAAGGCCCGGGCGGTGGCGGGCGATCCGGAGCTGGGGCGGCGTTATGAGGACGCCGTTGCACCGCTGATCTGGTCCAGTTCGGAGCGGGAGAACTTCGTCGAATCCGTGCAGGCCATGCGGCGCCGGGTGACCGAGAACATCCCCTCCCACGAGGCGGCCCGGCAGATCAAGCTTGGCCCGGGCGGACTGCGCGACGTGGAATTCACCGTTCAGTTGCTGCAGCTGGTCCACGGCCGGGTGGACGAGACACTGCGGGTGCGCACCACTACCGCCGCGATCGCCGCGCTGAGCGAGGGGGGCTACATTGGCCGGGGCGACGCCGCGGACCTCGACGCCGCCTACCGGTACCTGCGGGTGCTGGAACACCGGATCCAGCTGGTCCACATGCGCCGGACCCACCTGATGCCGGAGGATCCCTCGGCACTGCGCGCCCTGTCCAAGTCCTCTGCGGGTTCCCTGCAGCTGGTGCGGCCAAGCGCGGAGCGGCTGCTGGAAACCTGGCAGCGGACCAAGCGGCTGGTCCGCCGCCTGCACGAGAGTATCTTCTACCGTCCGCTCCTGAACACCGCCTCCAATCTTTCCGAGGATGAGGTCCGGCTCACCCCCGAAGCCGCCCAGGCCCGCCTGGCCGCGCTGGGCTACGCCGACCCGAAGGGCGCCATGCGGCACATCGAGGCGCTGACCAAGGGGATCAGCCGCCGCGCAGCCCTGCAGCGGCAGCTGCTTCCGGTGCTGCTGGGCTGGCTGGCGGACGGCGTTGATCCCGACGCCGGTCTCCTCGGGTTCCGCCGGCTGAGCGAATCACTGGGGGACAGCCACTGGTATCTGGGCATGCTGCGTGACTCCTCCGCGGCCGGGGAACGGCTGTGCCAGATCCTGTCCTCAAGCCGGTTCATCAGCGACCTGCTGGAAGTCTCCCCGGAATCCACGGCCTGGCTGGGCACGGACAAGGACCTGGTGCCCGTCGGGTTCGATGCCCTGTGGCAGGAAATGCGCGCCAAGATGTCCCGGCATCCCCGGTCCGGGGAAGCGGTGCGGCTGATCCGGCTGATCCGCCGCCGGGAAATGCTCCGCATCGCCCTGGCAGACAGCGCCGGTCTGCTCTCGCAGGAGGAGGTTGGCAGAGCGCTGGCGGACAATGACCGGGCCGCCGTCCTCGGGACGCTGCATGCGGCCGAGAACGAGATTTACGGGGCCGAGGAACAGCTCACCGACATGCTGGTGGTGGCTATGGGCCGGCAGGGCGGCCGCGAAATCGGTTACGGCTCCGACGCTGACGTGCTTTACGTGCACCGCCCCCTTCCCGGCGCCGATCCCCAGGCGGCCCAGCGGCAGGCAGAGCACATCGTCGGGCGGATTTCCTCCCTGCTGCAGCAGCCCTGCCAGCCGGCGGTCCTGGCCGAACGGGTACTGGAGCTGGACGCCGGCCTGCGTCCCGAAGGGCGGCAGGGACCGCTGGTGCGCACACTGGATTCCTACCGCGGGTACTACGAACGCTGGTCGCAGGCCTGGGAAGCCCAGGCCCTGCTCCGGGCCAGGCCCATGGCCGGCGACGACCGGCTCGCGGAGGATTTCATCTCGCTGATTGATCCGCTGCGCTATCCGGAGTCCCTGGAGACGGCCGACGTCCGGGAAATCCGGCGGATCAAAGCCCGGGTCGAGTCAGAGCGGCTGCCGCGCGGCGCGGATCCTTCCCGGCACATCAAACTGGGGCGCGGGGGACTGAGCGACGTCGAGTGGCTGGTTCAGCTCCTGCAGCTGCGGCACGCCCGTTCCTACCCCGCGCTGCGCACCACGGCAACCCTGGCGGCGCTGGACGCGATCGGTGACGCAGGCTTCCTTCCGGAGGCCGATACACAGATCCTGAGGGAGAGCTGGCTGCTGGCCAGCCGGATCCGTTGTGCAAATGTGATCCGTGGCGGACGAAACGCCGATGTTCTGCCCTCATCCCGCCGTGAACTCGAGGCGGTAGCCCGCTGGTGCGGCTACGCCGCAGGTCAGGGCGGGGTTTTGGAAGAGGACTATCTGCGGCTGACGCGGCGGGCACGGGGCGTTTTTGAGCGGTATTTCTACGGTTACGGCCTCGAAGAGGACTGATCCCGGGGCCCGGCGGTAAATTGGGCGTCCGCATTCCTAGTAGTCTTTTCGATGGCGTTTGCTGCGCATCGCCGCGGACCATTAGCTAGGAGACGTTTACTTTGCACAGTGGCAAACGGGCGCTGAAAGGCCCCGCCTCACTCGCGGTTCCCCTCACCACCTTGTTGGCAGCCTTGGCGCTGCTCCTGGGCATCCCTGCTTCCGGGGCCTTTGCTGCCACGCAGGACTCCGGCAGCGTAGAGGGCAAAACCTTTACCATCGGCACTGACACGACGTTCGCGCCCTTCGAGTTCCGTGAAAACGGTGAACTCGTCGGCATCGACATGGACCTCGTCAACGCCATCGCCGAGGACCAGGGATTCGACGTCGAAATCCGCTCCCTGGGTTTTGACGCCGCTCTGCAGGCTCTGCAGTCCAATCAGGTGGACGGCGTGATCGCCGGAATGTCGATCACCGAGGAGCGCCAAAAGGTCTTCGACTTCTCGGACCCCTACTTCGAGTCCGGCATCCAGATGGCCGTTGCAGAGAACAACAACGACATCTCCGGGTACGAGGACCTCGAAGGCAAGCGCGTCGCCGTGAAAACCGGCACCGAAGGCCAGGCCTTCGCAGAGTCCATCAAGGACCAGTACGGCTTCGACGTGATCGCTTTCGCGCAGTCCGCGCAGATGTACGACGACGTTAAGGCCGGCTCCTCCGTTGCCGTGTTCGACGACTATCCGGTCCTGGCCTACGGCATCAAGTCAGGCAACGGGCTGAAGACCGTCACCGACAAGGAAGCCGGTTCTTCCTATGGGTTCGCCGTCAACGCCGGCTCCAACCCGGAACTCCTCGAAGCTTTCAACGCCGGGCTGGCCAACCTGCAGGAGAGCGGCGAGTACGAGGAAATCATGGACCGCTACCTGGACGCCGGCGCCGCCGACTCCAGCTTCTGGTCCCTGGTCACCGACAACGCTCCCGCCTTTGCCAAGGGCCTCGGCCTGACCCTGCTCGCGACGGCCCTTTCGCTGTTCTTCGCGTTGATCCTGGGTATCATTTTCGGTTTCTTCAAAGTCAGCTCCAAGGTGGTGCTGCGCGGCATCGCCACCACCTACGTCAGCATCTTCCGGGGCACCCCGGTGCTGGTGCAGGCCTTCTTCTTCTACTTCGGCCTGCCGCAGCTGATCGGGCAGCCGGTCGATGTGCTGACCGCCGGTGTGCTGACGCTGAGCCTGAACGCCGGCGCCTACATGACGGAGATTGTCCGCGGCGGCATCCAGTCCGTGGATCCGGGCCAGATGGAGGCTGCCCGCAGCCTGGGCCTGGGCTACGGCAAGACCATGCAGAAGGTCGTCATCCCGCAGGCCATCAAGATCATGACGCCGTCCTTCATCAACCAGTTCGTGATCACTTTGAAGGACACGTCGCTGCTGGCCGTCATCGGTTTCGCCGAGCTGACCTACCAGGCGCAGCAGATCTACGCGGTGAACTTCCGTACCGCCGAGGTGCTGCTGATTGTCGCGGCCCTGTACTTCATCGTCATTACGCTGCTGACCAAGCTCGCGGACGTCCTGGATAAGAGGTTCAACAAGTGACCAAGATTCAAACCATCGGCCTGCGCAAGTCCTACGGAACCAACGAGGTCCTCAAGGGCCTGGACGTGTCCGTGGCCGAAGGCGAAGTCGTGTGCGTGATCGGTCCCTCGGGCTCCGGCAAGTCCACGTTCCTGCGCTGCCTGAACAAGCTCGAAGACATCACCGCCGGGAAGGTGGTGGTGGACGGCTTTGACCTCACCGATCCGAAGGTGGACCTCAACAAGGTCCGCCAGCAGATCGGCATGGTGTTCCAGCACTTCAACCTGTTCCCGCACATGAGCGTGCTGCAGAACATCATGCTTGCCCCGGTGGAACTGAAGAAGGGTTCCAAGGCTGAGGTCCGGAAGAATGCCCTGGCACTGCTGGAACGCGTGGGCCTGGCCGACAAGGCCGATGCCCGCCCCGCCCAGCTCTCCGGCGGCCAGAAGCAGCGCGTGGCCATCGCCCGTGCACTGGCGATGAAACCGGACGTGATGCTGTTCGACGAAGCCACCTCCGCGCTCGACCCGGAAATGGTCGGCGAAGTCCTCCAGGTCATCCGCGACCTGGCCAAGGAGGGCATGACCATGGTTGTTGTCACCCACGAGATGGGCTTCGCACGCGAAGTCGCTGACCGGGTGATCTTTATGGCCGACGGCTACGTGGTGGAAGAGAACTCACCCGAGGAACTCTTCGGCAATCCGGAGTCCCCGCGCCTGCAGGACTTCCTGGCCAAGGTTCTTTAGCCTTTCCCAGCAGCCGACGACGGCGGTGCGGTGCCCTCCCGGGTGCCGCACC
>NZ_JACSQD010000001.1:110254-357037 GCF_014836775.1 Arthrobacter gallicola
CCGCGGGGGGGGGGGCCCCCCCCGGGGGCCCCCCCCCCCGTCGTCGCTCTGTCACTGCATCGTGTTCTGGGGCGGTGTTCTGGGGCGGTGTTCCTGCACCGTGTTCTGGCCCGGTGTTCTGGCCCGGTGTCAGGGCCGCGCTGTGCGCATCGCGCCCAAGGGCTCCCAGAAGTAGTCAAAGCCGTCGGTGGGCCCGGTGAGGAAGCGCTGCGTGAAGAGGACTCCGATGTCCCCGTTTGGATAAACTGCGGCGCTGGTCCCGGAGCCTCCGGCCCAGCCCCACATCCCGGGTTCCGACCAGCCGGCGCCGGTGCCGGTCTGCACGGCGCTCAGGTAGCCCCAGGACTCCTCCGGACCGGCCATTTCGGTGAAGCCTTCGCGCTGGCTGCCCTCCAGCTGGTCGCTGGTCATTTCTTCCCGGAGTCCGGAGGGCAGCAGGGTATCGTCAGCCAGCGCCGCCAGGAATGTCAGGTAGTCGGGCACTGTGGAGACCAGACCGCCCGCCAGCGATTCGAACCGTGGGGGTGCGGCGAAGGCATCGCGGTAACCGGCGGCTTCCACTAGCCCGTTTTCCGTGGGTTCGTAGATGGCCGGCAGCTGTTCGCTGCCCGTCGGGAAACCTGTACGGGTCAATCCGAGCGGACCGGTGATCCGCTCTGCCAGCAGCTCGCCCACCGAGCGTCCCGAGGCCGTTGCCAGCAGTACGGAGAGTACGTCTGCTCCGGCGTGGTACATCCAGCGGCTCCCCGGCTGTGCTGCCAGCGGCAGTCCGCCCAGCCGGGCGAGGTACTCATCCGGGGTCATCCCGGGAGGGTTGGGTCCCCAGAGGAAATCCCGGGTCGCGGCAGCGTACGGCGTTTGGCCGAAATCCAGCCCAAAACCTGCGGTGAGGGTCAGGAGATGCCGGACGATGACCGGCCCGCGGGCATCAACCGTGTCAGTCAGTGGCGTTTCCGGGGACGCCAGCACCCGCAGCCCCGCGAGTTCGGGCAGCCAGCGGGCGACGTCGTCGTGCAGTTCCAGCGTGCCGTCCGCAACCAGGCTCAGCGTCAGCGCGCCGCCCATCAGCTTGCTCAGGGAAGCGATCCGGAACGGTGTCTGTGCGTCCATTGGCCGCGGATCGTCAAACCCGTAGCTGCCCAGCGCCAGGATTTCCCTCCGGCCGCCCAGCCGTACGCCGGCCACCAGGCCGGGACACCAGCCGGCGTCGACCTGGGCCTGCAATGACTGCCGCAGGCTGGCGGAGGATTCAGGCATGCGTCCACCCTCCACCAGTGCAAAGATGTGGTCAACCGCTGCGGGGCGTCCACGCCGCCTGAGTCCTGGCATGCAGAAGGGCCCGTACACCTGCCGTTTCCGGCAGGTGTACGGGCCCTGGTGCGTTCGGAGTCTTAGACGCCGTAGTAGAGCTCGAACTCGAAGGGGTTCGGGCGAAGCGACAGCGGGAAGATTTCCTGCTCGCGCTTGTACGCGATCCAGGCGTCGATCATGTCCTGGGTGAACACGCCGCCTGCCTGCAGGAACTCGTTGTCGGCTTCCAGCGCCAGCAGAGCCTCCTCAAGGGAACCGGGAGCCTTCTGGATGTGCTTGGCTTCTTCGGCGGGGAGCTCGTAGAGGTCCTTGTCGATCGGGTCAGCCGGCTCGATGCGGTTCTTGATGCCGTCCAGGCCGGCCATCAGCTGCGCGGCGAAGGCGAGGTACGGGTTGGAGGAGGGGTCCGGAGCGCGGAACTCGATGCGCTTGGCCTTCGGGTTGGAACCGGTGATGGGGATGCGGATACCGGCGGAGCGGTTGCCCTGCGAGTAAACCATGTTGACCGGAGCTTCGAAGCCCTTGACCAGACGGCGGTAGGAGTTGACCGTCGGGTTGGTGAAGGCCAGGACGGCGGAGGCGTGCTTGAGTAGGCCGCCGATGTACCAGCGGGCCAGATCGGAAAGGCCGGCGTAGCCCTTCTCGTCGTAGAACAGCGGCTCGCCGCCGTTCCACAGCGACTGGTGGCAGTGCATACCGGAGCCGTTGTCGTTGAAGACCGGCTTCGGCATGAAGGTCGCGGACTTGCCCCACGCATCGGCAACGTTCTTGACGATGTACTTGAACTTCTGCAGGTCGTCGGCGGCGTGCGTCAGGGTGGTGAACTTGTAGTTGATCTCGGCCTGGCCGGCGCCGCCCACCTCGTGGTGGGACCGCTCGACCTCAAGGCCGGCGTTGTCCAGCTCGACGCAGATCGCATCGCGCAGGTCCGCCTGCTTGTCCACGGGGGCGACCGGGAAGTAACCGCCCTTGAAGGGGGTCTTGTTGCCCAGGTTGCCGCCTTCTTCTTCGCGGCCGCTGTTCCAGGGCGCCTCGATGGAGTCAACCTTGTAGAAGCTGCCCTGGGGAGCCGATTCGTACTGGACGTTGTCGAAGATGAAGAACTCGGCCTCGGGAGCAAAGAAAGCGGTGTCGGCAATGCCGGTGGAGGCCAGGTACGCCTCGGCGCGCTCGGCGACGCCGCGGGGATCCCGCAGGTACGGCTCACCGGTGCGCGGGTTCACGATGGAGAAGTTCAGGGCGAGGGTCTTCTCGATGCGGAACGGGTCCAGGAATGCGGTGGTGACATCGGGGATGAGCTGCATGTCCGACTCGGCGATGCCCTGGAAACCGCGGATGGAAGAACCATCGAACAGCTGGCCGTGAACGAAGAAGTCTGCATCGACGGACTTAGCCGGCACGTTGAAGTGCTGCTGCACACCGGGGAGATCGGTGAACCGGATGTCGACGAACTTCACATCTTCGTCAGCGATGAACTTGAGGACCTCGTCCGCAGTCTTGAACATCGTGTCTATGCTCCTTATAAAGGTTGAGAGGAAAGGCCCCGGGCGGTGGACCTATCCACGCACCGGGCGGAAAATCCGCTCGATCCGGTAACTCCAGTAACTCTAGGCGGGCCCGATTACCCGCCCGTGTCGCTAATGTTTCGGCGACGTTACATACGCCGGGCCATTTCTTCCACCCTAGCGTGTGCCCGGTCACCGGAGCACACCGTGGCCTGTCATGACGGCGCAATCGGGGACCTGTGCCAGCCGGTAGTCTTAAACCGTGGTTGACAGACGAAGCTTAGGTTCATGGCTCCAGGGCCCGCCGTCCGATGAGGAAAACTGGCCCGGGCGCCGGCTCGGCCGCCCCCGGACAGGTCCGGGATCCATCGCCCGCGTAGGGCCGCGGCTCGGCGCGCTCATTATCGACTGGGCGCTGGCGTCACTGATTTCCTACGCGTTCTTCGGGGGAACGGCAACGGCCAACCTTCTGGTGTTCGCGGCAGAGCAGATCATCCTCGTAGGGCTGCTCGGTTACAGCGTCGGCCACCGGGTCTTCAGCCTCCAGGTTCAAAAGCTGAACGGTTCCGCCGCCGGCCCCCTGGCCGGCGCCGTCCGCTCCATTCTGATCTGCCTAGTCATTCCGGCACTGATTTTCGACGCCGACCAGCGCGGCCTGCATGACAAGGCAATGAACACCGTTCTGGTGCGGGTGAAGCACGGCAGTCGATAGGCACCTGGCGTCAAAGGTGCACACCCAAAGAGGGCTTCTCTGGAGAAGCCCTCTTTGTATGTTCAGGTAGCTGCTAGCTCCTGGCGCCTGACGGCCGACCACGCTCTGCCGAACCAGGTCTGTCCGGCGGCCGATCGCGCCTGCGCCAACCCACCCTTCCTGCGCCAGCCGACCGTTCCTGCGCCAGCCCACCCTTCCTGCCGCCTGGACGAAGGCGAACACTTTCAAGCCGGGCTCTCTCAGCCCGCAGCAGTTCCGGCGATGGCAGGTCCGTGTGCACAGGTTCCCACTCTGCGTGACAGGTGTTTCTTCCTGTGGTCACACCAGCCCCAACAGAAACGTTGGCTGGGAGCCTGTGCCGCGGTGGACCAGGGGCGGCGGTGTTTTCCTCCGTTTTGGGACAAACCGGAGGGTTTGGGACTTTCCTGCCGTGGCGCCGCGGCAGGAAAGTCCCAAAGTGGCAGGGAAGTCCCCCAACGGAGGATTCCGGCGCGCCCCCAGCCGGTTCCGCCGTGTGCCGTCCGGGCATCGGCCCCGGTCGCGCCCGATGCGCCTGGTGCCGCCCGGTCGCGCCCGATGCGCCCGACGTCGCCGATCTCCCAACGACGCCCGACCTGCCGGGCGTGCCCGCCGTCGCCGAGCTCCCAACGACGCCCGACCTGCCGGGCGTGCCCGTCGTCGCCCGTCGTCGCCCGGCGCGACCCGCCGCTGAGCGTCACCCACACCCGGACTTCCCCGCCCACCCGTCCATACCCTGCATACTGCACACGAAAAGGGCCCTCGAAGAGGGCCCTTTTTCGATGTTCAGCTACCGGTTTCCCGGACTCCGGCTACCGTCCGCGTGCTGCCTTGCGGTCCGGGCGGGCCTTGTACGGGTCAATGCCCTTGGGGATCGGGAGGCGCTGGCCCAGGGCCGACAGGCGCTTGTTGACGGCCTGGACTTCCTGCTTGGTCAGCGACTTCTTGAGCTTCCGGACCTTTTTGGCCACCTGCTGCAGGGGCACCTGGCCTTCCCCGCGGCCAGTCTGGATGACATGGACCGGAACGTTCGGTGCGATGCGGTTCATTTTCCGGCGTTCGCCGTCAACCAGCGCACGGACCCGGTTGGAGGGACCCTCGGTGACCAGCACAATACCCGGGCGGCCGATCGCGCGGAAAACTGCGTCCTGGGTGCGCGGGCTCACTGCAACCGGCTGCTCTTCCAGGATCCAGCCACGGCGCAGAACGCTCAGGGCTGCGCCGGATGCACCCGGCTGGCCTTCAATCTGCGAAAACGCAGCGCGCTCCGCACGGCGCGAGAGGATGAAGACAGCGGCCAGCAGGCCCAGCGGGATAGCGATGATGAGCATCGTGACCCAGTTGTCGATCAGGAAGCCAATGGCGAGACCGAGGACGATGATGCCGAGGAAGGCACCAGCCATCCACCAGACCACGCTGGGATCGTTGCGCCGCGTCATCTTAAAGACATCGGCGATCTGTTTCATGCGGCCGGGCTGCTTGTTCTTCTTTTCCGCCTTCGGCTTGCGGGAGAAGAGGCCGCGGCGGGCGCCCTTGGATGCGTCGGAATCAGTGCTGTTGGCCATAATAAGTCAATTCTACGTGATGGAGGCGCGGCATCTTCTCCCTGTGACACGGGTAGTCGGCGAGGGCTGCAGCGGGTTTTTCTCTGGCGGAGATGTGCGGTCAGCGCCGCGCCAGGATCGAGGACGCTTCCTGGGCTGCCGTGCCGGAATCCTCGATGTGTGCCAGATTCGGGGGAAGCTCGCGCCCCTTTTTGCGCATCGCGCCGGCCCAGAGCCGTCCGGCACGGTACGAGGACCGGACCAGCGGCCCGCTCATCACACCCAGGAACCCAAGTTCCGTGGCCTCGTCGCTGAGTTCAACAAATTCCTCCGGCTTGACCCAGCGGTCCACCGGCAGATGGCGTTCGCTGGGGCGGAGGTACTGGGTGATGGTCAGAAGGTCACAGCCGGCGTCGCGCAGGTCCCGCAGCGCTCCCGAGATTTCCTCCCGGGTTTCGCCCATGCCCAGGATCAGGTTGGATTTGGTCACCATGCCCAGTGCCTGCCCCTGCGTGATCACGTCAAGGGAGCGCTCATAGCGGAACGCCGGGCGGATCCGTTTGAACAGCCGGGGAACCGTTTCGACGTTGTGTGCGAAGACCTCCGGGGCGGCGTCGCAGATGGCCTGGATGTGTTCGGGCTTCCCGGAGAAGTCCGGGATCAGGATTTCGACGCCGGTGCCCGGGTTGAGGGCGTGAATCTGACGGATCGTCTCGGCGTACAGCCAGGTGCCTTCATCTTCCAGGTCATCACGGGCGACGCCGGTGACCGTGGCGTAGCGCAGGCTCATGGACTGGACGGACCGCGCCACCTTCATCGGTTCCATCCGGTCCAGCGGGGACGGCTTCCCGGTGTCGATCTGGCAGAAATCGCAGCGGCGGGTGCAGTCGGAGCCGCCGATCAGGAACGTGGCCTCTTTGTCTTCCCAGCACTCGAAGATGTTGGGGCAGCCTGCCTCTTCACAAACCGTGTGCAGGCCTTCCTTCTTGACCTGACCCTTGAGCTGGACGTACTCGGGGCCGATGTTGACCTTGGCCTTGATCCAGTCGGGTTTGCGTTCCACGGGCACGGCGACATTGCGCTGCTCGATCCGCAGGAGGCGGCGGCCTTCGGGGGCGAGTGTCACTTCAAGGCTCCTTCGTTCCGGACTGCGCCGGCTTCTGCTGCGGTTGCGGGGGATGACCCCGGCCGGTTTGCCAGGGCTCCCAAGCTGCGGATGAGCTGGGTTTCCACCTGATCCGCGATGGCTGCCGGCGGCACCGGCGTTCCGGTTTCGGCACTGATGGATGTGGTTCCGGCGTCGGTGATGCCACAGGCGATGATCTGCCCGTAGGGGTTGAGGTCATTGCTGCAGTTCAAAGCGAACCCGTGCATCGTGACCCCGTGGTCCACCCGGATGCCGACGGCGGCGATCTTCCGGTCCTGGCGCAGGCCGTCACCGCGGATCCAGACGCCTGAACGTCCCTCAACGCGCTCTCCGTGAAGCCCGTAGTCGGCCAGCACCGTAATCAGGGCATCCTCCAGGGCGGCAACATAGTCAACCACCAGAACCGGATCCGGCAGACGGAGGATGGGGTAACCCACCAGCTGTCCCGGCCCGTGCCAGGTCAGTTTGCCGCCGCGGTCCACGCTGATGACGGGAGTGCCGTCGAAGGGCCGCTCGTGTTCCTCGGTCCGCCGCCCTGCCGTGTAAACCGGGAGATGCTCCAGCATCAGGACGGTACCGGGCCGGGTGCCGGCGCTTACTTCTGCGTGTATCCGGCGCTGAAGATCCCAGCCGTCCTGATAATCGACATAATCCGGGGCAAATCCAACGCGCTGAAACTCCAACTCCATAGGAGTCAGCGTAGCGCCTGTCACACCCGGAAACCGCATGAGTCGTGTCACATGAAATCGCGCTGTGGATAACTTCTGCAGGATTCGGCGGTCCGCGCTAGAACTGTCGGCATGGAAACAGCAGGGCGCGAGGACTGGGAAAGCGGGCAGGACTGGGAAAGCGCACAGGGCCGGAACACCGGGCGGTCGGTCAACCGGTCTGCCGGAGGTACGCCGGAGGCGGAGGGAGCCGCGGGGTCCGCGGCGGAAGCGCGCCGCCCGTCGGTACCCGATCCGGGCTGGAAAATCGGCAGGTGTCTTGGCCAGGGCGGCATGGCGGCCGTATGGCTTGCGGAACGGAGCGCTGACGGCGCCCGGTTCGCTCTGAAGATGCCCTATGGTGCGGCGGCTGACGAGTTTGAGCTGCGGCGCGAGCTCGCGATTCGTTCCCGGGTCCGGCACGAGAACCTGCTGGAGGTTCATGGTCTTTTGGCTACGGCCGACGGACCGGGCCTGCTGCTGGAATACGCTCCCGGCGACAGCCTCGCCCGTCTGGTGGCGGTCCGGAAAACGCTCGGTGAAGGTGAGACCGTTACGGTCTTGGTTGCTGTGGCACGCGCCCTGGCCTGCCTTCATGCGGAGGGATCGGCGCATGGAGACGTGTCACCGGGAAACGTGTTGTTTACGGCGAACGGCAAGCCCCTGCTGGCTGATTTTGGGACCGGCCGGATGCTCGGCGAAACCCGGGACGCGGGCGCGGGAACGCCTGGATTCGAGGCTCCTGCGATGGAGAGGGGCGGGCGGGCAGGCGGCACCGCGTTGGAATCAGATGTCTACGCACTGGGCGCTTTGGGCTGGTTTATGCTGACCGGCCGTGCGCTGATGCCGGGCCTGCGCCCACCGCTGCGGGTGGTGCTGCCCGGGCTGCCGGAAGCACTGCGGCGGCTGCTGGACGCTGCCCTCGATGAGGACCCGGCCCAGCGTCCCAGTGCGGAGACGTTTGCGGCCGAAGTATTCCGGGCCTGGCCGGCCGAGCCGATCGATCTCCTGGCCGCGGTGCATCCCAGTGTGCGTCCTGAATTGCGGACACGGCGCAGCGTCCTGGCCCCGGGCAAACCGTCCAAGCAGGGCAAGCCATCCAAGCAGGGCAAGCCATCCAAGCAGGGCAAGGCAGTCAAAAGGCACCGGCACCTAGGCAAAGGCCGCCGCTCGAGGCAGGTGCCCTGGGAGGATACCCGACGTCCCCGGAGGCGCCGGTTCGCAGGACCTGCAGTCTTCGCGGGACCTGGTCTCTCCGGGCCCGGGCCCGGGCCCCTGGCGCCGGCACCCGCCCCGGGCACCGCACCGGCGGAGCGGAAACGCAGGCACCGTTCCATCCGGCGGCCGGCCCGGCGGCCAGCCCGGAGGCCGGTGTGGCTGGGCGCGGCCTCTGTCCTGGTGGCTTTGACTGTGGGGCTTGGCGGTGTCGCCGTCCTGGCTCCGGAAGCGCTCCGCACCCCGGGCGAGGTGAGGGTGCCCGCTTCCAGTGAGGCTTCCGCGGGTGAGTCCGGTTCCGGTGAACCACGAACCGTAGACGGCGCCGCCGACGGCAATCCGGCAGCCGGGGACCCGGCAGTGAATACCGGGGCCGAAGCTCCGGCTGCGAATCCCGGACCGGCAGCCGAATCGGCGGTATCCGGCCCGGCGGAGACGGAACTGGCTGTGCTGACGGGCGAGGACCCCGTCGCCGCCGTGCGGATACTGTCCACCCTCCGTGCCCGGGCCTATGCGGAGGGGAATCCGGGGCTTCTCGCCTGGGTCAACCAGCCGGACTCTGCTGCGGAAGCGGCCGACCTGGCCGGTGTTGGACGTCTCGGACGTCAGGGTGAGCGGCTCGCAGGGTTCACGGTGGAGCTGGTTCAGGCGGAGCGGCTCGGCAGTCTGCTCATCGGGACGGATCCGGGGGAGCAGGTGGCAGTCACGACAGAGAACTCGGCGTACGAACAGGTCGGCGCAGACGGAGTCCCGTCAGCCGCTCCGGGAGCCTCTGCCCGGCAGGAACTCGTGCTTGAGCTGGTCCGGACGGAGCAGGGGTGGAGGATTGCAAGGGTGCTTCCTGCCGCGGCGGGGCTCGAACGGCGCGGAGGTGCACAAAGATAGGATCGGGAGTATGAGTTCTTCTCCTTACCTCCGTTATCCCGATCTCCACGGCGACCGCGTTGCGTTTGTGGCCGAGGATGACGTCTGGGTTGCTCCGCTTTCCGGCGGCCGGGCCTGGCGTGTTTCCTCCCTGCAGCTGCCCGCCCGGAACCCGAAGTTTTCCCCTGACGGGTCCCGGATTGCCTGGACGGTTGTGCAGGGCGGTGCCCCTGAAGTGGTCACCGCGGACACCGAGGGAGGGGATTTCCGGCAGCTGACGTTCTGGGGCAACCAGAACACCCGGGTGCGCGGCTTCAGCGCCGCCGGCAGGGTCATTGCCACCAGCCCCTTCGAATTTGAGGATTTCCGGCTGCGCTGGGCTTATGAGGTGCCGCTGGACGGTTCCGCGCCCGTGCGCCTGCCCTACGGGCCGCTCGACACGTTCGCCGAGGGTCCGGCGCTGGGAGACGAACGTCCCGTGGTCATCGGTTCGGTTCTCAGCCGGGAGCCGGCCCGCTGGAAGCGTTACCGCGGCGGAACAGCCGGAAAGCTCTGGATCGACGCCGACGGTAACGGCGAGTTCATCCGGCTGATGCCGGAGCTGGACGGCAACCTGGCCTATCCGATGTGGGTGCAGGGCCGGATCGCCTTTTTCTCCGACCATGAAGGCTACGGCAACATTTACTCGGTGACGCCCCAGGGCACCGGGCTGCGGCGCCACACCGACTTCCAGGACTTCTACGTGCGGCATCCGTCCAGCGACGGGACCCGCATCGTCTTCGAATCCGCCGGGCAGCTGTGGCTGCTGGAAACCCTGGACTCTGAGCCCGTACGGCTGGACATCCGCCTGGGCTCTGCGGGGACGGGGCGCCGGCCGCGCCCGCTGAATGCAGCCCGAAGCCTGAGCGCAGCGATGCCCGCCGCGGATGGCACGGCCAGCGTTGTGGAAAGCCACGGAACCCTCCACTGGCTGGCCCATAAGGACGGTCCTTCCCGCGTCATCGAGGCCACGTCCGGAGTGCGGGCCCGCCTGGGCCGTCCGCTGTCCGGCGGGCGCGCTGTCTTCGTCGCTGATCCGGGCAACGAAGAAGCCCTGTTCATCAAAGATGTCTTCGCTTCCCTGCCTGCCGGCAGCCCGGCTCCCGCACCGGCCGCACCTGAGGCACCGGCGGCGGCGGAACTGGAGCTGCCCAAACCGGTGTCCGCTGCTGGACGGGCGCACGGCGCAGCGGAGGCCGCGGCCGCCGGCACGGACGCCTCCGTCCGGACCGGGAAGGACACGGACACCGGTCCGGCCAGCGGCGCGTCAGAGGCCGTTCTGGCCTCGCAGGACACCGCGATGGAGACCGGCACCTTCCGGATCCCCTTCGACACACCCACCCGCACAGCGGAACTGCTTCCGAGCCCGGACGGGAAGCTGGTGGCCGTGGCCACGGAAAAGGGGCAGGTCTACCTGCTGGATGTCGACGCACGGGAGCTCCAACTTATTGCGGACGAGGGGCACGGCGCTGTCGAGGAGCTTGCGTTCAGCCCTGACTCACGCTGGCTTGCCTGGGCGGAACCGGTGGTCGGCGAGGGCGCCCGCTCACGGATCCGGCTGCGCGAAACGTCCGGTTCCGCTCCTGAAACCCGGGACGTGACTGACGGGCGGTTCCATGACCACAGTCCGTCCTTCACTCCTGATGGCCGCTTCCTGGCTTTCCTCTCCGAGCGCAGCTTCGACCCGGTCTACGACACCCATGGTTTCGATCTTGGGTTCCCTACCTCCACCAAGCCGTTTATGGTGGCGCTGGCTGCGGCGACTCCGTCTCCCTTCGGGCCCGCTGCTCACGTGGTGGAGGAGCCGAAACCGGAAGGAACGGTTGCATCAGATGATCCCGAAAGCTCCGGAACCGCATCGCCCAAGGAAGTCCGCGTCGACGTGGACCGTTTGTCCGAGCGGCTCATTGCAGTGCCGGTTCCGCAGGGACGCTACTCCAAACTGCGGGCGGCAGACGGCGCCCTGCTGTGGCTTGCCGAGGATGTCTACGGTGTAACCGGAGACGGCCGGGCACACTCCGCAGACCGCGACCCGGGCAAGCGGCTGGAACGCTTCGACCTGGGGAAGAAGGACGTGTCCGTCCTGGTGCCGGCGCTGGGGGACTATGAACTCAGCGGGGACGGCGGCACCGTGGTGCTGCAGCACGAGCACCGGCTGCGTGCGGTTCCCGCCGGCGCCCGCGCAGACGAAGACTCCGCCGAGAGCACCGACATCGACCTGGCCCGTATCCGGGTCCTGCTGGAACCGGTAAAAGTCTGGGGACAGGCCTTCGACGAGGCATGGCGGCTGCAGCGGGACTTCTTCTGGACCCCTGACATGGGTGGACTGGACTGGGACGCAGTGCATGCACGCTACCGGCCGCTCGTGGAGAACCTCGGCTCCCATGACGACCTGGTGGACCTGCTGTGGGAACTGCACGGGGAACTGGGCACCTCCCATGCCTACGTCACCCCGGCACCGGTCGCCGAACCAGGCGCCGGCGCACAGGGATTCCTGGGCGCCGACCTGCGGCCGGGCCCCGGAGGGTGGGAAGTGGTGCGGATCCTGGACCCGGAGTCATCCGATCCGCAGGCTATTTCCCCGCTCAGCGCCCCGGGAGCGGACGTCGGCCCGGGGGACATCATCTCCGCTGTGGACGGTCTGCCGGTACCGGCAGACAAGGGCCCGGCAGCCCTCCTGATCGGTGCGGCAGGGCGGGTAGTGGAACTGAGTGTTGTCCGGCCCGAGGAAGGCGCAGCTCCCAGGCAGCGCCGTATCGCTGTCATTCCGCTGCGCAGCGAAGAACGTCTGCGTTATCAGAACTGGGTCAACGGGAACCGCAGGGCGGTCCGCAGCGCCTCGGAGGGAAGGTTCGGCTACCTTCATATTCCGGATATGGTCGCCAGCGGGTGGGCCCAGCTGCACCGCGACCTGGACAGCGAAGCTGCGAAGGACGCACTGATCATCGACGTCCGGCATAACCGCGGCGGCCACACATCGCAGCTCGTGGCGGAATTGATCGGCCGGAAGGTGACCGCCTGGAGCCTTCCGCGCGGGGAACAGCCGGGAACGTATCCGGCTCAGTCGCCGCGCGGGCCCGTGGTCCTCCTGGCTGATGAGTTCGCAGGGTCCGACGGCGATATCGTCACCCAGGTTGCGAAGCTGCGTGGCATTGGTCCGGTGATCGGCACCCGGACCTGGGGAGGCGTCGTCGGGATTGACGGCCGGTTTGCGCTGGCGGACGGCACGGGTGTGACGCAGCCGCGTTACGCCTACTGGTTCACCGGCGGTATCGGCTTTGGAGTGGAGAACCGCGGCGTTGAGCCGGATATCGAAGTTCCGTATCCTCCGCATGCTTACGCCGCAGGGGAGGACCCGCAGCTGGAACACGGTGTGGGAATTCTCAAGGAGATGCTTTCCGAGCTCCCGACAGACCAGCCGCCGGCCAGGGAGGGTTATCCCAGCCTCCGGCCCGCATCGCTGCCGCCGCGGCCGCAGGACGCGGCCGCGAAGTCCTAGCCGGCTTCCGGAATTCCAGAGGACCTCTTCCCGGATGGGAAGAGGTCCTCTGTCGTCTAAGCCTCCAGCGACGCGTCCATGGTGATCTTGATGCCGGCCAGGGCCTGGGATACCGGGCATCCGGTTTTGGCGGAATCCGCCAGATCAGCAAATTCTTCGGCGGTCAGCCCGGGAACGGCCGCGGAAACCCGCAGATGGCTGCCCGTGATGCCGGTTCCCGGCACGAAGGTCACTTCAGCCGAGGTCTCGATGCGCTCGGCAGTCTTGCCTGCATCTGCCAGGGCCAGGCTGAAGGCCATGGAAAAACAGGCTGAGTGGGCGGCGGCGATCAGCTCCTCCGGGCTGGTGCGGCCCCCGGCCTCCTCCGCCCGCGCTTTCCAGGTGACGTCGTAGGTGCCCAGATGGGACGAGTCGAGGGTGACTTCACCCTTGCCGTGGAGGAGGTCGCCGTGCCAGACGGTGTGGGCTGCGCGGACAGTAGCCATGAATGCTCCTAAATCGGGATGGGCGCGTTCGGTGTCCCGGGCGCTGCGGCCCATCCTTGCAGGTCATCCGTGCCGGGACCAGACCCACTAAAAAGGTTCCTCCTCTCCGGAAGCGGAGAGGAGGAACCCGAGGTTTAGTGCGTGGGCACCGGAGAAACCGCTGTTACCACATGGTCGCCACGGCGATGTTCACCACGGCCAGGATGCCGACGCCGTTGGCCAGGGTGCGCGACACGGGCTCATCCTTCTTGTACTTGCGCTGGCCGATGAAGGCCAGGACCGCAACCACCAGGGTGATCAGCAGCTTGACGCCGACCTTGATCTGGTTGACGTCCCCGTCACCCATCTCGTTCAGCCCAACCAGCAGGATGCCGGTAACCAGCTGCAGCAGTGCGGCGTGGAACTGGCCGGGCAAAACGGTCGGGTTCTTGATCCGTGCGATCCAGAGACCGACAATCATCGCCGCGCCAAGAATGTGCAGGAAAACAAGGAAGCTGTGAAGGAAATCCATGCTTCGATCTTACCGACACTATGTCAGCGACACGCAATCCGCGGGATAACTTTTCTACAACAGGTAGAAAAGGGGGGGGTCTGCCGGTGCTTAACGACGACGGCGGGCGGCCCCGTGAGGGAACCGCCCGCCGTCGTTCGCTGGCTTAGAGGCCCAGATCTGCCTCGAAGTTGCCTTCTTCCAGCCGTGCCCGCAGGGTCTGCAGGAAGCGGCCGGCGTCGGCACCGTCCACCAGGCGGTGGTCGTACGTGAGCGAGAGGTACATCATCGAGCGGATGGCAATGGTGTCATTGCCGTCCGCATCGGTGCGCACCACGGGACGCTTGACGATCGCGCCCGTGCCCAGGATACCGACCTGCGGCTGGTTGATGATCGGGGTATCGAAGAGGGCTCCGACGCTGCCGATGTTGGTGATCGTAAACGTTCCGCCGGACAGCTCATCCGGGCCGATCTTGTTGTTGCGGGTGCGTGCCCCGACGTCGGCGATGCGCTTGGCCAGGCCGGCGATGTTCAGGTCTCCGGCATCGTTGATGACCGGAACCAGGAGGCCCTTTTCGGTGTCCACCGCGATCGCCAGGTGTTCGGCGTCGTGGTAGGTGATCTCCTGCTTCTCGGAATCGTAGGCAGCGTTGAGCACCGGGTGCTGCTTCAGTGCCTCGACGACTGCCTTGGCGATGAAGGGCAGGAAGGTCAGGTTGGCGCCGTTCTGTGCCTTGAACCCGGCCTTGGCCTGCTGGCGCAGAGCGGCAATGCGGGTCATGTCCACTTCGTGGACCTGGGTCAGCTGTGCCGATGTATCCAGGGACTCGACCATCCGGCGTGCGATGGTCTGCCGGATCCGGGGAGCCTTGACCGTAGTGCCGCGCAGCTTGGCGCTTTCCTCACTGATCTTGGTGGCCGGTGCAGCCTTGCCCGAGGAGGCGGAAGCGGCAGGAGCAGCCTGTGCTTCAGCCTTCTTGGCTTCGGCCGCGGCCAGCACATCCTGCTTGCGGATGCGGCCGGCTACGCCGCTGCCCTTGACGGTGGAGAGGTCCACGCCGTGCTCGTTGGCCAGCTTGCGGACCAGCGGCGTGACGTAGGTGCCTTCGGAGCCTGCGGCTTCGTCCTTCGGCGACTCCTGCTTGGGGGCTGCCTTGGGGGCTTCCTTCGGAGCTTCGGCCTTGGGGGCTTCCTTGGCAGCTGCCTGCTTCGGCTCGGCGACCGGCTCTTCGCGTTCCGTCGACGGCGCGGCGGCAACCGGCTCGGCTTCCTTCGGCTCTGCCTTGGCGGGCGCGGCGGAGCCGGAACCGATGACGGCCAGCACGGAGCCAACCTCCGCGGTGTCGTCTTCGTTCACCCGGATCTCCAGCAGCTTGCCGGCTACGGGGGAGGGGATCTCGGTGTCAACCTTGTCGGTGGAGACCTCAAGCAGCGGCTCGTCCACGGCTACGTCGTCGCCGACAGCCTTCAGCCACCGGGTAACGGTGCCTTCGGTGACGCTCTCACCGAGTGCGGGCAGGGTGACCTCGGTGCCTTCGGCGGAACCGGAGTCGGCGGAACCGGAGTCCTGGGCCGGAGCGGCCTCTTCTGCGGGGGCTTCCGGGGCCGGAGCTTCTTCCTTGGCCGGCTCTTCCGCTGCCGGGGCATCGGAAGAGGACGCGGAGGAGCCGGATCCGTCGCCGATGCGGACGAGTGCCTCGCCAACCTCTGCGGTCTCGTCTTCGGCGACGAGGATCTCCTCGATAACACCGGCTACGGGGGAGGGGATCTCGGTGTCGACCTTGTCGGTGGAAACCTCGAGCAGGGGCTCGTCTACGGCGACGGTATCGCCCACCTGCTTCAGCCAGCGGGTAACGGTGCCTTCGGTGACGCTCTCACCAAGCGCGGGTAAGTTCACGGTTTCAGACATATTGTCCCCGTTTCTCCTTGTTAGTTCTTAGACCAGCCGTGCCGCTGGTGCTGGTTGGTTTGAAGCCTAGTGCACCCGGCGGCAGCGCTGCCGGGTGCACCAGGGAATACTTGCTGTGTGTCAGCCGTGCAGCGGCTTGCCGGCCAGGGCCATGGCAGCCTCGCCGAGGGCTTCGTTCTGGGTGGGGTGTGCGTGGAGCAGGCCGGCCAGGTCCTCCGGGTATGCTTCCCAGTTCACGATCAGCTGTGCTTCACCGATCTGCTCACCGATGCGGCCGCCGATCATGTGGACGCCGATGATGGGGCCGTCCTTTTCCCGGACCATCTTGATCAGGCCGGAGCTGCCCAGGATGGAGGTCTTGCCGTTGCCGGCCAGGTTGTATTCCTGGACCTGCACGTTCTCGGCGCCGAGCTTTTCCTTAGCCTTGGCCTCGGTGAGACCCACGGAAGCGATTTCGGGCTCGCAGTAGGTGACCTTCGGGATGTTGACATCTTCAACAACAACGGGCTTCAGGCCGGCGATTTCCTCGGCAACGAAGATGCCCTGCTGGAAACCGCGGTGTGCCAGCTGCAGGCCGGGAACGATGTCACCCACGGCGTAGACGTTGCCGACACCGGTGTGCAGCCGGTCGTTGGTGATGACAAAACCGCGGTCCATGGTCAGGCCGGCCTCTTCGTAGCCCAGGTTCGCGGTGACGGGACCGCGGCCGACGGCAACGAGCAGCAGATCAGCTTCAAAGGTCTTGCCGTCAGCGAGGGTGACAACAACGCCGTCGTCGTTCTGCTCAACCTTGTCGAAGAAGATTCCGGTGCTGAACTTGATGCCGCGCTTCTTGTAAGCGCGCTCCAGGTTCTTGATGATTGCGGCGTCCTCGTTGGGGACCAGGGAGGGCAGGCCCTCAACGATGGTCACGTCAACACCGAAGGAGTTCCACACCGAGGCAAATTCGACGCCGATGACGCCGCCGCCGAGGATGATGGCGCTCTTGGGAACGTAGTCCAGGGTCAATGCCTGGTCGGAAGTGATAACGCGGCCGCCGATTTCCAGGCCCGGAAGCGAGCGGGAGTAGGAACCCGTGGCGAGGATGATGTTGGAACCCGTGTAGGTTTCGCCGTTCACCTCAATGGTCTTTTCACTCGTGAGACGGCCTTCGCCCTCGATCACGGTGATGCCCTTGGACTTAATCAGACCCTGCAGGCCGCGGAACTTGCCCGCAATGATGTTGTCCTTGTAGGAGTTCACAGCATTCATGTCCACGGAGTCGAACGTGGCCTTGATCCCGTATTTCTCCGCCGTCTTCGCGTTTTCGGCGATCTCCGCCGAATGCAGCAGGGCCTTGGTCGGGATGCAGCCGTTGTGCAGGCAGGTGCCGCCGAGCTTCCCCTTCTCGATGAGGCCAACGGAAAAACCAAGCTCCACGGAACGGAGAGCTGCGGCGTATCCGCCGCTGCCTCCACCGAGGATCAGGATGTCGAATTCTTGCGCAGTTGCCTTATCGGCCACGTGGACGCTCCCTCGCGTAATCGGTTGACGCACATCGAGCGCGTCGGTTAGTGATTTGGGCGGTTGTGATCAGGTCTCACACTATCTCCCACTTTGTTCCTCAGCCACTCAGCTAAGGCAGCGGAATAAGGAATGTAAGCAGGAACACGCGCAACAATTGCCTAATACGTTGCGCAGGTAACAGCAATGGGTGTTATACCGAACGCGAAATAACGTCTTCCGCGTAGGAAACCAGGGTCCGCACGGCAACGCCGGTGCCCTCCTTCGGGGTGTACCCGTACGGGGCGCCCTCGTTGAACGCGGGACCGGCAATGTCCAGGTGCGCCCAGGGGATCTTCACTCCGTCGACCTCGCCGACGAACTCACGCAGGAACACCGCCGCGGTCATCATCCCGCCGAAGCGCTCACCGATATTCGCCAGGTCCGCGGTGGGAGAATCCAGGCTCGCGCGGAGTTCCTCCGGCAGCGGCATGGGCCAGAACAGTTCCCCGGCGCGGTCCGCAGCGGACTTTACGGCGTCACGAACGCCGTCTTCGCCCATGACAGCGGAAACGCGGTTGCCCAGGGCGACCATCTGCGCTCCGGTGAGGGTGGCGACGTCGATGATCACGTCCGGCTCTTCCTCGCTGGCGACGGCGAGGCCGTCCGCCATGACCAGGCGGCCCTCGGCATCGGTGTTCAGCACCTCGACTGTGCGCCCACCGTAGGTGGTCAGCACATCGGACGGACGCTGGGCGGTACCCGAGGGCATGTTTTCGGCCAGGCACAGCCAGGCCGTCACCTTGACGGGCAGGCCCAGCTCGGCCACGGCCAGCAGGGCATTCAGGACGACGGCGGCGCCGCCCATATCCGATTTCATGGCCTGCATGCCTGCGGCGGGCTTCAGGGAGATACCGCCGGTGTCAAAAGTGATTCCCTTGCCGACCAGGGCCAGCTTGGCCTTGGCCCGTGCGGGGGAGTACTCCACCTTGACCAGGCGGGGCGGGCGGGCTGAACCCTTGCCGACGCCGAGAATTCCGCCGAAGCCCTCCCGTTCGAGCTTCTTCTCGTCCCAGACGGTGACCTTGACCGGCAGGGACCGTGCAGCTTCGCGGGCGGCCGCGGCGAACGTCTCGGGGTAGAGGTGGCTGGGCGGCTGATTGACCAGGGACCGGGTTGCGTTCACTGCCCGGCCCAGGATGCGTGCCCGTTCGACGGCGGGCTTCAGTGCTGCATCACCCGCTGCAGAGGTGACCACGGTGATCGCGGACACCGGGGCGGGAGATTTTGCGGCGTGGGTGCTGCGGAATTCCGTAAAGCTGTACGCGCCCAGCAGGGCGCCTTCGGCCACGGCGGCTGCGTCCTCGACAGTGGCGGCAGGCAGTGCCAGGGCCACGCTGCCGGTTCCGGCGAGCTGGCGGACCGCGGACCCGGCGGCCCGGCGGAGGGCCTCTGGGCTCAGGGACTCACCGGCGGAAACCGGACCAAGCCCGGCAAGAACCAGCAACTGGGCGTCGTGTTCGGGCAGGCCGGGGATCCGGATCACCTGGTCGGGTGCACCGGTAACCCCGAGCAGGGCAAAGGAGCCGGCCAGGGCCGAGGAGGCCTTCTGCGAGAGCGGGCTGTCAACGAGCACGGGACCGTCCGGGCTTTGCCCAACCCCCACCACCAGGGCCTGCGCTGCTACCTTGCGCGCATCCCGGGAAACCACCTGCAGGTCCGGCTCACTGGCTTTGCTCACGAAGCTTCATCCTCACGTCTTGAATCTGTTTGGTAATGCTCTGCTGTACCGATCGTAGTCTCTCCGGGGCGGGAGAGTTGGGACGCCGCCCGGGGCCCGGAATGAATCAGGTCCCCGCTGACGTTTACCCTGTAGTAAGGGATTGACAACACCGCGCTTGTTTTAACGCGTTTGTTCTAAACAGCGCCGCCCGCCGACCAAACGGGACGAGTTGCAGGAAGGTAAGAACATGCTTGATCCGCTGACCCTGTTTAACCTGAACCCGGAACTGGCCGAATCCGCTGACCTGCGGGGCCTTCGGCTGATCGCCGGGTTCACCGGTTTCGGCGAGGCAGGACACGTCGTCACCCAGGTGCGCGACGAACTTTTCGAGAATCTCGAACACGAGCTGGTGGCGACATTCGACGCCGATCAGCTCATCGACTACCGGGCGCGCCGCCCGCAGCTGACTTTCGTGGAAGACCACTTCACCGGATACGAGCCTCCCCGGATCGAACTGCACCGGTTCTATGACGGGCTGGGGGAGCCATTCCTCTTCCTCACCGGGTTTGAACCGGACTTCCAGTGGGAACGGTTCACGGCGGCCGTCCTGCGGATCGTGGAAATGCTGGAGGTTTCGCTCGTGGCCTGGGTGCACTCCGTGCCCATGCCGGTGCCGCACACCCGGCCCATCGGCGTCACGGCGCACGGTAACCGTCCGGACCTCATTGAGGGCATCAGCTCCTGGAAGCCGACCGCCCAGATCCAGGCCAATGTCGGCCACCTGCTGGAGCTTCGGCTCACCGAAGCCGGTGTCGACGTCGTTGGTCACGTGGTGCACGTACCGCACTATCTTTCCGAGGCAGAGTTCCCGCCCGCAGCCGTGGCTGCGCTTGAATATCTCGGAGCGGCCGCGAACCTGGTCCTGCCCACCGACCGGCTCCGGGAATCCGGGCGCGAGGTCGAAAGGCAGATCGCCGAACAGGTCGAAGCTTCCGCGGAGGTCCGCGGTGTGGTCGCCACATTGGAAAGCCGGTACGACGAGTTCACCGGCAGCACCTCCCGGCGTTCGCTGCTGGTCAAGGACA
The DNA here is from genome assembly GCF_014836775.1 of Arthrobacter gallicola. Taxonomy (GTDB): domain Bacteria; phylum Actinomycetota; class Actinomycetes; order Actinomycetales; family Micrococcaceae; genus Arthrobacter_B; species Arthrobacter_B gallicola. Next base: position 129,990 of record NZ_JACSQD010000001.1, read on the forward strand.
ATGATGAGCTTCCCGACGCCGAGGAACTTGGTGCCGCGGTGGAGGCCTACCTGGCGAGCCCGCAGGCCGAGGAAGAGACGGAAGCGCTGCTGGATGCGCTGGGTCAGGAATCCGAGGAAGAGCCCGATCCGCAGCAGGTAACGAAGGACGAGGAAACTGTTGAACCGAATGGCCCCACTGCGCTTCCCGGCAGGGACGAAGACCCCGGACGTTCCGGGGGAGCGGGGACGCCCCCGGCCGGGTAATCCCTGCAACGCTGCGGGGAGGGCAGCATGAAGCACAGGGGAGCCTGGCTGGTCTGGGGAGTCGGTGTTTTTGCCTACATGGTGGCCGTTACCCAGCGCACCTCCTTTGGCGTGGCCGGGGTGGAAGCGACGGAGCGGTTCTCCGCGACAGCCTCCGTACTGTCCGTCTTTACCGTCGTGCAGCTGCTGGTCTACGCGGGACTGCAGATCCCGGTGGGGATGCTTGTGGACCGGTTTGGCCCACGGCTGCTGATCGCCGCCGGCGCCGCTCTGATGTGTGCCGGCCAGTTTCAGCTGGCCGTTGCGGATTCCGTAACCGGCGGTATAGCGGGCCGCTCCCTGGTTGGAGCGGGAGATGCCCTGACTTTCATATCGGTGCTGAGGCTGTTGCCGGCCTGGTTCCCGGCACCCAAAGTTCCCATTCTGACGCAGTGGACGGGAATCATTGGGCAGCTCGGGCAGATCGCCAGCGCCATACCGTTCGCGTTCGTACTGCGCAGTTACGGCTGGAACACCGCCTTCCTCAGTGGCGCGGCGCTCTCGGTACTGGCCCTCGTCCTTGCCGCAGCGCTGATCCGCAACTATCCCGGCGGCTCACGGCCTGCCGCTGCTGCCGCTGCGGCAGGCGGCGCTTCGCTCGCAGCAGCCTGGCGGCAGCCCGGGACCCGGCTGGGCCTCTGGACACACTTCACCATCCAGTTCCCCGGTACGGTCTTCGTGTTGATGTGGGGCTACCCCTATCTGGTCAGCGGCGAAGAGGTTTCTCCGGCCACCGCCTCGCTCCTCATGACGCTGTTCGTCGCCATTGCCATCCTCTGCGGGCCCTGGCTGGGCACCTGGGTAGGCCGCCATCCCATGCGCAGGTCCACCATGGTCCTCCTCATTGCCGTGGGCATGGCTGCGGCATGGCTGGCTGTGATGCTCTGGCCTGGCCCGGCACCGGTCTGGCTGCTGGCGGTTCTGGTGGCCATGCTCGCCGTCGGCGGCCCGGGATCCATGATCGGTTTCGACTTTGCCAGGACGTTCAACCCCAGCAACCGGCTTGGAACCGCGACCGGAATCGTGAATATGGGCGGGTTCGTGGCGTCCCTGATCTCGATGTACCTCATCGGCCTGGTGCTGGATGTTCTGAACTCGGGTGGATACTCCAACGGGGACCTCTACGACCTCTCGTCCTTCCGTATTGCCCTGGCCGTCCAGTTCGTCGTGATGGGCCTGGGCATCGCCGGAATCCTGCGGAGCCGCCGGATCGTCCGGGCCCGGATGGCGGGTGAAGGGCTGCGGCTTCCGCCGCTCCGGGAGGCCCTTGCCCGGGAACGTCAGCGCCGGCGGGATGAGCGGCAGACCCGCGGCAGCACCGGACAGGACACGGCCGGCCGGGAGTAGTCCCTCCACATCCACCAGCCCTCCACAACAGCTGGCCGGCGGCGGCTGGAACGGCCGGGGTCCACAACTGCTGCGGGCGCGGCCTGATCCTGGCCGGTCCGGGGCAGGCTGGCCCGATGAACGAATCCCAAAGCTCCAGGCATCCCGTGGCAGGGCGGGCGGCAGAAAATACAAGCAGAGACCCAGCCGCCGCAGACCCAGCTGCCGCAGACCCAGACGCCGCAGACCCGGCCGCCGGTCCGGATACGGCGCCAGACGGTTGTGCAGCAGAAGACGCTCCTCATCAGACCCGGTCCGCCGCAGACTGGCCGTCCTTCCAAGCTGGAGAGGCGGGAGCGGAGAACTCCGGGTTGAGGGCCGGATCCCCGCAGGACATCCTGGCGTTTGTGCCGCACTGCCTGGGGTTTGTTCCGGAGGAATCGCTGGTTTTGATGACGCTCCGCGGACGCAGCCTGGGAGCCACGCTGCGCCTCGACCTCCCGGGCAGGAGGGACAATGGGCGGGGGCGGGCGCGGCCCCGGGCTGAGAGCAGGTTTGAAGCAGACTACTGCGCCCGGATCTGCAGTGTCCTCGGCGGAGACCAGGAGGCCGATGGCGTGCTGATGGTCATCTACACCCGGGAGCACTGGATGGCCGGGGAGCCGCCGCCCTACAACAGGCTGGTCCACCGGCTACGGCGGGATCTGGCGGCGGAAGGGCTGGAACTGCGGGACGGCTGGCTGTCCGGAGACGGACACTGGCGGGACTACTTCTGCCTGTCGCAGGAATGCTGTCCCTGGCCGGGTTTCCCCCTGGACCAGATCGCGGGAAGCAGGCTCAATGCGGAACTGGTCTTCCGGGGCAGCTCCTATTCTTCATCGCTGCAGACGGCTGTGGGACTGCCTGCTGCAGGCCTTCCCGCCAGCAGCGCCCCCGATCCGGAAACGGCCAGGGCACTGACTGCCAGCCGGCGGCGCCTGGCCGGAAAATGGACGCAGCCCGAGCATTTCAGCCGGACGATGGAGGCCTGGGAACGGTGTTTTGAGGGGACCCGCAGCCCTGCGCGGGATGGCCTGCTTCTGGCGAGTCTGGAAGCCAAACCCATCCGGGATGCGGTGCTGGTGCTGGCTGCGGCGGATCTGTCTACAGCGGTTGCCGGGTCCCGGTATTGGCTGAGTGCGGACGGGAGTGCCGCCGGTGGCGAGGAGGCGGGCGGAGCCACTGCGGGCCGCAGCTGGGCCAGCTCCCCGGAAGCGGGCAGTGTCTTCCGCAGTGTGCTGATCGGGCGGGGAAGCCGTTTCGTTCCGGACTGGGAGCGTCTGGACCGCGCCCATGATGCCCTGACCTCACTGCTGCATTCTGCGTCCGGTGAACCGGCGGCGGCCCTGCTGACGCTGCTTGGCTGGCTGGAATGGGCCCGCGGACGCAGTTCCCGTGCAAATCTCTGTCTGTCCGGGGCCCTGCAGGTGCATCCGGGCTACCGGCTGGCCCAGCTGCTCCAAGCCCTCCTGATGCGCGGTGAATTACCCGAATGGGCGCAGTCGCCGAAGACAGCGTGGCGGGGCGGAGGCGCTGCTTAGTGATTCCGCTTCATCCATGCGTTCGTCAGCGTTCACATGCTGCCGGACACGGTACACGGCGGCCGCGCCGTAGTGCTGGTGGTTGACCGAAAACATGCGACAATGGGAACCGAGACCCGGTTGGGTTCGTGTATCAAGTGTCGTTCCACACCTTTCGTTGACAAACGGAGGGAATAAGGAACCGGGCGCGGTGCGTTTTCATAGAAAGCACCCCGCGCACCGACCATTTGGTTTTAGCACGGACTTGACAGGGTCATAGTGGTGTTGCCCCCATGGTGGCGCCGCAGCCCGCCGTATTGAAAGGTTTTCTGTGTCCGCGAGAAAGACAACTGCTGTCAAAGAGACTGACACTGTGACTGCCGCACCCGAGGTTGCCGAGGCAGCCACAGCCGCAGCCACCAAGACGGCCGCCAAACCAGCCCGCAAGCCGGCTGCCCGCAAGGCTCCGGCCAAGTCCGCTGCCGCCAAGACCGCGGCAGCGAAGAAGGCAGCTGAGGACGCCGACACCCAGTCTGAAGAGGCTGAGGTTGATCCCGCAGACGTTGACACCGATGCGGCTGAAGCCCCTGAAGCTGCGCCCACCGGCTCGGGATTCGTCTATTCCGACGCTGACGACGACGACGCCCCGGCCCAGCAGGTTGTTTCTGCCGGTGCCACGGCGGACCCGGTCAAGGACTACCTGAAGCAGATCGGCAAGGTTGCACTGCTTAACGCGGAGCAGGAAGTTGATCTGGCGCTGCGTATCGAGGCAGGCCTGTACGCCGAAGAAAAGATCGCAGCGGATCCGGATATGGATCCGAAGCTGAAGCGGGATCTGCAGCAGATCATCCACGACGGCAAACGCGCCAAGAACCACCTGCTCGAGGCAAACCTTCGTCTGGTCGTGTCCCTGGCCAAGCGTTACACCGGCCGCGGCATGCTCTTCCTTGACCTGATCCAGGAAGGAAACCTGGGTCTGATCCGTGCAGTTGAGAAGTTCGACTACACCAAGGGTTTCAAGTTCTCCACCTACGCCACCTGGTGGATCCGCCAGGCGATCACCCGTGCCATGGCTGACCAGGCTCGTACGATCCGTATTCCGGTCCACATGGTTGAAGTCATCAACAAACTTGCCCGTGTCCAGCGCCAGATGCTGCAGGACCTTGGGCGCGAACCGGCTCCCGAGGAGCTGGCTCTGGAGCTGGACATGACGCCTGAAAAGGTCGTCGAGGTGCAGAAGTACGGCCGTGAGCCGATCTCGCTGCACACTCCGCTCGGCGAGGACGGCGACTCCGAGTTCGGCGACCTGATTGAGGACTCCGAAGCAGTGGTGCCGGCAGACGCAGTGAGCTTCACGCTGCTGCAGGAACAGCTGCACTCTGTGCTGGACACGCTCTCCGAGCGCGAAGCCGGGGTTGTGGCCATGCGTTTCGGCCTCACCGACGGCCAGCCCAAGACGCTGGATGAGATCGGCAAGGTTTACGGCGTGACCCGTGAGCGGATCCGCCAGATCGAGTCCAAGACCATGTCGAAGCTGCGCCACCCCTCGCGTTCACAGGTCCTGCGCGACTACCTGGACTAATCCGGGCCGGCAGTCCCCAGGCACAATCACATAGGCAAAATCACATAAGCACAGCCCCGAGGGCCTGAGTCCGGTAATCCACCGGTCTCAGGCCCTCGGTGTTTCTCAACCCGCCAGTGTCCCTGCGGAACGCCCTGGCACGCATCGTCGAACCCGTGCCAAGCGCCTGCAGTCTGGTCCTGATCCGGGCAGAACGAAGGCCCCTCCCAGGGGGAGGGGCCTTCGTCAAGTCTGGAAATGCCGGTGCGGAATTACTCTTCCGAAGCGCCGGCCTTTTGGTGCAGGCGTGCGCTTTCATCCTGCCACTCAGAGGTGAGGGGCCGAAGGTTGGCCTCCACCGCCCGGGCATGATGAGCGCAGAAGAGCAGTTCCCCACCGGAGGATTCGAGTACCGCACGAACGTATGCCTGCGCACCGCAGCGGTCACAGCGGTCCAGCGTGTTGAGATGACGGGTAGCAACTGCTGCTGTCATGAGTGCCTCCTTAGGGGTGTTGATACCTCATATAACCACCTTTGTGCCGGAAGCCTTTCCATCATGCCGTGTCTTTCGCTCTGCGCGTAGGAACCGCGTTGCTGCACCCGCCGGCGTGACGCACCTGTTGCCTCCGGCGCTGAGTCGCTGACGGCGACTGTCACCGCCGGGCATTAACCTAGAGAGAGGCCGGTTTTCTTTCCGCCGCCCAGCCGAAAGGCTATCCGCATCACAACAGGCCGCACCCCGGCCCGAGGAGTTCAGCACACGTGGTTCCCCTGGATACTGAGTACAACGCCCGACACCTTTCCGTGCTCGAAGGCCTTGAAGCCGTTCGCAAACGGCCCGGCATGTACATCGGCTCCACCGATTCCCGCGGGCTGATGCACTGCCTGTGGGAAATCATCGACAACTCTGTGGATGAGGCCCTGGCAGGTTACGGCCAAAGCATCAGGATCATCCTGCACGCGGACAACTCCGTGGAAATCCACGACGACGGCCGCGGCATCCCCGTGGACATCGAACCCAAAACGGGTCTCTCCGGCGTTGAGGTCGTGTTTACGAAACTCCACGCCGGCGGCAAGTTCGGCGGCGGCTCCTACGCGGCCTCCGGCGGCCTGCACGGGGTTGGTGCCTCCGTGGTCAACGCCCTGTCCTCCCGGCTTGACGTCCAGGTGGACCGGGCCGGCAAGACCTACCAGATGACCTTCCGCCGCGGGGAGCCCGGTGTTTTCGCGGACACCGGATCCAAGCCGTCGCCGGACGCCAAGTTCACCCCCTTCCTCGAGAGCTCCAAACTGGAAGTGGTCGGCAAGGCCAAGCGCGGAGTCACCGGCACACGGATCAGGTACTGGGCCGACCGGCAGATCTTTACCCTCGACGCGAAGTTCTCCTACCAGGAGCTGGAGGCACGGGCCCGCCAGACGTCCTTCCTGGTGCCTGGCCTGCGCATCACGCTGCGCGACGAACGCCGGCTGCCGGGCACTCCAGGTGAGGACGGACCGGTGGAGGAGGTATTCCACCACGACGGCGGCATCTCCGAGTTCGTCGAGTTCCTCGCAGCGGACGCTCCGGTCACGGACATCTGGCGGCTTCACGGAACCGGCAAGTTCAAGGAATCCGTTCCGGTCCTGGATGAGCGCGGACACAGCCAGATCGCCGAAGTGGAGCGGGACTGCGAGGTCGATATCGCCCTGCGCTGGGGGATCGGCTACGAAACCAATGTGCGCAGCTTCGTCAACATCATCGCTACACCGAAGGGCGGCACACACCAGGCCGGTTTTGAGCAGGCACTGCTGAAGACCTTCCGCAAGGTGATTGAAGCCAACGCGCGCAAGCTCAAGGCCGGCAACGACAAAATCGAGAAGGACGATGTGTTCGCGGGCCTCACCGCGGTTCTCACTGTCCGCCTGGCCGAACCGCAGTTCGAAGGACAGACCAAGGAAATCCTCGGTACCTCCGCCGTCCGGGCGATCGTGTCCAAAGTCGTTGAAAAGGAAATTACGGCCCGGCTGAATTCCACCGCCCGCGGAGACAAGGCCCAGGCAGCCCAGCTGCTGGAAAAAGTCGTCTCGGAAATGAAGTCACGCATCTCTGCGCGCGTGCACAAGGAGACCCAGCGCCGGAAGAATGCGCTGGAAACCTCCTCCATGCCGGTCAAGCTGGCTGACTGCCGCATCGATGACCCGGAGCGTTCAGAGCTGTTCATCGTGGAAGGTGACTCAGCGCTGGGTACCGCCAAGATGGCCCGGTCCTCGGACTACCAGGCGCTGCTTCCCATCCGCGGCAAGATCCTGAACGTGCAGAAGGCTTCCGTGGCGGACATGCTCTCCAACGCCGAATGTGCGGCCCTGATCCAGGTGGTCGGCGCCGGTTCCGGACGCAGCTTCCAGCTGGATGCGCGCCGGTACGGCAAGGTGATTTTTATGACCGACGCCGACGTCGACGGCGCGCACATCCGTACTCTGCTGCTCACTCTGTTCTTCCGGTACATGCGGCCCCTTGTGGAGGACGGCCGGGTGTATGCCGCAGTCCCGCCGCTGCACCGGGTTGAAGTCATCAATTCCGGGTCCAAGGCTAACGAGATGGTCTATACCTACAGCGAGAAGGAGCTGCACCAGCTCCTTGCCCGGCTGGAAAAGGAAGGCAAGCGCTACAAGGAGCCGATCCAGCGCTACAAGGGCCTGGGTGAAATGGACGCTGATCAGCTTGCCGAGACCACCATGGATCCGCGCCACCGCACCCTGCGCCGGATCCGCCTCAGTGAAGCGGCGGAGGCCAACCAGCACGTGGATGAGGCCACCTTCGAACTGCTCATGGGCAGCGACGTGGCTCCCCGCAAGGACTTCATCATCGCGGGGGCTGCCATGCTGGACCGGGATCGAATCGACGCATAGCCGGGGAAAGTGCCCGCTCCAGGCGGGCTGGGGCTCCGGCGGAGCGTCAGCCCGCCTGCCTCAGAATCGATCCGGCTCAGTGAACCGGTCCAGCCCAGTGAATCGATCCGGCTCAGTGAATCAGGCCGGGTGCGAACAGGAGCACGGTGGGAACCGCCAAAAGCAGCACGGAGCACGCCTGGACCAGGGCCTTGGCCCACTGGGGGAGCGGCGGCTGCGGCGTCAGCAGCCGGCTCAGCCTCCCGGCCATGCCCACTCCCTCCCCGGCGCTGCCACCGCCGGTGACCGTTGCCGTGCTGGCCGCCGGGATGCCGGCGGCGGACTCGGTCCCGGAAACCGAGCCAGCGCCGGACCCGACGATGGCCACGGCACGGATGAGGGTTGGCCGGTCCACCTTCTTCAGCGCCTCGTCATCGGCCAGCATCTCGATCAACTCGTTGACTGACCGCTGGGCAAGCTGGGACGTCGGCAGCCAGGGAAGCGCCGCCCGCCAGGCCGCAAAAGCCCACAGCAGCAGATGATGACGCTGGCTCAGATGCGCCTTCTCGTGTGTCATGACCGCGGACAGTTCCGACTCGGTAAGAATGTCCATCAGCCCATCGGAGAGCACCGTGACGGACTGCGCACCTCCGGGAAGGCAGTACGCCACGGGTGAAGGATGCGGGATCACGAGGGTTGCCGGTGCGTCAAGGGATGGGGAGCTCAGCAGATTGAGCATGTCCCGGTGGCGGCGCCGGGCGCCTTGGATCCGGTAGAAGGTCAGCAGCAGCGTGAAGACCAGGTGGGCGGAGAGCAGCAGGGCTGCGCTGATAGCGAAAACGTGGACCAGGCCGAGGGTCTCGGCGGGCCGGCGCTGAATCAGGATGTCCCAGAGGGCTGAAATGCCCTGAGCGAGGTTGTCACCGATCGGTTCGAGGCCCCACGTCAGCATGGCACCGATCATGGACAGGCCGCCGGCCAGAGCGATCGCCTGCCACAGCACCATGGCGGTAAAGGGGGAGCGGGCCGGCCATTTGGCGCGGGAGAGCAGCACCGGCACGGGCCATGCCAGGATTATTGCCAGCCCGGCAAGAAGGTAGGAAGCCCAGAACATATGGCGCGCTGCCCTGCCGGACTAGGCGCCTTCCAGGAGCTTGCGCAGAGTCTGGGCTTCGGTTGCGGACACGGAGCCGACGAACCGGGCCAGGACGGCCTCGCGGTCGTTGGCTGAGCCCAGGACCTCATGCATCAGCTCAGCGGTGTGCTCCGCGCGGGACGTCACAGCGCGGTAGCGGTGCGGACGGATGTCGCGTTCACGCGCCACCAGCCCTTTTTTCTCGAGCCGGGACAGCACGGTCAGCACGGTGGTGACGGCAAGGCCCTTCGCCTCGGTGCGTCCGGCGTCATTCTGCGCCAGCTGTTCCCTCAGCTCATTGGCGGTGGCCGCTTCGGGGGACTCCCACAGCAGGTCCATCATCGCCCGTTCAAGCTCTCCGAGAGTCGCCATGTTCTGTTCCTTCGTTATTCGGTCCTGCGTTGGGTCCCCGCCGGGGCATCCCCGGACTGGATATCCGCCGAAGCCAGACCCAGATCATTGTGACGAGAGGGTTAACAATACCGGCTTTTAGGACTAGTCTCTACGTCTTGTAGAAATAAGTCTCCAAAGTGTTCTACGATCTGTAGAAGAACCTTTTCTACTCCTTGTAGAACTTGCCTCAACTGAAGGATTCCTCACGTGGAAGCACTGGAGATTGCCCGCTGGCAATTCGGCATCACAACCGTCTATCACTTCCTGATGGTTCCACTGACCATCGGGCTCGGGCTGGTTGTAGCCTCGCTGCAGACCGCCTGGGTACGCACCGGCAAGGAAGAGTACCTCCGCCTTACCAAGTTCTGGGGGAAGCTCTTCCTCATCAACTTCATCATGGGTGTAGCCACCGGACTGGTGCAGGAATTCCAGTTCGGCATGGCCTGGAGTGAGTACAGCCGGTTCGTCGGCGACGTCTTCGGCGCCCCGCTGGCGCTGGAGTCCCTGCTCGCCTTCTTCACCGAGTCCGTATTCCTGGGACTCTGGATCTTCGGCTGGCAAAGGCTGCCGAAAAAACTGCACCTGGCCACGATCTGGCTGGCCACCGGCGCTTCGGCCCTGTCCGCCTACTTCATCCTCGCTGCCAACTCCTGGATGCAGCACCCGGTAGGTGTTGAACTGGTCGACGGCCGTGCCGTCATGACGGACATCTGGGCTGTCCTCACGAACAACACACTGCTGGTTGCCTTCCCCCACACCATTACCGGCGCCTTCGCCGTCGCCGGCGGCTTCCTGCTGGGAATCTCCTGGTACCACCTGTGGAAGCGGCGCCGCGACGGAATCGACACGGTCGATGAGAAAGGCCGCGTCGTGGTGGGCGAAAACGCCGCCATTGGACGCGACAAGACCGACTACAACGTCTGGATCAAGGCACTGCGTGTCGGCGCCGCCGTCGCCGTCGTTGCCTTTGCCGGCACAGCGATCACCGGCGACCTGCAGGCCAAACTGATGTTCGAACAGCAGCCCATGAAGATGGCGGCAGCGGAAGCTGCCTGCCACAACGGCACCTCCTTCTCCGTCCTGTCCGTCGGCGATGTCGGCGCGCAGAACTGCGAGGATGTCAAGACCCTGATCGAGGTCCCCGGCCTGCTTTCCTTCCTAGCCAACGGCGACTTTGAGACCGAGGTCGACGGCGTCAACACCCTCATTCCGGAGTACCAGGAAAAGTACGGCACCCACCTGCCGGACGATCCGATGTACGGGGAGCAGGCGGGCGCCGAAATCAACTATCTCCCCGTGATGTCCGTGACGTACTGGGGCTTCCGGATCATGATCGGCTTCGGCGCTATCGCTGCTGCCGCCGCCGCCGTCGCCCTCTGGGTCACCCGCAAGGGCACGGTTCCGCAGTCCAAGTGGCTGATGCGCCTGGCCGTGTTCGGCATCCTGGCTCCGTTCGGCGCCAACAGCGCCGGCTGGATCTTCACCGAAATGGGCCGCCAGCCGTTCGTCGTTGTGCCCAACCCCAGCTTCACGGGTATCGACAATGTGTTTATGTTCACCGCCGCGGCAGTCTCGCCGGGAGTGAGCCGAGCCGAGCTGCTGTTTTCCGTCATCTCCTTCACGGTGGTCTACCTGGCGCTGCTGGTCGTGGAGGTGAGACTGCTCTTCAAATACGTGCGGGGCGGAGTTCCCTCAGCCATGCCTGAGCTGGTCCACGCCGGCGGGTCCGGTGACGGTCCGGATTCGGAGGATACTCCGGACAAACCAGGCGGACGGAAGTCCGACGACGTCCTTGATTTCGCCTACTAGCGCCACCGGAGACCGAAAATGACGCTTCCAACAATCTGGTTCATCGTTATCGCCTTCCTGTGGGTCGGCTACCTCTTCCTGGAAGGCTTCGACCTGGGCGTGGGCATGCTCATGAAGCTCTTTGCCCGCAATGAACGCGACCGCCGCGTGCTGCTGAACACCATCGGCCCCGTCTGGGACGGAAACGAGGTGTGGCTGATTACCGCCGGTGCCATGACGTTCGCGGCTTTCCCCTTCTGGTACGCAGCCCTGTTCTCGGCTCTCTACGTGCCGCTGGTACTGGTGCTGCTGGGGTTGATTTTCCGCGCCGTGTCCATCGAATACCGCGGCAAGCACGATTCAGACCGCTGGCGGAGCCGCTGGGACTGGGCCATGTCGCTGGGTTCGTTTGTCAGTGCATTCGGTGTCGGCGCCGCGCTGGCGCTCACCTCCACCGGCCTGCCGCTGAATGCCAACGGGGACCGCGTGGGTGGAGCCTTTGCCTGGCTGACCCCGTGGGCTGTTGTTGGCGGGCTCGCAGTGGTGGGCTTCAGCCTGATCCATGCCTGCGCCTTCCTCATGCTCAAGACCGACGGCGAAATCCGCGCCCGCGCCCGGCGTGCCCTGGTCCGCTGGCTTCCGCTGGGCATCCTGCCGCTGGCTGCCTGGGCCGTCGGCGTGCAGGTCCTGAACGGGGACGCTTTCTCGCTGGTCCCGCTGATTGTCGCTGTTGTTGCCGTGGTGATTGCCTGGCGTATGGCCCACCTGGGCAAGGAAGGCCTGGCCTTCACGTTCCTGGGCCTGTTCCTGCTGGCCGGAGCCGTCTCGATTTTCGCGGCCATGTACCCCGTGGTGCTGCCGTCCACGCTGGATTCCGCCTGGAACCTGACCGTCGACAACGCCTCATCCAGCCCGTACACGCTGCAGGTCATGACCTGGGTCTCCCTGTTCGGCCTGCCGATCGTGCTGCTCTACCAGGGCTGGACCTACTGGGTGTTCCGCAAGCGTGTCTCCGCCGAGTCCATACCTGCCGTCCATAAGGTCAACGCTCAGTGAAACCCGTCCTTCCGGTCAGCGCCACCAGCCGCCGGGCCCTTTACCTGCTGGGCCTGCTCGCGGCTGTGAAGGCAGTGGGGCTGGTCCTGCTGGCCACCGGAATTGCCGCCGGCATAGCAGGGCTGGCCGGCGGCGGACCGGACTGGGGCTACGTCGCAGCAACCGGGGTAACCGGTGCGCTGCTGCGTTCCCTGGCGATGTGGGCCCAGGAAACCGTGGCTCAGCGGGCCGCCGCCGGAGTCAAGGATGAGCTGCGCAGCCAGCTCACCAACCGGGTGCTGGAAGACGGCGGTTCGGTTCCCGGAATGGGCAGTGGTGCGCTCAGCGTCCTTGTGACCCGGGGCCTGGACGGGCTGGACAACTATTACGCCAAGTACCTGCCCGCGCTCGTCACCTGCGCCGTCGTGCCGCTGGTGGTGGGTGCCCGCATCCTGGCTGCCGACTGGATCAGCGCCGTCGTCATTGTGCTCACGGTTCCGCTGGTTCCGGTGTTTATGGTGCTGATCGGCCTGCACACCGGAGACAAAACCGCTAAGGCAATCGACGCGCTGAACCGGCTTTCGGACAACATGCTGGAACTGGCCAAAGGCCTTCCGGTCCTGGTGGGCCTGGGCCGCGCCAAGGCGCAGACCCGGGCGCTGCGCGACGTCGCCGAGCGCTACCGCACCACCACACTCGAGACCCTGCGGGTGGCGTTCCTGTCCTCCCTGGCACTGGAACTGATTGCGACGATCTCCGTAGCCGTAGTGGCAGTTTTCATCGGCGTCCGTCTGGTTCATGGCGACATGTCCCTGGAAATGGGCCTGCTGGCACTGATCCTGGCACCGGAGTGCTACCAGCCGCTGCGCGATCTGGGCACCGCACACCACGCCAGTGAAGACGGGCTGGAAGCGCTGAAGCGGACCAACACCGTCCTGGACGCCCCCGCCAGCAGGCCGCTGACGCCCGCTGCCGCCGTCACCGCAAAGGCGGCCGCACCCGCGGTGAGCCTCCACGGATTGACTGTCCGCTACCCGGGGCGTTCCGAACCGGTGATCAACGGGCTGGACATCACCGTTCCCCAAGGCAGCATCGCGGCTCTGACCGGCCCCAGCGGGAGCGGAAAAACCACCGTTCTGGAAATCCTGGCCGGCCTGCGCCGCAGCGGGTCCGGAACCGAAATTTCAGGAGAAGCAGAGGGAATCGACCGCAGTTCGATTGCCTGGATACCGCAGCACCCCGTGCTGGTTGAAGACACGGTTGAGGCGGAGATTGGCCTGTACTCCGGGCTGGCAGATCCCCGGGAGCGGCGCCGGGCTGCGCGCCGGGCGCTGGCTGAAATCGGCGCGGCACACCTGCTCCAGGCACAGTCGGGTGACCTGAGCCCCGGTGAGCAGCGCCGGGTCGCCGTCGCCAGGGCCATAGCCCGGGTTCAGAACTGCCCCGGAGTCCGGGTCCTGCTGGCCGACGAGCCCACCGCCCATCTGGACGCACGCAGCGCGGCCGCGGTGCGCGCAGCCCTGTCCCGGCTGCGTGGAGAATGCACAGTCCTGCTCGTGGCCCACGATCCGGAAACGGCGGCCATTGCCGACGTCGTTATCCCTGTTTCGGGTGGAGCGGATCCTGGGGGAGTCCTCCGGCACTCCGTTGGTGGGCCGGCCGCAGCCTCCATCCGTCAGGAGGAGGCCGACAGCCTGGCCACCGCCGCTGCCGCCGATACCAGCGGCGTAAAACGCCAGCCGCTCTGGAAAAATCTGCTCATCCTGCGTCCCTGGAGCCGCCGGTTCCTGCAGGCGCTGGCGTACGGCACCGGTGCCACTGTTTTCGCTGTCGCGCTGAGCGCCCTGTCCGGCTGGCTGATTGTCAGGGCCTCCGAGCAGCCGCCCATCCTGTACCTGCTGACAGCGATTGTTGGTGTCCGGTTCTTCGGAATCGGACGCGCCGTGCTGCGGTACCGTGAACGCCTGCACCTGCACGACGCCGTGTTCCGGGCGACCAATACCCTGCGCATCAGGCTCTGGAACGGTCTGTTGAACCGCCCCGAGGGGTGGCGCAGACTGTCCCGCGGCGGGGGAGCCCTGGAACGGCTGGTGGGCGACGTCGATGAACTGCGGGACATTGCGCCCCGGGTGGTCTTCGCGCCGCTGACAGGTTTGATCACCGCGGTGGCTGCCTGCACCGCCACCTGGATCCTGATCCCCGAGGCCATCTGGGTTCAGATCGGTCTCTGCCTGGTGGGTCTGGTGGGCGCACCGCTGCTGGCCCACTGGGCCGATTCCTCCGCCCGTGCCCGGACAGTATCCCTGCAGGCCCGCGCCATGGCCGGCATGACCAAGCTACTGACGGCCGCCCCGGACCTGGAAGCGAACAGCAGCTCAGGCCCGGTGCTTGACCGGCAGCGGAGCTACGACTTGGCTGCTGCCCACGCCGTGCGCCGCAGTGCCTGGGCCCAGGGACTCGCCAATGCCGTCACGGCCCTGGCCTGCGCCGGAGCCGCCCTGTGGGTCATGTTCCTTGCCCAGGGTGCACCTGCGACGGTCGCCGCGGTGATTGTGTTGATGCAGCTGGCCCTGCTTGAGTGCTTTGCCTCCGTCAACGGTTCAATCCAGCAACTCGGTGCCTGGCGGATCCTCGGGGATAAGGTACTTCCCGATCTTGGCTCCAGCGACGTGGACCCGGGAACGGTCCCGGACGCCGGAGAAACAGCGCAGGGTTCCCGGGAGCCGGATAACGGACTGCGGACCGTGCCCCGGAAGCTTGGCACCCTTGAGCTGCACGGCATCCACTACCGGTATCCGGGTGCTTCCACGGATGTGCTGGATGGTGTGGACCTGTCCCTGCGGCCCGGCGAATGGCTTGCCGTCACCGGCGAATCGGGCAGCGGAAAATCGACGCTGCTCGGTGTGCTGCTGGGCTTCCTGACCCCCCAGCGCGGCACCTTCCTCATCGACGGCAAACCGGCGTCGGAATTCCCGCGGGAGGCCCGGGGTATGGCCTGGTGCCCGCAGGAGGCCCACCTGTTCGATTCAACGCTGCGGGGGAACCTCCTGCTGGCCCGTGACCGCGCAAACGCACCTTCCACAACGGAAATGCTGGATGCCCTGGAAGCCGTTGGACTCGGACAGCTGATCAAGGAGCTTCAGGACGGGCTGGATACCCGAATCGGCAATGGAGGTCATTTCCTTTCCGGTGGCCAGCGCCAGCGCCTCGCCGTCGCGCGGGCACTGCTGACGGAAGCGGACGTTGTGCTGCTGGATGAACCCACTGCCCATCTGGACCCTGCGGCGGGAGCACAGCTGATGGCGGACCTGCGGCGCGGCCTGGGCGGCAAGTCGGTGGTGGTGGTGACGCACAACCCTGCTGACGCGGCGTGGTGCAGCCGGCACCTCGAACTGGGTTCAGCGCAGCGGAGTCTTGCCGTACGCTAGGGCGCATGACTGTCCCGGAAAACGTGGAGCGCCCTGGCCCGCAGACCGGTTTGATCTGGCGTCCCATCACTCCGGAGGACCTGGATGAGTGGCACGCCCTGATCCGCCGGATGGCGGAAACGGATCGGCCCGGATGGGTGGAGGACCGGGCGGACCTCGAACATATCCTCGCCCGCCCCAATGACGATCCGGCCCGTGACACCCTCCTGGGCCATGACAGCAAGGGAACGGTCCGTGCCTTTGGCTCTGTGACCGCCAACCCCGGTTCCGGAAGGGTCCTCGGATTCGGCGGGGTCGATCCGCAGTGGCGCCGGCGGGGGATCGGTACAGCGGTCTACCAATGGCAGGCGGCCCGCGCCCGTGCCCGGCTCACCGGTAAGGAAAAGGGTGAGTCCGTGCTGCGCAGTTTCGCCGAGGAAAACAATGCATCACACGTTGCGCTGCTCTCTTCTGTCGGTGCCAAGGTAGTCCGTTACTTCACGGAGATGACCCGTCCGCTGACCGGGGAGCTGCCCAACGTTCCGCTTCCCGAAGGCATGGAATTCGTCACCTTCCGGGAGGATCTCTCCGAACGGTTCCGTCTGGCGCACAACGAGGCGTTCCTGGACCACTGGGGCAGTGAACCGCGGGACGCGGCGAGCTGGAAGTTCACGGTCACCCACCCGCAGTTCCGCGCCGACTGGAGCTTTGCCGTGGTTGAAAAGGCCTCCGGCGGCATTGCCGCGTACCAGCTGGCCAGCTTTGATCCGGAGACAAAGGAGATCTTCGGCTATACGGAGGGTTATACCGAACTGCTGGGGGTGCTGCGGGACTGGCGCGGGATGAGGCTCACACCGGCCATGCTCTCCGAGGCGATGCGCCGGTTCCGGGAGTCCGGGATGGAGCACGCCGGCCTGGGTGTGGATACGGAGAACCCCTCCGGTGCCCTGCGGATCTATGAACAGCTGGGCTACACCCCTGTGACCCGCCAGATCACTTTCGATCTGCCGCTTACCTGATCTGCGCGAGGCTGGCTGACCTGCCGCTTACCTGACCTGCGCTAACGCTGACGAGCCGGCGACGCCGGAAGAGCCGGGGACTAGGCGGGAACCACCCAGATGGCCTCAGCGGCCGGCAAACCGAGCTCAACGCGGTCACCGCTGCGCTCAAGGGTGAGGGTTCCTGCGTAGGCCTGGCGGTCCACGATGCTGAGCTCGGCATCGAGTCCCAGGCCGATGCCCCCCAGGTAGCGCAGCAGTTCCGGGCTGTCGTCCGAGACGCGGGCAATCCGCAGGCGGCGGCCGGTCTCACTTTGGCTCAGCTTGGCGGCCTCAAGTGGGGGCAGACTGCCGTCACGGGCCGGAATCGGGTCGCCGTGGGGATCGCGGACCGGGTTGCCCAGCCGCAGGGCCAGGGCCTCCACCATCTTGTCGGAGACAGCGTGTTCCAGGTTTTCGGCCTCGTCGTGAACCTCGTCCCAGCCGTAGCCCAGGTAGTCCACCAGGAAGGTCTCAATCAGGCGGTGCCTGCGGACCATGTTCACGGCCGCTTGTTCGCCTTCAGCGGTCAAAGCCACGGATCCGTAGCGGGCGTGGGTCAGGAAACCCTGGGCAGCCAGCTTCTTGACCGCCTCCGACACGGAGGACGCGGAAAAACCGAGGTGGGCCGAGAGCGCAGACACGGTGACGGGCTTGTCCGTCCATTCCTGGGCAGTCCAAATGACCTTGAGGTAATCCTCGCCGGCTGTACTCAGTGCTTTCTTTCCCACGCGTCCCACCTTACGCCAGCGGCGCCCGCCCCCTGGGAAGCCAGGTAACGGGCGCCGCCGGTGTGGATCAGGCCAGTTAGTCCTGGGTCAGGGAGTCCACGAAGTCCTGGTTCTCTTCCATCCAGGCCTTGACGGCGGGGGCGTAGTCCTTGCCGCCCTCTTCGCTGTTGAACATGGCGTTCTCGAGGGAGAACAGGGTCTCGGAGTCCATGGTGAAACCCTTGATCCACTCTGCCAGCGCCGGGAAATCGGCTTCGAAGTCCGTGCTCGCGAAGGAGTGGATGCCTTCGGCGTCACCGAGGGTGCCCTTGGGATCCTCAAGGTCCTTGATCGGGAAGGCATCGTAGGCCCAGTGCGGACGCCACAGCGTGACGGCGATGTTCTCTCCGTTGGCCGTGGCGCTCTTCAGCTCGGAGAGCATGGCCGGGGTCGAGGAGGTCAGGTACTCCATGGACTCCAGGCCGTACCCGGGGATCACTTCGTTGGTGGTGGCCCGGGTCAGTCCGGCGGCCGGCTCGATGCCCACCAGCCGGTTGCCGAACAGGTCCGCATTGGCAGCGAGTTCCTCGAGCGAGTCGATGGGTGCATCCTCGTTGACCGCGATGGTCAGCTTGGCGTCCTCGTTCCAGGTGCCCAGATCCACCATGTCTGCCCCGTACTTCTTGAGGTAATCAGCGTGGGTTAGCGGCAGCCAGGTGTCCAGGGACAGGTCGTAGTCGCCCGCAGCCAGGCCCGCGTACACGGTCCCCGGATCGGCGTACTCGAGTTCGACGTCGTATCCCTTGTCCTCCAGGACCGCCTTCCACAGTTCCGAGGCGGCAATGCCTTCGTCCCAGCCGTTGAAGACGCCGATGGTGAGGTCCTTCTTGTCTCCGTTGTCCGGCCCGGAGCTGGCGTCGGCTTCGGCACCGCAGCCGGTCAGTGCCAGGGCTGCCACCGATACTGCGGCGGCGAGTTTAGCGAGGTTCTTCATTCGTTCTTTCCTTTCGCGGCTGTGCAAGGATGCACAGGCTGTGTGAGGTCAGGAGGCGCTGACACCGGCGGGCACGCGCTTTTTCGCCCGGCTGCCGACGCTGGAGGTCAGGCGGTCCAAATAGACGGCCACGATGACGACGGCGATGCCGGCTTCGAAGCCGAGAGCCGGATCCAGGCGGGTCAGACTGGCGACCACGTCCTGGCCCAGGCCACCGGCACCGACCATGCCCGCGATGACCACCATGGACAGGGAGAGCATGATGACCTGGTTGACGCCGGCCATGATGGTGGGCAGTGCCAGGGGGAGCTGGATCTGGCGCAGGATCCGGCCGGGCGTGGAACCGAAAGCTGCACCGGCTTCGACCACTTCGGCGTCAACACCCCGGATGCCGAGTTCGGTGAGACGGACACCCGGAGCCATTGCGAAGATGATCGTTGCGACGATGCCCGGCACCACGCCGACCCGGAAGATGATCAGGGCCGGGACGAGATAGACCATCGCCGGCATGGTCTGCATGAAGTCGAGCACCGGACGGATCACCCTGGATGCCGTCCGGGAGCGGGCGGCGACGATGCCCAGCGGAATGCCGATCAGGATGGCAACGGCGCTGGCCACGAGAACCAGGGCCAGGGTCTCCATGGCGTGCTCCCACTGGTCAACGCCGTAGATCAGCACGAACCCGGCTGCGGTACCCACGCCAAGTTTCCACCCGCGGAGGAACCAGGCCAGTGCGGCCAGGATGATCAGGACAGCCCAGAAAGGGGGAGCCTGGAAGAGCCACTCGAGGCCGTCGTAAGCGCCCCGGAAAACAGTACGGATGGCGTTAAATACCGGAGCGAAGACCTCGGTGACCCAATCCAGGCCGACCTCGATCCAGTCGCCAAGGGGAATACGGAAGCCGTTCATGCTGGGTCTCCTGCCCGGGCGGAAGAATCAAGGGTTGCGGTGACGAGTGGTTCCGGCAGGGGTGGCGGCGGGGCATCCACCACTGGAATATCCGTGGTGGAGGAGGGCACGTTGCCGAGGGCTGCCAGCAGCGTCACGCGGGGGACGGCGCCGATGAGGCGTCCGGACGCGTCCGTGACCGGCAGCGGCACGGGACTCTCCACGGCCATGCCGAACAGCTGTGCCAGCGCGGTCTCGCCGTCCACCGGGTTGCCGGGGCGGATGGCCGGAGCAAGGTCGGGACTGCGCTGCTCAACCAGTGCCATCACGTCGCGGTCGGTGACGGTGCCGAGGAAAGTGCGCCGGCGGTCGACGACGAACGCAGCCGAGGTCTGCAGGTCCCGCATGGTGCGCAGCGCACCCCGCGGCCCGCCGGTGAGGGTCACAACGGAACGGGCCGGCTCCATGACGCTGGCGGCGGTCAGGACCCGGGTGCGGTCAACGTCCTGCACGAACTGGGCCACGTAATCATTGGCCGGATGGCTCAGGATGTCATCGGGGGTGCCGATCTGGATGATCTCGCCGTCCTTCATCACAGCGATCCGGTCACCGAGGAACATCGCTTCGTTGAGGTCGTGGGTGATAAAAATGATGGTCTTCCCGAGGTCCTGCTGGAGCGTCACGAGCTGCTCCTGCATCTCCCGGCGGATCAGCGGGTCCAGGGCGGAGAACGCCTCGTCCATCAGGAGGATGTCCGTCTCAGACG
Source organism: Arthrobacter gallicola (assembly GCF_014836775.1). Taxonomy (GTDB): domain Bacteria; phylum Actinomycetota; class Actinomycetes; order Actinomycetales; family Micrococcaceae; genus Arthrobacter_B; species Arthrobacter_B gallicola. Next base: position 149,742 of record NZ_JACSQD010000001.1, read on the forward strand.
CCAGAGCTCGGGCCAGGCCGACGCGCTGCTGCATTCCGCCGGAGAGTTCCGACGGATAGCGGCTGCCCCAGCTCCCCAGGCCAACCAGCTCCAGCACCTTGGCAGCGGCCTCGAGCCGTTCGGACTTTGCCATGCCCTGGACTTCCAGCCCGTAGGCGGCGTTCTCCAGGACGGTCCGGTGCGGAAACAGCGCGAAGTGCTGGAAGACCATCGAGATCTGCCGCTGGCGGACTGCGCGCAGCTCCTTGTCCGAGACGGTGGAAAGGTCGGTGCCCTGCACAGTGACCGAGCCTGCCGTCGCGGGCTGGAGTCCGTTGAGGGTCCGCAGCAGGGTGGATTTACCGGACCCGGAGAGTCCCATCACCACAAAGATTTCGCCGGCTTTGACCTGGAAGGAGGCGTTGATGACGGCCGCCGTGCCCAGTCCCGCAACCTCGGAACGCGAGGCTCCGGTTTTCAGGCGGCGGACGGCCTCGGCTGGTCGTTTTCCGAAGACCTTGTACACGTTCTCCACCTTCAGGACCGTGTCCCGGATGGTGTCGTTCTCACTCAATGTCGTTCCCTTTCCATGCGTGCCTGCACCGAAGCTGCCAGGCCGCATGGGTGTTCTGGTTCTGTGCTCAGCACCTGCCACGGCCGGATTCGGCGGGCAGGGACCCGGAGAGGTCGTTGGCAACCCTAACAATCACGTGTTCGCTATCAGCGCAATTTCGTATGGTTTGGCTGGGGGCCTCACGGTCGGGCCTGCCCGCAGCCCGCGCCCAGACTGGGAAGCGGGGGAGTTATGGCATCGTGACCTAAAATACCCCTATGGGGTATGGTGCCGCTGGCATTCTCCGCCGGAAAACGAAAGAGCTCCGCCCGCGCAGTCCGGTGGATGCACCGGACTGCGCAGGCGGAGCTCTGTTCTGTCTTGGCCCGCCTATTCCGGCGGGGTGAGGCTGGGGCCGATATGGTCCACAGGGCTGGCCAGCGGCACGCCGGAGCCGTCCCGCCGCCCATGTTCAGTCGGCAGGGCACGGGCCACACCGTTCGCGGCAGAAGCCTTGGCCGGACCGTGACCGGCCCAGGCCACCACCAGGGAGTCTTCGCCCTTCAGGAAGCGGTGTGCCCGGACACCGGCGGTGGCGCGTCCCTTGGCCGGGTATTCGGCGAAGTCGGTGACCTTCACCGTCCCTCCGGGTGTCCCGGGCAGGGTTTCGGTGCCGGAGGCCACGGTCACCACGACGGCAGCCGGGTCAGACTCGGCCACAACACCGAAGAAAATAACCTCATCGCCGTCGCCCAGCTTCATTCCGGCAACACCGCCGGCGGTTCTTCCCTGCGGCCGGACCAGGGAAGCAGCAAAGCGCAGCAACTGGGCGCCCTTCGTGGCAAAGACCAGCTGGTCCTCGTCGTTCGCCGCCACTGCGGCTCCGACCACTTCGTCCCCGGGCTTGAGGGTGATGGCTTCCCAGTCGTCCCGGTTCAGCGGGTAGTCGGGGTTGATCCGCTTCACCACGCCGTTGCGCGTTCCCAGCGCCAGGACGGTGTTCAGCGGCACCAGGCCGATCAGCTTCTCGCCCTTGGCCAGGGTCATAAAGTCCTTGACCGGAACGCCGCCTGCCAGGTTCGGCAGCCCGTTCGTCGGCGGAAGCGCGGGCATATCCATGACCTGGACCCGGATCATCCTTCCGGCGGAGGTCACGGCGCCAATTTCGCCGCGCGCCGTCGTCGCCACGACGGACCGGAACACATCGTGCCGGGTGCGCTGGCCGCCTTCCACCAGGGGCTCCTGGTTGGAGGTGCGCGCCAGCTGGCCGGAAGCGGAAAGCAGCACCCAGCAAGGATCGTCTGGAATCTGAAGCGGAAGGACTGCCTTGGCGCCCTTGCCTGTCTTGACCGCTGCGGCTTCGGCGGCCAGGGGCGCTACGGCCTCGGACTCGAGCAGGACCGTCCGGCGCGGAGTTGCGTACTTGGCCGCCACCTCGCCCAGCTCATCCGAGACCAGCGAGCGGAGGCGTTCCTCGGAGTCCAGGATGGCCTGGAGCTCCCCGATTGCAGCCCGCAGTTCATCCTGTTCCTTTTCCAGCTCAAGCCGCGAGTACTTGGTGAGCTGGCGCAGCCGCAGTTCCAGGATGTGGTTGGCCTGGATTTCAGTGAGGTCGTAGATGGACATCAGCCGTGTCCGGGCTTCGGCTGTCTCATCCGAGCTGCGGATGATCTGGATGACCTCGTCAATGTCGACGATTGCGATCAGCAGGCCCTCGACCAGGTGCAGGCGGTCCTTTTTGCGCCCCAGCCGGTAGGCGGTCCGGCGGCGGACCACGCCCAGGCGGTGCGCCACATAGACCTGGAGGAGTTCCACCAGGCCCAGCGTCCGGGGCTGCCCATCCACGAGGGTTACGTTGTTGATGCCGAAGGAATCTTCCATCGGGGTGTACCGGTAGAGCTGCGCCAGCACCGCCTTGGGGTTGAACCCGTTCTTCAGCTCAATCACCAGACGGAGGCCGTTCATCCGGTCCGTCAGGTCCACGACGTCCGAAATGCCCTGCAGCTTCTTGGACGTGACGGCGTCCTTGATCTTCTCAATGACCTTTTCCGGTCCCACCATGTACGGCAGTTCGGTGACCACCAAGCCGGTGCGGCGGGCGGTGAGCTGCTCCACTTCGACCTTGGCCCGCGTCTTGAACGATCCGCGGCCCGTGGCGTAGGCATCCCGGATGCCGTCCAGGCCTACGATCCGCCCGCCGGTGGGCAGATCCGGTCCGGGAACGAACCGCATCAGGTCATCGAGGGACGCGCCGGGATGCTTGATCAGGTGCTGGGTTGCTGCGATGACCTCACCGAGGTTATGCGGGGCCATGTTGGTGGCCATGCCGACGGCGATGCCCGTGGTGCCGTTGACCAGCAGGTTCGGGAACGCGGCGGGCAGGACCTCCGGCTGCAGCAGCTGGTTGTCGTAGTTGGGGACGAAGTCCACCACGTCTTCATCCAGGTGGTCAGTGAGGGTCAGCGCGGCAGCAGCCAGGCGCGCCTCGGTGTACCGGGACGCGGCAGGTCCGTCGTCGAGGGAGCCGAAGTTGCCGTGGCCGTCGATCAGGGGCAGGCGCAGCGCCCAGTCCTGCGCCATGCGGACCATGGCATCGTAAATAGCCGAGTCGCCGTGCGGGTGCAGCTTGCCCATGACCTCGCCGACAACCCGTGCGCTCTTCACATGGCCGCGGTCCGGCCGCAGGCCCATCTCCGCCATCATGTACAGGATGCGGCGCTGCACCGGCTTAAGGCCGTCGCGCGCATCAGGCAGGGCACGGGAATAGATCACCGAATACGCGTACTCGAGGAAGGATTCCTCCATCTCGGTGGAAACATCGATGTCGATGATGTTCTCGGCGATCGGTTCGCCGGGAGGGGGTGCGGAGGCGGAGCGCCGGGCCATGGAGTTGTTGCGTCCTTGCGGTTGTCGGTTGGGGGTTCTGCCTGCAGTTCTGATCCGGTGCCGGTCCCCTTGGGAATCCCGGTGACGGTCACAGGCGGTTCGGTGGCGGGTTCTGGAAGATGCCCACTACGCTGAGTCTATGGCGGAGCAGGGACAATACCCCGAATATTGGGAAGCTGATGTCGTGTTGCGGGACGGCGGCACGGGCCATCTCCGGCCCGTCTCCCCGGGGGACGCCGAGGCGTTGCAGGCATTCCACATGAGGCAGTCGCAGAGCTCCATCTATCTGAGGTTCTTCACTTACAAGGCTAAACTGAGCGGCCGTGAGCTGAAGCGTTTCACACACGTGGATTACCGGAACCGCGTTGCGTTTGTCATCACAATCGGGTCCGAAATCGTCGGAATCGGCCGTTACGACCGGCTTGATGACCCCACTGAGGCCGAGGTTGCCTTTAACATCTCGGATGAGCATCAGGGGCGCGGGATCGGGTCGATCCTCCTGGAGCACCTGGCCGCAGCTGCCCGGGAGAACGGCATCCGCCGCTTCAGTGCCGAGGTGCTGCCGGAGAACCGCAAGATGCTCGGTGTCTTTGCGGACGCCGGGTACGAGGTGCGGCGGGCCTTCGACGACGGCGTGATCGCGCTGGACTTCGACATTGATCCCACGGACAAGTCCCGTGCCGTGATGGAAGCCCGTGAGCACCGCGCCGAGGCGCGCAGCGTCGCGGACCTGCTGGCGCCGTCGTCCATTGCCGTGATCGGGGCCAGCCGCGAGTGGGGCACCGTGGGATACCAGCTCATGGAGCACATCGTGGAGGGCGGCTTCACCGGGTCTGTCTATGCGGTGAACCCGGAGGCCTTTGAACTGGCGGGCATGGTGTCCTACGGAAAAATCTCCGAGGTCCCGGAACCGGTCCAGCTGGCCGTCATCGCCGTGCCGCACGAACAGGTGCTCGGCGTCGCGGAGGAATGCGCCGCTGCGGGCGTGAAGCACCTGCTGGTGGTCAGTGCCGGGTTCGACGACGGCGAGGCAGGCCTGGCCCGCCAGCGCACCCTGGTGCGGCGGGCCAGGGCCAACGGCATGAGGGTGGTGGGCCCGGCGTCCCTGGGGCTGATCAATACCCGGCCGGATGTCTCCCTGAACGCTTCCATGGCCCCGGCCCTGCCCCGGCGCGGCGGGCTGGGCCTGTTCAGCCAGTCCGCCGCGATCGGGGTGCTGCTGTACGCGGCAGCCCAGCGTCGCAGGCTGGGACTGTCCTCCAAAATCTCCGCCGGCAACCGGGCGGATGTCTCCGGCAATGACGCCATGCAGTACTGGGAGGACGACGCCGATACCCAGGTGGTGGGGCTGTACCTGGAATCTGTCGGGAACCCGCGTAAGTTCTCCCGCATTGCCCGGCGCCTGGCATCGAGCAAACCGGTCATCGTCGCGAAGTCCGACGTCACGGGACTGCACCTGCCTCCCGGGCATGCTGTCCGGCTGACGCAGGCGCCCAAGGGAGCGCTGGACGCGATGCTGCGCCAGTCCGGGGTTATCCGCGTGGACACGAACGAAGAGTTGATGGACGTGGCGCAGATTGCCTGCTCCCAGCCGCTGCCGCGCGGGAGAGGACTGGCGGTGCTGAGTAATTCGGTGGCTCTCGGCCGGGTGCTTGCCGACGCCTCGGGCGCGCTGGATCTGGAAACGGTGCACCTGCGCACGGACCTGGAGCTGGACCGGGGGATGAGCGTGGCCCTGCCGCTGCTCCGTGACGCGGTGGCGAAGGCGCTCGCCGATGAAGCGGTCCACTCCGCCGTCGTCACGCTGCTGCCCTCACCGGGGCTGACCACGGAACACATCGCCGAATGCCTGCTGGACTGCGCAGCGGAGGCGGATAAGCCCGTCATTGCCGTTTTCACCGGAATTATGGACCCCAGTCTCTCCGCGGAGGGGATCCTGGCGGAACGCGAGAGGCCGGCAGTGGCTGCCCGGCAAACCGGCGCCGGTGAAAACGGTGACGGGACGCCTGGAACAGGTGAGGACGGGGGAGGTCCCGCAGGCCGGCTCCCCGCGGGGCTCCCGTGTTTCTCCAGTCCGGGGGCCGCAGTAAGTGCCTTGTCCGCCATTGTCCGCTACACGGAGTGGGCGGGGCGGGAGCACGGACTTTTCGCGGATCCGGCCGGTGTGGACATTGACGGTGCGCACGCCTTTATTGCTGCGCAGATGTCCCGGGTGGCCAACACGGATCTGCTCCGCCTGGGGCCGGAGGAAACCACCGAACTGCTGGGCTACTACGGTGTCCGGCTGCTTCCGTCGCTGCCGTTCTCCACAGAAGATGAAGCGGTGGCGGCAGCTGAAAGCCTGGGCTGGCCGGTGGTGCTGAAGACGATGGACGAGCACCTGCGCCACCGGCTGGACCTGGGTGGCGTGCGGCTGAACATTTCCTCGCCGCAGTCGCTGCGCAGCAACATTTCCGAGATGCGGGCCGCGCTGGAGCCTTACGGCCGGTTTGAACTCGAAGTGCAGTCCATGGCGCCGTCCGGCCAGGGCTGCGTGCTGCGCGCCATCGAAGATCCCCTGCTGGGGCCGGTGATCTCCTTCGGCATCGCCGGAGACGCCGTGAATCTGCTGGATGACTGGGCGCACGGCATTCCGCCGCTGACCGACGTCGACATCGCCGACCTCGTCCGCACCCCCCGGGCGTCCCGCCGGCTGTTCGGCTACCAGGGGCTGCCCGAAGTGGATGTTGCCGCCCTGGAGGACGTCATTTCCCGGCTGGCACTGCTGAAGGATGAACACCCGGAGATTGCCCTCGTGGAGATCAACCCCATCCTGGTCTCGGTCCAGGGCGTCACCGTGCTCAGCGCGGATATCCGGCTGGGAAACCCCCAGCAGCGCACCGACAGTGCCCGGCGCGCAATGCGGGACTAGCCCTGCAGCCGGGGCCCGGCGGCAGCTGCCCGTAAGATTGCGCGTGCCTTTTTAGGTGCTCAGGCCCGGTCTGGGGGAAACTGGATACATGTCGCCGCTACTTTCCGCTGAACGCCGCAGCCTTGACGCCTCCATGGAACGCGCCGGCTTTTATCCCACCCTGCTGGCTGACGTGGTCCACGATGCCCTGGACGGCCGTGAACCGCTCTCCCACATCATCCATCTGGAAACCCATTTCGAGCGTACCGAGGTGCACCGGCACATCACCGTGCTGGTCCTCACCGACGACATGCTGGTGATCACCCATGTGGACGACCAGCAGCTGGATGAGGAGGGTGAGCAGATGATGGCCCAGGTCTCCACCGAATCCGTTCCCGTCTCCCAAATCCGCTCCGTGGTGCTCGGGTACATGTATTCCCAGCCGCAGAACTACAAGCCCTCAGACCAGGCCCGCGAACTTACCCTGGCCATCGCCTGGTCCGGCGGACAGCGGCTGGACATGGGGCCGGCCGGCTGCGCCGATCCCCAGTGCGAGGCCGACCACGGCTACACCGGCACCATTGCCCAGGAGGACATTGTCCTGCGGGTCAGCGCCGAGGCTGACGGCATCCAGGCGGTGCAGAACGCGAAGGCCTTTGCCCGCGCCCTGCGCAAGGTCAACACTGACACCGTGAACATGCGTGCCTTTGACGCCGCCGCAGACAGGCAGCGCATGCCAGGCATCGGCAGCCGCTTCAACCGCGGCCACCACCAGCGGTAGGGGCATGGAATCAGCATCCGCTCCCGCGGAACCGCTGCCCAAGGCGCCGGGATACGGCCAAAGCTCCGTCGCTGAGGTCCTGACCAGCGCGGCCGCGGCGCTCAGCGTTCCCGGCTACACGAACACCCTGGGGCTTCCCGCCGCACGCCGCGTCTGCGTCATCATGGTGGATGGTCTGGGGCGAAGCCTGCTCAAACAGCGGTCGGGGCATGCCCCGTATCTTCGCTCGCTGATGCATACCGGCCGCACGCTCAGTGCCGCTTTTCCGACGACGACGGCAGCCTCCCTGGCCTCGCTGGGGACCGGCCTGGCACCGGGGCAGCATGGCATGGTCGGCTATGACGTCCTCGATCCGGGCCAGGACAAAGTCGTTAATATGCTCGGCAACTGGGACGCGGGGGTGGACCCTAAACTGTGGCAGCCGTTCCCGACGGTGCTTGAGCGTGTGGCGGAGCATCTTCCCGTTGCCACCGTGAGCCTGCCCAGGTTCGGCGATTCGGCGATGACCCGCGCGGCCCTGCGCGGTGGAACCTTCGTTGCCGGAACCGGCATCCATGCCCGGGTCCAGGCCGCCGCGGAGACGCTCGCTTCCGAGAAGCGCATGCTGATGTACTTCTACTTCAATGAGCTGGACAAGGCCGGGCACCGGTACGGTGCGCAGTCCTCCGAATGGGGTGGAGCGCTGGAGGAAATTGATTCCGCCCTGAAGCGGTTCAGCACCAGACTGCCGCCGGACACTCTGGTGCTCCTCACCGGAGACCACGGCATGGTGGATACGGCAGTCCAGGACAGGTTTGATTTCTCCTCCGACCCGAGGCTGGTGGAGGGGGTGCGCCATACCGCGGGGGAGCCGCGGATGGTCCACCTGTATCTTGAACCCGACGCCCCGGCAGCCGCCCGGGAAGACCTGAGGGCGGCCTGGCGGCAGGCCTATGGTGCTAAGGCCTGGATCCTGACCCGGGCCGAGGCTGTCGAAGCGGGACTGTTTGGTTCCGTCCGTCCGGAGGTCCTGCCGCGCATCGGAGATTTGCTCATCGCGGCGCGGGAACCCATTGCCCTCTATGACATGCGGCGGACCAATCCGTCTGCTCTGCAGATGGTCGGGCAGCACGGGTCCCTGACCCGTGCCGAACGCGAGGTTCCGCTCCTGACACTCGCGCAGCCGGCCAAGGGCGGGCGGAAATAGCGATGGCGGAACTGGTTTTCTTCTCCGGCACCATGGACTGCGGTAAGTCCACCCTTGCACTGCAGATGGACTACAACCACAGCGCCCGCGGACGGGGCGGCATCCTCTTCAGCCGGAACGACCGTGCCGGGGAGTCTGTTATCTCCAGCCGTCTGGGCCTGCGCACACGTGCCGTGGAGGTCCGCGACACCACCGACTTCTGGGAGGAGGCAGTGCGCCGCCGCAGCGCCGGAGACCGGGTGGACTACCTCATCTGCGACGAAGCGCAGTTCTACAGCGAAGAACAGGTGGAACAGCTTGCCCGGATCGTGGACGAGCTGGGGATCGACGTCTTTGCCTTCGGTATTGCCACGGACTTCCGTACAAAGCTCTTCCCCGGTTCACAACGCCTGATTGAGCTCGCCGACCGGATTGAGGTCCTGCAGGTCAGGGCACTGTGCTGGTGCGGACGCAGAGCCACGCACAACGCCCGGACCGTAAACGGAGTCATGGTCGTGACCGGAGACCAGGTGGTGGTGGGGGATGTGGAGAAGCGTTCCCCCGAGCCGGATCCGGAGGCCCTTTTCGCACCGGAAGAAGCCGGTGCGGCACCCGTTGTTGGTTACGAAACACTGTGCCGGCGTCACTACATGCGCCGGATGGGTGCCCAGCAGGCGGCCAGGTTCAAGGAACTTGGCGAAGATCCCGGCGTCTGCGCCGTTGATACGCCGCACCCCTAGCACTTCATACGCCTAGTCTCCGCCCGCCCGGCATGCCGCGTGGCGGAGGCATGCAGCGGGCAGGGGAGCAGCCGGGTACAGCTAGTCGCCCTTACGTCCGAACACAATCTCGTCCCAGCTGGGGACCGAGGAGCGCTTGGGTTTAATCGGGCGGCGCTCCACGGGTTCCTTGGGCGTCTCTTCTGCCGGCGGGTGATCTTCGCGGGGTTCATCGCGGGCTGCGCCGGGTTCCACCGGCTCCGGACGGGAGCCGCGCACCGGCCGGACCAGAACACTGATTTCGCGCGTGGAAGTGCTGACCCCTTCATCAAGCCGCAGCGGGTCAGTCTCCGCCTCGGTGTCGTTCCCCACCGTTTCGGGCGCCGGAGGCAGCGCAGCCGGAGCCAGGCTCAACCTCCCGGTCCGCGGGCGGAGACTGGACTCCTCTTCAAGTTCGGCCTGTCCCTCCCGTGGATGGGCAGCAGGAATACTGCCCTTGGCCAGGAGCGCAGCCAGGGCATCGTCGCCGTCCTCATCGGTGCCCAGACGCTGCCCGCGCCGGGACCGGAGGACATTCAGCAGTTCATCGGTTTCTTCCCCGGTAACTCCGGCAGCTGCGTCCGGTTCGGGACCTTCGGCTTCGAAATCGAACACGCGGTCAGCCACGGCGGAAAGCCGCCGGGACGGCACGGGGGAGTCGACCGGGGCCAATTCGCTGAGCAGCTGCGCCCAGCGGTTGGCGTTGGTGACCTGACGCCGCAGCGGGTTGTAGGTCCAGCGCGCCGGCGGTTCTTCGCCAACCGAAACCCGGGACGCCTCCCCAAGGCTGAAGCGGGCGACGACGTCCCAGGAACCTTCGGGGCGCCGCCAGGAATCCCATTCCACCGTCTCGGGATCAACGCCGAACGCGCGGAGCCGGTGGCTGACCATCTCCCCAAGGTTGACGGGTGAGTCGCCGAAGGCCGAACGGTGGCTGTCCTGGGCCGCGGACATGGGAGCTGCGACCTCCACGCCCTGGGCCTGGCGGGCGATGTATTCCCGCTCGGCCAGCACCGGACCTTCGTAGCGGTGGATGTGGGCGATGTCGTGTCCGGAGAGTTCGGCGACCTCTTCGGCACTGGCGCCGGCGCGGATCCGTGCCTGGATGTCCCGCGGGGTCATGCTGGGACCGGCTTCGGGCTCTGCAGGGGTACCTGCCCGCCGTCCCTGGCGGGACGCGGCGACACGCAGGGCTTCATCAATGCGCAGCCGGAAGGTCTCGCCGCCTCGTCCGCTCAGCAGTAGATGTTCGCCGCCCTCGTGGATCCCCACAAGCCGTAGATCCTGCATGAAACAATCCTCGCTATCGATAGCAACTCCTTCTTGAAACAATGCCACCCGGGCTTCCAAATTCCTATCGTTTGGCCCGGTGTGGCGCGGATCCGCAACCTTGCGGGGCCCTGGCTCCCGGCGCCGGCGCCGCGGCTGGAATGGCCTGGCCCGGCTATTTCGTTCTCCCTCAGCAAAAATCTGTCTCCGGCGGGCACAAACGGCACGTCCGCGGCGTTGATAGTTCCTAGCCGCTCTAGCGACCCCGGGGAGACGCCTTCCTGGAGCTGCGGACCGGCTGGCAGATACCTTTCAGTACCTACACCGATGGTGAGATAAAAATTATGGCGACAGATTATGACGCGCCGCGCAAGGCCGACGAGGACGCCAGCGAAGAGTCAATTGAAGAGCTGAAAACCCGCCGGACCAATACCCAGTCCGCCGTGGTGGATGAAGACGAAGCCGAGGCTGCTGACAGCTTTGAACTGCCGGGCGCTGATTTGTCCGGCGAGGAACTGATGATCCGGGTGCTCCCGGCACAGTCCGACGAATTTACCTGTGCGTCCTGCTTCCTGGTCCGCCACAGGTCCCAGATAGCGAAGGAAAAAGACGGCCTCTACTACTGCGTTGAGTGTGAAGGCTGACCCCGCGGTTCTCCGGGGAGGCTAGGAACGCAGCGCGTCGACCAGCTTCTCCGGGTGCCGGGTGGAGGTGAGCCAATACGGGGTCCGGTCCGCCGGATCCGTGATTTCGATCTTCACGACCGGGCTGATCCAGCCGCGGAAGCACATGAAGGCGGTGCCGTTCAGGGCCGGACCGCGCTGCTGCGTGGCGTCCTCCCCGCGGAAGGCCTCAACATCGCCGATCCAGCGGCGTTCGATCTGGGCGCGCCCGACCTGCAGCGTATCCGCGGTAACCCGGATAACGGGCGTGGACAACAGCAGCAGGACGGTGAGGCCGACGGCGGCAACCAGGGCAACCACAATGCCCACTTCGATGCTGATCGGCACAAAAGCCAGGAGGAAGGTTCCGGCGATACCGGCTATGACCACCCAGATCCAGGCGGCGGGCAGCAGCCGCTCGGAGTACAGCACGGTCTGGGAAGGGCTCTGGTCAGCAGGGGTTGACATACTCCTAGCTTTCCACCTTTGAGCGCTCTTTTCATCCTGGGCTTCAGCCCGCCGGACTCCCTGCGCGCCGGGGCAGGTGCGGGCAGGCCCAGGCGCTAAAGTGGCAGAGGTGCTGTTATAGGCCCTGAACCAAACCCTCAACGAAACCCGGAGACAGCTGTGCAGCAAGCAGGACCCAGTGTGAAAGTCCAGCTGAAGATGCTCGACGACGGCCTCGAAGCGCCGTCCTACGCCCACCCAGGTGATGCCGGAGCGGACCTGCGCTCCCGCATCGACGTCGAACTGGCACCCGGCGAACGCCGGCTGGTGCCCACCGGCGTGTCGATCGCACTGCCCTTCGGCTACGTGGCGCTGATCCACCCCCGCTCCGGGCTGGCCACCAAGCACGGGCTGAGCATTGTTAATGCACCCGGAACGGTCGACGCCGGCTACCGGGGTGAAATCTCCGTCACACTGTTAAATACAGATGTGTCAGAGCCGATCAGCCTGAAGCGCGGTGACCGGATTGCCCAGATGGTGATCCAGCGCGTGGAATACGCGGACTTTGAACCGGTGGACGAGCTCACCGGCTCGGTTCGCGGAGCGGGCGGTTTCGGTTCCACCGGCGGCTTCGGCACATCCCCGGCCTAGTGCCGGCACATCCCGGGCTGCAACGGCCCGGCTCCAGATGAGGAAAGAGGACTAGGCGATGGCATTTGGGCGCCGTAAGAAAACGAACCCGCAATCCGCTGACGCAGCAGGATCCGCCGAAGCACCGGTGCCCCCGGCCGGCACGGGAAAGGATGCCGCGGGGAACGCTGGCCGCGGGCCTGAGCATGGACCCTTCGACGCCGAGGACCGGCCCTCAGAAGAGGGCTACGTGGACCTTGGGGCACTGCGCATCGCGGCAACCCAGGGACTGGCCCTCCGGCTCGAAGTGGAGGAGAAAACCAAGCGCGTAGTCGCCGTGACCCTGGATCTGGACGGTTCCAGCCTCCAGCTCCAGGCCTTCGCGGCGCCGCGGTCGGAGACCCTCTGGGATGAGATCCGCGCGCAGATCGTCAAGTCCGTCTCATCCCAGGGCGGCACGGCAGACGAGCTCGAGGGCAGGCTTGGCACCGAGCTTCTGGCCAGGGTTCCGGCTCAGGCGCAGGACGGGTCCAAAGGTTACCGGGTAGCGCGCTTCGTTGGCGTCGACGGCCCGCGGTGGTTCCTCCGCGGCGTCTTCGGCGGACCGGCAGCCATGAACCCGGAGGCCGCTGCGCCGCTCGAAGAAGTGTTCCGCAACGTCGTCGTGGTCCGCGGTGACGCACCCCTGCCGCCCCGCGATCTGCTGCAGCTGACCCTGCCAAAGGACGCCTCACCGCTGCCCCGGCGCGGCACCGAGGCAACGGGAGATGCATCGAAGCCGGAGCCGCCGCAGCGTGGCCCGGAAATCACGACCATTGGCTAGGCGGATGCCGCCGGCTGCAGGAGCTTCGGCCCTGCTCAGGATTGCCGATCTTCCGTCCCGGGGCCGGGTCCACAGCAGCGGCTACGTTGGATCCGTCACCCTGGCTCCTGCAGGCGCTCCGCCCCGCTTCTGCGCAGTGCTGGATGAGCTTCAGGGCGTTTACAGTGATCCCGGCGCCGAGCAGGCCCGCCGCCGCGTGCGGCTTGTCTGGATTGGCCAGCGCCGCATCCCGGGGCTCGTGGCGGGAACCCAGGTAACCTTCGAGGGCATGGTGAGTACCGTCCAGGGATTCCCCACCGTTTTTAACCCGCGCTACGAAATCATGGGACGTCCGGAAGGCGAGCAATGAACACCAGCCCAGAACACGAAGGCAGGGACAGGGACAAAGCCCAGCCTTCGATGAGTGAGCTGGCAGGCCAGTACGCTGCCCGCTCCGGGGTCGAACGCGGCGGCGACGGCCAGATTGATGTCCTGAAGTCCATCGGCGGAGTCCGAGGGCTGGCCGAGGCAATCCTTCCCGGCCTGCTGTTCACCCTGCTCTTCACCATAACCGGCGGCCTCTATCTTTCCCTCGGGGCTGCCGTGGTGGCCGCGGGTGCCTTCGCGGTCGCTAACCTGGTGCAGAAGCGGCCCCTGGTGCAGTCACTGACCGGCGTCATCGGCGTCGCCATCTGTGCTTTCTTTGCCCTCCGCAGCGGCAGCGGCTCCACGTACTTCGTCCCCGGGTTCTATACCAACGGTGCGTACATCCTGGCCTTCGTGGTGTCGATCGCGGTGAAGTGGCCGGTCGCCGGACTGTTGTTCGGATTCATCCGCGGCGAGAACCTGGAGTGGCGTTCCGACCCGAAGCGCCTTCGCGCCTACGCGCTGGCCACCTGGATCATCATCGCCGTTTTTGCTCTGCGCCTGGCGGTGCAGCTGCCGCTGTACCTCGCCGACAACGTTGCTGCCCTGGGAACCATGCGGCTGGCGATGGGCGTTCCGCTCTACGCCCTGGGCCTGTGGCTCGCCTGGGTGATTTCCCGGCCGCAGCCGGTGCGCGGCCAAGAAGCCTGAACCCGGCTACGCTCCGCCCCCGGCGGACGGCGAGAGCAGGGCACGCAGGTCCTCCTCCGCAGCGATAGTCGTCACGAAGAACAGTTCATCCCCGCCCTCGATCACATCGTCGGGGCTGGGGGTAATGGGTGCATCGTCCCGCAGGATCGCCACAAGCGTGGCGTCCTGCGGCCACGGCACGGACCCCACCCGGGAACCGGCCATGGGCGAGGCCGCCGGTACCGTGAACTCCACCATGGAAGCCACACCGGTCTGCAGGGTCAGCAGCCGTACCAGATCCCCGACCTCCACGGCCTCCTCGACGAGGGCAGTCATCAGCCGGGGCGTGTTCACGGCCACGTCCACACCCCAGGAATCGTCGAACATCCAGTCGTTCTTGGGGTTATTCACCCGTCCCACCGTCCGCGCCACACCGAACTCGGTCTTAGCGAGCAGCGAGACCACCAGGTTGACCTTGTCATCCCCGGTGGCCGAAACCACGACGTCGGCCTCGTCCAGCTTCGCGTCCTTGAGTGTTGTCAGTTCGCAGGCGTCGCCGATCAGCCAGCGGGCGCCGTCGAGGCCGCTTCGTCCCTCAGTCTCGGGTTTGGGATCAATGAGCAGTACCTGGTGCCCGTGGGAGAGCAGTTCCTTGGCAATGGTGGATCCGACGCTTCCTGCCCCGGCAATCACGACTTTCACTGGATCTCCTTAGCGGGGGAGTGGGACAGAATGCGGCTGATTTCCGCCGTTCGGTCCACGTTCATCATCGCGTGCAGGACGTCGCCCTGCTGGTAGCTGGTATCAGGACGCGGAAGCATGCCCTCCCCGAACCGGGTGACGTAGGCGATGCGGACGCCCGCCGCGGCCTCGACGGTGTGCAGGGGATGGCCAAGCCAGGACGGGTCCAGGGAAAGTTCACCCAGGATCAGCCGCCCGGAAGACTCGCGGAAATCACCGTTGATGCTCTGCTCCGGCAGGATCCGCCGCAGCACCTGGTCGGCGCTCCAGCGGACGGCGGCCACCGTGGGGATGCCCAGGCGCTGGTAGATCTCCGCCCGCCCCGGATCGTAAATGCGGGCAACAACGTGCGGCACATGAAAGGTCTCCCGGGCCACGCGGGTAGCGAGGATATTGGAGTTGTCCCCGCTGGACACCGCCGCGAAGGCAAAGGCCTCTTCGATTCCAGCCTGCATCAGCGTGGTCCGGTCGAAACCCACGCCGGTCACCTGCGCGCCGCCGAACGTTGGACGCAGCCGGCGGAAAGCCCTGGGCTCCTGGTCAATGACGGCCACGGAATGGCCGGCGTTGTCCAGGGTATGGGCGAGCATTGCCCCGACCCGGCCGCATCCCATGATCACGTAATGCGCCACCTTGCTTCACCTCGGATTTCCGGCGGATACCCCGCCTGCTGCTGCACCCGTTTTTGGGCCAAGGGACAGCTTAGTCCGGCCCCGGGCTGAAATCGTGGTGTGATGGTGTTTTGGCACCAACACGGAAGTCCCACAGCACCATGCTTCAGGAAAACATGCCCAGCGAGATCGAACTGACCATTGGCGCACCCGCCCACGGCGGCCACTTTGTGGCCCGGCATGAGGGCCGGGTGGTTTTTGTCCGCCACGCGCTTCCCGGTGAACGTGTGCGGGCCCGGCTGACCGATGCAGGGGAGAAGGCGAAGTTCTGGCGGGCTGACGCCGTCGAAATCCTTGAGCCCTCACCGCACCGGGTGGATCACTTCTGGGCGCCGGCCGATTCGCTGCGCGCCGCCGGCCGGGACCGGCTGCCCGTAGGCGGCGCAGAGTTCGGACACATTGACCTTGCGGAGCAGCGCCGGATTAAGGGCGCAATCTTCGCTGAACAGCTGCAGCGCCTTGGCGGCGTCCAGCGCGAGGTCACCGTCGAAGCCGCTCCGGGAACCGGAGACGGGCTGGGCTGGCGCACCCGCGCCAGCTTCTCCGTGGCTCCGGGCGGAAAGCTTGCCATGCACCCGCACCGCTCCGAAGACCTGATTCCCGTTCAGGAAATGCCCCTGGCCTCAGACGCCATCAACGCCCTGAAACTGTGGGAGGTGGACTTTACCGGCGCGGACCGGGTGGAAGTTGCCGCCCCAGCCGCCGGCGGTGCGCCGCTGGTCCTCGTCATTCCGTCCCCGGGAGCGCATCCGCGGACGCTGGCCCGCATCGCCGGTGAAATCGGCAGCGCTGCCGACTCCGCCGCCGGGGAAACCGTATCGGTTGCGGCCTGGGATCCCGAAGAGCACGTACTGACCCGGCTGCGCGGCCGCACCTGGGTCCGGGAAACCGCCCTGGGGCATGACTTCCGCGTAACCGGCGCCGGATTCTGGCAGATTCACCACAGTGCCCCCGAAGTACTGGCGTCCGCCGTCCGCGACGGACTGGACGTGCAGCCGGGGGAGCGGGTGGCGGACCTCTTCGCCGGTGCGGGCCTGTTCACCGCTCCGCTGGCTGATGCTGCCGGAGAGACCGGGCATGTGCTCTCGGTCGAAGGTTCCCCCGGAGCCAGCCGGGATGCCCGCAAGAACCTCTTCGCCGCACCGCAGGTCGAAGTGGTCCAGGGACGGGTGGACAAGGTGCTGCGCAGCCATGAAGGCGCGCTCGACGTCGTCTTGCTGGATCCGCCGCGCACCGGGACGGGCCGCACCGTGGTCGGTCAGATCAGCGCCGCTGAGCCGCGGGTCATCGGCTACATCTCCTGCGACCCGGCGTCCTTCGCCCGGGACCTGGGCTGGTTCCGGGAGGCCGGCTGGGAGCTGGATTCACTCCGCGTCTTTGATCTGTACCCCCACACACACCATATGGAGTCCTTCGCGGTCCTGCGCCGGCCCTGAGAATACCGGCGGAAGCGCTTCGGCTGACCGGCCGGCCTGCTGCCCGGGTGTGGCGAGCGTAATGCTGCCGCCCGGCGCGGTGGGCCGGGCCGCCGAACCCGCTTCCGGCTAGGATGGGGATTAGTTGTCTGGCTCCGTGCCGTAGGGATTCCCGCTGGGGCGCTATGCACGGCAGGGGAACCGACCTTCCTGGGAATCACCCACCATTCCCCGGCTGGCCCCTTCAGCTATGCCGGTTAGGAAATCCTAACTGGCGTGCGGCGGATCACTGGACAAAGATAAAGCGGTGGCGAGAGGAGTCCTGTTATGAGTAATGTGGACAGCTTCGGTTCCAAAGGCGTCTTGAACGTCGGCGGGAACGAGTATGAAATTTTCCGGCTGAATTCCGTCGAAGGCGCCCAGAGCCTTCCGTTCAGCCTCAAGGTCCTGCTGGAGAACCTGCTGCGCACCGAAGACGGTGCCAACATCACCGCAGACCACGTGCGGGCCCTGGCCAGCTGGGATCCCGAGGCGGAGCCCAGCACCGAAATCCAGTTCACCCCCGCCCGGGTGATCATGCAGGACTTCACCGGTGTGCCCTGCATCGTGGACCTGGCAACCATGCGGGAAGCTGTTGCCGATCTTGGCGGCGATCCCAAGCGCGTGAACCCGCTGGCACCGGCGGAAATGGTCATTGACCACTCCGTGCAGATCGATGCCTTCGGCAATGCCGGCGCCCTTGAGCGCAACATGGAGATCGAATACCAGCGCAACGGCGAGCGTTACCAGTTCCTGCGCTGGGGCCAGACCGCGTTTGATGACTTCAAGGTTGTCCCCCCGGGAATGGGCATTGTCCACCAGGTCAACATTGAGTACCTGGCGCGCACCGTCATGACGCGTGAGGTGGACGGCGTCCTGCGCGCCTACCCCGACACCTGCGTCGGCACCGACTCCCACACCACCATGGTCAACGGCCTGGGCGTGCTCGGCTGGGGCGTTGGCGGCATCGAAGCCGAAGCAGCGATGCTCGGCCAGCCCGTCTCCATGCTCATCCCGCGCGTTGTCGGCTTCAAGCTCACCGGTGAAATCCCGGCCGGCGCCACCGCCACCGACGTCGTCCTGACGATCACCGAAATGCTGCGCCAGCACGGCGTGGTCGGCAAGTTCGTAGAGTTCTACGGTGAAGGCGTTGCCTCCGTGCCGCTGGCCAACCGTGCCACGATCGGCAACATGAGCCCCGAGTTCGGTTCCACCGCCGCGATCTTCCCGATCGACGACGTCACCCTGGATTACCTGCGCCTCACCGGCCGGTCCGAGGACAGCGTTGCCCTGGTGGAGTCCTACGCCAAGGAACAGGGCCTCTGGCACGATCCGGCCAACGAGGTCAAGTACTCCGAGTACCTGGAACTGGACCTCTCCACCGTGGTTCCCTCCATCGCCGGCCCCAAGCGTCCCCAGGACCGTGTGGAGCTCACCAGCGCCAAGGCACAGTTCCGCAAGGACCTGCGCAACTACGTCGACCACGAGGTCGAAGCAGTCGGCGCAACGGTGGACGAGGCACTGGAAGAGTCCTTCCCCGCCTCGGATTCCCCGACCTACACGGACGCCGGAACCCAGGTTGCGGATTCCCCGCACGACCTGGTCTCCGTCACCGACCGCAGCGCAGGCCGCGTCGAGAACAGCGTGCCCGTCACGATGCCCGACGGCCGCAGCTTCGAGCTGGACCACGGTGCCGTGACGATCGCCTCGATCACCTCCTGCACCAATACGTCCAACCCGTCCGTCATGATGGCCGCTGCCGTCCTGGCCCGGAACGCCGTCGAAAAGGGCCTTACCGCCCAGCCGTGGGTCAAGACCTCCATTGCACCGGGTTCCAAGGTAGTCACCGACTACTACGAAAAGTCCGGCCTGATTCCGTACCTGGAAAAGCTTGGCTTCTTCGTGGTCGGCTACGGCTGCGCCACCTGCATCGGCAACTCGGGTCCGCTCGAGGACGAAATCTCCACCGCGATCAACGACGCCGACCTGGCCGTTACCGCTGTGCTCTCCGGTAACCGTAACTTCGAAGGCCGCATCAACCCGGACGTGAAGATGAACTACCTGGCCTCCCCGCCGCTGGTAGTCGCCTACGCCCTGGCCGGCACCATGGACTTCGACTTCGAAAACGATGCCCTGGGCCAGGACGAAGCCGGCAACGACATCTTCCTGAAGGACATCTGGCCGAACCCGGCCGAGGTCCAGCAGATCATCGATGCCTCCATCGACCAGCAGATGTTCACCGACAGCTACGCCACCATCTTCGAAGGTGACGACCGCTGGAAGTCCCTGCCGACCCCCGAAGGCGCGACCTTCGAATGGGATTCGGAGTCCACGTATGTGCGGAAGCCTCCGTACTTCGAGGGCATGAAGGCACAGCCGGAGCCGGTTACGGACATCGAAGGTGCCCGTGTGCTCCTGAAGCTGGGCGATTCGGTCACCACTGACCACATCTCCCCGGCCGGCTCCTTCAAGTCGGACACCCCGGCCGGCCGCTACCTGCTGGAACACGGTGTGGCCCGCAAGGACTTCAACTCCTACGGCTCCCGCCGCGGCAACCACGAGGTCATGATCCGCGGCACGTTCGCCAACATCCGGATCAAGAACCAGCTGCTCGACGGCGTCGAGGGCGGGTTCACCCGTGACTTCAGCCAGCCCGACGCACCGCAGGCTGCCGTCTACGACGCCTCGGTTAACTACCAGGCCGCCGGCATCCCGCTGGTTGTCCTGGCCGGCAAGGAGTACGGTTCCGGTTCCTCCCGTGACTGGGCTGCCAAGGGCACCGCACTGCTGGGCGTCAAGGCTGTCATCGCCGAGAGCTACGAGCGCATCCACCGCTCCAACCTCATCGGCATGGGTGTTCTTCCCCTGCAGTACCCGGCCGGCGTCAACGCCGATTCCCTGGGCCTGACCGGCACCGAGACCTTCTCGGTTGAGGGCGTTACCGAGCTCAACAACGGCAACACCCCCAAGACGGTTAAGGTCACCGCAACACCGGAAAACGGTGAAGCGGTCACCTTCGACGCCGTTCTGCGCATCGACACCCCCGGTGAAGCCGATTACTACCGCAACGGCGGAATCCTGCAGTACGTTCTGCGCCAGATTTCGGCAAAGTAGCTAAATCAGCACCAGCATCACGCCCCGTTTCGCTAGGCTTTCGAGTAATCGAAGCCCTGAAACGGGGCGTTTTGCGTGCCGGGGTAAATCCCGGACCGGACGCAGGCGTTAGAATTAGTGGTTGTGACGGTGCGTTTGCCCGTTGCCTAAGACGCAAGGGAGGCGCCCTTTTGGGACTTCTGGAAACCATCCGTGATCCGCGGGACCTCAGTAAACTGAGCGCTTCCCAGCTCTCGGCCCTGGCCGGAGAGATCCGGTCCTTCCTCATCACGAATGTGGCCCAGACCGGAGGTCACCTCGGTCCCAACCTCGGCGTCGTCGAACTGACCATGGGTATCCACCGGGTCTTCGACTCCCCGCGTGACAGCATTGTCTTTGACACCGGACACCAGTCCTACGTGCACAAGATGCTCACCGGCCGGCAGAACTTCGAAACACTGCGGCAGCAGGGCGGACTGTCCGGATACCCAGCCCGGGCTGAATCCGTGCACGACATTGTTGAAAGCTCACACGCCTCCTCCTCACTGTCCTGGGCGGACGGCATCTCCCGGGCCCGCCAGCTGACCGGTGAGGGCGACCGCTACACCGTGGTCATGGTCGGCGACGGCGCCCTGACCGGCGGCATGGCCTGGGAAGCCCTGAACAACATCGCGGCGGATCAGCGGCGGCGCGTGGTGATCGTGGTGAACGACAACGGCCGCTCCTACGCTCCCACGATCGGCGGCGTGGCCGATTACCTGGCGTCCCTGCGCCCCACTCTGGACACCGTGCGCACGCACCACATGTACGAAAACACCATGGACTGGTGGAAGGGCCGGCTGCAGCGCGGCGGCCCGGTGGGCCGGTTCGCGTACCACAGCCTGCACGCCGCCAAAAAGGGCATCAAGGACTGGTGGGCACCCCAGGGCCTGTTCGAAGACATTGGCATGAAGTACGTCGGTCCGGTGGACGGTCACGACCTGGCCGCGGTGGAGCAGGCGCTGATCACCGCGAAGAATTACGGCGGTCCGGTGATTGTGCACGCAATCACCGAGAAGGGCCACGGCTACGCCCCGGCCCGGGCGAATGACGAGGACCAGTTCCACGCGGTTGGAATCATTGACCCCGAAACCGGCGCGCCCGTCGCCCCGGGCGGGAAGCAGTCCTGGACGTCCGTGTTCGCCACGGAGATCGCCGAGATCGCCGACGAACGCCAGGACATCGTCGGTATCACCGGCGCCATGCTCATCCCCGTTGGGCTGCACCGCTTCGCCGCCAAGCACCCGGACCGGGTGTTCGACGTCGGCATCGCCGAGCAGCACGCGCTGACTTCCGCCGCGGGTATGGCGTACGGGGGACTGCACCCGGTGGTCGCCCTGTATGCGACGTTCCTCAACCGTGCCTTCGACCAGCTGCTGATGGATGTTGCCCTGCACAAGGCGGGCGTCACCATCGTTCTGGACCGTGCCGGCGTAACCGGGCCGGACGGGCCCAGCCACCACGGCATGTGGGACATGTCCATGCTGCAGATCGTTCCGGGCCTGCACCTGGCTGCGCCGCGTGATGCCACCCGCCTGCGGGAGGAACTGCGCGAGGCCGTGGCGATCTCCGATGCCCCCAGCGTGGTGCGTTTCTCCAAGGGCACCGTGGGTGCCGACGTTGATGCTGAAGAGCGCACTGACGACGGCGTGGATGTGCTGGCCCGGCGGCCCTCGGGCGATACCCGCAATGACGTCCTGATTGTCAGTGTGGGGGCCATGGCTGAGATGGCGCTGGACGTCGCCGACCGGCTGGGCGCCCAGGGCATCAGCTCCACAGTGGTTGACCCGAGATGGGTGCTCCCCGTTCCGCGGTCCATCATCAGCATGGCGGCCGCCCACCGCATTGTCATCGTGATTGAGGACGGCGTCCGCGCCGGCGGCGTTGGATCACGGATCCGGCAGGAAATGCGGGCAGCCGGCGTGGACACGGCCCTGAACGAGGTGGGCCTGCCTGCCGAGTTCCTGGACCACGGCACGCGTGCCGAGGTCCTTGAACGGGTGGGATTGACCGCCCGGCAGATAGCCCACGACGTCGTCGCCCAGGTCCTCGGCACGAAGGTGCCGTTCGCCCGTCCGCTCCCAGGCCAGCAGGCGCCCACCGGACAGATTCCGAAGATCAACTAGGCTCCGCGGCCCGGCGGGGCAGGAAAGAAGTGGCCACCATGGCAAATGACCTTCCAACCCTCGCCGTCACCGGAGCCACCGGAGCTCTGGGGGGTGCTGTTGCCCGGCAGCTCGCTGAGGCCGGCATTCCGCACCGTCTGCTGGCACGGCACGCGGCCAAGGTTCCCGCTCCGCCGGAAACACCGGTCTTCGCGCTGTCCTATGCGGACCGGGACCATGCCGTCAGGGCGCTGGAGGGGGTGCAGACCCTCTTTATGGTCTCGGCCGCGGAGAACCCCTACCGGGCGCAGGACCAGCGGACGTTCGTGGATGCCGCCGTGGATGCGGGCGTACAGCACATCGTGTACACGTCCTTCATGGGGGCGGGACCGGACGACGTGTTTACCCTCGGGCGGGACCACTGGGACACGGAGCAGCACATCAGGAGCCGTGGCCTGGAGCATACCTTCCTCCGCGATTGTTTCTATCAGGACATCCTTCCCTCCTTTGTGGGGCGCGACGGCGTGATCCGCGGACCGGCGGCCGACGGGAGGTTCGCGCCGGTCGCCCGCAGCGACGTCGCCGATTCCGCTTTCCGGATCCTCAGGGATCCGCAGCCCCACGCCGGCGCCACCTACACTCTGACAGGTCCGCAGTCCCTCAGCATGCGCGATGTTGCCGATACCCTGACCAGAGTCACCGGGCAACAGGTCACCTACCATGCCGAATCGCTTGATGAAGCTGTCGAATCCCGCCGCGCCGCCGGTGCCTCGGAGTGGCAGGCAGTGGCCTGGGCAACCAGCTACGCGGCCATAGCAACCGGTGAACTCGCCCGGGTCAGTGACGACGTGGCAGCGCTGACCGGCACGCCGCCGCTGAGCTTCGAAGACCATCTGCGCACCCGAAGGTAGTGTTCATCTCCCGGACCCTTCCCAACCACTGGACCCGTGGCTAGGGTCGAAGTATGAATCAGGTACTAGTTGGCCCCGTCGCGGACTTTTTACGGGAATGCACCATCACCGGACTGGATGAAACCGAGGCAACGCCCGCTGTGGACCTGTATGGGATGTACATCATCTGGTGCGAGCAGGGGGAGCTGTCACCGGCGTCGATGTCCGAATTTTCACGGCAGGTCAAGGAGAGCGGCAACGAGCTGCGGCGGCGTCGCCATGAGAACATCTACCCCGGCATGCTCCCGACCGGGCCGATTCCCATTCAGTACATCCTGGAGACCGACAAAGCGCCGAGCCTGAACGGCCCCCTGAACTCCCTGGGATTCTAGCTTTGGTGTCCTCCCCGTTTGGCAGCAAGGCTCATGGAGCCTCCATCCTCCGCGTTTCCGTATCCTTTCATCCCGTCGGATTCTGGGGCAGACCCCGGCGGCAGGGACCGCCGCCGTAGTTGATAGCGTGGGACGATGACCACCTACAACAGACTCGGCACGTCCGGTCTCACCGTTTCCACCGTCGGGCTTGGCTGCAACAACCTGGGCCGCGCAGGCACCGCCACCGAATCGCAGGAAGGTACCGACGCCGTCGTGCATGCGGCCATCGACGCCGGGATCACCCTCTTTGACACCGCCGATACCTACGGGGCGGTGCCTGGACTGAGCGAGGAACGACTCGGAAAGGCGCTTGGCGCCCGGCGCGGCGACGTCATCCTGGCGACGAAGTTCGGCATGGACATGAACGGCGTCAACGGTCCGGATTTCGGCGCCCGCGGCTCCCGGCGGTACATCATGACAGCCGTCGAGGCGTCCCTGCGCCGGCTGGGAACGGACTGGATTGACCTCTACCAGTTCCACACTCCGGACCCGCTGACCCCCATCGAGGAGACACTGTCGGCGCTCGATGACCTCGTCACCAGCGGCAAGGTCCGCTACATCGGGCACTCCAACCGTGCCGGCTGGCAGATCGCCGAGGCAGAGTTTACTGCCCGGGCTGCCCGGAGCACCCGCTTCATCTCTGCGCAGAACCACTACAACCTGCTGGACCGCCGCGCTGAACTAGAGGTCACCCCCGCTGCGGAGGCCTATGGGCTGGGTGTACTGCCGTACTTCCCGCTGGCCAACGGCCTGCTGACCGGCAAATACAGCGCAGGCAAGGCACCCGAGGGAAGCCGCCTGACCCACTCCCGCACGAATCTGCTGCAGGACGCCGACTTCGACCAGCTGCGTGAGTTCGGGCAGTTCGCTCAGGAACGCGGACTCACGGAAATCCAGGTGGCTTTCTCCTGGCTGGCCTCACGTCCGTCAGTAGCCTCGGTGATTGCCGGAGCGACCAGGCCGGAACAGATCCGTGAGAATGCCGAAGCCGCTTCCTGGGTGCCCTCGGAGAAGGACCTGGAAGAGCTGGACCGGATCTTCCCGCGGGCACCGAAGGTTGCTTTGTTCTAGGTTTGCGCCTGCGCGCGACGGCTCAACGAGAGAGCTGTTCAGACGCCTCGTAGTCGGCCCGGGCGGCGAAGACGTCATCCATATGTGCCTCTGCCCATCTCTTGAACTCGCGGACCGTGCCGTGCAGCGACTGGCCTAGTTCGGTGAGCTCATACGAAACAGTCACGGGAACCGTTGGCAGTGCTGTCCGGGTCACGAGTCCGTCGCGTTCAAGGGACCTCAGTGTTTGGGTGAGCATCTTCGGGCTCACGCCGGCGAGGACTCGAGCGAGCTCTGAATACCGCATCGGGGCAGGCTGTGCATCACAGGTGGGACCGCTTCCGAGCGCCGACAGGACGAGCGGCACCCACTTATCGGAAATACGGTCAAGCAGTTGCTGGCTCGGGCACATGGCCAGGAACGCGTTGTAGTTCGCTTTTGCCTTAGCCCGCCGGGCGGCAGCCGTCATTGTTGCCATGGTCTTGTTTACCTTTCGCATACATACGCACTTGTGGGTAACTACTTCCTAACGGGAAGCAACTGCCCCAACAATGAGGGACTGCCGAGAACGGCACAAGCACTCCCTGAAAGGAACGTGTCAATGACACCGGATACCCAGATTCTTCCCGGCGGCACATGGAAGCTGGGCGGCCAGACGGTCACCCGATTCGGGTATGGCTCCATGCAACTCACCGGACCGTGGGTCATGGGGCCGCCCGTGGACTATGACGGAGCTATCGCGGTCCTTCGTGAAGCCGCCAATCTTGGCATTACCCACATCGACACCTCCGGGGCCTACGGCCCGCACGTGACCAACGACCTGATCAGGGCGGCGCTGCACCCCTACCCGGGCACGCTGCGCATAGCGACGAAGGTCGGCGCGGAACGGGATGCCGACGGCGGTTGGCCGACCGCCCGCCGGCGGGACCAGCTGCGTCAGCAGATCGACGAGAACCTCACGCACCTCGGTCTCGACGTACTCGACCTGGTCTATCTGCGGGTGGGAAATGCTGAGGGGCCGGTGCCGGAACGTATCGGTGACGCCTTCCGGGTCCTGGTCGATCTGCAGCAGGAAGGCCTCATCCGTCACCTTGGAGTCAGCAACGCGACGCCGGACCAGGTCGCAGAAGCTCAGGCGATCGCACCGATCGTGAGTGTGCAGAATATGTACAACCTGGCCTACCGGCAGGACGACAGCCTTATCGACCGGCTCGCAGCGGAGGGTATCGCCTACGTACCGTTCTTCCCCCTGGGCGGCTTCAGCCCCCTGCAGTCGGAGACCCTCTCGGCAGTTGCAGCGCGGCTGAGTTCCAGGCCGATGTCCGTCGCTCTCGCCTGGTTGCTTCAACGCTCCCCGAATATCCTTCTCATCGCGGGGACGTCTTCAGCCGCACACCTGCGGAAAATGTCACCGGCGCCGGCATCCACCTCTCAGAACAGGATCTCAGCGAGCTCAACAGCATCGCGCGAGAAGAATAGCGGCACTGAGATTCCCCACCGAGGAACGCCGCAGACCGCCCACCCCCGGGCAGCTGCCCGGGGTGGGCGGGCGTCCGGCAGTAACGCCGTGGGTGAACTCCCGCACAGAAGACGGGCACACGTCGGCACCCCCTGTTAGCGTCGAAGGGTGAGCAGCAAACCTGAACCCGCCGTCCAGTCCGCTCCCAACACCAACAGCACCGCCGGCAACGGTATGGTCCGGGTCCGCGGAGCCGAGGAGAACAACCTCCGCAGCGTCGACGTCGACATCCCCCGCGACGCGATCGTGGCCTTCACCGGCATTTCCGGTTCCGGCAAATCATCACTGGCCTTCGGCACTATCTATGCCGAAGCGCAGAAGCGGTACTTCGAGTCCGTGGCTCCCTATGCCCGCCGGCTGATCTCCCAGGGCCACAATCCCAAGGTAGAGGCCATCACGGGGCTGCCTCCCGCCGTCGCACTCCAGCAGCGGCGCGGCACCGCCAGCTCGCGCTCCACGGTGGGAACGCTGACCACCCTCTCCAACTCCATGCGCATGCTGTTTTCCCGCGGCGGTACCTACCCGGCCGACGCCGAGCCAGGCAGCCTGGATTCGGACGCCTTCTCGCCCAACACCGCCGCCGGCGCCTGCCGTGAATGCTCCGGCCTGGGCATCGCGCACACCGTCACCGAAGAGTCCCTGGTCCCGGATCCGTCGCTGAGTATCCGGGACGGCGCCATTGCTGCCTGGCCCGGTGCGTGGCAGGGCAAGAACCTCCGGGACATCCTGATTCACCTCGGCTACGACGTCGATGTGCCCTGGCGGAAGCTGCCGAAAAGGGACCGCGACTGGATCCTCTTCACCGACGAGCAGCCGGTGGTGACCATCACCCCGCAGCGCGACCGGGTTGCCAAACCGTACAAGGGCAGGTTCTGGAGCGCGAAAAGCTATGTGCTGCACACCCTTGCCGATTCCGGCAGCGCGAAGATGCGTGAACGCGTGCTTGAGTACATGGTCTCCGGCCCGTGCCCGGTGTGCGGGGGCGCCGGCCTGCGGCCCGAGGCATTGGCCGTGACCTTCGCGGGCCGCAACATCGCCGAACTGAACGGGGCGACGCTGGGCGAACTGGCGGAGATCATCCGGCCGACGGCGGAGCTGAAAGCCGCGGGCACCGCGTCCCGGTCTGCGTCATCGAACGAAGACACCGAAGTTGCGGTCACCATTACCCGTGACCTGCTGTCCCGGCTGGAAGCGCTGATTTCCCTGGGCCTGGGCTATCTCAGCCTCTCCCGGGCCACACCGACCCTGTCGCCGGGGGAGATGCAGCGGCTGCGGATTGCCACGCAGCTGCGCTCCGGGCTGTTCGGCGTTGTGTATGTCCTGGATGAACCCTCCGCCGGTCTGCACCCGGCAGACGCCGAACCGCTGCTGGCCGTGCTCCAGGAGCTCAAGGACGCCGGGAACTCCGTGTTCGTCGTCGAGCACAACATGGACGTGGTGCGCAGCGCCGAGTGGATTGTCGACGTCGGGCCGCAGGCGGGCGACGGCGGCGGGACGGTCCTCTACAGCGGTCCGGTGGCCGGACTCGCCGACGTTGCGGAGAGCGCCACCCGTCCCTTCCTTTTCGGAGAATCGGAGGACACCGTTCCTGCCCGCCGCCGTGCCGAGCGCTGGCTCTCGCTGAAGGGCATCACCCGGCACAACCTGCGGGAGCTCGACGCCGACATTCCGCTGGGCGTGCTGACGGCCGTTACCGGTGTGTCCGGTTCCGGTAAATCGACCCTGGTCAGCCAGGTGCTGGCCGAAGCGGTCGGCACCCAGGTTAATAGCGCTCCGCCGGAACCGGACGAGGACGCGGTTTCTGACGAATCCGGCGGGGCCGGAAGCGTCCCGGACCAGGATCCCCGCGTCCAGGTGCGCAGCATCGCCGGCCTGGAACATCTTGACCGGCTGGTGAAGGTGGACCAGCGTCCCATCGGCCGCACCCCGCGCTCAAACCTGGCCACCTACACGGGCCTGTTCGACGCCGTCCGCAAGCTCTACGCCTCCACGGACGAGTCTCGGGCACGCGGCTACACCGCCGGCCGGTTCTCCTTCAACGTGGCCGGCGGCCGCTGCGAGGCCTGCCAGGGTGAAGGGTTCCTCGCCGTCGAACTCTTGTTCCTGCCCGGCACCTATGGGCCCTGCCCGGTCTGCCACGGCGCGCGCTACAACGAGGAAACCCTGCAGGTCACCTACCGCGGCAAGTCCATTGCCGACGTGCTGGCCATGCGGGTGGAAACGGCTGCCGAGTTCCTTGCCGATCTTCCGGCGGCGGCACGCAGCCTGCAGACCCTGCTCGACGTCGGTCTGGGCTACCTGCGGCTGGGTCAGCCCGCCACGGAGCTTTCCGGCGGTGAGGCCCAGCGGATCAAGCTGGCGACGGAACTGCAGCGCGCCCGGCGCGGGCACACGCTGTACCTGCTGGATGAGCCGACCACCGGGCTGCACCCGCAGGACGTGCAGCTGCTGCTGGCCCAGCTAAACCGGCTGGTGGACGCTGGCAACACCGTGGTGGTGGTGGAGCACTCAATGAACGTGGTGGCGTCGGCGGACTGGGTCATCGATATGGGTCCGGCCGGCGGCGACGACGGCGGACGCATCATTTGCGCCGGAACGGCCGACGAGGTGGCAGCATGCGAAGCGTCGCGGACGGCGCCGTATCTTGCTGCTGCGTTGAAGCGGCTGGGCTGAGCTCTCCTGCTTCTGCCTCATTCCGAGGTGCGGCAGGAGGATCCGGAACGGCGGCAACGAAACTCCCAGCCCGCAGGGCTCGCCGGGAGTATTAAAGCCGCCTAACCCGGACCCTCCGGCCGCCGGTAGCCGTGGCTGGCTCGGTCGGTTCGGTTCAGGCGTGCGAAGAATCAGGTGCCCAAAATTGTAGATTTCCGTAGATGGCGATCCCCCCGGATTCGATGGATCGTCTGATGCACAAAGTGTGTGTGTCGCGCAGGGGTTTGACAGCGCGGTTGCGGATATCGACCCCTCAATTCTGATTTGTTGGAATTAATCAGTGATCTTGGTATCGTGCGGTAGTCCGGGCGCCGGGCGCGCGCTGCAGCCGGCGGATACACGGTCATCTTACAAATGGGGGGAAATCTTATGTCGCGTGTGTTGTCTACTGAGCAGGCAAAGTCTGCCATTGGCCAGGTCCAGTCCATCATTAACGGCGGTTTTACGGACCAGATTTCGGCGCTGGATGCGCAGGGAAAGATCCTGTCGGACCCGAACGTGTGGGACGGCCCGCTGGCCGCACAGTTCCGCGGCTCCACGTGGCCTGAGACGAAGGCCGCTCTGGATAAGGCCCGCCAGGAACTCGAAGAGCTGCGCACGCAGCTGGAGAAGATCTCGCAGGATATCTTCTCCGCCGGTGGCGGCGCTTAGGCGTCACGCTCTTCTCTTCGCGCAAGGCCCGGGCAGCTATTGCTGCGGCCAGCTGCCCGGGCATTAAGCGGGCTTTGGGACGGTAGTCGGGTTGGTGCCGTTCCTTTGACGCCCCGCTTTGGGGTTCCGGTGCTGTTTTCTGGGTGATTTTGCCCGGCCGAGTGCCGCGGTTTTTGTTTTCTTCTTTTCCATTTTTTGTTCAGTGGGGGGCGCTGATTATGGATGATCCTGTCAAAATGCGGTTGTTGCCGGAGTCTGATGCCAGCTACGGTGGGCGGTTCAGATACGACTCGGCCGAAGCGCTGGAGTCGGCGTTCACCACTGAGGCGGACAGACTCGAGGGACAGGCCGGGGCCAGGGCGGCTGCGGTCGCCAACGCGAAAACGGACTTCCAGGGACATTTCTCGACGATCTTCAGCGACAACGCCGTTACCGCAGCCACAAGTGCAACGGATTTAGCCGGTGCACTGCGGGAGGCTGCTGGATTGGTGCGGCGTTTGATTACCCTCGCCGAGGAGGAAGACGCGCGGCGCAAAGAGAACAATGCCTGGGTCCAGGACTATCTCAACCGCAACGGGTGGGAGAAGTTCCAGGATTGGTGGACCGGCGGAGAAGACCGGCCAAATATGGATCCGGTTCCGGGCCCCTCCTTCCCCACCTCAGATCCCGTGGTGGGGACGCGGGCTCCGATGGTTGGGGCCGGTGGATACGGCGGGGGAACCTCCTCGGCGCGCCCGGATAATCTGTGGGCCTTCGCTGCCAGGACGCGTGAGTTGAACGATGAGTTGGCGTCCTCCGAGGGCAACCTCAACCACCGCATCTCCTGGTTCGAATCTGCGTGCGATTGGGGGAAGATCGATGCGTCCGGAGTGGTCCGGGCTTATCGCGAGTACTTGGAAGCGAACAGAAAAGATGCCGAGTGGGCGGATATTGTAGCGAACGCGTTCGCAGCGGCCGGCGGTACCGGGAACGTGTCCACGGTCTCCGACGCTGCCCTCGCGGCGTCGCTGGCCGCGGCCGGGGTGAGCGTGGGCCGGGACGGGCTGTCTATCGATCCGCCCACGGCCGCGGGTGCGATGCCCAGCACCGGCTACGCTAATGACCCGGTGAACACCGCCACGGGTAACTTCATTGAGCCGGAAGCGGATCTGGGGTTCACCGGGACTGCTTCGAACCTGCTGCTGACCCGGATGTATAACTCGCTGGCCTCCGGGCTGGAAACCCCGGGTGTGTTTGGTCCGGGCTGGGCTTCGGTCCTGGATCAGCACCTGGTGCTCTCCGATGAGGGCTGCCGGTGGGTGCTGGCGGACGGCCGGGCCGTGGACTTCCCGCGCGACGGCGAGGGCTGGGCCCGCGGTGTGGGCGAGAATTACTGGTTGACCCGGGAACCGGTGACTGCGCCGGTCCTGGGGGAACTGACGTCCGTGCCCGCGGGCAGTACCGAGGTGCTGGTGGTCCGGGATAACCAGGGCTCCTGGTGGGCTTACACGCTGGCGGGTCAGTGGCTGGGCACCGGGGCCGGGCCCGGCCGCACCGTTTCCGTGCTGCGGGAGAACACGGCAGGTATCGGCGCAGCAGGTGTCGGTGAGGTGTACGGCGCTGCGGCCACCGCCGTCGTAAACCGTGTGGAGCATGTGCGGGGCCGGTTCCTGGACGTGGAGTACGTGGACGGGCTCGTGGCCGTGGTCCGGGCCTCGGACGGACGCCGGGTGGAGTACGGGTACGACGACGCCGGCCGGCTGGTCACGGTGACTACCGAAACCGGCACCCGCACCTACCGGTGGAACGACGCCGGGCTGATCGACGCCGTCTACTCGGCTGCCGGGGTGCTGGAAGCGGAGAACACGTATGACGAGCAGGGCCGGGTGGTCCTGCAGGTGACCCAGCACGGGCGGCGGACCCGGTTCGCGTACCTTCCCGGCCGGGTCACCGTCGTTTCCGATGAGGACGGAACCCGGTCCAATTCCTGGATCGCTGATACCAAGGGCCGCCTGGTTGGGGTGCTGGATTCCCACGATCAGCGGCAGTCCATGGCCTACGATGCGCAGGGCAACCTGGTCTCCTTTACCGAGCGGGACGGTTCCGTCACGGTCCATGCCTATGACGAGCGCGGCCGGAAGACCCGGACTGTCACGGCCGAGGGCGCGGACCTGACCTACGGGTGGGATGAGCAGGACCGGATCACCACCCTGGTTACCGAGTCCGGATCGGTGGTCACGTATGAGTATGCGGACGAGCTCAGCCGGGACCCGGCGGTCATCCTGGATCCCCTGGGCGGGCGTACCGAACTGACCTGGCAGGACGGACTGTTGCGTCGGGTTACCGATCCGGCCGGGGTGAGTGTTGGCTTCGAGTACGACGCTTACGGGGAGCTGACCGCCACGTCCAATGCGGCAGGGGATACCGCACGGATTGTCCGTGACTCCGCCGGCCGGCCCGTCACAGCCATCAGTCCCTCTGGGGCGCAGACCCGCTTCACCTATGACGCTGCCGGGCTGCTGGTCCGGCGGGAGGACCCGGACGACGCTGCCTGGTCCTTCGAGCACGACGCCGCCGGCCGGATCACCGCCGTCGTCGCCCCAGACGGCGGCCGGACCGCCCTGGAGTACGCCGCCAACGGCGAACTGGTGCGCACCACGGACCCGCTGGGACGGAGCACTGAGCGGATCTTTGATGAGCTCGGCAATGTCACTGCCGCTATCCTGCCCGACGGCGCCCGCTGGGGCTTCACCCACGACACACTGTCCCGGCTGACCGGGATCACGGACCCGGCCGGGCATGACTGGATCCGGGAGTATGACAAGGTGGGGGCGCTGACCGCGGTCGTGGATCCCACCGGGGTGCGGATCGATGCGTCAACGGACCGGACGGCCGGGACCGCAACGATCCGGGACGCGTTCTCCGCCGCGACCTATAGTTTCGATGAGTACGGGCGGCCCGTCCGGTCCGAGTCCGAGGACGGCACCGCGGAGCTGGTCACCTATGACGCCGCCGGGAACCCGGTGGAACTGCTCGACGGCGAGGGCGGGCTCACCGTCCTGGGCCGGGATGTTGCCGGGAAGATCACCACGATCACCTCCCCCTCGGGGGCGGTGACCCGATACGAGTACGACGACTGCGGCCGGCCCTGGAAGACCACGGACCCGCTGGGCGCGGTCACGGAACTGAGCTACGACGTCGATCAGCGGGTCGTGGCCCGGATCCTGCCGACCGGGGACACCGAGACGTTCGGCTACGACGCGTGCGGGCGGCTGGTACTGCGCCGCGGCCCCGGTGCGGGTGTGGCCCGGTACGGGTATGACAAGGCCGGGCGGCTGAGTTTCTGCCAGGATTCCTGGTACGGGACCCGCCGGTTTGTTTACAACCAGGCCGGGGAACTGGTGGAGACGGTTAACGGTGTGGGCGGGCGGACCCGGTTCGAGTACGACGCCCGGGGCCGGCTGGTCCGGATCACCGACCCAACCGGCGGAGTCACCATCCGCACGTATACGGACACGGATCAGGTCGGTTCGGTGACGGATCCGCTTGGCCGGGTCACCACCGCAACCTATGACCCTGCGGGGCGGCAGCACTCCCAGACGGATCCGGCCGGCAACACCACCACCTGGACGTATGACGCGGCGGGCCGGGAGAAGAGCACGTCGTTCAACGGGAGACTGCTGTGCAGTGTTGACCGGGACGCCATGTCCCGGCGGGTGGTCATCACTGATCACACCGGGGATGACGGGCTGGTCGTGGAGCACGAGCTCGGTTTTGACCGGCGCGGTCAGCTGACGTCCCGGACCAGGGGCGGGCAGGGGTTGTCCTGGTCTTATGATGCGGACGGGCACCGGACCGGGTTCACCGACACCACCGGTACGACGACCACCTATTCCCGTGATGCTGCCGGCCGGGTGACGACGGTCCACAATCCCCGGCTGGGCGAGGCAACGTTTACCCATGATGCGTCCGGTCGCCTGACCGCTGTGTCGGCGGGGGAGCTGGTGCAGGAGTGGGAGTATCGGAACGGGTTCCTGGCCGAGCACACCCGCACGGATCTTTCGGATTCTGCTGCGTCAGCGGATGTCACGCTGATCGGCCGGGACGAGGATGGCCGGATCACGGGCCTGACCCGTGCCGGGGCGGTGACCCGGTATGGGTATGACGGTGCGGGGCAGCTGGTGGATGCGGCGACCACGCCTTTGGGGGAGTCCGGTGCTGCGTCCTCGGCCCGGACACAGGTCTCGGAGTGGCAGTACGACGGCGGTGGGCGTTTGGTGCGGGAGTTCACCCCGGCCGGACCCCGATCGTTTGCTTATGATGCGGCCGGCCAGCTGGTCTCGGTGACCGAACCGGACGGGTCCCGGACCGAGTATGTCTACGACGGGTTGGGCCGCCGTTCCCGGCTGATCGGCCCGGACGGGTCCTGGACCGAGTACGCGTGGGGTGAGACCGGGTATCTGCGCGGCACGGTGGACCGGACCCCGGATGGGGAGAAGGTTGCCGGGCATGAACTGTGGGTGGATGCCCTGGGTGAACTCGCTTCGGTGGACGGGTGCCCGGTCTGGTGGGATACCGCCAACCCGGTTCCGACTCTGGCGGGGGTCGGGTCGGAGCAGGTGCTGAATCTGCCCGGCGGTGTGACCGGGGTCGGAGAATCGTGGCTGGCGCCGGGGTGGCGTGCCGCCCGACCCACCGATCAGGCTGACCCGTGGGCGGTGCTGGGGGTGTCGGTGGTTCCGGAACCGGGTGCAGGTGCCGGGATGGGTACCCCGGGGGCGTTGTCCGGGTTGTCCGGGCCGGCGGGGATGCTGCCGTCCGGGGTGAGCCTGACCGGTGGCGGCGGCCTGGAGATCGCGGGCCTGGAATGGCTCGGCGCCCGCGCGTATGACCCCATGGTTCGTGGTTTCTTGTCCACGGATCCGCTGGCACCTGTGCTGGGTGCTGGGTGGGACGGGAACCCGTACTCCTACGCCGGGAACAACCCGCTGAACGCTACGGATCCCAGCGGCTTGCGGCCGTTGACGGATGAGGAACTGAAGGCCCTCGATAAGTCGGTGGGAAGCCACTGGGAATATGTGGTTGCGGGGGCGGCGATTGTTGTCGGCGTTGCGCTGATGTTCACTGGTGTGGGTGGCCCGGTGGGTGTGGCGCTGATTGGTGCGGCTTCCGGTGCGTTGATCAGTGGTGGCGTCACGATTGCCAAGGAAAAAACAGTGAACGGGCAGGTGGACTGGGGCAAGGTGGGGACGAATGCCCTCATTGGGGGTGCGTCCGGCTTCGTCGGCGGTGGGGCAGCAGGCGTTATGTCCAGGTTCGCGCCGTCAGTGGCAAAAACCGGGACGGGAGCGGCGCAGTCAGTTCTTCGCTCTGCGTTCAGCAGCACAGGACGGGCCGCAACAGCAGCAGGGGCATCTGGTGCTACGTCCAACGTTGCGGACTACCACTACAACTACATCGGGGAAAAAAACGTGATGGGATACCTCGGAAATGCCGCAACCGGCTTTGGAACCAGTGCCGGCTTCGGAATTTTAGGCAGCAAGGTGACCGCAGCTGCGGCCTCACGGTTGCCGATAACCCCCGTCTATCCTGAAGGTCTGAGTAGCCACGCAGTGGCGCCCAACGTCGCACGCTGGACAACGGGGGTCACGGAGGGGTTGGACCGAGTAATAGGTGCGGTCGGAGGAACTGCTAATCAGGCCGTTCGACCGGGAGGTTCAAGTTTCGAAGACTACGTCGTCGCTGGCACACTAGGATTCATCAATGGAGCAGACGGTCCTACTGTGGGAGTGCATCGAGCGCCTTAGAGTCACTAGACAAGGGCCGGGAGAAGAATATGGGTAATTTCAGCGAAGGCCATGCAAACGGTCTGCCGGGTGGTAAATCTCCGGAGCAGTTACGTAAAGATCGATGGGTATTTTGGGGAATCGTTTCCGTGGTGCCCGTTCTGGGTCTTTTTGTAGTGGGTGGCCCCTGGGCCATAGGAAAATACGACGAGGGCCATCGGACGCGGATCGAGTGCACCGTTACGGATGCTAACGGAGGCGTTTCGTCAGCCAGCGCACGAGGCGCCGCCTCTTGGTCTCAGGTGCTGATTGAATCATCGGACTGCGGAACGCTGACGCTTTCCTCGGGAATCACTGAGTCGAATCGTGATGATATAGCTGCCGAGCTGGCCCAAGGCGGACTCTATACCTTTGAAATAGGGGAGGCGACCAACTCACTTCGCTGGCTGACTGACGTCACCGGGACAATTCCCAAAGTATGGTCTTTCGAGAAGGTCGGCTGAGACCGGTTTTTGAACTTGCGCAATTCGGTCAAAATCGGTGCAGTTTGAGGAGCGGTCGAATTAGTGGGAAAAGGTACTCAGTATAAGGTCCGGGGTATGTTAGTTTTCGGCGTCGTACTGTTGGCCGCAACCGTGGCGGTCATAAGTGCCGGGTCTCAGGACCATGTGGAACGGGAAGCAGCGGTGCTGGTGGCTGGCCTGGAGGCTATCTGGCTCCCACGACGGGGCGTTTCTCCGGAATCATTCAGTTCGGAATCGGCGCGGGAAGCTCGGTTGCCGGTGGATTCGTCGATAGCGGCCTCTCAGGTCAGGGGTACTCCGCTGTCGATATTAGCTTCAATGTTTGACCGGGGGAGGTCCGACCCGTTTCCCCGGAGCCTCAGAGTTGAGTCCAAATCCTGGATGGGGGACGCACGCTATGGCCGCCTATGGTGGAGCCCATGAGGACGTTATTGTAGAGAGTTCAGAGTTCATATTTGAAGAGATTGGATGGCTGCCGTAGAAAATGAAAAAGACGATTCGTCACGGACGGGCGGCGTTGCGAGCCCGCTTACCGAGCAGGATTTAATTCTAGGTAAGAAGGCATCGAGGTTCATAGACGTCGTCATCGTAATCGCATTCACTATTTCCCTCGGATTGGCGGTCTATGTATTCATAAGTGTTCCATTGGCTACCATGCTTCCGTACAGTGGACAGTACGGCAGGAACGGTATACCGATGCCAATTGCCGTATCTCCTGCCCCGATTGGACTCTTTGTTCTGTGGCGCCAAGGTAGGAAGCCGGATGCCCACCACATGCGCAAGGGATCACGCATTGGGGTTTATACCTTCGGAACGCTGGTCGTCGGAGGGATTGTCTATACCCAGTGGATTCTCGTTGAGGCACTATTGATCGAAGGCGGCGCCCTGCCCGGATAGTTTGTGTCCGGCAAGTCGGTCATAGACTCGATATCGATGGGCACCGCTATTGTTTTCAATCAAGCGGCTGACGTCAGCTGTCAAAGATTGCAGGTCTTCGTAGAGAATCCCATTGCCGCGCATCGCGAAGAGAAGACCGGAGGTACCCGGACGAGAGCCATATTTGGTCTCGGTGCCGGAGCCGGACGGGTCCCGGACCGGGTCCCGGACCGGGTATGTGTATGACGGGCTGGGACGCCGTTCCCGGCTGATTGGCCCGGACGGGTCCTGGACGGAATACGTCTGGGGTGAGTCCGGGTATCTGCGCGGCACGGTCGACCGCACCCCCGATGGCGGTGAAACCGCCGGGCATGAACTCTGGGTGGATGCCCTGGGTGAACTCGCCTCGGTGGATGGGTGCCCGGTGTGGTGGGATACCGCGAACCCGGTGCCAACCCTGGCGGGTATCAGCGATCAGCAGGTGTTGAACCTGCCCGGTGGCGTCACCGGTTTCGGCGAGGCGTGGCTGGCGCCGGGGTGGCGTGCCGCCCGACCCACGGACGCAACCGATCCGTGGGCGGTGCTGGGCATGTCTATGGTCCCGGAACCTGGTGCAGCTGCCGGGATGGGCGCTGCGGGTGCGTTGTCCGGGTTGTCCGGGCGGGCGGGGATGCTGCCGTCCGGGGTGAGCCTGACCGGTGGCGGCGGCCTGGAAATCGCGGGCCTGGAATGGCTCGGTGCCCGGGCCTATGACCCCGTGGCCCGTGGTTTCCTCTCCACGGATCCTCTGGCCCCGGTGCTCGGCGCGGGGTGGGACGGGAATCCGTATGCGTATGCGGGGAATAATCCGCTGAACGCCACCGATCCGACGGGCTTGCGGCCGATGACGGATGAGGAGCTGAAGAACCTCGACGATCCCAGGGGCGCCTTCCTGGCTGCTGCGGGGGATTGGTGGGGGAAGTACGGCGAATACGTTATCGGCGGGGCCATGGTGCTCGCCGGTGGTTTGCTCATCGCTACCGGTGGGGGTAGTGCGCTGGGGGTAATGCTGATGAGTGCTGGCGCAGACACGATCATTCAGAAGGCCACGACGGGTTCGGTGGACTGGGGGGCAGGTTGCGGTTACGGGCGCAGTAGGCTTCATGGCTGGCCCGGTGGCTGGAAAGGTGGGCGGGATGGTCACTTCTGGACTCGGCCGTATGTGCGCCTCTCAAACCGGCACCGCGATTTCAAGTGCTGCGTCCCGCGCCGGGACCGCTGTCACTTCCGCCGTTTCACACATCAGCCCCGGCGCAGGGGCCGCTGTGGCACGGGTGCCCGCGGGCCAGATAGCGAACCACGCAATCGCCGATGGTACTACTGGAGCAATCATCAATTCCGGGCAGTACCTGGTCACCGCGGATGACAGGAGTCCTCTGGGTCTCGCGGGCGCAGCTGCCAACGGTGCCGTCAGCAACGTGACCAATGCGCCTGCTCAGCACATCTTTGGTCATTCCAGCACGAACTTTGAAAGAACGATCCGGCACACAGCCACGGCGGGTAGTTCTGCGGCTGGAGGTTTCGTTGACGGAATGATATCCGGTCAGGGGTACGGTCCAGAACGACTGCTGTTAGACGCCGGCGGTGGACTGACAGTTTCTGAACTCGGTACCCCCCGAGGCGCTCATGCTGCCTCCACATATACGGAAATACATGCAGCCGTTATTGTTGACAGCGGAAAGTACGTCATTGAGGAGAACTTTTTAGTGACTAGGCGAAACGTTGTTTCCGAAGGCGGGAGCAGCGCATTGCGTGGTTCCCTGACCGAGCGCGACCTGCTGTTGGGGAAGAGGGCGATAAGGATCGTAACTATCCTCGGCGTTGTCGCGTTCGTGGTGTGTGTAGGAATGGCCGTATACGTTTTTCAAAACGTGCCTGTGGACACGAGGTTGCCGTACTCGGGCAGATTCGGGCGCAGCGGAATGCCTATGCCCTTCGCGATAGGTGTCATCCCGGTGGCGCTGATCGTCCTCGTGCGTCCCAGCACCAGCCGCAGGGCGCACCATATGGGCAAGAAGTCACGTATAGGCTATTACATTCTGCTGCCGCCGATGCTTCTTGGGGCGGTGTACGGGCAGTTTGTGATGGCTGAATTGCTGATGATCGAGAGCGGAGCCCTTCCGGGGTAATCCACTGACACGGGGGGGTATTGCGTGCTGGAGGGTCTGGTGGTGGCGACTGTTGTCGCCGTGGTGGGCTTTGGTCTGATCCTGTTAGTGCTCTATCTGGCGAAAGTCTGGCAGCGACGCCGGGTGGAGATCGCTGGGGTCCGGGTGCAGATGCGGCCCAGAGGCGTCGGTGCGGTAGCCCTATTGATGGCTGTCATCTGGGCCTGCTTGTGTGGGGCACTGGCGCTGGCTGTCTATACGGAAGTGGCGGCCTACGTCGCCACCATCGCATTCGTCGTCGCCGCCTCGGGGATGCGTCCCATTATCGCGAAGGCCGGGCCTGCCTTTGTGATCAGTTCCGGCGGGTCGTCTGCGGCCCCCGACGGAGGGCATCGCCCTGATCAGGCAGTGTTTGACGAACACAGGGAAGCGCTTGCCCGGGGAGAGGAGCGGGTCCTTCGGAGGACTGTTGCTGGAACGCTGCACAGCTACCGCAAGGATGAGCAGGTCTCGCCTTCCGACGACCCATACAACCTACGATCACTCCCCGTCGGAATTCTCATTTCGTCGATCTACCTAGGATTCGCAGTCTTTTGTGCGGTGATGTTCTTTGTGGGCGACGGTGAAAATTACCCTGCCTGGGTGCTGCCGGTGGGCGCCGTGGCGTGCGTTTATGGTGGGCGCCCGGCTTTTGTGTTTTGCCGTGATGAGTACCGTGCCTCGAAAATCAGGAAAGAACGGGGCGTTCTCCAACCTGATAGGGGTAAAGCGCTTCGAGTTCGCGGTGTCGCTGGCAAGGAATCGGCCGTTTAGGCGGACACCCCTTCCGCTGGGGTCCTGTCGTGGCGCAGGCGCAGCCACCTGTATGACGCGGCCGGGAATCCGGTGGAGCTGCTCGACGGCGAGGGAGGGCTGTACGACGACTGCGGCCGGCCGTGGAAGACCGTGGACCCGCTGGGTGCGGTGACGGAACTGGTGTACGACGTCGATCAGCGGGTGGTGGCCCGGATCCTGCCGACCGGGGACACCGAGTCCTTCGGTTATGACGCGTGCGGGTGGCTGGTGCTGCGCCGCAGCCCCGGCTCCGGCTCCGGGGTGGCCCGGTACGGGTATGACAAGGCCGGGCGGCTGAGTTTCTCGCAGGATTCTTGGTACGGGACCCGCCGGTTTAAGTACAACGCGGTCGGGGAACTGGTCGAGACCCTCAACGGTGTGGGCAGGCGGACCCGGTTCGAGTACGACTCCCGGGGCCGGCTGGTCCGGATCACTGACCCGCTGGGCGGGGGCCACCAAAACTTACCGGCAACGAAACTCTCCGCTCGCAGAGCTCGCCGTGGGTATTAAAGCCGCCTGACCCGGACTCTCCGCAGGGCCAGAAGGCTACATCTCCTCGTCACCCACCCGATGGGCATCCGGATGCCTTGGGTCCCGGCCACGTTCCTGCCAGTAGTCGTCCCTTTGCTGGAGAACCAGCCGTGCCAGGAGTGCAATGGTAGCGGCGAGCAGGATGATGCCGCCGCCGAGCAGAACCCAGCTCCAAGGTTCGGCGAAATGGTTGTTGGTCCACAAAAGGACGAGTGATCCGGTCCCCGTCACAGCCAGCATGCCCGTAGTGTGCCTGCCCTTAGCGCGTTCTCCGGGTTCGCTCATCGGCTGAGCCTACGACGGTTGCGGAACCCTGTCACGCAGGTGGCAGGGGCAACCCTGACTCACAGCCGGACCGGGTGGAACTGAGGTGGAAGGATAGGGGAGTGAACTTCCCCGGACTCATTGACCGCATGGATCGGCACCAGATTTCGCTCTATCTCGGCGCGCTCCTCGCGGGGGCCCTGATCGGGTGGTTCCTCCCGAAGACCGCGCCGGTATTCGAGTCCACCGTTAACCCGGCCCTCGGCGCGCTGTTGTACGCGACGTTTCTGGGCATTCCTTTCGGCAGGCTGATCGAGGCCGTGCGTGACGGCAGGTTTATGGCCGCCGTCCTGGTCCTGAACTTCCTGCTGGTACCGGTTGTTGTTTTGAGCCTGACCCGCTTTATCGCGGGGGAGCAGGCACTGCTGATCGGGATGTCGATGGTCCTGCTGACCCCCTGCATCGACTACGTCATCGTGTTCTCCGGCCTGGCTGGTGGCTCCAGTGACCGGCTTCTGGCTGCCGCGCCCGTCCTGATGGTGCTCCAGATGCTTCTGCTGCCCCTTTACCTGCTGGTCTTTGTGGGCCCGGACATTGGCGCGCTCCTGGACCCCGGGCCGTTTGTCGCCGCTCTGGTGTGGCTGATCCTCGTTCCTCTGGCTTTGGCAGCGATGACGCAGTCGGCCAGCCGGAGATCAGGCACTGCGGCGAGGTTCGCGCGGTTCGTGCAGGACCTGATGGTGCCGCTCATGATGCTTACCCTGGCCGTGGTGGTTGGTTCCCAGATCAGTGCTGTGGGCGGGGAACTCCCGTCTCTGCTC
Organism: Arthrobacter gallicola; assembly: GCF_014836775.1. Lineage (GTDB taxonomy): Bacteria > Actinomycetota > Actinomycetes > Actinomycetales > Micrococcaceae > Arthrobacter_B > Arthrobacter_B gallicola. The sequence continues at coordinate 190,741 of NZ_JACSQD010000001.1, forward strand.
GCCGTCGTGCCTCTGTACGCGGCCTTCCTGATCCTCATGGTTCCCATCGGGCTGGGAACGGCCCGCGCACTGAAGCTGGATGTTCCTGCTAGCCGGGCCGTCATCTTCAGCGGAGCGACCCGGAATTCCCTGGTGGTCCTTCCGCTGGCCCTCGCCCTCCCGGCGCCGCTGGCGTTGGCACCGCTCGCCGTCGTCACCCAAACACTGGTAGAACTCGCCGGAATGGTGCTTTTGGTGCGGCTCATCCCGCGGCTTGTCCCCGAGGCGCCGCTGAGTGCCTGTGAGCGCAAAGCAGAGGCGTAGGGTGCTCCCACGAGCGACGCACTGGTGCAGTTGACCGATCCCACCCCCGAGGCAGTTGTTCACTTCATTGCCAGGGTGGTTGATGCGCCCTGGCCTCGGGAATCCGGCGCCTTCATGGCCTATTTTGACCGGCTCGGGTGTACCCCGGGGGAGTCGCTGGAGTACACCGATCCGGTGCCGGGGAGTGCCGGCGGCCCTTTCAGCTGCGAGAGTATTTTCCTGGAGAACGGGTCATGGGCGGCGTTCCGCGGGCAGTTGTTTTCCCTAAACTTCTTCCTCTACTCCGGCAGGCGGGACTCGGAGGCATTAGCTGAAGTTGGATTCGAAGCTGTTCGGGAACGTCTCAGTGCTGAATTCGGTCCACCTGTGGACTCAGGCGATGACGCGAACGGCAACCACTCGGCGTTTTGGACCCCTGGCGAAAACTCGATCGAGCTTTACGGTCACGTCGCTCTTGCACCGGCGCCGCAGGTCGGCGTGGGCCGGCGCAGTGTGGAGGCGTTGTACAACGAAGGCGCCCTGCAAGCTGACCGAAGGTAGGCTGGAATTTCACCGATCGGAGAGCACACAAATGGCTGTGACAGGGACGACCGCCACCACGGTGGATGAGGTGCTGGCCCAGCTGGCCGCGCTGGAGGATCCGAAGGTTCGTGCCGTGAACGAAAAGCACGGCGACGATCACGGTGTGAATCTGAGCAAGCTGCGCGCTGTCGCCAAGCAGTTGAAGACCCAGCAGGAGTTGGCCCGGGAGCTGTGGAAGACGGGCGATACCCCGGCCCGGCTGGTGGCATTACTGACCTGCCGGCCGAAAGCCTTCGAATGCAGCGAACTCGACACCATGCTGCGCGAAGCACGCGTCCCCAAAGTCCACGACTGGCTGGTGAACTATGTCGTAAAAAAGAGTTCCTGTGCAGAGGAACTGCGGGTCGCCTGGATGGAGGACCCGGACCCGGTGGTGGCCAGTGCCGGCTGGGCGTTGACCGGTGAGCGGGTGTCCAAGGGTCCTGACGGACTGGATCTGCGCGGCCTGCTGGACACGATTGAAGCCGAGATGAAGGATGCTCCGGACCGGCTGCAGTGGGCGATGAATAACTGCCTGGCCCAGATCGGCATCACCCATCCTGAGCTTCGCTCCCAGGCCATCGGCATCGGGGAGCGGCTGGAGGTCCTCAAGGACTACCCGACACCGGCAAACTGCACCTCGCCGTACGCTCCGGTGTGGATCACGGAAATCGTGCGCCGGCAGCAGGAGAACTAAGGTCCGCTGTCCGGGTCCGGCCGCAACTCGATCACCGTAGCGTCGCGGCGGGCCACACCCTGGCGGAATGCCAGATGGCCGCCCAGGAACCCTGCTCCGGCAGCAGCAGCGTTGCCGGCCAGGCCAAGGCCCATGCCAATTCCGTGACGGCCGCGCCCCCGGGCGAGCAGGGAGCCGATCATCAGGAACATGGACACGTCGGTGCCCAGTGAGTGGATTGCGCCGACGCGCCGCTCGGCTCCCGTCAGATCAGCCCAGTCGGCCGCGCCCGCAAACCCCGCCACCAGGCCTCCCGCGACCCCGACGCCGGTGAGCAGCCCTGCACTGCGCTGTGCCTGCTCACCCCCGGTCACATCCAGGATGGAGGCACTAACCCAGCACCCGAGCGTCAGGTGCGTGAGTACCGGATGGATCGAGTAGCCAAGCACGTTCGTGTGCAGCGGTCCCCGGCGGGCCCAGTCAATAACCGGTTTGTAGAAGGCGGCCTGGGCGTCAGCCACCCGTTCGGCCGCGGGGCTTTCACCCACGGCCCGAACGAAGCGCTGCGGCCTTGAAAGACGGTTCACGCCAGCAGACGATACCTCCGCATGAGCCTGCTGCACAGGGTAGAAACCTCGACCTGCCACGGCCTTCGCCGTTATTGTGGCACCCCTAAGCGCGGCGATCCCTGGCCGGGTCCACCGGTCTGTGCGAAAGGCCGCCGCGCAGGCAAAGGAGCACACCGTGGGAACTCTATCCCTGGACTTGTTCATCACGCTCGACGGCGTCTACCAGGCGCCCGGAGGGCCCGAAGAGGACCCGGAGGGAGGCTTCGAATACGGCGGCTGGCAGGCTGCCTATTCCGACGACGAAGCAGGCCAGTCCATCATGGCGAACATCGACAGCATGGACGCCCTACTTCTCGGCCGCAAAACCTATGACATCTTTGCTGCGTTCTGGCCCGTTCAAAGCCCCGATGACCCCATCGCCGCCAAGTTCAACGCCATGCCTAAATTCGTAGTGTCCCGGTCCCTGGCCGACCCCTCGTGGGAAGGCACCGAGGTGCTGGCAGGACCAGCGGATGTTGCCCGGCTCAAGGATCGGTTCAGCGACATCCACATTATTGGCAGCGGAGACCTGGCCCGGTCGCTGCTCAAGGATGGCCTGATAGACCGGCTGAACCTCTTCCTGTATCCACTGACCTTCGGCACCGGCAAACGGCTTTTCGCTGACGGGACGGGGGTGCCGGCGGCCTTCACCCTCGCCCAGCCACCCAGGGGTTTCCCCAAGGGAGCGGTCTCTCTGGTCTACGAACTTGCGGGCACCCCCATCACGGGAATCACTATCGGCCAGGAGTAGCAGTGCGCGGATGCCGGGGGCCGGAGCAGAGAAAGAAGTCGGGTCAGCCGTCACGCAGTTTCAGGGCCCGGTAGATCGTGTCATGGATCGGCACCGGAACTCCGTATTGAGCGGCGATGCGCACTACCGCCCCCGTCTGCTCGTCCAGCTCCGAGGGCCTGCCGGCAGCCAGGTCCCGCTGCATCGAGGACGTGCTGCTGGGATCGAAGGTGTCGTACTGCCGCATCATGGCCTCGACGTCGGTTTCATCCAGGGGAGTGCCGGCAGCCGTGGCGAGGTGGGCCACTTCACTCATGGCGTCCCGGACGAGGCTGCGGCTGAGCGGGTTGGCACGCGTCCGACCCACCGGTTCCCGGGACAGGGCTCCCACTCCGCCGTAGGAGGTGATGAGCATGAACTTCCGCCACATGTCAGCAGCGATGTGCTGGGAGATGGTGGTCTGTACCCGGGCGTCCGAGAGCGCCGCTGCAAGTCTCTCGACCCGGCTGGTCACCTTCCCGTTTAGTTCTCCCAGGGTGATGCTTGGTTGGCCGCCCACATGATGCACAATCCCCGGTTCGGTCAGATAGGAGATGATGAGGCAGACCCCGCCCAGTGCATGCCCGGCACCGACGGCGTCGGTAATCTGCTGGGTGGCGCTCACCCCGTTTTGCAGCGGGAGGACAGCCGTGTCGGTCCCCACCAGGGCCTTGGCCTCCAACAGCGCTTCGCGGACCTGCCCGGCTTTGCTGGCAACAACGACCGCATCGCAGACACCAATATCTGCCGCGTCCGTGCTGATGCTGGCCGGCCTAGCCGTGAACCCGTCGGACCCGTCTCCTTTGGTGACGCGGATTCCATTGGTCCGGATGGGCTCGATATGCCGCGGAGTCGCCACCACGTGGACTTCGTGGCCGGCGCGGGCCAGCGCGGCAGCGAAATACGCGCCGACGCCTCCGGCCCCCACTATCCCGATCTTTAGGGTGTTTCCGCTGGTCTGTGCCTCGGGTGCAGTTGTCATGCCCCCAACATAGTGCCGTTCCCCCGCGGTGGTGCGGCAGGCACTCTGAGTGGTGCAAACCCGGGTGGGGATGATCCGCCTTGCGGGTCGACGTTACCGCCCGGGGCTGTGTACCAGACTCCAGTCGTCGCTGTTTGGGTTCTGGCGCCATAGCTGCCGCGGTGCCTCTGCTTCACGGGCAACGTCCCCAAGCCACAGCGTACTGTCCGGATCCAACCCAGCGAGCACAGACGCTGTGTCTGCACCCACCTGCAGCGCACGGCCTGCGGTGTGCAGGTAGCCGGCGGTCGTCAGGTGCACCGCGTCCCACTCCCCGGCAAGCAACTGCCAATCCGGGATGACCCAACGGCCATCGCGTCCGGTGGTGTGGAACCAGTCGTGCCGGCGGGAAGCCGTGACCTCCAGAGGGAAGGAGCGGCAGAGAAGGATCCAGTCCTCCGCCGTTTGGATCTCGAATGTCCTGCCGGATCCGTAGACCGGAATCACGGTGGCCTGCTTCTCGCCGAAGGAATCCTCCACTAGGTTCAAAGCGGCCGGAATGGCGCCGACTGTCCGGAGGAGACGGCCGGGGAAGGACCACCAGTTGCCAGAGAAGTTGGCGTAAACGTTCTGAGGGCGATCGCGGGCGGCCTGGGCTTCCTCGGCGCGTATCTCTTTCGCCCATCTACTCAACGCTTGGTGCGGATCCCGCGGCAGCGGTGCCGGGTCCTCGGCTGAGCGCCAGTCAATGGCCCACTGTTCAGGCCGGCGGGGCTGGGACCAGCTCCGCCAGGTGGGCGAGGCCAGGACCTGCTCGGCAAGCGGGCGGAAAGCGTCGACGACGGCCGGAAGGCTGGCGAGTACGTCTTCCCCTGCGGGTTCCTGCCAGTAGCGGGCGTTCCTGACCGAGCACTCACGTGCAGCCGCGAGCTGCCCCGAAGTGAGACTGGAAGCATCGATGGATTGGAGTTCTGCTGCCAAATCTTCCAGCGACGGGGCGCCACCGGGGAAACCAGGATCGCCGGAGTCGTCGCTCGACAAGGCGAACATAACAGTGGAGGTTCCCTTGCCGGGGTCGAGTTCGTACGCCAGGGAGAAGGCGGCGTTCCTGACATCAGGACTGAGTTCCGCCGCGAGTTCAAGGCACAGGCGCCTGCCACGGGGGCCGTCAAGGAGCAACTCCGGTTCGGCATTCATCCGCTCATCCTTGCACGTCGGACCCTGATCCAAGGGTGCCAGGACCACGCCCGGCCAAGAAGCCGGCGCCGCGTCGGTGTGCCACAATCGTGCCCATGCCGCTGGAATCCATCTCGACCCACGAGGACAGCCTTCTCATCGGCTGGTCCTTCCCGAGCCCCACGCGTGATCTGTGGGACGGGCTGACTGACCGGACGCTGCTGTCCCAGTGGTTGGGCCAGCCCATCGAATGCGACATGAGGGCGGGTGGGAGGCTCGTCGTCGAGCATGGGGAGGGCTACGCATCCCACAGCGATATCATGGAGGCAGATCCGCCGCACAGGCTTGCCATGACGTGGAACTTTCCCGATGAACCCGAATCCCGGCTCCTCTTCGAACTGCACCCCTCGGACCCGGGTACCAGGTTGGAGCTCACGCACCAAGATCTGGGCAGCTTTGTCGGCTCTTACGGTCCTGGCTGGATCACGCATCTGACGTATCTGGAAGCCGCGATCAGTGGCACTCCACTGGTCACGGCACAGTTCTGGCAGCTACACGCCACTGTCGAGGCGCTCTACAACGATAGAAGGCCCGCTGCCACGGGCACTACCCATGCGACGGTGTATTCAGCTGCGGCCCCTTTACCGCCGTTAACGCGATAGGGAGTACCCGCGAACTCAGTGACCTGGAGCTAATCAGCCAGGTCAAACCGGTAGAGGCTGTAAAGGCTGCAGGTGCTAGATCGCAACTATATTCCGCGGGCCACGGAATGACCGAACTGGGCCGAATGGGCGGGCGCCATCGCGGTTGCTCTCGGTTTATTCTTCGCTGTGCAGTCTGAGTTTCTGTGCCCCAACCGCGCCGCGGCCCGTCGTCAGAAAAATTACGACGACGGCGACCAGTGCGCCGATGGTGGTTTCTACCGCCCGGTCCAGGGTCAACTCCCACACCGGCTGCGCCGAGACGAATCCGGTCATCAGCAGAGCCACGGGTGTCAGGAAGACCATGGCGAGAGCGTAGTGCCTCATGACGTATACCTCTCCGCCAAACTGGAGAGCTGCAAGCAGGATTGCCAGCTGCACCGGACTCCAATCGGGCTGCAGCAGCAGCGCGGAGAGCAGCACGCCGCCATAAGTTCCCAGAATGAAATGTCCGGCCCGTGCTGGAGCATGAGCGGCGTCCGCGGCGGAAATGGGGGCACAGGCCGCGAGCATCGCCCAGTAGCTGTGGCCCGGCCCCAAGAGCAGGGCCAGTGAGCCGGCGGCTGCGACGGCGGCAGCGTACCTTCCGGAATGGGCCAAGACGCGGGCTGCTTTCGGCGGCGGAGCATGCGGGCGCAGTATTACCGGAGTATGGCGGCGGGCATGCACCCGGCCGGCAATTCCCAGCAGAACGGCGGTTGCGGCGCTTCCGGACACGGCTAGGGCTGCTTCTCCCATGGATCCTGAAAACGGTGCGGCAGCAGTGGCGGTAAACGCGAAGATGTAGGTGAAGGGCCCCGCGGGCCGGATCCGCAGGACGTCTGCCACCAGCGATATCACCAAGGCGACAACGGTGGCGCTGACCACCAATTCCCAGTCACTGCGCCCGGCGATGGACATGGATACTCCGGCCACCACAGTCATGCACATCAGTAAGCCGGACTGGGTCTGATGCCGCAGCCTTCGCCAGTGGGGTTCCGAGCGACCAAATACACCCGTTAGCGAGCCGAAGATGGCGCACATGGTCAGGTTGGTGCGGTCCAGCAGAATCAGCACCAGCAGCGGGATGAGCATCCCTGCCGCCACCCGCACAGCGGGGAACCGATGCCCCCGGCCAGCTGGGACGGCCAAGAAGCCACGGAGGTCTTGCGTCACGGGTTAGGAGCCTTTCGCTGCGGCAGCAAACAGGAAATTGCCGCCTTTACACCCTATGAGAGCGATCTCCACCAGCGCGGCACCCACCCTTGTGATTCATCTCGCACCGCAGCTGCCCACTTCTGGTCCAGTACCGGGTAGGTGATCCGGATCTGGGAGAGCCGCTGGAGACCTGAAGCCGTTCCGGTGCCAGCATGAGCGCCGTCGAGAACCTCGTTTTGGGCGCGAACTCGGCGGAGCGTACGAAAGCGCCGGACGGACCTGGTTAGGCGGCAGGAATGCCGCCGTTCCGGTCCGCCCGGCGCATGCCAAGCGAATGAAACGGAGAAAGAGCTAGGCAGCAGCCACCGGAACAGCACCGGCGTTGAAGAGCCGGCCGTTGACCCCGTCAGAGGCGCCAACGCGGTCCAGATACGGGGTGATGCCACCCAGATGCATCGGCCAGCCGGCACCGAGGATGACGCAGAGGTCAATGTCCTCAGGACCTGCCACCACGCCCTCGTCGAGCATCAGGCCGATCTCCTCGGCCAGGGCATCCTGCGTGCGGCGCAGGACTTCCTCCGAGGTGGACGGCGAGTCGCCGAAGGACAGCAGCGCCAAAGTTTCCTCCGGCACATAAGGCTTCCCGTCGGCGTCCTGCTGCCACAGCGACTTGATGCCGGCGTCGATCAGCTTCTGCGAGTTCTCCGAGACGTGGAACCGGTCGCCAAAGGCAGCGTGCAGGGACTCCTGGACGTGCTGGCCAACCGGCAGGCCGACCAGGGCCAGCAGGTTGAACGGGGTCATCGGCAGGCCCATCGGGCGCAGTGCATTGTCCGCGGTGGCGGCGTCGGTGCCCTCATCGAAGACCTTGGTGATCTCGCCGAACATCCGGCCCAGGATCCGGTTGACCACAAACGCGGCCGCGTCCTTGACCAGCACAGCGGTCTTCTTCAGCTGCTTGGCCAGGACAAACGCGGTGGCCAGCACGGCGTCGTCGGTCTTCGGGGCACGAACGATCTCCAGCAGCGGCATCACGGCCACCGGATTGAAGAAGTGGAAACCGACCACGCGCTCCGGGTGCTGCAGGTCAGCGGCCATTTCGGTGACGGAGAGCGAGGAGGTGTTGGTCGCCAGGATGCACTCGGAGGAGACCACGGCCTCCAGCTCGGCGAAGACCTGCTTCTTGACCGACATTTCCTCGAACACGGCCTCGATCACGAAGTCCGCGTCAGCAAAGGCTTCCTTGGACACCGAGCCGGTGACCAGCGCCTTGGTGCGGTTCGCGGCGTCGGGCGAGATGCGGCCCTTGCCCAGCAGCTTGTCCACCTCGGCGTGAACGTAGCCCACGCCCTTGTCCACGCGGGCCTGGTCGATATCCGTCATCACCACGGGCACCTTCAGGTTCTTCGCGAACAGCAGTGCCAGCTGGCTGGCCATCAGGCCGGCACCGACGACGCCGACCTTGGTCACCGGCCGGGCCAGCTTCTTATCCGGAGCACCGGCGGGACGCTTGCCGCGCTTCTGCACCAGGTCCAGGAACGCGTAGACCGTGGCCTGGAACTGCGGGGTCTGCATCAGCTCTGCCAGCGCGTCACACTCGGCTTCGCGGGACTGCTCGCGGGTCCAGTCCTTGCCGGCTTCGAGCAGGTCCAGCACCTTGGCGGGCGCGGGGGCGGCATTGGAGGTGCGGGCTTCCACGAAGGCCCGGCCAGCCGCAACCGCGGCGTCCCAGCGGTCACTGACGTCGGAAGGCTCGACGGCGTTCGGCCGGTTCACGGTCTCGGCGCCGGTGATGACCAGGGAGGCCCAGGCGAGGGACTGCTCCAGGAAGTCGGCAGGTTCGAACAGGGCATCGGCTATACCGAGCTTGTAGGCGGCCGGCCCGGAGAGGGTGCGGTTGTTGCTCAGCGGGTTCTCGATCATCACCTTGACGGCGTTCTCCGGACCGATCAGGCGCGGCAGCAGGTAGACCCCGCCCCAGCCCGGCACCAGGCCGATGAACGCCTCCGGCAGGGCCAGGGCGCCGGCACCGGTGGAGACCGTGCGGTAATCGGACTGCAGGGCAATCTCCAGGCCGCCGCCCAGGGCCACACCGTTGATGAACGCGAAGCTGGGAACGCCCAGGCTGCCGAGCTTGGCATAGACCTCGTGGCCCAGGGCGGCCATGGCCACGCCGTCGTCGTACTCGCCCAGGGACTTTACGGCGGAAAGATCGGCACCGGCCACCAGGTAGTGCGGCTTTCCGGTCACGCCGACACCTACGATTTCGCCCCGGCCGGCCCGTTCCTGAAGGGAGTCCAGCACGCTGCCCAGTTCCAGCAGCGTGTTCGGGCCCAGCGTGGTGGGGCGGGAGTGATCGACGTCGTTATCCAGCGTGATCAGCGCGAAGGTCCCGGCACCTCCGGGCAGTTCCACGTCGGAGACGTAGGAGTGGGTGACAATCTCGTTGGGGAAGAGCCCGGCGAGGCGCTGGTAGTCGCTAGCAGTCATTACTTCGATGCCTCCGTGGACTCGGTGTTGTATTCGGGGTGGTTGGGGTTTTCCCAGATGACGGTGGCGCCCATGCCCAGGCCGATGCACATGGTGGTCATGCCGTAGCGCACGGACGGATCTTCCTCGAACTGGCGGGCCAGCTGTGTCATCAGCCGGACGCCGGAGGAGGCCAGCGGATGTCCGACGGCGATTGCCCCGCCGTAGCGGTTCACGCGGGGATCATCGTCAGCGATGCCGAAGTGATCCAGGAAGGAAAGCACCTGGACGGCGAAGGCCTCATTGATTTCAAACAGGCCGATGTCCTCGATGGACAGGCCGGTCTGTTTCAGGGCTTTTTCCGTGGCCGGGACCGGGCCGATGCCCATGACTTCGGGCTCGACGCCGGCGAAGGCGTAGCCGACCAGGCGCATCTTCACGGGCAGGCCGAGTTCCTCCGCAGCATCGGCGGACGCCAGCAGGGCCGTGGTGGCGCCGTCGTTCAGGCCTGAGGCGTTGCCGGCGGTGACCCGGCCGTGCGGGCGGAACGGGGTGCGCAGGGTGGCCAGGTCTTCGACCGTGGTTCCGGGGCGGGGGCCTTCGTCGACGCTGCTCAGGGTCCAGCCGGCGCCGGCCTTCTTGGTGGCAACGGGAACCAGGTCCGGCTGGATCTGGTTGCCGGCGTAGGCCTTGGCCAGCTTTTCCTGGCTGGCAGCGGCGTACGCGTCGGTGCGTTCCTTGGTGATGTCCGGGAAGCGGTCGTGCAGGTTCTCGGCGGTATTGCCCATGTTCAGGGCGGCGGGGTCCACCAGCCGTTCGGTGACGAACCGCGGGTTCGGATCCGCGCCGTCGCCCATCGGGTGGTGGCCCATGTGCTCCACGCCGCCGGCGATGACGACGTCGTAGGCGCCGAAGCCGATGCCGGACGCGGTGGTGGTGACGGCTGTCATGGCGCCGGCGCACATGCGGTCAATGGCAAAGCCGGGAACGCTGCGGGGGAGTCCGGCCAGCAGCGCTGCGGTGCGGCCGATGGTCAGGCCCTGGTCCCCGGTCTGGGTAGTGGCGGCGATGGCTACTTCATCGACGCGCTCGGGCGGCAGCGACGGGTTGCGGCGCAGGAGCTCGCGGATGCACTTGACCACCAGGTCATCGGCGCGGGTATCGGCGTACATGCCCTTCTCGCCGGCGCGTCCAAAGGGGGTGCGGACGCCGTCTACGAAAACAACGTCCCTGATCTGCCGTGCTCGGCTTTGTGGGCTCACGTACTGCTCCTCTTTGAGATGTGGACAAGCTCGCTCTCGATGTTACTCGTCAGTAACTTAGGCTGCAAGGGCCCGGGGCGGGAGCGGTGGGTCCGCCGCCGCCCCCGCCCCGGAGACTACAGCGGCGTTACGCGAATATCATCGTGTTTCGGCAGGCTGCTCGACGATCACGGTGAAGCTCTGCCCGCCGTCTGTGGAGTGTTCCAGGCCGGCATCGGTCATGGCCCAGATCTGCAGCCCGTCAGCCGTCTCCGCTGCGGTCACTGCCACCGGATAGCCGGCAAGGGTTCCTGCTTCGGACCAGGTGGTGCCCTGGTCCGTGCTGGTGAGGACGCCGCCGTCGGGCTTCACTCCAACGAGTCTGGACTGCTCCGTCACCGCGGCCAGCATGATCACCGGGGCGTCGGGAAGCTGGGTCCAGCTTTTGCCTGCATCCTCCGACAGATACGGGCCTTGTTCCGTGGTGGCGACAGCCAGCGTGCCCGACGGCGATCCGGCCAGACTGTAAGGAGTGAGCTGCGTGGGAGCATCGGTCCACGCCGTGCCGTCCTCACTTAGCCGGAGGGTCCCGTCGAAGCCGATGATGCCGCCGCTGGTGACAGTGAGGGCATGGAAATCGGATTCGCCGGCCAGCGACTCCTGCGTCCAGTTATGGCCGTCGGCGGACCGGATCAGGCCGACCGGATCGGGCAGGTCAACGCCGGGCCCAGGATGCCCGGAGGCTAGGTAGTCGCCGTTGCCGTCGACGGCGAAGCCCATGAGGTCGATGTTGGCGCCCCTGGGGACCAGGCTGTTCCCGGAAACCTCGAAGACGCCCTCGTGCGAGGCGACGAGTACATCCGTGGTGCCGGGTTTGAGGGCCAGGGCATGGACATGACTGGGGAAGGGCGGTGCTGCCGCCTGGTCCTGCGCGTCAACGGGAGGGGAGCAGGCGGTCAGCGTCAGGATGACGACGGCGGCAGCCGCGCCGGCGCGCACGCCGTGACTCAGCCTCATGCCAGGCCCTGCAGCAGGTTCTGCATTTCGGCGATTTCGGCGTTCTGGCTGGCGATGATGTCCTCGGCGAGCTTCACGGCAGTGGGGTTGGAGCCGGACGCAGCTTCCTCTTCGGCCATCTTCACCGCGCCGTCGTGGTGCTCGATCATCTGGGAGAGGAACAGCTTGGCGGCGTCGGTTCCCTGGGCGCTTTCCAACGCGGCCAGGTCCTCGTCGGAGAGCATGCCGTCCATCTCCATGGAGTGTCCGGGCATTTCCCGGGGCTCGTCCCAGGCTTCCAGCCATTCGTCCATCTTTTCGATTTCCGGTCCCTGGGCGGCCTTGATCTTGGTGGCCAGTTCCTCGATCTGGGGATCGAGTCCTTCCTTGGCCAGCATGAGGTCGCTCATGGTGACGGCCTGTTCATGATGCGGGATCATCATCTGGGCGAACATGGTATCCGCGCTGTTGTGGTCTGCAGCAGGGGTATCGGTGGATTCCCCGCTGCCGTGGTGGTCCATGCCGGGCATGCTGCTCTCCGGCGCGGGGCTCGAATCCGGGGCGCTGCTGGTGGCCGCGCATCCCGCCAGGGCGATGGCGGCGGCGAGGGCGGCTGCAGAAACAGGGGCAAGCTTCTTCTTCAAGGTGTTTTCCTTCGGTCAGTACGTTCGTTGACTAATCAGCACTGCCGCGCTGGGCAGGCACGCAAAGGGGGGCTCCGGAGAATGGTGGAGCCGGGAATTTACGTGCGGCTGATGCAGAGTTGAACGAGCGAAGGAGCAGCCGGGGGAGCCAGCCTGGCGGGAACGGCCGAGGGCGGGTCCGGACGGTCCGGGTTCCGGTGCCGGCGGGATACCAGCGCACCGATGAGCGCCGTAATGCTGAGAAGCACCAGGAACATCATGCAGAGGCCCGCTGCACAGCCGGCCGGTCCGCATTCGGGGCACGCTCCGGAACTGTGCCCGCCGTCGGAGGCCGGAGCAGCTGCGGCTGCCGGATCGGCACTGTGACGGAGGGCTGTCCCGCTGGAGTCCGCTGAGGTGCCGGACGGGCTGGCGGCCGAATGAGCGGCTGCCGGGTGGCCTGCGGCGTGACCGGCGGCAGCATGGGGGTCGGCGAGCATATGCATGCCGAGGATTCCGGCCAGGACCGCCAGGAGGCCGAGGGCGGTGGTGAGCAGCTGCGGCGTCGACCGTATGGTCAACGCATGGCCGGCTGCGGCCCGAATACCTGCCCTCATAATGAGCGCCAGTCTAACAGGGGGGCGGACGGGTCGGCCCAGGCACGGAGAGCCGGGACCGCCCCACGGCAGCCCCGGCTCCCCGGCGTCAGCACAAACGAACTAGACGGTGGTGGCGTCCTGCACTTCGCCCACCAGCTCTTCGATGATGTCCTCCAGGAACAGGACACCGGTGATCGTGCCATCGGCATCCAGCACGCGGGCGACGTGGGAGCCGGTGCGGCGCATCGTTTCGAGTGCGTCTTCCAGCTCGCTGCCGCGGTAGGCGCTGGCCAGGCGGCGGATGCGCTTGGCCGGAACCGGAGCGTGGAAGCGTTCCGGTTCCACCAGGTCCATCACGTCCTTGAGGTGCAGGTAGCCGGTGAGATCGCCGTCGTCGTCGGCCAGGATGTAGCGGGAGTAGCCGTGGCTGCCAACCGCCTGCTGGATGTCGGCGGGGGTGGCCCCGGCCGGCACCAGAACCATGTCCCCGATCGGCACCTCAACGTCGGCCACGGTCTTGGAGGTGAATTCAAATGCCGCGGTGAGTGTTCCGCTGGAATCCTCCAGGACACCTTCCCGGGTGGACTGCTCCACAATCGTGGCTACCTCATCCAGAGTGTAGGTGCTGGTTGCCTCATCCTTCGGCTCCACCTTGAACAGGCGCAGCACAGTGTTGGCGATGGCGTTCAGGCTCCAGATCACCGGCTTGAAAGTGCGGGCCACAATCACCAGCGGGGGAGCGAGCAGCAGTGCGGCCCGGGTGGGAACGGAGAAGGAGATGTTCTTGGGGATCATCTCACCGGCCACCACGTGCAGGAAGGTCACCAGCAGCAGCGCCACGATGAACGCGGTGAAACTGATCGCTTCCGGTGTCAGCGGTGTGTTGGCCAGCGGGATCTCCAGCAGGTGGTGGATGGCCGGCTCGGAGACGTTCAGGATCAGCAGCGAGCAGACAGTGATGCCGAGCTGGCTGGTGGCCAGCATCAGGGTGGCGTGTTCCATCGCCCACAGGGTGGTCTTGGCGGCCTTGCTGCCCTGCGCGGCCTTGGGCTCAATCTGTGAACGGCGGGCAGAGATGACGGCAAATTCGGCGCCGACAAAGAACGCGTTGACGGCCAGCAGCACCACCAGCCAGATAATGCCGGGCAGGTACTCACTCATGGATGATGTCCTTCGTCAGGGTGTCGACCAGGCGGTCGTGCGCACTGCGCGGTGATTCGGAGCCGGGATTCGGTGTGTAGCGCAGCCGCTCGACATGGGTGCCGAGGACACGTTCGACGCGGAGGACGCCGTCGTCGACTTCCACCTCGTCGCCGAGCTCCGGCATCCGGTCCAGGCTGTGCGTAACGAAGCCGGCCAGCGTCTCGTAATCCTCCCCTTCAGGCACGGTAATTCCGGCGCGGTCAAGGAGCTCGTCGGGGCGCAGCGAGGCATCGAAGGTGACGGAGCGTCCGGTGCGGACCACGCCGACCCTCGCGCGGTCGTGTTCGTCTTCGAGTTCACCCACGATTTCCTCGACAAGGTCTTCGAGGGTGACGACGCCGGCGGTTCCGCCGTGTTCGTCGGTCACGATCGCGATCTGCAGTCCCTGGCCGCGCAGGACGCCCAGCAGGCTGTCCACACCCATTGATTCGGGGACGCGCAGCGGCGCCACCATGAGGTCGGCAGCCGTCGTCGTGGCCCGCTCGGAGAGCGGCAGGGCAAACGCCTGCTTGACGTGCAGCACACCGAGGATGTCATCCGAGTCCCGGCCAATGACCGGGAAGCGTGAATAGCCGGTGGAGACGGCGGTGGCGATAACCTCTTCCGCCGAATCGGTTCCGGGGATGCCGACCATCCGCACGCGCGGGGTCATCACGTCCTCAGCGGTGTGGTCCGAGAACCGAAGTGTGCGGTGCAGCAGCTCGGCGTGGTCCTGGTCCAGTACGCCTTCCATCGCCGAGCGGCGGACCAGGAAGCTGAGTTCCTCGGCGCTGCGTGCGCCGGAGAGCTCTTCCTTCGGCTCGATGCCGAAGGAGCGGATGACCGCGTTGGCGGTGTTGTTGCAGAGGAGGATGACGGGTTTGAAGACGGTGGTGAAAAGGGCCTGGAAGGGGACAACCAGCTTGGCCGTGGCCAGGGGGAGTGCCAGTGCGAAGTTCTTAGGCACCAGTTCGCCGATGATCATCGAGAACAGGGTGGCCAGCAGGACGCCGATCACGGTGCCCACACCGCCGACAGCGGCTTCGGGAACACCTGCAGCGAGCATTGGGCTGCGCAGCAGGGAGCTGATGGCCGGTTCGAAGGTGTAACCGGTGAGCAGCGTGGTCAGAGTAATGCCCAGCTGGGCACCTGACAGATGAGTCGAGGTGATCTTCAGGGCCTTGATGGTGGGGCCCAGCCGCTTTTCACCGGCCGCCTGACGCGACTCAAGGTCGTTGCGGTCAAGGTTGACAAGGGCGAATTCCGAGGCAACGAACAATCCGGTGCCAACGGTCAGGAGCAGGCCGATGCCGACCATGATCCATTCATAGGAGTCATTCATGGGGCTGCCCTCCCCGATCCAAAACAACTGGAGCACAGGAGGGCATGGGTTTATGAGAAGGGTCGTCCATAGTAGGAAAAAGCATAACGGGGCCGGCTTGGAGATTCCTGAAAAGCGCAGGTGGCAGCCGCATTCGCAGGAAATTGTTGCAGACCTGTCACAAAAACGGCCGCAGCGGTGTCTTATGGGCAGGCCGGAAATTCCGGCGGAACTCAGCGGCAAGGGAGACACCTCATGGACACCACGGCAGTTATCCTCGGCGGCGGATACGCGGGCGTGATGGCCGCCAACCGGCTGGCCGGGCAGGGGCACCCGGTCATGCTGGTAACCCCGGACGAACGGTTCACGCAGCGGATCCGGCTGCACGAATACACCGCAGGAACGCGGGCCGACCCGAGGGTGGATTACGCAACCCTGCTGAACCCGAAGGTCCAGCTGCTCGCCGGCCGGGCGGAAGCCATCAGACCGGTAACCCGCACCGTGCGTTTGGTGTCCGGCGTGCGGCTGGATTACGGGTACCTCGTGTATGCCGTGGGCAGCGGCGAAGGCCGGGTACCGCCCGGCGCCGTCGCACCCGACCGGTTTTCCGGTGCCGTGGAAGCACGGACACGGCTCTCGCGGCTGGCGCCGGGGGAGCGGATCGCCGTCGTTGGCGGCGGTCTCACTGCCGTTGAGGTGGCGGCCGAAACGGCCGGGGCTTATCCGGAGAACCCGCTCACGCTGTACACCGCGGGGAATCTGGTGCCCCATTTCTCCGCGGGAGCGCGGGCGGGTCTGCTGCGGGGCCTGCGCAGCGCCGGCGTCAGGGTCCAGACCGGCACGGTCAACCCGGACCGGCTTCCGGAAGCCGGCGTCGTGCTTTGGTGTGCAGGATTCGGTGTTCCCCAGTTGGCCGCCCGGAGTGGACTGCCGGTCGACGCCGCGGGACGGCTGGCGCTGGACGCCACGCTGCGTGTGCCCGGGCAGGACCGGATCTACGGCGCCGGAGACGCGGCGGTGATCACTGATCCCGGGTACGGCTACCTGCCCATGACCTGTGCCTCCGCCATGCCCATGGGGGCCGAGGCCGCCGGGAACATCCTGCGCTCCGCCGCCGGAACACCACCGGC
Organism: Arthrobacter gallicola; assembly: GCF_014836775.1. Taxonomy (GTDB): domain Bacteria; phylum Actinomycetota; class Actinomycetes; order Actinomycetales; family Micrococcaceae; genus Arthrobacter_B; species Arthrobacter_B gallicola. The sequence continues at coordinate 207,194 of NZ_JACSQD010000001.1, forward strand.
CCGCCACAACAGCGGGTTCCTGGGCCAGTGCGTCAGCCTGGGACGGCGGGACGGAGCGGTCCAGTTCCTGACAGCGGACTACACGGCACGGAGTTTCCACCTTCATGGCCGCTCCGCTGCGGTGCTCAAGGAGGTACTCTGCCGAATGACACTGCGGTGGATCCGCGGGGAAGCCAAAAAGAGTGGAGCCTACACATGGCCAGCCGGTCCCAGGATGACGCCGGAGCCGAGCCCTCAGGTGCTTTGGAGCTGACCCGGGAAGCCGATTTCCTGGCCCATCGTGGACTGGTGTTCGCCGTCGCATACGACATCACCGGCACGGTCACCGATGCGGAGGACGTGGTGCAGGAAACCTACCTGCGGTTCGCTGCCGTGCCGGGGCCGGTGGCCAACCCGCGCGCCTACCTCGCCCGGACCGCAGCCACGCAGGCGCTTAACTCGGTGCGGAACTCCGCGCGGCGCCGGGAAGACTATATCGGTGACTGGCTGCCGGAACCCCTCCGCACCGGCCCCGGCAGCGGTGAGCGATTCGATCCCCAGATCGCAGCGCTGACGGCGGCGGAGGTATCCACCGCCATGCTGGTCCTGATGCAGAACCTGTCCGGTCCCGAACGTGCGGCGTTCCTGCTGCGCGAGGTGTTCGGTTTCGCCTACGCCGAGGTCGCCGCCGCGCTGGAATCCAGCGAAGCGGCAGCCCGTCAGCTGGTGCACCGGGCACGGGAGCGGGTCCGCGCGGGCACACCAAGAACCGTGCCGGACAAAGCGGAGCACCGGGCCGCCGTCGAACGTTTCCTGGAAGCGGCTATGACCGGGCAGGTGCAGGCGCTGCTGGATGTGCTGGCCCCGGATGTGGTGCTGGTGTCCGACGGCGGTGGCAAAGTCACGGCCGCCCGGAAACCGGTCCGCGGGCCGGAGCGGGTGGCAGCACTGCTGCTGGGACTGGCCAGCAAATACAGCGCCGGCACCGTTCCGGAGATTATTGAGCTTAACGGGCTGCCGGCGGTCGCCTTCCGCGAGGACGGCACAGTGACCACCGTTTTCCAGGCCAGCACGGAGGGCGGAAAGATTACCGGCGTGTTCGCGATGCGCAATCCCGACAAACTGGTCGGGCTGCAGTAGCGGTCAGTCCCTTATTTGCCACCCAGATAATCCGGCAGAGCCAGGCAGACGGGAGGTGACAGGGGGTCCTTCGAGGTTTCCTCGGCCATTACCTCTCCGTCCACGGTGATTTTGCAGGAGAGGGACGTCGCACCCTCAGCCGGGCCGGGTGAGACGCGGTAGACCGTGTCATACTCCCCGGTGTTGGTGTCCTTGATTTCCCTGGTGAAAGGCAGCGGAGGGTTGTCGACACGCTCCGCCTTTGCGGTGGAGGACTCGGTCACGAATGAAATGGTGCTGGCTACCCCGGCGTCGCTGGTCACTTCGTAGACAACCGTGTGCTCCTTGTTTCCTTCAGGAGAGGGCGCAGCACCGGCGTTCTCCGGTTCGTTCCCTCCGCCGCAGGCGGACAGCGAAGCGGTCAGGAGCAGGACGGCAGCTGTTGCCAGTGTTTTCTTCATGGATCCCCCCAGGTCTCGGAAATGTTCGAAAAAACCCTATCACTGACAAGGGCAGCGGCAGGTTTTGCCGGGTATTGCTGCTCTCCGTCGACGGACCGAGCCCTGCGGGGATACCGCGGTGTCCTACTCCTTCTCCACCAGCGGGTCCGGGTCCAGGAAGGCAACGGTCAGCACCGCGGCGGTCTGGTCGATCTGCCATTCCCGGGCACCCAGGTCCCGCAGGGCAGCGCTGATGGTGTCCAGGTTGATCTCGGACGGCGGACGCCACGCCACCCGGCGCAAATGGTCCGGGGTCAGCAGATTCTCCACCGGCAGGTTCAACCGTTCGGCCACCGCGGCCAGCCGCGGCTTGGCCGTCTGCAGGCGCGCCGCAGCGGCGGGATCGTTCCGCGCCCAGACGCGCGGAGGCGGCGGGGCGTGGGTGGGAACATGCAGCGCCGGCAGGTCTTTGGTGTCCCGGGCGGCGGCGATGCAGCGCAGCCAGCGCGGTGCTTCGCGCTGGGCCGCCCGGCCGTGGAATCCGGGGGTGCCCAGCAGCTGCGGAACCGTGTGGGGCATGGCCCGGGCAGCGGCGACAATCGCCGAGTCCGGAATGAGCCGGCCGGGAGCGGTGTCCCGTCGCTCGGCCAGCTGCTCACGCTCCGTCCACAGCTCACGCACGGCTGCCAGCTGCCGGCGGTCGCGCAGCTGGTGCATCCCGGAGGTGCGCCGCCACGGGTCGGTGCGCGGCGGCGCGGGATCAGCGGTGCGGATCGCTTCAAACTCTTCCTCGGCGAAGGCCAGCTTCCCATCGGCTTCAAGCAGTTTGACCAGCTCTTCACGCAGCTCCGCCAGGACCTCGACGTCCAGGGCGGCATACCGCAGCCACGGTTCCGGCAGGGGCCGCGTGGACCAGTCTGCTGCCGAGTGTTCCTTGGCCAGGCTGAAGCCGAGCAGGTGTTCGATGACGGCGGCGAGGCCAACCCGCGGCAGTCCGGCGAGGCGGGCGGCGAGTTCGGTATCGAAGAGTTTGTCCGGCCACATTCCCAGTTCGGACAGGCAGGGCAGGTCCTGGGTGGCGGCGTGCAGGATCCATTCCACCCCGCTCAGCGCCTCGTTGATGATGCTGAGATCGCGCAGCGGCTCGGGATCGATCAGCCAGGTGCCGGCCCCTTCGCGGCGGATCTGCACCAGGAAAGCGCGCTGGCCGTAGCGGAATCCGGAGGCCCGTTCCGCGTCAACGCCTGCCGGACCCGTTCCCGCGGCCAGGGCACGAGCTGCCCGTTCCAGTCCCGACTGGGTGTCGATGACCAGTGGTACACCGTCACGCGGAGTCTCGAGGACGGGCAGGGGGACTGCTGCCCCGGGCTCGTCTGCGGGCGATTCGGAAAGGGCGTTGCCGGAAGTTTGCGCGGTCATAAGGCTTCCAGTCTATCGAGTGCAGCGGGTGGTCCCGTCCTCCGGGGCGCTGGAGCTAGTTAAGCCGGCGGCGCGGAAGCGGGGAAACGCCGTCGGGAAGCGGAGGAAGTCCGGCGAAAGTGCACACCATGTCGGACCAGGCTTCCAGATGGGACTGCACATCGGCGCCGTCCGGGGTCCAGGACGCGCGCAGCTCAATGTCGATCGCGTCGCTGCGCCCGGCGAGTGTCCCGTAGCTTTCGGAGAGGATCCGGGTTGCCGTGCCGCCCGCGGAGGAATACCGGGCACCGTGCTCCTGCAGGGCGTCCACCAGCCAGGCCCAGGCCACCGAGCCGAGCATCTGATCGTTGCCCATGTCCGGTTCCAGCTCGGCGCGGATGTAGGTGACAATCCGGAAGTTGCCGTTCCAGACGTCGCTGCCCTCGGGATCGTAGAGCAGGATGAACCGTCCGGTGGCCAGCTCCTGGGCCTGCGGAAGCACCTGTCCCACCGGCCCGTGAAAGGTTCCGTCCGTCGGCTGCGGACCGGAGCACACGACGTCGGCCGCCAGTGACACAGCGAAGGGCGCCAGCCGGGTGGGGGCTGGTATCTCCTCCAGCCGCAGTTCCGGCCGGCACTTGGCTCGGCGCAGCGCCCCCAAGGCTGTCAGGAATTCCGGGGGAACCTGAGACAGGTCACCAATCGCACTCACCCTCGAAGATTACGGCGGGCCGATTACCTAAGCGGTGCAGGCTCGCCGAAGTGTCCTATTCGTTACGCGCAACAGCTTACGTACCCGCACCTGCGCGCCGACAGGGGGCGGGCCTTTAGCGGGCGGCGGAAACCTCTGAAGCGATGGCCGCGGCAAACGCGTCCACGTCCGCCTCGGTGGTATCGAACGTGCACATCCAGCGCACCTCACCGGTGGATGCATCCCAGTCGTAGAAACGGAAACTGTCCCGGAGCTTATCCGCCACGCCGGCCGGCAGGGTGGCGAAGACGGCATTGGACTCGGTGGCCTGGGTGAGGGTAACGCCGTCGATCTTCTCCACAGCGGAGCGCAGCCGGGCTGCCATGGCGTTGGCGGTGGATGCCGAGCGCAGCCAGAGATCCGTGCCGTAGAGCGCGATGAACTGGGCTGAGACGAACCGCATTTTGGACGCGAGCTGCATGTTCATTTTGCGCAGGTAGTCCAGGCCCGGGGCTGCGTCCGGGTTCAGGGCAACAATGCATTCGCCGTACATCATCCCGTTCTTGGTTCCGCCCAGGGACAGGATGTCGACGCCGGCATCGGTGGTCATGGCGCGCAGGGGGACGCCCAGGGCTGCCGCGGCGTTGCCCAGGCGGGCACCGTCCATGTGCAGTTTCATGCCGCGTGCATGGATGTGCTCGGAGATCGCCTGAATTTCCTCCACCGTGTAGAGGGTTCCCAGTTCGGTGGACTGGGTGATGGACACGGCCAGCGGCTGGGCGCGGTGCTCGTCGCCCCAGCCCCAGGCTTCGCGGTCGATCAGTTCCGGGGTCAGCTTGCCGTCCGGCGTGGGGACGTTGAGCAGCTTCATGCCGCCGACGCGCTCGGGGGCACCGTTCTCATCAACGTTGATGTGGGCGGTGGAGGCACAGATGACGGCGCCCCAGCGGGGCAGCAGGGACTGCAGGCTGATGACGTTGGCGCCGGTGCCGTTGAAGACCGGGAAGGCGCGCATCCGGTTGCCGAAGTGTGCGGTGAGGACGTCCCGCAGCTTGGCGGTGTAGGCGTCCTCTCCGTAGGCGACCTGGTGGCCGAGGTTCGCGGCGGCCATCGCGTCGAGGATCTCGGGGTGGACCCCGGAGTAGTTATCTGAGGCGAAGGCGCGGAGGGCAGGGTCATGCAGGGATGCGGTTTCAGTCACGGTGTCAGTATTCCTTACGAAGGTGCAGGGCCGGAAACAGGCCTCAGACGTAGTCAGAAGGGAGCAGGCTGATCCGCCTGCCGTTGAGCGGCTCGGCGGGTGTGGTGAACAGCCGGACGGCGGCCCTGCCCAGCTCGGCAACGTCGGTGAAGTCGGGGAACGCCCGCTCGGGCTCTGCGGCACGCATGGCCTCGTCCACCAGGGCCTTGACCACAAACACGGCGGCGGCGGCGCCGGTGCCGGTGAACCCGGCGGCGATGGCCTGCACCCAGGTTTCGGCCGCGGCCTTGGCCGCAGCATAGTTCGCGTTGCCGGGGGTGGGAGCGTCGACGGCGGTGGAGGAGACGATCGCCAGCCGGCCGCGCGGGGAGGCTGCCAGCTGATCGTAGAAACTGCGGCTGGTGTTGCGCAGGGTGGTGAGGATGTGGGTTTGCAGGAAGTCCCAGTCGGCATCACTTTGCCCGGTCAGGGTTTTGCCTCCGCGCCAGCCGCCGACGAGGTGGAGCAGGCCGTCGATGCCGCCGTGGGTTTCCTGCAGGTCCGCGGCGAGATTACCCACGTCGCCTGGGCGGCTGAGGTCGCAGGTGCGCAGCTCCGCCCCGGGTACCGAGCCCAATGCTGTCTCCAGCCGGGCCGCATCCGAGCCGACGGCCACCACGGTGGCACCACCGGCTGCCAGCGCCCCGCAGACAGCCCTGCCGGAGGCCGAGGACGCCCCTGCGACGAGGACGGTTAGCCCCTGGAGTGCGGTTGTTTCCTCGGCCCCGGCTGCGGTCATAGCGTGCTGCTCCCTGTGATTCCGGCGGTGGATTCGATCACCGGTGCCATCTTCCTGGACAGTGCTTCGTAGAACATGGACAGCGGGAATTCGTCGTCGAGCACTTCATCCGTGAGCGCGCGCGGCGGACCGTCCAACGGCAGGGCATCCGGTCCCTTGGCCCAGCGCGAGGCGGGGTTGGGGGTCAGCGTCCCTGACACCAGATCGTAGGCAGCCAGCCAGTGTGCTGTCTTGGGGCGGTCGATGGATCGCCAGTAAAGTTCCTCGATTTCCTCGCCCAGGCGGACGACGACGGCGGGGGCTTCGTCCCAGTCGATGCTCAGTTTTCCGTCGGTCCAGTGCAGCACATGGTGCTGGTGCATCCAGGCGAAGAGCAGCTGTCCCCCCAGGCCGTCGTAGTTGCGGACCCGGGAGCCGGTGATCGCGAACCGGAAGATCCGGTCGAAGATCACGGCGTACTGCACCAGGGCGGCGGTGCGGCGGGCCTGGGGGTCGGCGTCGTCGTCGTGCTGGATCCGGACCGACTCGCGGAAGGCGGTGAGATCGCAGCGCAGCTCTTCCAGGGAGTACAGGAAGTACGGCATGCGCTGCTTGATCATGAACGGATCGAAGGGCAGGTCGCCGCGCATGTGGGTGCGGTCGTGGATGAGGTCCCACATCACGAAGGTTTCTTCCGTGAGTGCCTGGTTGTCCAGGAACTCGGCGGCTTCCTCCGGCAGTTCCAGCGAGGTGATCTCCGCGGCGGCGGCCAGCACCCGGCGGAAGCGGGCGGCTTCCCGGTCCGCGAAGATCGCGCCCCAGGTGAAGGCCGGCGTCTCGCGGACCGCCACCGTTTCCGGGAACAGGACGGCGGAGTTGGTGTCATAGCCGGGGGTGAAGTCGCGGAAGCGGATCGGGACAAAGAGCTTGTTGGAGTAGTCTCCGGCTTCGAGGCCGGCGATGAACTCCGGCCAGATGACCTCCACGATCACGGCTTCGAGCAGGCGGGAACGGGAGCCATTCTGGGTGTACATCGGGAAGATGACCAGGTGCAGCAAGCCGTTGGTGCGGTTCTGCTGCGGCGCGAAGACCAGCAGGGAATCCAGGAAGTCCGGAACGCCCAGCCCTGCGTCGAGCCAGCGGTCCAGGTCCCGGACCACAAGCCGGAGGTATTCGGCGTCGTGCGCGAAGCCCGGGGCGAGGTCCCGGATGGCATCGCGGACGGTTTTCAGCAGCGGTTCGGCGGTGCCGTGGTGCTCTGCGGGGACGGAGCCGTCCGGCTCCTGCAGCTGCGCAAACTTTGTCGCGGCGCCCTTCAGCCGCTGCCAGGCTGCGGAATCCTCCGGGGCCGGCGCGAGCTGGGTGGCCGCAGAATGCAGCGTGGTGGATGACATGGCAGAGACCTTCCGGTAGCAGGATCCCCCAGCGGGAAGCTGACGTCCCCAGCGTAGCCACAAATCACCTATTCTTAGGCTCGATCCCATGGCAAGTAAGTAATCCTTATGCTTCGCGCTGGGCGCGCTGCCGTTTGGGCCAGTGGCTCTGCGGGTAGTCCACCACCATGCCGGGAATGTCCGCGTAAAAGTACGACCAGGCCCGGGCAGCTCCGCAGACCTGGTAGTAGATGTTGTTGACCAAAATGAGCGCAATGGCCATGACCGTTGTCAGTGCGGTTGTCAGGCCCGGGACGCTGTCCACCGGCAGGTTCCACGCCATGATGATCCGCAGGGCGGCGTCGAGGCACAGGCCGAGGCCCCACAGAATGCTGCTTACCCGCCACACCCTGCGGAAGCGCGGAAGGTGTTCCCAGAGCCTGTCCCATTCCCTGGGCCAGCCGAATCGGCCCTGAAGCAACGGTTTGCTCATGACGTAGACCAGCGGCCGCCGCGTAGCCGCGCTGATGAGGAACCACAGCCCGGAGACTCCTATGACCAGGGCGCCGCGGGCCAGGAGGAACCTCTCGTCCCCCGGGATGAGGGAGACGACGGTGCTCAGGACCATCAGGGAAAGGGCATAAAGTGCGAACGGAGACATCCGGCGGCTCCGCATCAAGTCCACCAGCGAGCTCGCCACTGAGAGGGCGGTTCCCGCCAGCAGCGCCGTATAGGCATCGATGCCGGCCGCCCGCAGGCCGTAGAAGAGACCCACAGGTAGCAGGAAGTCCAGCGCCAGCCGGATTAACCGGGAAGCTGTCGGTATCCTGCGGGAGGAGCCGGTCCCCGTAGGTTCCATGGCAGCAAACTACGCCGGGCAGGGTTCACGCGGCTAGGGGCAGCACGCAAACCCCCGCGGGGGCTACCTGCGTGCGCGAGCATTCCCGGGTGCCCACCAGCCAGCCGCGCAGCCGTGCAGCACAACTGCGATGGCCAAGGCTTCAACGGCCAGAAGGGCCACAAGGACCAGCAGCTGCACCAAGGCGGCGTCGACAGGGGAGGCACCGCCGAGGATCAGGCCCACAAATGCGCCCGGGAGCGTCACCAGGCCTACAGTCCGGGTCTGGTCCAGGGCCGGAATCAGGGCTTCGCCGGCCACCGGCCGCAGGATCAGCGTGCGTGCCTCCGGGTCCGGGAAGCCCAGTGCCAGTGCGGCCTCAACTTCCCCGGAGCGCTGCCGGAGTTCCCCCAGCAGACGGCGCCCCGCCAGAGTGGAGGCCGTCATGGCGCCGCCGATCAGCTGGCCGGCCACGGCGATCAGCGCCAGGGCGGAAAGCGGCAGGACCCCGCTCGCGAGCATCAGGCCAAGCACGGGCAGTACGCCGGCAGCAATCGGCACGGCCATCAGCAGTCCGCGGCGTCCAGTGGTGACGCGGCGTCCGGCCGTGAAGGACGCGACGCCGAACATCAGCAGCACAAATGCCGCGGCGGCAGCCGGGTGCCCGGCCAGCTCGCTGATGAGCAGGGCGACTACCGCAAGCTGCAGCACCGCCCGGGCGCCGGCGGCCAGCACGGCCCACGGCGACCGGGCCAGGAGCAGAGCCGAGACCAGCGCCGCGGTCAGGAGCAGGGCCGCCAGCAGCAGCCACGCCGCGGGGCCAATGCTCAGCAGGGTCGAATCCACGGCGGTTCGGGAAGTCCGGTCTAGTAGCCGCGGCTGTTGGGGGACTCGGTTCCGATCACGGCCAGCGGGACCTCCGGGTGGTTCTTTTCGACCCGGCGCAGCGCCCAGATGTCGTTGAACACCGCCACGTAGGCTCCGTCGGTGCGGACCAGGACCTCAGCGCCGTGCACATTGTTCAGTTTCTCCGCCGCCGAAGCGTCGGTGAGCCGCGCCAGTGAGTAGGAGAGCTGCTCGTAGCGCATCGGGGCGTTGAAGTCCTGCGTCATCCGGTCCTCAACCACTTCGAACTGCATGGGACCGACGGCGGCCAGCACCGGTGCCTGATCGCCGCGCCGGTCCGAACGCAGCACCTGGATGATGCCCTCGTGCTCGAGCTGGTCGATCCCGCGGCGGAACTGCTTGTACCGGCTGGGGTCCTGGGACCGGGCCACCCGGAAGTGCTCGGGGCTGAAGAAGGGGATCGGCGGGTACTGCACCGGCTCCTCAACGTAGAGGCTGTCACCAACGCGGAGGGCGGAGGCATTAACCAGCCCGACGACGTCGCCCGGGTACGCCTGGTCAATCACCTCGCGTTCGCGGCCGAACAGGTGCTGGGCGTACTTGGTGGCGAAGGTTTTGCCGGTGTTCGAGTGGGTAACCACCATGCCGCGTTCGAAGATGCCGGAGCAGACCCGGATGAACGCCACATGGTCCCGGTGGGCCTTGTTCATGCCGGCCTGGACCTTGAAGACGAAGCCGGAGAACGGTGCCTCGACGGGGCGCTGGTTTCCGGCGTCGTCCACACGGGGGCCGGCCGGCGGAGCGAGGTCCACCAGGGTGTCCAGGATCTGCTTCACACCGAAGTTCAGTGCTGCGGAGGAGAAGAGAATGGGGGTCGCTTTTGCGTCCAGGTAGGCCTGGCGGTCGAATTCGCGGCCGTCGATGACGAGTTCCGCTTCGCCGAGGGATTCGTCCCAGGCATCGCCTTCGGCGGCGGCTGCCTCCTCGGTGCTGAAATGCTCCTCCAGCGCCAGGGATGCGCCGGAGTTCTGCCGCGTGAAGCGGACGTATTCGTCCTTGGTCCGGTCCCAGACGCCGCGGAAATCGCCGGCGATGCCCACCGCCCAGGTCAGGGGCATGGGGGTCAGGCCCGTGCGTTCGGTGATTTCGTCCATCAGGGCCAGGGGATCAAGGCCGGGCCGGTCCCACTTGTTGATCACGGTGATGATCGGCAGGTTCCGGGCACGGCAGACCTCAAAGAGCTTCATGGTCTGGGTTTCCAGGCCCTTGGCCGCGTCAACGAGCATCACGGCGCAGTCGACGGCGGCCAGGACGCGGTAGGTGTCCTCGGAGAAGTCAGCGTGGCCGGGGGTGTCCAGCAGGTTGATGACGGTGTCCCGGTAGGCGAACTGCAGTGCGGTGGAGCTGATGGAGATGCCGCGGTCCTTCTCCATTTGCATCCAGTCGGAGACCGTTTCCCGGCGGTTTTCCTTGCCGTTGGTGGCACCGGCCGTACCGATAACGCGGGCGTGCAGTGCCAGCGCCTCGGTGAGCGTGGACTTGCCGGCGTCAGGGTGGGAGATCACTGCGAAGGTCCGCCGGCGGGCGGCTTCCTTAACGATCTCCTTGGTGGCGGTGGCGCTGACGGTGGTGGAAACCTGTTGGGACACTCCGCTGCTTTCAGACTCTGAGGTTGGTACTGCTTAGGGGGACTGCTAGTTGCCCTGCAGCCGGCTGTGCTCAACACAGCCTTTTCATTCTACCGTCAGTCGCGGATCCCATTGCCGGGCGGGCTACGGGGCCCGTGAATCCCTCCCGAACCCCGTGTGCGCGCCTGGCCTGCGGCGTATAAAGGAGGAACGACGAACCGCGCCGGGCAGCCAGCCTGCCCGGGGATGGAGTTCCCTGCCGTGGCACTTATTGCGATCGAAGAACACTGGAACCTGCCGGATCTGGCCCTTGCCGTGAAGGCGCTGCCCGCGGACCGGTCCGATCCCAGCATCGCCTTCGACGAGATGGGCGAAAACAAAGCCCGTCTCGAAGATCTCGGCGCAGGCAGGCTCGAGTTCATGGCGGCGCAAGGGGTGGACCTGCAGGTCCTTTCCCTGGCACCCCCGGGAACCCAACCGCTCGATCCTGCGGACGCCGTGCAGCTGAGCAGGCTGGCCAACGACGCCGCCGCGGCAGCCGTACAGCAGCATCCGGACAAACTGCGTGCCTTCGCTTCCCTCCCCATGCCCGATCCCGCAGCAGCGGCAACTGAGCTGGAACGCGCCGCCAGCCTCGGCTTCGTCGGGGCCATGGTCTACGGCCGCACCGGGGACGTACCCCTGGACTCCCCGCGGTACGACGACCTCTTTGGGGTGGCGGCAGCGCTCGGCCAGCCAATCTTCATCCACCCGCAGGCGCCATCGGAGACTCTGCGGCAGAGCGTCTACAGCGGTTTTGACCCGGCTACGGATCTGGCGCTCGCCACTATCGGCTGGGGCTGGCATGTGGAGGCTGGACTCGCTGCCCTGCGGCTGATTGTCCGCGGCACACTGGACCGGCACCCGGACCTGCAGCTGATTCTGGGCCACTGGGGGGAGCTGCTGCTGTTCTGGCTGGACCGGGCGGACACCCTCTCCGGCGTCGCGCATCTGGAACGGACGATTTCGGAGTACGTCCGTTCCAACGTGCACATCACCTGTTCCGGCATGCTGAACCCGGTGCTGCTTCGCCATGCCCTGGAGGTCACCACCCCGGACCGGCTGATCTTCTCCACCGACTACCCGTTCCAGCGGCCCGGCGGCCAGGATATCTCCACCCTGCTGGACGCTTTCGCCAGCGACTCGGACAGGGAGAAGTTCACGGCAGGCAACGCCAGGGCACTCTTCGGCCTTTCCACCCCCGAAGAAGAATCGTCTCCACCGGTAACCTGACAGCGACGGGACCGCCGGGGGCGGGGTTGGCCTAGTCTGTGAGGTACGGCACCCGGCCGTCTTCCCCAGACGAAAGGTCTCCCCGCATGGCTGAAGCCTTCATCATTGACGCAGTCCGCACACCGGTAGGCCGGCGCAACGGCGGTCTGGCCGGAGTGCACCCGGCCGATCTGGCCGCTGCGGTGATCGGCGAAACCGTTCGGCGCACCGGCATTGACTCGGCAGAGTTCGACGAGGTCATTCTCGGCTGCATTGACCAGGTGGGTCCGCAGTCGATGGACATCGCCAGGACTGCGTGGCTGGCTGCCGGGCTCTCCGAACGGGTTCCGGGAACCACGGTGGAACGCCAGTGCGGCTCCGGCCAGCAGGCGATTTCCTACGCGGCGCAGGCCGTGATGAGCGGAACAGCGGACCTGGTGGTGGCCGGGGGCGTGCAGAACATGTCTGCCGTGCCGATCGGGTACGCCAACACGGCGGCCGCGGAGCTGGGGTTCCCCAATCCATTCGCGGGATCTGCCGGCTGGGAGGCGCGGTACGGGACGCAGCCGATCTCCCAGTTCATTGGCGCGGAGATGATGGTGGACCGGTGGGGTCTATTCCGGAGCGAGCTGGAGGACTTCGCCGTCGAATCCCACACCCGGGCGCTCGCGGCCCAGGCCGAGGGCCGCTTCGACCGGGAAATCCTTCCCGTCGCCGGTCTCAGCGCCGATGAAGGGCCGAGGACCCCGGACCGGGCCAAGATCGAATCCCTGGCGCCGCTGCGGGAAGGCGGAAAACTCACGGCCGCGACGTCGTCGCAGATTTCCGACGCCGCCGCTGTCCTGCTGCTCGCGTCGGAGGACGCGGTACGCCGGTACGGGCTGCGGCCCCGCGCGCGGATCCACTCCATCACCGCCCGTGGGGACGATCCGGTGATGATGCTCAGCGCCCCGATCGAAGCCACCCGGCACGCGCTGAAACGCACCGGATTGTCACTGGCGGACATGGACCTGATTGAAATCAACGAGGCCTTTGCATCCGTAGTTCTGGCCTGGCAGCGCGAGCTCGACGCCGATCTTTCCCGGGTCAACGTCAACGGCGGCGGTATTGCGCTGGGCCATCCCATCGGCGCCACCGGCGCCCGGCTGATGACCACCCTGCTGCATGAACTGGAGCGGACCGGCGGGCGTTACGGGCTGCAGACCATGTGCGAGGGCGGCGGCCAGGCCAATGTCACCATCATCGAACGGCTTGGCTGAGGGCTGGGGCTCTATCAACTCCGCCGGAACCGCAGGGTAAGAATTTCAAACGGGCGCAGGAACAGCTCAACTGCGTCGTCTCCGGAGACGCGCAGGGCGCCGGACTCCACCGTGCGTTCCAGCAGATCCGTTGCGGTTACCCCGGCATAACCGAACCCGGGGGTGAGCCGGGCCGCCGCCCGCCCGCCGAATGCCTCATAGAGCCGGACGACGACGTCGCCGCTGCGGTCCTCGGCCAGCTTGACGGCCTCCACCACCACCGCCGGATTGTCCACGGTCAGCAGGGGTGCGGCTTCGGCGGTTCCGACGCCGGACACCGTGCGCAGCGGCAGGTTCAGCCGGTAACCCTCGGCCACCGCCTCGGGGATTTCGGCCGCCGGACGCAGGGAGAACTGGAACCTGTGGGCGCCCTGGTCCGCGCCAGGATCCGGGAACAGTGGGGCGCGCAGCAGCGAGAACCGGACCGTGGTGCAGGTCCGGCCGCCGACGTCGCTGCGGACCGTGTCATGTCCGTAGGTGCGGTCGTTGGCCAGGGCGACGCCGAAGCCGGGTTCACCGACATGAATCCAGCGGTGCGCCACGGTCTCAAACCGCGCCGCGTCCCAGGAGGTGTTGGCGTGGGTGGGGCGGTACAGGTGCCCGAACTGGATCTCCGACGCAGCGCGGTCAGCGTGCACGTGCAGCGGGAAAGCGAGTTTCAGCAGCTTCTGCCGCTCGTGCCAGTCCACGTCCACCACCAGGTCCACGGCTGTGCCGCCCGGGCTGAGTGAGATCCGCTGAATGAGCGTGGAGGACCCGAAGGTCCGCTCGATGCGCAGCGTCCGCCCGTCGTCCTCCGGTTCCATGGCGTCGGGTTGCATCAGGGCGCTGGTGCTGAACCGGTAGTGCGCGTCCAGGTCCCAGGCGTCCCACTGGTTCGGGGTGTCGCGGAAGAGCTGGAACTGGTTACCGGGCTGGCCGGGCGGGAATACCTCGCGCCCGGCGGCTAGCAATGAGGTAAACAGTCCGGACTCGTCCACTGTGAGCCGAAGCGTGGGCCCTGCCAGCTGCCAGCCGGATTCGGTGCGTTTCCAGTGGCCGGAGAAAGCTGCTGCAGCCGCCGGTCCCGCACCTCCTGCCGGCACGCCCTGCTGCGGATAGGGGCCGGCGTTGAGCACCGCAGTGGTGCTGCCGGTGCCCAGCAGGGCCCGGGCGGCGTCGTCGATCACTGCCTCCAGCTCTGCCGCCACACGGGCGTAGTTGTGCTCGGCTTCCTGGTGGACCCAGGCAATGGAGGTTCCGGGCAGGATGTCGTGGAACTGCTGGAGCAGGACGGTATGCCACGCCTGCTCCAGTGCCTCGTAGGGGTACGGGGTGCCGGTCCGCACGGCGGATGCCGTGGCCCAGAGTTCCGCTTCCCGCAGCAGGTGCTCGCAGCGCCGGTTGCCTCTTTTGGTGTTGGCCTGGCTGGTGTAGGTGCCGCGGTGGAACTCCAGGTAGAGCTCGCCGGACCAGACCGGAGGCTCGGCCAGCTCCGCTTCGGCTGCGGTGAAGAAGCGTTCCGGGCTGGAGAGCTGCACCGTTGGCGAGCCTTCCAGGTCCGCTGTGCGTTCGGCGGCGGCAAGCATCTCCCGGGTGGGGCCTCCGCCTCCGTCGCCCCAGCCAAAGGGCACCAGGGAGGTGTTCCCGAAGCCCTTCTCCGCGTATTGGCGCTGTGCGCGGGCCAGTTCCTGTCCGGAGAGTTCGGAGTTGTATGTGTCCACGGGTGGGAAATGCGTGAACAGGCGGCTGCCGTCAATGCCCTCCCAGAGGAACGTGGAGTGCGGCATGGTGTTGGTTTCGTTCCAGGAAATTTTCTGCGTCAGGAACCAGCGGGCGCCGGCGGCCCGGGCGATCTGCGGCAGGGCGGCCGAGTAACCGAACGAGTCCGGCAGCCAGACCACCTCGGGGTCGACGTCGAACTCTTCCTGGAAAAAGCGCTTTCCGGCCACGAATTGCCTGGCCAGGGCTTCACCGCCGGGAAGATTGGTGTCCGATTCAACCCACATCCCGCCGGTGGGCACGAACTGTCCGCTGCGTACCTTTTCTGCGACCCGGGAAAACAGCTCCGGATAGTGTTCCTTCAGCCAGGCGTACTGCTGGGCCGAGGAAGCTGTGAAGACAAAGTCCGGGTTCTTTTCCATCAGTTCCAGCACATTGGAGAAAGTCCGGGCGACTTTCCGCACGGTTTCCCGGACCGGCCACAGCCAGGCGCTGTCGATGTGGGCGTGGCCAACGGCATGCACCCGGTGAGCGCTCGCGTACGCCGGGCTCTCCAGTACGGCGGCGAGCGCGGCACGTCCGGCACTGGCCGTGCCGGGAATGTCGGCGGGGTCAACGGCATTGACCGCGCGTTCCATGGCGCGCAGGAGCTCGTACCGGCGGGGCAGGTCCATCGGCAGTTCGTGCATCAGCCCGTTCAGCGTCCAGAAGTCCCGGGCCAGGTTCCAGGCCGGCACATCCAGCAGGGCAAGGTCCGCTGCGCGGAAGGTGTACAGCGGTTCCTCTCCCGCCGTCGTCCGGTCGCCCAGCGGCGTCGGCGCGAAAGTGAAGCCTGCAATGACGTTCGGGTTGGAAGCGGCCTCAATGTAGTAGGTGAAGGCTTCGCCGGGACGGTGGGGGAGCGGAACGCTCAGGTTCCGCGGTTCCACCGCCTTCACGATTAACCCGTCGGCCGTGTACACGAGTCCCTCGGCCTGAAACCCCGGGCCTTCGCCGTCGAAACCCAGATCGATCACCAGTTCTGTCCGGACTCCGTCGCCCACATCCCAGTCCGCCGGAACCGTCCCGCTGACCCGGAACCAGGTGGTGTCCCACGGCGCGCCCCACGGCTGGCCCGCTGCGAAAGGAAGGAAGTCCTGTCGGACGGCCTCTGCGAAGGGCACCGGTTCACCCGGGGCTGTCCACGCCGTGATTTCCAGGGGGCGGCGCTCCCGCCACTGAGCCGGCTCGAGCCGTTCGCGCAGGAAGCGTGTGATCCGGGCTTCAACAAGTTCGCGGTTCTCGTGCATCTGGCACCTTAGCCTTTCATGGCACCGCTGAGCGCAAACGAGCCGCCCATCGCGCGGGAAACGATGTAGAGGACGATCACCGGCACTGAATACAGGATGGAGAATGCAGCGAGTTCGCCGTAGGCGACGCCGCCGTACTGGTCGAAGAAGCGGAAAATACTCACGGACGCAGGCTGTTTGTCCGGAGAGAACAGAAGGATAAAGGGAACGAAGAAGTTACCCCAGCCCTCAAGGAACACGAAGATGAAAACGACCCCAAGTCCGGGCCGCATGAGCGGGAGCACCACATAGAACAGCGCCTTCATGGACGAAGCCCCGTCAATCCAGGCGGCTTCCTCCATGGACACGGGCACCGAGTCCATGAAATTCTTCGTCATCCAGATCGCGATCGGCAGGAAGGTCGCACCCATAAAGAAGATGGTTCCTCCCAGTGAATCGAGCAGGTTCAGCTGCACGAACAGGCTGTACACGGGGACCATGATTGCTGTGATCGGCAGGCAGGTGCCGAAAAGGACGGTGTACATAAACGGGCGCTTGAACCGCATCTGGTAGCGGGAGAGGGGATAGGCGGCCAGCACTGCGGCAATGACGGTTACGAAGGCGGAACCGACGGCGAGGATGAAGCTGTTCAACAGCGGAATGAAGGTCTGCTGAGCGGTCATGATGGCGCCAAAATTCTCCAGCGTGAGCGTGGACGGCACCGCGAGCTCGTAGGTGGCGTCCGCATTGACGGAGGCAGCCAGGAGCCAGGTCAGCGGCAGCACAAAGCAGGCAGCCAGCAACACCAGCGCGGTATTGGCTGTCCGCGCACTGCGGGCTTTGGCCGCCCTCATGGCGGGGCGGGCGGTGACGACGGCAGTCATGGCCTAGTCCTTCCTTTCCCGCAGCATGCGGATGTAGGCGATAGAGAACACGGCTCCAATGAACAGCATCACGACGGCGATCGCAGTGCCGTAGCCGATGTCTCCGTACTGGAATGCCTGCTCGTAGGCCATGATCGGCAGGGTGGTACTCGCATTGAGCGGCCCGCCGCGTGTCACCACGTAGATGAGCGTGAAGGTACCCAGGGTCAGCAGGGTGATCAACATCAGGTTGGTGGCGATGCTGCGTTTGATCATGGGGAGCGTGATGAACCGTAGCCGCTGCAGTCCGCCGGCACCGTCGATGGTTGCTGATTCGGTGATCTCCGGCGGGACGTCGTTCAGGGCAGCCTGGTAGTTCATCATCGAAAACGCCGTGCCCCGCCAGATGTTGGCCAGGACCAGGGCAAGCATGGGGTATTCATAGAGCCAGTCCACGGCGGGAAGCCCGGCCAGGCCGGTGAGC
The DNA here is from genome assembly GCF_014836775.1 of Arthrobacter gallicola. Classification (GTDB taxonomy): domain Bacteria; phylum Actinomycetota; class Actinomycetes; order Actinomycetales; family Micrococcaceae; genus Arthrobacter_B; species Arthrobacter_B gallicola. The sequence continues at coordinate 224,329 of NZ_JACSQD010000001.1, forward strand.
TGGTTCAGCATCCCGTCCCGGAAGAAGAACGCGTAGGCGATGAATGCGGCGACGATTTCAGGCAGCACCCATGCGGCAACTACACAGGTTCCGACGACGCCTGCCACCACGCGGTTGGCGCGCTGCATCACCAGGGCCAAGGTCAGGCCCAGGCAATTCTGGCCGATGACGGCGGATCCGAGAACGAACAGGAAAGTCAGCCACAGTGAGCGCGGGAACTGCGGATCGGTGAATAGACTGCGGTAGTTCTCCAGTCCGATCCATTCCGGGTTCCGGGCGCTCGCACCCGTGAGGCCCGCGTCGGTGAAGGAACCATAGAGAGCCCACAGGATGGGACCGCCAAGGAACACCAGCAACAGCACCACCGCCGGCAACAGGGGCAGGAGGCGGGCGCTTCGCCGCAGCCGTACCGATGCTGCTGGCGGCCGCGTCCGGGGTGCCTGCTTCGGCTTCCGGGCCCGGGCCTCCGGTGTGGCGGAGGCCCGGGAGGGGGAAGCGCTTGAAGGTGCCTGGCTACTCTTCAATGACGTTGTCTTCGCCGACGATCCGTTTCAGGGTCTCGTCATAGGTGGCTGCGGCCTCCTCCGGACTCTTGCCGCCAGCCACCACCTCTTGGGTGGCGGTGAGTACGGCAGTGTCGATTTCTGCAAAGTCAGCCGTCGCAGGGCGGTAGTTGCTCACATTCAGGACTTCGGTGACCTCACTGGCGAAGGGGTTCATCTCTTGGTACTCGGAAGCTTCGGCCACATCGGTACGGACGGCGATCTTCGACGCGTCCACTGTGTACGCCAGTGAGTTGTCGTAGTTCATGGCCGTCTTGAGAAACTCCACGGCCAGATCGGGGTTTTTGCTCCCGGCACCGACGGCGAGGGTCCAGCCGCCGGACATGCTCACGGCACCGGGCCCCTGTCCATCCTGTGTCGGGAACGGAGCGGTGGCCATAACATCGCCGTACTCCGGCCATTCGTAATCCGCTCCCTCCTGCCAGAACTGCGGGGCATAGGAGCCTTCAACGGTGGCACCCATCCGGTCCTGCGGGAGCATTTCTCCCACGATCTGCTGCCAGATGTTGGGATCAAGGGCTTCCGCCGGCGAGACAGCCAAGCCCTCGTCGTAGATGGTCTTCAGGAAGGTCAATGAATCGACGAAGCCCTGCGAGCCGACCACCCACTTCTGTTCCTCCTCGTTGTACAGGCCACCGTCTTCGGTGCCGTAGAGCAGCTCGTAGAAACTCTGCATGGTGCCTGCGTACATGCTGAACGGCACCACGTCTGGGTTGGAAGCCTTGACAGTACGGGCCATCCCCAGCAGGTCGTCCCAGGTTTTGGGCTGCCACGGAAGCTCGATGCCTGCCGCACCCAGAACATTCTGGTTGTACCAAATGACTCTGGTGTCGGTCTCCAGCGGAACAGCGTAGGTGCTGCCGTCATCGCCGAGGCCTGCCTGCTTTGCGGTCTCGTTGAAGGTTGCCCAGTCCTCCCAGTCGGCGAGGTAATCGTCCAGGGCAAGGACGTAACCGGCGTCGACGTCGGCCCGCAGTTTGAACGAATCCTCCGCAAAGACATCCGGGGCCGTATCCGGGGAGCGCTGTGAGAGGGCGAGCTTGGTCGCGTAGTCCTCGTCGTTTCCCTCAATCGGGCTCAACTCCACGGTGACGCCCTCGTTGGCGGCTTCAAACTGAGCTTTGGTGTCTGTCATCAGAGATTCCAGGACCGGATCTGCTTTTTTATAGGCAATCCGCAGCGTCTGGGAATCCTCCCCGCCGGAATCACCACTGGAGCAGCCGGTCAGCGCCAGGCCTACGGCCGCGACTGCCATCAACGTCTTCTCTATGCCGCGCATGGTTCTCCTTTGATCCACGACTTTCCCGGCAGGGGTCAATGCCCCTGATGGTGCCCCGACGCTAGTACATCGAATGGACTTATTCAATGGTGTCGCGCGGGTGCTCCGGCCGCTATCCCTGTAAGAGGAGCCGCTCCCGCCGCGGACCGAGCGCCCGGTCCAACACGAGGCAGGCGGCTCCGACGGCCGTCACATCCTCACCCAGCACCGTGCCAGTGACTTCGAGCGGCCGCTCCCCGGCCACGGGGTGGCCCGCCAAAAGAGCGGGGATGGCTGCAAGGTAGCGGGCAGAGACGGGGGCCCAAAAGGGGCCGCCGAAGATCACGTGGTCGACGTCGAACATAGCCCGAAGCGTGGCAACCGCGCGGGCGGTCCGGGCTGCGGCCTGGTCTACCAGACGGCCCGCGGCCTCGTCGCCGGCGAGCGCGGCCCCGCAGATATCCAGGAATGCCGCCGTAACTTCCGAGTCAGCGGCATCCGGTGGCAGGACGGCAGTCAGGCCCAGTCCGGCTGCTTCCCGGACCAGGCTCCGCGGAGTGCACGTCACGGCCACGCATCCGCGCTGCCCGCAGGAACAGGGCGGGCCGGAGACGTCCGTGACAAGGTGTCCGATCTCGCCTGCGTTCCCGGAGACGCCGTGCAGCACTTCACCATCGAGTGCCACAGCGCAGCCGATGCCGGTTCCGATGTACACAAAGAGGAAGCTCGGAGTGCTCCGGCGGCCGCTGACCCAGATTTCGGCAGCCGCCGCAGCGCTGACGTCCTTTTCGACCAGGACGGGCAGACCCGTGGATGAGGCCAGTGCGCTTCCGAGGGGGACGTGGTGCCAGCCCAAGAGGTTGGGTGGGTCCAGCACGGTGCCGGAGGCCTTATCGATCGGGCCGGGCGTGGCAACCCCCAGGCCTGCGACACGTTCCCGATCCACTCTGCTCTCGGTGAGGAGGGCGGACGCCTCTGCGGTGATAGTGGCCAGGACCTGTGCGGGATCGTTGCCTTGCGGAGTCTCTACCTGCCGGCGGGCCACAACAGTTCCCATCAGGTCCAGCAGGACCGAGGTGGTCACGGCCGGGTCCAGCTGTACGCCGACGGCGTAGCTTCCTGCGGCGTGCACGCGGAGGGTTGTCCGGGGTTTGCCCGCTCCGCCGCTGGTTTTCCCGGCCTCCGTCACCAGATCGGAATCCAAGAGGCGGCGGACAATATTGGAGACCGTCTGCGGCGCAAGTCCAACGGCGCTCACCAGCTCCACCCGGCTGAGTCCCTGCTCGGACCGGCGGATGGCGTCCAAAATGACGGTCTGGTTGAAGTCTCCCATCTTCGGGAGATTGGTTCCGCGTCGCATCGATCTGCTTTCCACTAAGCGGTGCTTGGCCAGGCAGCTTCCTCGAAAGGCGAATAGTGCCGATGCAAAGGAAGCTTAGGCGTCCACCGTCTCATTCCGCCTGGCCGGCCAGCCCAAGGTCCTGTCCGCAAGGCAAGCGGCCGCGGCCCCCGCAGCATAAGCAGGCAGATCCCACGCATTGAACGTGCTGCCCAGCACCAGATGCAGCAGGGGCGAGGTCTCACCCAGCCTGGCCGGCCAGCCGGTGAGCTGGAACAGCTCCACCAGGGTGCACAGCACGACGGCGGCAGCAGCCAGCTGCGCCGGACCCACCCGCGTGGTCCGCAGCACGAGCGCACCCAAGGCAAGCAGCAGGTACACCAGCGCGGCATACAGGATGCCCCCGGCGGCGTCGCCCACGATTCCAGGCAGGCCGCGGACAGCTAGTCCGCAGGCTACGACGGCGGCCGCAGCGGCTCCCAGGGCCAGGGCACGGCGGGAAGCGGGCCGGGCAGGGATGTCATCTCTAGCGGAAGGGGCAGGCATACGAGGATCCTAGACGCTGCCCCGGGTGCCGCCGTTAATCGATGCCGCTGTTGGACATCCACCGCTCCAGAGGGCTCACTCCTCGCCGGCCGCCGCAGCTTCGGATGCCTCTCCATGATCCACGATGTCACCGTCCGTGAAGAGGATGCCGCCGGCAATAGCGCGCCACTGCGGGGTTTTCCGGAGGAGGAACTCCAGTTCCATGGAAAAGTGCTTGAACTCCTCGCCCAGGGAATCCTTCATGATGCTCCGGGATTCCTCGTCAGGTTCCACCGCAATGCGCTGGACGTACCAGCCGATCGCTTCGGCTTCTTCACTGAGACTGGCGCACATCCTGGCGAAGGTCCGGATCTCCGGCGGGAGCTCTGACGGCGGCTCGTGATACTGGTCTGTTCCCATTGGGTCTCCCATGGTGGGCCCGGGACCGCGCCGGCACGGCAAAGCCCGCCGCACGCTGAACCGGAAACGTAAATGGACCGGATAATCGAGCGTACGGCGGGCTTTCGGGGCAGACAATGGCCGGCGGGTATCTGTCAGGCCCGCGGGGTGAAGCGCCGCTTACTGCCGGGCGCCGCCGTCGTCGTCCTGTGCGTTGTCCTTCGGGACCAGCCGGATGGACACGGAGTTGATGCAGAACCGCTGGTCGGTGGGGGTATTGAAGCCCTCGCCCTCGAACAGATGACCCATGTGCGAGTCGCAGTTGGCGCACCGTACCTCAATGCGGTCCATGCCCATGCTGCGGTCGTGCAGGTAACGGACCGTGCCCTCCGCCAGCGGGGCGAAAAAGGACGGCCAGCCGCAATGCGAGTCAAATTTCTCGTTGCTGGTGAACAGTTCCGCTCCACAAGCCCGGCATTCGTAGACGCCCTCGGTCTTGGTGTCCCAGTATTCGCCGGTGTACGGCCGTTCGGTGGCGGCCTGCCGCAGCACCTGGTACTCCATCGGTGTCAGTTCACTTCGCCACTCCTCATCGGATTTCCGGACCGGGGGCTGGGCCGTGGCGCTGCCGTCCTTGATGTTCCCGTCCTGAATGTTTCCGCCCGTGGTCATGCCATCCATGTTGATCCTCAATCTGCGTCTAGTGCTTATCTTCGGCAACGCTCAGGAGCCGCGAATAATGCCCGGTCTAGGAGTCGCCGATAAAGCCTGACCCCGAGTACAGGTGCAGCACCGGCACTCCGAGCCTGTCCTGCGCCTCGTTCGCCCAGTCCGTGCGGAACGTATCCTCAACGGCGTGCGGTGTCGTGATGACCACCACCTGCTGGGCGTCGGAGCCGCGGGCTTCCTCAACCACCGCCTCGACCGGGTTCTCGCCCGTAACCCGGCCATCGGCGTCGAATCCCAGGCCGCGCAGCAGATCCAGGGATTCAGCGAGCTCCTGTTCGGCGGCTTTGACCTCCTGTTTGGCGGAAGGATGCGGGCCGGCGATGTTCCGGTAGGCGGCAGCGAAGTCCAGCAGGCTCAGATTGTCCAGGACGTCCACCAGCATGTTCCGTCCGGGATCGGAAGGAACCAGGACGGTGAAACTCACGGGATTGTTCTCCGCCAGGTAGCCGAGGTTCCGTGCGTCGGCTTCGTTCAGGACTTCTTCGGTCAGCACCACGATCTTCGCGTTCATGCGGCCAAGCCTAGCGGCAGCCCGGGGGCGGGTGAAGGAACCGCCGGTGACATGGAATTTTCCCTGCTTGCAGCAATGTCAGTCACAATGTATGCATGCTTCTCTCTCCTTCTGAGGTGCCCGCAGAACCGGCCGCAGCCCTGACCGCTCCGTGGGTCAAATGGACAGCTTTCGGGGCGGGCGTGGGCGCTGCGGCCTCCACGGCCGTGCTGGCCGCGACGTCCGGCCTCGCCGTTTATTTCGCCCGGCAGATCGTGACCCCCCGCCAGGGGCGGGACGCAAACCTGGAAATCCTCGCCGTGATCGACTCGCCGGATGGACTGCAGATCATCCTCCCGGCCAACGAGGACACCACTGTCGAGGGCACATACGGGCTGTACTTCGACGGCGGCTCCGGGTTCGCGCGGATCGGTGCGATCCGTTCGTACGTGCCGCGGGAAGGAACAGTGCAGCGCGACGTCGAACACGTCTACTCCGGGGACCTTGCCAAGGCCGTGCGCGGCTGGTGGTCCGGCACTATCCAGCCCACGCCGTCGGACGCCGGGTTCCCGCAGGAAGACGTGGAGATCGACGTGGAAAACGGCAAGGCTCCGGCCTGGCTGGTGCGTTCCCTCGACGGCTCGGACACCTGGGCGATCATGGTGCACGGCAGGGGCGCCCGGCGCACCGAAACCATCCGCGGCCTTGGCGCTGCCCGCCGCGCCGGGATGACCAGCCTGCTCATCTCCTACCGCAACGACGGCGAAGCCCCGTACGCCTCCGACGGCAGGTACGGGCTGGGTCTGACGGAATGGCACGACGTCGAGGCAGCCATCCGCTATGCGCTCGCCAACGGTGCGCGCGACGTCGTACTTTTCGGCTGGTCCATGGGCGGCGCAATTGCTCTGCAAACCGTAGACAAGTCCTCACTGAGCCGGCATATCCGCGCCCTGGTGCTGGACGGCCCGGTGGTGAACTGGGTGGAAGTGCTGGCACACCATGCCCGGTTGAACCGGATCCCGGCACAGGTCGGCAGGCTGGGACAGTGGCTGATTTCGAATCCGGCCGGCCGGACCCTGACCGGACTGGCAGCTCCACTGGACCTCAAAAGCATGGATTGGGTCTCCCGGGCAGAGGAGATCCGGACTCCGGTGCTGATCGTGCACAGTGAACGGGACGAATTTGTTCCGGTTGGTCCGTCCGCGGATCTGGCCGAGAAGCATCCTGACCTGGTGACGTTTGTCCGGTTCCCGCAAGGCGGGCATACAAGGGAGTACAACGTGGATCCCGACCGCTGGGAGGACACCGTAGCCGGGTGGCTGGAGACCGCTCTGGGACGGACGCGGCGCCCCGCTGAGCGCAGGGGGTAGCTGTCTGCCGGTGCAAGTGGGAGCATCAAGAAAGGCAGCCACTTGCCGGGGCGGCCGGGGCCGTAGAGGTTCTCGGGGCCGTAGGGGGTCGGACCTCGTGGCTTCCGGTCATGGCTTCGGGTTTCGTGGCTTCTGACCGCAGGGCTTCGGACCCCGTGGCACGCAGGGAGGACCCATGCTTGTTGCAGCTTCGGTTTTCGCGCTGATCGCAGCCGCCATTCACATATATATCTTTGTGCTCGAATCGATCCGGTGGATGGCGCCGTCTACCCGGAAACTGTTCGGAATTTCCTCTGACGAGCAGGCGGATCATACCCGGCCGCTCGCGTACAACCAGGGCTTCTACAACCTGTATCTGGCTACCGGTACGGTCGTCGGGGTCATCCTCCTCGGGTTGGGAAACGTGGTGGTGGGGGCAACCCTGATTGCCTTTGCCGGCGCCTCCATGGTGCTTGCCGGCCTGGTGCTGCTCCTCAACGACTCACGAATGCTGCGCCCGGCCCTGATCCAGGCGGTACCGCCGTTGCTGGCCGTGGTCTTCGTTATTGCCGGGATCTGATTTTCCGGCCGGGGCCTCTGGATCTGTTGCGGGGGTTGAGTCTTGTGGGGGTTGACTCTGTTGTGGGGGCGCGCGAGGAGAGAGCTGCCGTCGTCGTCGTTGTTCCGGCACTGTGCTAGGTTGCCCTGATTGGGGGTGGCCTTTGAAAGGGCCCGGGAGCAGTCGTGGGGGTCAAGACATGCCGGATGCAGGAGCAGCTGAAGATGTGCAGGGGCACAGGCAGGGGCGGGGCCAGGGGCAGGCCAAGGAAGAATACGCGGATAAATCGGCTGGTATGTGGCTCATGTGGGCAGCTGGAGTGGGTGCTGTCTACTCACTTTTTCTGGAACTCAGCGGCAACGCCGGTTTTAATCCTCCCTGGGACCCCCTGGACCTGACGTGGTTTCCGCTGTGGCCGTTCAATCGGGTGCTTGTACCGGCTGGACTGCTTCTTGCTGCTTACGCGATGACCGCCCGAGTCGAGACGAAGCTCGATATCCGCCGGCAGCGTGGAGCCCTCGCGATTTTGTTCTTCCTTTCCCTGCTCTTGCCGCTGGGTGGTGTCTTCGCGGTGACCTACGGAATTTCCCTTCTGGCCCTTTCCGTGCGGACCCGGGACACTTTGACCGCGGTCACCGGAGCTATGGCACTGGTTGCGAGCGTAGCCGTTCCGGCCCTGTCAGCATCGGTTCCTCCGGCCGATACCGCGGACTTTTTCTCCCGTCTGCTGACTGACCTTGCCAGCCCCTGTGTGCTCGGCCTGATGGCTGCTGCTCTGTTTATCGCGGCTTCCAGAACGAACCCCGGGCCGTGGCCGGCCGCAGGAGGACAGCAGGACACCGTGGGACAGCAGGCGGGGCCGGAGCGACTGCGGGGGTAGGGGCGGCGGGCGGGTAGGGGCGGCTGCCGGGTTAGGGCAGCGGGCGGGGTAGGGATGGCGGGCGGGGTAGGGACGGCGGGGTAGGGACGGCGGGGTAGGGACGGCTGCCGGGGTAGGGAGGGCGGGCGGGGCAGGAGAAGGTTGCGATCCCAGTGAGGACCTGATCTGGACACGTGAACAAACGCGGAGGAGTTGGCCTTGGCGCTGGGAGCGGCAAGGTGCCGAAGCCTGCGGAACAACCCTGGATCGATCCCGTGAATGAAGCGTGGTCAAGCCAGCATAGGCATGGTTGGCCGGGACGAAAATGAGTAGGGCTACCAGTAAGTTTGGTCTTTTGCGGCTTCGGGAGGACCCATAGACTCGAACACATGTTCGAATATTTCTGGTGGAGTTCAGCTGAGCGGCAGGATCTTCGCGGGCAGGATCCGACTGGGCAGGATCTGGGCAAGCAGGATCCGACAGAGCAGGATCTTCGTGGGCAATACCTAGGTGGGCAGAAACCTGCTGTGCGGATTTCCCAGCTCGTGCGCAAGACAGATATTGGATGGTCTCTGTTGCGGCTCCTGCCAAGTTACTTTGGACGGCTCCAGTGAAAACTCCTGTGAAAGCCTCCATGACTTCCTCAGCGGAGACCCGGGTGGGGGCTCCCTCGGCGTCCCCGGTGAAAGCCCGGGGGAGAGCTCCCTTGGCGGCCTCGGTGGAGACCCGGGTGGGGCCTCCCTCGGCGTCCCCGGTGAAAGCCCGGGGGAGAGCTCCCTCGGCGTCCCCGGTGAAAGCCCGGGGGAGAGCTCCCTTGGCGGCCTCGGCGGACACCTCCGGGACGACTTCGGTGAAGGCCCAGGTGAGAACTCCCTTGGAGCCCTGGGTGAACACTTCCGGGACGGCATCGGTAAAAGGCTCGGTGAGGGGTCCGATGGCGGCCTCCGTGGACACGTCGGTGGAGGCCTCCGTGGAAACCACAATGAGGACCTCTTTGAGGACGTCTGGCGAGCAACCACTGGAGGCTTCTTCTCGGACCTCCTTGCCGTTTGGTGCAGAGGGAGGGGAGACAAGTGGACAGGGCCCGCTCCATTCTTCTCGGGCCGCTGATACAGCGGACGCCTTGGAATCGGCTGGCACCACCATGCTTTACGAGTGGATTGCCGCGCTCGCAGATGCCGGGCTCCCGCAATCTGACAGTGCAATGATCGATCGGATTCGTGCACTGGAAGAACTCAAAGCCGCCGCTGCTGCAGCGCAGGCCCGGGCAGCGGCAGCATTTGATGCCTCCCAACGCCAGGCCCAGACCCAGGCCGGGCTACCCGCCGCCGAACTCGGCCGTGGAGTAGGAGCCCAGATCGCACTGGCCCGCCGGGACTCACCCCACCGCGGAAGCAGGCACCTCGGACTCGGCAAAGCCCTGGTCCACGAAATGCCCCACACCCTCCACGCCCTATCCACCGGAGTACTCAACGAATGGCGAGCCACCCTCCTGGTCCGGGAAACCGCCTGCCTCGACGTGGAGGACCGACGCCGGGTCGACGCCCTGGTCTGCGGCAACCCCGCCGCACTGGAAGGAATCGGGGACCGCAAACTCATCGCCAGGATCCGGACCCTCACGCAGGCCATTGATCCTGCCTCCCAGGTCCGCCGGCATGCCAAAGCCGTCGCCGACAGATACGTGTCCTGCCGTCCAGCACCGGACACCATGTCCTATCTGACCGGACTGCTGCCCGTCGCCCAGGGTGTGGCAGTGTTCACTGCCTTATCCCGGGCCGCTGACTCCCTGCGTTCCTCAGGAGACGAACGCGGCCGGGGCCAGATCATGGCCGACACGCTGGTCGAACGGATCACCGGGCAAGCAACCGCATCCCAGGTACCGGTCGAGGTCCAGCTCGTGATCACCGACCGGACCCTCTTCACCACGGCCTCCCAACACGAGGCTGCCGACACTGACTTATTCCAGGCCGGGGCAGCGAGGGATGTTCCGCCGAACTCGTCATCTTGGAATCCCTCTGGCGGGGGTTGCGATAGGGGGCGCTCCCTATGTCATGACAACGGCGACGGGCACCGGGATGGGAACACCCAGTGTCACGAAAGCGGCGGGAGCCAGGACGGCAACCACGGCAGCGGCGGGAACGCCCAATGGCACGGAAGCGGCGGCGACGGACACCGGGATGAAAACGTCCAGTGTCACGAAAGTGGCGGGAGCCTGGACAGCAACCAGGATGGCAACCGCGACAGCGGCGGGAACGTCCAATGGCACGGATACCCCACGGAGCCCAGTCGGGACAGGGATAGGAACCAGAACCGGAACACCGAGTGGGCTGGCAATAGGGAACCGGCTTACTTCCCTGGTTACGGCATCGTTCCCGGGCAATGGGCAAGGGATCTCATTACCGATGCTCTTCTGGGGCAGGAGTCGGCTCCGATTGCCGACAACCAATCGCGTGACGACGGCATCCACCCGGTTCGGCACAACCCGCTCGGACCGTCCCGCCAATCGACACACGAGCCGTCCCACGTCACCCTGCGGCGGCTCTTCCTGGACCCCACTAACGGTGAACTTATGGCGATGGACTCCAAAGCCCGTTACTTCACACCGGGCCTGGCCCGGCTCATCCGCACCCGTGACCAGACCTGCCGGACTCCCTGGTGCGATGCACCGATCCGGCACATCGACCACATCCACCCGTACGCCGAGGCAGGGCCAACCAGCTACACCAACGGACAAGGGCTGTGCGAAGCCTGTAACCAGGCCAAAGAAGCACCCGGTTGGACCGCAGAAACCACTCAGATCCCAGGCCAACGCCATACTGTTCGGACCGTCACCCCTACCGGCCACACCTACCATTCCACGGCCCCCGCCCAGCCAGGAACAGCCCATGCCCAGCCAGGGGCGGAGCCCTCTCGGCCCGGAGCTGTGCCCGCCGCCCGGGACCGTGCATGCCCAGGCGGGGCTGCACCCTCTTGACCCGAGGCGGCACCGGCCTAGCTCGGGACGGCGTCCGCCCCGCCCGGGCAGCAGTGCCCTCCCGGTAAGGGCAGATCTGACTTGGCAATCTCTCACAAGGACTGGACGACTACTACCCTGCCAACGCGCCACAGGGCTTCTTTGCTGCTAGCATGTCCCGCGTGATTGATTCGAATTCCGTACCCAGCTGCTCCGGCGCAGCGGAAAGGATGGCGGGCAGCACGCCCTGCAGTGCGCCCCTGTCCTAGGACACCTACCAGTTGTCCGTTTCCACCGTCCCTCCGGTGTTTTGACTGTCCAGGGTGGATCGCCTTGTCTGCAGTCCGGTGAGGACCGCCCGTCGGGTCCAAAGCCCTGTATGTCAGGCCCGTTTCTTCGGCAGCTGCGCCACATCTCTGGCGCCTCGCGCCTCGGAAACCCGGCCTCCCCAGACACAGGCCTCGCCTTACCGGCAGTCCGCCCGAATAAGCTCCGGCTGTTCAGGCGCGGGCCCGGTCGCAAAACGCTGGGCGCTGAGCGCCCGCCGTTAAGCACCAGCCCCGAACGCCGGCCGCTGAGCGCCCGCCGCCAAGCGCCAGCCGCGAAACGCCGGTACAAGCGCCAGCCGCGAAACGCCGGTACAAGCGCCAGCCGCGAAACGCCGGTACAAACGACAGCCCCGAAACGCCGGTACAAACGCCGCCCCTAAACGCCCGCCCTTTAGTGCAGCCCAAAACGCAGCCCTAAACCGCAGAGCCGGGGCCGGCCCTCCCGGATACCGAAATCGAACGAAAGCCCCTCATCATGCAACCCGTAACCGAAGCTCTCATCCGTAAGTCGTTCATCAACGCCAGCCGTTCCCAGGTGGCAGCGATGAACTTCCCGCCGGACTTTGCCGAAACCGACTGGGAGAACGTCGACCAGATTGGTTGGCAGGACCACAAAATGCCGCAGCGCTCCTACCTTGTGGTCCCGGTGGACAACAAACCCGTCGCTATCCTTCTCCGCGCGCCGGAACTGGTTTCCGCAAGCAGGAAAGCCCTCTGCGCCCTCTGTGAGGATCTGGTCAGCGAGGACGACGTGTACCTCTTCGTCGCGCCCAAGGCAGGAGCCTCAGGAAAGAACGGCAACTCTGTGGGCACCCTGATCCACAGCACGTTCTCCTGCTCCCGGAACGTACGTGCCGAAGTGAAGCCGACCGTAATCCATCCGGACCCGGAACTCGTTGTTGCCGAACGTATCCGCGGCCTGCAGGAACGCACGCTGCAGTTCGTGCAGAAGGTGCGCAGCTAAGCTCGGGATCTGCTCGTCGAACCTACTTGTAGACGGCGATCGGCCCGACAGCGGCAGAGGTCAACCGGATCAGATCGGACGGGGATAATACGATCTCAAACCCGCGCCTGCCGCCGGACACGTAGATCGACTCCAGTGCTTCCGCACTGGAGTCGATCACGGCCGGAGACGGCAGACGCTGGCCCAGCGGTGAGATCCCACCCACCACATAGCCGGTCCGCTTCTCCGCTTCGGCGCGGTCTGCAATAACAGCCTTCCGCGAGCCAAGCAGAGACGCGACCTTCTTCAAGTCAAGCGTGCCCGCCACCGGAACCATGGCAACAGCCAGCCTGCCTTCAACGGAAACCATCAGTGTCTTGAAAACGGCTTCAGCCGGAACACCAAGCTTTTCCGCAGCTTCCAAACCGTAGGACTGCGCCGAAGGGTCATGCTCGTAGCTCATGGTCCGGTAGGAAACGCCGGCAGCGTCGAGAGCCCGCGTCGCCGGAGTTGCGCTGCGCCCGCCCTGCTTTCCGCCGCCGGCCACGGGTTACGCCTCGGTCCCGGTGGGAGCCACCAGTCCAGCAACCTGCCGCTTGATACGTCCCAGCATGGCCGACATTCCCCGCATCCGCAGGGGAGTGATCGCCCGGGTCAAACCCAACCGGTCAGGAACGTCGGCGGGAACGGCCAGAATTACCTCAGCCGGAAGCCCATTCAGTCCCTCATGCAGCACACCGGCAAACCCCCGGGTGGTCGGAGCTTCGGGCGGCGCAGAGAAGAAGAGCTCCACAAGATGCTCCGGAGCATCGCCCACCTCAACGGTGAGGAACAGCGGAGACTGGCATTCGACAACCTGCTCCAGCAGTTCCGGATGGTCAGCCAGGCGCGCTGGCAGCGGCGGAAGTGACCGGGAAAACTCCAGCAGCAGCTCCAGCCGCTCGGGCTCGCTGAGAGCCTGGAAGTCCTCAACGATTTCCTGGAGCTGGGCAGGAACAGTGGACGGGGTGGATGAGGTGGTGCTCATGAAAAATGCGCTTTCAGTTGTAGCCGGCGGAGGATGATCAGCGCGGAGCCGGGCCGGGCTCGGTGCCGCGGACGATAGGCACGCGCACAGCGTTGCCCCATTCGGTCCAGGAGCCGTCATAGTTCCGCACCGTCTCGAAGCCAAGCAGGTGCCTGAGTACAAACCAAGTATGGCTGGAACGCTCACCGATCCGACAGTAGGCAACGACGTCGTCGCCGGCCTTGAGCCCAGCTTCCCCACCGTAGAGCGCCTCAAGTTCGTCCCGGGTGCGGAACGTACCGTCCTCGGCTGCGGCCCTGGCCCACGGAATGGACACGGCCGTCGGAATGTGGCCGCCCTTCATGGCGCCTTCGTCCATGTAGTCGGGCATGTGCGTGCGTTCGCCGGTGTATTCGGCGGGGGAGCGGACGTCGATCAGCGGGCCGGTGCCCAGATGCGCCAGCACGTCCGGCAGGTACGCGCGGATGGGGGCGTCATTGCGTTCGACGACGGGGTAGTCCACGGCCTCAACGTCAGGCTTGTCAGTGGTCATCTCGCGGCCTTCGGCAATCCACTTATCCCGGCCGCCGTCGAGCAGCCGGACATCTTCGTGGCCAAAGAGCGTGAACACCCACAGGGCGTAGGCAGCCCACCAGTTGCTCTTGTCGCCGTAGAGCACCACAGTCGAATCGCGGCTGATGCCCTTTTCGCCCATGAGCTTCGCGAAAGCTGCGCCATCCACGAAATCCCGAGTGTCGGCGTCGTTCAAATCGGTGTGCCAGTCGATCTTCCTGGCGCCCGGGATGTGCCCGGTGTCGTAAAGCAGGATGTCCTCGTTGGATTCCAGGACCACCAGGTCCGGTGACCCGAGGTGCGACGCGAGCCAGTCAGTGGAAACCAGGCGGTCCGGGTTGGCATAGTCGGCAAACTTCGGATTCGGATCTGCGGGAAGCGGCATGTGTGTTCCTTTGGTTTACGGCCGGTTTACTAACTAGCCTAACGATGCTTGCGGCCCAAAACTTCCCGTGAGGAGAGTGCCGCGTTCAGGGTGGCGTATCGTTGCTACGGCAGCAAATGCCGTACCCCTAGCAGAATCGGATGGATGGATTGGGCGCAGCAGGACAAGTGGAGCAGCTATCGAAGCGGACTCCCCAGGTTTCCACGGACGAACTCCTGCAGGGTTTCTTCCCCTCACCGCGCTTCGGCACCGTCTCCTTTGACAGCTACATCCCGGACCCGTCCCAGCCGTCCCAGGCCGAGGCCGTTTCCGCTATGCGCGCCTTCGCCGAGAGCGTTGACACGCCTGCTCCCAGCGGCTTCCGCAAACTGTTCGGTGCCAAGAAGCCCGAAACCAAGGCTGGTTTCTACCTCGACGGCGGCTTCGGCGTCGGCAAGACCCACCTCCTCGCATCTCTCTGGCATGCTGTGGAAGGCCCCAAAGCCTTCGGCACTTTCGTGGAGTACACCAACCTGGTCGGCGCCCTTTCCTTCCGCAAAACCGTGGAAGCACTTTCGGCCTACAAGCTGGTCTGCATCGACGAATTCGAACTCGACGACCCCGGGGACACGGTCCTGATGTCCCGCCTGATGCGGGAACTGTCCGACGCCGGCGTCAAGCTCGCTGCCACGTCCAACACCCTGCCGGGCTCGCTGGGTGAGGGACGGTTCGCTGCCGTCGACTTCCAGCGGGAGATTCAGGTTCTTGCTGACCAGTTCGACGTCGTGCGGATCGACGGCGAGGATTACCGCCACCGCGGTCTGCCCGAGTCCCCGCCGCCGCTGGACGACGCCGGAATGGCCGCGCGGATCGCCTCGGAGTACGACGGGAAGACTGTCGCAGAGGATGAATTCGCCGACCTGGTGAACCACCTCGCGGACGTGCACCCCAGCCGTTACCGCCAGCTCATCGAGGGGATCGACGCCGTTGCCTGGCACAACGTGCACACCATCTCGGAGCAGTCCGTTGCGCTGCGCTTTGTGGTCCTGGCCGATCGGCTGTACGACAAGGACGTTCCGATCCTCGCCAGCGGCGTCCCGTTCGACCAGCTGTTCACCAAGGAAATGATGGCCGGCGGGTACATGAAAAAGTATTACCGTGCCGTCTCGCGGCTTACAGCACTGGCCCGTGAAGGCCAGACAGGGGAAGCCTCCTAGCCCGCGGGCAGGAAATCCTGGTTCCAGACACGCTATTTTTAAGACACGAAAGCCCCGGTACCGCTGACTGGCGGGACCGGGGCTTTTTGCCGTGCTCTTGGTTTAGCTGGCCGGAGGTGTCGGACCGGCAGCGGGAGGTTCGCCCGGTCCCCGTCCGCGGTCTGCTTTATCTACCGCTTCGGAGGCCTTGCGCTGGAATCCATCAACCTTGTCGGCGTACTTTCCGTCGGTCTTCTTATCAACGAAATTTCCGGCCTGGTCGATGCCGCCCTTGATCTTGTCGGCGTTCTGGCCCACAAGCTCGGTTGCCTTGTCCTTCAGCTCTCCAGCCTTGCCTTTGAGCCCGTCAAATACAGACACGGACCACCTCCTTTCGCTGGGGAAGCCAACTGCTTCCCGTTCAGCAACAATGATAAGCCCCCTGAGTACGCAGGCCAAGAAGTACGGGTTCCGGGTTTTGCCGGTTAAACACGAATGGAGCAGGCCGCAGGGCCTGCTCCATTCGATATTCCGAGCGGACGACGGGATTCGAACCCGCGACATCCACCTTGGCAAGGTGGTGCTCTAGCCAGCTGAGCTACGTCCGCACATAAAAGACCGGCACTGTGCTATCCACCAGTACAGATCTTCCGTGCGCGATACTGGGATCGAACCAGTGACCTCTTCCGTGTCAGGGAAGCGCGCTACCGCTGCGCCAATCGCGCCTGATACTGCCAGGCTTCGGAAGACTCCGGGCCATGCAGTACAGGAGAGCGGACGACGGGATTCGAACCCGCGACATCCACCTTGGCAAGGTGGTGCTCTAGCCAGCTGAGCTACGTCCGCAAATGAACATTCCACACTCTGTTAGTACACAAAGTATGAAACTTCGTGCGCGATACTGGGATCGAACCAGTGACCTCTTCCGTGTCAGGGAAGCGCGCTACCGCTGCGCCAATCGCGCCCATAAATGGGTCATGCATGTAACCGTGGAGGTGGGGACGGGATTCGAACCCGCGTATACGGCTTTGCAGGCCGCTGCCTCGCCTCTCGGCCACCCCACCGTGACCGGCTTGTGAAGGCCAGCTTACAGTGACTTGCGAGCGGACGACGGGATTCGAACCCGCGACATCCACCTTGGCAAGGTGGTGCTCTAGCCAGCTGAGCTACGTCCGCATGTTGGTGTTTCTGCGGCGAACTCCCGCTTTCCAACGAAGAAAAACTCTATAGGACGTTTCGAGGTTCGTCCAATCGGGGCCATTTCGCGCCGGGTGCCTAATCCGGTTTTGATCAGGCCGGATTGTGGGCTAGCATCTTTAGACGTTGCAGCAGTTTGAACGCAACTCCCGCAAGGGCGATTGGCGCAGTGGTAGCGCGCTTCGTTCACACCGAAGAGGTCACTGGTTCGAACCCAGTATCGCCCACAGAATGACCCTCAACAGGCACCGGATACCCTCCGGTGCCTGTTTTGCTTAAACGTCACCGCCGGGTGACAGACTGGGTTTATGACTGATCCAGCCCTGGCACACGCAACCGAGTTCGGGCGTATGTATTCGCGCTCCCTGACCGAACCTCCGGCGGTTCCCTCCATTACGACCGTCATCGCGCAGGGAAGTACCTCGCTGGCCGGCTGGCACAGCTACATGGCCGCCAGCGCCGTTGTTAAGCATCCTGCCCTCCCGGGTGCCGTGGGAAACGCCGGGCAGCTGCGTTCCATCGTGAAGGAAGCCTCGCGGGCCTCGGAGGTTTACCGTGACCAGGCCGCCGAGCGCGGAACCCGGGTGCATTACTACTGCGAGCAGGTGGCGCTGCGTGCCCTGGACCAGCCGCACCAGCTGGCCGAGGCCCGGGCTGTCCTGGCAGAACACGGTGAGCACCAGTTCGCCGACCGGTTCGATGAGTGGTGGCAGCTGTACCAGGTCCAGCCCGTCGCAGCGGAGATCACCGTCTGGAACCACGAGCTGGGCTACGCCGGAACCCTGGACCTGGTGGCAAAGATCGGCGGCAGGCTCTGCCTCATCGACTACAAGACCAAGAACACGGACCGCGACGGCCAGGTCAAGCAGCTTGATGACAAGGTGGTTATGCAGCTGGTTGCCGGCATGAAGGCGGAGGAATCACTGGTCGACGCCGGCCGCGGGGAATGGGAACCGTGGCAGTACGGCCAGGACCCGCTGCTGCTGGGAGTCGCCGTCGGCCAGACCGAGGTGCGTCCCATGCGGGCCAACCCGGCGGTGCTGCCGCAGCACTGGTACAAGTTCTGTGCCCTGCGCCGGGTCTGGCAGACCAGCCATGATGCCCTCGCCGCCGGCCAGGCCCTCCTGCCGATCGCCCCGCCGCCGGTCCAGCATCCGGTCCAGCCAGCCGGGGCCCACGCAGCCGCAGCAGGGCAGCCCGCGTCCAACTAGACTGGTAGGCGGGCACTTTGCCCATTTGCACAGCGCATTACACGGCGCGCGACGCAGCACATCGCGACAGTAAGGAACACATTCCAGATGGCAATCCTGACGATTCGGATCATCGGCGACCCCGTTCTGCGGACCTGTGCCGAGGAAGTGACGGAGTTCGGTCCGGAACTCGCCAAGTTAGTTGCTGACATGGAAGAGACCATGGAGGACGTTGAAGGTGCGGGCCTGGCAGCACCCCAGGTCGGCGTGAGCCTGCGCGTCTTCACCTACCGGATCGACGGCCAGGCCGGACACATCGTGAACCCGGTCCTGGAGCTGAGCGAAGACCTGCAGGAGGACGAGGTGGAAGGCTGCCTCTCCATTCCCGGCATCGGCTACCCCGTTCCGCGCTACCGCTGGACCCGCGTCACCGGCCAGGACAAAAACGGCAACCCCGTCAGCATTGAAGGCGAGGGTATGCTCGCGCGGTGCTTCCAGCATGAAACCGACCACCTCGACGGCGTCCTTTACATTGACCGGCTGAAGGGCGAGAACCGGAAGGCCGCCCTCCGCGCGATCCGCATGGCCGATTACGACTCGATCGCCGAGCGCACCGCCGCCCAGCGCGCCCAGACGGTCGGCTCCAGTTTCGGAACCTTCGGTACCCCCAGCGCGGGAGCCTGACCGCCGTGGCGATGCGCGTACTCTTCGCGGGCACACCAGCCGTTGCGGTGCCTTCGCTTAATGCCCTCCTCGACGCCGGGTTCGACGTCGTCGGCGTCCTCACACGCCCTGACGCACCGCTGGGGCGCAAACGCGTTCTGACCCCGTCGCCCGTCGCGGCCCGCGCAGCGGAACTCGGGCTTCCGGTGATCAAGGCGGACAAGATTGACGACGACGCCGTGGCCGCCATTGCGGCCCTGGCACCGGACGCCGCTGCCATCGTCGCGTACGGCGCCCTGATCCCCGAACGCGCACTAACCATTCCTAAGCACGGGTGGATCAACCTGCACTTTTCGCTGCTGCCGGCCTGGCGCGGGGCGGCACCGGTGCAGCACTCGGTCATCGCCGGCGATGAAATCACCGGCGCCAGCACATTCCTGCTGGAAAAGGGCCTGGATACCGGTCCCGTCTTCGGGCAGCTGACCGAAACAGTGGATCCGGGACTGACCAGCGGTGAACTGCTGGAACGGCTGTCGCACAGCGGAGCCGTCCTGCTGGCCCAGACCCTGGCCGCGATCGACGCCGGGAAGGCCGTACCCGTGCCGCAGTCCGGCGACGTGACCCTGGCACCGAAACTGACGATTGAGGACGGCCGGCTGGACTGGAAGCAGCCAGCCCTGGCGATCCGGCGCCGGATTAACGGCGTGACCCCGGAACCCGGAGCCTGGACCACCTGGGACGGCGCCCGGTTCAAGATCGGCGCGGCAACCCCGCGGCCCGATGTGACGGACCTGGCCCCCGGTCAGGTGCGGCTCGGCTCGGGCGCCGGAGCGTCGGCGCTGGTCGGCACCGGAAGCACTGCGCTGGAACTGCAGCTGGTCCAGCCTGCCGGAAAAAAGATGATGCCCGGCCCCGATTGGGCCCGGGGACTAGGCCAGCGTGAGGACGTGGTTTTTAAATGAGCACCCCCAATAACGGTTCCCCGGGGGAGCGCCGCCGCAGTTCCGGCAGCAACACCGGCGGCAGCAACAGCAGTAATTCCAGCGCTGGGCGAAACGCCAAGGGTCGTGAGCGGAACCGTCCGCGGACCCGCAGCCGCACCGAGGCAGCGCCGTCACAGCGGACCCGCGCCGCGGATCCGGCCCGCCTGGTGGCGTTCGAAGTTCTCCGTGCCGTGTCCGGTGAGGACGCGTACGCCAATTTGGTGTTGCCCAAGAGCATCCGCAAGCACCGGCTGGACAAGCGCGACGCGGGGTTCGCCACCGAACTGGCCTACGGAGCCCTGCGCGGCCAGGGAACCTATGACGCGATCCTGGCCCGCTGTGTTGACCGGCCGCTGGAGCAGCTGGACCCGGCCGTCCTGGACGCGCTGCGGATCGGCGTGCACCAGCTCGTCGCCATGCGTGTTCCCGCGCACGCGGCCCTGGACCAGACGGTGGGCCTGGCCCGCGCGGTGATCGGCGCCGGCCCGTCAGCACTGATCAACGCCGTGCTGCGCAAGGTTGCTGCCCGAGACCTGTCCGAGTGGACCGCGCTCCTGACTGAGGGAGAGCCGGACGCGGTCAAGCGCTCTGCGATCGAATACAGCCACCCTGAGTGGATCGTCCGCGCCCTGCGCCAGTCCCTGGTCGCCCACGGCCGGAACGTAGAGGAAATCACCGACCTGCTCCGGGCCGATAACGACGCCCCCGTGGTCAACCTCGTCGCCTTGCCCGGACTGGGGGACCTCGAAGAGGCCCGTTCCGCCGGCGCCGTGGACGGTGAACTCGTTGAAGACTCAGCCCTGTTCTCCGCCGGCGACGTTGGCCGCCTGGATTCCGTGCGCGCCGGCACTACCCGCGTGCAGGACGCCGGTTCCCAGCTGGTGGCCCGTGCCCTGGCTGAACTGGCGCTGGACGGTGTCCCCGTGGACGAGGACGGTGTGGAGAAGTGGCTGGACATGTGTGCCGGCCCCGGCGGCAAAGCCGCGCTCCTGGCCGCCCTGGCACACCAGAAGGGCGCCGTGCTGCTGGCCAACGAACCCGCACCGCACCGCGCGCAGCTGGTCCGCCAGGCATTGGAGGCCGTACCGGGGGAGACCTGGAACGTCCGCACCGGAGACGGCCGCACCGTGGCCGAGGACTACCCGGAAACCTTCGACCGGATCCTCGTGGACGCGCCCTGCACCGGCCTCGGCGCGCTGCGCCGCCGCCCGGAATCGCGCTGGCGCCGCAAACCGACCGACGTCGGCGAACTCGGGATCCTGCAGCGCGAACTGCTCACCACCGCCGTCGACGCCGTCAAGCCCGGAGGCGTGGTCGCCTACGTGACCTGCTCACCTCACCCGGCGGAGACCACCGCCGTCGTGGCGGATGTGCTGCGCAAGCGGAACGACCTGGAACTGCTCGACGCCGGTGCCGCCCTGGACGCCGTGAGCCTGACCGGTTCACTGGGTGCCGGGCACGAGTCCACCGCCCAGCTGTGGCCGCATATCCACCAGACCGACGCCATGTTCCTTGCCCTCATTCGCCGCAAGATCTGATTTAGGAGCTTCCCTTTGACCCAGTGCTGCATCAACCCGAGCATCCTGTCAGCCGACTTTGTGAACCTCGAAGCCGAACTCGAGCGGATCAGCGGCGCCGACGCCGTCCATGTGGACGTGATGGATAACCACTTCGTCCCGAACCTGACGATCGGACTTCCGGTGGTGCAGCGGATCCAGGAGGTCAGCAAGCTCCCGCTGGACGCGCACCTGATGATTTCCGACGCCGACCGCTGGGCTCCGGCCTATGCGGAGCTGGGACTGGCATCCGTCACGTTCCACGTGGAGGCAGCTGCCGCACCGATCCGGCTGGCACGGGAACTGCGGGACCGCGGCGCGAAGGCAGGTATGGCGCTGAAGCCGGCAACCCCGGTGGAACCGTACCTGGACATGCTCTCCGAGCTGGACATGCTGCTGATCATGACGGTGGAGCCCGGCTTCGGCGGGCAGAAGTTCCTGGACGTGACACTGCCCAAGATCCGCCGGGCGGCCGAAGCAGTGCGCGGCTCGGACCTGCAGCTGGCCATTCAGGTGGACGGCGGCATCGCTCCGGACACCATTGAGCGCGCGGCGGAGGCCGGCGCCAACGTTTTCGTGGCCGGGTCCGCCGTCTACGGCACCCCCGATCCGAACGAGGCGATCGCGAAGCTGCGGGCCCAGGCCCGCGCGGTGGCGGGGAACTAGTTCACTTCACCCGCTTCACGGTTTAACCCGCATGACCTGGACCCGGCCGGTTTTTTCGGAGGCCGGGTCCAGGACCTGGGGCCACTGTGCGGTCATCATAAACAGCAGGCCTCCGTCGAGGCCGCCGGCCGCACAGGAAAAGCAGCCCTGGTCCAGCTGCACCGTGTCCAAGACCGTCCCGCCCTGCGCCACCCGGACGCAGCGTTCACCAGGCACGTCGGCAAACCAGATCCCGCCGCTGCCGTCCCAGCTGATCCCATCCGGAGCACTGCCCTCCAGCGCGGCCCAGCTTCCTGCGGGATCCAGGCCGCCGTCCGCCCGGATGGCAAAGGCCGTGAGTTGACCGGCGTTGGACTCGGCGACCACCAGCGTGTTCCCGTCAGCGGAGACGAGCATCCCGTTGGGAAAGGACAGGCCCTCGGCCACCTTCTCCACGGAGCCGTCCGGCCGGACGAGTGCAATAACACCGGTTTCCTGGGGCTCGCCGGCATAGTCATAGCCGATGCCGTTGACGTAGATGTTTCCGACGGAATGAACGGCAATCTCGTTCCACGGGTGCTCGGAAATGCCGCGGAGATCGGCCAGCGGCACCAGCCCCGCATGCGGTACCTCCACCAGCACCGCGGCATCGCTCCCGGAAACCACGGCCATCCGCCCGTCCGGAAGCCAGTCAAAAGTGATGGGGAAGGAGGGTACGCCGGCCACCCGCCGGACATTCCCGTCGCCGTCGAGAGAGGAGATGGTTCCGGCGATCCAGTCGGCGTAGAAGAATTCCCCGCCGTGCCAGCGGGCCGATTCCCCCATTCCGAGGCCGCTGACCAGCGTTGTCGCTTCACCCATTGCCGGGACTCCTTAGTGCGGGAAACGGTGTGTGTTGTGCAGAACAGTATGCGGCGGACCAGGCCGCAGGGAACAGGGGATGCCGCTGGCACCGGTAGGATGAGTGGCTGGCTTCCACCCCCGAGAGGACCCCGAATGAGCCTGATCAGGCTGCAGGACGTCAACGTTGGTTTCGAGAAGACGCAGATCCTGCGCGAGGCGTTCTTCCGCCTGGAGCCCAAGGACCGGGTGGGGCTGATTGGAAAGAACGGTTCGGGAAAGTCCACCCTGCTGAAGCTCATCCTGGAACAGGTGGAACCGGATTCCGGGACTGTCACCGTGGGGCAGGGTGTGAAGATCGGTTACTTCTCCCAGTTCTCCGAACTCAACGGCGAGTCCACCATTACCGAGGTTTTGGACGCTCTGTTCGTGGAGATCAAGGCCGTCGAGGCGGAGCTCGCCTCCATCGATGAGACCCTCGGCACTGACCCGGAACCCAAGGTTATGGACCGGCTGATCCGCCGCCAGGCGGAACTCTTCGAGACGATGGACCGGCTGGACGGCTGGGACTACCCCCGGCGCATCGATGCCGCCCTCACCACCCTTGGCTTCAGCGAGGCGCACCGCACCTGCCCCATCGATTCCCTCTCCGGCGGCTGGCGCAACCGTGCTGCCCTGGCCAAGATCCTGCTTCAGGCCCCGGACGTGCTGCTGCTGGATGAGCCCACCAACTACCTCGACGTCGCGGGTGTGGAGTGGCTGGAAGGCTGGTTCCGCGACTTCCGCGGCGCCGCCGTCGTCGTCTCCCACGACCGGAAGTTCCTGGATGCCGTGGTGACCCGCATTATCGAGGTCGAGAACTACCACCTGCATGAGTACGCCGGGAACTTCGCCGAGTACGTGGTCCAGAAGCAGTTCCGGCTCAAGGCACTGCAGTCCCAGTTTGTGCACGAGTCCGAGCTGCTGGCCTTCGAAGCCGAGGGCATCTCCGACCGGCGCGAGGCCGCCAAAGCCGGCGGCGGCGCCCTGGGCAACCGGCTGGCGAAGATCAAGAAGGCCCGCGCACCGCGCCCGGTGGATCAGATCATTACGGAAATTTACGGCGGCCTGCACGTCAAGGACAACCTGTGCCGGGTGGAGTCCCTGGAGAAGTCCTATGGGGACAGGACGCTCTTCAGCGGGCTGAACTTCGAGATCCGGCGCGGGGACCGGCTGGTGGTCCTCGGTTCAAACGGCAGCGGCAAAACCACGCTGCTGCGGGTCCTCACCGGCGAGGAGACGCCCGACGCCGGCAGGGTCGCCTGGGCCAACGGCGCGAAGATGGTTTCCTACAACCAGGTGCTGGCGGAGCTCGACGACGCCGACACCGTCACCCACGCGGTGAACGCCATGCCGGACAGCCTGGCGCTGACCGCAACCAAGAAATCCGTGAACCGGTTCCTGACCATGTTCCAGTTCTCCGAGGCGGATCTCAAACAGAAAATTGGTAACCTTTCCGGCGGCCAGAAGGCCCGCGTAGCGATGGCGCAGTGCCTGCTCTCCGGCGCGTCGGTACTGCTTCTGGACGAACCGACCAACCACCTGGACCTCTCCAGTACCCAGGTAATGGAACGCGCCCTGCTGCATTTTCCCGGCGCCGTGGTGGTGGTCAGCCATGACCGGTTCTTCACCGAAAAGATCGCCAACCGGCAGCTGGTCTTCGGGGCCAGCGGTTCCGCCCCCGGCGAGATTGACCTCCGCGTGGCCTGACCTGTGCAAGAATGTCGTTAACAAACGTGCTCCGGGGTCGGTGTAATTCCGAACCGGCGGTTATAGTCCGCGACCCGCACGTCCAGCCGGAACCCCCGGCAGGACGGACGGTTGAACTGGTGAAATTCCGGTACCGACAGTTAAAGTCTGGATGGGAGAAGCACGTACAGTTTGTTGGACCGACGCTCGGCGTACCCATCTGGGTGCCCTGAGCTGTTGATGCACCGCACTGTCGTACCCCCGGAGCCGCCGCTACGGGATAAGGAACGACATGGATTTTTTGCGGTGGCTCTTTGACGCGCAGATCCCGGTAGGGAGTTCTTCCCTGCTGGTGCGCGAACTGCTTGGCAACATTTTCGGGCTGCTCAGCGCCCTCGGCGGTATGCGCCGCAAAGTCTGGGCCTGGCCGGTGGGCATCATCGGCAACGCTCTCCTGCTGACAGTTTTCCTCGGCTCGATCTTCGGCGACGCGGACACCGCGAACCTGCTGGGCCAGGCCGGCCGGCAGATCATGTTTATCGCCGTTTCCATCTACGGCTGGCGCCGCTGGCAGACCAGCAAGAACTCCGGAGCCGACGCCGTCACCCCGCAGTGGGCGTCCGGCCGGACCCGGATCCTCTTGGTGGCGATTCTGATTCTCGGAACCGCTGCCCTCACGCCGCTCTTCGCGATGCTGGGTTCGTACGAGCCAGTGTGGGCCGATGCCTGGACCTTCGTCGGGTCGTTGCTGGCAACTTACGGCATGGCCAAGGGCTGGGTGGAGTTCTGGCTGATCTGGGTGGCCGTGGACATCGTTGGTGTGCCGCTGCTGTTCAGTGCCGGCTACTACGCCACCGCGTTTATGTACCTTTTCTACGGAGGCTTCACCCTGGTGGGCTTCTTCGTTTGGTGGCGGGCCAAGGCCAATGAAAAACCACAGGTCCAGGTGGATATGCCGGACCCGACGGTGCGGTAGCCATGGCCTTCAACGCAGCGGAGAAAACCGCTATGGCCCAGGCCCTCGAACTGGCCCGCCGGGGAGTGCGCGGCGCGAATCCGCTGGTGGGAGCGGTGATCCTGAACAACGACGGCGCGGTGCTGGTCACCGGCTGGCACCGCGGGGCGGGCACCCTCCACGCCGAAGCCGACGCGCTGGCGAACGCCGCTGCGGCCGGAATCGACGTACGCGGGGCAACCATGGTGGTCACGCTGGAACCGTGCAACCACACCGGGCGGACCGGCCCGTGTTCGCAGGCAATCATGGCCGCCGGACTTGGCCGGGTGGTGTACGCCGCCGCGGACACAACCAGCGACGCCGCCGGGGGAGCAGCAGCCCTGGCGGCCGCGGGCGTGGAAACAGAGGGCGGGCTGATGGCCGGGGAATCCAGGGACCTAAACCACCGCTGGTCCGCCGCCGTCCGAGAAAGCCGGCCCTTCGTCACGGTCAAGACCGCACAGTCCCTGGACGGACACACCGCCGCCGCGGACGGAACCAGCCAATGGATTACCTCACCGGAGGCACGGGAAGATGCGCAGGAGCTGCGGGCCCGGTGCGACGCGATCGTCGCCGGAACCGGCACAGTGCAGGCAGATAATCCGCGGCTGACAGTCCGCAGCCGGCCCGGAACGGCGGACGCCGCGGAGCCGCAGTCCCAGCCCCTGCGGGTGGTCATGGGAACCACGGAAGTTCCCGCCGGCGCCGCTGTCCGGGGAACCGACGGCCGGTTCCTGCAGATCCATACCCATGATCCCGCCGTCGTACTCTCCGGGCTGCATGCCCGCGGAGTCCGGCATGTGCTCGTGGAAGGCGGAGCCACCGTGGCCAGCGCGTTCCTGCGTGCCGGACTGGCGGATGAGCTGGTGGTCTACACCGCGCCGAAGCTGCTGGGGGCGGGCACACCGTCCTTCTTCGGACTGGGCGTAAGCACCCTAACGGAGGCCCAGGCCTGGCGGTTCGATGCTGCCGGCGGCGCCTTCCGCCTCACCGGCCCTGACCTGCGGCTCCAGCTGGAACCGACCCCTGAGAACAACGAACCAACGATAGGACACTGACGTGTTTACCGGCATTGTCGCTGAACAGGGCAGCGTAATTTCCCTGACACCCGATTCCTCCGGAGCCGGAAAGAACCTGGTCATCGAAGCACCCGGCACCTCTGCCGGGCTGGAGCTGGGCGGGTCGATAGCGGTCAACGGCGTCTGCCTCACGGCCACAGCGGTCGATGGTGAACAGATCTCGCTGGACGTCATTGGTGAAACGCTGGACCGGACCACCACTGGGTCGCTGGCCCCGGGTCAAAAGGTCAATCTGGAACGCTGTGTACCCGCCGGGGGACGCCTGGACGGGCATGTGGTGCAGGGACACGTCGACGGCGTCGGCTTCCTGCTGGAGCGCGAGAACCTCGGCAGCTGGGACCGGCTCCGGTTCGGAGTGCCGCAGCCACTGGCGCGGTATATCGCCGAGAAGGGGTCCATTGCGGTCGACGGCGTGTCGCTCACCGTCACGGCGGTCAGTGAACCGGCAGATCCGTCACCGTGGTTCGAGGTGGGGCTGATCCCCACGACGCTGGCCGAAACCGGGCTCGGTGCACTGGAATCCGGCGGCCGGGTGAACCTGGAAGTGGACGTGCTGGCGAAGTACGCCGAGCGGCTCCTGGCCTTCGCCGCCGTTCCCGCATCAGCCGTCGCGGCGGGCGGGGCAGCATGAGCATCCGCCTGGATTCGATCGCCGCCGCAGTGGACGCCATCGCCGCGGGCCGCGCCGTCGTCGTCGTGGATGACGAGGACCGCGAAAACGAGGGCGACATCATCTTTGCCGCCCAGCACGCCACACCGGAGCTGATGGGCTTCACCGTCCGCTACACCTCCGGGGTTGTGTGTGTGCCGCTGCCGGGCAGTTATGCCGACCGGCTGAACCTGCCGCCAATGACCGCGGTCAACCAGGACGCCAAAGGCACCGCGTACACCGTCTCCTGCGACGCGGCGGCCGGTACCAGCACCGGGATCAGCGCTGCGGACCGGGCGCTGACCTCGCGGGTGCTGGCCGATCCTGCGTCCGTGGCCGCTGATTTGAACCGGCCCGGGCACATCTTCCCGCTGCGGGCGCACGACGGCGGCGTCCGGGCCCGCCGCGGCCACACCGAAGCCGCCGTCGAGCTGGCCCGGCTGGCCGGCTGCACGCCCGTGGGTGTAATCGCCGAACTGGTGCACGACGACGGGACAATGATGCGGCTGCCGGCGCTCCGCGAGTTCGCCGACGCGCACAGCCTGGTGCTGGTATCCATCGAGGACCTGGCGGCGTGGTTGGAAGCCGCCGCGCCAGCAGCGGCCGGGGGTGTGCGGTGACTGCCCCGGGTGCCGCGGGCGTTGTTCCGGGGCCGGAGGTCCGGCTGCCGACGGCGTTCGGGGACTTTGCTGCCCGGGTCTGGACCGATGCCCGCACCGGTGCCGAACACTTGAGTGTGTCTGCGCCGGGCGCCGACCGCACGGCACCGGATCCGGCCGCGCCGCTGGTGCGGCTGCACTCCGAGTGCCTGACCGGTGATGTGTTTGCCTCCTACCGGTGTGACTGCGGGGAGCAGCTGGAGCAGGCCCTGGGACTGATCAGCCTGCATGGCGGAACCGTGCTCTATCTGCGCGGACACGAAGGCCGGGGGATCGGACTGGCGAACAAGCTCCGTGCCTACGCCCTGCAGGAAGCCGGCGCGGACACGGTGGAGGCCAACGAACAGCTTGGCCTGCCGGTCGACGCCCGCGACTACCAGGCGGCCGCGGAGATCCTGCTGCAGATGGGGCTGGACCGGATCCGGCTGCTCACCAACAACCCGGCCAAGCGCGAGAGGCTCGAGGCGTACGGAGTGCACGTTGACGCGATGGTGCCGTCCGAAGTGCCGGTCCGCGCCGAAAACGAACGCTATCTGCAGACCAAGCGGGACCGGATGAACCACCACCTCAACCTGCTGCGGGCCCATCCCGTTCAGCAGGGCTGACTTTCTCATCAAAACCTGGCCCTGGCCAACCAACGAACTGAAGGACACGAACCATGAGCGGACACGGCGCACCCGATAACGATGTCAGCAGCATCAAGGCGCAGGGCCTGGACTTTAAGGTGGCTATTGTCGCCGCCAGCTGGCACACCGAAGTAATGGACGGGCTGCTCGACGGCGCGCTGCGGGCAGCGTCGGACGCCGGCCTTGGCCCCCGCGTTGTCCGGGTGCCCGGCACGTTCGAGCTTTCCGTGGCTGCCGCGCGGCTGGCACCGCACTTTGACGCCGTCGTGGCCCTCGGCGTCGTCATCCGCGGCGGGACGCCGCACTTTGACTACGTCTGCTCCTCGGCGACGCAGGGGCTGACGGAGGTCAGCGTGCAGACTGGGACTCCGGTCGGCTTCGGCGTGCTGACCTGCGACACCGAGCAGCAGGCACTGGACCGTGCCGGGCTTGAGGGTTCGTCGGAAGACAAGGGCTACGAGGCATTCGCTGCCGCCGTGAATACCGTGGCTGCGCTGCGCGGGACCGGGGTTTGAGCGTTCCGTTGAACAAGAAATCACTTCTGGCTGACGGATTTACCGGGTTCCGCCCCATCGCTGACCTGGAGATCAACCGGATTCCGCAGCGGCAGGGGATATTCGTGGTGCTGCGGCCCGCCGGGTTCGAGCCGGTGTTCCTCGCCGAAAGCACCGCCGGGACGTTCAAGCGGAAGAATCCCTCGGTGTCCCGTGCGGTGCTCGCCGCCGAATGGGTGGAGGACGCGGACATCCTGTTTGTGGGCAAGGCCGGCCCCGGAAGCAAGGGCAACCGCGGTCTCCGCCGCCAGATTCAGGAGTATCTGGACTTCGGCCGGGGCAAGCCGCCGGGGCACTGGGACGGCCGGCTGATCTGGCAGGTCGCTGGCGCCCGGACGCTGCAGATGGCCTGGAAGGAGCTCCCTCCGGAGGAGCTCAACGCGGCCCAGGCGGCTTATCACGAGCGGTTCCGCCAGCTCCACGGCAGACTGCCGTTCGCCAACCTTGTCCAGGCGCGCGCCTAGGTTCCCGGAGCGCTAGGCTCGGGGCATGGAAAAGTCAGCGGCCGACGTCGGCACCTTCCTTGAAGCCGTAGCCCCGGCCGTGCGCCGGCGGGATGCGGGCACGCTGCTCGAGATGATGACGCGGGTTACCGGGGAGTCACCCGTGATGTGGGGACCATCGATTATCGGCTTTGGCGCCTACCACTACAAATACGCCAGCGGCAGGGAGGAGGATGCCCCGGCGGCGGGGTTCTCACCGCGCAAGGCGGCGACGACGGTCTACCTCGCCGACGGAACAGAGGCCTATGCCGAGCAGTTGGAGCGGCTCGGCGCGCACACCACGGGCGTGGTCTGCCTGTATCTGAAGGATTTGTCGAAGGTGGATCTGGGCGTGCTGGAGGAGATTGTCCGGGATTCCTATGAGCGTTCCAGCCGTGAGGGATTTGGCATCCAGTGAACGGGCTTACTCGGCCGGTTTGGGTGTCCGGATTCCGATCAGGGCAATGAGCCCGGCCCCGAAAAACAGCACGGCCGTTGCCAGTGCCGTCTGCTGGAATCCGGGGTAGTCCAGGGCGCCGGCGGAGATCGTGCCGATCAGGGCCACGGCCACAAGCCCGGCCACCCGGGCCACGGCGTTGTTGACGGCGGAACCAATGCCCGCCTCTTCCTCCCGCAGCGCACCCAGTACCGCGGCAGTCAGTGGTGCGACCATCACGGCCAGGCCAAAACTGAAGAGCAGCAGGCCGGGCAGCAGCTGGGTGAAGAAATTCAGCGGGGGACTCACCGTGAGCATCAGCAGGAACCCGGCCCCCATGATCATCGGACCCACAGTCATAAAGATCCGCGGCCCGTACTTGCCGGCCAGGTTGCCGAAGAACGTGGACAGCAGGAGCAGGGCGATCGGCACCGGAAGGGCCGTGAATCCCGCCTCCGTGGCGGAGAAGCCGCCGGCTTCCTGCACGAACACGGTGATGGCGAAGGACCCCAGCGAGATCGCGGCGTACGCTGCCGCGGTCACCAGGTTGCCGTAGCGGAAGTTCCGCGCCCGGAAGAGGGAGAGCGGCATCATCGGCGCCCGGGTTCGGGCTTCGCGAAGGACGAACAGCACCAAGGCTGCGATTCCGAGGAGCAGGGGCACGACGACGGCGGGATGGCCCCAGCCCAGCCGCTCCTGTTCGATCAGCGCGTAGACCGGTCCGGCCAGGCCAACGATGGCGAGGAGTGCACCGGGAACGTCCAGCGCCGTCCTGCGCCGCGGACTGTCCTGCAGGCCGATCATCAGCAGGAGCGTGAGGGCCACGGGCAGGACATTGACCGCAAAAATCAGCCGCCAGCTCGCCCAGTCCACCAGGATGCCGCCAAGCAGCGGGCCGATGATTGCCGCTGTGCCGGTCCAGGCCGTCCACTGGCCGATGGCGCGGGCGCGCTCCCGGTCCTGGAACGCCGTCGTAATCATGGCCAGGGAACTGGGGACCAGCAGTGCCGCCGCCATGCCCTGGATGGCCCGGGCCAGGATGAGGACTTCCGGGGTCCAGGCCAGGGCACAGGCCAGCGAGGCAGCGCCAAACCCGAGAAGTCCCAGCCGCAGGATCAGCAGCCGGCCGTAGGAGTCTGAGAGCGAGCCGGCCAGCAGGATCAGCGCACCGAGCGTGAGCAGATATGCGTTCACCACCCACTGCTGGGTGACCAGCCCGCCGCCGAGTTCGGCGCTGATCGCGGGCAGGGCGACGGTGACGATGGTGCCGTCGAGGAACGCGACGAAGGACGCCAGGATGGCGACGACGAGCAGGCGGCCGCGTTGTGCGGATGGACTGGCTGGGGCGGGCATCGCGGGGGTCCTTCCGGAACCGGGAGTTGCCTACATGCTGGCACTGTCCACCCGGTGTTGGACAGGCAGGACGGAGACCGGAGCCTGTGGGGGCGCGGGCTAGACCAGTTCCAAACCGTCCGCCACCACCTGGCCGCGGTGAAGAACGGTTCTGCCCGGCAGCCGGTCCATGACTGCGGCCGTCACCGTGTCGCCTTCGACCAGCACCAGCTCGGCCGGGTCGCCTGCATTGAGCCCTGGACGGTCCGCCACCGATGCCAGCCTCGGGGCCTGGGGGTTCAGGACGCTGGCTCCGCCGACGGTGGCCACGGCAACGCAGTGTTCGATGAGTTCGTCGGCGCGGAACCTGCTGGTGAAGGCCAGCTGCCAGGTGCGGTCCAGCATGTCCGCGTTGCCGTAGGGGGACCAGTAATCCCGCTGGCCGTCCTGTCCCAGCCCCACCCGGACTCCGGCCGCGGCGAGCTGCTGCAGCGGGAGCGGCTGCCCGGCGGGGGCGATGGTGGCCATCGAGATGTCCAGCGCCGCGAACTCATCGATGAGTTCCTGCAGCTGGGCGGCGGGCAGGTCGGCAAGTCCGTAGCCGTGGGAAATAGTCACGAGTCCCTGCATGCCCAGCGCCTTGGTGCGCTCCAGGATCAGCTGGGCGCTGAACAGGCCCAGCTGGTCTGGCTCATGCAGGTGGATGTCCAACGGAACGCCGTACTTTTCGGCGAGCCCAAACACGATGTCCAGATGCTTCACCGGATCCCGGTCCAGGGAGCACGGATCAATGCCGCCCACGACGTCGGCACCCAGTTTGAGGGCTTCCTCCAGGACGTCCGCGCTGCCGGCTTCCCGGAGCAGTCCGGCCTGCGGAAAGGCGATGACCTCGACGTCGGCCCGGTTCCGGTGCGCTTCGCGGGCTGCGAGGACGCCCTCGAACCGTTCCAGGCCGGCGTCGACGTCCACCTGCGCGTAGGTGCGGACCCGCGTGGTGCCGCGTTCGATCATCGCCCCGAGGCACGCCGTCGCGCGGTCCGCGACGGAGGCTTCGGTGTCGCGCCAGTTCTTCCGGTCGTTCAGCATCATGCCCCAGACACCCGGCGCTCCCGTGTGCGGACGGAAGGGCAGACCGATCCGGTTGGAGTCCAGGTGCACGTGGACGTCGGAGAAGGAGGGGAGCAGGATCCGGCCGTTGCCTTCGACGACGACGGCGCCGGTTGGCGCGGCTTCACCGGCGATTACGGCGTCGGATGTGGCGGGCGTCAGGGCGGTGATCACGCCGTCGTCTATCTGGACATCGGATGCTGCTTCGCCCCAGGGGCGGACGTTGCGGAGAATAACGGTCACTGGTTCAGTCCTGTCGCGGAAAAGTCGGAGCGTGCGCTGCATTCTCCCATCAAAGGGCTGCCTGCTGCGAAAGGGATGCGGCCCCACGGTGGTGTGTGCCCGGTGTCTGCCCGAGAATAAGCGGATCCGGCTCTGCCGTCCCGGCACCGCGCCGCAGCCTAGGTTCAGGGAGAACGACATGTCCACAAAGATCACGTTCATTATCGACAACCCTTCCGATCCGTCCGCCTTTGAAGCCGCCTATCCGGGCCTGGTGGACAGCGTGAAGCAGCTCCCGAAGCTTCAGCGGTATGAAGCCGGAAAGGTCTGGCCGAAAGAAGATGGCACACCCACTCCGGCTTACCGGACACTGGACCTGTACTTCGACTCCTACGACGATGCCTCAGCCGCCGTCGCTACAGCTGCGGCCGCGGACTTTATAGGTCAGCTCACGGCGACCGGGACAACCTTCACCGGCCTGTTCTCAGACGTCCAGGACAGCTAACCGGCGTTTGCGTTCAGGAATATTCGGGCTTGAAGGCACCAACTGAGGGGGAGCGGGGGAAGTGAAGCAGATACGGCTATGCCTGGCCCGTGTGCCGGGCATCATTTGTGGAGCTGCGGTGCTGCTGCTGATGGGCATGTTGGCCGGGTGCGGGCAACAGTTCGGGGAGTCTGCGGCACCCCGGCCTGTGGCTGAGCTGGCCGACGCCGTTGACTGCGCCAGTATGGAGCAGACCGTCCCGTCCAGAACCCCGCCGACGCCTCCCGCAGTCCCGCCCCCGGCGGCCGGGTCCGTGCCCACGGGCTTTGTCCCAGTGGAAGTCGTCCGCTGCGGTGCCGCGCTGGAAACCACAGAGGACCAGGACGGGTTGTGGTCGGCCGTCTCACAGGAGCACCTCACCGGAGACCTGGACAAACTGGTGGCTGCCCTGGCGGAACCTAGCGACGGGCCCCGCCCGAACCAGGCCTGCACCGCCGACATGGAAATGGTTCCCGATCTCTGGCTGCTGGATGCGGACGGACAGGCGATGCGCGCAGCCTGGCCGACGGACGCCTGCGGCAAGACCAAGCCCGGCGTGCATGACGTTCTGGCGGAGATGGACGTGGCCGGTTCCAGCCTGCACAAGGTCATGTTGATCCAGTCCCGGGCGGCCCTGAACGCCGGCTGCTCCGAGGAATGGAGTTATAGCGTGTGGCCGGCAGCAACGGCCCTCGCGCCCGTCATGGCGGACGTCGAGGAGGGGACTGCGAGCGGCGTTGGTGAGACCGTGCCTGCTTCGCCACCGCTCCTGCCCAGCGCTGAGAGCATCGATACCTTAAGAATCTGCCATTACCGGGTGTCACCGGCGCTGGCCTCGCAGCCAACACCTGACGTAGCGGACGGACTCCCCGGCGGCTCCCAGCCGGACTCGTTTTTTGACGTCATCGAGAGCATGTCGGGAACGTTTGCCGGAGGCGGGAACCTGGCGGGCGCGGCTAAGGATGCCACGTTGCAGACAGCGGCCTTTGAGCCGTCGGCTGGGGAATGCGGCGGGACGGCAACCGGATTTGTGGCGCTGTGGCCCGTGGCTCAAGGGCAGGACGCCGGAGCGCCGCTGACACTTGAGCTCGACGGTTGCGGGCGTCTGGTAAGCGCTGACGGCTCTGCCCGGACCGTACCGGAGGAGGCGGCTGCCGCCGTCGTCACCGCATTAACGGACTGGGATGGCTCCAGTCCGTGAGTAACCCGCCAGCCTTTCATCCCCCTTACGGGCAGCAGTCGTTAACCGATCGGCTGGACTGGAACTTCCCGGACGCTCGGAGCGCCGTCGATGTTCCAGCTGAAGAGCGTCAGATGCCAGAGGTGTGGCTGCTTGCGTGAGGGGTCGATCAACCCGTTGGCACCCACACTTTCCAGAATCTCCCGGACCTTCCACGAAGGCGGCGAACAGCCTGCGGCAGCGAGTTCCTGCCAGTCCGCTGCGGCGTCCGCCGGATCAACGCCTATCGACTTCAAGGTCTCGTGGTCACGAAGATCCACAATTCGTTCGGCCTCTACATCGAACTGCAGCACTTCTAGCCGGGCTGCTCGTGTGTCCGAGTGAGCGATCATTGCAGCCGCAACACCATCGCGCGAGGAGCTGAGGTACAACGTGGGCGTGTCCAGCGGGGAATACCGTCCGGCCGACCTGGATCCCTCAAGGGCTGCATAACGGTAAGCGGGATCAACAGCGCGGAAGAACGATCCTGAGACAGTGCACATCAAAGCACCAGCCCGGCTCACCTTTGGTTCGCTGCTCTGCATAACGCGCTCCCTATCCCTGCGGGTGAAGTTGGACTGCCAGCTTGTCACGTCTGTAAGCCGGTCGCTGAGCGGGACGGGCGCGCCCGGTAATCAGTGTCAGTTATTCGTCAGCTTCATTTGTTGGGCGAGCTGACTTCCTCATCACCTTGATCACCACCAGAACCGTAATGCCGGCGATCCACTGTCTGTCGTGCTTTTATATGTCGAGCTGCACCACAGGAGCCATAGGCGCACGGGAGAATCCTTCAACGGGGCATTTAGGGACTTAAAGTCATTCCCATTTATCCTCATTTGATTCATAGTCGAGGCATGGATTGGGTTGGCATTCTCCCCGAAGACGCCCCAGACCCCCGTGTCGAAGGGGTCGAGAGCCTCAAGCGCATGCCTATTCCGGTGCTGGGGCTTATGCCCCAGCCCTCGCTGGAGGACACAGACTCTGTCAGCCTGAACTCGGTTCTGGATGATCGTGGGTACAGCGAAATGACAGCGAGCATCACCTACACGCTCTGGCGGAACCCGGATGACCGCTCAGACCCGGTCAACCTTGCGGACCTGGAGTCCCTCAGGGCCATCGAGGAAGTTCCGCCATGGTCCCGGCCCCCTTGGCTGATCGAGCAAGTGGAGCGGATGCGCTATCCGCAGCTGTGGGAAGCCGTGCGGACCACTTGGCACCGCGAGCCGCACTCTTCGCTGGAAAGCCTCCTGGCTGATCATGTCAACCACATCTTGATGAACCAATTCCGGGAGGAGGTCTGGCCAGGCGGCAAACCCTGGGAGCAGCATGCCCCCGTAGTAACCGGCCGGATGGTCAACAGCCGGGCCAGAACCGTCATTAACGGAGTCGAGGTACCCGGTGCAGAGGTCGATACTGACCCGTTCGTGTACGGCATCGGGGCCCGGCTCGCAGACGGCGCCGTCGTGACAGCAGTCCTGCCACGCGCTGAACTCGAACGGATTCAGGTCCGGTTTACGACTCGGAACTAACGGGCACATTCCTGCGTCTAAAAGGGGATCCTCAACGCGGGGCTTGCGCTCCACTATGGTGGTAGTCCCTGTCGCCTATTGAGGCAGACTCATCCAAGTGGTGTTGGGGGCGGACAGATGGACGCCTTGCCAGCGGTTGGGCCGAGTCATTTTCCATGGGACACGGAAGCCTGGCTCGGGAAGGGCCGGTTAACGGGTCCTCTATTGCAGAGACTCCATTGGATGATGGACAGGGCAACCCCCCCACCGGGATGGGGGAACCCGTATCAGGCGGGCACTGTGACCGTATCCGGATCACAAGCCGTCTTCGAGGACGACGACGGCCATGTCGTCACGTTCCAGGCCCGGCCAGGTGCCACAGATTTCGTCAAGACCTGTTCCTGAAGGTCAACCGGGTGCCGCGCAGAGGATCCCGAATGGTCGATCTTTAGGCGAAGCGTGTGGCAGTAGGCGTGGTGTTGCGTTGGATGAGTCCGAAGGTCGCGGTGACGGCTGCTAGGGCAAGCATGAGGCTGGCACCGAGAGCTAAGAAGTAGTCGTTGCCGGGCCAGGTGACTTTGTAGGAGTCGTCGATGCCGGTGACGATGAGCCACGCTACAAGGAAACCAAGCCCGATGGAGAGCGCTAGAACGGTCAGGAGCGGCACTGCGGCTTCAGCGAGGATGATCCTGCGAAGCGTTGAGGCTGGCATGCCCATGAGCCTCATGAGGCCGAGAACCTTCTTCCGGTCGAGGACGGCAGATGCTGTTCCGACGGCGAGGGAGACCCCTGCAATGACGACGGCGATGATCATTCCCAGGTAAGCGAGGACTGCGAGTCCGTGGATGAGGCGGGTGGAGGACTGAAGTTCGAGGTCGGTCGGGGTGCTGGCCGGAGTGGCGGTAATGCCGGAGGTGTTGAGCGCTGTTCTGGCCCGGTCAATGGCTTCCGGTGTCCCGTCGGTTTCGATCATGATGGTGACCGGTACCAGCTGATCAAGCGTGGCGGAGGCTGGGACCAACGAGACCGGGGGCGTGGTCCAGCTGTGGAGGAAGGACATGTCGAGGGCGACGACATCCGTCTTGGGGATACTGGTGAAGCCGAGGCTCGGTGCGTCCTTGGCCCGAAGGTAGATCTCACGTTCGGCACCGGCCTCGGTGAAGGCTGCCGCTCCGTAGCCGATGGTCGCATTTCGGATACCGGGGAGCCGCTCCAGCCGGTTCTCGGTGCGGGTGGTGTCAGCGGCGGTGTGTCCGGTGCTGATGGTCGCGTTGAGGCTTGCGGGGTGGGGTAAGCCAGGGATGGCGGTTCGCGTGGGTCGGGTTTCGATGACACTGGAGGCGCCGGCGAAAACGGAGACGACGAACACGGCGATGACCAGTCCTGACACCGAGCGGAAGGTCGCCGCCGGTGTCCTTTGGATGCGGTTGAGCGCGATGACTGCGGCCGCGGTGCGTGCCCGTTGCCCACCTAACCTGCTGACAAGCAGCGTCAGCCACGGACCGGCGGTGACGATGCCGATGAGGATCAACACGAAGCCGCCCAGGAGCAGCGGTGTCTGCAGCTGTGCTGAGAGGCCGTTGGCTATACGGCTGAGGAAAGCGGTGAGGATCATGGCAGCGAGCCCTGCCAGTAGCGGAAGGAGCCTTCTAGCACGTGGAGGGACTTCGGGTGCCGATTGGGTGACGCCCAACGGTCCGATGCCGGCCCGGCGGGTCCTGTGCGCGGCGATAAAAGCGGACGCGACGACGACGACCGCGACGACGCTGAAGCCCGCAACCCACCCGGTGGTCAGGTCCGAGACGAACATTCGAGTGCCATTGACCTGCAGCTGCGCGGCGACGGGCCTAAGGAGTACAGCCAAGACCACACCTATGAGAGCGCCGGTGAGACTTGGGATGGCGGTTTCGGCGGCAGCTATCCGTGCAACCACACGGGGGGATGCCCCGATGAGGCGTAGGCTGGCGAAGCGTTCCCGCCGCTGGGCGGCACCGAGGCCGGTGACAATGCTGATCAGCAGCAGCACCGGGAAGAACACGGCGATCGCGCCGAGAGCCAGCACGGTGGTGTAGGAGGATGCGTTGCCGCCGTAGGGGTCGGTGGTGAAACCGGTTACCAACGAGGCGATTCCGCTTTCGCGCAAAACTGTCTCGGTTGCCCCGGTCACGATGATCAGGGAGTCAGGTCCTGGCAAGGCCGAGTCATCGATGGTTCCGGCGAAGGTTCCGTACCGGTCGCCGAGCTCATCACGGGGTGTTGCCTCAATCAGCCGCTGCAGGGCGGGAGAGGCGTAGTACTCGCCCGGTTTCGGGGGCGACCCGATCCCTGGGATGGTAACCGTTGTTGAGTCGAGGGCTGCGAAGTCCCGGCGGTTAATAAGTCTGTCACGGAAGACTTCCACGGGGTTGGATCGCATGAGCGCCACGTCGGTGGTCAACGGAATCGGTACTGGGACTTCCGCTGGCGTTGCCGCGTCGGCAGGTGG
Organism: Arthrobacter gallicola; assembly: GCF_014836775.1. Taxonomy (GTDB): domain Bacteria; phylum Actinomycetota; class Actinomycetes; order Actinomycetales; family Micrococcaceae; genus Arthrobacter_B; species Arthrobacter_B gallicola. The sequence goes on from NZ_JACSQD010000001.1 coordinate 262,440, forward strand.
GGACGACGATGCAGTGTCGGTTGAGAACGCGACGGAAGGCGCACCCGTTTCGCGTAACCAGGCCCCCCGGTCATCGCGGGCGTTGAGCCCGTTCGCTCCACCCCAAAGCAGCAGGAGCAGACATACCCCAACTGCTACGCCACCCGCTATCCCAGCCAGGCGACCGTAGGCTGACCTGCTTCCGGCGATCGCGAGTTTGAGTATGACGGTGTTCATACTGGCAACCGATAGCCGGCGCTGATAGCTCCATCGCGGACGATGACTTCCCGGTCTGCGTACGCTGCGGATCGGGGGTCGTGGGTGATCATGACGACGGTGGTTCCCGCTTCGCGGACGAGCTCCAGCATCAACGTCAGGACGTTCTCCGAGGCAAGGGAGTCCAGTGAGCCGGTCGGCTCGTCAGCGAACAAGACCGACGGTGCGGTGACCAGGGCGCGTGCGACGGCCACCCGTTGGGCCTGGCCGCCCGAGAGCTCACCGGGCAGCCTTTCCGACATGGATGCCAGGTCGAGACGTTCGAGCAGTTCGGCCGACCGTCGCAGCGCCTCGGACCGTTTGGTGCCCGCGAGTAGGAGAGGGATGCTCACATTGTCCAGGGCGGTGAGCTCCGGCAGCAGCTGGCCGAACTGGAACACGAAACCGAAGTCGGTCAACCGCAACCGGGACCGATCCTGTTCGCTCAGCCCGGAAATATTCCGCATGGGCTGGTTGGTCGGCGAGTAGGTGACTGTGCCGCTACCCGGCGTCAGAACACCGGCGAGGCAATGCAGCAGGGTAGATTTACCGGATCCCGAGGGACCCATGACCGCGAGGACCTCACCGGCCTGGACGTCGAGATCAATTCCTCGGAGTGCATCGGTCGGACCGAACGAGTGCCGGAGGTCCCGGGCACTAAGGATCGAGTCGTTGGTGGTGTTCATGCGAGCTGCAACTCCTTCTTCAGCTGGGTTAGCCGGGCAGTTGTGAGGTCGATCCACCGCAGGTCCGCTTCAATGTGGAACAGGCCATGGTCACACATCAGGACCTGCAACAGTCGGGCGTCTTTCTTAGCCCGGGTCAGTTCACGCATTCGTGCCATGTGCTCTGCACGCTGCAGGTCCAGCAGTCGGTCAGCGTCATCCTCGAGCAGCAGCGCGATGACGGTCTTGGCGAACAAATCACTCCGCAGTGTCTCGGACGGTGTGTCCGGGGTGAACAACCAGGAGCGGACCTTGTCCTGCCCGGTGGGGGTGATCTCATACTTTTTACGATCCGGGCCACCGCCTGTCTCTTCTCCGACTGCAAGGATCAGCTCATCTCGCACCATGCGGGCCAGAGTCGCGTACACCTGACCGAAGGCCAGGGTCTTCTCGACTCCGAAGTACCGGTCATAGGAATGCTTCAGGTCGTAGCCATAGCTGGGCTCGCGGCTGAGAAGGCCCAACAAGGTCAGTGCGTTGTTCATGGGGGTATCTATACACTCGGTTTATAGTGAAAGCGAGCAAACTCGCTTCCGTGTCTCCTGATACGGGGACCATCTTCCAGGCTCGCTCGGACCCGGTTTATGCCAGGACGTCACAGGATTATGAGTAGGAGCTTTTTAGATCTGGAACCACGTCCCGCATCACAACAGCTATATGCTCGCAGCTACCCACATGAACCGCCCCTTTCCGCAACGCGTTAGATGTCTGCATGATCAGAGGAGCGCAATGAAACGTCTATTGGTAAATCTGGCGTTCATCCCATTTGTAGGTATAGCTGTCTGGCTCTGGTCCCGTGACCTTGGGATCGTTGGTGCTGCGGTTATGGTCACCATCCTCCTTGTAATTTCGGATCGCGCTTACCAGTGGGGCAGTAGTCGGGCACGCGAGAACGAGAAAAACTTAGAGGAGCTAATAGCAAGAAAAAAGGCCCCTCGTGGAGAAACTGGCGAGTAAAAACACCGCGACACCCGCCTGCGGGGTTATCTGCGCGCCGTTTTTTCGTTTGGTGACCCTCCGTGGGACGCTCATCGTGGCGGCCGCCGCTGCTGACTGAGCTTCACGGTCAGGGACCGTGCGATGGGCTTCTGTTCTCTTTCGCATCAACGTGCTGCCGGGATCCCTAGGCGCAGTCCGTCTAGACCGTGCCCTGGTTCCTCAAACTCCAGACGCCCCAATATAGAAGCCACGGCATGACGAATAGCGGCAGCCATGAGCCGACTCTGTCTGTGTTGGCGAAAACGTTGAAAACGGCGAGTAGCAACATCACAGTGCTGACGACAACCGCGAGGCGAGCAAACGGCGCCGGCCAAGGGCGCAATAATCTCATGAGCGTCAGGCTAGTGCCCTAAGGGGCGAGCATTCCCCGTCAGCCGACCGATTTCAATGCGCCGCCAGGCCGAGGGACCATACGCGGTCTGTTTCCTTTGAGAATCCCTCGGCGCGACACGCTGTCAGGAGTAGTAATGACGCGGACAACGTACGATGCATAAGCGATGGACACCTACGGCACGATCCTCTTCTTTGTCTGCATCTTGGGCGGACTTGCGCTCATCGTGGCCGGAGCACTTTGGGCAGCGCGCCACCCGCGAACCAAAGGAAAACCGTTGGGCCGTGAAAGAAAGGCTTGGATAGCGCTGCTCGGGCTAGGTGCAGTTCTCATTGTGGGTGCCGTCCTGAGCTTGTAGGGTCCCGAATCCGACCTCAGCGCCGAGGTCCCATTGAAGTTTCCGCAAGGGGACTACTCACTTTCCTGTGGAGTCCTGGCATATAGCGGGTCTGACCGAGGCTGGAAGATGATCCCCGTTATCAGCAGAGAAGTGGCGATCAAGCCAATCGGCAGATCCGCGTTGTAACCCAAGAGACTAACTACAAGGGGCGTTAGCACCGCTAGCGCGGACAGAGAGAAGAGCGCTCTTGCAACACATTTCATTCTGCGCTGTCGAATGACGGCGGCTGGGGGATATTCTTCCATTGACGCATCTCCTCTGCTGTCACAGGCTCGTCGACCGATCATTGCAGAATGGTGCTGAAGCTGTACTGCTTGGCAGTTCCCAGGGATCCTCCCGGCATGTTTCCACGCCTAGGTGCCGCAGTAAGGGATCCTTCACTGCGACGCTCGGCATGGGGCAGCACACCGAGGCGCCTTCCGTTCAGTGATCCGCAAGCGGAATGCTGAACGGGAGAGTGAGTCACCCTAACCCGAGGCAGTCTGCAATTAGGCGCGGGCCATGAGGGTGGACTGCGTTGAAAAATCCGCTCGCGTACTGTTGACGGATGCGAGCCAAACACGGAATGTTCAGCTGGAAAATGACACGCTTCCTCTTCTCCACCGGCAGTTTCGTTGCTATGGCTGGAATTCTCCGAATCGCGACGGCGGCCTCGTGGGGGTACATCTGGTTTGTACTGCTCGGACTTGCTCTCGTAGCACTGTCCACCCGTGGTCCATGGGATAGCGAAGCAAGCGGTCGCAATCGATCAGTTTTGGGTTTCCGAGTTCGTCCGTAGCAGGTCCGTAGCGACATGCAAACTACAAACCACGGGGTTAACATCAATAGCCCACAGGGGATCGTTTATCGGGACGCCTCGAACAGAATAAGCTCAGACCGGCCGTCGTCCGCGGTTACTCCTCGGATCTCCCGGAGTCGGGCGACGGGCCGGAACGCGTGCGTCTCGTGCATCCGGATGGACGCCGTGTTGTGTTCGTTCGTGAAGTAGTAAGCGGCTGAGGCCCATGCCCAGATCAATTCCAATCTCACCCGGGTGAGTTCAGAACCGATTCCTCGCCGACGGAACTCCGGAGCGACTTCCACTCCACCGAGATAGTGGCCTGCTGGCGCGTTGTCCTCTGGACCCAGGTAGTGATGGGTCTTGGCCACCCCGACAACTGCGCCCTGCATGACAGCCACCAACACGACTCGTTGGTCTCTGGGGACGATCATTGCGCTGGTCCAGCGTGGTCGACCGCCGGCATCACAAACCGCAGCCACATGTTCCAGGTCATCCAGGGTGGCTTCACGAATTTGCATGGACTAAAGCGTACTCGGCGAGCCGAAGCGCCCCATGACTCATGCCCGTAAGCCGATCCCCAAACGGGACGGCTTTTCGCCTGGATCGCCCCTGCAGAGCGTCGCGGTCAAGGACCGGCTTACGGGTGCATGTCGAATGCGCTTTCATGCACCGATCACAACAGAGGCGAGGCCAGCATCGAGGAAATGGTTGCAGCTGGTGAGAAGCGAGTAACTTTGATAATCGGGCCGCAGATCTCGCTAGAGGGCGGGGTCCTGCCAAATGAGGTACGGAGGGAGCACCGCATTGTCCTCTCAGGAATGACAGATAGACCAGTCTTTGTAGAACGTCCACCTGATTGGCTTCGATGGGGTGGCGGTGTCTTTCTGCTTTTGATAGCCGTACTTCTCGCGGTGACAGGCGGACTCGAGTCATCTTGGGAGCTCTACCTCGGAGCGGTCTTTTTCCTGGGTGTTGGTTTGTGGTGGTGCTTCCTGGCCCGGATCGCAGCGGTAGTTGATGAGGAGCAGGTCAAGCTCTCTGGACCACTTTGGAAGCACACAGTGCGACGAGGTGACTTGCACGATGTTTCTGTTTGATACGGACAGCGGGATGAATACTGGCTTGGTGAACTGGCCTGTAACCTCACACAAACGGGGTTCCCTCGTGCGGATGAACATGGGCGGCTCTGCGGTCGTTACCTTCTCGGAGAATAGTGGCCGCAGCTATCAGTTCGTCCTTGCGGAACGGCGCTCCGCAGAACGAATGGCACGAGCCATCACCGACTGAAATTTTGTGCGGTAGCCGATCCCTGAGCGGGACATGCCTCTTCGGCCAACTGGAACTTGACACGACTAATACTTGGACAGCAAGAAGTCAGACCGCAGGTAGATCCTAAGACTCCCACCACCTTCAACACGGCCGGTGCATGTCTTGCGCAACGTCCACAAGTTCATCGGCTCACAACGTTCCGATGCCAGCCCCAGATCGGCGACTAAAGACCCTGCAGTCTGCGGGAATTCGATTTCAACGTCCATTTCCCACCAGCAACCTCCGGAGCCACAAAATTGTGAAATTTCTCCTGCCCTGCTGGGGGCGGGAATATTTCCGAACTCCGAGACGGGAGGAACGGCACCCTCATTTACAGCGCTGAAGGCAACAGATCCCACCCAGGCAGCGAGAAGGAGACCGATAGCAAGCTTCGCGCCGCGCCTTCGTCGTTGACGAGTTCTAAACCGGGCCCCGTGATCCGTCATCAGCGAGTTCCTTGGTTCTGCAAGCTTGCAGAGTTATTCGAAAGGCCGTGATCTCTCCAGTGACAACCCAGCTCATCAAAAGCAGAATGACCGCTCAACGGGATTCCTTCGTGAAATCGTCCTGCTGAGCAGCACGGCACAACTGCTCTTCTCGCATTTCGGGGTTCAAGTCATTCCATGCGTGTTCTTGGGCTGTGACCTCTGATTCCGGCAGCCCCATGACGCTCAGCTGCTCGGGTGAAACCATCACGCTGTTCCCCGGCCCGATCAGGTTGCTGCGGTCCAGGGCCGCGCCGGGACCGGAGGCATAATCAGCAGAACAATCGATGAACGGTTCGTAGACCGCCGTCGAAGGATCATCCTTCAGCTCAGAAGACCCCGTCGACGCTTTTGGAGCCATCGCAACTCTGGCAGTTTCAGCAGCGGATTCACCAGGCGCCGATAAGGGCATCGTTCCAATTCCGAGGACAACGCCACCCGAGATCGCTAATACGACGATCATTCCTACTGACGGTCTTCTGTTAATGGTGGCCCCCTGACCAGCTGCCACACCCCATCGATGCAACGACCCCAGCCTAACGGACGGTGCAGGACTCACTCCGAACATAAGCACTTGAGGGTTCCCACAAGCCGGTCCTTCATCGCATCGCCGAACACTTCCTATTGTTCTCAAGATGTCATTTTCCATACCCGCCTGCACGGCTGGCCGCCTGTTCTCGCAGTTGTGCAGACGAGTGTTGAGCACTGGTTTTTCCGCACTCCTCTGCACTAACGTCGTTGTTGCTTACTACTCCTCTGCACACCAAGGGAGGTAGCGGAGTGGGTGAAGAATCTGCACACGTTCGTGAGCCGGGCACGTTGACCATGCCAGATGCTCTGTGGGACCGGACGAAGTCAACGTCGGTGGTGATCACGCCATTGGCAGCGCAAGCGGTCGTCGGCAGGGCGGCAGTTGATGCAGCCGCACTGGCGTTGGGCATATCGCCACGCCAGGTCTACGTGCTAATCAAACGCCATCGCAGCGGGTCTGGGTTGCTGACGGATTTGGCCCCGGGCCGCTCCTCGGGAGGCAAAGGAACCGCGCGTCTGTTGGACGAGGTCGAAGACCTCATCCGCGAGATCGTGCGGAAGCAGTTCCTGACCCGGCAGAAGCGGACCTTGGCGGCGGTGTATCGCGACATCGCTGCAGCGTGCCGCGAACGACAGCTCCCTGTCCCGGCCCGGAACACGGTCGAGCGGCGAATCCGGGCGCTGAATCCAGTTGAGGTAGGCCGGCGCAGGGGTGGTGCCAATGCGGTACGGCCGTTGCAGTCAGCTGGGGACGAGGTGCCGGCGATCGGCACAGTTTTGGAACAGGTGCAGGTCGATCACACGGTCATTGACGTCATCGTCGTGGACGAACGGGAGCGCCAGCCGATCGGCCGCCCTTATCTGACTGTCGCGATCGATGTCTACAGCCGATGCATTATTGGCATGGTCGTGACTCTGGAGGCTCCCTCGGCAGTGTCGGTCGGGCTGTGCCTGGCGCATGCCAGCACTGACAAAAGGCCATGGCTTGAAAGTTTGGCTATTGAGGCGCAGTGGCCCATGAGCGGGAAGCCGAAGCAGCTGCACCTGGATAACGCCAGCGAATTCAAGAGCGAGGCGCTCCGGCGAGGATGCGAGCAACACGGTATCGAGCTGGCCTACCGCCCGCCGGGCCGGCCTCACTATGGTGGGATCGTGGAACGGGTGATTGGCACCGCGATGCAGCAAATCCATGAACTCCCCGGAACCACCTTTTCCAATCCCATTGAACGGGGCCGGTATGACTCGGACCGGAAGGCTGCGCTGACGCTGCGAGAGCTGGAGAAATGGATGACCCTCGCCATGACCAGCTACCACGGCACCATCCACAGCACCTTGGCGCAGACTCCCAGCGGTCGGTGGGCAGAAGGAGTGGCGGCTCAGGGGCTGCCGGCGGTTGCCTCGAACCCGACAGCGTTCCTGGTTGACTTCCTTCCCGTCGTGCGCCGCACCCTGACGCGGACGGGATTCGTCATCGACCACGTCCACTATTTCTCGAATGCGCTGAAGCCTTGGATCAGCCGGCGCGACACGCTTGGACCGTTTCTGATCCGTCGGGACCCCCGGGACATCAGCCGAATCTGGGTGCTGGAACCAGAGGGGGTTCATTATGTGGAGGTTCCTTACCGGACGATGGCGAACCCGTCTGTGAGCCTATGGGAGCACAGGCATGCCTTGGCGCGGCTACACGAGCGAGGCATAGCGCAAGTGGATGAGGCGGCGTTGTTCCGCACGATCGAGCAGATGCGAGAGATCGCGACTACTGCGTCGAAGACCACGCGTCGCATGCGACGCGACGCCGAGCGCCGCAATGTAGCGACGACGCGACGCGCCGGGGTGCCAGCCCCTTCACTCCCGCTGGAAGCCGCTGCTGATCAGGCGCCGGACACGGTCTCGGACGCGGCCAGAGTGGCGCGATTCGATCAGATCGAGCAGTGGTGACCATGCCCGAGTACGAGGCACCCGAGTTGTCCCACCTGCACCCGAGCATGCGGGACGCGGCCCGTTTGCCTGCGAACGAACGGGTTGAACTGATCCGGGCCGACCGGTGGATCGGCTACCCACGCGCGGTGGAGGCGGTGGCCCGCCTGGAGACCCTGCTGTGCTGGCCGGACAAACAGCGAATGCCGAACCTGTTGTTGATCGGGCCGACGAACAATGGCAAGTCGATGATCGTGGAAAAGTTTCGTCGGGGGCACCTGCCTGTGACCGAGGCAAACCGGGAAAGCACTCCGGTGTTGTGCGTGCAGATGCCGTCCGAGCCGTCCGTGTTGCGCTTCTACATCGCGCTCCTGGCAGCGCTGGGTGCGCCTCTTCAGCCACGCCGGCGTCTGGCTGACGTGGAGCAGATCTCGCTGAAGCTGCTGCGTTCAACGGGAGTGCGGATGCTTGTCATCGACGAGCTGCACAATGTCCTCGCCGGGCAGGGCAACAGCCGCCGGGAGTTCCTCAACCTCCTGCGATTCCTGGGCAACGAGCTGCGCATGCCGATCATCGGCGTCGGAACACGGGAAGCGTATCTTGCGGTCAGATCCGATGATCAGTTGGAGAACAGGTTCGAACCCATCGTCCTTCCCCTGTGGAATATGGGTGAGGACACCCTGTCGTTGTTGGCCAGCTTCGCCGTAGCCCTGCCGCTGCAGCGCCCCTCGGACATCGCCACCTCCGATATGGCGCAGTATTTGCTAACCCGAAGCGAGGGAACCATTGGCGAACTCACCCGCCTCTTGACGACCGCGGCGATCGCCGCCGTTGAAAGCGGGGAAGAATGCATCAATCGCCGCACCCTGGCCATGGCCGACTATGCAGGACCCGCCGAACGGCGGCGCTTGTTCGAACGCGAACTAATGTGAGACCGCCGGAACGCTGGCCTCTGCACCCGGCTCCAGTGGAAATGGAATCGTTGTCTTCTTGGTTGCGGCGGATTGCCTCTAGCTATGACATGCACTCCTACGAGCTCCTCGAACACGGACTTGGCCAAAGGGAACTGAGCGACCCCGAGCTGGATCTGGACCCGCCGAGGGATCTGCTTGAAGAGCTCGCCAAGCGCACCGGTCTTGATCAACACCGCGTGATTGCTATGACCATGGCCGGATGGGTGCCATGGCTCGTTGACAGCCTCAGCCCTGCGCCCGGCGCTTACGAAACCTATGTGCACCAGCTCTCCGTGCTCCTGCCACCGAAGCGGCGCAATATCTACGCCCCGCAGAAGTGGGTGCCATGGCTGTCGGTCACCGGGGCGCGGCGGGGATGCCCGGACTGCCTGGCATCAAGCCCGGCGATACTGCTCTTCTGGCAATTGCCGCTCATGGCCAGCTGCCTGGTACACGGGCGCCGGCTCGAAACCTACGAAGGGCACCCTCCTGATTTCAGTCTGTGGGCAACTCCCGCCCATGACCAGCGGCCGCTGCCGGAGTCGCTGTCCCTCATGGACAGGCGCACGTGGCAGGCGATAACCACTGGCTTCGTGGACCTGCCCCGATATCCGGTTCACGCCAGCATCTGGTTCCGGCTGCTGCGGACCATCCTGGACGAACTCACCACAGCCCAGGGACGATATGGGCGGCAACTGGACGATGTGCGTCGTGTCTGGGAACACTGCGGTCACCCGTTCAGGGCCGGCCTGTATTCGTGGCAGCCGTTCGAGACCCTCCACTGGCCCGTCCAGCAGCAGCTGCTCGAAGCGGCCGCCGCCGCGATGGAACTGATTGAAGCCGGCGCACTGACCGCGCTGGGAACCTCCGCGTACCTCCTGCGACCGGAACCGGACCCCCGGATCAGCGACGGAACCCCACGTGGACCACTGACAGCAACCGCTCAGGAGAAGCGGACCCTCGATGAGCTCTGGAAGCAGGCAACGGATGCACTGGAAGTCTGCATCGCAGCAGCCAAAGTAAACCCAGTCGTCGCGCAGCCGCTCTACGATTTCGCACGGTATGGATGCCGGAGTGAAGAATCCGTGCGCAGTCTCCGGCAAACCTTCGCCGAGCTTCAGATACCCCTGGACTTCTTGTCACAAACAGAGAATCAGTAGCCCTTTGCATGACTTAGAATAAATAACGCGTTAAGTGACATATTTCGATTCCGGGCCGATCTGGAATCAGACTGTCACTTAAACGAACGTATAAATGATGAGGGGTGACGGCTGTGCTCGTTGGATATATGCGCGTCTCAAAGACGGACGGGTCACAGACTACGGACCTGCAGCGCGACGCACTCCTGGCCGCCGGCGTCGGTGCCGACTCCCTCTACGACGAACGTGCCTCCGGGAAGAAGGACGACAGGCCCGAGCTGGCTGCCTGCCTCAAGGCCTTGCGCCACGGCGACACCCTCATAGTCTGGAAACTGGACCGGCTCGGCCGGGACCTGCGCCACCTGGTCAACATCGTCCACGACCTCACCGAACGAGGCATCGGACTCAAAGTCCTCACCGGTCAGGGTGCGGCCATCGACACCACCACCGCTTCCGGGAAGCTTGTCTTCGGGATCTTCGCCGCCCTGGCCGAATTTGAACGCGAACTCATCTCCGAACGCACCCTGGCCGGGCTAGCCTCCGCCCGGGTCCGCGGCCGTAACGGCGGACGCCCCTACAAGATGACCCCGGCGAAACTCAGGCTCGCCATGGCGTCCATGGGCAAACCAGGAACCAGGGTCAGCGACCTCTGCGCCGAACTCGGCGTCACCCGCCAAACCCTCTACCGCCACGTCTCGCCCACCGGGGAACTGCGCCCCGACGGTGAAAAGCTCCTCTCACGGTAGTGCGTCCGTTTGTCGCACCCGCACCGGGCAGTTTCTCAGGCGGGTCATACGGGAATCATTCGGAGCCGTCATGACACGGGTCTCCTAAATCAGCAGCAAGGCCACGGGGGACGGCCCGAAGCTGTAGCGATGGGGGACTGGCTTGCGGACGCTAGGCCGTCCTTGCTGTCCGGTGGTACTCCGTCCCTTCATTGCACTTGTGGGAGTTGCCAATGCAGAACGGGGCATTCGAGACCAGCCCCCTGCACTTAATTCTTCGTGATCAAAGCTGGCAGGATGGCTAGCAGGAGGGGCAACGGACGCAGGGTCCTGCCTTCCAGCGGGAGGCTGGATATTTTGGGAACAAGAGAAGGGCTTCGGCTGCTCGCAGCCGTCGATCTGGAGTTGAAGGAAGCCCGGCGTTGGATGCAGAGCCCGAAGGTGGCCATAGGACGCTTGGCTAAGGCCCACAATCGGCTCGAAGAGCTGATCCGGTGACGCCGTGCCCCCGCAGCCTCGCTGACGTCCTTGGTGCTTGCGTCCGGGGCGGAGGCGGTGATCGCAGCGGACAGTGGATGGGTGCTGTGCTGCTCCAGGTCTCGTGTAGTCACCGGGCTGGCGGGCTTTATCAATCATCGCTTGTTAACGATAAGATCGGCGCATGACGATTGATACTTGTTTGACGGATGCCGGGCCCGCCGTGGCCCTGTTCAATTCACTGGCAGACCCAACACGGCTGGCTATCATCCAGCACCTGCTCCAAGGAGAGCACCGGGTCACCGACCTGGTTGAACACCTGGGACTGGCACAATCCACAGTCTCAGCCCATGTTGCCTGCCTGCGCGACTGCGGCTTGGTAGAAGGACGCCCTGAAGGGCGACAGACGTACTACTCGCTCAGCCGCCCTGAACTCATTGACGTGCTGAAATCGGCCGAGAAGCTACTCTCCGCCACCGGATACAAGGTCGCGCTGTGCGAGAACTACGGAACCTCGAAGGGAGGGAAGTAGATGGAAGCCACCGGCACACTCACCCCGGAGAGAACTGAACAGCTCACCCGCAAAGGCCTCCGACTGGCCCAGTTCACCGTCGCATACAACGTCGTTGAAGGCATCGTCGCCATAACTGCGGGACTCTTGGCCGGGCTGGTTTCCGTTATCGGCTTCGGCATCGACTCAGGCATTGAGTCGATCGCAGCCATACTAGTGGGTCTACGCTTGGCTGCACGCCTGCGGCACGGCGAGGCCGATGAAAAAAAGGAAAGAATCACCCTCAAGCTCGTCGCGGTGACTTTCTTCATCCTCGCCGCCTACGTCATCTACGAGGGTATCGCCAGCCTGATCGAAGGAGAAGCCCCCGACAGCTCGCCCCTGAGCATCGGAATCCTCGTACTTTCGGTCATCGTGATGCCCTTCCTGGCAGCCATGAAAAAGCGCGTGGGAATGGAACTTGGCGACAACCTGATTCTTGCCGATGCTGCCGAGACACGCGTCTGCGTACTACTCAGCATCTCCACGCTCGTCGCGTTGGTCCTCTACATGCTCACCGGAGCTGCCTGGCTGGATCCGGTCGCAGGCTTCATAATCGCGGCGTTCGCCATCCACGAAGGCAAGGAAGCTTGGGAGGGTGAACTGGTCGAAGACGACGACTAGGACCCTCTAACCTCCGCTCCCTTCAACTCATAGACAAACCACAGCGGTTGAGCTGTGCAGACTAATCTGCACAGCTCAACCGCTGATTCATTTCCAACTGGTCTATGCGGCAGCCCTGCGCCGACGCCCTCCTAAGGCAAGTGCCCCGGCTCCCGCGAACACCAGCGCGCCGCCGGCTATTTGCAGGGCGGCGTTCGCTGTCCGGGACTCCACTACTTCCCCAGCGGGAACGGTGATCTGTACGCGCTCCCTGGCAGTTGGAGGTTCAGGGGGCAGCAGCGTTCATGGCAGGGGCGGTGTTCACCGCTGTTGTCACTGCCGGATCCGCCAGTGCGATACCGGAGTCAGCCAGGTTCGGACCGGCACTTGTAACATGGCAAGTTTGACCCGCTTCAACTCATTTGCTGAGGCCCGCAAGCACATGGTCAGGCTGTTGCGCGTCGCCTGCCCAACTCGGTTATGAATGCTTCGGCGCGGACTAAATTGAGGGCGAATTTGTCCCGCTTACGTTCGGCCTCCGCTATGAACACATCGAGCCTGTCCCGGCTCGTCAGGGTGTTGTCCCGGCGTGGCCAGATTGTCGACAGTCTGGCAGCCAGACTGTCGACAATCTCAACTCAGGGACGAAAATCTTCTCCAGCGGAGGACTATGGTTGGGCGAACCGTTGATTCAATGATTCGAGGACCTCCTTGCTTATTCCGATAGCAACAGGGCAGACAACAGGGCCAGTGCTGACGGAATCACTCGGTAAAACACCCAGTTGCCCCGACGTTCGCATTCGAGCAGGCCAGCCTCACGCAAAACCTTCAGGTGATGCGAAACCGTCGGCTGAGAAAGCTCCACGGCTGCAGCCAAGTCACACACGCAACTCTCTCCCCGAGGGTGACAGGCGATTAAATTGAACAGCCGAAGCCGTGCCGGATCACCGAGCGCCTTGAACTTCTTGGCTGTTCCGGACGCTAGATCCCCCGACAGGGGTTCCTGTGTTAATGGAGGCACGGGCACATCGAAGAACTGGATAACCTGATCAATCGACATGTATCTATATTGACGAACCTCGATGGAATCCGTCAAAATGGTGTCGCAGGTCGAGGAGCCCGGTGGACGGTGAACCGCATGGTTGGGGCATACCGGCCCGACATGATGGCCGTTGGCGGACAACGCGTTCTATGGCCTCGCAGCATGAAGTGCGACCGCCCGGACCCGCAGCCTTGGCCACATCGCGAAGAGGGACACGCTGATTGCTCCCGTTCTGTTGGAGCATTCTGCGGGATTACGCACAGACACATGGAGGTGCAGCGGAAAGGTGACCCTGATGAAGTTTCTCAAGAACGCACCCCGATTCCTGTTCTTCACCGGTAAGGGCGGAGTGGGAAAGACCTCTATCGCCTGTGCCGCGGCTCTGGCCATGACCCGGGCAGGCGAGAGGGTGTTGCTCGTGAGTACCGACCCGGCATCCAACGTGGGACAGGTTTTCGGCGTGAGTATCGGCAACACCCCTACCCCCTTGGCAGATGTACCCGGACTCACAGCCCTGGAAATCGACCCCGAGCAGGCGGCGGAGGCCTACCGTGAACGGGTTATCGGCCCGGTCAGGGGGCTGATCCCCGAGGATGAGATCGCCTCGATGACGGAACAGCTTTCTGGTTCCTGCACCACTGAGATCGCCTCGTTCAACGAATTCACCGCACTGCTCACGGATGAGACCATAATTTCCGGTTTCGATCACGTCCTGTTCGACACCGCACCAACCGGTCACACCATCCGGCTGCTGCAGCTGCCCGGATCCTGGACGGAGTTTCTCAACGCCGGAAAGGGCGATGCCTCCTGCCTCGGTCCGTTGTCAGGGCTCGAGAAGCAGCGGGGCGTTTATGCCGGGGCCGTGGAAGCTCTGGCAGACCCTGAGCGGACCCGAATGGTGCTGGTCACCCGCGCCCAGCACTCCGCACTCACCGAAATTGCCCGCACCCACACCGATCTGGCCGAGATCGGACTGGGCAACCAGTATGTTGTTATCAACGGCGTGCTTCCCTACCCCGGTGACGCGGACCCGCTCGCAAAAGCCATCTATGCCCGGGAACAGGCCGAACTGGCGCAGCTGCCGGCCCAACTGCGGAACCTGCCGATCGAAGAAATCGAACTTAAGCCGGTTAACATGGTCGGAATCAAGGCACTGCAGACCCTGTTCAGTTCCCAGCCGGCACCGACGCCGCCTGCAACAACAACACAGGAGGCAGTCCCGCGGGCACCTCTGGCTGCACTGGTGGACGAGCTGGCCAAAGACGGCCACGGGCTGATCATGTGCATGGGAAAAGGCGGGGTTGGCAAGACAACGATCGCCAGCGCTATTGCGGTGGCGCTGGCCCAGCGCGGCCACCCGGTTCATTTGACCACCACGGACCCCGCAGCTCATCTCACGGAGACCCTGGATGGAAGCCTTGTAAACCTGCGGGTGTCGCGTATTGACCCGGTCGAGGCTACCCGCCGGTACCAGGAGCGGGTCCTGGCAACCAAGGGTGCTGCCCTCGACGAACAGGGGAGGGCCGGTCTCGTGGAGGACCTGAAATCCCCGTGCAACGAGGAGGTGGCGGTCTTCCAGGCCTTCTCCCGCGTCATTCATGAAGCGAGCCGGCATTTTGTCGTCGTTGATACGGCCCCCACCGGACATACCCTGCTGCTGCTCGATGCCACCGGCTCATATCATCGCGAAATCAGCCGCCAACTGGGGGAGGGGACACACTTCACCACGCCCCTGATGAGGCTGCGGAACCCCGAGGAGACCAAGGTCCTGCTTGTGACTCTCGCGGAAACCACACCCCGTCTGGAGGCGGAAGAGCTGCAGGAGGATCTTGAGCGCGCCGGCATCCGGCCCTGGGCGTGGGTCATCAACAACTCCCTTGCCGCTGCCCGGCCCCGGTCACCGCTGCTGCAGCAACGGGCAGGAGCCGAAATCAACGAGATCAACATGATTTCAGAGGCACACAGGCGGTATGCGATCGTGCCGATGCAACCCGGAGACCCGGTAGGGATTGACACCCTCGCGGGCCTCACCCGGGGCCAGTCGGCACCCTCACTGCGCTGAGCGAAGAAAATAAACCCAAGCGGGCGATGTCCGGGCCAACGTCTTCGCTTGCCCGCATCTGGCTGCCCCGCCCGACCGAAGCCGGCAACGGGTTCGGTCGGGCAGGCGGAGATGAACTCGGCAGCCGTCCGCTCGGAACTTTCCGGCGCGGGAGTCGGTTCAGGAGCGGCCCCGGACATCAAAGACCACGCGGTTGTCGGTCTTCAGTGGCCGTAAGGGGCTGACAAAACGGCATTCACCGGGGAATCAGGACTGCCGCGGCCCGTTCCAGTGCGCCCGGGACGATGGAGTAGTAGGCCCAGACGCCGCGTTTTTCCCGGTCGAGGATCCCGGCATCAACCAGAATCTTCAGATGATGGGAGACTGTGGGCTGGCCCAGGCCGATCGGCTCGGTGAGGTCACAGACGCAGGCTTCCTTGTTTTCCTGGGCGGCGATCAGCGACACCAGACGCAGTCTGGTCGGATCGGCCACAGCCTTGAGCAGCCGTGCGAACCGCTGGGCATCCTCGGCGCTCAGTGCCTCGGAAGTCAGTGGCGTGCAGCAGGCCTCGGCGGTCGGATCGGGGGCTGTCTGTGCGGAGTTCACTGTTCCATTATGCACACAGATTGACATGCATCGATATCTATGGAGATACTCGACCCGGAGACATCGATCTATTTCGATCCCTGATGTCGAGAATTTTCCCCTGCCAAGGAGCTACGTGAGCACGTCCACCGCACCACCCCAAACCCAGGTCACTGCACGGCTTTCCACCCTCGACAGGTTCCTGCCCGTGTGGATCATCGCAGCCATGGCCGCCGGCCTCATCCTGGGCCGGCTTGTGCCCGGCATCGGACCGGCGATGGACTCGCTGAAGATCGCCAATGTGTCGCTGCCCATCGCCGTCGGCCTGCTGGTCATGATGTACCCGGTGCTGGCCAAGGTCCGCTATGACGAAACCCGTAAGGTTGTCGCTGACCGGAAACTGATGATCACCTCGCTGGTGCTGAACTGGGTGGCCGCGCCGGCGTTCATGTTTGCGCTGGCGTGGATCTTCCTTCCGGACCTGCCCGAGTACCGCACCGGGCTGATCATCGTCGGATTGGCCCGATGCATTGCCATGGTGATGATCTGGAATGACCTGGCCTGCGGGGACCGCGAAGCCGCCGCCGTGCTGGTGGCCATCAACTCCGTCTTCCAGGTTCTCGCCTTCGGCGCCCTGGGCTGGTTCTACCTGCAGGTCCTGCCCGGGTGGCTGGGTCTGGAAACAACCAGCGTGGAATTCTCCTTCTGGGCGATCACCGTCAGCGTCCTCATCTTCCTCGGCATCCCTCTGCTGGCCGGCTTCCTCACCCGTGTCCTCGGGGAAAAGGCAAAGGGCCGCGACTGGTACGAGGGCACCTTCCTGCCCAAACTTGGCCCCTGGGCGCTCTACGGCCTGCTGTTCACCATCGTGCTGCTCTTCGCCCTGCAGGGCGATGAAATCACCTCGAACCCGCTGGACGTTGCCCGGATCGCCCTGCCGCTGCTGGTCTACTTCATCGTGGTCTTCGGCGCCGGCATGATCCTGGGCAAACTCCTGAACCTGGGCTATCCCCGCACTACCACGCTGGCCTTCACCGCTGCCGGCAACAACTTCGAACTGGCCATCGCCGTGGCGATCGGCACCTACGGAGTGACCTCCGGGCAGGCGCTGGCCGGCGTCGTCGGACCCCTGATCGAAGTCCCGGTCCTGGTCGCCCTGGTCTACGTTGCCCTCTGGGCGCAGAAGAAATTCTGGCCCGCAGCCGAACCTGCCCTTCCCGCTTCTCCAGAAAAGACGAACCGATGAGCACCACCGAAACCACAGCCAAGCCTTCCGTCCTGTTTGTCTGTGTGCACAACGCCGGGCGGTCGCAGATGGCCGCCGCGTACCTGCGCACCCTCGGCGAGGGACGGATCGAAGTCCGGTCCGCCGGATCCGCGCCCGCCAACTCGGTCAACCCTGCCGCCGTCGAAGCCATAGCCGAAGAGGGCATCGATATGTCGGCCGAGCTGCCCAAGGTGCTGACCACCGAGGCCGTGAAGGAGTCCGACGTCGTGATCACCATGGGCTGCGGCGACGCCTGCCCGATCTTCCCCGGCAAGCGCTACGAGGACTGGAAACTGGAGGACCCTGCCGGCCAGGGCGTGGACGCCGTCCGCCCCATCCGCGACGACATCAAAGGCCGGATACAGGCCCTGATCGCCGACCTCCTGCCAGCTGCATAGAAAGCGCACCAACCCTTCCAAAGGACTCACATGCCTGAACAACTGATCATCATCGGATCCGGTCCGGCCGGTTACACCGCCGCCGTGTACGCGGCACGTGCCGGTCTGCGGCCCCGGGTCATTGCCGGCGCCGTCACCGCCGGCGGGGCCCTGATGAACACCACCGAGGTGGAGAATTTCCCCGGTTTCCCCGACGGAATCCAGGGTCCGGACCTGATGGAAAAAATGAGGGCACAGGCTGAGAAGTTTGGGGCCGTCGTCGAGTACGACGACGTTTCCACCGTCTCGCTGCAGGGCCATATCAAAGAGGTGACCACCATGGGCGGAAACACCTATCAGGCTCCGGCAGTGATCCTGGCCACCGGCTCCGCGTACAAGGAATTGGGTCTGCCCGAGGAGAAATCACTGTCCGGGCATGGGGTGTCCTGGTGTGCCACCTGTGATGGGTTCTTCTTCCGGGGTCAGGACATCATCGTGGTCGGCGGAGGGGACTCCGCTATGGAAGAGGCCCTCTTCCTGACCCGCTTCGCCAATTCCGTCACGGTCATCGTCCGCCGTGACTCCCTCCGTGCCTCGAAAATCATGGCGCAGCGTGCCCGGGACAACGAAAAAATCCGCTTCGAGTTCAACAGCGCAATCGCTGCCATCCACAGCGAGGACAAGGTCACGGGAGTGACCCTGAAAGACACCGTAAATGGTGAGACCCGCGAACTGGCCGCTACGGGGATTTTTGTGGCCATCGGCCACAGACCCCGCACTGAACTCGTGCAAAACCAGATCGACCTCGACTCTGAGGGCTACATCAAGGTCGACGCCCCCACCACCTGCACCAACCTGTCCGGCGTCTTCGCCTGCGGCGACGCCGTGGACCATCGCTACCGGCAGGCCATCACCGCTGCCGGCACCGGCTGCTCCGCAGCACTGGACGCCGAACGCTATCTGGCCGCCTTGGAAGACACCGACAGCATCGCCACCGCACTCATAGAGAAAACCACTCATGCCTGAGAACACAGAAACCGAACTGTCCCAGCTTCCCGTCGCCGTCATCGGCTCAGGCCCCGTCGGCCTGGCCGCTGCCGCTCACCTGATCGAGCGCGGACTAACGCCCGTCATCTTCGAGGCCGGAAACGCCCCGGCCGCCGCCGTCGAAGCCTGGGGACATATCCGCCTGTTTTCGCCGTGGCAGTACGACATTGACGCCGCCGCCCGCCGCCTGCTCGCCGATACCGGCTGGCAGGAACCGGACGCCGAAACACTGCCCACCGGTGCCGAACTCCTTCAGCAGTACCTCCGTCCGCTGGCCGCCGTGCCTGCCATCAGCAGCGCCCTGCACACCAACACCGAAGTACTTGCCGTGAGCCGGGAAGGCCTGGACAAGACCCACACCGGCGGCCGGAAAACCACCCCCTTCCTCATTCGCGTCAAAGACGGCACCGGCACAATCACCGATCACCGCGTCCGCGCCGTCATTGATGCCTCCGGCACCTGGAACACCCCGAACCCGCTCGGCCAGGCCGGACTGCCTGCCGTAGGAGAACCGGAGGCCTACACCGCCGGCTTCATCACCGCGCCGCTGCCCGACGTCACCGGCCGGGACCGTGCCCGTTTCGCAGGCAAGCATGTGCTGGTCGTCGGTGCCGGGCACTCGGCAGCGAACACCCTGCTTGCTCTGGGAGAGCTCGCCACGCAGGAACCGGGCACCCGGATCAGCTGGGCCATCCGCCGCACCTCCGCGGCAAGCGTGTACGGCGGAGGCGATCTCGACGGTCTGCCCGCCCGTGGAGCCTTGGGGAGCCGGCTGCGCGCCCTGGTCGAGGAAGGCCGGATCGAACTGCACACCTCCTTTACCATCACCGGTTTCAAGAGCGCCGATACACTGGCCGTCCTCGGGACCACCCCGGAAGGGGAAACCCAGCTGGACGTGGACCTGCTGGTGCCGGCAACCGGCTTCCGCCCGAATCTGGACATGCTGCGCGAAATCCGCCTTGACCTCGACCCGGCAGTGGAGGCGCCGCGCGCACTGGGCCCGCTCATTGATCCCGAGTTCCACAGCTGCGGCACGGTGACACCGCACGGCGCCCGGATGCTGTCCCACCCCGAGGAGGACTTCTACATCACCGGCATGAAGTCCTACGGGCGGGCCCCCACGTTCCTGATGGCCACCGGCTACGAACAGGTCCGCTCCATCGCCGCGGCCCTGGCCGGAGACCAGGAAGCGGCCGACGATGTTCAGCTGGTCCTGCCCGAAACCGGTGTCTGCTCCACCGACCTCGGCGGCAGCTGCGATACCCCAGACGCGGCGACAGATCAGGGTGCCTCCTCCTGCTGCGCGGCACCGGAACCGGCAGCAACCGCTCCGGCTGCGCAGGAAAGCGAAGCCGGCTGCTGTGGAGCATCGGAACCGGCGGCAGCCGCTCCGGCTGCGCAGGAAAGCGGATCCTCCTGCTGCGGGACGCCGGAACCGGCCTTCCTTGGCATTCCCACCGGTCTGGAACACGGACGCTCCGCAGAAAAGGGGAACTAATGGCAGCCACACCGAACGTGCTGTTCATCTGCGTGAAGAACGGCGGCAAATCACAGATGGCCGCAGCCCTCATGAAGGATGTCGCCCGCGGCGCCGTTGACGTGCACTCCGCCGGAACCAAACCCGGAGGCGCCCTTAACGAGCTCTCCGCCCGGTCCCTGGCCGAATTAGGCATCGATATCAGCTCGGAAGAGCCCAAGCCCGTCACCGAGCACATGCTGGAAGCAGCCGATGTGGTGGTGACCTTGGGCCGCGCAGCGAAGGTCACGGTGCCAGCAGGCATCCGTCACGAAATCTGGGACACTGACGAACCCTCCGAACGCGGGATCGACGGCATGGAAAGAATGCGTCTGGTCCGTGATGACATTAACCAGCGGGTCCGCAGGCTCCACGCCGAACTGACCGGCCACGACGGCGCCTAAACCGGATCTCCATCACCGGCTGCCCGAGGCAAGGAAACGAGAGCAGTGCAGAGAACACTATCTAGGAACGTTCCCCGGGATGTCGATGTTCTGGTGATCGGCGGCGGCCAGGCAGGTCTCGCCGCGGGGTTCTATTTAAACCGTCTGCGGCGGGACGAGGCCTCCGGCAGGTCCGGTCGGGCCCCGACCTTCACCATTTTGGATGCCAGCAAGGATCCCGGCGGCGCCTGGCAGCACTACTGGCCCAGTCTGGAACTGTTCTCCCCGGCCGCCTACAGTTCCCTGCCCGGCTATCAGATGCCTGCCCGGGACGGCGACGGCAATCCGTCGGCAGAGCACGTCACTGAATATCTGCGCACCTATGAGGCGCGTTATGACCTCCCCGTGCACCGGGCCGTGACTGTCGGGTCCGTGCGGGTATCTGCCGACGGCTACATCACCGACACCAACCAGGGGCAGTGGACCAGCCGGGCCGTCATCAACGCCACCGGGAACTGGGGAAATCCGGTTATTCCTCAGCTGCCCGGCGGCGACTTGTTCGCCGGTCAGCAGTTGCACACCGCCGGTTACCGTGGTCCCGAAGCCCACGCAGGGCAGAAGGTCATCGTCGTTGGCGGCGGCAACTCTGGAGCGCAGATCGCGGCAGACCTGGCACCGGTTGCCACAGTCACCTGGGTGACGCGGAAACCGCCGCGCTACCTGCCCGATGATGTCGACGGACGGGCACTTTTTCAAATCGCGACCCGTCACACCCGGGCATTGGCAGCGGGGGAACCCAGCGCCGGTGATGTTGGCTCGTTGGGCGATATTGTGGCTGTGCCGGCCGTCCGGGCAGCACGGGATGCGGGTTTGCTGCAAGCACGTCCCATGTTCTCCAGGTTCATTTCCAGCGGCGTGCAGTGGGAGAACGGCGAGCAGCAAGAAGCCGATGTCGTTCTTTGGTGCACCGGGTTCCGTCCAGCGCTGCAGCACTTGCAGCCGTTGGGCCTGACCGCCCGGAACGGAGTTCCAGCAACGGACGCGCATTTGGTGACCCGGTCGGTGGATAACACGGGGCTGTTCTTTCTGGGCTACGGAGACTGGTGCGGGCCGGCATCGGCCACCCTCATTGGTGTCGGAGCCACGGCCCGGGACACCGTAGCCGCTGCTGCTGAGAGGGCAGCGCACGCTCCCTCTGAGATTTCTTCATGGGATGTCCAAAGCGAACTTACCCGCGGTCTCTGAGCGCGCATGAGTACCGCCCAAGCCCGTAAACCTCTGGACTCCCAGATCGCCTCCGTAACCGAGCTCGTAAAGGCCGGCAACCGAGACGAGCTCCTGGATCAATTCAAGGAGCTAGAAAAGGAGAATAAGCGGTGTGACGGCCGTGAATGGCCCCACGCAGCTGAGCTGGCCGAGAGGGCTTCGCTGGTGTTGTAGCTATGCGTGGCTGGTAATGTGGCGTGGAATCAGTCGGGGTAGGGCTTTGACGTAGGTGACCATCCCGATGAGCTCTACGAGCGTTTGCGTGACGACGACCAGGGCAACCAGGGCCAGGGGTTCGGGTAGCGCCAGTGCTAGTGGGAGAACGACGAGGGAGTTCCTGGTCGCACCGCTGAACACCACAGCTGTCGTGCTGCCCACATCCAGACGAGCGACGTGTGCAGCGATCATTCCTACGGGAACCATGATGATCAAGAACGCGACGTAGATCGGTACGACCGCGAGCAGTGAACGTAGTTCCTGCCCGACGCCGACGATCTGGGACCCGATCACGACCGCGAGGGTGAGCATCATGAGGGGAACCATGAGGTTCTGCATGAGGTCCATCAGGTGACGAGCTGCCAGTGCTCGGCGTGCCCACCACTGGGTCAGAGCAGCTGCCATGAGGGGAATGATGATCAGCACCACGAGGGCTTCGATGAAGGGTCCTGGCTCGATGGCTGAGACAAGCTCTGGGCCGATGAAGAGCAGCAGGTAAAGCGGCAGTAACAGCATTTGGGTAAGCATCAGCAATGGTGCGGCCGCCAGAAGCCAGTCACTGGATCCGCCGGCCAAGCCGGAGAACACGATGACGTAGTCGATGCATGGGGTGAGCAGGACCATCATCACGCCGATGAGCAGGGCCTGGTCGTGGGCGACGAAGCGTGAGAGACCGAAGACGACGACGGGGACGATGAGGAAGTTCAGGATCATGACGGTGGCCATGAACCGGACGTCGCGGAGGGCCTGACCGATTTTCGCGAATGGTATCCCGAGGAACGTGGCGAACAGCAGTAGGCCCAGTACTGGGTTGATCGATATTTCCAGTGGTTCAGCGGCTGCTGGAATCAACCAACCGAAGAGGCCACCGGTGACGATGGCCAGGAGATAGAGAGGAATTTGGTGTCGTTCAAGGTCCTCAACAAGGCGCGTCATGTTCAAATTCCAGCCTAGGGGATGTCCCTCACCCTGGCGTCCCTGCGAAAACCTCCACGCGTGCCTTCATCCATGCCCTCCACCATTGGAAACAAACAGATGATTCCAACACTGGGGTGGGGCCACTTCAAACCGTCACACCGGGGCCACTGCGATGTCATCAGACCCAGGAACGCGTGGTCTCGATGAGCGGTTTCGGCCGGCCGGCCGATTAGCTTCGACAGGTCATCTGGCGTGGGTTCCATGGCGCCGTCGCGCATATTGCCGTTGAGTATGCCTATGAATGCTGCGGTGCCCTCATCCATGCCGAAAGCATCAGCCGGTCGTGCTCCTGTTCGGGTGTTAGGGCTTGGTAGCGGACGGTACGGAGCGGGCCGCCGAGCAGGCCCGCTCCGAACCGTGGGAGGCATTCCGGGACTACGTGATGTTCATCCTGGAGCAACAGTCCTCCGATTTGGCCTTCAGTGAGGTAATCCTTTCGCCACACGGGGCATCGGACATTTTCCCTGCCGAGCGGGAGAGAGTCGCCCGACTTCGACCACACCGACCTGCACATGCCGCTCTTTGCCAACGGGGGGGCTCGTGAGCGATGCCCAGCCTGAGGCGCCGCTGGCATGGAGGCGTTTCGGCGAATACATGTTGCAGGCTTTTCGGGAACCGGGCGGCGAGCCGCTGACCCCGCTGTCGGAGATCTGGACCCGTGTCATGGCAACTGAGGACCACTAGTCCCGACTGACATTCCAGGCATAAGAGGGGGTGGAAGCGAATCGAAGATGTCGCGTTAAAGGATCCCGGGTGCGACGAAGGAGCCGTCGGTCACTGGCCGGAGCGCGCGGGTCCGCTTCCTCAGCGTGGTTGCCGGTACTCTGGCGCTCAGATAGGAAGTCTGAACAGCTAACATCGGCGGCGCACATGGACTGGAACACTTTTGAGCTCACAGCCTTTTTCGTGCTTTCTTTGGCCCCGATCGTGGTCCTGGCTCTGACCGGGAGGTTCGTTCGCTTGAAGCAGTCCCGTGTCTGGCTCAATTGGTACTTACCGTTCGGGCTCCTTTGCTCTGCGGCGCTTATGTTTTTCGGCGGTCCTGTAATGATGAAGGTCTTTCCTCCTCCTCCTTACGTGTCTGGACTCTCGGAGGGACGGGGATTGGATCTTCGAGGGTTGCTCGTGATTTTTGGTTCCTGGGTTGGTGGGGTGGCAGGCCTTGTCACGACGGCAATCTCTTTTGTTCTCGCGGAGAAAGCTTTGATGAGAACAGGCGGGGAGGGGCGGAGAGAGCACTGATCGGATGCGAGCCTCTAAGCAAGGTCAGCGAAGAACATCCCCTGCTGAACGCCATCGCCCCTTGCTGCGTGTTTGAACCACCCCTTTTCCCGCTGCCTGCAGCCTGACCCTGATCTGAGTATTTCTTGGGTCTCGACTGACTCAAGGAAACCGGAAGCGAGTTGGCCGTCCCATGCAAGCATCCCCACCGGGCGGGCTGTGCAGACGACTTTGGACATTCCGTGCAGCCGACTTCGGAAACTGACACAAGAAATCTCCTATGCTGCCCCATAGGGAATTCGCATATACCCCGCCCGAGAAAATGCCCGCTGAGGGTACGCCAACCGCTACACCGTTATGGGCCGCCCCCGATTGCACCCCGGACCCAGACCGGCACAGGCCCGGGCGCCGGTCCTCCACACCGCCTGACGACGCGTCCTTCGTCACACACACGGACCGGAATGGGGCAGACTGTGACCCACGGCGTACCCTTGATCTGTGAAAACCTTCGAAGAGCTATTTGCCGAACTCAGTGAGAAGGCGGCGACCCGGCCTGCCGGGTCACGCACCGTCGCCGAACTGGAGTCCGGCGTGCACGGCATCGGCAAGAAGGTTGTCGAAGAGGCCGCAGAAGTCTGGATGGCCGCCGAGTACGAGTCGGACGAAGCCGCAGCAGAGGAAATCTCCCAGCTGCTCTACCACCTGCAGGTGCTCATGCTGGCCAAAGGCCTCACCCTGCAGGACATTTACAAGCATCTCTAGCCACGTGCTGCCCTGAGTTCCGCTCAGGCAGCGTGTGGCCCGCCGGCAGGCCCAGCTCCCATCTGACTTCCAGCGAAAGAAACAAGTAAATGCTCCGTGTAGCCGTACCCAACAAGGGTGCCCTGTCCGAATCCGCTTCCGCCATGCTCGCCGAAGCCGGATACCGCCAGCGCCGCGACAGCCGCGAACTGGTGATGGTCGATCCCGACAATGACATTGAATTCTTCTTCCTCCGCCCGCGCGACATTGCGGTTTATGTCGGCTCCGGAACGCTCGACGTCGGCCTCACCGGCCGCGACCTCTTCCTGGACGCCCAGGTGGAGGCCGAAGAGTTGATGAGCCTGGGGTTCGGCGCCTCCACCTTCCGCTTCGCCGGACCGGTAGGGGAGTTCTCCTCCCTGGCTGAGCTGAACGGCAAGCGGGTCGCCACCAGCTACGACGGACTGCTGCGTGCCTACCTCGCCGAGCACGGCGTGGACGCTTCCGTGGTCCGCCTCGACGGCGCCGTCGAATCCTCCGTCCGTCTCGGCGTCGCCGACGCGATCGCCGACGTCGTGGAAACCGGAACCACCCTGCGTGCCGCCGGAATGGAGATCTTCGGGGAGCCGATCCTGAAGTCCGAGGCCGTGATGATCGGCCGCAAGGGTGCCAATCCGGCCGGCCTGGAGGTGCTGAAGCGACGGCTCAAGGGCGTCCTGGTGGCCCGCCAGTACGTGATGATGGACTACGACGTCCGCAAGGAACTCGTCGAAGCCGCCGCCGCGCTGACTCCCGGCCTGGAATCCCCGACCGTCTCCCCGCTGCGGGACTCCGACTGGGTGGCTGTACGCTCCATGATCAAAAAGTCCGACACCAACCGCATCATGGATGAACTGTACGACCTGGGCGCCCGCGCCATCCTGGTCAGCACCATCCACGCCTGCCGGATCTAGAGGGGACGCCGCCATGAGTGTTGCTATCCGCGTCATCCCTTGCCTGGACGTCGACGCCGGCCGCGTGGTCAAGGGCATCAACTTCGAAGGCCTGCGCGACGCCGGTGATCCCGTCGAGCTGGCGCACCGCTACGACAAGGCCGGCGCCGATGAACTCACGTTCCTGGACGTCACCGCGTCTTCCGGTGCCCGCGAAACCGTGTTCGACGTCGTCTCCCGCACCGCCGAGGAAGTCTTTATTCCGCTGACCGTCGGCGGCGGTGTCCGCACCATTGACGACGTCGACCGGCTGCTGCGCTCCGGCGCGGACAAGGCCTCGATCAACTCAGCCGCCGTCGCGCGCCCGGACATCATCGACGAAATCACCCGGCATTTCGGATCCCAGGTGCTGGTGCTCTCCGTGGACGCCCGCCGTATTCACGACGGGTCAACGCCGTCGGGCTTCGAAATCACCACCCACGGCGGCCGCAGGGGCACCGGGATCGACGCCGTTGCCTGGGCCAAGGAGGCAGCCGATCGGGGAGTGGGGGAGATCCTGCTGAACTCGATTGACGCTGACGGCACCCGTGACGGCTTCGATCTGGAAATGATCCGCGCCGTCCGCGCCGCAGTGCACGTACCGCTGATTGCTTCCGGGGGAGCCGGCGTGCCGGAGCACTTCCCGCCGGCCATCGCCGCCGGTGCGGATGCCGTACTGGCCGCTTCGATCTTCCACTTCGGACCGGACAACGCCATCGCAGACGTCAAGAAGGCGATCGCGGACGCAGGTTACCCCGTCCGCTAAGGGGGACACCGTGGAGGGACCGGAGCTGCAGGACGCTGCGCGTGAGGCGGCGGAGGAATTGCCGGGGTCGGTGATGGGCCATCCCTTCGGCCCCGAATATGAGGTGTTCAAGGTCCGGGGCAAGGTCTTTATGCTGCTGACCGACGTTCCGGGCGAACCCGTGGTGGTGCTCAAGTCCGATCCGGAGGAATCCCAGGCGCTGCGCCAGCTGCACCGCGACATCACGCCCGGCTATCACATGAACAAAAAGCACTGGATCACGCTCAAACCCGTGGTGGCCCAGGACAAGGGCAGCGGTGAAACCCTGGATAAGAGCATGGTCCGGGAGCTGGTCATGGAGTCCTACCGGCTGGTTGCGGCGGGCCTGCCGCGCGCGGAGCGGCCCGTTGACCCGAACAGCTTCGGAAAATGACGGACGGAGACAACGTGATGCTGGACGGCGGGCAACTCCAGGAGACCGCCCGGAGAACTGCAGACGCTCTGCCCCTGGTGACGAACGGGCGCCCCTTCACGAAGAACCTGGACGTGTACAAGGTCGGCAGCAAAGTGAGGGGATTACCGCGGACCTGATCGAGGATCTGGTGGAAGGCTCCTACCAGCTTGTCCGGGAGACGCTCCCCAAGAAAGACCAGCGTGACGCAAACTGACGTGTTGCCTCATCAGCCCTGGAATGCGGCCATAGGCACGGACGCAGAGAGCCGCTGCAGTGCCTCGGCCGAAGGGCTGCCGGGCTCGGCGGTGTAAATGAACATGGCCAGCGCTGGGTCTCCGGGCAGGGACAGGGTCTCGTAGATCAGGTCCATGTCCCCGACGTCGTGATGGTGAACCTTCTTTACCCCGGACTGATGCTCGTGCAGGTTGTGCTTGGCCCACCGCACGCGGAAATCCTCGGACTGGGTGGCGAGCTCGCCGATCAGGTTGGACAGGTCCCGGTCATACGGATTGCGCCCGGCCGAGACGTGCAGCATGGCCGCACTGTAATCGGCGATCTCATTCCACTCGCGGTAGAACTGCTGGGAGCCCGGATCCAGATGGATGTAGCGGGCATGGTTCCAGGGCCCATCGGCGCTGCTGATGAGTCCGGAGTACAGTGCCCGGGCGGGTGCGTTGAGCGCCAGGATATCGGTTCGGTCATTCTGGATGACGGCCGGCAGCGAGGTCATCTGGTCCAGGACCAGCTGGAGGGTCCTTCGGACTGCGGGGGAGGACGGGCGCCGCCGCGCTGGCTTGGGTGCGCCGTTTGAACCGCGGCTCAGGTCGTAAAGATGCCGGCGTTCGACGTCGTCGAGCTTGAGGGTGCGGGCGATCGCGTTAAGGACTGCGTCAGAGGCGCCGACGGCGTCTCCGCGTTCGAGGCGGATGTACCAACTCACGCTGACGCCGGCCAGGGCAGCAAGTTCCTCCCGGCGCAGCCCGGGAACGCGGCGGTTGGTGCCAGCCGGCAGACCGACATCCTCCGGCCGGATTTTCGCCCGGCGGGACGCAAGGAACTCGCGCATCTCGGTTCTGTTGTTCATGCCCTCGACTGTACGCGCCACCAATGGGGTCATTGCTAATGACCCCATCAAGCGGCACTCCCGGGATCACTGACATTGTCTCCGTGAAGGGGACCGGCCCCAGTAGCGTTGACTACGGAAGTTGCTACACAGACCCCACAGTTTCGGAGATTTTATGACGACCGCACGCGCCTACGCTGCCACCTCCGCCACGGACCCGCTGGTCCCCACCACGATTGAACGCCGCGACGTCGGCCCACACGACGTACTGATCGACATCGCCTACGCCGGGGTCTGCCACTCCGATATCCACACAGTCCGCGGCGAATGGGGCCCCATCGCCTACCCCCAGGTGGTTGGCCACGAAATCGTGGGCACCGTGGCCGAGGTTGGCGCTGAGGTCACCTCCCATAAGGTTGGAGACCGGGTGGGCGTTGGCTGCATGGTGAACTCCTGCCGCGAGTGTGAGAACTGCCTGGCCGGCATGGAGAACTACTGCCTCAAGGGCAACACCGGCACGTATGCCAGCAAGGACGTTGACGGCACGATCACTCAGGGTGGCTACTCCACGTCAGTGGTAGTCAACCAGGACTTCGTCCTCCGGGTTCCGGAGAGCATCCCCTACGAAGCCGCAGCTCCGCTGCTCTGCGCCGGCATCACCACCTACTCGCCCCTGGCCCACTGGAACGCGGGACCGGGCAAGAAGGTCGCCGTCGTCGGAATGGGCGGGCTCGGCCACATGGCCGTCAAGATCGCCGCCGCCATGGGCGCTGAAGTGACCGTCCTGTCCCAGACGCTGAACAAGCAGGAGGACGGCCTGCGCTTCGGTGCCAAGCACTACTACGCCACCAGCGACGCCGGGACCTTCGAGAAGCTGGCCAACAGCTTCGACCTGATCATCAACACCGTCAGTGCTCCGGTGGATCTGCAGTCCTACCTGGACCTGCTCCGCCTCGACGGCACGATGGTCAACGTGGGCGCACCGCCCGAGGCACTGCCGGTTTCGGTCTTCGGTCTGATGCGCAACCGCCGTTCGTTCGCGGCGTCGGGCATCGGCAGCATTGGCGAGACCCAGGAAATGCTGGACTTCTGCGCCGAGCACGGCATTGCCCCCGAAATCGAACTGATCGACGCCAGCGAAATCAACACCGCCTACGAGCGTGTGCTGAAGTCCGATGTGCGCTACCGGTTCGTGATCGACACGGCGACTATCTAACCGCCGAACCTCACGTCAGGCCCTACAGCCCGATGTCGGCGCTCTCCAACAGGGCGACGGCGTCGGGCTGGCCTTCGAACATCACCAGCGCCTGCTGCGTGCGGCCGTGGGCATGCAGAAGCAGTTCGCAGGGTTCGCCCACAATCGCCACGGAGACTGCAGCCCGCTTGGCGACGTGCCGGGGACCGTCCGGACGGACCAGGATGATGCCGACGTCGACGCCGCGGTACAGGATGGCTGCACGCTTGAGCAGGTCGGACCAGAGGGCGTCGGAGTACTCGGAATCCAGGGCCCGCGGCGCCCACCGGTCACCCGCGCGGCGGATGTCCTCGGTATGGACGAAATATTCGGTAAGGTTCGCGCTGTTATCCACGGATTTCAGGTGCATGGGGGAGAGCAGCGGAGGGCCCGCCTGGAAGGCTTTCACGAGCCGGGCGTACCCCTCGGTGGTGGATGCCTTTTCCACCATGGCATCCATGGCCTTGGCAGTTTTACCGGCGAACGGCTTCATGAAAAAACCCAGCGCGGCGGCCGGCCGGTGCTCGCGCAGGTAGAGGTGCGCTGCCAGGTGCCGGGTATCCCACCCTTCGCAGAGCGTAGGCGCGTGGGGACCGGCCGCAAGCAGTGTTTCGGCCAGGACTTCACGGGAAGGTTCAACGAATTGCATCACTGCTGAAACTAGCACGGAACCCCCGGCTTTGCCCGTGGGACGCGGCCATTCGGCCCGGCCGGAGGTAAACCCACTAGAATCGGGAGTGATGGCAACAGATACCACCCCCCAGACACCCCGCCCGGCCTCCGCACTGGACCCCGGTATTGCAGCGACCCTGAAGCGGGACGACGCCGGCCTGGTGGCCGCGGTCATCCAGCAGTACGACACGGGCGAGGTACTGATGCTCGGCTGGATGGACGACGAAGCCCTCCACCGAACCCTCACCACCGGGCGCGTTACCTTCTGGTCACGGTCCCGGCAGGAATACTGGCGCAAGGGCGACACCTCCGGCCACGTCCAGCACGTGAAGTCAGTGGCATTGGACTGCGACGGCGATGCCCTCCTGGTCCGCGTCGACCAGGTCGGAGCCGCCTGCCACACCGGCACCCGGACGTGCTTCGAGGGCCGCAGCCTGGCCGTGTCCGCCTAAGTCTCAGACCCCTTCTAACCCGAAAGCCCCAACACCATGCAGGATCTAGGCGTTATCAGTCCCACCCTGGAGGAGTTCCGGGCCCTGGCCGCGGACCGCCGCGTTGTACCCGTCCGGCTGAAGGTCCTGGCCGACGCGCATACCCCCATCGGCATCTACCGCAAGCTCGCCGCAGGTGAGCCCGGGACGTTCCTGATGGAGTCGGCGGCCTCCGGCGGTGTCTGGTCCCGCTACTCCTTTATTGGGGCCCGCTCCCGCGCCACGCTGACCACCCGGGACGGACAGGCCTGCTGGCTGGGCGAGCCGCCCAAGGGGGTTCCCCTGGACGGGAACCCGGTCGAGGCCATGGCTGCCACCCTGCAGCTGCTGTCCACCGACCGGTTCGACGGGCTGCCGCCCTTCACCTCCGGCCTGGTCGGATTCGTGGGCTGGGAATCGGTGCGGCACTGGGAGAAACTGCCGTCCCCGCCGGTCGATGACCTGGATCTGCCCGAAATCGCCATGAACCTGGTCTCTGACATGGCCATCCATGACAACTCCGACGGCACCGTGCTGCTGGTCGCCAACGCCATCAACTTCGACGGCTCCGATGACCGGGTGGACGACGCCTGGGCTGACGCTGTCGCCCGCCTGCACAGCATGCTGGACCGGCTGGCCGCGCATACGCCGCAGCAGGCCGTCACGGTGCTCGACGGCGGCACGGTGGATGTTGCCGCCCTCACCGCAGGGGTCAAGGAAAGCTGGCCGAAACCCGACTACCTGCGTGCGGTGGAGCGCGGCAAGGAAGCCATCGTTGACGGTGAGGTCTTCCAGGTAGTGATCTCCCGCCGCTTCGAGATGGAGTGCCGGGCGGACGCCCTGGACGTGTACCGGGTGCTGCGTAACACCAACCCCAGCCCCTACATGTACCTCTTTAACTTCGAGGACGCCCGCGGCAACCCCTTCGCCGTCGTCGGGTCCTCGCCGGAAGCGCTCGTCAAGGTGACCGGCACCGAAGTGATCACCCACCCGATCGCCGGCTCCCGCCCGCGCGGCAGAACCCAGGAACTCGACCGGACCCTGGCCGAGGAACTCCTGGTGGATGAGAAGGAACGCGCCGAGCACCTGATGCTGGTGGACCTGGCCCGCAACGACCTCTCCAAAGTCTGCCGGCCCGGCAGCGTGGACGTCACCCAGTTCATGGAAGTGGAGCGCTTCAGCCACATCATGCACCTGGTCTCCACCGTGGTGGGTGAGCTGGCTCCGGACCGCTCGGCCTATGACGTTCTGTCCGCCACCTTCCCGGCCGGCACGCTCTCCGGAGCGCCCAAGCCCCGGGCACTGAGCCTGCTGGACGAACTGGAACCGCACCGCCGCGGCATCTACGGCGGCGTGGTCGGGTACCTCGACTTCGCCGGGGACATGGACATGGCGATCGCCATCCGCTCCGCCCTGCTCCGCGACGGCAAAGCCTACGTGCAGGCCGGCGGGGGCATTGTGGCCGATTCGGATTTGGAAGCCGAAGCCCAGGAGACCGTGAACAAGGCGGCAGCACCCCTGCGCGCGGCGCTGATTGCCGGCGGCTTGGAACCGGTCACTCCCACCGTGAGCGCACACATCTTCAACAGGCAGGAAACCTCGAAGTGAGCACAAAACCCGTTCAGGCTGCGCCGCGCTGGCGGCGCAAGTCGACGGTCGTTTTCGGCACCGTGCTGCTGGGCGCCGCGGCGTTCGGCACCACTACCCGGACCTGGCTCGACGTCGTCCTTCCGCAGGCAGCCGTCAACACACCCGACATTGCTGTTGCCGGAAGCGAAGCCGCGACCGCGGTGACCGCTTTCGCCGTCGTCGCCGTGGCGGCAGCCCTGGCTGCCTCGATTGCCGGAAAGGTGGCTCGCTGGATCATCGCTGCGGTTCTGCTGGTTGCCGGAATCGGTGTGGCCTACGCGAGCTGGGCCGTCATCCAGGACCCGGCGCAGGGTGCCGCCGGCGCCGTGGGCAAGGCCATCGGTGTGGGCGGCAGTGCCGGAGCCGAGGTCACCGTAACGGCCATGCCGTACCTCGCCGCTGCCGCCGGCGTGCTGATTGTCCTGGCAGGCGTGTGGCTGGCCGCAGCCTCGCGCAGCTGGCCGGTGTCCCGCCGCTACGCTGCCCAGCCCGCCACCGGCGCCGCCGTTAAGGGTGAATCCACCGAGCCGCCGATCGACGAAATTGACAGCTGGGACCGGCTGACCAAGGGCGAAGACCCCACCAACTACCGCTGACCGGCGCAACGGCCCGGCAACGTGCCGCGCAACATGTAAGAGAGTTTCCGCCTGCTAATGGCAGAATGGAGACCAGATTCGTTCACGAGGAGATTCACCATGAGCACAAACGCCATCGACCAGCACGAAACCAAGCCGGAAAACGAGGCTGAGGCACACGCCAGCATCCACGACGAGACGATTGGCCACGGCAACACCCCTGCCGCCTGGACCTGCGTCCTGATCATGATCGTTGGCGCCCTGGTTTCCAGCATCGGCTTCGTCCTTGCCAGCTGGGTGGTATTCGGCGGCGGACTGGGCCTGATGGCTGTTGGCCTGATCGTCGGCTGGGTCATGCGCAAGGCCGGCTACGGCGTTGGCGGTTCCAAGCTCTCAGGCAACGGGCACTAAATGAGCGTTCTCGACGACATCATTGCCGGCGTCCGTGAGGACCTGGCCCAGCGGCAGCAGGACACGCCGCTGGAAAAGGTGCAGGAGCGCGCCGCAGCGGCCGCTCCTGCCCTTGATGCCTTCGCCGCCTTGGGCGGCAACGATGCTCCCCGCGCCAGCCTGCGGGTGATCTCCGAGGTCAAGCGGAGCAGTCCCTCCAAGGGTGAGCTGGCGGATATCACCGACCCGGCGGCTCTTGCAGTGCGCTACGAGGAGGGCGGCGCGGCCGTCATCAGCGTCCTCACCGAACAGCGGCGGTTCAACGGATCACTGGCAGATTTCGACGCCGTCCGGGCCGCAGTGCGGATCCCGCTGCTGCGCAAGGACTTCACCGTCGACCCGTACCAGATCTGGGAAGCCCGTGCCCACGGCGCGGACCTGGTGCTGCTGATCGTCGCCGCCCTTGACGATGAGCAGCTGCGGTCCTTCCTGGACCTCACACACGAGCTGGGCATGAACGCCCTGGTCGAGGCACACACGGCAGAAGAAATTCAGCGCGCAGTGGCTGTCGGCGCACGGATCATCGGCGTCAACGTCCGCAACCTGAAGACCCTCGACGTCGACCGTTCAGTCTTCGCCGCCCTTTCGGCCTCGATTCCGGCTGAAGCCGTTGTGGTTGCCGAATCCGGTGTCCGGGACCCCGCCGACGTCGCGCATTACGCAGAGAACGGCGCCAACGCCGTACTGGTTGGTGAGGCACTGGTCAGGCACAATGACCCGTCCGCCACGATCACCGAATTCATGCAGGCCGGGGCGGGCGCAATCGCTGCCCGGCTGCAGGCAAGCAGCCAGGGATAACTAACGACATACCTATTTCCGGACTTGCCGCAGCGAATCCGGACCAGAGCAGGACAGGACAGGCTCCATGACCGGGAACCCGGAAAACAGCACCCCCGCCAGTACGCCCAGCACAGGGGACAGCAGCGTGTCGGAGCAGGTGACTGATGCCTTCCTGGCCGGCGGTGACTCGCTGCGCCACGCCCCAGGACCCTACTTTGGTGAATACGGCGGCCGCTGGATGCCCGAATCACTGATTGCCGCCATGGATGAACTGAGCGACACGTTTGAGAAGGCCAAGGCCGACCCGGAGTTCCGGGCCCAGATTGCGGACCTGAACAAAAACTACTCCGGACGCCCGTCGCTGCTGACCGAAGCCAAGCGTTTCGCCGAGCACGCCGGGGGAGTGCGGATCTTCCTCAAGCGTGAAGACCTGAACCACACCGGCTCGCACAAAATCAACAACGTGCTGGGCCAGGCGCTGCTGGCCAAGCGCATGGGCAAGACCCGCATCATCGCGGAAACCGGAGCCGGCCAGCACGGCGTGGCCAGCGCCACCGCCGCTGCCCTGATGGGCCTGGAATGCGTGGTCTACATGGGCGCCGAGGACTGCCGCCGGCAGGCCCTGAACGTGGCCCGGATGGAACTGCTCGGCGCCACCGTCATTCCGGTCAGCCACGGCTCAGCCACGCTCAAGGACGCCATCAACGAGGCCCTGCGCGACTGGGTGGCCAACGTGGGCAACACCCACTACCTGCTGGGCACCGCGGCCGGCGGACATCCCTTCCCGGCGATGGTCCGCTACTTCCACGAAGTCATCGGTGAGGAGGCCCGCGCACAGATCCTGGAGCAGACCGGCCGCCTCCCCGACGCCGTGTGCGCCTGCATCGGCGGCGGCTCCAACGCGATCGGCATCTTCCACGGCTTCCTGGATGACCCCGAGGTGAAGATCTACGGTTTCGAGGCCGGCGGCGACGGCGTGGACACGCCCCGCCACGCCGCCACCATCACCCTGGGCCGGCCCGGCGTGCTGCACGGCGCCCGGTCCTACCTGATGCAGGACGAAGACGGCCAGACCATCGAGTCGCACTCCATTTCCGCCGGCCTGGACTACCCCGGGGTCGGTCCGGAGCACGCCTACCTGGCGGACATCGGACGGGTCTCCTACGAGCCCATCACGGACACCGAAGCCATGGACGCCTTCCAGCTGCTCTGCCGCACCGAAGGCATCATCCCGGCGATTGAATCCGCCCACGCACTGGCCGGCGCCATCAAGGTGGGCCAGCGCCTCGCGGCCGGTTCCGACGGCAACGTCCAGGACAAGATTGTCCTGGTCAACCTCTCCGGCCGAGGCGACAAGGACGTGGCGACGGCCGCCGAATGGTTCAACCTGCTGGACGAAGAGTCAGCTGAAGCCGAGATCGGCAAAGAAGGAGAACAGCTGTGAGCGTCTCAACCCTGAGCAAGTCCGCCGCAGCGATCGACCGGGCACGGGCCGACGGCCGCGCTGCACTCATTGGCTACCTGCCCGCCGGCTTCCCCTCCGTCCAGGAAACCATCGACGCCGGCATCGCGCTGGCCCGGAACGGTGCAGACCTGATCGAAATCGGCATTCCGTACTCTGATCCGGTCATGGACGGCTCGGTGATACAGGCTGCAACCGGCCAGGCACTGGAGAACGGTTTCCATGTCCGCGAAGTCTTCGACGTCGTCGCCGGCATCACCGCCGCCACCGATGCCGCGGTCCTGGTGATGACGTACTGGAACCCCGTGATGCGCATGGGCGTGGACGAATTTTCCCGCCGCCTGGCCGAAGCCGGGGGAGCCGGCCTGATCACACCGGACCTCATCCCCGACGAGGCTGCCGAATGGATGGCTGCCTCGGATAAGTACGGACTGGACCGGGTTTTCCTGGTTGCGCCGTCCTCCACTCCGGAGCGCATGAAAGCGACCGTCGAGGCGAGCCGCGGCTTCGTCTACGCCGTGTCCATCATGGGTGTCACCGGCACCCGGAACCAGGTGTCCGACGCCGCTGAGGGCGTTGTCACCGCAGCGCGGCAGGCCGGGGCGGAGCGGGTGTGCGTGGGACTGGGTGTTTCCACCGCGGACCACGTGCGTGAAATCGGCGCCTATGCAGACGGCGTGATCGTGGGAACTGCCCTGGTGGCGGCCCTGCGGGACGGCGGCCCCGCCGCCGTCGGCACTTTGACCAGTGAACTGAGCACCGGAACGCGGAAGAGCTAACCATGCCGATGTCCCTGGCGGTTCCGGCCGCAATCCCCAGCCCCTCCGCTGAGTTCAGCAGCTTCTCGCTGGGGCCGCTGACCATCCACGCGTACGCTCTGTGCATCCTGGCCGGGATTGTCCTGGCCCTGTGGATGACGTCGGTGCGCTGGAAGCGCCGCGGGCTGCCGGCCGATGCCGTCTGGGACATCGCCATCTGGGCCATTCCGTTCGGCATTATCGGCGGGCGCCTGTACCACGTCGTGTCCTCTCCGGCTGCATACTTTGGGCCGGACGGGGACCTCGCGCTCATCCCGCAGATCTGGCGCGGCGGGCTGGGGATCTGGGGCGCGATCGCCCTGGGGGCGGTCGGCGCCTGGATTGGCTGCCGCCGGGCGAACATCAAACTCTCCACCTTCGCCGACGTCGCCGCCCCCGGGGTACTGCTGGCGCAGGCCGTAGGACGCTGGGGCAACTGGTTCAACCAGGAACTCTTCGGCGGTCCCACCGACCTTCCCTGGGGCCTGGAAATCGACCCCAACAACAACAACTTCCCCGACGGGACCGCGCCCGGAACCCTGTTCCATCCCACGTTCCTGTACGAGTCCCTCTGGAACCTGGCCGGCGTGGCTGTGCTGCTGGCACTGGATAAGCGCTTCCGGCTGCGCGGAGGGCGGCTCTTCTGGCTGTACGCGGCCATCTACACGCTCGGACGCACCTGGATTGAAATGCTCCGGATCGATGACGCCGAAATGATCACGCTCTTCGGTGTCACGCAGCGCCTGAACGTGTGGACCAGCCTGCTTATGCTGCTGGTCTCCATCGGCATGTTCATCTTCCTTTCCGTGCGGGCCAGGAACACGCCGGATCCTTCGCTTTATCTGGACGGACGAAACAAGCCCCAGAATGAAGCCCCTGACCGCAGTCACAATTCACCGGTTGATAACAAGAACGAAACAGATTCCGCCGAGGTGAAATCTGCGTCACAAATCCATGAACAGCGTGCTAATCTCGCAGAGACAAAAAATGAGGCGTCCAAGCCTCATCGGCCCGATCAGTCGGGCCCAGCCACTTAGGACCTTTCCGGGTTACCTCCCGGGACCAGTCTTAGGGCCACACCGAGGTGGCGGCAAACGGTGACCGCACCCGGGGACAACCCCGGCAGGCAACCGTACGGATTCGATTTCCAGAGCCAGCCCCCATCCCGCATGCAGGGTCCTCACGGAATCGCGACCGTAAAATCATTCTCTGACCCACCGGCAGGTATCTGCCGCCGGTGTGGGGCCAACGTCGTCCCCTCCCACGCACAACAGGGGGAAGGACTTACCCTATGACTGATTTATTGTCCCCTCAGCCCGCACAGGTGATCTCGCCGTTCACACGGTTCGCCGCCTACCCGGAAGACTCAGGGCTGTACCACGCCGAGGACGAGAAGGACGCCTGCGGGCTGGCCGTTATTGCCACCCTTCGGGGAACTCCCGGCCATGACATTGTGGACGCGGCGCTGACCGCGCTGCGTAACCTCGAACACCGCGGCGCCGTCGGCGCTGATGAAGGCACCGGCGACGGCGCCGGTATCCTCACCCAGGTTCCCGACGAATTCCTGCGGGCCGTCGCAGGCTTCCCGCTTCCGGCAGCCGGCAGCTACGCCGTCGGCACCGCTTTCCTGCCCACCGAGGAACGGGAGCAGGAGACGGCGAAGGCCGGAGTGGAAGCGATCGCCGAGTCCGAGGGCCTGACCGTTCTGGGCTGGCGTGAGGTTCCGGTTGCAGCTGACATCGTCGGGGCCATGTCCCGGGCCTGCATGCCGCACTTTGCCCAGGTCTTCCTGGCCCCCGCCGAACCGGGCTGTACAGACCTGGACGCCCGCGCCTTCCGGGTGCGGAAGCGCACGCAGAACAAGTTCGGCGTCTACTTCCCCTCCCTGTCCTCCAAGACGATGGTTTACAAGGGCATGGTGACCACCGCCCAGCTGGAGCCGTTCTTCCCGGACCTCTCCGACCCGCGGTTCAAGACCAAGCTCGGGATTGTGCACTCGCGCTTCTCCACGAACACGTTCCCGTCCTGGCCGCTGGCGCAGCCCTTCCGCACCATCGCGCACAACGGGGAGATCAATACCGTCAAAGGCAACCGCAACTGGATGCGAGCCAGGCAGTCACAGCTCAAGAGCCCGCTGCTGGGGGAGACCCCGGAGGAACTCTTCCCGATCTGCACCCCCGGCGCCTCGGACTCCGCGTCCTTTGATGAGGTGGCCGAGCTGCTGATGCTCTCCGGCCGGCCGATCACCCATGCGGTGATGATGATGATCCCGGAAGCCTGGGAAAACCACGCCACCATGGATCCGGCCCGCCGCGCCTTCTACCAGTACCACTCCATGCTGATGGAGCCATGGGACGGCCCCGCCGCCGTGTCCTTTACCGACGGCGACCAGGTGGGCGCAGTCCTGGACCGCAACGGTCTGCGTCCGGCACGCTACTGGATCACCGAAGACGGCCTGGTGGTCCTGGCCTCCGAGGTCGGCGTGGTGGACCTGGACCCCGCCAGAATTGTCCGCAAGGGACGGGTATCCCCGGGCAAGATGTTCCTGGTGGACACCGCCGAGGGCCGGCTGATCGAGGACTCGGAAATCAAGGACGAGATCGCAGCCGCGAACCCGTGGGCCGAATGGGTCCGCGAGAACCAGGTTTCGCTGGAGGAACTGCCCGAGCGTGAGCACGTGCTGCACACCAAGGCCTCCATCAACCGCCGCCAGCGCACCTTCGGCTACACACAGGAGGAGCTGCGCATCCTGCTCGGCCCGATGGCCCGTACCGGAGCTGAGCCACTGGGTGCCATGGGATCGGACACGCCGATCGCCGTGCTGTCCCAGCGTCCCCGTCTGCTCTTTGACTACTTCGTGCAGTCCTTCGCGCAGGTTACCAACCCGCCGCTGGACGCCATCCGCGAAGAGCTGGTCACCTCCATGCAGAGCTCGATCGGCCCGAACGGCAACATCCTTGCCCTGGGCCAGGTCAAGACCAGCCAGGTGGCCCTGAAATTCCCGGTCATCAACAATGATGAGCTCGCGAAAATCGCGAACCTGACCAACGACGACGGCGAGAAAATCGCCCTGAAAGTCCGCGGACTCTACCGTCCCGACGGCGGCGAATCGGAACTGCGGGCACGGATCAGCGAGATCTGCGAAAAGGTCTCCGGCGCCGTCAACCGCGGTGTGCAGTACGTGGTCCTTTCGGACCGCGACTCGAACGCCCAGTGGGCGCCGATTCCGTCACTGCTGCTGCTTTCCGCCGTGCATCATCACCTGCTGAAGAGCGCCAACCGCACCAAGATCTCCCTGCTGGTCGAGGCAGGCGACGTGCGCGAGGTCCACCACGTGGCCGTCCTGATCGGCTACGGTGCCTCAGCAGTGAACCCGTACCTGGCGATGGAAAGCTGTGAGGAACTGGTCCGGAACGGCGACATCACCGGCGTTACCCGCGAACAGGCCGTCACCAACCTCATCAAGGGCCTGGGCAAGGGCGTCCTGAAGATCATGTCCAAGATGGGCATCTCCACGGTCGCCTCCTACTGCGGGGCGCAGACCTTCGAAGCGATCGGTCTGGGTCAGGAACTCGTGGACGAATTCTTCCACGGCACCCGCACCCAGCTCGGCGGCGTCGGCCTGGACGTCATCGCAGCCGAAGCCGCGGCCCGGCACACCAGCGCCTACCCGGCGGACGAAATTGAGGAACCGCACCGTCGCCTGGAAAACGGCGGCGAATATCAGTGGCGCCGCGAAGGCCCGCCGCACCTGTTCAACCCGGAGACGGTTTTCCGGCTGCAGCACGCCACCCGGGAACGCCGGTATGACGTGTTCAAGGCCTACACCCGCGGCGTGGATGACCAGTCAAAAAATCTGATGACCCTGCGCGGGCTGCTGGACTTCCGCCGCGGTGAACGCCCGGCTGTGCCGCTGGAGGAAGTGGAACCGGTCGCCTCGATCGTTAAGCGCTTCTCCACCGGGGCGATGAGCTACGGCTCCATTTCGCAGGAGGCCCACGAAACCCTGGCCATCGCCATGAACCGGCTGGGCGCCAAGTCCAACACCGGTGAAGGCGGCGAGGACGTGGACCGGCTGCTGGACCCCGAGCGCCGCTCCGCGATCAAACAGGTTGCCTCCGGCCGGTTCGGCGTCACCAGCCTGTACCTCACCAACGCCGATGATCTGCAGATCAAGATGGCCCAGGGCGCCAAGCCCGGCGAGGGCGGCCAGCTGATGGCCCAGAAGGTCTACCCCTGGGTGGCCAGCACCCGGCACTCCACACCCGGTGTCGGCCTGATTTCCCCGCCTCCGCACCACGACATCTACTCGATCGAGGACCTCGCCCAGCTGATCTATGACCTCAAGCGGGCCAATCCGTCCGCTCGGGTACATGTGAAGCTGGTCTCCGAAGCCGGGATCGGCACCGTGGCAGCCGGCGTGACCAAGGCCAAGGCCGACGTCGTCCTCGTCTCCGGGCACGACGGCGGCACCGGCGCCTCTCCGCTGAACTCGCTCAAGCACGCCGGCGCGCCCTGGGAGCTCGGCCTGGCCGAGACCCAGCAGACCCTAATGCTCAACGGCCTGCGCGACCGTGTGGTGGTGCAGGTGGACGGGCAGCTCAAGACCGGGCGCGACGTCGTCATCGCCGCGCTGCTGGGCGGCGAGGAGTT
Source organism: Arthrobacter gallicola (assembly GCF_014836775.1). GTDB lineage: Bacteria > Actinomycetota > Actinomycetes > Actinomycetales > Micrococcaceae > Arthrobacter_B > Arthrobacter_B gallicola. The sequence goes on from NZ_JACSQD010000001.1 coordinate 303,234, forward strand.
CGGTTTCGCGACCGCCCCGCTGGTGGTTTCCGGCTGCATCATGATGCGCGTCTGCCACCTGGACACCTGCCCCGTGGGCGTCGCCACCCAGAACCCCGAACTGCGCAGCCGCTTCACAGGCAAGCCGGAATTCGTGGTGAACTTCTTCGAGTTCCTGGCTGAGGAAGTACGCGAGATCCTTGCCGAACTGGGCTTCCGCAGCCTGGAGGAGGCCATCGGGCACAGCGAAATGCTGGACACCAGGGCCGCCGTCGACCATTGGAAAGCCGACGGCCTGGACCTGGAACCGATCCTGCGCGGCCACGACATGGAACCCGGCGCCCCGCTGCGCAACCTGTTCCGCCAGAACCACGAGCTGGACGCGCATTTCGACAACAAACTGATCGAGATGAGCGCCGACGCGCTGCAGAACCGGCAGCCGGTGCGGATCACGCTGGACGTGGTCAACACCGACCGTTCGGTCGGAACCATGCTGGGACACACGGTCACCAAAACGTTCAGCACCGATGTCCTGGCCACGGACACCATCGATGTGACCCTCACGGGACAGGCCGGGCAGTCCCTGGGCGCGTTCCTGCCGGCCGGCATCACCCTGCGGCTGTTCGGCGATTCCAACGACTACGTCGGCAAGGGCCTGTCCGGCGGCCGGATCATCGTCCGCCCGGACCGGAACAACGTGTTCCCCGCGGAGCGGAACGTCATTGCCGGCAACGTGATCGGCTACGGCGCCACCAGCGGCGAAATGTTCCTGCGTGGTCTGGTCGGTGAACGCTTTATGGTCCGCAACTCCGGCGCGACCGCCGTCGTCGAAGGCATCGGCGACCACGGCTGCGAGTACATGACCGGCGGCCAGACCCTGATCCTCGGTCCCACCGGACGGAACTTCGGCGCCGGCATGTCCGGCGGCACCGCGTTCGTGGTGGACCTCAACCGGGCTCGGGTCAACAAGGACGCCCTGGACAAGGGCGAACTGCTGCTGCTGGAACCAGACGCAGAGGACGCGGACATTATCCGCGGCCTGCTGGTCAAACACGCTGAGGAAACAGAATCGGTGCTGGCCGCAGAACTGCTGGCCGACTTCGAAGCAACGGTTTCCCGCATCACCAAGGTACTGCCGCGGGACTACGCGGCCGTACTCGACGCCCGCGCCTCCGCGGCCGAAGCGGGGCTGGACCCCGACGGCGCCGAAGCCTGGACCAAAATTCTGGAGGTAACCGGTGGCTGACCCACGCGGATTTCTAAAAGTACGGGAGCGCGAAACCCAGCCCCGCCGGCCCGTCCCCGTCCGCATCATGGACTTCAAGGAAGTCTATGAACGGCAGGAAAAAGGTGTGCTTCAGGAGCAGGCCGGACGCTGCATGGACTGCGGCATTCCGTTCTGCCACCAGGGCTGCCCGCTGGGCAACCTCATCCCGGAATGGAATGACCTGACCTGGCGGGACAAGGGCCAGGAAGCGATCGAACGGCTACACGCCACGAATAACTTCCCCGAGTTCACCGGCCGGCTCTGCCCGGCGCCCTGCGAAGCGTCCTGCGTGCTGGGCATCAACCAGCCCGCCGTGACCATCAAGCAGGTTGAGGTCTCCATCATCGACCAGGCCTTCGATGAGAACTGGGTCCACCCGCACGCCCCCGAGCGGCTCACGGACAAGACCATCGCCGTCGTCGGTTCCGGACCGGCCGGACTGGCGGTGGCCCAGCAGCTCACCCGTGCCGGCCACACCGTGGCCGTCTACGAACGGGATGACAAGATCGGCGGCCTGCTGCGCTACGGCATTCCGGACTTCAAGATGGAAAAAGTCCAGGTGGACCGCCGGCTGGAGCAGATGCGGGCGGAAGGCACCCGCTTCCGCACCGGCGTCGAAGTCGGAAAGGACATTTCCTGGGAGCAGCTGCGCCGCCGGTACGACGCCGTCGTGATCGCCACCGGTGCCACCGTGCCGCGGGACCTGCCCATTCCGGGCCGGGAACTGGCCGGCGTGCACTTCGCCATGGATTACCTGGTGCAGTCCAACCGTGCCGTGGCAGGGGAGAAGGTCAAAAACCAGATCCACGCCGAGGGCAAACACGTGGTCATCCTGGGCGGCGGGGACACCGGCGCGGACTGCATCGGCACCGCGCACCGGCACCAGGCGGCCTCGGTGACCACCCTGGCCATCGGGAAGCAGCCTCCCACAGAGCGTGCAGCCCATCAGCCCTGGCCCATGTACCCGACGCTGTTCGAGGTAGCCAGCGCCCACGAAGAAGGCGGAGAGCGCACCTACCTGGCCTCCACCGTCGAGTTCGTGGGGGAGAACGGGAAGCTGACGGGCGTTAAGGTCGCCGAAACCGAATACGTGGACGGCAGGCGCCTGCCCAAGGCCGGCACCGAACGGATCATCCCGGCAGACCTGGTCTTCCTCTCACTCGGTTTCACCGGTCCGGAACCGGCAGGCCTGGCAGAGCAGGTCCATACCGAATTCGATGAGCGGACCAACGTCCGGCGCGACGGCTACTACATGACGAACACTCCGGGCGTCTTCGCCGCCGGTGATGCCGGCCGCGGACAGTCCCTGATCGTCTGGGCGATTGCCGAGGGACGCGCCTGCGCCGCCGCGGTTGATAAGTGGCTGGAAGGCTCCACCCGCCTGCCGGCGCCCGTGGCTCCCAGCGACCGGGCAATAGCACCGCTGTAGCAGCGGGAAGGTTTTCCACGGCAGGGGCGCCGGACCGGTGCCGGTGTCCCTGCCGCGTTTGAGGTTCGCGGCCAGGAGGATGTGCCTCCGGGCTTAGGCGCAGGAGCGACAGGAGACTAGGGTAGAGATTATGAGACGCGCAAAGATTGTTGCCACTTTTGGCCCTGCCATAGCCAGTTACGAGAACACCGTAGCCGTGCTGCGTGCCGGCGTTGACGTTGCACGCATGAACATGAGCCACGGCGACCACTCAGTTCACAACAACACGTATGAGAACGTGCGCCGGGCCTCGGCCGAGCTGGGGAAGCCCGTTGGTATTTTCGCCGACCTCCAGGGCCCCAAGATCCGTCTGGGACGGTTCACTGACGGACCGCATTTCCTGAACCGCGGCGACACTTTCACCATCACGATTGAAGACATTCCCGGTACCGCCGAAATCTGCTCCACGACGTACAAGGGCCTTCCGGGTGACGTCAACGTGGGTGATTCGCTGCTGATCGACGACGGGAAGGTCGCTCTCCGGGCCACCGCCGTGGACGACACCAAGGTAGTCACCGAGGTCACCGTCCCCGGGCCCGTCTCCAACAACAAGGGCATTAACCTGCCCGGCGTGGCAGTCAATGTGCCTGCCATGAGCGAAAAGGACGAGGAAGACCTCCGCTGGGCCATCCGCCGCGGCGTGGACATGGTTGCCCTGTCCTTCGTGCGTAATGCCGAAGACGTCAGCCGTGTCCACGAAATCATGGATGAGGAAGGCCGCCGCGTTCCGGTGATCGCCAAAATCGAGAAGCCGCAGGCCGTGGCAGCGATCGAAGAGATCATCGACGCTTTCGACGCCATCATGGTTGCCCGCGGCGACCTCGGCGTGGAGCTGCCGCTCGAAGATGTGCCGCTGGTTCAGAAGAACGCGATTGAGCTGGCACGCCGCTGGGCCAAGCCGGTCATCGTAGCCACCCAGGTCCTGGAATCCATGATCGAAAGCCCGCGCCCCACCCGCGCCGAGGCATCGGACTGCGCCAACGCGGTGCTCGACGGCGCGGATGCCGTGATGCTCTCCGGCGAAACCTCGGTGGGCAAATACCCCATCGACACGGTCAAGACCATGGCCCGGATCATCGAGTCCACCGAGGAACACGGCCTGAACCGCGTTCCTCCGCTGGGCAGCAAGCCCCGGACCCGCGGCGGAGCGATCACCCGTGCCGCCGTCGAAATCGCAGATCAGCTGGATACAGCCTGCATCTGTACGTTCACCCAGTCCGGTGACTCGGCCCGCCGCCTCTCCCGCCTGCGGCCCAAGAAGGCTGTCTTCGCGTTTACGCCGGTGGAATCGACGCTGAACTACATGTCCCTGTTCTGGGGCATCCAGCCGATGCTGGTGGAGTTCGCGGAGCACACCGACAAGATGACTGCCCAGGTGGACCGGGTTCTGCTCGAACGCGGGATTGTCGAGGAAGGTGCCATGGTCGTCATCGCGGCCGGGTCGCCTCCCGGACAGGCCGGATCGACCAACCTGATCAAGGTCCACCGCGTCGGCGACGCCGCGGATGCCGGCGGCGAAGGGAACGGACGTCCGCTGGAGAAGGAAAAGGTCGGCCCGTGGCCGGTCAAGGAAGCCAATAAGGGCAAGGCCAAGCCGATCTAATCCGGCAGGGCGCTTGAGCCTTACCGAACTGCCCGGCCGGGTTATCCGGCCGGGCAGTTCTGCGTTAGGTCAGTAACCGCGATTTGGCGGCTGCAAACTCCTCGTCAGTGAGCACACCTGAGGCGTGCAGGTCCGCCAGCCGGCCAATTTGGTCGGCGAGCGTCGCCCCTCCGGCGGGTGCTCCCGCAGCTGGCTGCGGGGGAGCCGGGGGCGGGGGCGGCGGCATCTGTTCCGGCACGTTCGCGGCTGCGTATTCACGTTCGCTGCGGGCGCGTGCCCGGCGGTTGACGGCGTTGGACGTCGCCTGGGCTGTTCCCGAAATAACGGCGGTGCGGGCTATGGTTCCCAGGAGGCCTGGCCGGCCGCCTCTGTTTAGTGGCATGGTTCTCCTCCGTGTCGGCTCACTTTGCGGCGGCACTGGCGTCCAGCGCAGCGTTCACTGTGTCGCGGGGGATCCGCACATGCAGGGCGGTTGTTCCGCCTGCCCGCCGGACCTCCGCAGAGAGGGGCTGAGCCCATTTGTGTTCGAAGGCCGCAACCACCGCCGCTTCGTTGTTGCCAACCGATTCGGCAGCGACTTCCAGGTCCGCATCGCTGAGCAGCGTCAGCGGCCGGGAATCCACGAGCACATCGGCCCAGGCTTCGGGCAGATCGTCTTCAAGGTCGCGGATGTGCACCCTTCCGTCCCCATCCCGGGTTACCAGGACCAGGTCAATAAGGTTCACCGCACCGCTGCGGACAGTCTCACCCAGCGTGGTGATGACGCCGGCGTCGATGTCCGGTTGGGGGAAGGTGAAGATCACCACTTCCACGGGGCCAAGTTCCATGTTCAGCTCCTGATCCGGTCCTGATCCAGGCAATGTGTGGCTCCATAGGGGGCCCTGGGTGGTCTCAATTGTGGACCCGATGGCCAGGGAGCGGAACCTCGGAGGGTTTTTCGGGCACGGGGATGCCCCTTCTTCCTGGAACGCAGAACGGCCGCTGCAGCCCCCTCCAAGGGGGAGCCGCAGCGGCCGTGCAGCCAGGTCCGGTTAGTTGACCTGGTTGATGATGGTTTCCGCGACCTCGCGCATGCTCAGGCGGCGGTCCATGGAGGTCTTCTGGATCCAGCGGAAGGCCTCCGGCTCGGTCAGACCCATCTTGGTGGTGAGCAGGCTCTTGGCGCGCTCCACGAGCTTGCGGGTGGCGAACTGTTCCTTCAGGTCGGAAACCTCATTCTCCAGCGCCTTGATTTCCTCATGCCGTGACAGGGCGATCTCGATGGCCGGGATCAGATCCGCAGGGGTGAACGGCTTCACCACGTAGGCCATCGCACCGGCTTCACGGGCCCGCTCGACGAGTTCCTTCTGGCTGAATGCAGTCAGCAGCACCACGGGAGCGATGCGGGCCTTCACGATGGCTTCGGCTGCACTGATGCCGTCCATAACCGGCATCTTCACGTCCATCAGCACCAGATCAGGCTTCAGTTCGGTTGCCATCTCCACGGCTTTTTCCCCGTTGTCGGCTTCACCGACGACGTCGTAGCCTTCGCCGGTGAGGATTTCCACGATGTCCAGACGGATCAGCGTCTCATCCTCGGCAACGAGGACGCGCCGCGCGGGAGTGTTGGACGGTACGGGCTCGGTTGACTCAGACACAGATGCTCCTCAAAAGACGACAGCACCACCGGTGGTGACCGGTAGTTCACGGAAACAGCCTATCTGCATGTAGAGTAGTTTCGCGCCCAACACGAGGGATCAATCCGGTTGATCAACGTCACAGGGCCTGCCCGAATGGCGGAATCGGTAGACGCGCTGCACTCAAAATGCAGTATCGAAAGGTGTGTGGGTTCGAGTCCCACTTCGGGCACTTTGGCATAGGCACCCCCTGCACCCCGGTCTTCAGACCCGGGTGTTTTCTTTTGCCGTGGGCCGAAGTCCCTGCAGGACTGTCCAGGCGATAACCACCGCCACCAGCAAAACGGCGGAGTAGCCCAGGCCGGAGTAGCCAACCGCAGCAAGTATCAGCCCCGCCGAGGCACCGCCGAGGGCCCCGGCCGCATTCATGCCCAGATCGGAAATGCCCTGGATGGCCGGCCGCTCGGGAATGGCGACCGCCTCCGAAACCAGTGCCGACGCCGACACCACCGAGGCGGACCAGCCCAGGCCCAGCAGCACCAAACTCACCGTCACGGCAAGCGTGGACTGTGCCGCCAGCCCGGCGACGATCAGCGCGGCCAACAGGAGCCCCTGGCCCAGCAGCACCACGGACTTGCGCCCGATCCGGTCCGACAGCCAGCCGAACACCGGTGAGAGGGCATACATGCCGGCGATGTGCAGGCTGATGGTGAACCCCACAATGCTGATACTCGCCCCATGGCTGCTCAGATGGACCGGGGTCATCGACATCAGGGCCACCATCACCGCATGGCTGAGTGCAATCACGGCGACGGCGTAGCGCGCGGCAGGGTTGGTCCGCAGGATGACAAGCCCGGACTTCCGTGGAAGCGGCGCCGCGCCGTCGTTCCCTGAACCCTGCATCCGCCGGGCGGCAAGCAGCGGGTCGGGCCGCAGTCCCGTGAGGTAGACGGCCGCAGCGGCCAGCTGGGCGGTCAAAGAGAAGACAAAAGCGCCAGTGAGCGGCGGCAGGCCCAGCGCGGCCCCGACGGCTTCACCGGGACCGAACAGATTGGGCCCAAGGACCGCACCGATGGTGGTGGACCACAACACCACGGACAGGTCCCGGCCCCGGGTCTGCGGCTCCGCCAGATCTGCCGCCGCGAACCGCGCCTGCAGGCTGACTGCGCTCCCTGACCCGAGCAGCACCAGCCCGGCCAGGAGCAGGGGGAAGAGGCCGGCAACTGCGGAACCAACGGCGGTGGCGGCGCCCAGACTGGCAATCAACGCTCCGGTGGAGAGGGACACCCTCCGGCCGGATGCCTCAGCGAGCCGGGCAAGCGGCACGGCGGCAGCGGCAGCTCCGAGGGTGCTCATCGTCGCGGCCATGCCGGACCAGGCAGCGGACCCGGAAAGCTCCGCGGCCAGCAGCGCCCCCAGGGAAAGGGTGGCTCCCATACCAATGCCACCCAGGATCTGACCCGCCACGAGAACGGACAGTACCCGGCGCTGAGTGGGTTGGCCGGCGTGCAGTCTCCCGCCGGAGCGTCCGGCCTTCCCTGGTGTTTTCACTGCTGCCCCCATCACACACGCCGCTGTCCTGGGCAGGATATCCCGTCCGTCCCGAGCTCTCCTGGAGGCCCGCATCACAGGGCCTGGTGTCGGCCGTCTCCCGCGGACCCGGAGGAGAAAGTTCGGGAGTAGGCTCGAAATATATGTGATCGCATGAACGGATATGCGGCATATATCGGGAAATAGAGAAGGAGATGCCCCATGAAGGCATGGCAGTTTACCGGTACCAACAATCCCCTGGAACTCAACGAAGTCCCCGAGCCGAAGGCGGGCCCGGGCCAGGTTGTCGTCCAAGTGAAAGCCGCAGGAGTCTGCCACTCCGATGTGACCGCACTGGATGATCCGGGGTGGATGCCGCTCTTCCCGGTCCTGCCGCGGACCATGGGCCACGAGAACGCCGGCGTGGTCGTTGAGGTCGGCGAAGGCATGGATCACTGGAAGGTTGGTGACCGAGTTGGTCTGGCTCCGGTGATGAGCGACGGCGACGCGCTTGGTTACGGCCAGTGGGACGGCGGCTTCGGGCCGAAGCTCCTCGCCACCGATGACAATCTCGTCAAACTTCCCGACGAGGTGTCTTTCGAGCTCGCCGCCATGGCCACCGACGCCGGTCTGACCGCCTACCACGCCATTATGGCGGTCGGCGGAGCGAAGGCCGGCATGAAGGTCGGTGTCATCGGCCTCGGCGGACTCGGGTACATCGGTGCCCGGGTGGCCGTACTGTCCGGTGCGGAAGTCTACGGTGCAGAGATTAACCCGGAGACGCAGAAGCTGGCAGATGAGATTGGCCTGGCCGGTGTGGCTTCCTCGATCGACGAGTTCAAGGACAAGGGACTGGACCTGATCGTGGACTACGCCGGATTCGGCACCACTACGTCGGCAGCCCTGGAAACCCTGGCCGAGCACGGAACCCTGGTCCAGGTGGGCATGGGCCGGTTGGAGTCCACCATCAACACCTACCCGCTGATCATCAACCAGCTCAGCATCAAGGGTTCCAAGTCCGGAACCAAGGAGGACCTCGAAGCACTGTATGAGCTGATGAAGTCCGGCCAGCTGAACCCGCCGATGAACATCATCACCCAGGCCGAAATCCCCGAGGCAATTGAGAAGCTCCGGGCCGGCGGCGTGATCGGGCGGTTCATCGCGAAGTACTAGGACCGGCTCTGGGCCGTCGAATCCAGGGCTTTGAGCAGCCGGCCAACGGAACCGCCGAGGTTCCACTCATCGGCGAGTTGCTCCAGGCGGGCCCGGTTTTCACCCTCAACCGGGTGGAGCCGGGCCCCGGCCTCGTCCAGTGACGGTAGCTCGAGGCCGCGCACGATCCGCACCACGGACGGCGCGGCCTCGAGGTAGCCGGCCGCAGCAGTCAGTTTGGCGCGCACAGCCGAGGACAGTCCGCTGCCCCGGTCTTCGACGGCGGCGAGCAGCGACTCCAGTGAACCAAACTCGGCGAGCAGCGATGCCGCCGTTTTCTCCCCGATGCCGGCCACCCCGGGAAGGCCGTCCGAACTGTCGCCGCGGAGCGTTGCATAGTCGGCATACTGTTCCGGCAGGACCCGGTATTTGGCGACCATCGCGGCGTCGTCCATCACTTTCAGGTTCTTCATCCCTCCAGCGGTGTAAAGGACCCTGATCCCGCGGCTGTCATCAATCAGCTGGAACAGGTCACGGTCTCCTGTCACTACGTCCACCGGGCCGGCCGCCTGTGCTGCGTAGCTGCCGATGACGTCGTCCGCCTCGTAGCCGGGGACACCGACGACGGCGATGCCCGCCAGCGCGAGTGCCTCCCGGATCATCGGAATCTGGGCTTCCAGGGCATCCGGCACCACTTCCACATCCGACCCGCCGGGCACAGTCTCCGCGACCCGGTGCTCCTTGTAGGAGGGAATGAGATCCACCCGCCACTGCGGCCGCCAGTCATCATCCCAGCAGGCAACGAGGTGTGTGGGCGCAAACTCGGTGGTCAGCCGGGCAATCATGTCCAGCAGGCCGCGCACGGCGTTGACCGGTGTGCCGTCTGCGCGGCGAAGCGAATCCGGCAGTCCGTAGAAGGCACGGAAGTACAGGGATGCGGTGTCCAGGAGCATCAAACGGTCAGCCATACGCCTGATCCTTGCATGGATCAGAGGCTGGGCGGGAGAAGGCTGTGCCCTGCGTCAGAGCAGGCTAACGGGGGAGGGGGACCGGATGAAGTTCCCCGGGTGGGTCGCCGGCGCGGCCAGCATGCCGGCGCAGGCGTCGATGAGGAAGTAGCCGACCCCGGTCCAGTTGGTGGATTCCACCCCGTCCTGGACCCGGGCTTCGTATTCCGAGCACACGCTGAGCACCATGTTGCCGAGAATCCAGGACCGGCCGTACTGGGTTGACGGATCCATGCTTCCGCCGGCGGCCTGCACCCGCCGGTTCAGCTCCTCCGTCAGCGCATTGGGCACGGAGGCGTTGGCCAGCACCTCCTGCATGGACGGGGTGGTCCGGATCTGGTGCACAAAGCGTGCCCGCCAGCTTGGCACCGGCAGCGACCCCAGATGCTCCACCCAGGGAAGGATCAGGCAGGCCAGCACGTCCGGCAGCGCGGCGTCGTCGTCGAGGCCCGCCGCGAGTGCCGCGCGGCGCCGGTTGGTGTCCTCCGCATGCCGGGTGATGAGGGTGCGGACGAGCTCATCCCGGCCGCCGAAGTGATAGGCGACGGCGGAGTGATTGGCCGTTCCGGCGTGTTCGGCGATCCTGCGGTTGGACACCGCGTCGATACCGTGGCGGGCAAAAAGCTCCTCGGCCGCGTCCAGAAGAGCTTCGCGTGCTTTGTCGCCGTGTTGTCCCATGTGGTGTGCCCTTTTCTCCTGCTGTTCCGACAGAGGCATTCCTGAGATTGCCGGAGTCGATTACCAAATTTACGCCACGTGGCGTAATTTTGACGAGTTGGTTTCACCGACCGCGTTGTGACCGTCTGGTCCACGCCTCTCGCACCATCCATCGAACCACAGCACAGGAGCACGGCCTTGACCCACACTTCCCCCACGCCCTTCCCGCCGGACACGGTGGACACGGCGGCGAGCGAGGCTCCGGACCCGGGCAGCCAGCCCTCCGATGCTGCGGCGCTCAAACGTGCCAAGGCGGAGAAAATCGGGCGCTATGTGGCTATGTTCCTCATGCCCCTGCTGATGGTCTCCATGCTGGTTTGGGGTTACCTCGCGGCCATGCACGCCCCCGAGCCCCACAACATGCCGGTAGCCGTCACCGGTCCGGCTCAGCAGGCCGCCCAGTTCGCTGCTGCACTTGAGGCAGGCAACGCCGACGCCGTTGATATCCGGGTGGTGGACTCCGCCGAGACTGCCCGCCAGCTGGTGCTGGACCGGGAAGTAACCGGCGCCGTGTCACTGGCCGACGGCGGTGCAACCGTCTATACGGCTGGTGCGGCCGGCGCTTCGCAGGCGGGCACGGTCACGGCGCTGCTGGCTCCGCAGGTGCTGGCCGAGGGCCTGGCTCTCCAAACCGAGGACCTGGCGCCGCTGCCTGCCAGCGACATGGCAGGCCTGGGCGCCATGTTCATGACCACCGCACTTATGCTCGCGGGCTACATGCCGTTGAGCCTGATCCTCTCCAACTCGCCGGAGCTGCTCAGGTTCCGTCGCTTCGTGCCGGTGCTCGCCGGCTGGGCCGCCCTGATTTCCGCACTGGTGTGGACCGTCGTCGGGCCGGTGATGGGAGTGATCCAGGGGCACACCGCAGCGGTTCTGGGTATCTGCTGGCTTGCCGTTTTTGCCGTGGGAAGCGTCCAGCTGTTCCTCACCCGTATCCTCGGCCCGATGGCCGTGCTCGCCGGCATGCTCTTCCTGATGGTGCTCGGCGTACCCGCGTCCAACATGAGCATGTCGGTGCACACGATGCCCGGGCTTTATCCGCTGCTGCACAGCTTCCTGCCCGCTGCCGCCACCGGTGAATCGCTGCGCTCGGTGCTCTACTTTGGCGGGAACGGTGCGGGCTCCCACCTTCTGGTCCTGGTTATTGGTGCAGCCGCTGCCCTGCTGCTGACGCTGGGGCTGGACGCCCTGAGGCGGCGCCGCACGCCGGACGCTGCTCCTCCGGTGGTCCAGGTGGCCTCGCTGCACGGCGGACCCCGCCCGAAGAGCCGCAGGTGGCGCTACCTGACCCTGGGCTTCTTCCCGCTGGCCATGGTCGCGATGATGCTCTCGATGATGCTGGGTGCCATGTACCAGCCCACTCCGCGGGACATGCCTGTCGCCGTCGTCGGCACCACGGTTGAACAGGCCGAAGATGCCGCTGCCGGACTGGAGGAGAACCTCTCCGGATTGTTTGAACTGCGTGCCCTGGATTCCGCCGAGCAAGCCCGCGAACAGGTGAGGGACCGCAGCGTGGCCGCTGCCTTTGTGCTGCCGACGGCGGAGAATCCCACCGCGGCGCTGATCACCAACCAGGCCGCCGGAGTGAGTGCACAGCAGGTCATAGACCGGGTATTCGCCCAGGTGGCGTCCGGTCAGCAGATGGACCTGGCTACGGAGGACGTTGCTCCGCTGGCCACCGAAGACTCTATGGGAATGGCCACCATGTACCTGGCCATGGGCTGGATGATGGCAGGGTTCATGATCATTGTTGTGGGTGCGACGGCCGCCCCGGCAAGCCGTCCGCTGCGTAAGCTGCTGCCGGTTGTAGCCGGCTGGGCAGTTGGCTTCTCTGCCTTCCTCTGGGTGATCGTTGACGTTTTTGTCGGTGCCATCGACGGCCATTTCTGGGAGCTGTGGGCCGTAGGCGCCGTGGCGATCTTCTGCATGGCGATGTTCACCGCCGTCTTCGACCGGTTTATGGGCATGCTCGCCATCCTTCCCGTTATCGCCATCCTGATGTTCCTCGGGATTCCGGCATCCGGCGCCGCCATGTCGATCTACATGGAGCCGGACGTCTTCCGCATCCTGCACGAAGTGCTGCCCATGCCCGCGGCAGTGGAGTCCATCCGGTCCATTCTGTACTTCGGCGGCGACACGGTGGGCTCCCATCTGCTCACGCTCGGTATCTGGGGAGCCGTGTCCCTGGTGCTGGTGGCCGTCATTGACCGGATGAGGCCGCCGCGGACTGAAGCATGGCCGGTTGAGGCGGTTGAGGCGGTTGAGGCGGTTGAGGCGGTTCCGGCGGTGGAGGCAGCTCCGGCGGTGGAGGCAGCGCCGCTGGCGCGTCACAGTTAGCGGCCGCGCAGCCGCCGTGCCAGCATGTGGGGATGTCTCCCAACACTGTTCGTTCAGCCCCGCCGCGTGCCCAGTCCGCCGAAGAGCGCAGTGCGCGGATTGCCGTCACCGTCTTTCCCCTGCTGATTTTGGCAGGGGGAGCGGTGGCGCTGCTCTTCCCCGCACCGTTTACGGGGTTGTCGCCCCTGGTTAATCCAGGTCTGATGCTGATCATGTTTGGTATGGGGCTGACGCTCACGCTGCCGGACTTCGCCCTGGTGATCCGGCAGCCGCTGCCCGTTCTCCTGGGTGTTGTGGCGCAGTTCGTGATCATGCCCCTGCTGGGACTGGGCATTGCATGGGCGCTGGCGCTGCCTCCCGAGCTGGCAGCCGGCGTCATCCTCGTGGGGTGCGCACCCGGTGGCACTGCCTCCAACGTGGTGACCTATCTGGCTCGGGGCAACGTTGCACTGTCCGTGGCCATGACCTCGGTTTCGACTCTGCTGGCACCGATCTTCACACCGCTGCTGGCCCTGTGGCTGGCCGGCCGGTACATGGCTGTCGACGCCGGGGCAATGGCCCTTTCAATTGTTCAGATCGTGCTGATTCCGGTGCTGCTGGGCCTGGTGATCCGGTACCTTGCACCCCGGCTGGTGGACCGGGTCCTTCCGGTCCTGCCGTGGGTGTCCGTCATCGCCATCACCTTCGTCGTCGTAGCTGTCGTTTCGGGCAGTTCTGCCGCAATCCTCACTGCCGGCTGGCTGATTCTGCTCGCAGTCATCCTGCATAACGGTCTGGGCCTGGCGCTGGGGTACGGTGCCGCGAAACTCTTCCGCCAACCCGTTGCCGCCCGGCGCACCATGGCCATCGAGGTGGGGATGCAGAACTCCGGGCTGGCTGCCGGCCTGGCCAGGGACTACTTCACGCCGGAAGCTGCCCTTCCGGCGGCTGTCTTTTCGGTCTGGCACAACGTTTCGGGTGCCCTGATGGCCGCCTTCTGGCGGCGCCGCCCCACCGCCTGAGGGACGGCCGTCAAAGGACTTTGGGGTTCCGGCGATGATGTCGCCGGGACCGGGTTCTAACGGTGGGATGAACCCGGTACCGTATAGCTGCCTTTGGCACTCCGCCGAGGCAGAGAGGCTGCCATGAGCGTTTCCATCAGATTGACTGAGGCCGCAGCCGGTGAACTGGGTGAAGCCGCTTTCATTCAGTTCACCAACAGTGCCCAGAATGAATACGCGTACAACACCACCGAGGGAGGAACAGCGAGGATCCTTCGTACTGATCCGGGCACCGGAAACTGGAAAGTTCTGATGGAGTTCTCGCCGCCGGCATGGATCCGGATCACGGGCGTCCGGTTTCCGGCGAACAGCAACATGCTCGGCGGTGAGGCAGGAACCGCCGAAGGGCTGGATCCTTCCACTCAGACACCCACCCAGTAGTCCGGCGGAATCCTTCGGTTGCGGCGCTGCAGGATGGTTATCCGGGCAGCTTCGCCACCGGCCGGGCCCGCAGATGGGCCTTTTCACCCTGCGGGCCGAAAAGTGCCAGGAACTCGGTTCCGCCGTCTGTCGCAGCTCCCATCCAGTGCGGCAGGGTAGTGTCGAACTCCGCTGCCTCGCCGGGCTGGAGGATGAGTTCCTGGGTGCCGAGCAGCAGCCGCAGCGATCCGCTGAGTACGTACAGCCATTCGTAGCCCTCATGGGTCCGCGGCTCCGGATTCTCTCCGTGTTTCCTGGCCGGCAGGATGTACTTGTACGCACGGATGCCGCCGGCCTTCTCTGTGAGCGGGATGATCGTGGCACCATGACGCCTAATCGGCCGCATGTGAACCCGCGGGTCTCCGGTGGGTGGCGCGCCAACCAGTTCATCGATGCTCACCCGGTACGTCCTGGCCAGCGGCATCAGCAGTTCCAGGGTGGGACGGCGGCCGCCCGATTCAAGCCGCGAAAGGGTGCTCACCGAGATTCCGGTCTGCTCGGATACCTCTGCCAGCGTGAACTGGCGGTCGGTGCGCAGTGAGCGGAGCCGTGGTCCGACGCCGCTGAGAGTGTCCTGGGAGGTTTCGGCCATATCGTGCATCTTGCCATACCGGCAAAAAAGATTGCTCCTTCCGGCGGTGGGAATCAAGACTGGAACCAGGGAAGCGGCGACGGGCCGCTCGGGCAGGAGAACAAAGCATCATGAGCGAAACACCACGCACCCAAGCACTGGCTGGGCAGGATCAGGAAGCGCAGGCAAAGCCGGCGCTGGCCGGGGAGACCTATGACGTCGTTGTGGTCGGAGGCGGAGCTGCCGGGCTGAGCGGCGCCCTGGCACTCTCCCGCGCGCGCCGTTCGGTCCTGGTGGTCGACGGCGGCGATCCCCGCAATGCCCCCGCGGGTCATGTCCACAACTATCTCGGACGCGAAGGAACACCTCCGGCCGAGCTGTACGCCATCGGCCGGAGCGAAATCGAAAGCTACGGTGCAGCCGTTGCCGAGGGATTCGTTGCCGGCATCGCGCGCGAAGACGGTGGCCTGTTTGCCGTTGAGCTGACCGGCGGAAGACTGGTCCGGGCGCGGCGGATCCTGGCCGCCACCGGTGTTACGGACGTGCTTCCGGAGGTCCCGGGTCTCCGCGAGTACTGGGGGACCGGTGTGCTGCACTGCCCGTACTGCCACGGATGGGAAGTCCGGGACCAGGCAATCGGCGTTCTGTCCACTGAGCTGCCAACCGCCGTCCACCAGGCGCTGATGTGGCGGCAGTGGAGCGCCGACGTCGTTCTGTTCCTGAACGGGACCGGCGAACCCGATGCTGGCCAGGCGGAGCAGCTGGCTGCCCGGGGCATCCGCGTGGTGCCCGGCGAGGTTGCCGGCATTGAAGGGACCGACCGGCTCACCGGTGTGCGGCTGGTGGACGGAAGTGTCGAAGCCCGGGACGCCGTCGTCGTCTTCACCCGGCTGAGCGCCCGGGCCGACTACCTGGCCGGCCTGGGAGTTGTTCCCACCGAGCAGTTCGCGGGCGAAACGTCCATCGGCACTGCGCTGACCGTAAACCCGATGGGCGCCACTGACGTCCCCGGGATTTATGCCGCCGGTAACCTGGCGGCGCCGATGGCCCAGGTCATCGGAGCAGCAGCTGCCGGCCTGATGGCGGGTGCCGCGATCAACGGGGATCTGATTATGGAAGACACTGCGCTGGCCGTGGCCGCGCGCGTCTAGTTGGATCCGCTCTGAGACTAACCGCTTGTCGCCGGGCCCGTGTCCGGGGCTGGCGAAAGGCGGCGGTCCGGTGAGATGCCCGGCGCTCCTGCGCGGTGCGGTTGAAGCCTTCACCGGGAGACGGCTCCCGGCAGTGGGGGTGCCGTGGAACGGTAGGTGTGGCCTGTCGGGGTGGTCGTGCGGACGGTGTGGCGTTGGCCGGGCGTGTTGACGGTGCGGGCCTTCCAGCCCGGTGCTTCCTTGGCCTGGTTGCACGCTTCGCAGAGGCCCTGCCCGTTTGCGTAGCTCGTTGGTCCCGCTTCAGCGTGTGGACGGATGTGGTCGACATGCCGGATCGGTGCGTCACACCACGGTGTCCGGCAGGTCTGATCTCGGGTGCGGATCAGCCGGGCCAGTCCGGGCGGGAAACAGCGGGCTCTGGAATCCATGGCGACAAGCTCTCCCGTCGCAGGGGCAAGGTACAGCCGGCGCAGAGTTAGAGGGGCTTGATCATGCGCGGGGTGCGTGCTGACGTCTGGGTGGGGACGGGGTGGGAGCTCGTCAGTCGGAGGGTCCTGACCGTGCCCGTCAAGAGCATTGGTGATGAGATCTCTGGCCCAACCTCCGGGAACGACGCCGTACCCGGGGAAATAGGCCGGCTCGTCCTGCAGTAGTGTCGTCGCTGCCGTCCCGGGAAGGCTGCTGGCGGTGCCGGCGGTGCCGGGCACATTGGCTTTGGGACCCTCGGCCTCCGGCACACAGGTATCACCATCGCAGACATCACCCTCACAGGCATTGTCCTCGAAGGCACCGCCCTCGAAAGCACTGCTGACGTCATGGGAGGCTCTGGTGAAGAGGGTCCGGTCGGTGATCACGAGCTGGACCTCGACCGGTACCTGGGATGCGGTTGCTTGCCCGGTGATCCGTTCGACCAGGGTGTCGGCCATGATCTGTCCCCGGCCGCGTTCGTCTCCTGAGGAACGCAGGGAGTCAGCGGCCCGGGATAAGGCGGTGAATACTGCTACGCCCTGGGCGACGGGCAGCAGCCCGGTGAGGTAGGACATGGTGTCCGGGGCTGGACGGCAGGAAACGTATCTGTCGGCGACGGCTTTGGCATGCCGGCGGACCTGAGAGGCTGGATCAATGGCTTGGGTGTGGGTTCGGATCCTGGCGATGAGTTTGCGGTCCCCGATTCCTTCCAGTGCGGCGGGGTTGCCGCAGACCAGGGCGTCGACCCGGCGTCGGTCTTCCACGTCGAGGCAGGCGGTTTCCCGGACCAGGAGGGTGGCTCGCCATTCGCTGAGTACTCCGGTGGATAGGGTATGGAGGGTGTGGGGCATTTCGTGGACCAGGGCTTTGCCGAGTCCGAGGTGCCTCCTTCCGCGGTGGGGTGAGTCCCGGCGGGCCAGTGCGATCTGGGCTCCTACTCCACGGCCGAGTTGGGCGGCGGGTAGCCCGGCCTGGGTCTGGGCCTGGCGTTGGGAGGCATCAAATGCTGCCGCTGCCCGGGCCTGCGCTGCAGCGGCCGCGGCTTTCAGCTCCTCTAGAACCCGGATCAGGTCAACCAGGACGCGGTCGGCCAGGCTGCGGTGGTCAGTCAGGTTACGGTCGGCCAAGTTACGGTTGGCTAGATCACCGTTGATCAGGTTGCCGCCGGTCACGTCGGTATCCGGGCGCTCCCCATCAGTACCGTGCTCCTGCAATCGGGTGATCCACTGGCCGACGTCGGAAACCAGTGCCTGAACCACGAGACCTGCAGGGTTTGCAGGCGGAAGGGACGGTTTGCTGGGACGGTTGTGCGATTCTGCCCGCGGATCAGCTGATGTCGTTTGTACAACGCTCAGTTGGCCGGAAGGGGTCCGGCTGCCCGGATGCCTCGAGGCGTTCCTGGGCTTGGCTGTGACCTCGTCTGCAGCCGTGCCCCTGCGAGCGCTGCGGCGTAGATCCGCTTCCATTTCCAACATGGACACAGACTAAAATCCGCCCCGCAAGCCTAGGCCAGAGATGGGCAGAAATGTGGACAAACCTCGCTGTCTCCGGTGGAAAGCCGCAGCTGTGCAGGAGATGAGGGGAGAGGGCAGCAGAAATAGTTACGCTGCAACCCGACGCACGCAGGGTCAGTTCGCCTTCGGCTAGGCTCCGCAGCTCGCTGTGTTTCCGCCCGATCGCTCCGCCTGCTGCAGCGCCGGCTGCTCGGCCCGTTGCCGCCGCTGCCTGCAGAGCTTTTGGCCCGGCCAATAGATGCCAGTTTCCTTGGCCGCCTTCCCTCCGCAATGCCATGCCATCCCGCCCGGTGCAGTGACGTCCGATCGATCCCGTTAGCCGCCGTACCGGCTCCGCCGCTCCAGCGTCGTGCCGCGGCGCTGGCTCCGCCGCTCCAGCGTCGTGCCGCCTCGCCGGCTCCGCCGTTCCGACTCCGTCACCGACGCCCGCGCTGCTTGCCGCCGCGCCGTTTCCGCCGCCGCGCCGCTGCCTGCCGTTCCCGCGCTGCTTGCCGCCGCGCCGCTGCCTGCCGCCGCGCCGCCGCCTGCCGCCGCACTGTTTCCACCGCCCACACCCACCGCCGCCCACCACTGACCGACGAATCAGCCGGCCCACAACGCGAACCATGTTAGCGACCGGGGCCTGACCGGGCAGTACAGACCGGCGAAAAGACCTCATGGGCTCGTAACGGTGCGGGATCACCACCAAACCTCCGAGGCCATCACCCTGTTCATGCGGAACTAACCTGGTGCCGTAGTACGCCTGCGCTTAAACAGCCAGGAAATCCTCCAGCAGAACCACCTCGAGTCCGGCGGCAAGGTGCGCCTGGCGGAAGGCGTTCAGGTCGGCGGCGAACTCGGGCCGGAAATGCATCAGCACGATGTCGCCGGGCCGAAGCGCGCTGCCCACCTGATAGTCCATTCCTCCGGCATTGGCCTTGGCCTCCCACGTAACGATCGCCCGCAGGCCTGCCGCCGCCACGGCCTGCTGCATCGCAGGAGAGTAGGCACCTCCCGGCGGGCGGAACAGGGTGGGCAGCCGTCCGTAGTGCTGCTGGGCGAAATCCTGCATCCCGGAGATTTCTGCCAGCTGCTGGGAGTAGCCAAGTTGCCGCACCATGTTGATGTTGTGGCTGAGAGTATGGTTCTCGATCAGGCTGCCCTGGGCAAGGAACTGGTCAAAATAGGCCGGGTCCGCCTGCACGAATGTCTGTGACAGGAAAATGGAGGCCAGGTAACCGTACTCGGCCATCAAGGCCACCATCTCCGGGGTCCGGTGGGCGCCGTCGTCAATGGTTAGGAAAACCACCGGGTGACTGGTGGGAATCCGGGTGATGACCGGCGCCAAACCATTGGTGACCGGCGGGAGCACATAATCCGGTACAAAAACGGGCCGCGCAGGCGGCGAGGGGGACGGCTCAGGAGCCGACGCCGACGGCGCCCCGGTCGCCTGAGCCTGCGGTGGCTTGGAAGCGGACGGCGAATTGGAAGGCAGTGGTGACCTTGAGACCGGCGGTGAGGTGTGGGCGGGTTCTGCGGCGCCGCGTGCACACGCCGCCGCGCCCAGCACCGCAGCGGCACCGAGTGCCGCCAGGGCAGTCCGCCGGCTGGGGGAGGAAGCGGAGGAGGGTGTCACTTTGGGTATGGGCACCCCTACACGGTAGGGAATCAGCCGGGTTTCCACACGGGCCGGGCCGGTATTTGATCCGGTCTGGCGGCAAAGACACTCCCGGGACCCGTGTCACCTATCCTGATCCAACGGACCTGCCCGCCCGGGAGAGAAGGAAAAATGATCACCAGTGCTGGAATCCTGCTCTACCGGTTGGCCCGGAGCGGGGAGCGCGAGGTGTGGATCGCACACATGGGCGGGCCGTTCTGGGCCGGAAAAGACGAGCACGCGTGGTCCATTCCCAAGGGCGAATACGGCCCGGACGAGGACCCGTACATTGCTGCCCTGCGGGAGTTCGAGGAAGAAATGGGAAGTCCGGCCCCGCCAGCTGATTACAGACTGCTGGGCGAGTTCCGGCAATCCTCCCGAAAAACCATCACTGTCTTCTGCGCCGAGTCGGACTTCCTGCCGGAACAGATCGTGAGCAACACCTTTTCCCTGGAATGGCCTCCGCATTCGGGCCGGTTTCAGGAAGTTCCGGAGATTGACGACGCCGGCTGGTTCAGTGTGGGCGCGGCCCGCACCAAGCTGGTCAAAGGGCAGCTGCAGGTGCTCGATGCCCTGGAGACTTCCTGATCGGCGAGCTGTGCCGCATGCACAGCTCGCTCTGCTGACCGCGTGCCCAGCCTTGGCCCTGGGCCGTACCCGAACGACGACCGGCGCCCGGCGAGGACGACGGGCAATCCAGCCCAGCTGCAGGCGGCGGCAACACGGCTTCCCACTGTATGGCTACTCCTGTGGCCAATGAGGTCACACCAGCCCCTACGAAAAGCTAACCTCCACCGGAACCCCGAGGAACCGGCCGTACTCCTTGCCTGCTCTCCGGATGCCAGGCAGGGCACGTTCAGGGAGCGGAGCAAAGGGACGGACAGTGAGGACCGTACTCTTCGCTGACGACTTTCGGGACCACAGGCCGGCGATGCGGCCGTCGAGCACCAGGGTGGGTTTGAAGATGCCGTTGCCGCCCGGGACGGTCAGCTGCGCATGTTCGGCGGCCAGGGCCGCGCTGCGGTCCGTGTAGCCGAGAAGGTACTCGTCGAATCCCGGCAGCAGCGCCACGGACCTGGTCCTGGCAGCAGGACCGGCGTTCCGCGCCGCGGTGCCCTCGGTTCCGCCCGCCGCGCTGGCCGCACCACCCGCACCGCCCGCCGCCGCTGCCGCACCGCCCGCACCGCCTGCCGCTGCCGCCGCGCTGGCCGCTCCGCCCGCACCACCCGCTCCACCAGCACCACCGTCCCACACCCTCCAGTGCTGGACGCCGCTATAGTCCACTTCCTCCAGCTCAGCTGCCGCCTCGGCCAGACCGGCACGGACATCGGCCAGTGGCAGTTTGGACCACCAGGCGATGTCCTGGACTGTGGCCGGGGCGCGGCCGGCAAGATAACGGCGTACAAGTTCCGCCAGGGATGCCATCCGGTCCAGCCGCCGTGGCTGCGGAACCCACTCGTCCAGCAGCACAAACAGCTGTTCCGACCCCCGCATCGGTCCCAGAACGGTGGTACCGCTTACGGACAGATGCCACAGCAGGTGATAGCCGCGCTGTCCGTCGGTTCGGATACCGGAGGCTTCGAAACGCGTCAGTAGTTCGCTGCGGCCCAGCTGCCTGCCGCCGGAGAGGGCATCCTCGGCCACTGACCGGGCCTTTTCGAGAGTCTGTTCATCGAGTTCGAGTTCCTCCCGGCGCCGGGCAGCCGAGCGCAGGACCCGCTCGGACGTCAGCGCGAGGGTCCAGTGCACATCCTCGCCGCGCAGTACATGCAGCGTCCCGCGGAAAGGCCAGCTCCGCACCAGCGTGCCGGCGTCGAACGCTGCGGTCACTTCGGCGAGAGTGCTCCCGGAACGCAGCCCGAGGGACCATAACGCTCCCGGCAGGTCCTGCCCCTGCAGGGCAAAAAGCCGGTCCACTGCCCCCGGGGCGCCGCCGGCAATCGTCACCGAGGTGGTTAGGCCATGGCTTCTCAACCGCCGTTTCAACAGCTCGGTGCGTCCCATGCTGTTCTTTTCCGGCATACCGTCAGACTCCCGCCTGCCGGGAACAGGATGTTCCGCAGCAGCCAAAGTCTAGGACAGCCGGAGCGCACCGGGCATTAGGCAGGCGGCCGCGGCGTGAGTTCAAGCATGTGGGCCTCCACATGGTCCAAGGCGAGCCGCACGGCGCCGGTGGGGACCAGCATTTCGCCCAGCCCGGAGACGGCGATGCGCGGCGGGTCCGGCACGTACCGGCCAAGTTCTTCGGTGATCACCGGCAGCAAAGCGGTGGCTGAGGCGGCAACGGCACCACCCAGCACGATCAGCCGCGGGTCAAAGAAGGTGGAGACCAGGGCCAGAACGCGGGCCATGCGCCGGGCAATCCGGTCCAGGATCCCGGCGGCCACAGCGTCACCGGCGGCTGCGGCTTCGAAGACGTAACGGGCTGAGGCGCGGTCGGTTCCGGGCCCCACGAGTTCCCGGATCAGGCCGTTGTGTCCGGCCTCCAGGGCTGCGCTGCCCCACAGACGAGCCAGCTTGGCAATGCCGTCCTGGTTTCCGACGCCGTCCACCAGTTCCAGCCCGCCCATCGCACCGGCTCGGCCCCGGGCGCCGTGCAGCAGACGGCCCGATTCGATCACACCGGTGCCCAGGCGTTCGCCCGCCAGGATCACGGCGAGGTCGGATTCATTGGTGCCCGCACCGCGCCACCGTTCGGCCAGTGCGGCCAGCTTCGCATCGTTTTCCACGAGAACCGGCCAGCCAGCATCGCCGAAGCCCTTCGCCAGTCCAAGGTCGAACATCGGGGCAAGCTCCTCGCCGGGAGCGATCGTTCCCTGACCGGTGACCTGAGCGGCAATGCCCATGGCCGCACACAGCACGGACGACGGCGTGATCCCGGCATCCGTCATCGCCTCCGACGCGGCTGCCAGAACGGCGGCCCGCCGCTGCTCCGGGGTGCCGCCGTGCCGGGGGAACCGTACTTCTGTCTGTCCCACCACGGTACCGGCGAGGTCGGCGGCCAGCACGCGGACGGTGGCCAGGCCGACGTCGAGCCCCAGGACATAGCCTGCCCTGGCATTGAACTCGAACCGTCTGGCCGGGCGGCCCTTCTGTCCGGCAGTCCGGGGAGACTCCTGCTCGCGGGCCCAGCCGCGGCGGATCAGGTCATCGCAGACGGCGATCACCGTGGCGCGGGTGAGGCCGGTGGCCTCGATCAGATCGGATCCGGTCACGGACGGAACCGAACGCAGCACATCAAGGACGGTGCGCAGGTTGGTGCGGCGCAGCAGCTGGGGTGTGCTGGCGGAGGAGTCCATTGAGGGTGCCCTTTTGACGTGTGGCGGTTCTAACAGCATAATTGTACTAGTTCATATATTTAGTGCCTAAATAAATCACTGGATGTATTGATGAAACTTAGTCGAGTGCCTGAGGAGGCCCAAGTGACGATTCGTGTCGGCATCAATGGTTTTGGCCGTATTGGCCGCAATTTCCTCCGCGCCGCCCTGCAGAACGGAAGCGGCTTCGAGGTCGTGGCCGTGAATGATCTGGGCGACCCGAAGCAGCTGGCCCACCTGCTGAAGTACGATTCTGTTGCCGGACGCCTGTCCGAGTCCGTCTCCGTCGACGACGGCAACCTGGTGGTGGGGGCGAAGACCATCAAGGTCCTCGCCGAGCGTGATCCCTCCAACCTGCCCTGGGGCGAGCTGGGTGTTGACATTGTGATTGAGTCCACCGGCTTCTTCACCAACGCCGACGACGCCAAGAAGCACATCGCAGCCGGTGCCCGGAAGGTGCTGATCTCCGCACCTGCCAAGGGTGAGGACTTCACCGTGGTGATGGGTGTCAATGACGGCGATTACGACGCCGAGCAGCACAACATCATCTCCAACGCCTCCTGCACCACCAACTGCCTGGCGCCGATGGCCGATGTCCTGAACAAGGCATTCGGCATCGAAAAGGGCCTGATGACCACGATCCACGCCTACACTGCAGACCAGAACCTGCAGGACGGCCCGCACAAGGATCTGCGCCGTGCCCGCGCCGCCGCACTGAACATGGTGCCGACCTCCACCGGTGCCGCCAAGGCCATCGGCCTGGTCCTGCCGGAGCTGAAGGGCAAGCTGGACGGTTACGCCATGCGTGTTCCGGTACCCACCGGTTCCGCCACTGACCTGACCGTGACCGTGAGCAAGGAAACCACCGTCGAGGAAGTCAACGCCGCGTTCCGCGCCGCTGCCGCCACCGACGAGTGGTCCGGCATCCTGACCTACACCGAGGATCCGATCGTCTCCTCCGACATCGTGGGCGATCCGGCTTCCTGCATCCTGGACTCCGGCCTGACGAAGGTTATGGGCAACGAGGTCAAGATCGTGGGCTGGTACGACAACGAGTGGGGCTACTCCAACCGCCTGGTGGATCTGACCAGCCTGGTCGCTTCCAAGCTCAGCTAGAGTTTCCCTAACGGCAGACGGCGCCCCCCCCCCCCCCGCCCGGACCCGCAAGGTCCGGGCGGCGCCGTCGTCGTATTCAGGAAGGGCTCAGCTGGAAGCTGCGGTGCCTGCACCGTTATCCGGCCCCTCGGTGAAGTACGCCGCGATGCCCTCGGCTTCCTGCTTGATTGTCTCCGCCGGGACAAGGTCCGAGGCCTGTTCGGTCAGAAGCGAAGCCCATCGGTCGAGGATTTCCTGGGCCTGGCCTGAGCTGTACAGCTCGCTTCGAAGGGTCATCAGCGCTTCCTGGTAGCGTGCCTCAAAACCGGCGTCGGCGTGGAACCGGGTGGTCAGCGGATTGTCCGACGAGCCTGGAATGCCCGGGCCTCCGGCCGGGCCGCCGCCGGCGTCGCCTCCCTGGGGCCGTTCCATGCCCTTCGGCGGTTCCATTCCCTCGGGAATCTCCATGCCTTCCGGCGGCTCCATCCCTTCGGGCGGTTCCATTCCTTCCGGGATTTCCATGCCGTCGGGGTCGCCGGGCATCTCTGCGCCCCCGCCGCCCATGGTTCCAAAGGCGAGATTCAGGTCCCACGTGACCACAGTCATCAGTCCGGTTTCGGAATCGTAGCGCAGGTAGGAGTTGTTGCCCGGACCATCGATGTCGTCCATGTTGCCCATGAGTTCCTGGGCCGCCAGGTAGCGGGCAAAGGCATCAACATCCAGATACTCGCCCAGGTGGGCACTGAAGTCCTCATCGGAGGAATTGTTGACGAAGTCCAGGAACGTGATCAGCGGTTCCAGATCCTCGTCACCGCCGGCCTTCTGCTCGAAGGCATCTGCATAGGCTTCGGGGTCCGTTCCGCGATAGCTGTAATCACCGGTGCTCTCAGCCTTGAAGATGCTGCCGCTGTCGCCGAACGTCTCCTCGTTCCAGAGCTCATCGTCCGGGGATTCGAGGACCAGCCGCAGCTGCTCGGCGCTTCCATTGACGCTGAACCTGGTTGCGGAGGCTTCCAAGGTGGCAAGGCCGGCTGCACCGACGAGCTCCACGGCCAGCGCCTCGTTCAGGGAAGTTTCCGAGTTGTTTCCGCGGACCACCAGATCCGTGCGGCCCTGATACTCCTGGCCGTCCACAAACTTATCGGTGCGGATAAGCCAGGGCAGAGTTTCCGGTGACTCAGTGGTGCCGTTGCCGTCGCCGCCCGTCTGCTGTCCCGCGGTTTTGCCGTCCGGTGCGGAGTCTTGTGCCCCGTCCCGGCCGCCGAGCCCCTTCAGGCTGGAGTTGCCCTTGAGCCGCAGCCCAACATTATTCAAAACGGTGCCGTCGATCGTAACTGTGGCGGAAATCCACTCCTTGTCACCTGAATCACTGTAGGCGGCAAGCATGCCCTGGTAGTCCTGATCGCTGAATTCCACGCTGATGTTGTGCACCAGGGAATCATCGAAGAACGCAATAGCCGTGTCTTCTGCAGTAGTAGTCCCGGTGTCGGTGAGATTCCCGCATCCGGCCAAGGCAAGTGCTGCGCTCAGGATCAGTGCGGTCAGTGAAGCATGCGGCCGGCGGAGGGCCCGCACTGGTCTATTTCCAGGGTTGTTCGGTTGATTCAAGGGATCAGTTCTCCTTTTGGGAAGATGGTGGCAGGCCGGCACGCTTGCGGAGCCGTCAGGCGTGGTCCTCTGGACGCAGCGTGAAACCGCTCGTCAGCGTGCGGTGCCAGCGGTTGGAGGGGAGGCCGGGATGCAGTGCCGCAAGCCCGGTCGCGAACTTGGAGATCCGGCACGGGCGTACCCCGTGTGCCCAGAGGTGGCGGTCGAGCGCCCCGGCTGTTGAGCCGGATTTTGTCTCCACTATGACTTTGCGGTCGAGGGTCCAGCCGCGGGTCCCGGGGAGGCGCCAGGTGACGTCCGTATCGATGGTGGCGCGGCTGGCGGAGCCGGGCAGGTAAAGGGTGGTCCGGGCATAGCCGGTTTCGAGCACCGGGCCCAGCAGTGTGAGATCGGGCAGAGTGCCGAACGCACCCAAGGTTTCCGAAATATATTCCAGACCTTCAGCTGTGAGCCGGTCCCGGTCCGCAGGGCAGTAGGGGATCCGGTCCTTGACGGTTGCTGACCTGGCGCCTTCGGTCTTTACCTCCAGGAAGCTCAGTGCGCTTTCCAGGTAGGTGCGGGTGCGGATCTTGTAACGCCGGCGCCGTCCATGAGCGGCCAGCAGGTAGCTCTCCCGAGCAGGGGTGTCGAAGTAGACCGAGTCATAGGTGAAGGAACGCAGGCCGGCCATCTCCAGGACCAGTGCCCGGGCCGGCAGTGAGGACAGGATTCTCTCCGCCGTTACGGAGTCCACCAGATATTTGCGGTCCACCCGTGTCTGCAGGGCTGCGGAGGCATTCAGTTCCTCGAGGCTGATCCCCGGCAGCAGGTCCGCGAAGGTCAGCGTTTCACCTGGCCGGTGGAAGGTTCCGGCGCTCATACCGTGCGGGGAGGAAACGCCGGATCCTGGACCGGGTGCATGGCCGTTTCGGTTTCGGCGGGCATACCGCTCCGGCCGGAGAGGACGCCCCGGCCGGGCAGGCCGGATCCCGGATGGGTGGAGTAGCGGACGTTGACGATCGTCTTGTCGTTGACCAGATCCAGCTCCAGGACTGTGGCGGAATGCACCTCGCCGCCCAGTACCTCCTGGAGCCTGCGGTGGAGCTCATCTTCGCGGCTGACAGCCTGGTCCAGGACAACCTTTTGGTGACGGTAGGCGGGAAGCACCCGTGGATGGTCACCCACAAACATCACTGCCAGAATCAGGCAGATGAGAGCCGGAGCGAGCCATGCCGGGGTGCTGCCAATTCCGGAGATCAGCCCGACCGCAAGTGCGGAAAAGTAGTAGGCCACTTCGTGCTGTTCCAGCTCCGTGGAGCGGAGCCGGATGATGGAAAGCACACCAAACAGGCCCAGGCCCAGGCCAGCCGTAGCGGCAGAACCGCTGAGCACGGAGGCCACGGCGAACACACCAACGTTGATGCCCAGATAGGAGACGGCCAGGTCTCTCCGGCGGTGCCGGCGCAGGTACAGGCCGAACGTCAGCAGGAAAATGGCGGCAAGATCTGCCGCCGCCATGGTCACAATAGTCATGCGGTGTTCTCCGAAAAGTTCAAGGTGGGGGAGATGCCATCGTTGCAAACCATGCTGTGCTCAGGCTGTGCCGGGGTTTAACCGCAGCTTGAGGTGCGGCCGGCCCTACCTGACCTGCCGGCGGGCACCTTTCCGGGCCCGCCTGCGGTGGGCATAAATCCTGGCCCGGTCGCTGGACAGGGCCAGGAGGATCAGGACGTCGAGGGCGTACGCTGGGCGCTCACCCTGCAGGGTGCCGGGACCGCCGCTGACGAAGGAGATGCCCTGCAGCAGGATGGAGACCGTGCTGAAGGCCATGGCTGTCAACCTGGCCCAGTTGCTTCCGCGGAGGATCAGCACGGCCAGGGCTGCTTCAATGCAGGCAAAGAGCACCAAAGCCGTGCCGATGGGAACGTAGGCTTCGGTGGCATCCAATACCTGCTGGTCCTGCCCCATTAGGTCGCCTATCCAGGTGCCCTCAGCCGAGCCGCTCAGCAGCAGACCGGAGACTGCGAGTGCTGCGATCATCCGGAGCAGCACCAGGGCGGATCCCACAATTGTGGGCGCGGGCAGCCGGTCGCGGCTGTCCGCCGGGGCCGTCACGGGTTCAGCCGGCCTGGGCAGGGCGCGCAGGTCCACGATCGGGAGATCGCCGTCGGTCTGAATTGTGTCTCCGCCGCCGTTGCGGGAGTGATAACCGGTGGAGTAGTCCTTGATCACATGCACGGACGCTGCCGGTGACGTCCGGGTCACGGTATCGAGGACGTGGTCCCGTTCCTGGTCCACATTGGGACTGATCCGGTGGGTGACCTGAAGCGTGAAGTAGGAAAGTCCGACGGCGCGGTCATAGGAGGCGGCAGCGAGCCAGTCCACGGCGATGCCGCCGGGCAGCATCCATCCCTGCGGGCACTTCCAGAAGCGGATGTGGTGCCGCCGGCCGGGGGTGCCGTCCACTTCCTGCTGGTAGGCGAAGTCCTCCTGCCGGTCGAACAGCAGCAGGGGACTGACGGGCGCGGCGTCGTAGCTTCGGCGAAGCACAGTGGAGGTGATGATGCGCCAGCTGCTGGCCAGGTTAACCGGATCTGCCTCGGTCCACCCGGCCCGGACCATGGCATCACGCAGCTGGTCGGTTTCGCCCAGGAACGCCAGATTTACCGGGTCGCCGAAGAGGCCGTCACTGGTCCGGGTACGGCCCATGAAGTAGTTGGGA
Source organism: Arthrobacter gallicola (assembly GCF_014836775.1). Classification (GTDB taxonomy): domain Bacteria; phylum Actinomycetota; class Actinomycetes; order Actinomycetales; family Micrococcaceae; genus Arthrobacter_B; species Arthrobacter_B gallicola. The sequence goes on from NZ_JACSQD010000001.1 coordinate 331,431, forward strand.
ACATAGATCCGGGTCAGGATCCGGTGCAGGCGGGGCAGCACCAAATAGGCGAGGGCGGCCCAGAAAACAATCAGGAACCAGATGCGCTGCCAGCTCAGGCTCTCATCTAGGAGCTGGAAGGCGAACCAGACGGCCGCGATTCCGCCGAAAACAAAGAACGCCCAATCCAGGACGGTGGCCGAAACCGGCGGGTCGGCGTCGTTGTCCGCGGGTGCTGTACCGCTCTGCGTCATAGGCACACAGTCACCTCCCGCGGGGAGGGGAGTCAACCCTGGCCGGGCCTATTGGCCGATTCCCACCAGTCCCACCCTGAAACGCCGCTTTCTGCTTAGGCGGGCAGGAAGATGCCGGACAGGAATTCATCCAATTCCGTGTAGGCATCCAGCGGCAGCACGTGGGCGACGTACTGGTCCGGGCGCACCAGGACGAGTGCTCCCTGCGCGCGGTCGATGCCACGGGCGTCGAAGATGTCCTCCGACTTCGGATCCGGAGTGAACATCTTCTCGTAGTCGACAAGCCCGAACGGGCCCTTCCGCGGCAGCAGGGAGGCAGGCATCTCGTTCAGCATCAGGTCCCGGTGGTGCTGCTGGAACACGGCCCGGACATCAAACACGGCGTCCGGGTCGGCGGCTTGCGGCGTAAACCGGCGGATGGGAGAGTCCGCTGATTCCAAGTGCCGGCAAAGTGCTGCGAGCCGGGAACCGGATTCCGTGGGGGCCGCGGCGTCGGCAAAGGCATACAGCCGCCAGCGTCCGTCGGCCTCCGCCGTGTGCCCGAGGCCGAGCGGTTTGGCATCGGCCAGCCGGAGCACCGGTGCCGAGTAGAACCGCTCGCCAACCGGGAAGCCCTTGGCCAGGTGCTCGTGGGTGTCGATCCCGGTGATCAGGTTCGGTGGATAGTCGGTGGCGAATCCCGCCGTGAACCGTCCTGCTTCCACAAACTGCCGTTCCACTTCCGCCGGGTCCACACCGTCCTGGTCGGGCGCGTCCGGATCCTTGGGCTTCGAGCTCATGGTCTTGGACCAGCGGGTGTCGAAGTCGATGAGTTCCTGGGCGATGGCCTGGCGTTCACCGGTGTAGGTGTCCAGCAGGCTGGCCGGGCTGCGGCCTTCCAGGACGGCAGCGAGTTTCCAGCCGAGGTTGAAGCCGTCCTGCATGGACACGTTCATGCCCTGGCCGGCTTTCGCGCTGTGCGTGTGGCAGGCATCCCCGGCAATAAAGACCCGCGGACTGCGGCTGCCGCGCTCAGCGGCGGGAACGTCGTCGAACCGGTCCGCGACCCGCTGGCCAACCTCATACACCGACCACCAGGCGACGTCCTTAACATCCAGGGTGTAGGGGTGCAGCACGTTCTGCGCGGTCTGGATGATGTGGTCCACGGTGAACCGGCTGCGGGCCTGGCGGTCCGCCGGGTCCAGGTCGCCCAGGTCCACGTAGAAGCGGGTCAGGTAGCCGCCCTCCCGTGGGATCAGCAGGATATTGCCGCCGCCGGCGGACTGGATCGCGGCCTTTAGCCGAATATCGGGGAAGTCGGTGACCGCCAGGACGTCCATAACGCCCCAGGCGTGGTTGCGGGCATCACCGGAGAGCTCGACGCCGATCGACTTCCGGACGGCGCTGCGGGCGCCGTCGCAGCCCACCACGTACTTGGCCTTTACCATGAGGGGAGCTCCGCCGTCGTCCCCGTTTTCAGTGGTCCGCTGCAGGGTAGCCGTGACCGGGTACTCGCCGCTGTCCGCCATCGCAACGCTGACGGCTTCCAGCCCGTAGTCCGGAACCAGCCGGCTGGGGGAGTTACGCATCCGTTCCAGCAGGAAGTCCTGCATCCGGGCCTGGTTCACGATGACGTGCGGATACTCGGACAAGCCGTCGGCCACGTCCTGCACCCGGCCGCTGCGGACAATACTGCTGCGGTCAGTGGCACCGGGCCGCCAGAAGGAGGTCTCATTGACCCAGTAGGCTTCCCGGAGCAGCCGCTCGGCGAGGCCGAACGCGTTGAACATTTCCACCGTGCGGCAGGCGACGCCGTCCGCCTGGCCCTTCTCCAGCGCCCCGCTGCGGCGTTCCACGATGCGGGTGGTGATGCCGGGGAACTCGGCCAGCTGGGCAGCAAGGACCAGGCCGGCCGGGCCGGTGCCTACGATCAGGACATCAACTTCGGCGGGCAACTCGGCGGCATGCTCACGGCCGGGTGCTGCCGGTCGGATGTCGGGATCGCCGGGGCGGTAGCCGTCGGAATAGAACTGCACTGTTGCTCCTGCTGGTCGGCGGGTCCGTCCTTGGACCCGGGTCTTGGAAGCGCCGCGCAGGCGCTCCAACAACCCTAGTGATCCAGCCGACATTTCCGGCAGAAGATTCCGCAGAGCAGAATGCAGCTACAGGCGTCCCTGCGTTTCCAGCTCCAGGCGCAGGGCAGCGCAGCAGGTCAGGAGCGCCTCCACAGCGGCCGGGTCCTGGATCTGCCGGGCCCGGGACAGGGGTGCGCTGATGGACAGTGCCAGGGCCGCCGGCCGGTTTCCGGACGCCAGCGGGGCGCCGACCGCCGCGAGGTCCGGTTCGGTCCGGCCGAGGTTGACGGCGAAGCCGCGGCTGCGGACGTCCCTGAGTTCTGCCTGCAGCTCCTGCATTTCGGCTGCCGTGAGGGCGGAGCCGCCATGCGGGGGCTGGCGGGCGCACACCGCGGAGACCATCTCATCCGGAAGCGTGGAAAGGATGGCTTTCCCGGCGGCGGAGACATGGGCCGGGAGGATAGTTCCTGCGCGGTTGCCGACCCGCAGCAGCTGCGGACCTTCGACAGTCGCCAGGTAACGTGCCGTGGCACCGACCCGTTCCACCAGGTTCACGGTTTCCTGGACCCTGGCGGCCAGTGCCTCCAGATGCGGCCGGGCCGCAGCGACCAGGGCCCGCTCCGCTCCGACGGCAGGTTCGGGGTGAAGGGCCGGTCCGGCGCAGTACCGGTGCTGATCGTCCTGCAGCGCGAATCCCCGGTAGACGAGCGTGGACATCAACCGGTGTGCGGTGGAAGGTGCGACGCCGAGGGCCTTTGCTGCCTGCCCGATGCGCAGCCACTCGGTTTCCTGCAGAAGGAGGATCAGCTGCAGCGCCCTGTCCACGGAGTCGACGGCGTAGCCGGGCTTCTTGACGATCCGCATGTTCTGCACAGCAGAATCATAGCCCCTGGGTCCGACAGGGGGCTTCGCACTGCCGCGTGTGCGCTTCCTTACTTAATTAGTTGTCTGAAGCAACTAGTTTATATAGTTGACCTAAATCAACTACCAAGCAGGAGCCAGATGCCGCCCGCAGAACCCACCCCGGCGAAAACGCCGAAAAAGAACTCCCCAGCAAAAGCGCCCAAGCGCACCGTCTCGCCCGACGGCACCATGACGAAACGTCAGGTGCTGGAAGCCCTCTCGGGGCTGCTGATGGGCATGTTCGTTTCGATTCTCGCCGGAACCGTGGTTTCCACGTCGCTTCCGCTGATCATCTCGGACCTCAATGGCGACCAGGCCGCCTACACCTGGGTGGTAACGAGCACACTGCTCGCGACCACCGTGTCCACGCCGCTGTGGGGCAAGTTCGCCGACCTCTTTAACCGCAAGCTGCTGATCCAGCTTGCGCTCGGGGTTTTTGTGCTCGGCTCCGCCCTGGCCGGGTTCTCCCAGGACACCGGCACGCTGATTGTGTTCCGCGTGCTTCAGGGCCTCGGCGCCGGCGGTATGGCAGCACTGAGCCAGATCATCATGGCGGACATCATCAGCCCGCGTGACCGCGGTAAGTATGCCGGCCTGTTTGGTGCGGTGATGGCCGTCGGAACCGTCGGCGGACCGCTCCTTGGCGGCGTCGTCACTGATGCCATTGGCTGGCGCTGGAACTTCTTTATCGCCCTGCCGGTCGCCATCGCGGCGATCACCCTGCTGCAGCTGACGCTTCACCTGCCCAAACACCCCAAGCGCAAGGTCCACATCGACTACCTGGGTGCTGTCCTGATCGCCGGCGGCGTATCGCTGCTGATGATCTGGGTGACGCTGGCAGGAAACCAGTTCGGCTGGGCCTCCCTGGCCTCGTTCCTGATGGTCGCCGCTTCCGCAGTGCTGCTTATTGCCGCCGTGCTGGTGGAATTCAAGTCCCCGGAACCGATCATCCCGCTGTCCATGTTCAAGAACCGCACCTTCACGCTCGCCGTCGTGGCCAGCATCTCCGTTGGTGTCTCCATGTTCGGCACGTCAGTGTTCCTGGCCCAGTACATGCAGCTTGCCCGTGGCGCCACCCCGACCCAGTCCGGCCTGCTGACCATTCCGATGATGGCCGGTCTGCTGATCGCTTCAACACTGTTTGGTACGGTCATCAGCCGCACCGGCAAGTGGAAGGCCATCATGGTCTCCGGCGCCGTCCTGACGGTGGTCGGAACCGCACTGCTGAGTACCCTGGATTACCAGACCAACCTGGTGCTGGTGGGCATCTACATGGCCGTCCTGGGGGCCGGCCTGGGCATGCTGATGCAGAACCTGGTGCTGGTGGTCCAGAACTCGATCGAGGTCAAAAACCTCGGCGTGGCTACCAGCTCCGTGACGTTCTTCCGCAGCCTTGGCGGCACCGTGGGTGTCTCGGTCCTCGGTTCGGTCCTCGGCACCATCGTGTCCTCCCAGATCAAGGACGGCATCGGCGGCCTGTCTCCCGCCGATCAGGCAGCCGCAGCCGCGGCCCTGGGCAGCGGAACGATCCCCAAGGTCTCCGAACTGCCGGGAGCCATCGCGGCCCTGGTGGAAAGCGCCTATGGCGTGGGTGTCGGCTCGGTGTTCCTGTACAGTGTGCCGCTGGCCATCGTCACTCTGATCGGCGTCATCTTCCTGCCGAACGCCCAGCTTGGCCGGCAGAACGCCGTGCAGCTGAAGAACGCTGCTGCCGCGGCTCCGGCTGCGGCGGGCGCCGGTGCTGCTGCCGCTGAATCTCCGGCACCGTCCCAGGACGGGCATTCGGAGACGGAAGAGGCGCTGCCGGAAGGGTTTGCGCTGAGTGCCGCTGCCACGGGTTCCGTGGCCATGGTGGACCCGAACTCGCCGGTGAATCCGGCGCATGGGGAGCCGGGAGCAAAGTGAGTCAGCTCGAGCTGACCCGGGAGCAGGCGCTGCAGGAGGTCGAGGACAGTCTGCGGCGGCTCACCGAGCTGGTGCGGGCGCGGATGCGCGCGGCGGCAAAGGATGTAGATCCGTGCCTCTCCCTGTTCGGACTGAAGATGCTGCAGCTGCTCAAGGGCGTGGGTCCGCTGCACCCGGGAGCGGCTGCCGAGATGCTGATGGTGGATAAGAGTGTCATCAGCCGTCAGTCCCGTCAGCTCGAGGAGCTGGGTCTGATCGAGGTGCAGCCGGACCCCCAGGACGGACGTGCCCGGCTGCTGGTGCTGACGCCGGCTGCGAAGGAACGGGTCACTGCCGTCCGGACCGGGATCATGCTGGACCCCCGGGTGCTGGGCTCCTGGACGGTCGAGGAGCTGCACGAGTTCGCCGGATATCTCACCCGGCTCGGCCGCAGCGGGGAACCGGCGGCCGCGGCCGCGGGCGTGTCCGCGCTGGCGGAGGTGCGCTAAGCGCCTACCCGGACCACGCACGGTCCACACTGGATGGCAACAGGCCGGTACCCTCGGGTGCCGGCCTGTTGGCGTCCCAGGACCTGGCACGACGTGGCCGGGGCGTTTCCAGGGTCAGGGAGAGTCGCACACCCAAGAGTTGCGGCCCATCCCTATCTGGCACATGAATTCGGGGTCGTTCACCCCTCCTTCACCCAAAGCGAAAGAGAAACCGACTACCAGGAACGCCACAGATATGGCCATAATGAGCCAAAATCGTTTCCAATTGATGTGGCAACCTCCTTGATGCTGACTGTTAAATCAAAAACGCATTGCCAGCCGTCTTCGGCTCGTGGGGCACTGGGCCTACTGGCCTTTTCCCTTGTGGTTTCGCCGATAGACGGATCTGACGCCATAGATGATCAATAGGGTGCCAGGGATGCCGACCAAGCGTGAGCCTTCAGGAACAATAAGCCAGATCAGAACCGTGGCTACGACAGAGCAAACAAACGCGATAGCAATCTTTCTGAGAAGCCTCACTTCTTCCTCCGCTTCACTATTGTCTGTGAGGACGTCTGCCGCGATGCCAAGGGCCACATCAATTGCACATCCTCCTACAGTGATACGGCGAGGCCTTCAGCCGCTCGATGACGGGCAGTCTCTGGGCATCGTTTCGGCCGTAGGTGAGCTGAATGCTACCCCAACGGTGCCGACTGTCAGCCGGCGGTGAACCGGTAGCCTCCGGGCGTCGTAGGTATAGGTGTAGGTCGCCGGTGTGGGGCCGCCCTCCTCAAGTCCCACCTCTATCCGGGCCAGAACGGCATCAGGTCCCGGTCGAGGTAGCGAGCCGGAGTCGCAATCCAGTGGGCATCAGGCCCACGAGGCGGCGCATCATCCGGTTCGGGGCGCCGGAAACGATGCTGACCGGTACGCGTCGCCGGTCAAGAGCCGACATCGCCTCGGCTACCACCTGTGCTGGGGTCTGGAAGCGGGCGCCCGTGGTACTTGTACCGCTGCGCGCGAAGAACTCCGAGCTGGTCGGCCCGGGCGATACGACCATCACCCGCAACGACGAGTCGCGGAGCTCGTGTGAGAGCGCTTCGGTAAAGCGGATAACAAACGACTTCGCAGCTGCGTGCTATCCATAGACTCATCGTTTAAGAATCGTGGGGGTATTTATGCGTGTAGATGGATTCGGTATCTTCGTCGTCCTCTTCATCATGTGGGTCGTGGTGCCGGCGGTTATTGGCTTCATCCTGTACCTGATCGTCCGCCTCGGGGTGAAGCACGGGCTGCGGTCTTACGACTCCGACAAGAGCAGGAGCAAGCCTCCTGCCATGTAGGTTTTCAAATACAAGCCCTGAACCACCACGGTGCTTTCGCGGCGCGCGCTTCATCGCGCGAGGGAGTCAGTACAAGCTGACGAAGCTGCGGTTAGTATTCAAGATTCGCGACGCGCTGTGGGTTTTCGCGCTGAGGGAACCGTAAACGGAACGCTAGGCGGCGTCATCCCTCGAGGCTAAGCGTCGCGCCGGGGGACCGGCTTGAGAGTCTGTTGCGAGTCCCGAGGGCTCCAAGCTGTCATAAACAGCAGGCTGGAAGCGGACAGACCCGGCAGCGGGAGTTGCGATTCCTTGATTCCAGATACCGCTGCAGTCGGACCCAGTTCTCATTCCATCCTCCGTTCGGGGCACGGATAAGTGGTGCAACTCTTTGCGGGGTGGGTTCCGGGTGTCGCGGTGGGGAGCCCCTGCACGGCAACCAGTCGACTCTCAGGAACAGGTCTTGAGGAACCCTGTGGCACCTGGGCGGGCCTGGAACGTGACGACGTGGCCGTCGTCGTCCCGGAAAACGGCTTGTGATCCGGACACGGCCACAGTGCCCGCCTGATAGGGGTTCCCCCACCCCGGAGGGGGATTGCCTTGGCCATCATCCAGGGGTGTCTCCGCAATGAAGAACGTGTCATCGACGCGCAGTTCCTCGATGCCACAGTGTGTGTAAAGCATGATTGGTTTGCCCGAAGTCTCTTGGACCGGCGCATCGGCGGACGCTTGGGTCTCGGGCATTGGTGGGCCTGAGCACGCGCAAAGGACGGCCAGCAGCGTAACGGTCAACAATGAGATCCTCATGTTTGTGTCCATGCGACGCCCCCAATCTCGGGTCAGGCTCACAGAATAGGTGCTGACAATACTGGCCGCCATCTTGAGCAGGCTGGGAAGCCATGTTGCGTCCGTCAGGTGGCCGGCTTGTCCATGCCAGCACCAGGGACTGGGGCGTCTGGACCACGCTCAAAGCAGACTTGGTGGCTGCGGTCCTGAAAAGCGCCGGCAAACCTGACTAACACTGTCCAGTTGTCCCGCGCGGGGATTCCCTTCGCGCGTTCATGGGGAGCTTTGGGCGTCCTTTCCGTCGGTCAGAGCGCAATTCGAACCATCCACGATGAGCCCCATGGCAGGTTGATCCGGAGTGAGTTCAGCCTCGACCGTGCACAGAGGGTCCGCGCTGATGGACACCCACCCCAATGGGATATCTGCGCGTGAGAGGCTTTCGCCAGCACGCATAGCCGCTGAGAAAATCAGTGCGCCGTCCGGCCCGACGACGCGGACCTCATACTTGCCGCCCTGCACGGCGGGCACAATGGGTCGAATCTCGACAGCGACGCTTCCGGGTTCGAGCCCAGGTGCGCAGCCACTCAAGAAGCCGGTAGCTACGAGTGCGACTAAGCAGGCTGCTAAGCGTTTAGTCTCCATTGCCTCACTTTCCAGTAGTTGCTGCAGCGCTGGGCCGGAGCGCGCGCTGCGTGTATCGATGAGTCTGCCTGCAGCTAATGGCGCCGGGTCAGCTGCAGTCCGAGTCGGAGTAGACCTCAATAAGGCGGGTCGGAGCGTCCGGGTAGCCGGCGGCGTCCAGTTCAGACCGCACGTCCGCCCGGACTGCTTCAACGTAGGCGTAGCTTTCTAACCGGTGGTTAGGGATTTCCTTGTCGCCCGACTGGGACTCCAAGATGGTGGCTTTCCATTCCTCCAGCTCGGCCGGGGATACAACGGAATTGGTGAGGGCGTGGCTGGCCACGGAGGATGCCTCATCTGGCACTTCGTCGGCAAGCGGTTCGAGCCACCATCGAGCTGAACACTCGCGGCCTTGGACGGTGAAGTTCTCCTCCCGGTCGGGTGCGCCGTAAGCGGCTCCACAGGCTGACACCAGGAACATAACCGAGCAGGCCGCGATCCACCTCAACGCTAATTTCCCCATGCGGTGACTGTACCCGCACTGTTCTTATGAAACAGTGATAATCGCGGTACCACCCCTTCCAGGGGCGACCCAGCGGCACAACGACCACCGGCAGATACATACGGTCAAGTGTCCAAAACTACTTGGGTCTGCTTCGGGAGCTTTGAATCTATTGGTGGAAACGGAACCTGCATGTGAAGGTCGGGGTGGGTTTCGTCACCAGGAACTACTTGCATATCGAGTTTGAGTAGCTGAGCGATCGTTTTTGACCGATTATTGCGGGACGAAAAACACTTTAAGTAATGCTTATTTGTTCCTTGACAAAGCAGTTGCCGCACGGAAGTGTCAGGCGCATCGTATTGTCAATTGTTCTCCGATTTTGGGGGTCAGTGGAACCGGTTCGGAAGGACTACACATGTGGGGATCCAGCCATTGGATGCACTTCGGGCTTGGTGAGACCGTAGCCCGTCGAAGACAGAACACGGATTCGGACGGCGGCACTTATGCCACTGAAAAGCCCGATGATTGGAAAGCTGCGGACGGAATATTGCCATCGATACCCGAAAAACCGAAAGTGGAGGAAGAAAACAGCACTTCTCCAGGCAAGAAGTGATGGCAATTTGATGTGCGGATCTCCCGTTTGAGAATGCGTGCACCCAGAACCGCAGGAAGGTCAGGAACCAGGCGTGGGGCCGCTTGGGTCGGCTCGGCCGCCGGGCTTTGAGGTCTTCCTGCGGCCGCGCGCCGAAAGGAAAGAAAAGGCCGTACTCAGAATGAAGAATTCGCTGACATAACCCATGGGGCTGGCGGGCAGGGGAGCGAACTGGTGGTAAAGCACCAGCGCCGAGACCATGAGGATGGCGGGCTGCGCACGGCGGATCCATTCGGCGGGGATTTCACGCGGCCAGGGATAAAAGCCTTCTTCGGCTGCAGCGTCGGCGCGGGAGGGCAACATGTACCCATCCTGCCAGAACCCTCAGCAGAAGTGTGGCGGCACAGCGGGGCCGCCTCCCGTGTCAGCGTCGGCTGCCGGTTTCGGCACCGGTGTGCGATGCCAGCCGGGCGAAAGGACCGTTCCCGCTTCGAAGCTCTGCCGGTGTGCCTCGCTCGACGATGCGTCCGCCGTCGAGCACCACCACCTGATCCGCGTTCTCCACGGTGGACAGCCGGTGCGCGATGGTCAGGGTGGTCCGCCCCGCGGAGAGCTGTTCCAGTGCCAGCTGCACCTGCGCCTCGGTGGTGTTGTCCAGGGCGGAGGTGGCCTCGTCCAGGACCAGCACCGGCGGGTTCCGCAGGATGGTCCGGGCGATCGCCAGCCGCTGCTGCTCACCGCCAGAGAAGCGGTGCCCGCGCGCACCAACCAGCGTGTCCAGACCCTCGGGCAGGGCGCCGATGGTGCCGGCGATCTGCGCGGCGGACAGTGCGTCCCAAAGCTCGGTATCGGATGCTTCCGGTGCAGCCAGCAGCAGGTTCTCGCGGACCGAGGCGTGGATCAGGTAAGTTTCCTGCGACACAACCCCCACTATCCGGGCCAGATCCTCTGGGGACAGGTCCTTAACGTTGATGCCGTCAATCGTGATCCGGCCACCGGATGCTTCGTTCAGGCGCGGTACCAGTGAGGCCAGCGTGCTTTTGCCCGAGCCGGTGGGGCCGACGACGGCGGTGGTGGACCCGGCGGGCAGCGTCAGGGAGATGCCGTGCAGGACGTCAGTGCCGCCGTCGTAGGAAAAGCGGACGTCCTCGAACCGGACGTCACCGCGCAGCCGGGAAGCATCCAGCCGGACCGGATTGGCGGGCGCCTTAATCTGCGGATCCAGGTCCAGGTACTCGAAAATCCGGCTGAAGAACGCCAGGGCGGTGACCCACTGGACGCCGATGTCCAGGAGCCCCATCACCGGGCGGAAAATTGTGGCCTGCAGACCGGTGAACGCGACCAGGGTGCCGATCGTCATGCCGCCGCTGGTCGCAGGGAATCCGGCAGCCAGGTAAATAACAGCCGGAATGGCCGCGAAAACCACCTGCATGGTGGCCATCCGCCAGCGGCCGGCGAGCTGGCTGCGCAGCTCCAGGCCCACCAGGTTTTCCGACCGCGCGGTGAACCGCTCCGCGTCGCGCGGAATGGTGCCCAGCGTTTTGGCCAGGCGGATGCCGGAGACGGACAAGCCTTCCTCGACCTGGGTGTGGAGTGCCGCGAGCTCGCGCTGGCGTTCGTCGGTGACCGTGCGGCGGAGCTTCGCCACCTTGCGGGAAAGCCAGATTGCCGGTGGAAGGACCACCAGGGAGATCAAACTCAGTCCGGGGGACAACGCGGCCATGGCGGCGGCGGTTGCGATCGTGGTGGTGAGGTTGGAGGCGACACCGGTCGCCGTCGTCGTCACTACCGACTGCATTCCGGAGATGTCGTGCGTCAGCCGGGACTGGACTTCGCCCCCGCGGGTGCGGGTGAAAAAGCCGAGGGACTGCGCCTGCAGGTGGGTGAAAAGCTGGACGCGGAGGGTGTGCATCACACGCTGACCCATGGCTGTGGCCAGCCAGGTCTGGACAACGCCGATGGCGGAGGTGAGCGCGGCAACGCCGACCATCGAGGCGGTGAGTATCAGCAGCAGCGTGGTGTTTCCGTGCGGCAGCGCATCGTCAATCACGGCGCGGACCAGGAAAGGCTGGGCCAGGTTGATCACCGACGCTGCACTGATCAGCAGCACGACGACGGCGATGGTCCGCTTGTGCGGGGCGAAGAGCCGGGCGATGCGGCGCAGGCTGACCGGATGGCGGCCCAGCTGTTTTTTGTCCGCGGGGTTCAGGCGGGCTGGACCGCGTCCGCCGCCACCGCCGGCCGGGCCGCCGCCTGGAACCGCTCCGGGTCCTTCGGGAATGCCGGTGCCCGGGCGTTCCCGGGTGGTGTTGTGAATGGCCAAAGATTCCTCCTCATGAATCCGGGTTTGCGCAGCAGTGCTTCGCGCCGGATATGAAGAGGTTACCTCATTATGTGGTTGCCGTGAACCATGCTCCTGTTTCCCCAGCCCGCTAATGTCAGCGGGCGGTCCGCCGTCTCAGGGGGAACCACCACCGGGATGCTGCCTGGACCGGCGCAGGTGTGCCTCGTACTCCCTGCGCCGGTCTTCAAGCTCCCGCTGGTACGCCTCCTGCTCCCAGCGCTTTTCCACTTCCGCACTGCGTTTTTCCGCGAGCCGCTGTGGCGACTGGCCCTGAGCGCGATGAATATAGGCAAAACCCAGAAGCGCTGTTCCGGACAACAGCAGAAGCAGGGAGACAGGCAACGGTGCATCGCCCTTGACCAGCCGCAGGATGCCCATGCCGATGAGCCATCCGGTCAGCGAGCCAACCATGCCCCAGGCCCACCGGGGAAGCTTGACGAATTCTCTCATCCTTTCTCCTGTCGGTATTGGGGCGCTGCCACCTCCGGCCGAAGCCATCGGTTCTCCACCGCTGGACCGCGTTGTACGGTCCTGCTGGATGCCGCGGTGGCGTTGAGTGTACGCGTCCCATATCGGGTTGCGCCCAAGAGCTGCCTCCGCCCTTTGCCGCCCTGCGCCGCCCTGCGCCGCCAGGGTCCCCGGGGTGCCCCACCTGGGTGCCCCGCGAATTGGAGGCCCGTGAAACGCCCGGGCACAATGGACAGGAAACTGACGGTTGAACCAGCGAGGAGATGCATAAGGTGTCGGTGCCGGGAAGTATGCGGGATCCGTCGACGGTCCGTAAGCCGGGTGGAACTGCTGGGAGCCGCCCCCGTCCCCGCTTCCGGTTCAACCGGGAGTCGCTGCGGGCGTCGCTGTGGTTCTGGCCGGTCCTCGCGTGCCTGGGCGCACTCCTGCTGACCCTGCTGCTCCTCCCGGTGCGGCCGGACGGCGGTCCGGGTTCCGCGGACTGGCTGTGGCCGGCCGGCGTGGACGCCGCAGCCACGCTGCTCCAAGCGGTGGCCACCAGCGTTATGACGGCCGCCACGGTGACGTTCTCCCTGACAGTGGTCGCCCTGCAGCTGGCATCCCAGCAGTTCTCGCCCCGGCTGCTGCGAGAATTTGCCCGGGATCCGCTGACCCAGGTGGTTTTGGCGGTACTGCTGGCAACGTTCGTGGTGAGCATTACGGGCCTGCGCGGTATGGATCCGGAACGCCCGGTGCCGGTGCTGGTGGTGGCCCTGGTGTATGTGCTGGGCATCGGCTGCGCTGCTGTGCTGCTCCTGTTCATCGGGCACATCACCCGTTCCCTGCGGGTGGACACCATGATGCTGACCGTTCACCAGACCTGCCTCGCCGTACTTGACGACACCTATCCGGCGTCGGAACAGGGCGAAGTCCAAACTTTCCCCGAGGCCGCCGGCGGAACTCTCGTTCCGGCTGTCCGCAGCGGGATCGTCCAGGCGGTCCACTGGCAGCCCCTGATGAGAATCCTTGAGGAACAGCGCCTGGTCCTGCGGATGCAGGTGCAGCCGGGCGACCATGTGACGGTCGGGACGCCCGTGGCCACGGTCTGGCACGACGACGGCGGCGGTGCGGTTGACCTGGCCGGGCTGCGGCAGTGCCTGGTGGACGCTTTGGAGATCGGCTACGAACGCACCCCGGAACAGGACGCTGCCCTCGGACTGCACCAGCTGACGGATATAGCCGTCAAGGCGACCTCATGGAGCATCAACGATCCGATCACTGCCGCGCATGCCATGGGCTACTGTGCCGACCTGCTGGTCGATATCCAGCGCCGCAGGCTGGGGCCGGAAGGCCATGCTGATTCCACAGGGACCGTGCGGCTGGTTACCGTGGGCCGGTTACCGGTACTTCCTGGACCTGGTCTGCGGGCCGGTCCGCAGGTTTGCGAACTCCGAGCCGATTGTCCTGACCGCGATTCTGCGGCTCCTGCGGGACTGCGCTGCGAACGCCGTTAACGAGGACCAGCGGAACGAGATCCGCCGCCAGGCAGAGCTGGTCCTGGAGACCATGGCGGATGGCCTGATCGGGGCGGATGAGCTCGAAATCCGGGACATGGCCAGGCGGGTCCACGCGGCCGCCGCCGGAAATATCGAGGAGGCCTTCGCGGACCGGGCAGGGGAGACCCGCTCGGTTTAATGGCGGACCGCAGCCCCGCACGGTGCTGTGGTTACCTCACAGTGTGGCCGGGGCGCAGCTAGACTGGGTGGCATGCCGCACCCAGAAGCTGACTCCGCCGCGCTTGGCGACCTCATGCACGCAGCGTTCCGCGGCCTGCGCGGCCGTTGGCTGACGCAGCTGGCACCGTTCGACCTGACACCGCACCAGTACCGCGCGCTCAACGCCGTCGCACGCAACCCCGACAGTGGAGGCATGCGGCTCAAGGAACTGGCCGAGCAACTGCGGATCGCCCCGCGGTCAGCAACTGAGGTTGTTGACCAGCTCGAGGGCAAGGGTCTGCTGGCCCGCGGACCGGATCCCTCCGACCGGCGGGCGACGCTCATCTCCCTGACCGCCGAAGGGGCGGCCATGCGTGACGGTGTCCGCAAGGACCGTGCCCGGGAAGCTGACGAGTACTTTGCCGCCTTGTCTGCCGGGGACCGGGCAGAGCTGGCCCGGATCCTGGGCCTGTTGGCGAAGGACGCTCCGGCATGGCACCACCGGCACGGCCGCGGGGACCGGGCAGAGTCTCAGCCCCGCAGATAGTTCTCCCGGCACAGGCGCAGCCCTTAGTCTTTGCCCGACCCCAGCAGCCAGTCGGCGGCGGGTCCGCGGATGCGGGCAAGCCCCTTGTACTCGACCAGATCCTCCGGCAGGCCGCGCAGCACCTCGCCGAACCGCGCGCGCCACACAGGGACCAGGGCCATGTCCCGCAGCGACAGCAAATGCGTGCGGATCAGGAACAGCAGGGCACCGGTGCTGGGCACCTTGATCAGGTGCTGGACCTCCACCCGCAGGTGCAGCCGGTCCGGCAGGGCCGGATCCTCCGCGATTGACGCCCGGTGCGGCCCCCACTCGGGATAGGTCTCAGTGGAGATATCCAGGCGCCGGTCCACCGAAACACTCCAATTGGTCCGCCGGTAGGGCTCACCGGGCTGGAGGCCGATCAGGAACTTTTCCGCCCGCTCGATGACGCCCAGGTCCGCCACCCGGGGCACGGGTGCATGGATCTCGCTGAAGGGGAGACCGACGTCGAACCGCAGGGACCAGTTGGAAGCAAACGTCACCACTCCGGCATCCAGCCAGAGCGCCCCCTCCCGGTGGTGCAGCAAGGCAAAGTCCTCCTGCATCTGGCTGGAGAGGAACCTCAGCGGGCAGCCGGGCACCGTGGTGTCGTCTCCGTAGGTGAAGAAAAGGCCGGTACCGGTGAGTTGATTGGTCCAGCGGCACCTGGTTCCGCTGCGCTCATACCGCATTGAATCCGGATAGGTGCCGGCCAGCTCGGTGAGGACAATGTTCAGGGCGCCCCACACACTGGGACGCAGGTGCGGGGTTTCGGCGGCGCGGCTCGGATCACGTGCCAGGATGCTCCGGCGCACGGAGAGGTCCTGTGAGTAATCGTTGTCCACCTCCACGATCCGCCCGCCCCATCCGCCGGCAGCTGTAGGCCTGTACCGGCCTGCCGGCTCCACATTGACGCTGTACATGTACTGCCCGTGCGGGAAGGGGAAGGGGAACCGGCGCACGTGTGCGGGAAGGCCGGGAGTGGGCTCCGCGCCGCCGTCGCGCATCACAGGTCCACACCGATCCGTTCACCGGCAGCCCGGGAAACGCAGGGCATGATCACGGTATTGCTGCTTCTGGCAGCAGCCGGCAGATAGCTGTCGCGGTGCACCGGAACCCCGGATGTCACGGTGAGCCGGCACTCGCCGCATACGCCCTGCCGGCACAGGTTGGGGATCTGCAGGCCCGCATCCTCCAGTGCTTCGAGCAGTGAAATTCCGGCGGGCACGGGAACAGTCCGGCCGCTGCGTTCCAGATGGACGGTGAAGGGTTGTCCCGGGTCCAGGACAGCGTTATCAAACACCTCCCGGTGCAGCCGCTCCTCCGGCCAGCCGAATCCCCGGGCAGCGCCGATCACAGACTCGACGAAGCTGGTGCCGCCGCAGACATAGAGGTGGGTGCCCAGTGGCTGGTGTGTCAGCGCCTCGGAAAGCCGGCGGACAAACACCGGCCGGTCCGGGCACTCGATGAGCCTGCCGCCGCACAGCTCCCGCAGCTCCTGCACATGGGGTGCAATGCCGTGCCGGTAGGCGTAGAGCACCGAAAACGGCTGGCGCCACATTGCTGCAGCCCGGGCGTGGGACAGGACCGGGGTCACGCCGATGCCGCTGGCAATCAGCAGGTGCCGGGTGGCCGTGGTCTGCGGACTGAATCCGTTGCGCGGGCGGGAGACCTGGACCCGGTCTCCGGGGCGCAGGCCGTGGAGAAAGCGGGAGCCGCCGCCGCCGTCGTGCAGGAGAACTGTGATCGTGTACGCGGACGGGACTGTTCCCGATCCGGTGAGCGAGTAGGCGTTCACCGTGGCGCCGCATTCGACCAGCAGGTGGCTTCCCGGGACGAACTCCGGCAGCGGCGAGCCGTCCGGGCTGGCCAGGGCCAGGGACCGCACTCCGGGTGCTTCGTCGCGGGTGGACTGGACCACCAGGGAGAAGCCCTGCCGCAGGGGGAGCGGGCGCCGGTAACCCGCCGCAGCAGCGTGATTCACGTTGGTCCCTCCTGTTGTGAAACCGGCTCGATGCCGGCGGCGACACCAAGGTAGGCGGCGAGGTGACGGGAGAAATGGTCGAAGATTTCCAGACCGCGGTGGCAGCCGCTGCAGCAGAGGCGGGATCCGGGCTCCAGGACGGTGCGGGTGATGGTCCTGCAATGCGGGCAATAGACGCGGCGTGCGGGATCCGACCTGGACAGCAGCAGAATCTCGGCGGAGACCATGCCGTAGGCCAGGGCATCGGTCCGCGCGGCAAGAACATCGGTCTCCGGACCGGCCAGAACCAGCTGGGTTCCGACGACGGCGGCCCGCAGCTGGGCATGGAGCCATTGCGCCTCGGCGTGACCATACAGTGCAGGTGCAGGTGCAGGTGCGGGTGCAGGTGCAAGAGCAGGCGCATGAGCAGGAGCGCCAGAGCACGTGCCGGTGCTGGCGCCCGAGTCCGTGCCGGCGCCCGGACGGGCGCGGGTGCGCGCCGGCCGGAAGTTAGCCGTGATGGTGGCGGCCCGTGCGGAACCCAGGTGCTCCAGCATTCGGAAACGGTCGGCATCGGTGAAGGCCAGTGCGATCCGGTAACGCACGAACTGGTCCGGCGGGGCGGAGGCAGCAGGGCCGCCGGCGGCAGGGTGTGTCTGGCCAGCGGCCGGCAACGGAACAGGTTCCATATGTTCCTCCTGGCAGGTCAGCGGGCGTGCACCGGGGATCGCTCTGCCGCTCAGCGTAAGCGCTGGTTGCGGTCCGCGTCAGCCAGTAGTTTGCGGGAAGCCAGAACCGGCGGTGCTGCCCAGGCAGAAGGCAGTCCCGCCCGGGGATGAGTTGGGCCGCTTCCACACGGTATGCCTGGTCGGGCCTGTTCTCCGCAGCGAACCGGCGCGTAGCGTCGATGGGGACAAACGCTCCCGCGGATCAAACGGAGCGTGTCCGGCGATCCGGGAGGTTCTTCCCATGCCAGCACATAACTCCCTGCCCGGCGACGCCGCCCGGCCCAGACGCCATCGGAGTAAATCCCGCGCCGCCACGTTCCTGTCCCCACTCACCTGGCTGCTTCCGTTGTTTGTGCTTCTGCTGCTCGGCGGCACGGGTTCGGCCCTCTACATCGGGGGGCTTGGCAGTCCGTCCGGGCACCTGCAGCACGTGCCGATCGCCGTCGTTAACCGTGACCAGGGGAGCGACGCCGGTGGAACGGAACAGAACTTTGGACAGAACATCACGGACACCCTGACCGAGAATTTCGGCAAGACCGATGAAATCGACCTCCGGCCGCTGAACTGGGACGATGCCCAGCAGCAGCTGGGGTCCGGACAGGTTTATGCCGCTGTGGTGTTTAACGAGGACTTCTCCGCCGACGCCGCCGGGTTGGTGACCTCCAGTCTCACGGCGTCGGAGGCCAGCAGGCCGGAGATCACGCTCTACACCAACCCGCTCGCCAGTCCGCTGGGTAGCCAGCTGGCGGGTGAAGCCGTGGAACCTGCTCTGCGGGAGGCCAGCAGCAGTTTGGGGGGACAGCTGGAGTCCTCCGCCCAGGCCGCCCAGGCCGAGGCGCAGCGGAGCCTGGACCGGCAGCTGGCCCAGGTGCCGCTGCCTGCAGCGGTGGAGAGCAGCCTGGCCCCGCAGATCGACGGAACGTCGGAGACAGTGCTGCGGGATCCGATCCAGATCACCGAAACGCCCTTCGAAAGCCCGGCCCAGGGGGAAGCGCTTGGCATGGGGGCGTTCTTCTACTCCGTGCTGCTGATGGTGGTGGGAATCAGCGGATCGGTGACGCTCCACTTCCTGATCGACTCACGGCTGGGCGTCAGCCCGGTCGAACTGGGGACCAGATTTGTCCTCGGCCCCCGGCTGCAGCCGGCGCGCTGGGTGACGTTCCTGCTCAAGTGGGGCCTGATGCTGGCTATCGCGGTGCCGACCGCGGGTTTGATCATGTGGATCGCCAACCTGGTGGGCATGCCCATTCCGCACGGCGGATGGTTCTTCTTCAGCACGTGGCTGTCGCTGGCCACCATTTCAGCGGTCACGCTGGGACTGGTGACCCTTTTCGGCAGCGCCGGGCTGATCCTCTCCATGATCTACGTGGTGTTTATGGGGCTTCCCGCTGCCACGGGTGTGGTCCCGCTGGAAATGCTGCCGGGCTTCTTCAGCTTCATCGCCAGGGGCGAACCGCTCTATCAAATGACCATCGCCAACAAGGCGATCCTCTATTTCGACGCCGAGGCAGGCGCCGGACTGCAGGCCGGCCTGATTGGCATGGGCATTATCAGTCTGGTCTTCGTGGTGCTCGCGCTGGCCGCCGGCTTGCTGTACGACCGGCTGTTCGGCGTCCGGGCGGCCCTGCCGCAGCCGAAGCGGGCAGCTGCGCGGAGCTGACCTGGTTGGGCGGTAATCCCGGCCTGTTCCGGCCGTCATGGAACGGCCCGTTTTGGCGCAAGGGCCAGGTGGTGGGAAAATCCGATGATGCGTCCCATGCAGAATTCCAGCCGTTTGCAGAACATCCGCTACGATCTCCGGGGCCCCGTGCAGCACGTGGCCAAGCAGATGGAGGCCGCCGGCCAGCGGATCCTGAAGATGAATCTGGGTGATCCGGCGCCCTTCGGGCTGGAAGCGCCGGAATCGATCGTGGTGGATATGATCCACCACCTGCGCGGCGCCCAGGGTTACAGCGACTCGAAAGGCATCTTCTCGGCACGGACCGCTATTTCACAGTACTACCAGACCAGGGGTCTGATGCAGATCGGCGTCGAGGATATCTTCATCGGCAACGGGGTCAGCGAGCTGATTTCCATGACGCTGCAGGCGTTCCTGGAACCGGGCGACCAGGTGCTGATCCCCTCACCGGACTACCCGCTGTGGACAGCCTCCGTGATGCTGTCCGGCGGCGAAGCCGTGCACTACGCCTGCGACGAGGAGAACAACTGGTGGCCGGACATGGCCGATCTGGAAGCCAAGATTACCGACCGCACCCGGGCAATCGTGATTATCAATCCGAACAATCCCACTGGCGCCGTGTACCCCCGACACATCCTGGAACAGTTCGCCGACCTGGCCCGCCGCTACGAACTGGTGCTCTTCTCCGATGAGATTTACGAAAAGATCCTCTATAAGGACGCGGTGCACATTCATACCGCGTCGGTGGCCGGGGACCTGCCCGTGCTGACTTTCTCCGGCCTGTCCAAGGCCTACCGGATGCCCGGCTACCGGGCCGGGTGGGTAGCCGTGACTGGCAAGCGCGCCGATACTGCCGCCTACCGCGAATCCCTGGAACTGCTGGCGTCGCTGCGGCTCTGCCCCAATGTTCCTGCACAGCATGCCATCCAGACCTCGCTGGGCGGCTACCAGAGCATCGGGGACCTGGTGAAGCCGGGCGGACGCCTGGCGGAGCAGGGGGACTTGGCGTGCCGGCTGCTGAATGAAATCCCCGGCGTCAGCTGTGTGCCGGCCGCCGGCGCAATGTACCTGTTCCCGAAGCTGGACCGTGAGATGTACCCGTTCGACGACGACGAGAAGTTTGTCCTGGACCTGCTCGAGGAACAGAAGATCCTGGTCTCGCAGGGAACGGCCTTCCACTGGCCGACGCCTGATCACTTCCGCTTCGTGATCCTGCCGGCCGAGGATGACATCCGCGACGCCGTCAACCGGATCGCGGCGTTCCTGGCCAGCCACCGGCGCACCCCCGGTGCGGTTGAAGTGCAGGAGGCCGGCGGCGGGATGCTCGAACCGGCCGGGGCGGACGTTTCAGGGGACTAGCGCTCCGGAGACCCGCGAACCTCCGGCCTGCAGCCACGGCGGGATCAGTACCTCAGTCCGCTCAGCACCGTGGCGTCCGCCTCCTCCTCCTGCAGTACCTCGGGCCGGAGCCCTGCGGCGGTAAAAACAGCCGCCAGCGCGGGCACCTGGCCGGTGCTGCACTCCACAAACAGGCGGCCCCCGGGCCGGAGCCAGGCCGGCGCCTCAGCGGCGATTCGGAACAGTACCGTGAGGCCCTGCTCACCGCCGTCGAGCGCCTCTGCTGGTTCGTGCAGCCGGGCTTCCTGCGGCAGAAAGTCCAGGCGCTCCGTGGGCACGTAGGGCGCGTTTGCCACCACCAGGTCGGCGCTTCCGCGAAGCGTGTGCGGCAGGGCCTCGAAGAGGTCGCCCTGGTAAACAGCGGCACGGGCTCCGAGATTCAACCGGGCGTAGCCGGCTGCATCCGCTGACAGGTCAGCTGCGTGCAGCTGGGCGGACGGGACGGCTGCCGCAACTGCAGCACTGATCGCGCCTGACCCGCAGCACAGCTCCACCACCAGAGCCGCAGTGCCTCCGGCGCCCTCTGCGTGCTTTCGCAAGGCATCGACGACGGCGGCAGCCAGGAACTCGGTCCGCCGTCTGGGGATGAAAACGCCCGGACCGACACGGATCCGCAGCGCACCGAACTGTGCCCAGCCCAGGAGGTACTCGAGGGGTTCACCAGCCGCCCGCCGGGAGAGCAGTGAGTCCAGTTCATGATTCGTACCGGCAGCAGCAAGCAGCAGCTGTGCCTCCTCTTCGGCGAAAACGCAGCCGGCACTCCGGAGCCGTGACACGGACTGCGACAGTGCTGTATCACGATCAAGTCGATCAAACTTCCGCATATATTTCAGAGTCCTCTGGAAATAGGCGCATCTGCGGCATAGTGTCGGTGTATGCCTAGCTTGAGAGTCGCCGAAGCAGCACGGTTCCTGGGAGTCAGTGATGACACCGTCCGGCGCTGGATAGAGCACGGTACCCTGACCGGCCGCCGTGATGCCAGTGGACGGCAGGTTATTGACTCTCTGGAACTGGCCCACCTGGCCCGGGAGCAGGCACATCTGCCGGACGATCCCACGGAGATTGCCAGTTCTGCACGGAACCGCTTCGTGGGCCTGGTGACAGACATTGTGATGGACAAGGTGATGGCCCAGGTTGAACTGCAGTGCGGGCCGTTCCGGGTTGT
The DNA here is from genome assembly GCF_014836775.1 of Arthrobacter gallicola. GTDB lineage: Bacteria > Actinomycetota > Actinomycetes > Actinomycetales > Micrococcaceae > Arthrobacter_B > Arthrobacter_B gallicola. Next base: position 352,819 of record NZ_JACSQD010000001.1, read on the forward strand.
TTCGCTGATGAGTTCGGAGGCCGTCCGCGAGCTCGGACTGGAACCCGGGTCCACGGCCACTGCCGTGGTGAAAGCCACCAACGTGATTGTCGAAATGCCCCCGGTTAAGAAACAGGCGTAATGCTCCACGGGAACAGCCTGCACACGTCTCTCCGCACGATTGCCCTGTCGGTGGGCGCCGTAGTGCTGCTGGCCGGGTGTGCCGGCAACCCGCCGTCGTCCTCTGGCCCGGAACCCGCGGGGGAGATGATGGTCTTCGCGGCCGCGTCGCTGTCCGGTCCCTTTACGGACCTAGCCGAAGAGTTCGAAGCCGACCACCCCGGCACCACCGTGCGGCTGAATTTTGCCGGTTCAGCGGACTTGGCGACCCAGATTCAGTCGGGGGCCCCGGCGGATGTCTTCGCGTCAGCGGACGGGACCAACATGGACAAAGTGGCCGGAAGCGGACTGGCTGCCGGCGATCCCGTACCCTTCGCCGTCAACACCCTCACGATCGCCGTACCGCCGGGCAATCCTGCGGGCATCACCGGGTTTAATGACTTAGGTGAACCGGGCCGGCAGGTGGTGATGTGCGCGGAACAGGTTCCCTGCGGCGCTGCGGCTGCACGGATTGAGGCGGCCACAGGCACGGAAATCACTCCGGTCAGCGAGGAAACCTCGGTCACCGGAGTTTTAGGCAAGGTTGCCTCCGGGGAGGCGGACGCGGGGCTGGTCTACGTCACCGATGTGCTGGCCTCCGCCGGGAGTGTGGAAGAGGTGGCTTTTCCGGAAGCCGCCCAGGCGGTGAACACCTATCCGATTGTCCGCTTGACCAACGCCCGGCAGCCGGAGCTGGCAGATGATTTCATCAGCTTCGTCCACAGCGGCCCTGGTCAGGACATCCTGCGGAAGGCCGGCTTCGGTGCGCCCTAGGAAGCCCCTGCCTCGGCTCGCCCGTTGTTCCCGGGTAGCCACGGTGGGCAACGGATCCACTGGAGGACCCCGATGATCCAGCTGCCGCGCTGGGTGCTGGCCGCCGCCGGGTTGGGAACGGTGTTCCTGCTGCTGCCGCTGGCGGCCATCACCGCCGAGGTGAATTGGGGACAGTTCATCCCCCTGATCACCTCCGAGTCCTCACTGGCAGCGCTGTCGCTTAGCCTCCGCACAGCGACGGTCAGCACCCTGCTGTGCGTGCTGCTTGGTGTGCCGCTGGCGCTGGTGCTGGCGCGGCTGCGGTTTCCCGGCAAACGGCTGGTTCGGGCACTGGTCCTGCTGCCGCTGGTGCTGCCGCCCGTGGTCGGCGGGATTGCGCTGCTTTATACCTTCGGGCGGCAGGGGCTGCTGGGCGGGGTGCTGGATGTCCTGGGAATCCAGATAGCGTTCTCCACCACCGCCGTCGTCCTGGCGCAGACCTTCGTTGCACTGCCGTTTCTGGTGCTCAGTGTCGAAGGCGCGCTCCGGACGGCGGGCACCCGGTATGAGGCCGTGGCGGCAACCCTGGGCGCCGGCCCCGGAACCGTCCTGCGGCGGGTGACCGTTCCGCTGGTGCTTCCGGGGCTGGCCTCCGGCGCTGTCCTTTCCTTCGCCCGGTGCCTGGGCGAGTTCGGAGCCACGCTGGCCTTCGCCGGGAGTCTCGAGGGCGTCACCCGAACGCTTCCGCTGGAGATCTACCTGCAGCGCGAGACCGACGCCGATGCAGCCGTGGCCCTTTCACTGGTTCTGGTGGCAGTCGCTGTGGTGGTGGTGGGACTGTCCTACCGCAGCACTTCCGCCGGGACGCCAGCGGTGCGTCAATGAGACTGGATTTGCAAGCGGTGCTCCCCGAGCGCGGTATCGACGTCTCCCTGGAAATAGCGGCCGGTGAGACCGTGGCACTGCTGGGGCCAAACGGCGCCGGGAAGTCCACAGTGGTCTCCCTGATCGCCGGACTGCTGCAGCCTGCAGCCGGGCGGGCGAAGCTCGGTAGCAATGTGCTGTTCGACGTCGACAGGCGGGTGTGGCTGCCGCCCCACCGCCGGGGCACTGCGCTGCTTGCCCAGGAGGCACTGCTCTTCCCGCACCTGAGCGCCGAGGAGAACGTGGCTTTCGGTCCCCGAAGTGCCGGGACTCCGCGGCGGGCGGCCCGGACGGCAGCCCGCTACTGGCTGGACCAGGCCGATGCAGGCGGATTCGCTGCCCGCAAACCGGCCGAGCTGTCCGGTGGGCAGGCCCAGCGTGTGGCCCTGGCGCGGGCGCTGGCCGCGGAACCGTCCCTGCTGCTGCTGGATGAGCCCATGGCGGCGCTGGACGTTCACGCAGCACCTTTACTGCGCCGGTTACTTAGCCGTGTCCTGGTTGGCCGAAGTGCCCTGATTGTCACCCACGATGTCCTCGACGCTTTGATGCTGGCAGACAGAGTGCTGGTGATGGAGGGCGGGCAGATCGTCGAGGGTGGTCCGCCGGCGCAGGTTCTGCGCCGGCCCCGCAGCCGGTTCACGGCGAGCCTGGCCGGCTTGAACCTGGTGGAGGGCATTCGCCGCGGGGACTGCTTCAGCGCGCCCGGTTTCGAGATTGAATGCCCACCCGAAGCGTCCCGTGACCAGTTCCGGGACGGGAGCCAGTGGCTCGCAGCCTTTCCGCCGTCGTCGGTTTTGGTCAGCGTGGTGAACCCATCGGGTTCAGCCGGGCCCACCCGCCCCACCGGGCAGGCCGGAGGCCGAAACGTTCTCAAGGTCACCGTCACGGACCTTGAGCCGAGGGGTGACCGGATCCGGGTCGGTGCGGGGGAGCTCGCCGCAGACATCAGTCCGGCTGAAGCCGCGGATCTGGCCCTGCGCCCGGGTCAGGAAGTCCTTTTCACCGTGGACGCGCTGGCCTTGTCGCTGTACCCCGCATAAGGCGGGATGCAGCTTTAAGGAACCTTCCGTCAGCCCTCCCGCCAGTGTCCGGGGCGGCGAAGCACGGGAGGCAGGAGTGTTTCGCTGTTCCCGGTGGCTGCGGTAACCTGCGCCTGGGTGAGGTACAGGGCCCGGGAAAGATCGGCACCTTCCAGGCGGGAACCGCGCAGATCAGCGCCGAGCAGGTCTGTGCCGGCAAGGTCGGCCCCGCGGAGGTCCGCCCCGATCAGGTAGGTTCCGCGAAGGTCTGCCCCGCACAGGAAAACCCTGCGCAGATCCCGGCCCATCAGGTCCGCGGAGGGCTGCAGGTCAGCTCCCGCATCCTGCTGTCCCTCGGCAAAGTAACCAGCCCGCACTTCGGCGCTGACTTCCAGCAGGAGAGCCCGGACCCGTGCATGCAGTGCGGAAAGGTCCAGGGCGAGCAGCGCGTGCGGACCTTGCTGCAGCTCGCTTCCGATCAATGTGCGGAGTTCCTCAGCCGATCCAGTGGTTTCCGGGTCGAAGGCCCGGTCCGCAGCCTCCGCCAGGTACCAGAGCATCTCGTGCAGCTGCCGGACTACCGCGAAGGTGCTGAACATCTCCCGGGCAGCTTCAGGATGGGTCCGCCAGTCTTCCCCGGCGTAGTAGCCCTGGGACACGGTTTGGCCGGCTCCGTGGCAGTCAAACACAGTGCAGCCGGAGAAACCCCGCGGACGCAGGGAGGCATGGATGGTGCAGGTGAAGTCCTCGGCCAGATTGCTGCAGGGGGTTCCGGGGGCTTTGTCGACGGCGAAGTCAGCGGACCGCGCGAAGCCGAAGGCCGTGCAGCACAGGGCGTAGCAGCTGGAGCAGTCCGGGCGCAGCTCCTCCCGTTCACGCAGAGGGGTGAGGGAAAGGAATCGTCCTGGTGCAGGTTGTGGGACAGGCATGGTTGTTCTTCCGTGAAGTATCTGGTGGTGGGCCTGAGCATCCGGGACCCCTGACGGGTCCCGGAACCGGGGTACACGAAATCACTACTCGCCATGGAGCAGTTTCACGGTTCCGCGTCACAGCGGAAGCACGGCGCAGAGAGATCTGTGTCACGAATAAGAAATAGTTTGCACTGCTTGCAGGATACATGTCGGATCCGGTCCGGACACCAGCAGGAGCATGACGCCGGTGGCGGCTGCGGGCGCCACCATCCGGGTCGGCAGCACGCGCTTGGCAGCTATTCCGGCAGAAGCTGGGCAGCTGCGGCATCCCGGTGCTCGGGCAGTCCCGTAGTTAGCGCATAGAGCGCATGGTTCAGTGGACCGGCCGCGATGAGTGCGCTACAGCGCTCAACCAGGAATGGGTCGTTGGTGCCGGTGGTGGCCGGGTTCCCGGCCCCCACTTCCTCAGTGGAT
>NZ_JACSQD010000001.1:357047-359149 GCF_014836775.1 Arthrobacter gallicola
GGCGTGGAACCCGCCCACCACTTCCTCCAGTGAATCAGGCGAAATGAGTTGGACATACATGAACTCCAGGGCAGGGTCACTGACCTTCGCGGTTGTCCAGTCCAGGACGGAAACAACACGGTCCGCCTCGTCCAGCAGCAGATGGGCGGGATACAGTTCCCCGTGCGTCAGGACAGTCCGGGCCGGCCAGAGCCGGTCATCGCTGAGCCACTGCTGCCAGCCCGCATACAGGTCCGGCGCAATCCGGAACTCCTTTTCTACCCTGGACAGGCCATCCACCCAGTGCTGCCGGACGGCGTCGGGAGTTTCAGCTGGAATGCCGGCGGCTGCTGCGGCGGCGGCATCCATGCTGTGCAGGGACGCGATCAGCTCCGCCAGGGACTGCAGGTAGGACTTCGACGTCGGGTCGAAATGCCAGTCCGGCTGGTTCGACGGACCCACGGTCAGGCCGGGGGAGCCGGGCAGCAGCGGGTAGGCAATCAGGTCATCGGCCTGGATCTTCCAGTCCGGGATGGCTGCGGGGAGGCGCGGGCGGACAAAATCAAGAATGGCCCGTTCCTGATCCTGGTTCGCGGCCACATCCGGTCGGCGCGGCACTCGAAGTACCCACTGCTCGTTCGTTTCCGGAGTACCGGCGAATGCCACCCGGTAGTCGAGTCCGGCTTCGTTAAAGCGGACGGTTCCTGGATCGAGCAGCAATCCATAGCGCGTGGCCAGAGCGCAGACATCCTCCGCACCGGCACTCTCAACCCGGAAGTCCTTTGCCGTACCCATGATCAACCCTCCTGGAGCATGCGCTGCCGCAGACCCCGCGGCGGAGGGCACCATCGTAGCGAAGCTTGCGGCATGCGCTCCAGAGACCGCCGCCCGTGGAGCGGGACCTTCTCCCTGACGTCCCGGGCCCGAACATGACGCCCCGTGACAGTCAGTGACGCCTTATGGCGCAACATTTGGCCCGTGCCGCGCGCGCCCCTAGCGTGAGTCCGGAATCAAGAGTTCCAGCCATCGGCCCTGGCCGGCTGGACAGCAACCCTCTCGTCGTAGCGGGGTGCTCCAGGTGAAGATTCGGCCTTGGCGGAAACCCTCCGCAGGGCAAGTACGGCGCCGGCACTGCCCTCACAGCGGCCTGCGCCTCCCCACTTTCCGTGCTTAGCCGCGGACCCATTCAGGAGAAGAACCGAACCATGAAACTCAGCAGGAAAATTCTGGCACTTGCCGCAGCACCGCTCCTTGCCCTCGGCATGGCCGCCTGCGGTTCAGCGGCAGGAGACGAAGGGGCACCGGTGAAGATCGGCGTCGTCGGTGCCAGTGATCCGTACTGGGCCACCTACACCGAGGCAGCCAAGGCAGAAGGAATTGACGTGGAAATCGTCGATTTCGGCGAGTACACGCTGCCCAACCCCGCACTGACCGAGGGCGAACTGGACCTCAACCAGTTCCAGCACATCGTCTATCTGGCCCGCTACAACGTCTCCGCCGGGGAGGACCTGACCCCGGTCGGATCCACGGCCATCTACCCGCTGGGCCTGTACTCCACCCAGTACGACTCGGTTGAGGAAATTCCCGACGGCGCAACGGTCGCCATCCCCAATGATGAAAGCAACCTGTCCCGCGGACTGCTGGTGCTCCAGTCCGCCGGCCTGGTGACGCTGGAGGGCGGCGGCAGCGCCTTCTCCACCCTCGACGAAATTGATGAAGCCAAGTCCAAGGTCAAGGTGACCACCCTGGAGGCGTCACTGACCCCGACGTCGCTGCCCGACGTCGCGGCGGCCATCATCAACAACGACTTCGTGGAGGACGCGGGGCTGAAGTTTGAGGACGCCATTGCCCAGGACGATCCCTCCGATCCGGCCGCGATTCCCTACGTGAACATCTTTGCCGCCCGCGCCGGCGAGGAAAACAACGAGACCTACCTGAAGCTGGTGGAGATTTACCAGAACACCCAGTCTGTCCAGGACGGTGTGCAGGAGGCCTCCGGCAACACCGCCGAGTTCCTGAAGGTTCCGGCCGAGGATCTGCGCACGTCCCTTGCCAAGGTCCAGAAGGACATCGAAGCCCGGGGCTGATCCCGGCGCCTCATCGAAGCGGGGCCCGCCGGCGCC
>NZ_JACSQD010000001.1:359159-478174 GCF_014836775.1 Arthrobacter gallicola
GGCGGGGACGCCCGTCTCTACCCAAGGAACCGTCATGGCCCTTATATCGCTGCATAACGTCAGCAAGACCTATCCACCGGCGCGGAAAGGCGAACCCCCTGTTGCCGCGCTGCAGGAGATCAACCTCGAGATTGAAGTCGGAGAGATCTTCGGGATTATCGGTTACTCCGGGGCCGGAAAAAGCACCCTGGTCCGCCTGATCAATGCGCTGGAATCCAGCACCTCGGGAACCATCACCGTGGATGGCCGGCAGGTCTCCGGGGTCCCCGAACGGAAGCTGAAATCCATCCGTCTGGGCATTGGCATGATCTTCCAGCAGTTCAACCTGTTCAATTCGAAAACCGTGCGGAACAACATCGCCTATCCGCTGCGCGTGGCCGGACAGAGCAAAGCGGAGATTGCGGCGCGGGTGGATGAGCTGCTCGCTTTCGTCGGCCTCACCGACAAGGCTGACAGCTACCCCGAGCAGCTCTCCGGCGGGCAGAAGCAGCGGGTGGGAATCGCCCGCGCACTGGCCGCAGCACCCAAAATCCTGCTCGCAGACGAGGCAACCTCGGCGCTGGACCCGGAGACCACCCACGAGGTGCTGGCCCTGCTGCGCCGGGCTAACCGGGAGCTGGGCATCACCATCGTGGTGATCACCCATGAGATGGATGTGATCAAAAACCTGGCCACCCGGGTAGCCGTGATGGATGGCGGGCGGATCGTGGAACAGGGTGACGTTTTTGAAGTTTTCTCGAATCCCCGCCGCGACTCGTCGCAGAAATTTGTCTCGACCGTGGTGCGGGGCATTCCGTCTCCGGATGAGCTTGCGTCGCTGAAGGCCCGCCATGAGGGGCGGATCGTCACGCTGTCCTTCCGCGACGGCGATGAAGCCCAGGCAGGTGTCTTCCTGGAACTCGCCGCGGCGGGTGTGGGGTTCGAACTGATTTACGGCGGCATCAATGACATCTCGGGGCGGGCCTTCGGGCATCTCACCCTGGCACTCAAAGGAGCCGACCAGGCGATCGACGACGCACTGGCCTCGGTGGGCACAGGCATCAAAGTAACGGAGCTGAGCTGAATGGAAGAACTGATTCCCCTGACGCCCCAGCTGTGGACGGCCGTCGGAGAGACCCTCTACATTGTGGGACTGAGCCTGCTGTTCGGCGGATTGGGCGGCATGCTGATCGGTCTGGGCCTCTACACCACCCGCAGCGGAGCGCTGCTGGCCAACCGTCCGGTCTTCGGCACCCTCAACGTGCTGGTAAATATCTTCCGCCCCATTCCGTTCATCATTTTCCTGCCCGCGGTCCAGCCGCTGGCACGGTCAGTGACCGGCAGCGGCATCGGTAACAACGCCATTATCTTCACGCTCTCGCTGGCTGCCGCGTTTGGCATCAGCCGGATCGTGGAGCAGAACCTGCTGACCGTGCAGCCCGGTGTCATCGAAGCAGCCCGTTCAATGGGTGCAGGCCGGCGCCGGATCATCCTGACTATCCTGATTCCCGAAGCGCTGGGCCCGCTCATCCTGGGCTATACCTTCGTCTTCGTCGCCCTGGTGGATATGTCCGCGGTGGCCGGCTATGTGGGCGGCGGAGGCCTGGGAACCTTCGCCATCCAGTACGGCTACCGGCAGTTCAATCCGGTGGTGACCTGGGCCGCAGTGGCCGTGATTATCGTGCTGGTCCAGCTGGTGCAGCTCCTGGGCAACCAGGCGGCGCGGAAGGCGCTGCGCCGGTAGCCCCGCGGCCGGTGCGTCACGGTCAAAGTCGGCCACGGGAGAGAATAGGTGGGTGAGCACACCACTGCCGGCGGCCGGTCCACTTCCGGACGGACCCTTCAACCTCTCCGCCCTCGGCCGCAGGCTGACCTTTGCCCGTTCCCTCCCGGACCTCGCGGCAGCCCTGGATCCGGCGGCCGGGGGACGCACCGCCGTCGTGCAGGCACCACCGGGGACCGGTAAAACCACTCTGGTTCCGCCGCTGGTGGCCAACCTCACCGGTTCCGGGCAGGGGCGGATTATTGTCACCCAGCCCCGCCGGGTGGCGGCCCGCGCTGCCGCCCGCCGTCTGGCCTCCCTCGCTGGTTCCAGCGTAGGGGAGGCAGTCGGATACACCGTGCGCGGCGAGCGGCATACGGGCAGCCGCACCATCGTGGAATTCGTGACCCCCGGCATCCTGCTGCGCCGGCTGATGGATGATCCCGCCCTGGAAGGCACCGCCGGCGTCATCCTCGACGAAGTCCATGAGCGGGGGCTGGAAACCGATCTGCTGCTGGGCCTGCTTTCGGAGGTCCGGCAGCTGCGGGAGGATCTGGTGCTCATCGCGATGTCCGCCACCCTGGACGCGGCCCGCTTTGCTGCACTGGTCGGCGGGCCGAACGGGCCGGCGCCCCTGGTCGACTGCCCCTCTGCACTGTATCCGCTGGAGGTCCGCTGGGAACCGACCGCTTCCCGGCGCCTGGACGAACGTGGCGTGACCCGCGCTTTCCTCACTGAGCTGGCACTGACCGCTGCGGCAGGACACGCCAAGGCACTGGCAGCCGATCCACAGACGGATGCCCTGGTCTTCGTCCCGGGAGCCCGAGAAGTCTCCGCCGTCGCGGGCCACCTGCGGCAGGCGGCGGAGCCGGGCACCGAGGTCCTGGAACTCCACGGCCAGGTGCCGGCAGCCGAACAGGACCGGGCGGTTTCCGGCCGGCCCGCCGGAGGCAGGCCGCGCATCATCGTGACGACGTCGCTGGCCGAGTCCTCGCTCACCGTGCCGGGGGTGCGCCTGGTGGTGGACTCCGGGCTCTCCCGTGAACCGCGGCGGGATGCGGCCCGTGGCATGTCCGGACTGGTGACAGTGAGCTGTTCGCGGGCCTCGGCCCAGCAGCGTGCCGGACGCGCCGCCCGGCAGGGCCCGGGAACCGTGATCCGGGCTTATCCGGAGGCAGCCTACGCCGCGGCGCCTGCGCAGCAGACTCCGGAAATTGCCACTGCCGACCTCACCTCGGCAGCCCTGGTGCTGGCGTGCTGGGGGACTCCCGGCGGACGCGGATTAAGCCTTCCTGACCCGCCGCCTGCAGCCGCTCTGGCCGACGCGGAAGCCGAACTCCGGGCCATCGGCGCCGTTGACGGCGAGGGGCGGGCCACGGAGTCCGGCCGGGCGCTGGTCCGTGTTCCCGTCGATCCGCCGCTCGCGCGTGCCCTGGTCGATGGGGCTCCCGTTACCGGGGCACGCACTGCGGCGGAGGTAGCCGCCATGGTGGCCGGAGATGTCCGCGCGCCGGGGGCGGACCTTGTCCGGCTGCTGGCCCGGCTCCGCTCCGGCGGGGACCCCGGTGCGCGTGCCTGGTCGCAGGAAGTCCACCGGCTCGAGCGGTTGGCGGCGCAGCAGGCCGCGCCGGGCAACGCCCTCATGGATCACAGCCTGGAACCGGGCGAAGCGGCCGGATTCATCATCGCGTTGGCGTTTCCCGCCCGCGTAGCGCGCCGGGTGGCAGGAAGCGCGGGGGAGCAGTACCTTCTTGCTTCCGGGACCCGGGCGGGACTGCCCGCGGACAGCCCGCTGCGGGGGTCCGAATGGCTTGCTGTTGCCGATGTGACGCGGGCCCAGGGCCGCGCGGCCGCGGGCACCGGTGCGGTCATCCGCGCCGCGGCTCCGCTGGAGGCCGGGACGGCGGAGGCTGCGGCCGCTCATCTGCTCACGGAATCCGTTTCGGCGGAATTCTCCGGCGGGCGGGTGAATGCACGGCGTGAGCGCAGGCTCGGCGCGATTGAACTGGTCTCCACATCCGTCCGGGCGACGCCGGCCCAGGGGCGGGCGGCCGTCGCAGCGGCCCTGGCCGTCCAGGGACTGTCACTGATTGGATGGTCGCCGGCGGCAGACGCCCTGCGGCGTCGGTTGGCACTCCTGCACCGCGAGCTTGGCGCACCCTGGCCCGATGTCTCCGAGCCGGCGCTCCTGGAACGCCTGGACGAGTGGCTCGCTCCGGAACTGGATGAGCTGGCCGGCGGCGCGCGGGCTGCCGGGATCAATCTGGCTGATCCGCTGCGGCGGCTCCTGCCCTGGCCGGAGGCAGCGCATTTGGAGGAACTGGCCCCCGAGCGGCTGCAGGTGCCCAGCGGTTCCCGGGTGCACATTACCTACCCGGAACCAGGCGACGACGGCGCGCGGCCGGTGGTCGCCGTCAAGCTTCAGGAATGCTTTGGCTGGGCGGGCTCACCCACGCTTGCCGGAGGACGGGTCAGGGTGCTGTTCCATCTGTTGTCTCCGGCGGGCCGGCCGCTGGCGGTCACAGATGATCTTGCCTCCTTCTGGGCTGGTCCGTATCACCAGGTCCGGGCAGAAATGCGGGGCCGGTATCCGAAGCATCCCTGGCCGGAGGACCCCTGGGCCGCCACCGCGACGGCCCGCACTAAGGCCAGATCATGAAGTGATTGGGCTGACCGGCTCGGCAGCGGAACAGTGGCCGGGAAGGAAACGGTGCGAAGAGGACAAAGGCGCCGCTTCCTCGCGGAGAGCGGCGCCTTGCGGGAGACCAGGATTCAGCTGACCGGCCCGGCAGGGTTTTAGGTGACCGGCTCGGCCAGTGAGGTGCCCGCGCCGTCCCAGACGCCGTCGAGCACAGCGGCGGCTTCCTCCTCGCTGACCCCGAGCGAGAGTGAAATTTCCGTGAGCAGCGGCCGGCGTGCATGCCGGAGCATGTCCCGCTCCGCGTGGGAGAGTCCCTTGTCCAGGGAGCGCAGCGTGAGGTTGCGGACCACCCGCGCCACATCTGTGATCCGGCCGCTGGCCAGCAGTTCCGTGTTTTCCTTGAACCGTCGTGACCACTGGGATTCCTCGGCATCCGCAGCAGCCTTGAGGATCTCCATGAGTTCTTCCAGCTGCGGTGAATTCAGGACCTGGCGCAGCCCCACATCCTGTGCCTTGGCGGTGGGCACCCATACCTCAAGCTTGTTGGCATGTACTTCCAGTACCAGGTACTCGTGATCCACGCTGCGGATCTGGCGGGTCGCCAGGCGGCGGATGGTGGCCGGGCCGTGGTGGGGGTGGACTACGGTTTGACCTACGTTAAACGTCAATGTGATTACCTCTGGCTGGATCGAAGCCGGGCCCGGCAGCCGCGGACCGCTGCACTGGACAGGGTCTGTTGTTGGGACGGGTGTCCCGCGCTTGCCCGGATTCCGGTGACAGTCGTGACGGAAGCGCGGCCGGGAGCGCCGCACATGGGGGTGAAACGCCGGGAAGCCGCGGGTCTGACCTGACTATTATTTCACGTCTGGGTGGGCATGTTCCCCCGAAGCTGCAGGGTAGTTGCGGCGGCGGGGCAGGAGGGTATTGCTGTGCCGGAAGTGAAAAGCACCCCGCCTGGTTCCAGGCGGGGTGCTTTCCGAATATCGGCGGACCGGACAATCCGCCAAAGGTTTCGGCTAGGCGCGGTAGTAGACCGGGCCGGAGCCGACGTTGACGGACTGAACAACGGTCTGGTTACCGTTCCAGCCACTGTGGATGGCCTGGCCGTCGCCGATGTAGATGGCGATGTGGGCAAAGCCCATGCCGCCGTCGGCGTAGTACACCATGTCACCCGGCTGGGGATCGGAGACGGGGGTGCCGTAGGCAGCCAGCTGAGCCGGGGCCAGGTCGCCAACCGAGTGGCCGGCAGCGCGGAGGGCTACCTCGACCAGTACGGTGCAGTCCTGGGTGGCGCCGAGCTGTGAGTAGGCCGCGTTCACCATGATCTGGCCGATTGCGGAGGTACCGGCGCTCGGAGCAGCCGGGGTGACCTGGGTGCTCAGCGTGGTGTACGTGCCCGGATCAGTGAAGGAAGCCGCGGCGGGAGCAGCTTCGATCGCTGCTGCGGTTTCCACCGGAGCGTAGGAAGCTGCGGGCTGAACCGCAGCCGTGCCGGCGTAGGTGATGACGTCACCCGGGTAGATGATCGAGGTCATCGACAGGCCGTTGAGGGCCAGAATGCTGTCCAGGGAGACGCCGTAGGTAGCGGCAATCTGGCCCAGGGTGTCACCCGGAACAACGGTGTGGGTGGCTGCGGCTTCCGTCACGGTCTGAGTGACCGTCTCGGCCACGGTGGCTGCGGCGGGAGCTGCAGCCGGGGCTGCGGCAGCGGCGGCAGGCGCCGGGGCAGGATCGTTGGCGATGACGCCGGCCTGTGCCGGGGCAGCCATGCCGAACATGAGTCCGGATCCGGCAACCACGGCTGCGGCGGTTCCGCCGAGGGTGCGTGCCTTGACCGGTGAGACCTGGGCGATAGTCGTCCAGATGTTGGAATGTGCGCGGTGGCGTCCGCGGTTCTTGTTGATAGACAAAGGAATTACCTCTCCCAATACCTGCGAGGTGAGCTGTCGGATTCGGATGGGAGTCACCCGGCCGCCCGGAGTAAACCGGTCGGCTTAACCCCTAGGATTCAAAGGATCCAAAAAATTGGGTCCCCCGCCCCTGCCGTCGTATTGCAAAGGGGGCCTTGGCCAGCGGCAGAGTTAGGTAACAGGCCAAGGACGCCGCATCAGGATCGCGGCATGCCAAGGACACTACATGGAATTCCAATTGCATTGCAATTCGGTAACGACACCGTGTTGCCATTGTGCGGGACGCCACACCGTGCTAAACGACAGATTGCTTTCCTGTTCTGTCCCATCCTTCACACCCTGGCGCTCTTCAGGGGTACCGTTCAGCCGCCAAAGGCGCTTCATCGCAGGCAGCAGTCCTGGATTTTTGCGTACTGCCGCGACGTATACGGGGGTGCGGGAATACGCTGGAAGTACCCAGCGAAGGAGGGGCCATGAGTGAGCAAATCGGTGGCCGCGGAGCGCAGCTTCCCGTTCAGGACGTGGTGCGCGAGGTGGTGATTCCAGCCGGCGTCGCCGGGCCGGATCAGCTGATCATGGATGTGCGGTGTTATGCCGTAGCTCAACCGGAGGGCATCGTGGTGATTGACACAGGAATGCCCGATGCCGATGCGGGGATCGCTGCCGCGATCGAGGCTTTGGGTGGCGGGTGGTCCGATGTCCGCGACATTGTGCTGACTCACCTGCATATGGACCACGTGGGCTCCCTGTTTGCCGTTGCCGAACGCGCTCCCCATGCTGCGATCTACGCCGGGGGGCCCGATTCGCCGGACATCCGGGCTCCGCGCCACGTAAGCCCCATTGGTGAAGGGGCCATGGTTCAGGACCTGGAGATCCTCGCCACTCCCGGCCATACTCCGGGGCACATCTCCCTGTTCCATGAGGGAACAGGGACACTTTTTGTTGGAGATGCGGCGGCGTCATCGCATGGTCACGTCATCCGGGGGCCCGGTGCTTTCATGTCCGACGCGGGTCAGGCGGAGCAATCGCTGGAGCGGATCGCGGGCCTGGGGCCGGAACGGATTCTCTTTGCGCACGGCGCCGAGGTGGAGTCACCGGCGGACGCGCTCTCGACCATGATTGGGGGACCGCACTGACGTGGTGGCCGACAGCCACCGGGCTGGCAGTAACAGGGGTAACCGAGTACAGCGAGGCAGTCATGGCAGGCAAATTCGAGATTTATCAGGACAAGGCAGGCGGCTTCAGGTTCCGGCTGAAGGCGGGTAATGGGGAAGTCATCGCTTCCTCGTCGGAGAGCTACAAGTCCAAGGCATCAGCGTTGAAGGGCGTGGAATCTGTCCGCTCCAACGCCGGCGCCGCCATCACAGACCTTACCTAGACTCCGTGCCCTTCACTGCCCTGGCCTGCGTTGTCAGCCAGACGAACCATGTCCCGGCCGCAATGGTCAGGGCCGCCGCCACCGGGAGCAGGGCGGTCACCGGGGTGCCTCCGGATGCTGAGACGGCCGTATAGACCAGCCAGCACAACGCCAGCACCACACCCGCTGCACCGGCACAAAAGCGCCGTGACTTTCCTGCGTCTGCGCTCAGGAATGCCAGCACACTCGCGGGGCAGGCGAAGGATGCGCCGAGCACAGCTCCGCCGATGAGGGTCCAAAGGATGTAGCTCGAAAGGTCCTGCGACTCGACCGAAGCGGCGTAGTTGATCTGGAAGTTTAGGATGCCCAGGATCATGCCCGCCACAGCGCCGGCCGGAATGAGGAAGAAGACAGACCTGCGCGGCCGTGCGGGGGTGTTGCTCATATCCCAACTCTATCCCTGGGACCCGCCGCGCCCGGCACCAGGTCACGGCAGGGGTGATGCTCCTTTTTATGAATGACTCAGAATAACTGGTAGAGTCGTGGAAGACGCCGCGGCCTGCCGGATCTGCTCCTTGCCGGAGTTCAGTACGGCGGGCCTCCTCTCCGGAGGCCTGAACGCGGCCCCGGGCACTGTGCACCGCACCACTTCGGAAGCGTGCCGCCCTCCCCATTGACAGACACCGCAGCCTGTACCGGCTCGCCGGTGCTGCCGCATTACCCCCAGGAGTACCACCCCTTGTTTAAGACCATGTTTGCCGAAACCGCCCGCGCTGCCGCCCAGACCCGCACCACCGCCCAGACCCGCACCTCCACCCACTCTGCCGGCGGCGCTGATCCGCGCCGCGCCGGAAGCGCCCTCGGTGGAAACTATGTGGCAGTGTTTGACCGCCCCCAGGCGCCTGTCCCCGCCAGCGGCGGCCGCTACACCGCCTCTTTTGACGGCCGGGTCAGCAGCCGCCCGGGCCGGTGCGTTGACAGCTATGTGGCTGCCTTCGGAGCCGCCGGACATCCGGCCGGAAACCGCCGCGGCAGCTACGTAGACGCCGAACGCTAGGCCGCCTGCCCGGGCAGGAGCCACTGGCCCCGCACTGTCCGGCCGCCGCTGCCCTGTTGCGGCCCAGCTAGGATGATTCCGGTAAACGGAGTCAGCAGCGCCAGCGGCAAGAGCAGTCAGGAAGCAGTATGGGTGCAATGGATGACCTGCTGGGCCCTGCGCAGATAGCGCAGCTGTGCGGGTCGCTGGAAACAGCGGCCCCGGGGGTCCGGTTCGAGGCCCTGCAGGAAACGAGCGGCCGGCTCGGCCCGTTGTCCCTGCGCGCGAGGACCGACGTCGTCGCGGACGCCTTGGTGGTGAGCTTCCGGGAGTATGCAGTGGCCACAGCCGCATTCCGGACTGCCCTGGCCGATCCGGACTTCACTGGCTGGGCACTGTGGCCGGTTACCGAAGCTGCAGTCACCCTCTCCCTTGCCCAGGGCAGCAATCAGGCCTTCGACGATTGCCTTGACCTGCTTGCTGAGCTGACGCCTCGGCTGACCAGTGAGTTTGCCATCCGCAGACTGCTCAGCGCGGATTTGGACCGCGCCCTGAAATATATCCAGCCCTGGACCACGGACCCCAATGAGCACGTGCGCAGGCTGGCCAGCGAGGGCACCAGACCATACCTTCCGTGGGCGGTGCGGGTTGCCGGGCTGACACTGCGCCCTGACGCCACCGTGCCGGTCCTCGATGCCTTGCGCAATGACTCCAGCGAGTACGTGCGCCGCTCGGTGGCCAACCACCTCAATGACCTTGCACGGCATGCACCGGAGACTGTTCTTGAACTCGCTGCACGCTGGCATGAATCGGGTACGCCGGAAAGTGCCTGGATCATCCGGCGCGGATTGCGGACGCTGGTGAAAAAGGCGCACCCTGGAGCGCTGTCGCTGATGGGTTTTAAGCCTGCCGAAGTCGCGGTGGACGGACCGCGCGCGGAAACGGAGCAGCTCACTCTGCCCGCGGTCCTGAGCTTTGAGTGTGTTCTGACGAACACGTCCCCAACGCCCGCCCGCCTCGCTGTCGACTATGTGGTGCACTACGTCAAGGCGAACGGTTTGACTGCGCCAAAGGTCTTCAAACTGGCCGTCCTGGACCTGGAACCCGGAGAGTCGCGGAAGCTGTCCGGCCGGCACGCCTTCCGCCAAATGACCACGCGGCGGCACTACGCCGGAAGGCACCAGCTGGAACTGCAGATCAACGGTGTCCGTCATGGGCGGCTGGAGTTTCATCTGACCATCTAGCGCCCTCCGGGATTCCCACGGCACGCCGCCTGCATCACCCGCCCGGGAATATGTCGGAACCATGACGATGCGGCTGTGATGCGGCTTATATACTCTGACGAAACTTGGACGCCCAGCTACCCCGGGCTAACCACCCCTCGGAGCAGCGGCGTGTACGGAGCCTGCCTTCGCTCCTGAATGCAGAGGAGCAAGGGCATGACGACGACCGAGCCTACGACCGGCCGGAACCGGCAGGGTGCGGGACACGCCAGGACAGCCGGCGCCTGCTCAGGCTGCCGCCACCGGGCCGCGGCCTGAGCATGGTGCGGTTTCCGCTCCTCGACCGGACCGTCAGGACGCCTCAGGCACTGCCCGGAGAGCTCCGCGTCCGTACCCTCATTCCGGGGTTGCTTGGTGCCGGGTGGCGGACGCTCCGCACCGGCGGCTGGCGTCTGCTGGCCCTCTACGCTGCAACCCAGGCCCTTCTGCTGGTGTTGTTTTCACCCCTGATCCGCTGGATGTTCACGGAGGCGCTGGCTGCGGCCGGGCTACACGCAGTGGATTCGGCTGCCCTGACGTCCATCATGGGGAACGGCGGTTCAGCAGCGTGGATTGCCGGGCTCTGCCTCCTTGCCATCGTGGGTGTGGGTGGTCAACTGACCCTGCTGGTCCTGGCTGCGGCCCGGGTCCGGGCGGGACTCAGCCTGCAGCCGGCGGCTCTGGTGCGGGATCTCGGTTCCGTCCTGCGCCGGGCGCCCAGGCTGAGTTCGCTTCCGCTGGTCTGGTACCTGTTCCTTGTCCTGCCACTGGCGCAGGCCGGTTTCTTTTCGGTGCTGACGCACTCCATTGCGGTGCCGAACTTCGTCACCGGTGAATTGCTGAAGTCCACGCCGGGACTTGTCGCCTATGTCTTGTTCCTGCTGGTCATCGGAACACTCGGCACCCGTTTCTCCCTGGCGCTGCCGATCTTTGCTCTGGGCCGGGTCTCCGGCAGCCGGGCGATGCGGCTCAGCTGGCTGGTTACCCGCAGGACCGACCCGGCTCTCCTGGCAGCCGGGGCCGCGGCGGCAGCAGCCGCCTTCGTTGGCGGCGGGGTGCTGGTGGCCGGCGCGCTGCTTCCGGTCCTGGCGGTGGACCTGGCAGCCCCCGGCCTCGCCTCGGTAACGGCGGCCTTCACCCTGGGGGCGGCGCAGGTGGGCGGCGTCATCATTGCCGGCAGCTTCGTGATGTTCCTGGCCGCCATGCTTATTGAGCTGACCGTCCGCAGCCTCCCGCTGCTGCCGCAGGACCTCACACTGTCCTACAGCCCGGAGCGGGCCGGACGCTCGTCTGAGACGACAGCTACCCTCCCCGAACGGTCCCGCCGCGGCCGCGCACTGCTGACGGTCGTCGTCGTCGTACCGGCACTGGCCCTGGGCGGGCTGAACATCCCTGTCATGGAGGGCCTGCAGCAGGTGCCGCAGACCCTGGTGCTGGCGCACCGGGGTTTCAGCGACGGAGGGGTTGAAAACACAGTGTCCGGGCTGGCGGCAGCTGCCGAAGCCAACGCCGACCTGGTCGAAATGGATGTGATGCAAACCGCCGACGGCGGGTTCGTGGTGATGCATGACGCTTCCCTGAGCCGGCTGGCCGGCCGGGAGGAATCCGTCAAGGACCTCACCCTGGCCGAACTGAGAGCCGTCACCGTGTCTGACCAGCGCGGGCACCGGGACACCATCCCGTCCCTGGAGGAATACATCCGCGCCGCACAGGAGCTGGGCGAGCCGTTACTGATCGAACTCAAAATGCACGGAGACGAGACAGCGGACTACGTCCCGCGGCTTGTGTCGGAACTCGAATCCCTTGATGCCCTGCAGGAGAATATTTACCACTCACTGGATAAGGACAAAGCTGAGGAGCTCAAGCGGCTGCGCCCGGAACTGTACGTCGGCCTGACCATGGGGGTGGCCGGACTCGCCGCTCCGGACACAACAGCGGACTTCATTGTGGTGGAGGAAGCGTCCTATACGGACGCGGTCCGCGACTCAGCCTGGGCGAACGGTATGGAAATCTACGTCTGGACCGTCAACGGCGCAGACGGAATCCGAAACATGCTCCGCGACAATGTTGACGGCATCATCACGGACCACCCGGACACGGCAGTCCGTGACCGCGCCGGCATGGGACCGGAAGAGCCGATGGGCAGCAAGCTCTACGACGCCGTCATGCGGTTTGTGCTGATCTTCTAGCGTCTTCCAGCGTCTTTCAGCGGGGGCAGAGCTACAACACGACCCCGGCCGGAAGGTCCGGTGCCTGGAACTTCTGGCGTTCGCACTCGGCCTGCAGGGCAGGATAGGCCTGCGCGATCAGGTCCAGGATCCGGTTCCGGACCACCAGATAGGCCTCGCCGACGCCGACAACTCCCTTGAACTCCTTCAGCTCCTCCTCATACGAGGTCTGCATGTGCCGCAGGTAGTTGACGGTCAGGCGGTCCAGGCGGCTGCGGGTGGTCCGCGGGCCGGCGGGGGACTGGTTCTGGCGCAGCCGTGAGTTGTAGTGCTCGACAGCCTTTCGCTGAACGTCCTCCCAGGACTCCGGCACCAGGCGCAGCTCCAGTGCCTCGGCGACGGCGACCGCTTGTTTCTTTTTCTCCAAGGCCCGGCCGCGTGCTGCGAGCTGGCGCTTCCGCGAAGCCTCACGGGCCCGGCGGAACTCTTCCGTAGCCTCGACTGTTTCCACCCGTTCCAGCGCGTACAGCTTCATGGGTGCAGCTTTGCGGGAGAACGGATTCCTGGCAGTTTTGTCCGGCTCCGGCAGAAAGGCCTTGATCTGGGTTTCGGTCCAGCCGCGTTCCTTCTTCAGGTCCGCTGCGATCAGAAAATCCTCGCTGTTGGCGGGCTTGGGATGGGGAGGGTGGTGCTTTCCTCTGGACATTGGTACTTCCGGTGGTGCGGGCAGGGCGTCCACCAGTCTAGTGAACCGGCGGTGCGCCCTGCCCGCAGGTCAGGAACCGGCGTAGGCCCGGGGCAGCTTCAACCCGCGTTCCTCCATCACCAACCGCAGCCGGGTGGGATAGTCAGTGATAATCCCATCCACCCCCAGGTCGATCAGGTAGTTCATCACAGCGGGCTGATTCACCGTCCACGGCACAATCTTCATATCGAGTTCCTGCGCTTCAGCCACCATCTGACGCGTCACGCTGGCGTAGACCGGAGAGATCACGTCGTATCCCTGAGCGGCTGCCGCCAACACCACCGACCCCTCATAGTCATCTATATCGATTCCGCCCAGAATGGCGGCGGCACCGGGCTGCCCGATTTCCAGCGTCTCCGGACCGGCAGCGAGCGCCACCCTGGTCAGTCTCGGCGCGATCCGTCCCGCCAGGTTCAGCGAACCCCAGTCGAAGGACTGCAGGGTCACTCTGTCTGCCATTCCAGAATTCCGGATCTCCCGGATGACGGACCGGGTCAGGGCTTCCATGCCGGGACCGCCGGCCTGCCCGTCCTCGACTTTCGTCTCGATATTGAGCCACACGCCGCGGGCACGTACTTCGCGGACCAGGGCGAACACATCCTTCAGCTCAGCTATCCGATTGCCCTCAACCACCTGCTGCTCCGGATAACCCGGCAGCTGCTGGTAGCCGCAGTCGAGCGTTTTCAGCTGGGCCAGGGTCAGGTCAGCCACCCGGTCTCCAACGTAGGGGAAGCCCGGATCCCCGGCGGCTGCCGGAGCGGTATCGCGGCACTTTTCAGCCTGGATGGTGTCGTCATGCCAGACGACGACGGCGCCGTCGCGGCTCAAATGCGTGTCCAGTTCCAGCGTGCTGACGCCGAGTTCCAGCGAGTGCCGGAAGGCGGTGAGTGATTCCTCCGTATATTCGCCGCGGCCGCCGCGGTGGGACTGCAGGTCAATCGAGGGCCGTTCGGTCCCGGCACGCATCTGCGCGGTCATCACGTCAAAGATGTGGGTATCTTCGTAGAACCCGCCCAGCTGTTCCGATCCCGGGCCCATGGCCGTGAGCGGCACGTCGAGGGCGGTATGCCCATCGGTGGTCCAGTCCACGGCAAAAACCTGGTCCGAGTTGGCTACCGGCAGAGGTCCGTCCTCGGCGGAGATGCCGTCACCGGACTCATCTGCATCATCGTCGAAGGACTCGATCGTCATGCCGCCCGTCTGGTGGTCCCCGACGACGATTAGCAGGGTGTTACCGTCCGCTTCGGCGAAGTCCCGCGCAACGGCCACTGACTGTTCAAAGGCGATTCCGGACTTGATGGTCAGCTCGGCGTCGTTGACGTGGGACATGGAATCGATGCCCTCGTCTTCGACCATCAGGAAGAATCCTGGATCCTGCCCGCCGCCATTGGGAGCGCCCCCGCCACCACCATGGCCGCCTCCGTGTCTGGCCCCGGCTTCGGCCGCAGCGGGGGCCGTGAGCAGTTCCAATGCCTTGCCGGTCATGACCGGCAGGGGAACGCTCGGTTCGTAAATCTCCTCCACGTCGTCGCCGTACTGGAACATCTCTTCATTGGCGAACAGGCCCAGCACCTTCGGGCCCTGGGCCTGCAGCAGCCCTGCCTCGTCCCAGACGTACTCATAACCGTCCGCCTGGGCCTGTTCCACCAGGTTGACGGTTCCGGAACTTTCCTCCGAGGGGTCCTCGGGCGGGTTATCCGGATGCCGGCCCGGATTCCCTGCCGGGTACCAGTGGTCCTCACCGCCGCCCAGGATCACGTCCGGGCGGCTGGATTCCAGGAACTGGCGGGCAATCTCGCTCTGCTCCCCGCGGTCGGCCACGTGCGCCCCGAAAGCCGCGGGGGTCGCATCCGTTACCTGCGCCGTCGTCACCAGGCCGGTGGACTTGCCCAGCGCGGCGGCGATCTCCAGTGCGGTGGGTACGGGCTGGCCATCCAGGTCGACGCCGATGGCTCCGTTGTAGGTCTTCACGCCCGTGGACATGGTGGTGGCTGCCGCTGCCGAGTCGGTGACAAACGTGCCCGGATCCGCCGAATTGGTGTGGACCAGTCCCAGCTCCGGCAGGGAATCCATTACCAGTTCGCCCGTCAGCCCAACGTGGGAGAGCCGGATGGCGTTGCGCTGCGCGGTTCCCATGCCGTCGCCCACCATCAGGATGATGTTCCTGGCCTGCGCCGGCTCCGGTTTGTTCTTCTCCTCCCGGTGCCCTGCGGCCTCCAGCTGCGCGTCACCGCCGGGCCCCGCCCCGGTCGGTGTTTGCGCCAGCGGCGCCCCGCCGCCGCAGCCGGAAAGAATCAATCCGCCCAGTATCGCCGTCGTTACTGTCAGTTTTCCCTTGTTCATTTGTCCGTTCCCGTCTCAGAGTGCGCGAGTGATGACGCATTCCCCCTGCTCAAGTGGGTCAACTCAAGTGGGTCAACCCTCGGCACCGGGGCAGGCAGTGTCAACACTCCGGCAGCATGGCGGCGGGCGGACGGGCCAATCAGCGGGATGTGGGCTTACTCGAACCGGGACGGATCCCCGGCACCGTAGCGGGTCACCTCGGCCTGCCCGGAGGAGAAATCCACCACGGTGGTCAGGTCCGGACCGCAGTGACCGGCGTCCAGCACGGCGTCAACCTCGTGCTGCAGCCGTTCCTGGATCTCCCAGCCCTCGGTCATGGGCTCTTCCTGGTCCGGCAGAAGCAGGGTGCTGGAGAGCAGCGGCTCCCCGAGATCGGCCAGCAGCGCCTGCACCACCTTGTTGTCCGGGATGCGCACACCAACGGTCTTTTTCTTGGGATGCAGCAGCCGGCGCGGCACCTCCTTGGTCGCCGGCAGAATAAAGGTGTAACTGCCCGGGGTAACGGCCTTGATGGCACGGAAGA
This sequence comes from Arthrobacter gallicola, assembly GCF_014836775.1. GTDB lineage: Bacteria > Actinomycetota > Actinomycetes > Actinomycetales > Micrococcaceae > Arthrobacter_B > Arthrobacter_B gallicola. Next base: position 374,886 of record NZ_JACSQD010000001.1, read on the forward strand.
CGTCATTGTCCAGCTGCACAAACTGGCCCAGCTGCGCGAAATCGCTGCAGACCAGGGTGAAATGATGCTTGTCGCTGAGGTGGCGGATGGTGCGGATACGGTCCAGGGCGTCCCGGTTGCCGATCTGTGCGCCGAGGGCATAGCAGGAGTCCGTGGGGTAGGCGATCAGGCCGCCGCCCCGGAGGAGGGCGGTGATCTGGGCGACCGTGCGGGGCTGGGGATTTTCAGGATGTATGTCGAAATAGCGTGCCATGCCCCGAGCATACGCGGACCGGACCGTTCACCAGTCGATTTGTGGCCGCATGCCGGGTGAAGGTGGACGTGCCTGGTGCCGGGACCGGATACTTCCGTCTATGGGCACAGGCAAGCTGGATATCACCGCGTCCGGGAGCCTGCCGCGGCTGCACAGACCCGATTCACGGACCGAAAAGGCGCTGATCGGCCTCGAGCTGGGGACCGGGGCCGCTGCCCTGGGAGCGGGGACGCTCCTGGCGCTGCGCCCGGACGGAGCCTTCCTGCACGCAGACCGCACGGTGCTGCGGCGCACACCCTTCCCGGACTGGCGGCTGCCGGGGCTGCTGCTGGCTGCTGGCTGCGGCGGTGGCTACCTGCTGGCCGCAGTCCTGCAGCTGCGGCGGCACCGGGCGGCGCGGGCGCTTTCCATGGCAGCCGGGGTGGCGCTGGTTGGGTTGGAAGCCTGGGAAACAGCAGTGATTGAGTTTCAGCCGCTGGAGGCGCTGTTCGCCGGGGTAGGCGGCGCCGTCGTGGTGCTGGCCTGGCGGGTGCCGCCGGACCAAAAAAAGTTGTCGCCCCGGGGTTGACGGCCGATGGGGCCGGTTCTACGGTGGTGGCCATGAAACGTAAACCCAGGGATGACACAGGATCTGCCGATCCTCCGGACACCGGGGACTGGCAGCAGGTTTTGGCGCACCGCACAGCCGCAGCCGACCGTTCCGACGCCGCGGCACGGTTCCGGGACGCGGGGCTGGACCCATCGGAAGTCGACGCCGTTCTGCGGGACGGGGGAGACGCCCTCTTCGCAGCGGCGGCCGGGCCCGACCCGGACTGGGCCGAACCCTTTGGCGGGTTGAAGGCCGCTGCGCTGCTGGCCGCGGAGCTCAGCTCGCTGGCCGCAGCACTCAATTCCCGCGCGTCCGGAATCCGGTCCGCGGCGGTGGCGCTGCTGCTGGAGGATTACAGCGCCGTTTCCGTAGCCCGTGAACTGGGCATCTCCCGGCAGAAGGTCTATGAGGTTGGCCGTGCGGGATTCAAGCCGCCGTATGTTGAAACCGTGCCCTGGAAGCGATCATGAGCAGCATGCGTGAACACGTAGAGCTGCCGGAAGAAGGCAGCCAGCGCCTGGTCCATCCACTGGACCAGGCCGATGCCCGGCGCCCGTTCCTGCGTTCTCTGTGGCTGGGGGAGGCCGCCACCCCCCAGTTCTTTTTTCTGGCTGTGGCCATCCTGTGGTCGGTGAGCAACAACGTCGTGATACCCGCCGTCGCCGTCCTGCCGGCCACCGTGCTGGCAGGACTCACGGCCCGGAAGCAACAGACGGATGCCTGGTCCTATATTCCCCGGCGGCGCCAGGACCTGGCACGCCCGCTTCCGGCGGCCTGGACCGTTGCATCTGCCGCCTTTCGGGCCGCTGAACTGTTCCTGGGGCTGCTTATTGTCTGCATCCGTTTCAGCGGCGGCGGGCTGCCGGACGGCGTCGCGGCCTGGAGCGTCGGAGCAGGTGCGGGGATTGTGCTGCTGATGACGGCGGAACTCATCTGGCGCCGCAGATCAGCACAGCAGAGCGGGGAATCTGCCCCCATGCCCTGGCCCCAGATCTTCAGTCTCGCCGCCGTGGCGGGTGCGCTGCTGTTCGCTGCAGCGGCCCTCCGGGGAGCCGGGGCCGTCTGGCGGCCCGCGGACCTGCTGGCCGGCGCGGCTGTCATGGTGGGCGTGCAGCTGGGCTGGTGGCTCCTGCAGGCCCCGCGGCGGACGGAGGCAACTCCAACACAGGAGGAGGGAAAACCATGAGCACTGCGGTCATCGACGTTCAGAACCTGGCGGTCCGGCTCGCCGGAAAGCCCGTGCTGCGGGACGTCAGTTTCACGGTCGGGAAGGGCGAGATCCTTGGTCTTCTTGGCCCCAACGGCGCAGGGAAGAGTACGACGGCGGAATGCCTCACCGGTGCGCTGCGGCCCGAGTCCGGCAGGGTCCGGGTTTCGGGCCTCGATCCGCACCGGCACCCGGCCGAGACCCGGAAGACGGTTGGCTACCAGCTGCAGTCAGCGCAGCTCCCGCCCGCCCTGCGGGTCCGCGAAGCCATTGAGCTTTTCGCATCCTTCTATCCGGCACCGCAGGACGTGCCGGTGCTGCTGGACGCCGTCGGCCTGGGCAGTGCCTGGGCAACACCGTATGGGCGCCTGTCCGGAGGCCAGCAGCAGCGGCTCTCCATCGCGCTGGCACTGGTCGGCAATCCGCGCATTGTGGTGCTGGACGAACTGACCACCGGACTGGATCCGGAAGGCCGGCGGGACATCCTGCACCTCATTCGCCGGATGCGGGAGGAAGGCCTCAGCGTCGTGCTGATCACGCATTTTATGGACGAAGCACAGCGGCTGTGTGACCGGGTGGCCGTGATATACAACGGCAGAACCTTTGCCGCCGGCACGCCGCAGGAACTCGTGGCTGCCGCGCGGCGGCAGGACCCGGCTGTCCAGGACCTTGCCGACGCCTACCTCGGGCTGCTGGAAACGCAACGGAGGAACCCGTCATGACAGACCCCGCAATGACCCGCCGGAGCCCCTCCGCCTCAACAGCCCTGCTGAAGACCGAAACCAGGCTCTTCCTCCGGAATCCCGTAGCCCTGTTTATGGCCCTCGGCTTCCCTGCGGCCCTGCTGCTCCTGCAGGGGCTGCTGATTCCCGGGACCCGCACTCCGCTGAACGGCCCGGGATCTCCCACCGCCCTGGACCTCTTCGTGCCCATGGCACTATGTGTGGTTGCCGCGAGCGTAGGCCTGACCAACCTGCCGTCAACGCTCGGGGGGTACCGGCAACTGGGGCTGTTCCGCCGGCTCGGTGCCACGCCGGCCGGTGCGCACCGGGTCCTCACGGCTCAGCTGGTGGTCAGTGCCGCCTCGCTGCTGTTGGGGGCCGCTGTGGCCGCCGGAATCGCAGTGCTCGCGCTCGGAGCCCAGGCCCCGCGGCTGCCCTTCGCCGCTGTAGGGATCTTCCTGCTGGCCGCGCTTTCCATGCTCGCGCTGGGCGCCGTCATCGGAGCCCGGACCAAAAGCGCCCAGGCCGCCAACGGTTTAGGCACGCTGGCGCTGTTTGCTTCACTGTTCTTCGCCGGGGTCTGGACCCCGGGGCCGCTGATGCCTGAGCCTTTCGCCTCCATGGCGGCCTTCACCCCGCTCGGTGCGGCAACCGAAAGCCTGACGGCCGCGTGGTACGGCGACCCGGTGGATCCGCTGCCGCTGGCGGTGATGGCGGTCTGGACCGGCGGCTGTGCGCTGCTGGCTGTCCGGCTCTTCCGCTGGCGCTAGGGCCTCTTCCGCGGGTGCCCGGGTTCCTTTCACAGGTGCCGGGGTCTCTTCCGCAGGCGCAGGGCGGGGCTGCGGGGCTCCGTGCTGGTGTCAGCCGTCCGAACCGGGGGCGCTGATGCTTACCATCCAGCTCGTGCCGAAACGGTCATCGAGCATTCCGAAGGTATCGCCCCACGGTGCCTGCTCCAGCGGCAGGACCATCGTCCCGCCGTCCAGGAGCCGGTCCCAGTAGCCGCGCAGCTCCTCACCGTCGTCGCCGCTCAGGGAGATCGAGTAGCTGCTGCCCTCATCCAGGTTCATGCTGTTCGGTGTATCGGAGGCCATAAGGATGAATCCGCTGTCCGTGGTCAACTGCGAATGCATGATCTTGTCGCCTTCCGCCGGGTCCTCACTGGCATTCATTTCCGCGAAGGATGTGCTCTCCAGCGTGCCGCCGAAGACGCTCTGATAGAAGGCCATGGCTTCAGCGGCATTGTCCCGGAAGCTCAGATAGGGGTTCATGGTGCTGGTCATGGCGAAGTCCCTTCGATCACGGATCAGGACGGATGCGCGGTTGCAGCCGGTTGGAAAAAAGTATGGCGGCTAAGCCGGGTCCAGCGGAAGGGGATCCCCTAAACCGCTGCCCGGGGTAGCCTGCCTGCATGGCAGCCAAAGCAACAACCATTTCTGTCCCCGGACCCGGCGGCAGCCGCGAGGTCCGGATTTCCAGTCCCGACCGCGTGCTGTGGCCGGAATCCGGATTCACGAAGCTGGACCTGGCCCAGTACATCTGCGCCGTGGGGCAGGCCTTCGTCGCAGCGAACGGGGACCGGCCCCTTTCCCTGCAGCGGTTTCCAGGGGGAATCGACGGCGAGCAGTTCTTCTCGAAGAACCCGCCCAAGGGTGCTCCGGACTATGTGCGGGACGTGATGGTGGTTTATCCCAGCGCGCGCTCGCATCCGCAGCTGGTCATCGATGAGCCGGCTGCCGCCGTCTGGGCAGTGCAGATGAATACCGTGGTGTTCCACCCCTGGCCCTCCCGGGCCGAAAATTCAGACAACCCCGACCAGCTGCGCATCGACCTGGATCCGCAGCCAGGAACCGATTTCGACGACGCCGTCCCGGCGGCGCTGGCGCTGCGGGACGTCCTGGCGGAGGCCGGGCTCACCGCTTACATCAAGACCTCCGGGAACCGCGGGCTGCACGTGTTCGCGCCGATCGAGCCGGTGCACGAGTTCCAGGATGTGCGGCACGCCGTGATCGCCGCAGCCCGGGAACTGGAGCGGCGGATGCCCCAGGAAGTGACGACGTCGTGGTGGAAGGAGGAACGCGGAGAGAAGGTCTTCGTGGACTTCAACCAGGCGAACCGCGACCGCACCATGGCGGGTGCCTACAGTCCGCGCGCCCTGCCGCATGCCCCGGTCTCCACGCCCATCACCTGGGATGAACTCGAAACCGTGGACCCCAGGGCCTTTACCGTCCAGATTGTCCCGGCGCGTTTGGCCGCCACCGGGGACCCGTGGGCCGGGTTCGGTGAGAATCCGGGAACCATTGACACCCTTCTGGCGTGGTGGCAGCGGGATCTGGACTCCGGGCTGGGGGAGCTGCCTTTCCCTCCGGACTATCCCAAAATGCCCGGAGAGCCGCCGCGGGTGCAGCCCAGCCGGCGGAAGATGGAATGACCGCAGTTCCACACGAACCGGCAAGTATGTGTGCAGGATCACATTGGCTTCCGGGAAGCTGACGGGGATCAGCTGTGTTGGTAATGGTGGAATCTTCAACCGAAAGAAAGTTGTTTCCCCATGACCAGTGGCACCACCCAGACCCAGGACGAGTACGTCGTCGACAGCGCTGCCCTCGACACGCTTTTCCTGGAAGCCCGCACGGCAAATACCTTCAGTGACGAGCCGGTCACCGAAGAGCAGATGCGCGCCATCTATGACCTCACCAAGATGGGGCCCACCTCCATGAACATCCAGCCGATGCGGATCACCTGGGTCCGTTCCGGCGAGGCACGCGAGCGCCTCGTCAAGCACATGGCAGAAGGCAACAAGGACAAGACTGCCAGCGCACCGCTGGTAGCCGTCCTGAGCTTCGACACCGAGTGGCACGAGGGCTTCCCCACCTTCTTCCCGCACGCCGCTGAGCGCAAGGCAATGTTTGACGGCAACGAAGAGCTGCGCACCGTGATGGGCAACAACAACGCCCACATGCAGGCCGCCTACTTCATCATGGCCGTACGCTCCGTCGGGCTGGCCGCCGGTCCCATGGGTGCCTTTGACGCCGCAGGCATCGATGCCGAGTTCCACGCCGGCACCACCCAGCGCACCTTCCAGGTCGTCAACATCGGCAAGCCGGGCGAGAACCCCTGGTTCGACCGCCTGCCGCGTTACGACTACGACGCCGTCACCGTGACGGTCTAACGCTTCACGATCTTCCGCAGGAATTGGGGAAGGGCCGGAACCGCCGCCATTCAGGCAGCGGTCCCGGCCCTTCTGCTGTGTGGCGGCCGGGGCGGCACAGGACCAGGAACCTGCGCAGCAGGAGAAGGCAGCACCCCGGCACGGGATAGAATTGGCGCGAAACTCCGCTACCCCACACCAGGAGGCGACCTTGCCCCGGAAACGCCGGCCGAACAAGTACGTTTACCGCACGATCGTTTTAGCGGGAGTCGCCGCGGTCAAGGCCTTCCGCGTCAAGGTGATTCCCTCCGGGCTGGAGAATCTGCCGGCGGATGAAGTAATCCGTGGCCTGAACCGCGAGGTTGCACCGGGCAGAGGCGCGGTGGTGGCTATTACCCACTTCGGGTACCTGGACTTTGTCTTCGCGGAGTATCTGCTGTGGAAGCAGCTGAAAGTCCACATGCGTTTCCTCGTCACGAAAAAAGCCGCCCGGAAGAAGTTCGTGGCCGCCGTCTGTGACTGGTGCGAGCACGTGGTGGTGGACCGGTCCGACGGAGCTGCGGCCTACGCAGAATCGGTGGAGAAACTGCACCGGGGCGACTATCTGGCTGTGCTCCCCGAGGCCGGCGTGAGCCGCAGCTTCACGGTCCGGCAGCTCAAGACAGGTGCCGTCCGCATGGCCGCGGAGGCAGACGTGCCGATCATCCCCGTGTCGGTCTGGGGCGGGCATCGAATGCTGACCCGCGGACACGGCCTTGGCTTCAAGGCAGTCTGGAAGACCCCGGTGCGGATTCATGTTGGTGCACCGGTGACCGTTGACCCTTCAGCTTCGGTGCTGGAGGAGACGGCGCGCCTGCAGGAGATTCTGCAGGCCGGCATTGACGAATGCATCGACACCTACCCGGAACAGCCGCCGGCTGGCGCCTGGTGGATGCCCGTGAGCCGCGGCGGTTCCGCCATGACGCCCGAGGAGCAGGTGGCCTTGGACGAGGCGGACCGCGCCAAGTACAAGATCACCGGCTGACCGGCACCGGCTGCTCCAGGCCGTCGCCACTGCAGGGTCAGGAGCTAGGCTGCCGGAGCTGTCTGGACGACGTCGATGACCCTGCGGAGTCCGGCCAGTGCCTTTGCCGGCAGTCCGGCGTCGCTGAGCAGGTAATCCACGGCAGAGACCGGTGCGATCTGGGACAGTCCGGTAATTCCCCACTTGGTGTGATCTGCGAGGACCGCCACCTGGGCTGCACAGGCCATGAAGGCTTGGTTTGTCTGTGCCTCGAGCATGTTCGGAGTGGTGAATCCGTCCTCAAGGGTGAACCCGTGAACCCCCATAAAACACAGATCCACGTGAAGCTGACTGAGGCCAGCCAGCGCAAGCGGCCCCACGAGCGCATCTGAGGGGGTGCGGACTCCACCGGTGAGTATCACGCTCTGACTGGAGTTATCAGCCTGCCAAAGGACATCCGCAATCCGGGGGGAGTTCGTCACCACTGTCAGGTCCTGGATCCCGGAGAGGCGTTCTGCCAGCGCGAAAGTCGTGGTCCCGGAGTTCAGCGCTATGGCCATGCCCGGGCGAATCATGGACAGAGCCAGGCCGGCGATTGAAAACTTCTCCACTGCCTCGCGCTGGAGCTTCGCAGCGAAGCCCGGCTCCAGGCTGGTCGCCGCAGCCTCACGGGTCGCCCCGCCATGCACCTTGACCAGCGTGCCCCGTGCCTCCAACTCGGTGAGGTCCCTGCGGATGGTCATGTCTGAGACGCCCAGAGCAGCGGCGAGCTCGTTCACACGCACCTGTCCGTTGGCGTTCAGCCGGTCAACGATCTGCTGCTGGCGCTGGGCCGGGAGCATTTCCGCCATGTCTCTCCTTGGGTAGGAAATACACAATGCCAGTCCAAGGGGTCCAAATCAACACAATCGAACATTCACAGCTATTGTCACGGTGATTTGTGGTGTAGTTTGTGAGTTCTTGTTCGTTCTGCCGCCCAGTGCTGACCTTCCACTGGGCACTGCCGTCGATTTAAAGGAAACGCACATGGCAAACCGCGTCACCAACCGCCCCGCTCCCGTGCGCAGCCTTTTGGCAGATGGCCGCGAGCTGCTCTACTTCTTCGACCGGGGCCAGGATCCGGACCACGGTCCGCTTGCGCCGGACGGCCGGGACCTGCCGCCGCGTCCAGCGACACCGGAGCTGCGCTACGATCCGCTGCTCGGAGAATGGGTTTCCTATGCCAAGCACCGGCAGTCACGCACACACTTGCCGCCGGCAGCCGAATGCCCGCTGTGCCCCTCGGCGCCGGAGCGTGCCACTGAAATACCGGCCTCCGGCTACGACGTCGCGGTCTTCGAGAACCGTTTTCCAGCCTTTGGGCCGGGCACCGGGGAAGAAATTCCTGCGGCTTCGGACGGGAGCGCACCCGCCGCCGGGCGCTGTGAAGTGGTTGCTTTCTCGGCTGACCATGGTGCTTCCTTTCCCGGGCTGAACCGGGAACGGGTCCGTACTGTGATTGATGCCTGGACGCACCGCACTGCCGAGCTGTCCAGGCTTCCGGGCGTCAGCCAGGTCTTCATCTTTGAGAACCGCGGCCCGGAAATCGGCGTGACACTGCACCATCCGCACGGCCAGATCTATGCCTATCCGTTTACCACGCCACGGACGCTCACCCAGCTGGCCTCGGCCGTGCGGCACCAGGCGAGGACCGGCAGGGCCCTCTTTTCCGACCTGCTCGCCGGCGAGCTGGCCGACGGAAGACGAATCGTCGCACGGGGCCGGTACTGGACCGCTTATGTGCCCTACGCCGCCAGGATGCCCGTGGAGGTCCACCTTGTACCGCACCGCCACGTGGCGGATCTGCCTGCGCTCACCGACTCAGAACGTGAAGAACTCTCAGGGGTGTATCTTAATGTCCTCCAGCGGGTGGAAGCCCTCTATGCAACGCCCACGCCCTACATTGCCGCGTGGTACCAGGCACCGGTAGACCATCCGGACCGGGAACTCTACCGGCTCCATCTGCAGGTCACGTCTCCGCGGCGGGCGGAGAACAAACTGAAATACCTCGCCGGATCGGAGGCAGCTATGGGTGCTTTTGTCGGAGACGTGATTCCCGAGGAGGCGGCCCGGCGCCTGCGCGATGCCCTGCCGCCCTTCAATGCGCCCCCGGGTGATGGAACGACCGCCGGAGGTCCCTCCCTCACCGCAGCGGCCAGCCCGGGGCGGCCGGCATGAGCGCATCAGGCGTGGAAGCCGCAGCCGCCGTGACGGAACTCTTTACGGCTGCCTACGGCCGGCCTCCGTCGGGTATCTGGTCAGCGCCGGGGCGGGTCAATCTGATCGGCGAACACACCGACTACAACCTGGGGTTCGTCTTCCCGCTGGCGATCAACCGGCGGGCCCGGGTCGCCGTGTCACCGCGCGGTGACGGACTGCTGCGGATGGCCACCAGCGGAACCGGAGAGCCGGCTGAGATCCGGACCGTGGATCTCGCTCCCGGCCGGCTGGAGGGCTGGAGCCGTTACGTTGCCGGGGTTCACTGGGCTTTTGGCCTGCGCGGAATCGAGGTTCCGGGAATGGATGTCCTGCTGGATTCAGATGTCCCGGTGGGAGCTGGTCTGTCCTCGTCCGCGGCCATCGAATGCGCGGTGGCCCTGGCGGTCAATGAACTCTCCGGGGCGCAGCTGCCTCCGGAGGAGCTGGTGCTGCTGTGCCAGCAGGCCGAGAATGACTTTGCCGGCGCGCCAACCGGCATCCTCGACCAGTCGGCTTCGCTGCTCTGCGCTGCCGGGCACGGTTTGTTCCTGGATTGCCGGTCCCGCGAAAGCCGCCTGGTTCCGCTGGATTTTGCCGCGGAGGACATGGTGGCGCTGGTGATCGACACAAAGGTCAGCCACGCCCATGATTCCGGGGGCTATGCTGACCGGCGGCGGGACTGCGAGCGGGCGGCCGAAGCACTGGGAGTGGGTTCCCTCCGTGAAATAGGACTACCTGAACTTGTGCTCGCGGCCGGGCAGCTGGACCATCAGGCCTACCGGAGAGCCCGGCACGTCGTGAGCGAGAACGCCCGGGTGGAAAGTGTCGTCGGGCATCTCGAAACCGGCAAGCCGATTGCCAAACTCGGCCCGGTGCTGGCCTCCAGCCACGAATCCCTGCGGGATGACTTCGAGGTTTCCTGCCCGGAACTGGATCTTGCCGTGGAAGCGGCAATGGCGGCCGGAGCTGCCGGGGCGCGGATGACAGGCGGCGGCTTCGGCGGATCGGCCCTTGCCCTGGTGCGCGCGGCCCACGCCGAGCGGGTGGAGCGCGCCGTCATCAGGGCCTTTGCCAATGCAGGTTTTGCACCGCCCGAGGTGTTCGCCGTTGCTCCGGGCGCGGGAGCCCACCGGGATTCCGGAAACCCGGACCCGCTGCAGCCCGGACGCAGCTGAGTTCTGCTAGGCGGGCACAGCCCCCGCCGGGGTCTCTCACCCGGTCACCCAATCCAAAGCCGGTAACCCAGACAAAGCTGGTCACCCAAAACAAAGCCGGTCCGGCCCCCGAAAAGGAGGCCGGACCGGCGGCGGATCTTACTGCTGGGAGCTGCTCACGGAGTCGAGAGCCTCAGCGATCGGTGTGTCACCGTTGATGAACTCGATGAACTGTCCGGCCGTGGCAGGCCGGTCCACCACTGCTGCGGCGACCGCCGCAACGTCTGCCCTGGAAACGCTTCCGTCCTGGCCGGGGCCGATGCTGATGCGTCCGGTGCCGGGATCATCCGTGAGCGCACTCGGGCCGAGGATGGTCCATTCGAGGCTGCTGCCGCGCAGGTGGCTGTCGGCCGCGGCCTTGGCCTCGGCATAGGGGAAGAAGCTGTTGTCTTCGGGCACCCCGTGGTCCTTGCCGGCACCCATGTAGGAGACCATGACGTACCGGCGCACCCCGGCCTGGGCGGCTGCGTCGATGGAACGGATGGCGGCATCACGGTCGACGGCGTAAGTACGCTCCGCTGAGCCGCCTCCCGCGCCTGCGGACCAGATGACGGCGTCCTGGCCCTTGAGCCGCTCGGCGATGCCTGCGGTGTCCAGTGCCTCCACATCGGCCACCACAGGGGTTGCACCGGTGGCAGCGACTTCCGTGACGTGGTCCGGATTCCTGAACAGTGAGGTCACTTCGTGGCCCCCGGCCGCCAGATCCTTCGCCAGCTGCAGCGCCACTTTTCCATGCCCGCCAATGATTGCCACTCGTGCCATGTTTGCTCCTCTCATCGGAATGTCCACAAAAAGCATAAGCATACTGATGGTCGCCGTGCCGGGTTCTTCCGCCGCTGGCTGAACCCGTCCGGAGTCCCCGGGGGCTGGGCGGCTGCGGCCTCGTCTCCTCTGCGGCGGGCAGGGCGCGCGGGCTGCTGCCCATGTTGGCACTGCGGGCAGCCAGGTGACCGGAGAGGATGGTGCCCGCCGTCCGCGCTGGTTAGTATCCAAAAAACGGTGCCTGGCGAGTCCGGGCCAGTTCTCCGGCTCCACCGGCCGAAAGGTTGACTATGTCCACTGCCACCGCAGAAGCAGGCCTCACCGTCCAGACCAGCGAGGGCCCGGTCCGGGGACGGGTTTTGGGAGATACGCGTTCCTGGCGCGGAATACCCTACGCAGAGCCGCCGGTGGCGGAGCTGAGGCTGCGCCTGCCGCGCCGGGCCCGGCCCTGGAGTGATGTCCTGGACGCGTCCGGGTTCGGCCCGTGGGCTCCGCAGCGCATCCACCGGCTGCTGCCTGGCGCGGGTCCCCGAACGCCCATGAGCGAAGACTGCCTCACAATCAACGTGACGGCGCCAAAAACACCGTCGGCTGACCCGCTGCCTGTGCTCGTCTTCCTGCACGGCGGAGCCTTCGAAGCGGGCTCGGCCGCCATGGACCTGGTTGATGGATCCGGCATCACGGCCATGGGAAACGTCCTCTTTGTCTCGATGAACTACCGCCTGGGGGCGCTGGGATTTATGGACTTCCGCGCGTACTCCACGCCGGACCGGCCGTTCGAAGCCAATCTGGGCCTCGCGGACCAGGTGGCCGCCCTGGAATGGGTTCAGCGGAATATTGCCGCCTTCGGGGGAGACCCCGGCAACGTCACGCTCTTCGGCCAGTCGGCCGGAGCCACTTCCGCACTGACTCTGATGTGTGTGCCGGCAGCCGCCGGCTTGTTCCACCGCGCCTTCCTCCAGAGCCCGGCGGCGGGCGTGGCCTACAGTCCGGAGCGTACGGAGCAGTGGGCGGCCGAGTTCCTCGGGATCCTCGGCGTCGGGGCAGGCGGTGCCGCGGAGGCGCTGAGTGAACTTCCTGCTGCGGCGCTGGTGGAGGCGGCCGGACAGTTGTCCGGGAAGATCGTGCCCGAGGCGCAGCCCGGGGCACGGAGCCTGGCGCCCGTGGTGGACGGCACCTTCCTGCCGGTACACCCCCTGGACGCCTTCGCGGACGGCTCGGCGCAGAGGATTCCGCTTGTCCTGGGCACCATGGAAAGCGAGGGAACGCTGTTCGACAGGTTCCACGACGTCCTGCCCACCTCCGAGGCGCGCATCGAGAAGATGTTCGCCCTGACGGAACCGGGCCTGCGGGACGGCGTTGTCGCGGCGTACAAGGGGTACCCGCACAAGAAGCAGGCGGTGGAACTCGGCGGGGATGCCGTCTTCTGGCACCCGGGCCTGCAGGTGCTCCAGGCCCATTCGGAATATGCGCCGGCATGGTGTTACCGCTTCGACTACGCGCCGCGCGCCGCCCGGCTGGCCGGCCTGGGGGCAACGCACGGCTTTGATCTGCCGGCGGTCTTTGGAACCTACGGGTCCGGCGCCGGCCGGGCGCTGCTCGGGCTGGGGAACCGGCGGACCACCGCGAACGTGGGGCACCGGTTCCAGTCCGCGCTGCTGCGCTTCGCGAAAAGCGGTGCGCCGGGACCCATGTGGCCCAAGTACGACACCGTGTCCCGCCGAACCAAAATCTTCGACCGGTACGACCGCATTGAACTCGATCCCCGCAGCGCGCGGCGGAAGGCCTGGAACGGATACCGCGGTTACCGGTAGCGCAGGTGCCGCCGGTGAAACCCGCACGGTCAGCGACGCCGGTCTCCTCAGCGCCGCCGGGGTGGGAAAGGCGCTGCAGGGGGCCGCATAGGATTGTTGGATGACCGCAACACTGCTTGCCCGGGATCTTTCCGGCGGCCACGCCCACCGCGTCCTCTTTTCGAATCTTTCCCTCACGGTTGCCCCCGGCGACGTCGTGGGCGTGGTGGGTGCCAACGGCGCCGGTAAGTCCACGCTCCTGAAGCTCCTGGCCGGCGCCTCGGAGCCCATGGGCGGTGAGGTGCAGCGGCACCCCACCGATGCTTTTGTGGGCTGGCTGCCGCAGGAACATGAGCGGGTTCCCGGCGAGACCGTAGCCGCCTATATCGCCAGGCGGACGGGGACAGCCGCAGCCACCGAGGCCATGGAGGCAGCCGCGGAGGAACTGGGTGCCGAAACCAAGGGGGCAGATGACCGGTATGCGGCTGCGCTGGACACCTGGCTCGCCTCGGGCGCCGCGGACCTCGAGGAGCGGATGCCGGCGGTTCTGGCCGAACTCGGTTTGGAAACCGGACCGGATGCACTGATGACCGGGCTTTCCGGCGGCCAGGCGGCCCGGGTGGCTCTGGCCGCGCTGCTGCTCAGCCGCTTTGACATCGTGCTCCTGGACGAGCCCACCAACGATCTGGACCTGGAGGGCCTGGCAAAGCTGGAGGAGTTTGTCCGCGGACTGCGCGGCGGCGTCGTGCTGGTATCCCACGACCGCGAGTTCCTCGCCCGCTGCGTCACGCGGGTGGTGGAGCTGGACCTCGCGCAGAACAAGGTAGCGGTTTACGACGGCGGCTACGACGCCTTCCTGGAGGAGCGGGCCGTGGCGAAGCGGCACGCGCGGGAAGCCTATGAGGAATTTGCCGGGCGGAAGGCCGATCTGGTGTCCCGTGCCAGGACCACCCGGGAATGGAGTTCCCAAGGCGTGCGCAACGCCATGAAAAAGTCACCGGACAATGACAAGATCCGGCGGAAAGCCAGCACGGAGTCCTCCGAAAAGCAGGCGCAGAAGGTCCGGCAGATGGAGTCCCGGATTGCGCGCCTCGAGGAGGTTGAAGAGCCGCGCAAGGAATGGCAGCTTCAGTTCAGCATCGCCCCGGCGCCGCGCTCCAGCACGGTCACCGCAGTGCTTAATGAAGCCGTGGTCCGGCGCGGCGGGTTCAGCCTGGGTCCGGTCTCGCTCCAGGTCAACGCTGGGGAACGGATCGCCATCACCGGTCCCAACGGGGCCGGCAAATCGACGCTGCTGCAGATGCTGCTGGGGAGGCTGGCGCCCGACGCCGGCACGGCGACGCTGGGTGCCTCCGTCGCGGTAGGTGAAATTGACCAGCTGCGCGGCCAGCTCCGGGCGGACGAAAAGCTCGCTGACGCGTTTGAATCCTGCGTACCGGACATGAATCCGGCAGAGGTGCGTACCCTGCTGGCGAAGTTCGGGCTGAAGGCGGACCAGTCGGCGAGCCTGGTGGGTGCTCTGTCGCCGGGCGAACGGACCCGGGCCGCCCTGGCCCTGCTGCAGGCCCGGGGGGTAAACCTGCTGGTCCTGGATGAGCCCACCAACCATCTGGATCTGCCGGCCATTGAACAGCTTGAGGAAGCCCTGGAAAGCTATGCCGGAACACTGCTTTTGGTGACCCACGACCGCCGGATGCTGCAGAACGTGCACCTTGACCGGCTGTGGCGCGTGCAGGACGGATCTGTTGCAGAAGGTTAAGCTGCTGAAGGAGTCTTACCCCCGATAGCTGTGACTGTTGTTATACGTGTGATAATAGTTGCTCAAGGGTGGCAGCTGTGTCATGGATGATAACTGCGCCACCGTCTCGCGGGGGAAAGAAGTTGTCATGGCTTCGACGAGCACATGGATGTCAGCTCAGCCAGCAGCCGCAGCCAGGCGTGCCGAAAGGCCGCCGGCCGCACTGCGATTGATGGACCTTCCGGTCCTTTTGACGGTTTGGATGCTCTGCGTCCTGACGGACTGGTCCACACCAGCCAAGGTCCTTCTCAACGTAGTGGCCGTGGGGCTGCTGTGCCTTAAGGAACTGGCCGTCCACCGGTACCTCCTGAATTCCCGGCCGCACCAGCCGGTCCGGCCGCGGGTCACCCTGCAGCGGGTACCGGAACCTGCCTTCCTGGACTAATCCAGCCCGTTCGGTTCCGCACCGGCATCCGGTGCGCCCGTCCGTTCGTTTCGCTGGACTCTGGTCCGGGCCCTGTTGCCGGGCCTATCGTTGATATGCGCGGCACTGGTCCTGGACGAACACCTCCGGTGGTGCAAAGTGCATCAGGAAAGGGACTGCGCCTTCGCGCGGCGCAACAGCTGAAACCGGGACCTTAGTCATACCAGGCGCCCAGACGCGCCGCCCCGGTGGAAGGTGAGCCATGTCCCTGGACATATCAGCACTGGAGGTGGAAACAGCCAATGGCTGGGTCCGCGGAACTGTCGACGACGGAGTACGGACCTGGCGCGGGATTCCCTACGCTGCACCTCCGCTGGGGGAGCTGAGGCTGCGCGCACCGCAGCCTCCCGCCAGCTGGACCGGGGTGAGGGACGCCGCGGAATTCGGCCCTATACCGCCGCAGAACCGCGGCATGTCGCTGAAACGTTCACGCCGCCGCCCGTTGATGGGCGAGGACTGCCTGACCGTCAATGTCAGCGCCCCCCTGGATCCCCCGGCTGAGCGGCTGCCCGTCCTGGTGTACTTCTACGGCGGGGCGTTCAGCTCCGGCTCCTCCGCCGTGCGCACGTACCGGGGCGCCAACCTGGTACGCAGCGGCGGTGTGGTGTACGTCTGCCTCAACTACCGGATAGGTGCGCTGGGGTTTATGGACTTCACCTCCTTTTCAACACCGGAACGTCCCTTCGATTCCAACGTCGGGCTCCGGGACCAGGTAGCGGCGCTGGAGTGGGTTAACCGGAACATCGCCGCGTTCGGCGGTGACCCTGAGAATGTCACGATCTTCGGCGAGTCCGCCGGCGGAATCTCCGTCACGGCCTTGATGTGCATTCCCTCTGCGGCCCCCTATTTCCACAAAGCCTTCGCCCAAAGCCCGGCACCGTCGGGCGCTTACTTTCCGGACATGCATGAACGCTGGGCGCTGGATCTGCTCGAAATTCTGCGCGTGGACGAGGCCCACGCGGCGGAAGCCCTGAGCAGTATTCCGGCGGCCAAACTGGTGAGTGCAACCAGGGAGATGACCAGCAAGATCGGACCCGTGGTCCAGCCTGGCACCCTGAGCGTCTCTCCGGTGATCGACGGCGAGTTCCTGCCGCGGCATCCGATTGACACCTTCCTGGAGGGACGGTCCGCGCCCAAACCCATGGTGCTGGGCACCATGGCGCAGGAAGGGGCACTCTTTGCGAAGCTCGACAACATCCTGCCTTCCACCCCGCAACGGATTGAGCGGATGTTTGCCGGGACGGACCCCGCCGCCCGGGACAGGGTGGTGGCGGCGTATCCGGGCTATCCGTCCCGGGAACGGTCCGTCGAAATGAGCGGTGACCTCGTTTTCTGGTACCCGAGCCAGATGGTCGCGGAAGGCCATTCGCGGGTCGCGCCCACCTGGACCTACCGGTACGACTACGCCACCCGCCTGATGAATCTTCTGGGCCTGGGAGCAACCCACGCCTTTGACGTGCCCGTGATGTTCGGGGAGACGAACGAGCGGTTAATGCGGGCACTGTCGCTGCTGGGCGGAATGGAGGAACTGAAGGAGCTTTCCGTCCGGTTCCAGGGATCGCTGCTGAGCCTGGCGCGGAGCCACCTGCCGGGACCGGACTGGCCGCGGTACGAGGAAAAGAACCGGCACACCCGGATTTTCGACGTCCAGGACCGGATCGAATCCGACCCGTTTGCCGAGCGCCGCCTGGCCTGGAAGGGCTACCGGGGCTATGTCTGAGGCAGATCCGTTTCAGTCGGCGGCGGCCCGTGAGAGTCTTAGATGATCCTGCCTGAACACATCTGACGAGGAGCCAGCATGAGTGCACATTACGACGTCGTAGTCCTCGGTGCCGGACCGGGCGGGTACGTGGCGGCCATCCGGGCCGCACAGCTTGGACTCACCGTCGCCGTGGTGGAGGAGAAATACTGGGGCGGGGTCTGCCTGAACGTAGGCTGCATCCCCTCCAAGGCCCTCCTGCGGAACGCGGAGCTGGCGCAGCTTTTCACCCGGCAGGCAGACACCTTCGGCATCCGCGGCGAGGTGAGCTTTGACTACGGGGCCGCCTTTGACCGCAGCCGGCAGGTAGCCGACGGCCGGGTCAAGGGGGTCCACTACCTGATGAAGAAGAACAAAATCACTGAGTACGACGGCAGGGGCAGTTTCAAGGATGCCCACACGCTGGAGGTTGCGCTCACTAAGGGCGGCACCGAGGAAGTGACCTTTGAGAACGCCATCATCGCCACCGGTGCCACCGTCAAGCTGCTTCCCGGCGTGGAGCTGAGCAGCAACGTGGTCACCTACGAAACCCAGATCCTCAGCCGGGACCTGCCCGCGACGATGGTGATTGTGGGAGCGGGTGCGATCGGCATGGAGTTCGGGTACGTCCTGCGCAGCTACGGCGTGGATGTGACCATCATCGAGTTCCTGGACCGTGCCCTGCCGAACGAGGACGCCGACGTTTCCAAAGAGATCACCAAGCAGTACAAGAAGCTCGGCATCCCCATCCATACCTCAGCCAAGGTGGAAACCGTGACGGACAACGGATCCTCGGTCACGGTCAGTTACACGGACAAGGCAGGCGCGAAGCAGAGCATCGACGCCGACCGGGTGATGATGTCAGTTGGGTTCGCTCCCCGTCTGGAAGGTTTTGGCCTGGAGCGCACCGGAGTGGAGATCACCGACCGGGGAGCCATCGCGATTGACGACTACATGCGGACCAGCGTGCCGAACCTGTTCGCGATCGGCGACGTGACCGGGAAACTGCAGCTTGCGCACGTCGCCGAGGCCCAGGGTGTGGTTGCCGCAGAGACCATTGGGGACGCGGAGACCATGCCGCTGGGGGACTACCGGATGATGCCGCGGGCCACCTTCTGCCAGCCGCAGGTGGCCAGCTTCGGACTCACCGAGCAGCAGGCCCGGGACGAGGGGCACGACGTCCTGGTCAGCACGTTCCCGTTTACTGCAAACGGCAAGGCCCACGGACTCGGCGAACCCGTGGGCTTCGTCAAGCTGATCGCGGACCCGGCCTACGG
Organism: Arthrobacter gallicola; assembly: GCF_014836775.1. GTDB lineage: Bacteria > Actinomycetota > Actinomycetes > Actinomycetales > Micrococcaceae > Arthrobacter_B > Arthrobacter_B gallicola. The sequence continues at coordinate 393,055 of NZ_JACSQD010000001.1, forward strand.
CGAATTGCTCGGAGGGCACCTGATCGGCCCCGACGTCTCCGAGCTGCTGCCGGAACTGACCCTGGCTCAGAAGTGGGATCTGACTGCGGCTGAACTCGCCAGGAATGTCCACACCCATCCAACCCTGAGTGAAGCGCTCCAGGAAGCCTTCCACGGGCTGACCGGGCACATGATCAACCTCTAGACGCTGGCTGGCCCAGGGGACCGGTAGCGCAGCAGCAGGGTATCTCCGCTGCGCAGGACATGCGCCAGTTCCAACGGGCGGGGCGGCAGTTCCGGAGTCCCGGCCGTGATGCGCGGTGCGTTTCCGGCCGTCGTCACGGCGGCGAGCGTCAGGCAGAGACCGTCAACCAGCCCGGCGGCCTGGAAGGTGCCGAACAGGCGGGGGCCGCCCTCGCACAGGACCCGGCCGAATCCGTGCTCCATGAGTATCTGCGCGGCCTGTTCCGGTTCCACGGTGCGGGCACCGGCCACGGCTACGTCCGCGACCTGCTCCAGCTCCCTCCGGCGCTCCGGGGGTGCAATTGCCGTGGTCAGGATCAAGGGCCGGACCGGCGCTTCGGCAAACAGGGGGCTGCCCGGGTCCAGGTCCAGCGTGCCGGAGACAACGGCGAGTCCCGGATGGGACGGCAGGTCCCGGGCCATGCGCCAGGACCGGGACGGTGCGTCCACCAGATCTCCGGCGTAGCCTTCCGCGCGCACAGTGCCGGCACCCACAAGCACGGCATCACACGTGCGGCGGAGCAGGCCGAAAACCCGGCGGTCGGCGTCGTCGCCCAGCCCGCCGGACCGCCCGTCCACCGCCGCAGCACCATCGGCTGAGACCACAAAGTTGAACCGGAAGACCGGGCGCTGCGTTTCACCGCCATTTTCGTCCCAGGTGTAGGCGGCCAGCAGCTGATCATCGCTGAGGGGACTGGCCGCGCCGGCGAGTGAAATCTCCGCGTTCACGGCCGGGAAACCGGTTCGTTGACCTCGCCGATGTTGTGCCGGAGGTACGCCGGGTCCCGCCAGCCGAGGATGGCTTCGGTCATCCGGATGGCGCTGCGGGCAGCATCCACGTTGTGCATCCGCAGGATCCGGGCACCATTCATGATGCTGACCACGCCCGCCGCAAGTGAGCCCTCCACCCTGGCGGCCTTCGGTGCGTCCAGCGTCTCGCCGATGAAGTCCTTATTGGAGACGGCGGCAAGCACCGGAAAGCCAACGGCTGCCACTTCGGACAACCGGCGGGTGAGGGTTAGGGAATGGAGGGTGTTCTTATTGAGGTCATGTCCGGGGTCGATGATGAGTTTCTCCGGCGGGACTCCGAGCTCCTGGGCGTAGCCGCTGCGCCGGCGCAGGAACTCCGCAACCTCGGTAACCACGTCCCCGTACTGCGGCCGCGGATAGACAGTGCGGGGAGCAGCCAGGCTGTGGGTGATGACCAGATGGACACCGGCCCGGGCGGCCACTCTCGCCACATCCGGATTGTGCAGCCCCGAGGTGTCATTAATGACGGTTGCGCCCGCCTCGACCGCAGCCTCCGCCACGGCAGGCAGGAAGGTGTCTGCGGAAATGATCACGTCCGAGGAGGCGCGGACAGCCTTAATGACCGGAACCACCCGTGCAGCCTCCTGCTCCGCCTCCAGCGCCGGTCCGGGTGCGAAGGGCACCCCGCCAATGTCAACCCAGTCAGCGCCGTCGTGCACCGCCCGCAGTGCCGCCTCCACAGCCGCCTCCAGCGCGTAGGTGGCGCCGCCGTCGTAGAACGAATCCGGTGTCCGGTTGATGATTGCCATCAGCGCCACCCGCTGGCGGAAATCGATGGTGCGGGCACCGATGTGGTGGACCGGGTGCAGCAGGGGAGGAGAGTAGGCACCGGCCGTGTGCGGGCCGCCCGGCGCCGCGTCTGTTCCGGTTCCGGAGCGCTCTGGGCGGGAGGCGGTGCTGTTCAGGCTCATCTTTGCATCCTACGGTGGAGCACAGCCAAAGGAGATGACCGCTGCTGAGAAAGGTACGCCATGGAACTGCCGCTGATCCCGCCCGTTGAACCGATGCTGGCGAAGGCGGTGGACGGCGTGCCGGAGGGCGGATATGCCTATGAACCGAAATGGGACGGATTCCGCGCCGTAGTGTTCCGTGACGGGGACGAGGTGGAGATCACCAGCCGGAACGGGCGGGCCATGAACCGCTATTTCCCCGAACTCATAACCGCGTTCCGGGACGGTCTGCCGGAAAAATGCGTGGTGGACGGGGAAATCATCCTGGTTAATGCCGAAGGTACCCGGCTGGATTTCGAGCAGCTGCAGCAGCGCATCCACCCCGCTGCCAGCAGGGTCAAGCTGCTGGCAGCGCAGACGCCGGCATCCTTTGTTGCTTTCGACCTGCTGGCTCAGGGCGCCCGGGACCTCACCGGCGAGCCGTTTCACGAACGGCGGGCTGCGCTGGAATCCGTTCTTGCGGCCGCGGGCGGCCGTCTGCACCTGACCAGGCAGACCCTGGACCCGGGCACCGCCAGGGACTGGTTTAGCCGGTTTGAAGGGGCGGGGCTGGACGGGGTGCTCGCCAAGCCGCTTGAGGCGGCTTATGAACCGGGAAAACGGGCCATGTTCAAGGTCAAGCACCGGCGCACCGCCGATTGCGTCCTCGCCGGGTACCGCGTACACAAGAGCGGGGAAGACAGAATCGGCTCGCTGCTGCTGGGGCTCTACAACGACGACGGCGTCCTCACCAGTGTGGGTGTCATCGGTGCCTTTCCGATGGAGCGGAGAAAGGAGCTCTTCGCAGAGCTGCAGCCGCTTGTGACATGGGATGACGGACATCCGTGGGCGGTAGCGGAACAGCAGACGGGAACGCGGACCCCGCGGAACGCCGAAGGCAGCCGCTGGACCGGGTCGAAGGACCTGTCCTTCACGCCGCTGCGGCCTGAGCGGGTTGTGGAAGTGGCCTATGACCACATGGAGGGGCTGCGCTTCCGGCATCCACCAAGTTTCGTCCGCTGGCGTCCGGACCGTGACCCCGAATCCTGCGGTTACGCCCAGCTTGAGGAACCTGTCAGGTTTGACCTGGCCGACGTCCTCCAGGAACCAGCCCGCCGGATCCGGTGATCTACGTCTGCGACGCCCGCAACAAGGCGCTGTGAGAGTCCTCTCGGAGTACCCCGGCACGGCAGGGGGCAGCGTTATGTTTATAAATATGGAACCCGGCAACATAAATTTTCACACCCGCAAATGGGTTCGCCCTGAGGACCTGAATGCCAACGGCACCCTCTTCGGCGGATCGCTCCTGCGCTGGATCGACGAGGAAGCCACCATCTACGCCATCCTTCAGATGGGAAACGGCAGAGTGGTGACAAAGCTGATGTCCGAAATCAACTTTGTGAGTTCGGCCCAGCAGGGTGACCTGATCGAAATGGGGCTGCGGGCCACGAAATTCGGCACCACCTCGCTGACCATGCAGGCCGAAGTACGGAACATGATCACCCGCTCCAGCATCCTGACCATCGAGCGGATCGTCTTTGTGAACCTTGACGAGCACGGCCGGCCCGCACCGCACGGCTACACCGAAGTGACCTACGACCGCGACCGCCTCCCCAAGCATCATCTTCCGGCCGGGCCGCCCCAGCCCTGGCCTGCCGCGGCGCCTGCCGCCTAGAAAGTCACATTCGGCGTCCCGGGCACGATCCGGGTCCGGCACCTGACAGAATCACGGAAGGCCGCGGGAGCGGAACGAACGAGCCTTCAGTGAAACGGGTACCAATGCACATCGACAGTCCAGCTGCCACCGGACGCAGCGGAAAGCAGCGGACTGCGCGCTGGGCCTTCTGGGGGGCGCTGACCGGCATCATCCTGATCGCACTCAATCTGCGCGGCCCCATCGTGGCGCCGTCGCCGATCCTGGGCCTGCTGCAGGAACAGCTGGGGATGTCTGTGGCGACCGCGGGTCTGCTGACGGCGCTGCCGATCGCCTGCTTCGGCGTGGTGTCATTCCTGGCCCTTCCCCTGCTCCGGCGGAGCGGACCGGACCAGGCCATCGCCTTCTGCCTGGCGGGAGTCGCCGCGGGAACCCTTCTGCGGTCATCCGGCGGCGCGGAACAAGCGCTCGCCGGGACTATCGTCATCGGCGCTTCGATCGCCGTCGGCAACGTCCTGGTCCCAGTGGTGATCCGCCGCGACTTCCCGCCGGCGCGCGTGCCCCTGGTTACCGGTGTCTACACTGCGGCGATGAACATCGGCTCGATGACGACACTGTTCATCACTGCGCCCCTCACCGAGGCCTTCGGCTGGCGCACGGGGCTGGTGCTGTGGGGCGCCCTGGCCTTCGTGGCGGCCCTGGCCTGGCTGGCCCTGGTGGGATGGCGGCCCTTCCTGCTCGGATCGGGCGGAACGGCGCAGGCCGCAGGACCAGTGCAGGATTCACCCGGTGCCGGCCGGACGGACGTCGTTCCGGCACATCTCCCGGCCCCCACCGCGGACCGGGCCGGCTGGCGGCTCCCGGCGGCCTGGATACTCACGGTCGCGTTCAGCGGCCAGGCGTTCGCTTTCTATGCGGTCTCGACCTGGCTGCCCACCCTGCTCTCCGACGTCGTCGGCCTGGATACCGCTGCGGCCGGGGCAGGTGCCTCTCTGTTCCAGGGCCCGGCAATAGCCGGAGCACTGGGCGTACCGCTGTTGTCCCGCCGCCTGCGAAGCCGGACACTGCTGTGGCTGACCTGCGCTGCATGGGCCGTTCTGCCGCTGGGCCTGCTGCTGGCACCGGGCGGCTGGGCGGTCTGGGTGACCCTCGGAGGGGTGGCACAGGGCGCAGGAATCACCGTCATCTTCCTGATCCTGGTCCGGCTGGGCGGCGGAGCACGCCAGGCCGGCCAGGTTTCGGCGCTGGTGCAGGGCGGCGGTTATCTGGTGGCCGCGGCCGGTCCCGTGATTCTGGGCAGTCTGCACACCATGACGGGAAGCTGGGTCCTGCCGCTGGTTGTGGTGGGCGTCAGCATCTCGGCTCTGCTGGTGGCTGGTACCTTTGCGGCGGTGGCCTCTGAGGCCGCGGGTAAGGCCTAACGGCGGGTGGGGGAGTGAGGTCCCTGTTTGCCCGGCCGGCGGGCACGGCTATCGTTCCCTGTAGGGCCGTGCAGCCAGGCGCGTCCGCCCGAGGGGGAAGAAGGAAATGAAGAACAACTTTGACCGCTACCGCCAGATGGCCGAGATTCTCTACCGGAACGGGCTGGGTTACTTGGTCTCCGTTTCCGGCTTGGAAGCCCGCCTGCCGTTCCGGAAGCGGCCCGCTGAAGACGCCGGGACCCCCAGGACAACCAGCCCGGAATACCTGCGCCAGGCCCTGGAAGAGCTGGGCCCAACGTATGTGAAGCTGGGACAGCTGCTCTCCACGCGTTCAGACCTGCTTCCCCCCGCTTACATGGATGAGCTGGCCAAACTTCAGGACCGGGCTGCACCCGCGCCCTGGGAGGCCGTGCGCGAGGAACTCAGGCAGGAAATCGGTGACGATCCCCTCAACGTCTTCGCTTCCTTTGACACCACTCCCATCGCGAGCGCCTCGATTGGCCAGGCGTACGGTGCCCGGCTCAAGGACGGCACGGACGTAGTGGTGAAGGTGCGGCGCCCCGGGATCGTGCCCGAGGTGGAAGCCGATCTGTCCATCCTGCAGTCCCTGGCCGCCCACGCCAGCAGGCGGTGGGAAGCGGCGCGTGACTATGACGTCAAGGGTTTTATGGATGAGTTTGCCCTCACGCTGCGGCAGGAACTGGACTACGTCCAGGAAGGCCGTAACGCCGACCGCTTCGCGGTGAACTTCGCTGAGGACGCCGCGGTCATTATTCCGCGGATTTACTGGCAGCACAGCACCCACAAGGTCCTGACCATGCAGCGCCTGCGCGGCATGAAAGTCACCGACACGGCGGCGCTGGACGCCGCGGGAGTGGACCGCAGGGCACTGGCAGCCACGGCTGCCGACGCGGAAATGAAAATGGTGTTCGAGTTTGGGCTTTTCCACGCTGATCCTCACCCCGGGAACATCTTCGTTCAGCCCAATTCCCAGATCGGTCTCATCGACTTTGGCATGGTGGGGGAGCTGGACGACAAACTGCGCGGACAGCTGGCCGCCCTGTTCATCGCCGTCATCCGCAAGGACCCGGAACGGATGGCATCGGCACTGGTCCGCATGACGGTTGCCCAGACCCGTCCGGACAGGGTGAAGCTGCGGATGGACCTTGCCGGACTCATCCGGCTTTATTCGGGACGCACGCTGCGGGACGCCCCGGTCGGCAGGATTATCAGCGAGGGGCTTGGGATCATCCGCAACCACCACCTCCAGCTGCCCCGCGAGGTGGCCCTGCTGCTGCGGATGCTGATCATGACCGAGGGCATGGGCGAAGTGCTGGACCCGGACTTCAGCATGGGCCAAACCCTGGCCCCGTACGCCAAGCGGATGACCATGGAACAGCTGAATCCGGTCAACTACGCGAAGCGGCTGGGCAAAGCCGGGGGAGAGCTGCTGGAACTGGGCACGGAGCTGCCCGGTCAGGTGCAGCGGCTGATCAATACCCTGGACTTCGAAGGGATGGAGGTCCACCTGCGCGCCGGTGACCTGGTTCCGGTGGTGGAGCGGCTGGAGCGGGTGGGAAACCGGATGGTGGCAGCGATCTTCGCCGCGGCCTTTATCCGGGGAGTTGGTGAACTGACGCTCGGTGACGCCGACCGGTGGCGCAGCTGGCAGGCGCCGCTGATGGGCGCCGGCCTGGCCTCAACGGGCGTCCTGGGCGGTTACCTCGCGTGGTCTGCCCGCAGGCAGCGGCGGCGGGACGCCTTGTAGGCGCACCGCCCCGAAAGGTTCTTTAAACGAGCCAGCCGGCAGCCACAAATGGAACTGCCGGCTGGCTCGCCTGACGGACGGTGCTCAGCGCAGACCGAGCTCCGCCGTCGGAATTTTGGACGTCTCTTTGGCGGTGAGCGCGGAGATAACTGCGGTCAGGCAGATGGCCGCGGTGAACCAGCTGATGACTTTCCAGCCACCGGGCTCCAGGCCCCCGAGTGCCGCGACGATCGACGGGGCGAATCCGGCCATGAGGAAGCCGAGCTGCGTGCCGATGGCCAGCCCGGAGAAGCGGACGCGCGCGCTGAACATTTCGGCATAGAAGGACGGCCAGACGGCGTTCGCCGCCGCGTAGCCGCAGCCGAAGACCACCACGGACAGGGTGAACTGCAGCAGCGCGTTCCCGGATTCCATCGACAGCAGGTAGAACGGCATCACCACTGCACTGGCTACTGCGCCATAGATGAAGACCGGCTTGCGGCCGAACCGGTCCGCCGCCATGCCGAAGAACGGCTGGGTGAACAGTGCGGCGATGTTGCCGGCGACCACCAGCCAGAGCGTGATGGTGGCATCAACGTTGCCCACCTCTGTGCCGTACTTGATCGCAAGCGTGCCGTATACCGTGGAAACGGCGGCAATGAAGGCGCAGCAGATAACCCGCAGCACGTCCCGCCAATGGTGCTTCATCAGGTCACTCACCGGCAGCTTGGCGATCTGGTTGTTCGCCTTGGCTTCCTGGAACGTCGGCGTCTCATGCAGTGAACGGCGGATAAAGAAGGTCACCAGGACCACAACGGCGGACAGCCAGAACGGGATGCGCCAGCCGATGCCGTACTTAATCTCATCGGGCAGTGCGACAACGGGGATAAACACCATGGCGGCGAGGATCTGGCCGCCCTGGGTTCCGGTCAGGGTCCAGGAGGTAAAGAACGCGCGGCGCCCGTCCGGGGCGTGTTCCAGGGTCATGGAACTGGCGCCGGCCTGCTCCCCGGCGGCGGAAAGGCCCTGTGCGAGGCGGCAGAGAACGAGGAGGGTGGGAGCCCACCAGCCGATGGTGCTGAACGTTGGGAGGCAGCCAATGAGGAAGGTGGAACCGCCCATCAGCACCAGCGTGAACATCAGGATCTTCTGCCTGCCCACGCGGTCCCCGAAGTGGCCCAGGACGACGGCGCCGACCGGCCGGGCAATGTAGGCGAAGCCAAAGGTTGCCAGCGACATGATGCTGGCCTGAGCATCTGCGTCGGGGAAGAAAACGTGCGGAAAGATCAGTGACGCGGCCGTGCCGAAGATGAAGAAGTCGTAGTACTCAACCGCGCTGCCCATGAAGCTTGCCGCAGCAGCCTTCTTCGGGGTTTTGGCGGTGACTGCAGCGGCGTTGGGGGGCGCAGTGCTCATGGGGCCTCCAGTGATATGTGCGGTTATCGCACAGTGGTACTTCATGCGAACAGAACACCATAATGTAACCCACGCCATACCCAGATGCAATCATCGTGTGTGCGCTGTACGCACAGTTGTGCATTTTATGAACAGGCCGGTACCGTGGGCCTAGCCCGGTTCCGGGCCTGGAAGGGAGAATCACTTGAGCACCACCACCGAGTCCTGGCTGGTCGGACTGATCGGGGACGGCATTACCGCGTCGCTGACACCGCCGATGCATGAACGCGAGGCGCAGGCACGGGGGATGCTCTATCTCTACCGGCCCGTGGACCTGTCACTGAACGGCCACGCTCCCGCCGCCGTCGGGGACCTGCTCCGCTACGGGCGGGACCTGGGCTTTAATGCCTTTAACATCACCCACCCCTGTAAGCAGCTGGTCCTGGAGCACCTGGATGAGGTCTCCGACGACGCCGCCCGGCTGGGCGCCGTAAACACCGTCCTGATCCGGGACGGCCGCTTTATCGGACACAACACTGACTACTCCGGATTCGGCAGCGCCCTCGCCGAGGGACTCCCCGGAGCCGAGTTGGACCAGGTGGTTCAGCTCGGTGCAGGCGGAGCGGGCGCCGCCGTTGCCTACGCGCTGCTGAAAGCCGGAGCCGCCCGCCTGACCCTGGTGGACCTGGACTCGGCACGGGCCGCTGAGCGCGCTGCTTCCCTGGCAGCCCTGTTCCCGGCAAGCCGGGTCACGGCCGGAGAGCCGGGGGACCTGCCAAAGGTCCTGGCCGAGGCGGACGGATTCGTTCAGGCGACCCCCATAGGCATGCACTCCCATCCCGGACTTCCCCTGGATCCGGCCCTGATCGCTCCGCGGACGTGGGTGGCCGATGTTATCTACCGCCCGGTCCGCACCGAACTGGTTGCCGCCGCGGAGGCCAGGGGCTGCCGGGTTCTTGACGGCGGCCACATGGCCGTTGGGCAGGCCGTCGATGCCTTCGAGCTCATCACGGGGGTCCGCCCGGATGCCGCCCGCATGCGGGCCCACTTCCTCGACATGATCAACAGCGGACTCTGAGTCTGCCTCCGAAGGGAACGCTAATGCGCACCTCCATCGCCACGGTCTGCCTCAGCGGCACGCTTGAGGACAAACTGCGTGCCTGCGCGGCCGCCGGATTCGACGGTGTGGAGATCTTCGAACAGGATCTGGTCGTCAGCCCGTCCAGTCCCGAGGAAATCCGCGCCCTGGCGTCCAGCCTCGGCCTGACCCTGGACCTCTACCAGCCCTTCCGGGACTTTGAAGGAGTCTCCGAAGATCTCCTGGAGCAGAACCTGCGGCGCGCGGAAGCCAAGTTCCGCCTGATGCAGCGGCTGGGGATCGACACCATGCTGGTCTGCAGCAACGTGGCCACGGCGACCATCGATGACGACGCCGTTGCGGCGTCCCAGCTGCGGAGCATGGGCACCCTGGCCGCCCGGTACGGAATCCGGCTGGCCTATGAAGCGCTGGCCTGGGGCCGGTACGTCAGTGACTTCGAGCATGCCTGGCGGATCGTGGAACTGGCAGATCACCCCAACGTGGGGACCTGCCTGGACAGCTTCCACATCCTGTCCCGGCGCTGGGATCCGGCAGCGATAGAGAAGATGCCTGCGGAGAAAATCTTCTTCGTCCAGCTTGCCGACGCGCCCGAACTGTCCATGGATGTGTTGTCCTGGAGCCGCCACTACCGGGTCTTCCCCGGCGAAGGCGCCTTTGATTTGGTGACCTTCATGGGTCACCTGGTCCGCAGCGGCTACAACGGCCCGGTCTCGCTGGAGATCTTTAACGACGTGTTCCGGCAGGCAGCCGAGGAACGCACCGCAGTGGACGCCATGCGTTCCCTCATCCGGCTGGCGGAACGCACCTCCCTGCATCTCGCCGAGGAGGGAAACGGCAAGGGTCGGATGGAACTGGCCACGCTTCCGGGCGTTGGAGAACCCCTGGGCTTCAGCTTCGCCGAGGTCAAGGCCGGCGACCCGGTCCAGGTCCGCAACCTGCTTCATCAGCTGGGTTTCACCTGCCAGGGCAGCCACCGCACCAAGGCCGTGGAACTGTGGACGCAGAACGGGGTCCGCATGATCATCAACGGTCAGCAGGCAACGGGACTGGAACCGGGAATATCGGCGATTGGCCTTGATGTACCGGACGCTGCCGCCGCCGCCTCACGGGCCCTGCAGCTGAAAGCAACGCCCGTCTCGCGGCGCAGCCAGGCCAACGAGGAAGTTCTGCAGGTGGTTGCCGCTCCCGACGGGACCGAGATCATTCTCTGCCAGGCCACCGAGGGTGAACCGGCCTGGAGCGCCGAGTTCGGCACCGGCAGCCCGCTGCCGGCACCGGGACCAGTGACGGCAATCGACCACGTGAACCTGTCCCAGCCGTGGCAGCACTTCGATGAGGCCGTCCTTTTCTACGATTCCACCCTGGGCCTGTCTACCCGCCCCAGCGTGGAAGTGCCCAGCCCCATGGGCCTGGTCCGCAGCCAGGTGATGCGCAGCAGCGACGGAGCGGTGCGGATCGCCCTGAACATCGCGCCGCCCGTTTTCGATGACGCGGGCGATGGGTCCGGCTACCCTCAGCACGTCGCGTTCGCCTGCACCGACCTGATCAGCGTGGCCCGCACCGCCGCCGCGCGCGGCCTGGAGTTCCTCCCGGTTCCGGGCAACTACTATGAGGACCTCGACGCCCGCTTTGGCCTCGATCCGGAATTCCTCTCCACACTGCGGGAGCTGAACCTGCTCTATGACCGGGACGGCGACGGCGAATTCCTGCACTTCTATACCTCCACCGTGGGCAACGTCTTTTTTGAAGTGCTGGAACGGCGTCCGTTCTACGAGGGATACGGGGCACCCAACGCTCCGGTCCGGCTCGCCTCACAGTTTCTGACGAGCGGCACCGCACGCTCCTGACCAGCGCAGATATCGTTTCGCGGGCGCCGCTGCCTGCCCTGGTCGGCTAGGATCGGCTTCGGGCCCGCAGGCTGGCCCGGCGGGGCAACGAGGCAGGGGCGGGCGGATGGGCAGGGACGGGCACATGGCCGGGGACAGCAGCAGCTGGTACGTCAAATCGGTTGAAAAGACCTTCGCCGTCCTGGATGCCTTCACGGAGGAGGCTCCGGCCCAAAGCGTGAGCGAGGTGGCCGCTGCGGCGGACCTGAGCCGTGCAGCAGCCCGCCGGTTCCTGCTGACCCTTACCGAGCTTGGCTACCTGTCCTCGGACGGAGTCCGCTTCCAGCTGGCACCCCGCTCCCTGAACATCGGATCGGCGTTCCTCGCCAACCTCACACTCCCGGCCATCGCGGAACCGCACCTGAAGTCGCTATCGGCCGATCTGCAGGAGACCGCGTCCGTCTGTATTCTCGACGGCGAGCACGTGGTGTACGTCGCGCGGGTCACCGCTCCCCGTCTGCTCAGCGTCGCAGTGCACGTTGGCACCCGTTTCCCGGCGTGGGCCACGTCCATGGGCCGGGTGCTGCTGTCCCACCTCGACCCTGAAGACCGCCAGTCCCGGTTGGACCGCTCTGAGATCCGGCGGTACACAGTAAACACGGTTGCGGACCGCCGCCGGCTCGATGAGGAACTCGCCAGCGTGCGTGCCCGGGGCTGGGCCGTGGTGCGCGAAGAATTCGAGGAAGGGCTCAGCGGTGTGGCCGTGCCGATTCGCCGCGGAAACCAGGTGGTGGCAGCGGCCAACGTTTCACTGCACCCGCATCACCGCGCAGAGTCCTGCCTGGGTGATCTGATCCTTCCCCGCCTGGTGCAGGCGGCAGAAGCAATTTCTGCAGATTACGGTATCCGTCCGCTCAGCTGAGGCTCCGGATACGTTCATGACCGCGGCCCCAGGCTGCGGCCCCTGGTTCGCCGCACCCCGGCAGCGAACTGCGACGGGGGCCGTTCGCTCCTCCCCGCCGCAGTCCGGTCTGTTCCGCCCGCCCGGCCGTGCCGGTCACAGCTAGGTGGCGTAGTCCTGAGCGTTGTAGAGATTCAGGTTCAGGGCGTCAGCGATCTGCGCGACAGCCTTGAGCCCACGCACACTGTTGCCCGCGGGGTCCAGGGGCGGCGAGAACGCCGCGATGGCCAGAACCCCGGGCATGATGGCGAGCACACCGCCACCGACTCCCGATTTGCCCGGCAGCCCAACGCGGTAGGCCCAGTCTCCGGACGCAGTGTAGAGACCTTCCATGGTCATTTCGGCAAGCATGGGGGGAACCAAAGCCGGGTTGGAGATGACCTGTTCCCTGGTGACCGGGTTGGTGCCCCGGGCCGCGATGGTGGCACCCATGGTGGCCAGGTCAACCGTGGTGACCAGTGTTGAGCACTGGCGGGTGTAGACATCGCAGGCTTCCATCGGATCCGAATACATGGTGCCGCCCGAATACAGCAGCCACGCGATGGCACGGTTGTGGAAGTTCGTGGACTGCTCTGAATCATTAACGGCATCGCTGAGGGTGATCCTCCGCCCCGCGAAGGCACCCTGAGCCGCGAGGATCCGCTCCCAGCGTTGTTCCGGGCCGTCCGCCGTGATCAGGGAAACCGTCGACATGGCACCAGCATTAACCAGGGGAGAGACGGGCGTGTCACCGTGCAGGACAACACTGATTACCGAGTTGAAGGGCTCTCCGGTGGGGTCCGCTCCCACCTTGTCGTGGAATTCCTGCAGGCCGACGTCGCCCATCGCCACGGCCATGGAAAAGACCTTGGAAATTGACTCCAGCGCGAATTCAAAACGGGCGTCACCTGCTTCGAAAACCCGGCCGTCAGCGGTCACCACACTGACCCCGAACAAAGCCGGATCGACCGATGCCAGATACGGGATGTAGCTGGCATTTTTTCCGCCGTGCTCACCGGCTTGGTCCCGGTGCGCGGTGCTCACCGCTGCCTGGATGGCTGCATCATCAATGTTCATGCCTTTGTGCTCCCGCCTGCCGGACCGGCATCAGGTTGAGGTCCGGCGGAATCTCCGCCGGGAGTCCCGGGCGTCTGCTCTTCCCACTGCCGGGTCAGGTCCGGCGTGGCGACCGAAGACTCGTTAACAATTCCCGGATGCTTGTTCTCCAGCTGCCAGGTGAACGGCACGAACACGGTGTCAGGATCCCGCCAGTGCGGTTTGCGCAGCGCGTAGATGACGAAGGGAACGGTCACCAGCACCGCTGCCCCTCCCACCAGGATGCCGACATAGGTCAGCGGCGAACCCACCGCAATCTGGTCCGGCGGGATAAAGCTGAAGGCAAAGGCCATCAGCGAACCCAGGAAACCGACGCCACCGAAAATCCACATCCCGGCAGCGCCTCCGGGCACACGGTAGGGCCGCGGCCGGTGGGGCTGGCTGTAGCGGAGGTACATCGCTGCAGCGAACATCAGCAGGTACATGATCAGGTAGAGGATCACCGTGAGCTGGCTGAGGATCTGGTAGGCCGCCTGCACCGAGGGCAGCACCACGTAGACGATGCCCAGGGCCGTGACCAGCATTGCCTGGAACAGCAGAATGTGGGTGCCCATCCCATGCTTGTTCGTGTACTGCCAGAATCTTGGCAGGTATCCGGCCTTGGCGACCGCCAGCAGGCCGCTGGAGGGTCCGGCAACCCAGGTCACCACGCCGGCCAGCACCCCGATGAGGAGCATGCCGGCGACGATCGGACCGGCCCAGCCCAGCCCGGCCCATTCGAACATGTCGTTGTAGGAGGTCAGCAGGCTCTGGGTGAGGTTGATGTCCGCCTGGGGAACGACGAACGCGATCGCCAGCGTGCCCAGCACGAATATCACCACCGTTCCCGCAGCGGCGATCAGGACGGCCAGCGGGTAGTTGCGGTTTGAGTTCTTGACGTCCTTGACATGGATGGCGTTCATTTCCATGCCGGCGTAAAAGAGAAAAATGCTGGCGGCCAGCACCACGTTGGCGAAGTTGGAGAAGTCCGGAATGAGCTCGCCCCAGCCAAGTTCGATCTGGGGAGTGTTTCCGGCGAAGAAGTAGGCGAAGCCCAGCACGATGAGGATGGCGGCCGGAATCAGGGTGCCGATGATCCCGCCCCACTGGGCCACCTTGGAGAAAGCCGCCGCTCCGCGGAAGGCGATGAACGTAGCCAGCCAGTAAACAATCAGCACCACTGCCAGAACAAATGCTTTGTTTCCGGACAGCTGTGCGTCAAGACTTTGGTCTGTGCCGGTATAGGCCAGGGAAACGGCCCCGAAGGTGAGGACGGTGGGGAACCAGAAAGTCACCTCGATAAAGAGCATAAACATGGCCAGGAACGCCCACCGCGGCCCGAAGGCCTCACCTACCCAGCGGAAAACGCCTCCGGTTTCAGGCCACCCGGTGGCCAGCTCTGCCGCGACAATGGAAACCGGAATCAGGAAAACAATGGCCGCGAAGACATAGTAGAAAATCGAACTCAGGCCATACTCAGCTTCAGCCGGCAGCCCGCGGAGACTGACCACTGCAACGATGTTCATGACCGCGAGCGCTCCGACGGTGATGGTGGCTGTCTGCGCTGCCCGGCCCTTCTTGTTCGGCGTGGATGTTGTGGAATCGCTCATCCCACCCACCTCCTCGGGTTAGTGGTGGAATCCCGGATGCTTCCGCTCCGAGGGCATCGGGGCGCTCAGGTTGTTCAGGTAGGAGGTCTCCTCCCGGATGTCGTCCAGCAGCCTGCCTGCCAAATCCATGCTGAGCCCGTTGCGCACGACGATCCGCTCCACGGTCAGGTTCTGAAGATTGGCCGGCAGGGGATAGGCCGGGACCAGCCAGCCCTTGGTCCGCAGCCGGTCCGCCAGGTTATACAGCGTCCAGCGGTCCGTGTGGCCCTCCTTGAGCCGCCAGGCGAACACGGGGATGTCCGAGCCGTCATTCCAGAGTTCAAATGGGCCGATTTCGCTGATCCCGCGGGAGAGGAACAGTGCAACGTCCTGGCTGGCCTGCTGCACCTTCTTGTAGCCCTCGAAGCCAAGCCGCAGGAACAGGTAGAACTGCAAAACCACCTGGGCACCGGGCCGCGAGAAGTTCAGTGCGAAGGTTGGCATGTCGCCGCCGAGGTAGCTCACGTAGAAGATGAGGTCTTCCGGCAGCCACTGCCGTTCGCGCCAGACAACCCAGCCCAGGCCTGGATAAACGAGGCCGTATTTGTGGCCGGACGTCGAGATTGAGTGGACCCGTTCGAGCTGGAAATCCCATTCCAGCTCCGGCTGGATAAATGGTGCGATCATTCCGCCGGAGGCAGCATCCACATGGATCGGGATATCCAGTCCGGTGGACGCCTGGATTTCGTCGAGCTTCGCCGCAATCGCCTTCACGGGTTCATACATGCCGGTATAGGTCACACCCATAATCGCAACAACACCGATGGTGTTTTCATCGATGTACTTTTCGAGTTCGAAACCGTCCAGGCACTTATGCTCCTCACTGATGGGCACAAGGCGGGGTTCGATGTCGAAATAGTTGCAGAACTTCTCCCAGCAGACCTGGACGGCGGAACTCATAACAAGGTTTGGCTTCTCCGTGGATTTTCCTTCACTGCGCCGCTTGTGCTGCCAGAGCCGTTTGAACGCCAGCCCGCCGAGCATGCAGGCCTCGGAAGACCCGATGGTGGAGGTACCGATCGTTCCGGTGGGATCGGGGGAGTTCCACAGGCCGGCGAGCATCTTCCAGCAGTACTGCTCGATCGCAGCCGTCTGCGGATACTCGTCCTTATCGATCATGTTTTTGTCATAGGTTTCGGCGTACAGCCGGTCCGCCTGGCTGTCCATCCAGGTGCTGACGAAGGTGGCCAGGTTCAGCCGCGCATTGCCGTCGAGCATCGTCTCGTCGTGGACAATCTGGTAAGCGGTTTCGGGTGCCATTTCCCCTTGGGGAATCCGGGTCTTGGAGACCTGGGTAGCCTCCCCGGCACGGGAGAAAACCGGATTGACGCTAAGGAAGTCCTGCGGATCATTCTGCGGCATGACATCGACCTCTCGAATGGGAGTGTCCCGACTGCATGGGCCGTGGTGAGCGGCTGTTTCGAGTCCCCACAGGGTGCGCGCGCTTCCTGACTATACGCGCAGCCCATCAGCCATTACTAGGTATCTGCGCGGTAACCCGCCCGTAAATCCGGCGGCTGTGCGTCCATGCTGACGGGTTCGACGGCGGGCCGCCGGTTAGGTGCCGGGACCGTTGAGCGAGCCGCCGGCTCCCGGTAGGCTGACCGCACTATCCACCCCGCGGCAGCCAGGTTATCCGGTTCGTCCATGACCCGGTTCCACTGCAAAACGCGGGCCACCGGAGGAGACCCCATGGCTGGACTGACCCGACGCGACCGTTTTGAACTGCCTGAGCCCATGCGCCGGCTCTTCGAGGGGGACTGGGACGTTCCTGCCTTCCGGGTGGAGGAGTACCGGGACGGTCCAACCATGGTGGTCCGCGCGGAGCTGCCCAGCATTGATCCGGAAAAGGATCTCGATGTGAGCGTTACCGAGGGAACACTCCGGATCCGGGGTGAACGCCGGGAAAGCGAGGAACAGAAGTCCCGGAACGGTTACCGGTCCGAATTCAAGTACGGCTCCTTTACCCGGGACATCCAGCTGCCGCCCGGAGCCAACCCGGACGGTGTATCGGCGTCCTACCACGACGGCGTCCTGGAAGTCAGGGTCCCGGTAGCCGAAGACGGCGGATCAGGACGCAAGATCACGGTTAACCGGGCATAGAACCCAGCGGGCCGAGGGCCCGCTTCTGGAGGCGGCGCTGTCCGCCGTGAACCCCGCGCCGTGTGGAGGTCCTGTGCCACAACAAACCATGCAGGACGAACCGGTCTCCGGGCAGGGGCCCAGGCAGCCGGGTGCGCCGTATTGGCTGATCACCGCGATCCTGGGCTGCGGCGGGATCGTGGTTTCCCTGGAAAAAACCGCCGTGGTGCCCCTCCTCCCCGAATATCCCCGCATCTTTGGCGTCAGCAGCGACGATGTGTCCTGGCTGGTCACCGTTACCCTGCTCAGCGCTGCAGTGGCCACTCCGGTGGTGTCCCGGCTCGCGGACATGTTCGGCAAGAAACGAATGCTTCTGGTGGCCCTGATCATGATGGTGGCGGGCGGATTCACTGCCGCGGTTGGAGGCACCTTCACCGCTGCCCTGGTGGGCCGGACCCTGCAGGGTTTTGCCGGTGCAGTCATTCCGATTGGCATCAGTATCCTGCGGGACACCCTTCCACAGCGCCGGGTTGCCGGCGCCGTCTCGCTGATGAGCGCGAGTTTCGGAATCGGCAGCGCCCTGGGACTGCCGATGGCCGGTTTTACCTATGAGAATCTGGGTTGGCAGGCAACGTTCTGGGTGGTGGCGCTGATCGCACTGATCCTCACCGCCGCCGTCTACTTTTACGTGCCTGAATCCACAGTCCGGACTCATGGCAGGTTCGACTATTTTGGAGCGGTCCTGCTGTCCGGGGCCATGACGGCACTGCTGCTGGCGATCTCCAAGGGCGGGGTTTGGGGCTGGACCAGTGACATCGTGCTGGGACTGTTCGCAGCATGTGCGGTGCTGCTGGCCGCTTGGTTCCCCCATGAGCTGCGCAGCGGGCAGCCGCTGATCGATTTGCGGACCTCGGCACGGCGGCCGGTTCTCCTGGTCAACATAGCGTCCGTGCTGGTCGGATTTTCCATGTACGCGAACATGCTCGTCACCACCCAGCAGCTGCAGCTCTCCCGGGTCACGGGATTCGGATTTGGGCTGAGCGTCCTGGTGGCCGGGCTGGCCATGATTCCGGCCGGCCTGGCAATGGTGGCCATTTCACCGGTGTCCGCGCGGCTAACCAACAGCTTTGGTGCCAAGGTGACCATGGTGGCGGGGTGCACGGTGATGGCGGCGGGTTACCTGCTGCGGGTTGTACTGGTGGAAACCATCCTGGGCATCATCGTTGGAGCCGTCATCATTTCTATCGGCACTGCGATGGCGATGGCCGCGATGCCAACCATCGTGATGAGCAACTCTCCCAGGACGGACACCGCTGCCGCCAACGGGCTCAACACCCTGCTCCGTTCCGTGGGAACCTCCACCTGCAGTGCGGCCGTGGCCGTGATTCTGGCGTCCGTCACCGTGGAGATCGGCGGACGGGTCTTTCCCGATCTGGAAGCTTTTCGGCTGATCTTCATCCTTGCCGGCCTCACCGCTGCTGCGGGCGCCGCCGTGTCCGTGCTGATTCCCAAATCACGGCACCGCGAAGCCACCCACCCCGACCTTTACTCCGCAGCCCCGGGCACGGGTCCTGCTCCGGCCGGGAAGCACGAAATCCTGCTCAGCGGTGTGCTCCGGCCCGCCGGCGGCCGGGCGCCGCTGGACCAGGGAACCGTCACGGTGACGGACAGCGGGGGCTCACCGGTGGACTGGGACCGCAGTGATGAGCACGGAACCTATGTGGTCGTCCTGCCGGGGCCGGGACGGTACATCTTCATCGCAGCGCACGCGCGCTGGCGTCCCGTTGCCGAGGTTCTGGAGTTCCCCGGGACAGCGGCTCCGCATGACATCCAGTTTCACCAGCGGCTGCTGCTGGAGGGCCGGATCCGGCACGGCAGCCGGCCGGTTCGCAATGCCCTGGTCCTGCTGGTCAAGGGAGCCGGGGACCCTCCGGCAGCTGCCCGGTCCGGCCGGGACGGCACCTTCGAGCTGCCACTGCCGGGACCCGGCAGGTATGTGCTCACAGTCGTGGAACCCAGCGGGCAGACCCATACCCGGCGCGTTGAACTGCCCTGCGCAGACCGGGTGATCGACGTCGAACTGGGCAGCCCGCCGGGGCGCACGGGACTGCAGGTCTGAAGCACTGCCAGTTCCCGAAGCTGCCGCTACCTGACCTCACGGATCAGGTTGGTGATGCGGGCGGTGGAAAGCCTGCGGCCTTCGCTGTCCGTCATCACGACTTCGTGGGTGGTGAGGGTGCCGCCCAGATGGAGAGCGGTTGCGGTGCCGGTCACCAGGCCGGAGGACACCGACCGGTGATGGGTTGCACTGATTTCAATGCCGACGGCGTACTTCCCGGGTCCGGCATGGATGGATGCGGCGAAGGAACCCAGGGTTTCCGCCAGTACCGCATGGGCGCCGCCGTGGAGAATCCCGGCGACCTGCTCGTTGCCCTCCACCGGCATCGTTGCCACCATACGGGCGGGGGACATTTCCAGGAAGCGGATTCCCATCCGCACAACCAGGGCACCCACACCGGATTCCCCCAGCCACGGGTGGAGCTCGGCAGGAACGCCGGCATCAATCAATTCCTGCAGGCGGGGGTACTCACCCTCGGCGGGACCAGCCTGGCCCGGCGTGAAAATGTCGCTCATGCCCACTAGGCTTGCATCTGTGAGTGAAACTGCCAAACTGGCCGCTGCCCCCGTCTCTGATTCCGTTCCCAACCCCGAAGAGTCCCTTACCGGCCTCCTGGAAACTGAGGAAGATGCCGTACAGCCGGACACCGCGGCAGATGCCCCCGTGGGAAGCCACGCGGTCTCTGCTCCCTCCGGCGGCATGGAATCCGGTCCGGACGCAACCGCCGCACCCCTGGGCACCGTAAACGCAGCCGGCCACAACCGCCTTCTCGTGATCGACGGGCATTCCATGGCCTTCCGCGCCTTCTACGCCCTGCCGGCGGAGAACTTTTCCACGGATACCGGACAGCACACCAACGCCGTGTACGGGTTCACCTCCATGCTGATCAACCTGATCAAGAACGAGGAACCGACCCACATCGCCGTGGCGTTCGACCTGGACACCCCCACGTTCCGCACCGAGGAATACTCCGAATACAAGGGCGGGCGCAACAAGACCCCCGAAGAGTTCCATGGCCAGGTGGACCTGATCATCAAGGTCATGGAAGCCATGCGGATTCCCACCATCTCCCTGGACGGGTATGAAGCGGACGACATCCTGGCCACCCTCTCCGAACAGGCAGCCGCCAGGAACTGGGACGTCATGGTGGTCTCCGGTGACCGGGACGCTTTCCAGCTGGTTAACGACAACGTCACCGTCTTTTACCCCAAAAAGGGCGTCTCCGATCTGCCCCGCATGGATGCCGCGGCCGTCGAAGAGAAGTACCTGGTTCCGCCGGACAAGTACTCCGACCTGGCCGCGCTGGTGGGGGAGTCCGCGGACAACCTGCCCGGCGTTCCCGGAGTGGGACCGAAGACCGCCGCCAAATGGATCAAGCAGTACGGGGGGCTCGAAGGCATCCTGGAGCACCTGGATGAGATCAAGGGCAAGGTGGGCGATTCCCTCCGCGCCAACATTGAAGACGTCAAGCGCAACCGCCGCCTGAACCGGCTGCTGCGGGACCTTGAGCTTCCCGTGGATCTCGAGGCCATGGCTGCCCGCCGTCCGGACCGCGACGCGATTGAAGAGCTCTTTGACGCCCTGCAGTTCAATGCGCTCCGCAAGCGGCTTTTCGACGTCTACGGTGAAGAGGAACCTGCCGCCGGTCATCCGGAGCTGGAGCCCCCGGCGCACGTGGTCCTTACCGGCGCCGAGGAGCTTCGTGGCTGGTTCGACGCCACCAACCAGGCGCCCGCTGCCGTTCAACTGGTTACCGAAGGGGCGGGGGAGTCCCGGGACGCTGTGGGCCTTGCGCTCGTGACCGATGACGCCGCAGTTTATGTTCCGCTGACCGAAATCGACTCCGACGCGGAGAAGGTGCTTGCGGACTGGCTGGCGGATAAGGACGCGCCGAAGGTGGTGCACGACTTCAAATCGGCCTACAAACTGCTGGCCGGCCGTGGACTGCACCTGGCGGGCGAGGTGGATGACCCCGCTATTTCGGGTTACCTGATCCAGCCGGACCGGCGCAGCTACGACCTCGCGGACCTCAGCCTGACCCACCTCAAACTCTCCCTGGACGCGGCTCCGGATACCGGGAACCAGCTGGAGCTGTCCCTGGAGGGCGAGGATTCTGCAACTCCGGCGGTCCGCAAGGCTTTTGCCGCCCTGCGGCTCAGTGAGCACTTCGCCGGCCAGCTGGTGGAGCGGGGCGCCAACCAGCTTCTCGGCGGCCTGGAGCTTCCGCTCTCCGAGGTGCTGGCCGAAATGGAGCTTGCCGGCATTGCCGTCTCCACCGAGAAGCTGGATGCACTGCTGGACCAGTTCAGCTTCACCATTAACCAGGCCAAGGAAGAGGCCTTTTCGGTCATTGGCAAGGAGATCAACCTCGGTTCGCCGAAGCAGCTCCAGGTGGTGCTCTTCGAGGAACTCGGTCTGCCCAAGACCAAGAAAATCAAGACCGGATACTCCACCGACGCCGATGCGCTGGCGGACCTGATCGTCAAGACGGGCGGCCATCCGTTCCTGGCCCACCTGCTGGCCTACCGGGATGCCGCCAAGCTGCGCCAGACGGTGGAAGGCCTGCGGAAGGCGGTGGCCGACGACGGCCGGATCCACACCACCTATGCGCAGACAGTTGCCGCGACCGGACGTTTGTCCTCGATCAACCCCAACCTGCAGAACATTCCGATCCGTTCGGAGGAGGGCCGGCGGATCCGCGAGGTGTTCGTAGTCGGCGAAGGCTATGAAACGCTGCTGACCGCCGACTACTCACAGGTCGAAATGCGCATCATGGCGCACCTTTCCGGCGACGAAAGCCTGATTCAGGCCTTCCGCGACGGTGAGGACCTGCACCGGTTCGTCGGCTCCCACATTTTCGGTGTGCCGCCGGAAGAAGTCACCAGTGCCATGCGTTCCAAGGTCAAGGCCATGTCCTACGGCCTGGTGTACGGCCTGAGTTCGTTCGGCCTGTCCAAGCAGCTGTCGATTCCCGTGGATGAAGCACGGACCCTCATGCGCGATTACTTCACCCGGTTCGGCGCGGTGCGCGACTACCTGCGCGGCGTCGTCGAGCAGGCCCGCAAGGATGGCTACACCTCCACGATTGAGGGCCGGCGGCGCTACCTGCCCGACCTTGCCAGCACCAACCGCCAGCTGCGGGAAATGTCGGAGCGGGCGGCACTGAATGCGCCGATCCAGGGTTCGGCAGCGGACATCATCAAGAAGGCCATGCTGGGCGTTGACGCCGAACTGAAGAAGCAGGGCCTGAAGTCCCGTATGCTGCTGCAGGTCCATGACGAACTGGTCCTGGAAGTGGCACCCGGTGAGCGCGACGCGGCGGAGAAACTGGTGCGGGAGCAGATGGCCGGTGCCGCTGACCTGTCCGTCCCGCTGGACGTCTCGGTCGGCTGGGGCGCGAGCTGGCACGAGGCCGGGCACTAGCCCGGCACACAAACCAAGCAGTGCGCAAACAGCGCACTGCCAAACACAGCGCGGCCACTGCAGCATGGCCGCTACAGCACAACGGGGGAGCAGTCATGGAACCAGGAACAGGTCTTCGCACGGAGAGGTTCCAGGCTGCGCTCTCCACCGTGGAGCCGGGCGCCGCTGACGAGCGGACCGCCGATTGGTTCCAGGCCGTAGCCCTGGGGTTCCACGAAGCCCGGTACGACCCCAAACACATCAGTGCGGTGGTCGAGGCCTACGGGCAGGACGGGCGCTGGCTGACGGGCGTGTACGACGACGAGGCGCCTGAGTACGCCTGGAATCCCGCAGCGCCCGTGGCTACCTACGCCACTATGACCCATGAGCTCAATACGGGCGGCGCGCTGCTTCCGGTCCACCAGATCACGTCTGTGACAGTGCGCCCGACCCACCGCCGGCGGGGAATCCTGCGGCAGATGATCACGTCCGACCTGAGCCGGGCCAAGGACGAAGGCTTCGCGGCCGCGGCGCTCACCGCCTCGGAAGCGGTGATCTACGGACGTTTCGGCTTCGGCGTGGCGACCTCCGAACGGACAGTGGAAGTCGATGCCCGCGGCCGGCTGGAACTCACCGTGCCGCCGTCGGGCACCACCGCCGTTGCCGACCTGGCAAAGCTGGAGAGCCTGGCACCGACGATCTTCCGGGCGCACCTGGAGCGTACCCGGGGAGCAGTCGGGCGTCAGGTTGGCTACGCCAAGCGTGCAGCAGGGTTGTGGGGAGACCTCCCAGAACCCGAAAAGGATGTCCGCGCAGCTATCCACTACAGCCCCTCCGGGACCCCGGACGGCTACGTCAGCTATAAGTTCCTGCCCTGGGAGACGGAGCCTCACACCTTGAAGGTGCTGGACCTGGTGGCCGTGGATGACACCGCCCGGCTGGAACTGTGGCGTTTCCTCGGGTCCATCGACCTGGTGGAGCGCATTACCTGTCCGGCAGCCCCGGAAGCCGATCCGCTGCCCTGGGCTCTGGCCGACCGCCGCCGTTATGCCGTGAAAGCCCACGAGGACCAGCTGTGGGTACGGGCTCTGGATCCTGCAGCCATGCTGCGGGCCCGCGGGTTTGACGCTGACGGAGCGCTGGTGCTGGGGATCACTGATTCGCTGGACCTGGCGTCCGGCCGCTGGCTGGTGCAGGTGGATGCCGGTGCCGCGGTGGTCACGGAACTCCAGGCCGGGGACGCCCTGCCGCCAGGGGTACCGGCCGTGGAAATGGATGCTGCCGCTTTCGGCTCTCTCTACCTGGGCGGCGTCAGCGGCCAGCTGCTTTCTGCAGCGGGGGGTGTCCGCGGCCCGGCGGACGCCGTCGGCACGCTCGACAGGCTGTTTGCCGTATCGCGGGCACCATACTGCAGCACGCACTTCTAGGCCGCTGAGGTCGGTAGCTCGGCGGGAGGATCCCGGCGCCGAATTACCGGTACCGGCCGTCCATTACGCACGGGACCAACCGGAGGTACGGGTTTCTTCGTTTGGCTTTGACCTGACTTGGCGGCTGCGGCTAGACTAATCAGGCGCGTTACGCGTGCTGGTGACTCTCATATCCCCGGCCGCAGGTGCGCACAACGATTACAACAGCATTTACATTCTGTCCATCTCCGGACAACCAAGCACCGTCTTGAACCTGGTTTTTCCGGGTTGCACCCGAGCCGGTGGGAGCACATCCGGAATTACAACAACTTCCACATCGGAGTCCCAACTACATGACCATCACCACCACCGAGAAGTCCGGTACCCCGCAGGTCGCGATCAACGACATCGGTACTGCCGAGGACTTCCTCGCCGCAATCGACGCAACGATCAAGTACTTCAACGACGGAGATCTCGTCGAAGGTACCGTCGTTAAGGTCGACCGCGACGAGGTCCTGCTCGACATCGGTTACAAGACCGAGGGTGTCATCCCTTCGCGTGAGCTTTCCATCAAGCACGACGTTGATCCCGGAGACGTTGTCTCCGTTGGCGATCAGGTTGAAGCTTTGGTCCTCACCAAGGAAGACAAAGAAGGCCGTCTGATCCTCTCCAAGAAGCGCGCACAGTACGAGCGTGCCTGGGGCGACATCGAGAAGGTCAAGGAAGAAGACGGCGTCGTTACCGGTACCGTCATCGAGGTTGTCAAGGGTGGTCTTATCCTCGACATCGGGCTGCGCGGCTTCCTGCCGGCATCCCTCGTGGAGATGCGTCGCGTCCGCGACCTGGCTCCGTACATCGGCCAGCAGATCGAAGCCAAGATCATCGAGCTGGACAAGAACCGCAACAACGTGGTCCTGTCCCGCCGTGCCTGGCTCGAGCAGACCCAGTCCGAGGTTCGTTCCACGTTCCTCAACAAGCTGGAAAAGGGCCAGGTTCGTCCGGGCGTTGTTTCCTCCATCGTCAACTTCGGTGCATTCGTGGACCTTGGCGGCGTAGACGGCCTCGTCCACGTTTCCGAGCTGTCCTGGAAGCACATCGACCACCCCTCCGAGGTCGTTGAAGTTGGCCAGGAAGTCACCGTTGAGGTTCTGGAAGTTGACCTCGACCGCGAGCGTGTCTCCCTGTCGCTGAAGGCTACGCAGGAAGATCCGTGGCAGACCTTCGCCCGCACCCACGCCCTGGGCCAGGTTGTGCCGGGTAAGGTCACCAAGCTGGTTCCGTTCGGTGCGTTCGTTCGCGTCGAAGACGGCATCGAAGGCCTGGTCCACATCTCCGAGCTGGCAGTCCGCCACGTGGAGCTGGCCGAGCAGGTTGTCTCCGTTGGGGATGAACTGTTCGTCAAGGTCATCGACATCGACCTCGAGCGCCGCCGCATCTCCCTGTCGCTGAAGCAGGCGAACGAGGGCGTCGACCCCGAAGGCACCGAATTCGATCCGGCTCTGTACGGCATGGCCGCAGAGTACGACGAAGCCGGCAACTACAAGTACCCGGAGGGCTTCGACCCCGAGTCCAACGAATGGCTCGAAGGTTACGAGACCCAGCGTGCCGCTTGGGAGCAGCAGTACGCTGACGCCCAGGCCCGTTGGGAAGCTCACAAGAAGCAGGTTGCCCAGCACAACTCCGAGGATGTTGCTGCTGCATCGGACTCCGTTGAGTCCAGCGCAACCAGCTACTCTTCCGAGCCCGCTGCATCCGAGTCCGCTGCCGGTACCCTGGCATCGGATGAGGCACTTGCCGCACTGCGCGAGAAGCTGACCGGCAACTAATACCGGTTCCCGGTAGACGTAAGCCAACGTAAAGCGGGCCCCCACTTCGGTGGGGGCCCGCTTTACGTTGATACTGGGAGCTGGGAATCCACACAGAGACGACGGGGGATGTATGCAGCACCGGGACAGGCCGGACACTGATGGACCGCTGGAGGCAGAGATCCGGCGCCGGGCCAGGAGCGGTGCCGCACACCTGCGCCCGCAGCAGGCAGCCAACCTCGTCAACGGCTCCGCGGAAGCGGAAACCGGGCAGACGTACGAGGAGTTCCATACCATGCAGGAAGCTGTCGGAGCGCTGCAGGAAGCCTATCCGGACTACTTTCAGGCTGCTCATGCAGTGGCAAAATCTGAATCAGCCGCGGACCTGGGCCGGTTCCAGGGATGGCGGAGACAGCAGCTTGCCCTCGCCCGTGCCGAGGACGGTCCGGCAGCTACCCTGGCTCCGTGGCTGCGCGCCGGAGGTGCCGCGCTGACCTTTGCCGGGATCCTGGCCCTGGGTATCAACCTGATCGGCTATTCGGCCCTGCTCGTCTGGTGGGCAGCCTCGACGGGCCTTTACATGCTGGGCGGACGGTTCCGGAAACGGCGCAGCAGCCCGCTGTGGAGGGGAGTCTTCTCCGACCCCAAGTACACGTGCAGGACCGTTTGGTACGCGGCTGCGCAGGCTGCGGCGGCGGAACTGATCCGGTCCCGCGAACCCGGTGCGGCGGCCCACGCGGACGGTCTCCGGGAGCTGGAGGAGAACTGGGCGCTGCGTAACCGCAGCAGCGTCCTCTATTCACAGGAGGACTACAGCCGCATAGCTGGATAGCGGCACAGCGAAAGGTCCCCGGCAGGACGGATGCTGCCTGCCAGGGACCGGACCGGGTTGCGGCGGAGCCGCGCTCCTAGGCGGACTCCCGCACCACCAGAGAGGTCGGAAGGCGGCACACGCGGTGCGCCGGCCGTCCCTCGATCAGTTCGACCAGCATGTGTGCCATCTTCTCGCCCAGGTCGGAAATGGGATGGTGCACCGTGGTTAATGCAGGGGAGACACTGGTCGCGAAGAGATCATCGTCAAAACCCACGACGGCGATGTCCTCAGGGATCCGCAGCCCATGTTCCTGAATGACGGCGTGGGCGCCGGCAGCCATCTGGTCGTTCGCCGCGAACAGTCCGTCCAGCGGTTTCCCGCGCGCCAGCAGCCGCCGCATGGCGGCTTCGCCGGAAGCAACGGTGAAATCACCGTATTCAACGAGGGCATCATCCAGCCCCGCAGCCGCCAGCCCGGACCGCCAGCCGGCCAGCCGGTCCACGCCCGGCGGCATGTCCTGGGGACCTGCGATCGTCGCTATGTTTCGGCGCCCGGTGGTGATGAGGTGCTGGACAGCTGCCAGCGCTCCCTCTTCGTTGTCCACCTCAACGTAGTAGCTGTCGCTGGCGTTGAGCAGCGGCCGTCCTGCGAACACAATGGGCAGCGCGTCATTGAGGTGTTCCCAGGAATGATCGCCGCTGTGGTGGGAAACCACCAGGACGCCGTCCACGTTCCCGCCCATCAGGTACCGCTGGGTCTTGCCGGGGTCCGCTTCCGACGAGGTCACCATGTTCAGCATGTACTCGGTGGAGTTCAGGTACTTGGCCACGCCCTCGACGACGGTCGCAAAGAACGGATCAGCGAACACCTTGGAGGTCGACTCGGGGACCAGCAGGGTGATCGTGTACGTTCGTCTGCTGGCCAGCGTCCGGGCCGCGCGGTTGGGAACATAGTTCAGCGCCCGCACTGCCTGCTCAACACTTTGCGCCAGTTCCGGGGCCACCGACGTCGAACCGTTCACTACGCGTGAGACTGTCGCCCGTGACACACCGGCCAGCGCCGCCACCATCTCCAATGTCGGCGCTGGCCGCGACTGGCCGGTTTCAATACCCACCGTGGTCTCCATGTACCGAAATCCGTTCCCCTCGTCCCTGGCCGGGCCGGGGTTTCCAGTCTAGTTTCATTCAGCCGACCGGCGCTGCAGCCGGCACTTCCGGCGCTGGTGAATTTCCGTTCCGGACCGCGGCAGCGAAACGGCTGTACGCCAGGCCACTGTCCTTAATGGTGCGGACCTGCGTCTGGTAGTCCACGTGGATGATGCCAAAACGCTTCTCGTAGCCCCAGGACCATTCGAAGTTGTCCAGCAGGGACCAGACGAAGTAGCCCCGGACGTCTGCGCCCTGTTCGATCGCCGCACTGACCGCCTGGACGTGATCGAGGATGAACCGGGTGCGGTCGGCATCAGGCACGGTGCCTTCACCGCTGACGACGTCGTCGTAGGCGGCGCCGTTCTCGGTGATGTAGAGCGGCGGCAGCTCCGGGTATTCCTGGCTGAGGCGCACCAGGAGTTTCCGCAGCCCGTCAGGGTTCACTTCCCAGTTCATCGCTGTCCGCGGCAGGCCGCGCGAAGGGAACGTGATGTGCTCGGCGCCGACCCAGGGGGAGGCCTTCGGGCGGGCGCCGCCGCCGCCGTGTCCGTCGGCCCCGGACGTATCCGGGTGGCCGCTGATCAGATCGTCGTGATAGTGGTTGACGCCCAGGAAATCGATAGGTGCGCCGATGGTCTCCATGTCGCCGGGCCGGATCAGGTCATGAAGCCCAAAGGGCTCCAGATCCTTGAGCGAGTCCTCGGGATACGCGCCGCGAAGGACCGGCTCAAGGAAGATCCGGTTCTGCAGGGAGTCGAAGAGACGCGCTGCCTCGCGGTCCACGGGGTCTGCAGGATCCCGGGGGATGGAGTTGCTGAGGTTGAGCGTTATGCCGATCTGCTCGGCACCGAGCTCCCGCAGTTCCGTGACCGCCATTCCATGTGCCAGATGCTGATGGTGGACAGCGGCGACGGCGGCCCGGGGGTCCTGCCGCCCGGGGGCATGCACCCCTGAGCCGTACCCCAGCAGGGAGGAGCAGAACGGCTCGTTGAACGTCGTCCAGTGCCGGACCCGGTCCCCGAGTGCAGCGTAAACGTCCTGTGCATACTCCGCGAACCGGTACGCCGTGTCCCGGTTCGCCCAGCCGCCGGCATCCTCGAGGCCCTGGGGCAGGTCCCAGTGGTAGAGGGTCAGCCACGGAAGGATCCCGGCCTCCAGCAGCTCGTCCACCAGGCGCGAATAGAATTCCAGGCCCTTGGGGTTGACATCCCTTCCTCCCGGACGGATCCGCGCCCAGCTGGTGGAGAACCGGTAGGAATCCAGGCCGAGCTGCTTCATCAAGGCAACGTCCTGCGGCATCCGGTGATAGTGGTCAACCGCGGTGGCGGGGGTGTCTCCGTTGAGGACATTGCCGGGGATGCGGGCAAAGGCGTCCCATACCGAGTCTTCCTTGCCGTCTTCCCAGGCTGCGCCCTCCACCTGGGCTGCGGCCGTGGCCGATCCCCAGATGAAGCCGGGCGGAAAATTGTCTGTGGTGGGGGTGTTCTTCATCATTAGCCCTTCACTGCTCCCTGCATAATTCCTGAAATAAGTTGTTTGCCCGCTGCCACGAAGAGAATCAGCAGCGGAACTGTTGCCAGCACGGCACCGGTCAGGACGATTGAATAGTCGACGTAGCGGGCCGACTGCAGCTGGCTGAGTGCCACCTGCAGAGTCGGATTGTCTGCCAGCACGAGCATGGGCCACATAAAGTCGGTCCACGCCGTCATAAAGGTGAACAGCCCCAGAATGGCCATGGCGGGCCGCGCCGCCGGCAGAGCCACATGCCGGAAGGTTCCAAGCATGCTGGCACCGTCCATCCTGGCGGATTCGATTAGTTCATCGGGGATGACATCCACCAGGTACTGGCGCATAAAGAACACTCCGAAGGCGGTCACCAGCCCGGGCACGATCACCGCGCCCAGTTCACCGGTCCAGCCGAGTTTCTGCATCACCATGAACAGTGGAATGATGCCAAGCTGCGTGGGGATGGCCATGGTGGCAATGACCGCCACCATGAGGACCCCCCGTCCCCTGAACCTGAGCTTTGCAAATGCGTAGCCTGCCAGCGTGGAGAAAATCACCACGGAGACGGTTATGGTGCCGGAAATAATCAGGCTGTTGGCGAGCGCCTGCCAGAACGGCACGGTGTTTACAACCTCGGCGACGTTGCTCCAGAACCGTCCGCCCGGCAGGAGGGGAGGCCATTCCTGCCCAAGCGCGGGATTTCCGTTGCTGCCGATGAGAACGGACCACCAGAGAGGGTAAGCGGAACAGAATAGGAAAACCAGGAGGATCCCGTAGGTCAGGAACCCGGGACGACGGCCGCTGCCGAAAGACTGCCCCGCGCGCCGTTTGCGTATCGGCTTCCCGGCCCCTGACCCCGTCCCGGTTCCTGGGATTGCCCGGGCTCGCTGTAGGACACTCATGACTTTCTCCTTGAGGCACGTGGCCGCTGGGAATCCCCGGTGGCGATCCGCTTGGAAATAAGGAAGTTGACCATGCCCACCAGCACAATGATCAGGAACAGCAGCCAGGCCACGGCTGAGGCCTTGCCAAAGTTCTGTCTCTGGAAGCCCATATCCCACAGGAACAGCACTGTCGTTTGGAACTGCCCTTGGATTCCGCCGGCATTGACCGGGTCGAACAGCTTGGGCTCAGCAAAGATCTGCAGGCCGCCGATGGTGGCAGTGATGATCACGAAGATCATGGTGGGGCGGATACTCGGCAGCGTGATGCTGAAGAACCGCCGGAAGGCGCCGGCACCGTCAATCGCTGCCGATTCGTACAGATCGCGGGGGACGGCCTGCATGGCGGCCAGCAGGATCAGTGCGTTGTAGCCGGTCCACCGCCAGTTGACCATGGTGGCAATCGCTATGTGACTGGGCAACGTGCCGTTCTGCCACATGATTGGATCGACGCCGAAGTTGCCCAGCAGATTGTTAAGCAGGCCGTTCTCCTCGGAAAACATCTTGGAGAAGATCAGCGCCACCGCCACGGGCGTTACAACGTAGGGCAGCAGCACCGACATACGCCAGAACGTCTTGGCCCGCAGATGCTGGTCCAGGATGGCCGCCAGGAACACCGCAACTACCAGCTGGGGAACCGCGGAGAGCAGGAAAATCGAAAAAGTGTTGAAGAGCGAGCCCCAGAATCGGGTGTCGCCCAGCACGCTGGCGAAATTCTGCAGTCCGACAAAGTCACCCTGTCCCTTGAGCAGGTGCCATTCGTGCAGGGATACCCAGAAGGTATATACCAGGGGGAACAGGCCGGTAATGCCAAAGAGAATAAAGAACGGTGAAATGTAGAGGTAAGGGGACGCCTTCATATCCCATTTGGAAAGGCGTTGGCGGAACGTTTTCCGCGGCTTAACCGGTTTCTTCTGTACAGGCCGGTTCAGTGTGGCGGTCATGGCAGACTCCCGTGCTCCGGGCGGGGCCCCCAGAAGGAGGCCCCGCGTGCGGTGCTGCTAGTTGTTGATGACCAGGTCGTTGAGGAGCTGCAGTGCCTTCTCCCATGCCTGGTCCGCGTTCGCGGTACCTGTCTCCATGTCATCGATGGCCGGGCCAAAGACCTTTTCCTGGATGACTGAGTCGTCCGGCCCCTTGAACTGGGCCTCTACGCCTTCGGCGCGCGAGGCCAGGATGGCTCCGGTGGGGGCGTCGTTGAACCACTCATTCGGAGTTGCATCAGAAGCAAGCTGTTCCTGCGCCTCAAGGGTGCTGGGGAAGTTGCCCGCTGCTGCGGACTGCTTGATCTGCTGCTGGGGGTCCGTCAGCCAGGCGGCGAGCTTGGCAGCTTCCTCCTTGTGCTCCGAGGTTTCCGGCACCGAGAGGAAAGCACCGCCCCAGTTTGACGCACCGCCGGGGAACACATCTGCAAAGTCCCAACCGCTGTCAGTGGAGCCGCCTGCGGTTTCAATGCCGCCCTGGATATTTCCGAGCATCCAGCCGGGGCAGACCATGGTGGCGAAAGTGCCGTCGAGGAAGGACTGTCCGTTGTTCCACTTCCACTCTTCCTGGTTCGCAGACAGGCCGTCATCAATCGAGCCGGAAAGCATCTTGAAGTTGGCGATCATCGCATCATTGCCTTCGATGTTCAGCTCACCGTCCTTCGTGTAGTAGCCCTCCTCCATCTGATTCACCATGGAGTTCCACACGAAGCCGGCCTGGTCGAACCAGGCTTTCCCGCTTGCGTCCTTGTACTGGTTACCGACCTCGAAGTACTTCTCCCACGTGGCGTCTGCTCCGCCCAGGAGTTCGGCGACGGCGTCCCGGTCACTCGGCAGCCCCGCGGCTTCGAACAGGTCACCGTTGTAGCAGATACCCTGCGGTCCAATGTCGGTGCCGTAGCCGATGACGCGGCCATCAGGATCGGTGCCCTGCTTGTACTTCCAGTCGACCCAGTTGTCCTTGATCTCCTCTGCGCCATATTCATTCAGGTCCACGAACTTGTCCGAAACCTCCATGATGGCGCCGAGCCAGCCCTCTTCGATGGCCACCACGTCGCTGACTCCTGAACCCGCGGCGAGCTTCGTGAAGAGGTCGGTCCGGGCGTTGCCGCCGGTGTCGATGTTGTTGGCCTTGATGGTGATGCCCGGGTTGGCGTCTTCGTATTCCCCATAGAGATCTTCGTACCCGAAGGTGCCGAACGTGGTGACAGAGAGTTCAATCGGATTCTCCGCCGAAGCGGGTTCGTCACTGCTGCTGCCACCGCCGCCGCAGCCGGTGGCGAGCATGGCCACTACGGCGGCCCCTGCCACCGCAGCAGCTGGATATCGGAAGTTTTTCACGGTCACTCCTTTGTGTGTGGGTCTTGTCGATGCGATATCCCGAAGGTGGACCCTGCCGTGTTGCTTCCTGGCCGATCCGCAGCGCGGGACTGATGGTGTAAATAACAAGGGAGCCAGGTCCGGCTATGAAGTGAGCCGAACGAGAGAGCGCTCTCTGACGTTGCTGAGAGCCTAGATGTGACGGGCTTCACTGTCAAGAGAGCGCTCTCTGAAGTTTTCCCGAACGTTATACAGCGGGGCGGAAACTAGCGCGCGGTGGATACCGTGACCGTGAATTTGGGGTTCCGGGCGACCTGCCGGGTGGGCCCCACCAGCCGGTTCAGGGCAGCCTTGTAGGCGAGGTGGCTGTTCCAGACCGTCCACAGTTCGCCGCCGGACTGCAGGACCCGGCCGGCGTCAGCAAAGAGCTTTAAAGCGATTCCGGCATGGACAGTGGCGCCGATATGGAATGGAGGATTCAGCACCACCAGTTCCTGGGAGGCATCGCTGAGCCAGCTCAGGGCATCAGCCCGGCGCACGACGGCGTTTCCGGCGACGCCGTTCGCTTCCAGTGTCAGGGCAGTGGAGGCAACGGCGGCCTCCGACTGGTCGGAGGCGAGGATGCGTGCCGCCGGCCGGGTCAGGGCGAGGTAGGCGGCGATGGCTCCGTTTCCGCAACCCAGGTCCACCGCCTGCGCAGCATCCCGGGCATGCGCCAGATGCGGGAGCAGGAAACGTGTGCCGGGATCGAGCGCCGCTCCACCGAAGGCCGCGGCGCGGGCGCGCAGCTGAAGCGGAGCCGGGAGTCCGACGTCGTAGGCTGCGGCCAGCGGAAAGCGCGGCGCCGGGTGATCCAGGGCCGGCAGGGGAGCCGATACGGTCAGGATCCGGGACTTCTGCCGGGCGAGGCCTGCACTAACGGAGCCGAAGTACCGGGCGAAGATGCCATTCATGGCGGTGGTCATGTGCTTGAGCCGCCCGCCGGCGTAAACCCTGACCGCCGGATCCGCGTCCCGTGCGATGAGGGAAGCAATCTCCTCCAGCGCATCCAGGGAGCGCGGCAGGCGCAGGAGCACAACCCGTGCACCTGCCACGAGGCTGCGGTCCAGCCCGTGGTGCGAGTAGGCACCCTCCAGCCCCAAGGCCCGGGCATTGGCGTCAAGGGCAAGTTCCCCGGAGAGCGGATCCTGCTGGACCCGCAGTCCGTGGAGGCCGTGCAGGGCCGCGGCCCCCAGAGTGAGGGCACCGTAGGCATCCCCGATTACACTGACCGTGCCGGATTCGGCAGACATCAGATCATCCGCAGCCGTATCCAGCAGGAGCCGGTCTGCGCTGTCGTAGGCCTGGAGATTCTCCGCCTCAACGTCGGGGGCACGGCCGAGTACGTCGAACGCGAAGGGTGCAGCGGATGTCACAGGTCGATCCATTCGGTAGCGAGGGGTTCGGCGGCGGACCCGCCGGCGGTGAGGGACGCCAGCCGGTCCAAAAAGGTATCGGCGCCGCCGGGAACATCCGGCAGGGCCACGGTGATGCTGGCTCCGTCCGGTTCATAGTCGGTGCCTCTGATGCTGAATCCGGCGCTGCGCAGCTCGTTCTCCAGCCGGCCGGCCCCGGCATGGCCGGTCTTGACCGCATAGAGCTGCATGCGCCTGCGCTGGAGCAGGGGAGCGGTGGAAAGCGCCTGCGACACAGACTCGGAGTACGCCCGCACCAAACCGCCGGCGCCCAGAAGAATCCCGCCGAAGTAGCGCACCGTGACGGCGGTGATGTCGCTCAGATCGGCGGCACCGTCAAAGGTCTCCCGTTTAGTCAGCGCTTCGAGCATGGGGATGCCCGCGGTTCCGGACGGCTCGCCGTCGTCGCTGGAGCGCTGAACGGCCCGGTCCGGCCCGAGGACAAAAGCGCTGCAGTGATGGCGGGCGTCGTGGAATTCCCGGCGCAGCTGCGCCACCAGTTCACGGGCCTGCTGCTCGGTCTCCGTCCGCCGCAGCACGGTGATGAAGCGTGAACGCTTGATTTCGAGTTCGCTGCGGTGGTCCCGGGCGATGGTTGTGTAGCGCCCCGCCGCCGCGTCGAAATCACTCACGCTCCCAGTCTAGTTGCCGTCCCGCTGACAGGCTTCCGGGTAGGGTGGGAGCCATGCTCAAGGTAGGACTGACCGGCGGGATCGCTGCCGGCAAATCCCTGGCCGCCCGGACCCTGGCGGACTGCGGTGCCGTGCTTATCGACGCCGACGCGCTGGCCCGGGAGGTCGTTGCTCCCGGCACGGACGGCCTCGCCGCCGTCGTCGGCGCCTTCGGCTCCGAAATACTCGCCGGCGACGGTTCCCTTGACCGGGCTGCGCTGGCGGCAATGGTCTTCGGTGACGATGAGCGGCGCGCCGTGCTCAACGGCATTGTTCATCCGCGGGTGCGCGCCCGCGCCGCGGAGCTGGCAGCCCGGGTTCCCCGGGACGGGATTCTGGTTCAGGACATCCCGCTGCTGGTCGAGACCGGACAGGCGGGCAGTTTTGACTTTGTCCTGGTGGTCGAAGCTCCGGAAGAGCTGCGGATGCAGCGCATGGTCCGGGACCGCGGCATGGATCCTGCCGATGCGCAGGCGAGGATCGCGGCGCAGGCGACTGCCGCACAGCGGGCCGCGGCAGCCGACGTCGTGCTCAATAACACCGGCACTCCTGATCAGCTGGTGTCCGCGGTCAAGGAGCTCTGGGAGAAGCGGCTTGTTCCCCTGAATAATCAGCGGCTGCGGGCTGACCGGGCGTAGCCGGAGGCAGTCCTGACGTTATGCCGTGAGCAATACGGACAAGAGCTGACCGTATCCCGGAGTAGCGTTAAACCATGAGTCTTGCGCAGGACATCAATCGTGTTGTTGCCCCGTTCCGGGTAGTCAGTGACTACTCACCCGCCGGCGACCAGCCGACAGCGATCAAGGAACTTGCCGAACGCATCAACGCCGGTGAAAAGGACGTCGTCCTGATGGGCGCCACGGGCACCGGTAAGAGCGCCACCGCAGCCTGGCTGGTGGAACAGGTGCAGCGGCCCACCCTGGTGATGGTCCAGAACAAAACCCTGGCAGCCCAGCTGGCCAACGAGTTTAGGGAACTGCTGCCGAACAACGCGGTGGAGTACTTCGTTTCCTACTACGACTACTACCAGCCCGAAGCGTACGTCCCGCAGACCGACACCTTCATTGAGAAGGACTCCTCCATCAACGAGGAGGTGGAACGCCTGCGGCACTCGGCGACCAACGCCCTGCTGACCCGGCGCGACGTGATCGTGGTGGCGACCGTGTCCTGCATCTACGGTCTGGGCACGCCGGAAGAATACATCCGCGGCATGGTGACCCTGCGCCGCGGTATGGAAATGAACCGCGACGACCTGCTGCGCCGCTTCGTGTCCATGCAGTATGTGCGCAATGACATGGACTTCCACCGCGGCACCTTCCGGGTCCGCGGCGACACCGTGGAAATCATCCCGATGTACGAGGAACAGGCCATCCGGATCGAGTTCTTCGGCGACGAGATCGAGAGCATCCAGACCCTGCATCCGCTCACCGGGGACCTGATCCGCGACGAAGAGGAAATGTACGTCTTCCCCGCCTCGCACTACGTTGCCGGACCGGAACGGATGAACCGGGCAATCACCGGTATCGAGAACGAGCTGCGCGAACGCCTCGCCGAACTTGAAGGGCAGAACAAGCTCCTCGAAGCGCAGCGGCTGCGGATGCGCACCACCTATGACCTGGAAATGATGCAGCAGATGGGTTTCTGCAACGGCATCGAAAACTACTCGCGCTGGATCGACGGCCGCGGGCCGGGCACAGCACCGCACTGCCTGCTGGACTACTTCCCCGATGACTTCCTGCTGGTGGTGGACGAATCCCACGTGACGATTCCGCAGATCGGTGCCATGTACGAGGGGGACATGTCCCGCAAGCGGACCCTCGTAGAGCATGGCTTCCGGCTGCCCTCAGCCATGGACAACCGGCCGCTGAAGTGGGATGAATTCCTGGAACGCATCGGCCAGACCGTCTACATGTCCGCGACACCGGGCAAGTACGAGCTGGGCAAGTCCGACGGCGTGGTGGAGCAGATCATCCGTCCCACCGGCCTGGTGGACCCGGAAGTCGTGGTTAAGCCCAGCAAGGGCCAGATCGATGACCTGCTGGCCGAAATCCGGACGCGGACGGAGAAGGACGAACGCGTGCTGGTGACCACCCTGACTAAGCGGATGGCCGAGGACCTCACCGGGTATCTGCTCGAGAACGGGGTCAAGGTCGAATACCTGCACTCCGACGTCGACACCCTGCGCCGCGTGGAGCTGCTGCGCGAACTGCGGTTGGGCACCTTCGATGTCCTGGTGGGCATCAACCTGCTCCGTGAGGGCCTGGACCTTCCGGAAGTCTCCCTGGTGTCCATCCTGGACGCAGACAAGGAAGGGTTCCTGCGCAGTTCAACCTCCCTGATTCAGACCATCGGCCGTGCGGCGCGTAACGTCTCCGGCCAGGTGCACATGTATGCCGACCGGATCACCGATTCCATGGCGCATGCCATTGATGAAACGAACCGACGCCGGGCCATTCAGGTTGCCTACAACAAGGAGCGCGGTGTGGACCCGCAGCCCCTGCGGAAGCGGATCGCGGACATCACCGATTCCCTGGCACGCGAGGACGCGGACACCAAGGCCCTGCTGGAAGAGGCAGCCCGGACCAAGAAGAAGGGGAAGACCAAAGTCCGGAAGGACGGCCTGGCTGCGGCTCCCGCAGAGGACCTGACCGGTCTGATCGAGCAGTTGACGGAGCAGATGCATGCCGCGGCCGCGGAGCTGCAGTTCGAACTTGCCGCACGGCTGCGCGACGAGGTGGGCGACCTCAAGAAGGAGCTCCGCCAGATGCAGAACGCCGGACACGCCTGAGATAGACTGCTTGGCGGCGGTAGGGCAGCCCGGGACGCACCCGGAACTCCCTGCCTTTTTCCGTGTTCCGAAAGGTCTATACATGCCAGCTTTACCTGTCGCCTTCGAGGTCGGCACGTTCATCATCCTGGGACTGGTCCTGCTTTTCGACCTGCTCCTGGTCGTCAAACGGCCCCACGAACCGTCCATGAAGGAAGCCGGCCTGTGGGTCGGTTTCTATGTTGGCCTGGCGCTTTTGTTTGCCGCCATGATGTTCGTCTTCACCGGACCGGAGTACGGCAGCCAGTTCGTTGCGGGCTGGGTCACCGAATACAGCCTGAGCATCGACAACCTGTTCGTGTTCATCATCATCATGGCCCGCTTCTCGGTACCGCGTAAGTACCAGCAGGAAGTGCTGATGTTCGGCATTATCATCGCCCTGATCCTGCGGGGAATCTTCATCCTCATCGGTGCCGCCGTGATCGAGAACTTCAGCTGGGTCTTCTTCATCTTCGGCGCCTTCCTGCTCTGGACCGCGTACAAGCAGGCCACTGACAACGGCGAGGATGAGGACGCCGGCAGTGACAACAAGCTCATCCGCCGGCTCACCGGCTTCCTGCCCATGACGGATAAATTTGATGCGGGCAGGATCCGCACGGTGGTCGACGGCAAAAAGGTCTTCACCCCGATGCTGGTTGTCTTCATCACCATCGGTGTCACCGATCTGATGTTCGCGGTCGACTCGATCCCGGCGATCTTTGGCCTGACCCAGAGCGCGTTCATCGTCTTCACCGCCAACATCTTCGCGCTGATGGGCCTGCGCCAGCTCTACTTCCTGCTGGGCGGACTGATGGACCGGCTGATCTACCTCAAGCACGGGCTGTCGATCATCCTGGCCTTCATCGGCGTCAAGCTCATTCTCCACGCGCTGCACGTTAATGAGCTGCCGTTCATCAACGGTGGCGAACCGGTTGCCTGGGCGCCGGAGATCCCGACCTTCGTCTCCCTGGCCGTCATTCTAGGCACCATCGTTATTGCCACTGTGGCCAGCCTGCTCAGTCCCAAGGCGAAGGCCGTGCAGGCCGTTGCGTCCCTGGAGAACGCCCTGACCGTGTACCGCGGCCTGGGAGAGGACGCCGCCTATGAAGAGCGTGTCCAGGCGTATGAAAACGTCTCGGCGACGTACCTTGCCGCGGAGAAGGCGTCCCAGAACCGCCCGGATGTCGAGCTGCCGGAAATTTCGGACGAGGCCCGGGCCCGGTTCCGTGCCTCCGACCCCCGGGTTCCGGGGAACTCCCCGGAGAACTAAACAAAGAAGCAACAACTGCGGCTGCCCGGCGTTCCAACACGCCGGGCAGCCGCAGTTGTTGGTGGGGGAGGCAGAATCGGCCTTAACCGGAGACCCCGCCGTTCCCCGGTGCTAGCCTTCATCTACTACGACCATCCCTGATAGGGACACCCACGGCCCGCAGCGGCCATTTTGTTTCCTCTTGACGCTCCCGAGGAGCAGCAATGAACTTCTTCGAAGTCTTATGGTCAATCATCGCGGTGTTCTTCCTCTTCGCCTACCTCATGCTGTTGTTCCAGATTTTCGCGGACATTTTCCGTGACGACAGCATGAATGGCTGGCTCAAGGCAGTCTGGATCTTCTTCCTGCTGTTTGTTCCCTATCTGACGGCCCTGGTCTACGTGATTGCCCGGGGACGCGGGATGGCCGCGCGGAATGCACGCCGCGCCCATGAGATGGAAGAGCACACGGCGGACTACATCCGGCGCACCGCAGGAAACCAGAGCGCCACCGAACAGATCAGCTCCGCTAAAACCATGCTGGACGAAGGACTGATCACCAACGACGAGTTTGGCCGGCTGAAGGCCAAGGCCCTCGCCTGACCTGCGCAGACCGGGACGGAGCACCGTTCCCCGGCTACCCGGCGGCGGCCTGTGCAGGCGGGGCAGCGGGCGGCGGCGGTGCGGCGGAGGTCCGGACCGCCGCCGGCCGCCTGCCCAGCACCTCGAGGACAACGATCAGGCCCACCAAAACGACGGCGATACCTAGTGTGGTGCCGGCGGTCAGCCCGGGAATGAACAGCACCAGCACGACGATTCCCGCGGCAATACCCTGGCACCAGCGCTGGTGACGCAGCATCCACGGCTGCCATCGGGCCGGGTGCCCTGCAGCATAGAGCACCAGCACCGCAAGCAGGCCAAGCACCAGCACCGTCCGAAGCGCCCCGGCAAGCGGACCGAGGAACGCATCGCTGAGGGCCGCAGCCGCATCCGGGGATACGGCACTGCCCGTCAGCTCCTGGACGCCCATCTGCTGGACGATGCGCAGCGCCAGCACCAGGGCGAGGGCCGCCGCGGCGCTGGCCACGGCAATCACCAGGCCGGCCCGCAGCCGCCGGCCCGCCGGAGCCAGCAGGACAGCGGCAGCGGCAGCCACCAGGGCCGCCCACGGAAGAACAGCCGCCACGCGTTCCAGCGCAGCCAGCGCGGAGAGCGCCGAGGCCAGACCGGGGGCATGGAAGACAGTGAAGTCCCGCCCGGCGTCGTCGGGAATCGCTGACGCCGCGGACACACCCTTGGCCAGCAGCCGGGATTTCACTTCGCTGATCATCGCCGTCGTCGAGATGGTGACGTCGCCGTTCGGTGCGATGGAAGCGATATCGCCCGAATCGTTGTCCATGGCGCGGACCAGGGCTTCGTGGGCTCTTCTGTTGGCATCGACCCAAAGGTTGGCGAAGGCCTGACTGGAGACCGCCTTGGTCACGGTGTTGTCGATCATGGCATTCGTGCGGTCAGCGATGACCGGTCCCAGAGCGGCGGCGAGCACCTGGGAAGCACGCGAATCATCAAGGCTGGACAGGGCGTCATCGACGGTGGTGCTGATGTCCAGCCGTTCGGTGATCTGGTCCCCAATCTGCTGGGACAGGTTCGCCTGTACGGCTGGGTCCTGGATTACCGGTCCAACAGTGTCCACGTACCGGTCAGTGTTGCTCACCAGACTTGCCGCGTAGCCGGCCGTTACCGCGGCTACGAGCAGCAGGGCGCTGAGCACACCGAGGACCGCGGACAGAATCCTGCGCCATCTGGGAGCATCGGGGACCGGATGTTCGGTCCGGGGGGCGTCCAAACGTGTACTGGGTGCCATGTCAGGGCCTTCCGCCGCCGTGCATTCCTAGCTGACAGGGTAGGCCGGAGCCGACCGCTTCAACAGACCGCGGGGCTGGATCTGCCTACGGCTCGCCTGAGCGCACCATTCCCAGCAGCCGGTTGAAGATGGCTTCGCCGTCGTCGGAAATACCGTCATGGTGGAAGTCAGCGGTCTCCCAGACCCGGAGGCCCTTCACTGCGGCGGCCGTCTCCAGCGAGAGACCGCGGTCAACGTAGATGTCGTCGGTGTAGACGGCAGCAGCGGCCGGTACCGTGTTGCGGGCCAGCTGGCCGGCGTCGTAGAGCGCAGGCCAATCAGATTTCGCGGCCAGTATCTGGGCGGTTTCCTTCAGGGGGCGCAGCGCGGGGTCCTCATCGAAGTACCACGGGTACACCATCTCGCCCGTGTAGAGCGGCTCGGGCGCGTCCGGCTGGAACTGCGGGTAGGCGGACAGGACCCGCCAGGCCGCCCAGTTGGTGGCTTCTCCCTGACCGTAGATCGATTCATGCATCAGCGCGTACAGCGGGTTGGCGGACCGGTCCACCAGATGCCAGACGCCGGTCAGGAACGTGTCGGAGAGCCGTTCGCCCGACGGCGTTGAAACAAACGCCTCCTCCAGCAGATGATGAAGCGCGTCCATGCGGGTGTTGCCGCCCAGGAAGGATCCGGCCATCTGGAACCGCCGGACGGACAGCCGTTCGCCGTCGGGCAGATGTTCCGGGACCTCCTCCAGGTGCCTGGCGATCCGGGTGGTTATGTCCCGGTCGCCGGGGTACTTGGCGAAGTATTCCTTGTTCCGGGCCGCGACACGGGCAAACGTGGCGGAGTAAACGCGGTCGGCAGGGCCGGTCAGCGGGGCCAATCCTCCGGTGATCAGGACCTCGCGCAGCCCTTCCGGGGCGAAAGAGAGATAGGTGAGGGCGCAGAAGCCGCCGTAGGACTGTCCGTAGATGCTCCACGGCCCGGAGCCCAGCGCCGTGCGGATGAGTTCGGCGTCCCGGATGATCGAGTCGGCGCGGAAATGGGTCAGATACTCAGCCTGGCTGGCGGCGTCCCCGCGCGCAGCCAGGGTCTGCCGGTTGGCCGGCGTGGAGAGACCCGTGCCGCGCTGGTCCAGCATCAGGATCCGGAACCGGCGGGAAGCGGCCTTGGTCCAGCCGCCAAACTGGGTCAGCCGGGTACCCTTGCCGCCCGGACCACCCTGCAGATACAGCAGCCAGGGCAGGTCGCCGGAGATTTCCGGGTCCGAGTATTCCCGGGCGAAGACCGTGATCTGTTCGCTGTCCGGCCGCCGGTGGTCCAGCGGAACACTGAACCGGTGCTCGGTCACCCGCATGCCGCGGACGTCGACGGGCGCCGACGCCGTGTGGGGAATGCTCATGCGGGCTGGGATGTCCCGGGCTGCGCTGCCCCGAAGTCGTCCAGGGCCCCACCGGTGAGCCGGTACGTGGTCCAGTCGTCCATCGGCTCTGCCCCGAGCGACTTGTAAAACTGGATGGAGGGTTCGTTCCAGTTGAGCACGCACCATTCGACCCGGGCGTACCCGCGGTCGACGGCGAGCTGCGCCAGGTTGCGCAGGAGCGCCTTGCCGTAGCCGCGGCCACGACCCTCGGGACGTACGTAGAGGTCTTCGAGCCAGATCCCGTGGACCCCTTCCCAGGTGGAGTAGTTCAGGAACCAGAGCGCGAACCCCTGGACGGCACCATTGTCTTCCAACACGTGCGCAAACACGGCCGGGTGTTCACTGAACAGGTGCTGCTCCAGTGCCTCCGGCGTGTTCTTGACCGCGTCCGGTTCCTTTTCATAGATAGCAAGCTCATGGATGAGCTCCAGGATCACGGGAACGTCTTCTTTGCGCGCGGGTCGGATCAGCATGGGGTCCAGCCTAGTCCAGCCGGCCGGCGTGGATCACGCGGATGACGGGGCTGCCAGCTTCGTCCGAGGCGGCAAGGTCAACTTCGGCCGAGATTCCCCAGTCCAGGTGCCCGGCAGGGTCCTTAAAGATCTGCCGCACCTCCCATTTGCCGGGCAGTTCCTTGATGATCAGCAGCTGCGGACCGCGGGCATCGGGGCCGTCGTCGATGTCATCGTGTTCCTCGAAGTAGGCGTCCAGCACATCGGCCCACCGGTCCGCGTCCCAGCCGGAGCTGCCGTCGAGCGTTCCCAACGCGGTGTCATCTTCGTCGGCAAACAGCTTCACCCGCTGGAACATTTCATTACGCACCATCACCCGGAAAGCACGCGTGTTGGCCGTGAGTTTCTCCGGTGCCGGCGGCAGTACCGGCTCGCTGCCCGCGGAGGAGTCGACGCCGGCAGCCAGTTCTTCCCATTCGTCCAGCAGGGACGAATCGGTCTGGCGGACCAGTTCACCGAGCCACTCGATGATGTCGGAGAGGTCCTCGCGCAGGGCTTCCGGCGGAACGGTCTGCAGCAGGGCCTTGTAGCAGTCGGCCAGATAGCGCAGCACCACGCCTTCCGAGCGGGCGAGGGAGTAGAACGCCACGTACTCGCCGAAGCTCATGGCCCGCTCGTACATGTCCCGGACAATCGACTTCGGCGTGAGCTCGAAATCGCCCAGCCACGGTGCGCCGCTGCGGTACACCTCGAAGGACTGGAAGAGCAGCTCCGCAAGCGGCTGCGGATACGTGACCTCCTCCAGCAGCGCCATCCGCTGGTCGTACTCGATGCCCTCGGACTTCATGGCGGCAATGGCTTCGCCGCGCGCCTTCTTCTCCTGGGCGGAAAGGACCTGGCGCGGTTTCTCCAGCGTTGCCTCAATGACGGAGACCACGTCCAGAGCGTAGGACGGGCTCTCCGGGTCCAGGATTTCCAGCGCAGCCATGGCAAAGGGGGAGAGCGGCTGGTTGAGCGCGAAATTCGGCTGCAGATGCACCTTGAGCCGGACCTGGCGGCCATCGGCATCCGGGGTGGGCAGCTTCTCCACAATTCCGGCCGTTTTCAGTTCGCGGTAGATGCCCAGTGCCTTGCGCATCAGTTTCAGCTGCGAGGAACGGGTCTCGTGGTTGTTCGTGAGCAGGTGCTTGGCCGCGCGGAACGGATCGCCCGGGCGTTCCAGGAGGTTCAGCAGCATGGCATGGGTGACGTTGAAGCTGGAGCTCAGCGGTTCGGGCGTGCCCTCCACCAGTTTGGTGAAGGTGGGCTC
This sequence comes from Arthrobacter gallicola, assembly GCF_014836775.1. Classification (GTDB taxonomy): domain Bacteria; phylum Actinomycetota; class Actinomycetes; order Actinomycetales; family Micrococcaceae; genus Arthrobacter_B; species Arthrobacter_B gallicola. The sequence goes on from NZ_JACSQD010000001.1 coordinate 436,577, forward strand.
GCCCCAGGACACGAAGCCGGCCTGCGGTTTCTTCTTCGCGACCTGGCGGAGTTTCTTCTGGTCGTCGCCGAACTTTGCCTTGGCTTTCGCCATCGCCTTGGCGTTTTCGATGACGTGCTCCGGGGCCTGCACGACGACGGTCCCCGCAGTGTCGTATCCGGCCCGCCCGGCGCGTCCGGCGATCTGGTGGAACTCCCGGACGTTCAGCGGGCGGGTGCGCACGCCGTCGTACTTGGACAGGGCGGTGATCAGCACGGTACGGATCGGCACGTTGATGCCGACGCCGAGGGTGTCGGTGCCGCAGATGACTTTCAGCAGTCCGGCCTGGGCCAGCTGCTCCACGAGGCGGCGGTACTTGGGCAGCATGCCGGCGTGGTGGACGCCGATCCCGTGCCGGACCAGCCGGTTGAGGGTTTTGCCGAAGCCGGGTGCGAAGCGGAAGCCGGCGATCAGTTCGGCGATCCGGTCCTTCTCTTCGCGGGTGCAGACATTGATGCTCATCAGCGCCTGGGCGCGGTCAATGGCTTCGATCTGGCTGAAGTGCACCACGTAGACGGGAACCTGCTTGGTGGCGAGCAGTTCCTCGAGGGATTCCTGGACCGGGGTTTCGACGTAGTAGTAGTGCAGCGGGATGGGCCGCTCCACGGAGGAGACCGTGACCGTGTCCCGGTTGGTCAGTTCGGAGAGATCCGTGGCGATCCGGGTCATGTCGCCCAGCGTCGCGGACATCAGCAGGAACTGGGTCTGCGGCAGCTCCAGAAGCGGCACCTGCCAGGCCCAGCCGCGCTGCGGATCGGAGTAGAAGTGGAACTCGTCCATGATCACGGTTCCGACGTCGGCGTCGGGGCCCTCGCGCAGGGCGATGTTTGCGAGGATCTCCGCGGTGCAGCAGATGATCGGGGCGTCCTTGTTCACGGAGGAGTCGCCGGTGACCATACCAACGTTCTCGGCGCCGAAGATGTCGCAGAGCGCAAAGAACTTCTCTGAGACCAGGGCCTTAATGGGAGCGGTGTAGTAGCTGCGCTCGTCCAGGGCCATGGCGTAGAAGTGCGCGGCGATGGCCACCATGGACTTCCCGGACCCGGTGGGGGTCGCCAGGATGACGTTGTTCCCGGAGACGAGCTCCATCACGGCCTCATCCTGGGCCTGGTACAGGTTCATGCCCCGGCTTTCGACCCATTCCAGGAAGGACGTGTAGAGCTCGTCCGGATCGACGGTGCGGGTGGCGGATTGTCCAGAGGGACCGGAAGGCAGCTGTTCAAGTAGTTTCATCTCCCTACCAGCCTAACGGGGCGTGGGAAACTGCGTTTGCGCAGGGATCACTCATGCAATGGCTGTCCGGTCAGCGGGCGCGGGGTACGTTCCATTGGTGGTCAGTCAGATATCGTGCTCGCATGGCACAGATCATGGTTTACGGGCATCGGAGGAATCTCGACCGTCGGCGGACGGAATTGAAGAACGCCATCCATGGTGCGCTGATGGCCGCCCTCGAGTACCCGGCCGAGAAGTGTTTTCAACGCTATATAGCGCTGAACGATGAGGATTTCGTTCACCCTGCGGATCGCGGAGCCGATTACACGATTATCGAAATCTCCATGTTTGAGGGCCGCTCTGATAATGCGAAGCGGGCGCTGATCGCCGAGCTGTTCCGTCGTGTCGATGAAGAAGCCGGAATCTCTCCGCACAGTCTTGAAATCACCATCACCGAGACCCCAAGGATCAACTGGGGTATCAGAGGAGCCAACGCCGCCGATCTGACGCTTGGGTACACCGTTGAAGTCTGACCACAGCAGCATTTCGCTGTAACGGCACCGGCCAGTCCGGGCTGCTAGGCTCGCGGGCATGAAATGGGATCCGGCAAAGTACACACAGTTCTCTTCCCACAGGGACCGTCCGTTCTTCGACCTGGTTGCCCGGATCGGCGCCGAAGATCCCGGCTGGGTCGCGGACCTCGGCTGCGGCACCGGAGTCCTGACAGCCACCCTTGCCGAACGGTGGCCGGAAGCCTCGGTAACCGGACTGGATTCTTCACCGGACATGGTGCGCCAGGCCCGCGCGCTCGCCGGCGGTCCGGAGGGACCTTCCTTCACGCTCGGAAGCATCCGGGACTGGGAAACACCCTCCGGTCCGGGTGTGCTGGTCTCCAACGCGGCCCTCCAGTGGGTCCCCGGGCATGAAGAGCTGCTGGAACACTGGGCCAAGAAGCTCGATCCCGGGTCCTGGCTCGCCGTGCAGGTACCCGGCAACTTCGGCGGCCTCTCCCACGTCCTCATGCGCGAACTGGCCCAGTCCCCGCGCTGGGCTACGGCGCTCGCCGGCGTGCTGCGGGGCGAAGACTCGGTTTCTGAGCCGGAGCAGTACCTCGAGCTGCTCATCGGCGCCGGCCTCAGCGCCGACGTCTGGGAAACCAGCTACCAGCAGCTGCTCACCGGGGAGAATCCGGTACTGGACTGGGTCCGGGGCACAGCACTGCGGCCGGTCATGGCGGCACTGGCAGCCGAGGACTACGCGGCGTTCGAAGCGGAATACGGACAGCTGCTCCGCAGGGCCTATCCCGCCAAGTCCTGGGGGACCATATTCCCCTTCCGCCGCATTTTTATGGTCGCGCGGAAGGGGTAGGCACGCCGCCCGCTACCAGCCGCGTTCTTTCCATTCGGCAAGGTGCGGACGCTCAGCCCCAAGGGTCGTCCCGGAGCCGTGACCCGGATGGACCACTGTGTCATCGGGCAGGTATTCGAAGATACGTTCGAATACGTCCGCAAACAGGGAGTCGAACCTTTGTGGGTCTTTCTGCGTGTTGCCGAGGCCTCCAGGGAAGAGCGAGTCACCGGTAAACAGGTGAGCCGGCCCATCCGGATCCCGGTACAGCAGGGCAACGGAGCCAGGCGTATGACCGCGGAGGCTGATCACTTCCAGGTCGAAACCATCAAAATCCAGCACATCTCCGTGGGCCAGCGGCACGTCGGTCGGCACCGGAATCGCAGGGATGTCCTCAGCTCCGGCGGCCGTGCGGGCACCGGTGGCGGCAACGGCACCGGCGAGCGCCTGGACATGGTCCGGATGGCTGTGGGTAGTGATGATCATCCGCACAGCAGCCTCCGCGGGCCCGCCATAGAGATCGGCTGCCCCTTCCTCGAGGAGCGCCTGGATGCGGGGGAGGTCATCAGCGGCGTCAATAATGACCTGGACCCCCGAGTTCTTAGCGGTAAGGACATAGACGTTGTTGTCCATTGCTCCCACGGACGCGCTTCTGATCGAGACGTTCTTGTTATCCAACATGCGGCCCAGTCTAAACGGCTGCCGGGCTGACCTGCGTGCGCGTGAAGACCGTGTCAGCGGCGCCCTTGCTGCCCCTGTGTAACGGGCGTAGTTTCGGATGGTGCCGGCGGACCGCCCGGCAGTTCCAGGAGGATACGTGCTCGTTCGGCTCGTTCGTGAAAACCTGGCCCCGTTCAAGGGTGCCGTGGCCGCCGTCGTCGTCCTGCAGTTCCTGCAGACCGCCGCGACACTGTTCCTTCCCACCCTCAACGCGGACATCATTGACCGGGGCGTGGTGCGGGGAGACACCGGGACCATTCTTTCGATTGGTGCCTGGATGCTGGCCGTGACTGCCGCGCAGGTGGTGTGCTCGGTGGCGGCTACCTATTACTCGGCGCGCACCGCCATGCGGGTGGGGCGGAATGTGCGCGATGCCCTGTTCACCAACGTGCAGACGTTCTCCGGCCGGGAGGTGGGCGTCTTCGGAGCGCCGTCGCTGATTACCCGCACCACCAACGATGTCCAGCAGGTGCAGATGTCCCTGCTGCTCACCATGACCATGATGGTCTCGGCACCGATCATGGGCGTGGGCGGTGTGCTGCTGGCCCTGAACCAGGACATCCCGCTGTCCGGCATCCTGCTGCTGATCCTGCCGGTGCTGTTTGTCATCATCCTCCTGATCCTGCGCCGGCTGGTGCCGCTGTTCCGGCGGGCGCAGCGCCAGATCGACCGCGTCAACGGGGTGCTGCGGGAACAGATCATGGGTATTGCGGTCATCCGTGCGTTTGTCCGGGAGCGCACCGAGGAACAACGGTTCGAAGGTGCCAACGCCGATCTCACCGGTACGCAGCTGCGGGTGGCACAGTACCTGGCACTGCTCTTTCCAGCCGCCATGCTCGTCGCGAACACCGCCACCGTTGCCGTGGTGTGGTTCGGGGCCTTCCGGATCGATGCCGGGCAGATGCAGATTGGTGCCCTCACCGCGTTCATCGCCTACATCATGCAGATCCTCATGGCCGTGATGATGTCCATGTTCATGATCATGATGCTGCCCCGCGCCGCAGTCTGCGCAGAACGGATCTACGAGGTGCTTGATACGCGGACCAGCGTGCGGGACGCGCCCGGTGCCCGCCCGCTGGTGTTCGACGGCGGCCGGATCACTTTCCGGGACGTGGGCTTCACGTACCCGGGGGCCGAGGCTCCGGTGCTGCAGGGCATCAGCTTCGAGGCGCTGCCCGGGCAGACGACGGCGGTCATTGGCTCCACCGGTGCCGGGAAGTCCACTCTGCTCAACCTCATTCCGCGGCTGCTGGATCCCACCGGCGGGAGCATCAGCGTGGACGGACAGGACACCGCTGCGGTTACGCTGCAGTCCCTGCGCAGCGGAATCGGACTGGTGCCGCAGCGGGCGCACCTCTTCTCCGGCACCATCGCCACCAACCTGCGCTTCGGCAAACCGGACGCCACGGAGGAGGAACTCTGGCAGGCGCTGGAAATTGCGCAGGCTGCGGACTTCGTCCGGGCAACTGAGGGCGGACTGGATTATCCCGTGGAGCAGGGCGGCACCAACTTCTCGGGCGGACAGCGCCAGCGGCTGGCGATCGCCCGTGCACTGGTGGTGCAACCGTTCATTTACCTGTTCGATGACAGCTTCTCCGCCCTGGACTTCGCCACCGACGCCCGGCTGCGCGCAGCACTGAAGCAGCGCACCGCGCATGCGACGGTGCTGGTGGTGGCACAGCGGGTCAACACGATCACTGACGCGGCCCGGATCATCGTCCTGGACGAGGGACGGATCGCCGGGTCCGGCAGCCATGCCGAGCTCATGGAATCCAGCCCCACCTACCGGGAAATCGTCGAATCCCAGCTCACCCCCGAGGAGGCGCTGTGAGTATGCCGGGCCGCGGCGCTCCGGCCGTCAAACCGGCCAACTTCGCTTCCTCCGCCGGCAGGCTCCTCCGACTGCTCTCTCCCGATACCTGGCGGGTCGCCGCGGTGGCGGTCTGCGCCGTCGTTTCCGTGGCGCTCGCGGTCACCGCACCCAAGGTCCTCGGCGACGCCACGAACGTGATTTTCGACGGCGTGATCGGCGCCTCGCTGGAGCCGGGGGTTCCCAAGGAAGCGCAGGTGGAGGCCCTGCGCGCGTCGGGACAGACCCAGCTCGCCGACATGCTCGCGGCCATGGACGCCGTGCCGGGGGAGGGGATCAACTTCGGCACCCTCGGGACCCTGCTGCTGGGGGTGCTCGCCATCTACCTGGCGTCCTTCTTCTTTGGCTGGGCCCAGGCACGGGTGACGGCGAGGATTGTGCAGAACGCCATGTACCGGCTGCGGCGGGACGTGGACGCCAAACTGTTCCGGCTGCCGATGTCCCATTTCCAGCGGGAATCCCGCGGGGACGTGCTGAGCCGGGTGACCAATGACATCGACAACCTGGCCCAGACGCTCTCGCAGAGTATTACCCAGGTGATCACCTCGGTGCTGACCATCCTGGGCGTGCTGGGAATGATGCTGTGGATCTCTCCGCTGCTGGCACTGATTGCAGTGGCCACCGTTCCCGTTTCCGCTCTGGTAACCGTCCTGATCGCCCGGCGCTCGCAGGTGCAGTTCAAGGCGCAGTGGAAAACCACCGGTGAGGTGAACGGCTACATCGAGGAGATGTTTACCGGCCAGGACGTGGTGAAGGCCTTCGGACAGCAGGACCGGGTCGTGGCAGGCTTCGCTCCGGCGAATGACCGGCTCTACTCCTCAACCTTCCGCGCGCAGTTTGTCTCCGGGATCATCATGCCGGTCATGATGTTCATTTCGAACCTGAACTACGTGGCGGTCGCCGTCGTCGGCGGGATCCAGGTTGCCGGCGGCGCCCTCTCCATCGGCGGAGTGCAGGCGTTTGTGCAGTACAGCCGGCAGTTCTCCCAGCCGCTGGGTCAGCTGGGCGGCCTGATTAACATGCTGCAATCCGGCGTCGCCTCCGCCGAGCGCGTCTTCGGCCTCCTCGACTCCCGGGAGGAAAGCCCCGATCCCGCCCATCCGGTGGTGCTGGACCAGGTCCGCGGAGACGTGGCGTTCCGTCATGTTTCCTTCTCCTACACGCCGCAGGCCCCGCTGATCCGGGACCTCTCCTTCGAAGCCAAACCCGGCCGGACAGTGGCGATCGTCGGTCCTACGGGAGCTGGCAAGACCACTCTGGTGAACCTCCTGATGCGCTTCTATGACATCGATTCCGGGGAAATCACGATCGACGGCGTCAGCACCATGGAGATGCGCAGGGACGATGTGCGCCGCTGTATCGGAATGGTGCTCCAGGACGCCTGGCTCTTTGAGGGAACGATCCGCGAGAATCTGTCCTACGGCGCACCGGAGGCCACGGAGGAGCAGATCATGGCCGCGGCCAGGGCCACCTCTGTGGACCACTTCGTCCGTTCGCTGCCGGAAGGTTATGACACGGTCCTTCCGGCGGACGGCGGTTCCCTGAGTCAGGGCCAGCGGCAGCTGATCACCATTGCCCGGGCCTGGCTGGCGAATCCATCGATCCTGGTGCTGGACGAGGCAACCAGTTCGGTGGACACGCGCACCGAAGTCGCCATCCGCCAGGCCATGAATGCCCTTCGTGAAGCCCGCACATCGTTCGTGATCGCACACCGTCTTTCGACGATCAGGGATGCCGACGTGATCCTGGCCGTGCGGGACGGGAAGATCGTAGAGCAGGGCACCCACGCGGACCTGCTGGAGGCAGGGGGCTTCTACGCCGAGCTCTACCAGTCACAGTTCAGCGGGCCCGTCACGGCGGACGAACCGCCGGAGTAGCCTTTCCGCCCGGACCCGCCCCGCACGTGGCAAGATTGAGGGACTTCCAATATCTGCGGAGCACGCGCTCGGCAGCAGACCAGAAAGCGGTGGCATGGACGACGGCGTGCTCTCCTGGGTGCGGATCGACGGATCAAGTTCGGTGCCGCCGTACGAGCAGCTCCGGCTGCAGATCCTCGACGCCGCCAACGACGGCAGCCTGGCCGTCGGGACCCGACTCCCTCCGGTGCGTGCCCTGGCCGCCCAGCTGGGTCTCGCCGTCAATACGGTCGCGCGGGCCTACCGGGAACTGGAGCAGGCCGAGGTTGTTACCACCCGCTCCCGCGCCGGCACCATCATTGCCGCGGCTGGGGACAACGGCAGGCGCCGCGTGGCTGAAGCCGCCCGGGTTTTCGCCCACACAGTCAAGGCCAACGGCGTGGACCAGAAGAGCGCCCTGTCTTTTGTCGAAGCAGCCCTACGCCAGGGGTGAACACACCCCTGGTCGAATACTTGTTCGAGTGCCGATTGTTCTACAGTGGAAAGCGTGTCTACCGCGACTTCACTCTCCCCTGGCCAAACACCGAACCACGGCGGCGACCTGTCGCGCCTGATCGTTAAGGGCGCACGGGAGCACAACCTGCGCAATGTCGACCTGGACCTGCCCCGGGACGCGATGATCGTCTTCACGGGCCTCTCGGGCTCAGGCAAGTCCTCCCTGGCCTTCGACACGATCTTCGCCGAGGGACAGCGCCGCTACGTGGAATCGCTCTCCTCCTACGCCCGGATGTTCCTGGGCCAAGTGGATAAGCCCGACGTCGACTTCATCGAAGGCCTCTCGCCTGCGGTGTCCATCGACCAGAAATCCACCAGTAAAAACCCGCGGTCCACGGTAGGCACGATCACCGAGATCCATGACTACATGCGCCTGCTCTGGGCACGTGTGGGCACCCCGTTCTGTCCCATCTGCGGAGAGCCGGTCAGCCGGCAGACCCCGCAGCAGATCACTGACCAGCTCCTCGAACTCGAGGAAGGAACCCGCTACCAGATCCTGGCGCCGGTGGTCCGCGGACGCAAGGGCGAATTCGTCGACCTGTTCAAGGACCTGGCCGCCAAGGGGTATTCGCGGGCCAAGGTGGACGGCAAGCTGGTCCAGCTCTCCGACCCGCCCAAGCTGGGCAAACAGTACAAACACACCATCGAGGTTGTGATTGACCGTCTGGTCGCCAAGGACGGCATCCGGCAGCGGCTCACCGATTCGGTGGAAACCGCCCTGGGCCTGGCTGACGGCCGCGTCCTCGCTGATTTCGTCGACGCCGAGGAAGGCAGCCCGGAGCGCACCCGGACCTTCTCCGAGCACCTTGCCTGCCCGAACGAGCACCCGCTGGCCATCGATGAGATTGAGCCCCGCTCCTTCTCCTTCAACAACCCCTTCGGTGCCTGCCCGGTCTGCACCGGCATCGGGTCGCGGCTGGAAGTGGACGAGGAGCTGGTGGTCCCCAATCCAAACCTGAGTCTCGCAGCCGGCGCGATCGCACCGTGGTCCATGGGCACGGCTACCACCGAGTACTGGAACCGGCTGCTGGACGGGCTGGCCAAGGACATGGGCTTCTCCATGAACGTGCCGTGGAAGAAGCTGCCCGCCGCGGCCCGCGAGGCTGTGCTGCACGGCAAGGACCACAAGGTTGTGGTCCAGTACAAGAACCGCTTCGGCCGGGAACGGAAGTACAGCACGGGCTTCGAGGGTGTGATCGGCTACATCAAGCGCAAGCACCAGGAAACGGAGTCAGAAAGCTCGCGGGACCGCTACGAGGAGTACATGCGGGAAACCCCGTGCCCGGAATGCGGCGGCGCACGGCTGAACCCCGCCTCCCTCTCCGTGCTGATCAACGGGCGGAACATTGCCGAGGCCAGCAAGATGCCGCTGCGCGAAGCCGCTGCGTTCTTCGAAAACCTGGCGCTGACGCCACGCGAAGCCAAGATCGGCGAGCAGGTCCTGAAGGAGATCCAGGCCCGCCTGACCTTCCTCCTCGACGTCGGCCTGGACTACCTGAGCCTGGACCGTCCGGCCGCCACCCTCTCCGGCGGTGAAGCCCAGCGCATCCGGCTCGCCACCCAGATCGGCTCCGGCCTGGTCGGGGTGCTCTACGTCCTGGATGAGCCGTCCATCGGACTGCATCAGCGGGACAACCGGCGGCTGATCGAGACCCTCGCCCGGCTGCGCAACCTGGGGAACACACTGATCGTCGTGGAGCACGACGAAGACACCATTCACGAAGCCGACTGGGTTGTCGACGTCGGACCAGGTGCGGGGGAGGCCGGCGGCGAAATCGTGCATTCCGGTCCGTTGTCCGAGCTGCTGACCAACACCAGGTCGATCACCGGCGACTACCTGTCCGGGCGCCGGAGGATCGAAATCCCGGCCAAGCGGCGCAAGGTCGACAAGGCCCGCCAGCTGAAGATCGTGGGCGCCAGGGAGAACAACCTGCGGAACCTCGACGTCAGCATCCCGCTCGGCGTCTTCACCGCGGTGACCGGCGTGAGCGGATCGGGCAAGTCCACCCTCATCAACGACATCCTGTACCGGGTGCTGGCGAGCAAGCTTAATGGCGCCAAGCACGTGGCCGGACGCCACACCCGGGTCGACGGCCTGGAGCACCTGGACAAGGTCATCCACGTTGACCAGAGCCCCATCGGCCGCACCCCGCGCTCCAATGCGGCCACCTACACGGGCGTGTTCGACCACATCCGCAAGCTCTTTGCCGAGACCAATGAGGCAAAGGTGCGCGGCTACCTCCCGGGCCGGTTCTCGTTCAACGTCAAGGGCGGACGCTGCGAGGCCTGCCACGGCGACGGCACCCTGAAGATCGAAATGAACTTCCTGCCGGACGTCTACGTCCCGTGCGAGGTCTGCCACGGTGCGCGCTTCAACCGCGAAACCCTGGAAGTCCACTACAAGGGCAAGAACATTGCCGAAGTCCTGGACATGCCGATCGCTGAAGCCGCGGAGTTCTTCGCAGCCTTCAGTCCGATCGCCCGCCACCTGAACACCCTGGTGGATGTGGGACTCGGGTACGTCCGCCTGGGTCAGCCCGCCACCACTCTTTCCGGCGGCGAAGCCCAGCGGGTCAAGCTGGCCGCGGAACTGCAGAAGCGGTCCAACGGCCGCAGCGCCTACGTGCTGGATGAACCCACCACCGGCCTCCACTTCGAAGACGTGCGGAAGCTGCTGATGGTGCTCCAGGGGCTGGTGGACAAGGGCAACACGGTGATCACGATCGAGCACAACCTCGACGTCATCAAGAGCGCGGACTGGCTCATCGACCTGGGGCCCGACGGCGGCACCGGCGGCGGCCAGGTGGTGGCCTCCGGCACCCCGGAAAAAGTCGCCAAGGTCGCGGCGAGCCACACGGGCCGGTTCCTGGCAGAAATCCTGCCCTGACCCCAAACGGGCTGGACGGGGCCGGCTGCGGCCGGCCCCAAAAGTCCGCTGACATATTCCCGGGGCGTTATGCCTTTTTCGCCCCGGAGCGTCTCTGTGGGAAACTTGCCCGGTGATAGAACTCCGGCAACTGGTCCTGTTTGATCTTGATGGCACCCTCGTGGACCCCGCCGGAAGCATAACCGGCGGGATCAGCGCCGCCCTCGCCGCTTCCGGCCTGCCGGTGCCGTCCCCCGCGGATCTCCAGCAGATGGTCGGACCCCCGCTGGCCGAGTCCCTGACCCGCATCGCGGGCGTTCCCGCCGCGCAGCTCGACGACGTGATTGCCCGGTACCGCGCCGGATACCGGGAGACCGGCATGGCAGCCAGCCGCCCCTACCCGGGGATCCGGGCTGCGGTTCAGGAGCTGCGGGACGCGGGCTGCGTCGTCGCCGTCGCGACCCAGAAACCCGAGCCCACCGCCAAGGAACTCCTCCGCATCCAAAAGCTGGATGACCTGTTTGCCTCAGTCCACGGTTCTCCGGCCGATGAACGGACCGCGGCGAGCGACGGCAAAACCTCCATCATCAGGGCTGCCCTGGACCGGCACGCAGGATCGTATTCCTCGGCGGTCATGGTGGGGGACCGGCAGCATGATGTGCACGGCGCCGCCGCCAATAATATTCCCTGCATCGGTGTTGCGTGGGGTTTTGCAGCCGACGGCGAGCTCGAAGCCGCCGGGGCTGCCGCCGTCGTTACCTCAGCGCAGCAGCTGAAGGCTGCGGTGGCCGCTGCAGCGGGCCTGGCAGGTGCCCATGGCGCTCTATGACCTCACCCGTTCCAGCACCCGCGGTCTGATCAGCCTCTGCCGTCCCACCCTCACCGGACTTGAGAACGTGCCCACAACGGGTCCCTTCATCGTTGCTTCCAACCACCTTTCTTTCCTGGACAGTGTCCTGATCCAGGCCCTCATGCCGCGGCGGGTCGGTTTTTTCGCGAAAGCCGAGTACTTCACCACTCCCGGTCTCAAGGGCGCCGCCATGCGCAGCTTCTTCGAGAGCGTCGGCTCCATTCCGGTGGAACGGGGTCAGCAGGCGGCCAGTGTTGCCGCATTGAAATCGCTGCTTGACGTGCTCGAAACCGGCGGCGGGATCGGGATTTATCCCGAAGGAACCCGGTCCCGTGACGGGTTGCTCTACCGTGGCCGCACCGGCGTCGGCTGGCTGGCACTCACTTCCGGGGCACCTGTCGTCCCCGTTGGCCTGATTGGCACGGAGCGTTTGCAGCCGGCCGGTAAGAAATGGGTCAAACCGCGGCCCTTCACCATGTCTGTAGGGCGGCCCCTGTACTTCCAGAAGACCGGGCCCGGGCATGCTCTGCCGGAACGGCGGCGCGTCACGGACCAGGTGATGGACGCCATTGCCGAGCTTTCCGGTCAGGAGCGCGTCGGCACCTACAACCAGAACAAGCCCGACGGCGCCTGAGCCACGGCTGTCTTAACGGCGCGGTTGCTGCGGCACGGCCGCCTGGGTTCCAAACCGGCCGCCAAGCTTCCCAGTGAGCGTGTCCGGTTTGGCTGCTGTGAACCCAGTGGCCCCACTGGACACACTCAGTGGGAACCGCGGGGTCGTCCTTCGAGGTTTGGCTCGGGTCCTGCGCAGGCCCGCAGCTCTCGCTGGGCAGCGCCGAATCGTGAACCGACACGGGTTCCCAGTCTTTGTCTACGGGTGTGGCTCGTGTGACCCCACCAGCCACGGGAGGCTACAGACAGTGGGAACCCGTGTCGCCGCCGGGTGAATTACGGGGTGCAGAAGGCCAAACGGGGGATGCAGCTACGGTCCAGGCCCACGGTTCCCAGTGAGTGTGCCGGGTGGGGCTGCTGTGACCCCAGTGGCCCCACTGTGCACAGTCGGTGGGAACCGCGGTCGTCCTTCGCGGTTCGGCACGGCACCGGAACGGGCCGCACCCCTCGCTGGGCAGGTCCGCCTCGTGGGCCGACACGGGTTCCCAGTCTTTGTCTACGGGTGTGACTCGTGTGACCCCACCAGTCACGGGAGGCTACAAACAGTGGGAACCCGTGTCGCCGCCGGGTGAATTCCGGGGTGCAGTAGGCCAGGCGGGGGTGCAGCTACGGTCCAGGCCCACGGTTCCCAGTGACCGTGCCGGATGGGGCTGCTGTGACCCCACTGGCCCCACTGGCCCCACTCGGTGGGAACCGCGGTCGTGCGGTCGTCCTTCGCGGTTCGGCTCGGCTCCTGCGCAGCTCTCGCTGGACACGCGCCGTCTCGTGGACCGACACGGGTTCCCAGTCTTTGTCTACGGGTGTGGCTCGTGTGACCCCACCAGCCACGGGAGGCTACATACAGTGGGAACCCGTGTCGCCGCCGGGTGACCGATCGGACCTGACCCGCCCGGCTCCCGTTCCCGCCCCCACCCGATTCCCGGTCCTTCCGCCCGGCCCCCGCCCGGTCCTTCCGCCCCGCCAGCCCCGCCCGGTCCCTCGCGCGACCGCCCCCAGTCTTCCCCCGCCCCGTGTCTCCGCGGGCGCCCGCCCAACACTGTCCGTCGCTCCAGCTTTTAGCGGGCGGCGAAACCGCCCGCGGGCGTCCGGCGGCAGGCTGGCACCCGCCTTAGGATGGGAAAGTGGCAGATCCAGCAACTTACCGGCCCCGGCCCGGGGAAATACCGACGGAACCCGGTGTGTACCGGTTCCGGGATGAACACCGCCGGGTCATCTACGTGGGCAAGGCCAAGAACCTGCGCTCCCGGCTGAACTCCTATTTCGCCAACCCGCGGCAGCTGCTGCCCAAAACCCGGACCATGGTTTTCACCGCCACCAGCGTGGAGTGGACGGTTGTTGGCACCGAGCTGGAGGCCCTGCAGCTCGAGTACACCTGGATCAAGGAATTCAGTCCCCGGTTCAACATCATGTTCCGGGATGACAAGTCCTACCCGTACCTTGCCGTCACCATGGGGGAGAAGTATCCCCGCGCCCAGGTGATGCGCGGTGAGCGCCGGAAAGACACCCGGTACTTCGGACCGTTCTACCCGGCTAAGGCAATCCGTGAAACGCTTGACACCCTGCTGCGGGTCTTCCCGGTCCGCACCTGCAGTGCCGGGGTGTTCAAGCGGGCCGAACGCACCGGCCGCCCGTGCCTGCTGGGATACATCGACAAGTGCTCCGCGCCATGTGTCGGGCGGATCAGCCCCGAAGACCACCGTGCCCTGGCCGCCGAGCTGTGTGCCTTTATGTCGGGGGACAGCAAACGGTTCATCCAGGATCTGGAAAAGCAGATGCAGCATGCCGTCGCTGAACTGGACTATGAATCAGCGGCCCGCCTCCGCGACGACATTTCAGCGCTGCGGAAGGTCTTCGAACGAAACTCGGTAGTCCTGTCCGAGGACACCGACGCCGACATCTTCGGGCTCGTCCAGGACGAACTGGAAGCTTCGGTCCAGGTTTTCCACGTCCGCGGCGGCCGGATCCGCGGCCAGCGCGGCTGGGTCGTGGAAAAGGTGGAAGACATGGACACCGGCGACATCGTGGAACACCTGCTGCAGCAGGTCTACGGCGAGGCGGCCATGGCCGATAGCATCCCGCGGCATGTCCTGGTTCCGGTGCTGCCGGAGAACTCAGAAGAGCTGCAGGTCTGGCTGCGGGGACTGCGCGGCTCCAAGGTGAAGATCTCGGTTCCCCAGCGCGGAGACAAAAAGACGCTGTTGGAAACCGTCACGCGGAACGCCGAGGACGCCATGCGCCTGCACAAGAGCCGCCGTGCCGGGGACCTGACCACGCGGTCCGCTGCACTCTCCGAGCTTCAGGAAGCCCTGGAGATCCCGGTACCCCTGCTGCGCATTGAGTGCTACGACATCTCCCATGTGCAGGGCACCAACGTGGTGGCGTCCATGGTGGTGGCGGAGGACGGTCTGATGAAGAAATCCGACTACCGCCGCTTCTCGATCACCGGTGACGCCGCCCGGGACGACACCGCGTCCATGTATGACGTGATCTCCCGCCGCTTCAAGCACTATCTGGCAGACAACTTCGATCCGGCGGCCGCCGTGCCCGACGCCGATTCCGGGACCTCTCCGGAGCCGCAGCCGGAACCGGAGGACCGGCAGGCGGGTGAACCGGTGGCGGACACCCTGACGGCGGCGCCGAAGGCAAAGTTTGCCTATCCGCCCAACCTGGTAGTGGTCGACGGCGGCAAGCCCCAGGTCACGGCCGCGTCCCGGGCACTTGCTGACCTGGGGATCACCGACGTTTACGTCGTGGGACTTGCTAAGCGGTTGGAGGAGGTCTGGGTGCCGGAGAGTGACTTCCCCGTCATCCTGCCCCGTTCCTCCGAAGCGCTGTTCCTGCTCCAGCGCATCCGGGATGAAGCACACCGCTTTGCCATCACCTTCCACCGCCAGAAGCGGGGCAAGTCCATGACCGCCTCGGCGCTGGATAACGTCCCCGGTTTGGGTCCGGCCAAGCAGAAGGCCTTAATTAAGCACTTCGGTTCAGTGCGCAGGCTCAAGCAGGCCACCACCGGCGAGCTGATGGAGGTGCCCGGCATCGGCCCGGCGATGGCGTCCGTGATCCAGTCTTCCCTGGCCGGCAACGGCGCTGAGACAGCGCCGGCCGTCAACATGGCCACCGGCGAAATCATCGAATCTTAGCTAGGCTGGGGACAGCCGGTGCACGGCGGCCCAATGGCCGTCCCGGCCTGCGGAGCTGCAACGGCACAGCAGGGAAAAGGCACGGGCAATAGTTGGCTGACTGACGGGACACAGAAGAACATGACAGAAGTGGACGGGCTGCAAAGCGTCAAGCCTGCCGAGTCCGAACTGCTGGTTGTCACCGGCATGTCCGGCGCCGGGCGAACCACCGCAGCCAACGCCCTCGAGGACCACGGCTGGTACGTCGTGGAAAACCTTCCGCCGTTGATGCTCGGCACGCTTACCGAGCTCGTGTCGAGGATGCCGCATTCCATCCCCAAGCTTGCCGTGGTGATCGATGTCCGCAGCAAGGAACTCTTCCAGGACATCCGGGAGGCCCTGGGCAATCTCCGTGCTGCCGGCGTCACCTACCGGATGCTGTTCCTCGAAGCCTCGGACCAGGCCCTGGTCCAGCGCTTCGAAAGCGGACGCCGCCCGCACCCGCTGCAGGAAGACGGCAGAATCCTGGAGGGAATCGCTGCCGAGCGTGACGTCCTGCGTGAGCTGCGCGATGCCTCGGACGTCATCGTGGACACCTCCAAGCTCAACGTCCATGCCCTCGCCACCACCATTACCGAACTTTTCACCGAACACGGCCCGATTGTGCTGCGCTTGAACGTGATGAGCTTTGGGTTTAAGTACGGTCTTCCGGTGGACGCGAACTTCGTCGCCGACGTCCGGTTCATTCCCAACCCGCACTGGGTTCCGCAGCTTCGTCCGCACACCGGCCAGGACGCCGAGGTGCGCGACTACGTCCTGGGAGCCCAAGGCACCGCCGAATTCCTGGACCGCTACGTGGATGCCCTGGTGCCCGTCATCGACGGATACCGGCGGGAAAACAAGCATTACGCTACGATCGCCGTCGGCTGCACCGGCGGAAAGCACCGTTCCGTGGCTGTCACCGAGGAGCTGGCTAAGCGGCTGGCGAAGCTGCCGCACGTCACCGTCAGCGCCCACCACCGCGATCTTGGGCGCGAGTAGGTGGGATTTCTCACCGGCCCCATCCCGATCCTCCCCGAAGGCGGAACCCTCCGGCCCCCGGGCGGAGGCAAGTCCCCGGCGGTCGTGGCGCTGGGCGGCGGGCATGGGCTGTCCGCGTCCCTCTCCGCGCTGCGCCTGCTGACCACCGATCTGACCGCCGTCGTTACGGTTGCCGACAACGGCGGGTCCTCCGGCCGGCTGCGCGATGAACTCGATGTGTTGCCGCCCGGCGACCTGCGGATGGCGCTGTCAGCGCTCTGCGACGACACCGACTGGGGACGCACGTGGCGGGACGTGATGCAGCACCGTTTCCATTCCCGTCCCGGTGTGGACGGTGCCCTGGATAACCACGCGCTGGGGAACCTGCTGATCGTCACCCTGTGGGAGCTGCTCGGCGACCCGGTGGCGGGGCTCCAGTGGGCCGGAGCGCTGCTGGGTGCGCGGGGCCAGGTGCTGCCCATGTCCACGGTGCCGCTGACCATCGAAGGCGACGTCCTGCGCATGACAGACTCCGGACTCCGGCACGAGACCGTCACCGGTCAGGCGGAACTCGCCGTCGCCGGCACCCTGTCCAACGTCCTCAACGTCCGCCTGCTGCCCCCGGACGCGCCTGCGTGCACCGAAGCAGTCTCGGCGATACGGCGTGCGGACTGGGTGATCCTGGGGCCCGGCTCCTGGTACACCTCGGTCCTGCCGCACCTGCTGCTTCCCGAAATGCGCGAGGCGCTCTGCGCTACCAAGGCCCGGCGGTGCCTGACAATGAACCTCAGCAACGAAACCAAAGAGACTTCGGGGATGACCGCCGTCGACCATCTCCAGGTCATCCGCCGCTATGCGCCCGGATTCAAGGTGGACGTGGTGCTGGCAGACCCGGCGGTGGTGGAAGACCGCGAGGCCTTCGCTGCGGCGGCTGCCGAGATGGGGGCCCGTCCGGTCTTCGGTAAGGTAGGGGCAGCGGCCGGGCGGCCGATCCATGATCCGCTGCGTCTGGCGGCCGCCTATCACGATATTTTCGGGGAAAGCTAGGAGTGTATTTGTGGCGCTGACTGCTGCAGTCAAAGAGGAACTCTCACGTTTGACCGTGAAGAAGGCCTCAGTTCGAAAAGCCGAAGTTTCGGCAATGCTGCGCTTTGCAGGAGGTCTTCACATCATTTCGGGCCGCATCGTCATCGAAGCCGAGGTGGACCTCGCTTCGACGGCCCGGCGGCTGCGTGCGGCGATTGCGGAGGTTTATGGCCACGCCAGTGACATCGTTGTGGTGACCGGCTCCGGGCTGCGGCGCGGAAACCGCTACGTGGTGCGCGTGGTCAAGGACGGTGAGTCCCTGGCCCGCCAGACCGGGCTGCTGGATGCCCGGGGGAGGCCGGTCCGCGGGCTGCCCTCCGTCGTCGTGAACGGCTCCGCGGCCGACGCCGAGGCTGTCTGGCGCGGAGCGTTCCTGGCCCACGGTTCCCTGACCGAACCCGGACGTTCCTCTTCCCTGGAGGTCACCTGCCCGGGACCGGAGGCTGCCCTGGCCCTGGTGGGCGCTGCCCGCCGGATCGGCATTGCAGCCAAAGCCCGGGAAGTCCGCGGTGTGGACCGCGTGGTGATCCGCGACGGGGACACCATCGCCGCCCTGCTGACCCGCATGGGTGCCCATGACGCACTGATGGTCTGGGAAGAGCGGCGGATGCGCAAGGAAGTCCGTGCCACCGCCAACCGCCTGGCCAATTTCGACGACGCGAATCTGCGCCGCTCGGCGCAGGCGGCTGTGGCCGCCGGTGCCCGGGTGGAGCGCGCACTGGAGATCCTCGGGGAGGACGTGCCCGAGCACCTGCGCTATGCGGGCGAGCTGCGAGTAGGGCACAAACAGGCCAGCCTGGACGAACTCGGACGTCTGGCGGACCCGCCCATGACGAAGGACGCCATTGCCGGCCGGATCCGGCGTCTTTTGGCCATGGCGGACAAACGTGCCGGTGAGCTGGGAATCCCAGGCACCGAGGCCAACGTGACCCCCGAAATGCTTGACCAGTAGTCTCCCGCATAGGATGGGCTAAGGGTGCTGACTTGTTCAGCACCGATGAGCTTCCGGATGGAAAAGCCACCCGGATAAATGGATCCGACAATCAACGGAGGATTTTCGTGAACGAATACACACTGCCTGAGCTGCCGTATGACTACGCTGCGCTGGAACCGCACATCTCTGCGCGCATCATGGAGCTGCATCACAGCAAGCACCACGCCACCTACGTGGCCGGCGCCAACACCGCCCTGGCACAGATGGCAGAAGCGCGGGAAAAGGGCGAGTTCGGCACCATCCCGAAGCTCTCCAAGGACCTCGCGTTCCACCTCGGTGGACACACGAACCACTCCATCTTCTGGAACAACCTCTCCCCGGAGGGCGGCGACAAGCCCGTCGGCGAACTCGCAGCAGCCATCGACGACTTCTTCGGCTCCTTCGATGCCTTCCGCGGCCAGTTCACGGCGGCAGCGAACTCCCTGCAGGGCTCCGGCTGGGCCATCCTGGCCTACGAACCCCTCGGCGGAAACCTGGTCATCGAGCAGCTTTACGACCAGCAGGGCAACATCCCCGTTGGAACCATTCCGCTGCTGATGCTGGATATGTGGGAGCACGCCTTCTATCTGGACTACGTCAACGTCAAGGCTGACTACGTCAAGGCATTCTGGAACATCGTTAACTGGGCCGACGTCGCAGCCCGCTTCGACGCTGCCCGCACCGGCGCATCGAAGCTGATCCTGCCCGCCTAATCACAGCTGGCAGACGCTTAAATGGGTGCCGCCGGTCACACACCGGCGGCACCAACGCGTAAGATGAAGCAACGGCTCATGCGGTGCCTGAAGGCATTCCGTGTGCCGGCGCAGGTCCGGTCCGCCGCTCCTGTGAAGTCAACTGAAGTGGCCTTTTCCCACTGAGGTCACTGATTCTCGAACCGACCCGCTATCAAGGAGAGAAGAAAAGTGACTACTCGAGTTGGAATCAACGGATTCGGGCGTATCGGACGCAACTACTTTCGGGCCGCACTGGAACAGAACGCCGACCTCGACATCGTTGCCGTCAATGATCTGACGAGCCCCGAGGCCCTGGCCCACCTGCTCAAATACGATTCCATTACCGGCCGTATCGGCTCCAGCGTGGAGGTTCAGGACGGCAACTTGGTGGTCGGCGGAAAAACCATCAAGGTCCTCGCGGAACGGGACCCCGCCAAACTCCCCTGGAAGGACCTGGGGGTGGACATCGTCATCGAGTCCACCGGGTTCTTCACCAAGGCCGACGATGCCCGCGCCCATCTGGAGGCCGGAGCCAAAAAGGTGCTGATCTCCGCCCCGGGCAAGGGCGTGGACCGCACAATCGTGATGGGTGTGAACGACAGCACCTACGATCCCGCAACCGACACCATCATCTCCAACGCCTCCTGCACCACCAACTGCCTTGCCCCGCTGGCGAAGGTGCTGCACGATGCGTTCGGCATTGAGTACGGCCTGATGACCACCGTCCATGCCTACACCGCGGATCAGAACCTGCAGGACGGGCCGCACCGCGACCTGCGCCGGGCGCGTGCCGCAGCGCTGAATATTGTGCCCACCAGCACGGGTGCCGCCAAGGCGATTGGCCTTGTGATCCCCGAACTCGACGGCAAGCTGGACGGCTTTGCGCTGCGGGTTCCCGTGCCCACCGGTTCCGTGACGGACCTGACGGTCACTGTGGGCAAGGAAGCCAGCGTCGACGCCATCAATGAGGCGTACAAGGCTGCCAGCGACGGACCCCTGAACGGGTATCTGCGTTACACGGATGAGCCCCTAGTGTCCTCCGACATCGTGACGGACCCGGCGTCGTGCATTTATGACTCCGGGCTGACCCGCGTTATGGGCAACGAGGTTAAGGTTGTTGGCTGGTATGACAACGAATGGGGCTATTCCTGCCGCCTGGTGGACCTCACCAAGCTCGTAGCCTCCAAGCTTTAGGCCCACCGCCCGCACGGCACAGATAAACAAAGGTAGACATGACAATCAAAACACTTGACGAACTGCTCAGCGACGGCGTTGACAACCGGTACGTACTTGTCCGCTCCGACCTGAACGTCCCGCTGGATGACGGCCGGGTTACCGACGACGGCCGCATCCGGGCCTCAATTCCGACCCTGCAGCTGCTGGTGGAGCGCGGTGCCAAGGTCATTGTCATGGCCCACCTCGGCCGGCCGAAGGGGCAGCCCGACGAAAAGTACAGCCTGCGCCCTGCAGTAGACCGCCTCGACGAACTGGCACCGTTTGCAGTCGAGTTCGCGGACGACGTGACCGGTCCCAGCGCCCGGGAGCGCGCGGCTGGCCTCGCCGCGGGCAGTGTCCTGGTGCTTCAGAACATCCGTTTTGATGCGCGGGAGACCTCCAAGGACGATGCGCAGCGGCAGGACCTGGCCCGTGAGCTGGCTTCCCTGACCGGGGACACCGGAGCATACGTTGACGACGCCTTTGGCGCCGTGCACCGCCGGCATGCCAGTGTCTACGACATCGCCGAAGTCCTTCCCGCGTACGAGGGGAACCTGGTGCGCTCGGAACTTGAGGTGCTGTCCCGTCTGACCACGGACCCGGCCAAGCCCTACGTAGTGGTCCTGGGCGGATCCAAGGTTTCGGACAAGCTTGCGGTGATTGAAAACCTCATGACCCGGGCCGACTACCTGCTGATCGGCGGCGGCATGGTTTACACCTTCCTCGCGGCCCAGGGTTACAAGGTGGGAGCGTCCCTGCTCGAGGAGGACCAGATCGACACCGTCAAGGACTACCTTTCCCGGGCGGAGGCGGCCGGCTGCCAGTTCGTGCTGCCTACCGACATCGTGGTGGCAGACAGGTTTGCGCCCGACGCCAAGCATGAGGTCGTCCCGGCATCATCCATTGAGAACAGCAGTTTTGGGGCCTCGGGAACCGGGCTGGACATCGGCCCCGAATCCGCAGCTGCCTTCAGTGACCGGATCCGATCGGGAGCCACGGTGTTCTGGAACGGGCCCATGGGCGTGTTCGAATTCGATGCCTTCGCGAACGGGACGAAGGCTGTGGCCGAAGGATTGAAGGCATGCTCCGGCCTCACGGTCGTGGGCGGCGGCGACTCAGCCGCAGCCGTGCGCAAGCTGGGCTTCGCCGACTCTGACTTCGGACATATCTCCACCGGTGGCGGTGCCAGCCTGGAATACCTCGAGGGCAAGGAACTCCCGGGCATCGCCGTCCTCGACAACTAACCATTTCGGGTCCGCCGGCAAAGGGCCGGCGGACCCGTTCCCATGTCCGCGCCAGGACACACTAACCAAACCGAACCGGAGCAGAGATGACAACCTCGACCAACGGCAAGTTCGACCGCACACCGCTGATCGCGGGCAACTGGAAAATGAACATGGACCATGTGCAGGGCATTACGCTGCTGCAGAAACTGGCTTGGACGCTCAGCGACGCCAAGCATGACTTCAGCCGGGTCGAAGTTGTGGTCTTCCCTCCGTTCACCGACCTGCGCAGCACCCAGACACTGGTCCAGGGGGACAAGCTCAAGGTCGCCTACGGCGCCCAGGATCTGTCGCCGGAGGATTCGGGCGCTTTCACCGGAGACATTTCCGGGCAGTTCCTGTCCCGCCTGGGCTGCAGCTACGTCCTGGTCGGCCACAGCGAACGCCGCAGCGTCCACGGCGAATCGGATGAACTGCTGAACTCCAAGCTCCGGGCAGCCTTCCGGAACAATCTCGTTCCGGTGCTCTGCGTCGGTGAAGGCCTGTCCGAGCGCCAGGCCGGCAACCACCTGCTCCACACCCTGGAGCAGGTGCGTAATGACCTGGCGGGATTGTCAGCTGAGGAAGTTTCCAGCCTGGTCATCGCCTACGAACCGGTCTGGGCTATCGGCACCGGCGAGGTAGCAGGGCCTGAGGACGCTCAGGAAATGTGCAGCACCATCCGCGCTGAGCTGGCGGACCTTTACGACGACGCCGTTGCCGCCAAGGTCCGGCTGCTCTACGGGGGATCGGTGAAAGCAGCGAATGCCGCGAGCATCCTCAAGGAGCGTGACGTTGACGGCGTGCTGGTTGGCGGTGCCAGTTTGGACGTAGCTGAATTTGCTAATATTGTCAGGTTCGAACAACACCTGGTGACCGACTGACCTGCGCAGCGGCAGCGTCTCCAATTCAATGTGTCACCCGTGAAAGGCCGTAAGTGGAAATTCTGAAGATCATCCTGCTGGTTCTGCTTGGCCTGACCAGCCTGCTGCTCACGTTCCTGATTCTTCTTCACAAGGGCCGCGGCGGTGGTATGTCGGACATGTTTGGCGGCGGCATGAGCACCAGCATGGGTTCTTCCGGAGTTGCTGAGAAGAACCTGAACCGCTTCACCGTTGTGCTTGGTCTCTCCTGGGGCCTGGTCATCATTGCGCTCGGCCTGATCCAGCGCTTCTCCGGCGAATCCTAGACCCGGCACCCAGAACCCGGCAGCTAAGGCCTGCAGCCAGGACCGGTGTCCTGGGCGGTGTCCTCAAACATAAAGAGTGGCCCCGGATCACTGATCCGGGGCCACTCTTTCTGCGTCTGACCGCACTGCTGGGCTTGTGGTGAACCGACGGGCGGAACCCTAGTTCCCCGACTCCAGCAGCCGTTCCGGAAGCTGCGAAGCAGCGGCCTGGTCCACCAGCCACCGGGTCTTGGCCCGGCCCTGCGCACCGGCAGCCGGGACCTGAACCTGGCCCGCCCCGGCCAACGCCAGGCCGACGGCTCCGGCCTTGTCCTCACCGGCAACCACCAGCCAGACCTCCTCAGCCGAATTGATGGCCTCCATGGTCAGGGAGACCCGCTCCGGCGGCGGCTTCGGTGCGTCGCGCACGGCCACCACGGTCTCACCGGTTGTCCGCACGCCCGCCATTTCCGGGAACAGTGAGGCGACGTGGGCATCCGGGCCCACGCCCAGGAGCAGGAGATCGAAGCGGGGGAGCCGGGGGTCGGTCTCGGCAAACCCTGCGGGCAGCTCTTCGGCCCCTGCGGCGGCGGCAAGGTCCGCAGCGTAAGCCGCAGCAGCCGCTTCGACGTCGGCAGCTGTGCCCGTGCCGGGAACCTCGTGGACCCGGGACGGGTCTACGCCCAGGGGTTCCAGCATTGCCCGCCATGCTGCCAGGGCGTTACGCTCCTCTGACTCTGCGGCAACAAACCGCTCGTCTCCCCACCAGAAGTTCACCCTGCGCCAGTCCACCGCGGTGCGCGCCGGCGCCGCAGCTACTGCAGCAAGCACCGCGATCCCGGCGGTGCCGCCGGTCAGTACCACGGTTGCTTCGCCCCGCCGGCTCTGCACGTCAACCAGTTTGGTGATCATGCGGCCCGCAGTCGCACTGCACAGGGCCTCGAAGTCGGGGTGGATGCTCACTCCGTTGGGGAAGTGCCTCATGCGTTAATCCGTTCCGGGCTCAGGCACGCTGCCAGTCCCTGCGTTAGTACTTCTCCGAATACCTCGTCAGGATCCAGCCGGCGCAGTTCTTCGGCCAGGCACTCGTGCAGGTTCCGCCGGGGAAGGGAAATCCGCTGCTCGGGCTGTCCCGGCTGGGTGAGGTAGGCCGTATTGCCGTCAGGACGGTACAACTCAATCACACCGGCGCCGCGTTCCAGCCGCACGCGCCGCATACCGCTGCCTGCTTTGTCCTCGATGATTTCCACCGGAACGTGGAGGGCGTTCTTCAGCCAGGCCGCCAGCAGGAACGTACTGGCGGAATCGGAGGCACCTTCAACGGTGATGGAGTTGATCCCGTTGGCACCGTTCTGCTCCAGCACAGCTGCCAGCTGGATCCGCCAATGCGTCAGCCGGGTCCAGCTCAGGTCCGTGTCGCCGGCCTGGTAGCTGCGGCTGAGGTCCAGCAGCGCCTGCTTGGGGTTGACCTCATTCGCAGCATCGGTGATGCGGCGGTGGGCGATCCGCCCCAGCGGTGTGGACGCCGCTGATTTGGGTACGCCGTGCGGCCACCACGCCACGATCGGTGCATCCGGCAGCAGCAGGGCCGAGACCAGGGACTCAGTCTCGGCAGCCAGTTCGCCGTAGCCGTAAAGCAGGATGACCTCCGAGGCGCCGGCGTCGCCGCCGACCCGGATCTGGGCATCCAGCCGGGACGGCTCATCCGGGGAGCCTGCCACCAGGACAATGATCCGGCAGGGGTGTTCCCGGCTGGCAGCATTGGCCGCTTCAATGGCTTCTTCCACGAAGTCCGGCTTGGCGACGATCACCAGGGTCAGGACGCGGCCCAGGGCCACCACACCGCCCTTGTCGCGCATGGCAACGATTTTCTTCGACACCTTGGAGGTGGTGGTGTCTGGCAGTTCAACGATCACGGCCTTCTCCAGGTCCTTCCGTCACGGGCGAGCAGTTCAGCAGCTGAGGGCGGGCCCCAGCTTCCTGGAGCGTAGGGTTCGGGCTGTTCATCCAGGGATGCCCAGTATTCCTCGAACGGATCCACGATCTTCCACGACAGCTCCACTTCTTCGTGCCGCGGGAACAGCGGTGGTTCACCGAGCAGCACGTCGAGGATGAGCCGTTCATAGGCCTCCGGGCTGGATTCCGTGAAGGAGTGACCGTAGCCGAAGTCCATGGAAACGTCGCGGACTTCCATCTGCGTTCCCGGCACCTTGGAACCGAACCGGATCGTGGCGCCTTCGTCCGGCTGGACGCGGATGACGACGGCGTTCTGCCCGAAGTCGTCCTCTTCATGGTCACGGAACAGGAGGTTCGGTGCCCGCTTGAAGACGACGGCGATCTCGGTGACACGGCGTCCCAGCCGTTTTCCTGCCCGCAGGTAGAACGGCACACCGGCCCAGCGTCTGGTGTTGATGTCCAGCCGGATCGCGGCAAACGTTTCGGTCTTGGACTCCGGGTTGAAGCCTTCTTCCTCCAGGAATCCGGTGACCTTTTCACCGCCCTGCCAGCCGCCCGTGTACTGTCCGCGGGCGGAATGCTTGGACAGGTCCTTGGGCAGCCGGACGGCAGCCAGCACCTTCTCCTTTTCCGCGCGCAGGTGTGCGGCGTCGAAGGAGATCGGCTCTTCCATGGCGGTGAGCGCCAGCAGCTGCAGCAGGTGGTTCTGGATTACGTCACGGGCAGCCCCGACGCCGTCGTAGTAGCCCGCGCGGCCGCCAATGCCGATGTCCTCGGCCATGGTGATCTGGACGTGGTCAACGTAGTTGGCGTTCCAGATCGGCTCGAAAAGCTGGTTGGCGAAGCGCAGCGCCAGGATGTTCTGGACTGTTTCCTTACCCAGGTAGTGGTCGATCCGGAAAACCGAGTCGGCGGGGAAGACCGCTTCAACCACTTCGTTCAGGTCCCGGGCAGACTGCAGGTCATGGCCGAACGGCTTTTCAATGACGACACGGCGCCACTGGCCCTCTGCCGAATCAGCCAGTCCGTGGCTGGAGAGCTGCTGGCAAACCTGCTCAAAGCTCTTCGGTGGAACCGAGAGGTAGAACGCCACGTTGCCGCGGGTGCCGCGCTTCTCGTCCAGTTCCTCAAGCGTGGTGCGGAGTTTGTCGAACGCCTGGTCGTCGTCGAAGCCGCCCTGCACAAACCGGATGCCTTCGACCAGCTGGTCCCAGACACTTTCGCTGAATGCGGTTCGCGAACCAGCCTGCACGGCCTCCTTCACGTAGGCCGTGAAGTCTGCGTCGCTCCATTCCCGCCGGCCGAATCCGACCATGGAGAAGCTGGGCGGAAGCAGACCTCGGTTGGCGAGGTCGTAGACCGCCGGAATGAGTTTCTTGCGTGCCAGGTCTCCGGTGACACCGAAGATCACCAGGGAGGAGGGACCCGCGATCCGGCTCAGCCGCCGGTCGCGCGGGTCCCGCAACGGGCTGGGGGAACCGTTGTCTTGCTCATGGGACATCTGTTAGTTACCGCCCTTGGCTAGTCCCTTGATGGTCTCCGTCAGCTGCGCGGCTCCCGCATTGCGGTCCAGCAGGTTCAGCCGCAGGACGGGACGCCCCTGGTCGACGAGCACCTGGGCGTCGCCGGCGGCCTGGGCCGCGATCAGCTCACCGAAGGTGAACGGCCGGCCGGGGATCGGCACGTCGCTGGCGGGCGCCCCGGTGATCTGCAGGTAGACGCCCTGCGCCGGGCCGCCCTTGTGGAACTGTCCGGTGGAGTGCAGGAAACGCGGTCCCCAGCCGAAAGTCACCGGACGGCCGGTCAGCTGCGCCAGTTCGGGCCGCAGCTGCTCCAGCGGGGCCTGGGCTGCCCGGTCCAGGTAGGCCTGGACGCTGAGGTAACCGTCTTCGCCGAGGTGCTGCAGGAGCGCACGGAGCGCGGCTTCCAGGGTGTCAGCCCCGCCGAGCAGCGCGGAATCCGCGCGGACCTCAATGCTGCCGTCAACAAACGACGGCGCTGCGGGCTTGGGCTGGGCATCGAGCAGGCCGCGGGCCGCCTTTTTGGCGGCTTCGACGTCGGGCTGGTCAAACGGGTTGATGCCCAGCAGGCGCCCGGCAACCGCCGTCGCGTACTCCCACAGCATCATCTGCGCGCCGAGGCTGCCGGAGACAACCACCTGGTTGCCCTCCGGCAGGGCCTCGGCGTCAGGTGCCGCGATCCGCACCACCAGAATGTCCGGCGCTCCGCTGAGGATCTCCGGTGCGCCAGGCTCAACCGCAACCGGGAGCAACCCCGTGCCAAGCTTGCCGGTGGATTCCGCGATGAGCTGTTCGGCCCAGTCCGGGAAACCGGCCAGCCCGGAACCTTCATCAACGATTACGATCTTGTTCCGCAGCGGATCCGTCCCGCCCAGGGCGGCACCGAGGGCGAGGCCGATGTTGTCCGCATCGTTGCCGCTGAGCATTTCCGCGGTGTCCTCAGCGGCGTCGAGCAGGGATTCGATATCCGCACCGGCCAGGCCGGAGGGCACGAGCCCGAACGCGGTCAGCGCCGAGTAACGTCCTCCGACGTTCGGATCGGCGTTGAAAACCGCGCGGTAGCCGGCTTCCCGCGCGGCACCGTCCAGGGGCGAGCCCGGATCGGTCACGACGACGATCCGTGACGCGGCATCGATTCCGGCCTTCGTGAACGCATCCTCAAACGCGCGCCGCTGGGAGTCGGTCTCCACGGTGGAGCCCGACTTGGAGGAAACCACGATCACGGTTCCCGCCAAATCTACGGCCAGGGCCGCAGCGACGGAGTCGGGATCGGTGGAGTCCAGGACCGTGAGGTCCACTCCATCGGTGCGGGTAATGACTTCCGGCGCCAGCGACGAACCGCCCATGCCGGCCAGGACCACGCGGGTGACCCCTTCAGCGGCGAGTTCGTCGCGCAGCGCGCGGATCTGTCCCAGCAGCGGCCGGGAGCTTTCCGAGGGGTTCAGCCAGCCAAGCCGGATGGCGGCTTCAGCTTCGGCATCCGGGCCCCACAGAGTGGGGTCCTGCGCGAGCAGCCGGGTGGCTACCTCATCGCGGACCAGTCCGGGGACCTTCGCTTCCACGGCATCGCGGGCGGCCCCGGCCGCTTCAAAGGACAGTGTTGTCATGATTCTTATGCCTCCCGTGCGCCGTTGAGCGCGGTGGATACGGTCTCGAGCAGCTCGCCCCAGGAGACGACGAACTTATCCAGGCCTTCGGCCTCAAGAAGTTCGACGACCTCGTTGTAGTCCACGCCCTGGCGGTCCAGTGCGTCGAGGAGGGCTGCGGACTCGGCGTAGGTGCCCGTGACGGTGTCACCGGTGACCTTGCCGTGGTCGGCAGTCGCCTCGAGGGTCTTCTCGGGCATCGTGTTGACGACGCCGGGAGCCACCAGTTCGGTGACGTACAAGGTGTCCGGCAGGGCCGGGTCCTTGACGCCGGTGGAGGCCCACAGCGGACGCTGGGCGTTGGCGCCGGCAGCTGCCAGTACCTGCCAGCGTTCGGTGGCGAAGGACTCTTCGAAGACCTGGTAGGCCAGGCGGGCGTTTGCGAGCCCGGCCTTGCCCTTGAGTGCCTTCGCTTCGTCCGAGCCGGCGGCGTCGAGCCGCTTGTCGATCTCTGCGTCCACCCGGGAGACGAAGAAGGAAGCCACCGAGTGGATGGTGGAGAGATCGTGGCCGTTTTCGCGGGCCTGCTCAATGCCCACCATGAACGCGTTGATGACCTCGCGGTAGCGCTGCAGCGAGAAGATCAGGGTGACGTTCACGCTGATACCGGCGGCAAGGACAGCCGAGATGGCCGGCAGGCCTTCCTGGGTGGCCGGGATCTTGATGAGGACGTTGCTGCGTCCCACCTTGTCGAAGAGTTCCTTTGCTTCGTTGATGGTGCCCTGGGTGTCACGGGAGAGGCGGGGGTCCACCTCGATCGAGACCCGGCCGTCAACACCGTTCGTTGCCGCGTAGACGGGGGCGAAGACGTCGCACGCCTGGATGACGTCGTCGGTGGTGATCTCGAAAACGGCCTTGTCGACGTCGGCGCCGCTGGCTGCCAGCTGCTGGACCTGGGCCGCGTAGGACTCGCCGTTGGCCAGGGCCGCGGCGAAGATGCTCGGGTTGGTGGTGACGCCGACGACGTTGCGCGAGGAGATCAGGTCCTTCAGCGAGCCGGAGGTGATCCTTTCGCGCGAGAGGTCGTCAAGCCAGATGGAGACTCCGGCCTCGGAGAGGGCGGCGGTAGGGGTGCAAGTCATTGGTGTGCTCCTTTTGTTCCGTTTTACTTCTGGTCGCCGGTCTTGGTGGACGCGGCGCCGGAAGGCGCGGCTGGTGTGCCGGCGGGTGCGGCGTCCTGGCCGCGGACGGCTGCCAGGGAATCGCGGGCGGCCTGGGCCACGGCGTCGGCGGTGATGCCGAACTCGTTGAACAGGGTCTTGTAGTCGGCGGAAGCGCCGAAGTGCTCCAGGGAAACCATGCGTCCGTTGTCGCCAACGAACTCGCGCCAGCCCTGGGCAATGCCGGCTTCAACCGAAACGCGTGCCTTGACGCCGCGGGGGAGGACCGATTCGCGGTAGTCCTCATCCTGGCGGTTGAACCACTCAACGCTGGGCATCGAAACGACGCGTGCTGCGATGCCTTCGGCGGCAAGGGCTTCGCGGGCGGCGACGGCCAGCTGGACCTCGGACCCGGTGCCGATCAGCACCACGTCAGGGGTGACGGCTTCGCCGCCGCGCACGGCCTCAGCCAGAACGTAACCGCCGCGGGCGGCACCTTCGGCGGAGCCAAAGGCAGCGGCGTCTGCCGTACCTTCACCGCGGTCCCAGGTGGGGACATTCTGGCGGGTCAGGACGATGCCTGCCGGGTTCTGGGTGTTTTCCAGGATGGTGCGCCAGGCCACGGCCACTTCGTTGGCGTCTGCGGGACGGACGACGTCGAGGCCCGGGATGGCCCGGAGCGAGGCCAGCTGCTCGACCGGCTGGTGCGTCGGTCCGTCTTCGCCGAGGCCGATCGAATCGTGCGTCCAGACGTAGATGGAGGGCACACCCATCAGGGCGCCGAGGCGGATGGCCGGACGCTGGTAATCGCTGAAGATCAGGAAGGTACCGGAGAAGGCCCGGGTGTTGCTGGCCATCGTGATGCCGTTGACGATCGCGGCGGCTGCGTGCTCCCGGATGCCGAAGTGCAGCACCCGGCCGTAGGGTCCGCCGGACCAGGTGCTGGTCTGCTTGCCCGCGGGGATGAAGGACGGTGCGCCTTCAATGGTGGTGTTGTTGGACTCGGCCAGGTCGGCTGAACCGCCCCACAGCTCCGGCAGTACCGGGCCGATGGCGCTCAGGACCTTGCCGGACGCGGCGCGGGTGGAAACATCCTTGCCGGCTTCGAATGCAGGCAGGGATTCTTCCCATCCGGCGGGCAGCTTGCCGGCCTGGATGCGTTCGAGCAGCTCTGCGGCCTCCGGGTTGGTTTCCTGCCAGGCGGTAAAGGCTTCATTCCAGAGGGCATGTTCCTTGGCGCCGCGGGAAACGGCTGCCCGGGCGTGCTCCAGGACGGCGGGGTCGACGTCGAAGGACTTCTCCGGGTCAAAGCCCATGGCTTCCTTGAGAGCGGCGACTTCGTCGCGGCCCAGGGCCGAACCGTGGATCTTGCCGGTGTTCTGCTTGTTGGGGGAGGGCCACCCGATGATGGTGCGCAGCGAGATGATCGAGGGACGCGAGGTCTCGGCTTTGGCGGCCGTCAGTGCCTCGTACAGGCCTGCCACGTCTTCCTTGTATTCGCCGCCGGCGGTCCAGTCCACGCGCTGGGTGTGCCAGCCGTAGGCTTCGTAGCGCTTCAGGACGTCTTCGGTGAAGGCGATGTCGGTGTCGTCTTCAATGGAGATGTGGTTCTCGTCGTAGATCACCACGAGGTTGCCCAGTTCCTGGTGGCCGGCCAGCGAGGAGGCCTCGGAGGTGACGCCTTCCTGGAGATCGCCGTCGGAGGCAATGACCCAGACAGTGTGGTCGAAGGGGCTCTCGCCGGCGGGAGCCTCGGCGTCGAGCATTCCGCGCAGGCGGCGCTGAGCGAAGGCGAAGCCGACGGCGGAGGCCAGGCCCTGCCCCAGCGGGCCGGTGGTGATTTCCACACCGTCCGTGTGCCGGTATTCAGGGTGGCCGGGAGTCTTGGAGCCCCAGGTCCGCAGTGCCTTCAGGTCATCGAGCTCCAGTCCGTAACCGGAGAGGAAGAGCTGGATGTAAAGGGTCAGGGAGGTGTGACCGGGGGAGAGGACAAAGCGGTCACGGCCGATCCAGTGCGGGTCGGCCGGGTCGTGGCGCATGAGCTTCTGGAACAGCAGGTAGGCTGCCGGAGCCAGGCTCATGGCAGTTCCGGGGTGTCCGTTGCCGACCTTTTCGACGGCGTCGGCAGCGAGGACCCGGATCGTGTCCACTGCCTTGCTGTCCGTCTCGGTCCAGGTCAGATTCTGCTCTTCCAAATGTGGCACGTTTACCGGGCCCTCTCTTTCGGGGATGACCGGCGCCTTGAGCACCGGAAGCCTTGTGCTGAGTCGTTACCGGACAATTGCGCTCTCCTGCTCATCCGCCGCCGCTTCGCGGGCTGCGTGCGGCTGGGCGGGGGGCGGCAGGCTCTGCGCTCCTCCTGCGGTGCCCGATGGCTCCGTTGGAATGTCCGCTCCAACCTTATCCCGAAGGGCCGGTCATTGGGCGTATCGTGACGGCCAACCACGTGTGATCCTGCCTGTGGGAAGCCGTCTTGGGTAACGTGTCCGCGGGAACGCGCTGCGGGCTTCGTTTTCTACAGGGGATAGAGGTTATGATGATCTCGGACTTTTCCGGCCCAGAGCAGGACCCTAGACAGGACTGAGTGATCTTTTCGTGAGTACGCAGCATGCCCCCGCCGAGATTCCGGTCTACACCGGAAAAATGAGCGCGGGCCGCAAGCTTCGGGCTTATGTTGCGCTGACGAAGCCGCGCGTCATTGAACTGCTGCTGGTCACCACTCTTCCCACCATGTTCTTCGCGCACGGCGGAATTCCGTCCGTCTGGCTGATGGTGGCAACCATGGTGGGCGGTGCGCTGGCTGCCGCCAGTGCCGGCGTCTTCAATTGCTACATTGACCGGGACATGGACCGGCTGATGCGCCGGACCGAGAAGCGTCCGCTGGTCACAGGTGAGGTGACACCGCGGGAGGCACTGGTCTTCGGCTGGGTGCTGGGCATCGTTTCGATTGCCCTTCTGTGGTTCGGCGCGAACCCCCTCACCGGCCTGCTGGGCCTCGGCGCCATTCTGCTCTACGTGGTCCTGTACACGCTGATCCTCAAGCGCCGCACCACCCAGAACATTGTCTGGGGCGGAGCTGCCGGCTGCATGCCGGTGCTGATCGCCTGGGCCGCCGTCACGAATACCGTGGAATGGCCGGCAATCATCCTGTTCATGGTGATCTTCCTCTGGACCCCGCCGCATTACTGGCCGCTGTCCATGAAGTACGGCGAGGACTACCGCAATGCCTCCGTTCCGATGCTCGGTGCCGTCGCCGGTGCCAAGCTGGTCTCGGTCCAGGTTGTGCTGTACGCGTACGCCACCGTGGTCTGCTCCCTGCTCCTGGTTCCCGTTGGCGGTGCCGGCTGGGTTTACACCATCGGTGCTGCTCTGAGCGGTATCTGGTTCCTCGCCGAGACCCACCGCCTACACGGCCGTGCCCAGCGCGGCGAGGTCAGCGACAAGTCGGCAATGAAGGTCTTCCACGGCTCCATCAGCTACCTCACGATCCTCTTCGTGGCCCTTGCCATCGATCCGTTCGTCGGCGGTCCGCTCTTCTAGTCTGCTTCGCTGCGTGGGGTGCGTGGGGGTGCCAGGGGGCGCCAGCCGTGAGCTGCCTCAGGTGGCTGCGTGCCGGTCCGTGACAGACCCTCCTGACGTTTCGTCTGACTCGCGGGTGACTTCACCGCCGATGCGCCTGGACGACCTGTAGGCCCCAGAACGGTGCTGGTACCCGTAGCTGTGACTCCCAAGAGGCGCGCCGCTGCTGGCGGACCCGGGGGAATCCGGTAGCCCGTATGCCGTCCGCCTCTTGGTGGCGGACCCGGGGGAATCCGGTAGCCCGTATGCCGTCCGCCTCTTGGTGGCGGACCCCGGGGGATCCGGTAGCTCCCAGCCTGGCCTGTTTCGCCCCAACCGCTACGGCGACACGCGTTCCCACTGTATGTATCCTCCTGAGGCTGGTGGGGTCACTCCAGCCCCAGGAGTGAACAAAGAGTGGGAACCCGTGTCGTGGGAACGCTTCCTGCCCAGGTCTCGCACTGTCTGCCCAGGTCCCGTATTGTCTGAGCGCTGTCTGGTGGC
Source organism: Arthrobacter gallicola (assembly GCF_014836775.1). Lineage (GTDB taxonomy): Bacteria > Actinomycetota > Actinomycetes > Actinomycetales > Micrococcaceae > Arthrobacter_B > Arthrobacter_B gallicola. The sequence goes on from NZ_JACSQD010000001.1 coordinate 469,428, forward strand.
GTTCCGGCCCGGCGTCTGTGGCACTCATCCGGCAATCGCGGTCCACGCGGATCCACCGTTCCCACTGTATGTATCCTCCTGAGGCTGGTGGGGTCACTCCAGCCCCAGGAATGAACAAAGAGTGGGAACCCGTGTCGCGGGAACGATTCCTGTCCAGGTCCCGCGCTGTCGGCGCCCTGTCCGGTGGAGTTGCGGCCAGGCGTCTGCGGCCCCAGCATCGAACCGACAGCTGCCCCATCCGGCAGAATCACGCCCCACACGATCCGCGACACGCGTTCCCACTGTATGTATCCTCCTGAGGCTGGTGGGGTCACTCCAGCCCCAGGAGTGAACAAAGAGTGGGAACCCGTGTCGTGGGAACGCTTCCTGCCCAGGTCTCGCACTGTCTGCCCAGGTCCCGTATTGTCTGAGCGCTGTCTGGTGGCGTTCCGGCCCGGCGTCTGTGGCACTCATCCGGCAATCGCGGTCCACGCGGATCCACCGTTCCCACTCTCAGTTACAGGAGTAACCGAGAGTGACCCCACGGGCCACAGCAGTCACATTTAGTGGGAAATCTGGCACCCGACAGCTGGCACCCCGGGTCCAGCCCAGCCGCCCCCGACGCACCCATCCCCACAGCCCCCGCGCACCCATCCCCACTCGACGCCGGCACACGCACCCCATAGACACCAAAGGCCTCCCCGCAGACGCGGAGAGGCCTTTGGCAGCAATGTTCACAGGAAAGAGGTCGGCAAGCCGGTCACGCCGGTTCCGGTCGCTTCCAGCAGGTTCCGGCCGCCTCCGGCAGGGCCCAGCAGGTTCCGGCAGGGTCCAGCACGTTCCAGCCGCTTCCGGCAGGGCCCACCAGGTTCCAGCCGCTTCCGGCAGGGCCCACCAGGTTCCAGCCGCTTCCGGCCGGTTCCACCCGTGTCCAGCAGGTTCCAGCCGGACCAGCAGCTAGCCGCACCCCTCCGTCAGTGCCGCACAGACACCAAACCGGAAGGGAATTCAGCGGGTACAGGTTAGCCCCGGGCAGCTGCGCCGGAAACTTCAGCGCCGGAAACTGGCCCGCCGGAAACCGCAGCTCCGGCCACCGCGCCCGGAACCTTCCGGGAAAGACCGGTGTAGACGACGTGCGCCGCAGCAGCGGTCATCACCGAAGCGCCGAGCATGTGCAGTGCCACCAGGACGATCGGAAGGTGCAGGAAATGCTGCGTGTAGCCGATGACAGCCTGCGCCAGCAGGACCACCGCGAAGATCACCAGGGAGAGCCTCAGCCGGCGGTCGGCTCCGCGGCGGAACACGAGGTACAGGGCAACGGCGACGGCGAAAACGAGCAGGTAGACCGGAACCACGTGGAGGCGGGTCACCAGGTCGGAGTCGAGGTTGTTGCGGGCTGCGCCGTGGTCTCCGGCGTGCGGGCCGGACCCGGTAACAATAACGCCGAGGATAACCGTGATGGCGGACAGGACCGCAATCGCCCAGACCACCGGACGCAGGGTGCGCCCGGCCAGCGGTGCTGCGGCAGTATCGAGCCGCGAACGGCTCAGCCAGGCCCGGTTCACCAGGACCACGGCCACTGCGATGATGGCCATGGAAACGATAAAGTGCAGGCCCACCACCCAGGGGTTGAGGCCGGTCCACACGGTGATGCCGCCGATAACCGCCTGCGCCGGAATGCCGGCCAGGGCAGCCACCGAGAGCCAGAAGAGGTCCGGACGGGCCGAGCGTGCCTTCCAGACCGATGCCACCATCGCGAAGGCAATCGCCGCCAGGACAAAGGTCAGCAGCCGGTTACCGAACTCGATGATGCCGTGGACGCCCATTTCCGGCGTCGTGATCAGCGAATCAGGGGTGCACAGCGGCCATTCCGGGCAGCCGAGGCCGGAGGCCGTGAGACGCACGGCTCCGCCCGTAACGACGATGCCGATGTTGGCCACCAGGGTGGCGACCGCCAGGGACCGGACCAGGCGGCTGGTCGCGGGAACCAGGGACGACTCCGTATTTGGGGTGGCTGGGGCAGGTGCGGGTGTCTTCGGCACGGGGGCTAACTCCATTTGAACCAGCGGACGGCAGCGAGGCCGCCCAGGATTGTCCACGCCAGCAGGATGAACGTGGCGGGAAGGTTGAACTGCGTTTCGAGCAGCGCTGACCTCATTGCGTCGCCCAGCGCCGCGGAGGGCAGCAGCTGGACGTAGGGCTCGAGGCCTGCGGGAAGGGTGCTGGCCGGAATGATGATACCGCCGGCGCCGGCCAGCAGGATCCAGAGCAGGTTGGTGATGGCCAGGGTCGCCTCGGGGCGCACGGTGCCCGCCACGAGGAGGCCGAGCGCGGTGAACGCAACGGCGCCGAGTACCAGCAGGACCAGCGCCAGGGGAATTCCCGGCAGCGACGGCCGCCAGCCCAGGAACAGGGCGACCACCGTGACCAGCAGAACCTGGATGGCCAGGACGGACAGCACAGCGATGACCTTTCCGGCGATCAGTCCGGCCCGGCCCAGCGGCGTGGTGGAAAGGAACCGGAGGACACCGTAACGCCGGTCGAATCCGGTGGCGATGCCCTGGCCGGTAAACGCCGTGGACATGGCGCAGAGTGCCAGGACACCGGGGGTGGCGGTGTCCACCCGGGAGGATCCGTAGGCATCCAGGATGGGGGTCACGCTCAGCGCGATGAGCCCCAGCAGCGGAAGCACGACGGCGAGGACCAGCTGCTCGCCGTTGCGCAGCATGGTGCCGGCTTCATATTTGCCCTGGTTCAGAACCCGGACGGGCAGGGACGCGGGGGCGCTCATCGGATCTCCCTTCCGGATAGTTCGAGGAATACATCCTCCAGCGTCCGCGACGCCATATGGATACTGTCCGGCAGGATCCCGGCTTCATGCCACCAGCTGGCAAGGCCGGCCAGGTCCGCGGGGGAGAATTCACCGCGCAGCACATAGCGGCCCGGGCTCTCTTCGGCGAGATCCAGGTGGGCCAGCGAGGGGATGGAAACCGCCAGTCCCGGCGGCGCTTCGAAAGTCAGCTCGCGTCCCGCAGGATGATCCGAAGTGCGTGCGGTCAGTTCAGCCACGGTTCCCCGCGCCACCGTGCGCCCGGCATCGATGATGTAGACGTAGTCGGCAAGCTTCTGCGCGTCGTCGAGCAGATGGGTGGTAAGGATGATGCCCAGGTTCTCAGCCCGCAGTTCCTGGATCAGCTCGAACACGATCTGACGGGACTGGGGATCCAGCCCGGCGCTGGGTTCGTCCAGAAAGAGCACCTCCGGGTTTCCCACCAGGGCTGCAGCGAGGGCCACCCGCTGCCGCTGGCCGCCGGAGAGTCTGCGGATACTGGTGTTGGCGAAGCTGCCGATCCCGAGCCGGTCCACCAGGGAGTCAACGTCGCGGGGAGCTGCGTACATTCGGGCCACATGCCGCAGCAGCGCCACAGGGCGGGCCGACGGCGGCAGGCCGCCGTCCTGCAGCATCACGCCTACCCGGGCGCGCAGGTCCGCGCCGGCCCCGTAGGGTGAACGGCCCAGCAGCCGCACTTCACCGCCGTCGATCGGCTGGAGCCCCTGGGCGCATTCAAGGGTGGTCGTTTTCCCGGCGCCGTTGGCACCCAGGAGGGCGGTGACCTGGCCGCGTCTGGCCGTGAAGTCGACGCCGGCCAGGACCCGGAGCATTTTGCCGTCCAGGCCGGGAACGGGACCGCGGTCCCGGATCAGGCCATGGATGGTCAGGCACGGTTCGTCGTTAGGCACGCCCATATTCTACGTTAGGTAGTAGTCCGCTCCCGCCGCGCGGGCCGCTTCTCCCGGCGCAGGGGAAGCCTGCCCTTAGTAGCCTGGCGGAATGGATTAGGTCATGATTGTGTTGTGTATTCAGTGAACAGTTCTGAGACGGAGATTCCAGGGGCGGTGAACACCGCCCCCACCACAGCTGCCCGGGAGCCGGACGAGCGCACCCGGGACCGCGTCCTCGGTGCCGTACTGGAGCGCGGTCCGGTCAGTGCCGCGGAACTCGGCGAGAAGCTGGGATTCACGCCAGCGGCGGTGCGCCGCCACCTCGACACACTGGAGCGGCAGGGCCTGATCGAGGTTAAACGGGTCAGTAGTCCGGGCTCGGGTGCTGGCCGCCCGGCACGGCGTTACGTCGTGAGCCATCAGGGTCAGTCCTACCTCGGTAACGACTACCTGACCATCGCCACCGAAGCGCTCCGGGAGCTGGGTCAAGCTGCTGGCCCCGAGGCCATTGAAGCTTTCGCTGCGGCACGGTTCCGGAAAATGGAGGAACGGTACCGTCCGGTGCTCGACGCCGCCGGGCCGGCGCTCGAAGACAGAGCTGAGGCACTGGCCGGCCTTTTGACTAAGGACGGGTTTGTCGGATCCACCACCATGATCGGCACCAGCCGGAAACCCAGCACGCTGCTGAGCATCCAGCTGTGCCAGGGGCATTGCCCCATCCAGGCGCTGGCAAGCGCCTACCCCGTCTTCTGTGACAAGGAGACCGAAGTTTTCTCCCGGCTGCTGGGAGTGGACGTGCGCAGGCTGTCCACACTTTCCCGCGGCGGGCACGTTTGTACGACCCACATTCCGGTGGGCCGTTCCATGTCTGCGCCGCACCAGCCGGTCGGCGCCGCAACCCAGTCCACATCCACTCATCAGCAAGAAAGGCCGTGATGACGGATCAAGTAACCCGGAAGGCGGAGGCACCCGCAGCGGTGCCCGATTCCGTAATTTCAGACATCCTGGAAAAGAACCCCGAGCTTGAGGGGATCGGCACCTATGAGTACGGCTGGGCTGACTCCGACGTAGCCGGGTCCAACGCACGCCGCGGACTCTCCGAAGAGGTTGTCCGCGACATTTCGGCGAAGAAGAACGAGCCGGAATGGATGCTGGATCTGCGGCTGAAGGGCCTGAAGTACTTCGAGCGCAAGCCCATGCCGACCTGGGGCGCAGACCTCTCCGGCATCGACTTCGACAACATCAAGTACTTCGTGCGCTCGACCGAGAAGCAGGCCAATACCTGGGAAGACCTGCCCGAGGACATCCGCAACACCTACGAAAAGCTTGGTATCCCCGAAGCTGAGCGCGGCCGCCTGGTCTCGGGCGTAGCCGCCCAGTACGAGTCTGAGGTTGTCTACCACCAGCTCCGCGAGGACCTGGAGCGCCAGGGCGTTATCTTCCTGGACACCGACACCGCGTTGAAGGAACACCCGGAGATCTTCCAGGAATACTTCGGCACCGTTATTCCGGTGGGCGATAACAAGTTCGGTTCGCTGAACACGGCCGTGTGGTCCGGCGGCTCCTTCGTGTACGTGCCCAAGGGCGTTCACGTGGAGATCCCGCTGCAGGCTTACTTCCGCATCAACACGGAAAACATGGGCCAGTTCGAGCGGACCCTGATCATCGCGGACGAGGACTCCTACGTCCACTACATCGAAGGCTGCACCGCGCCGATCTACACTTCGGACTCGCTGCACTCCGCCGTCGTCGAAATCATCGTGAAGAAGGGCGCCCGCGTCCGCTACACGACCATCCAGAACTGGTCCAACAACGTGTACAACCTGGTGACCAAGCGCGCCATTGCACACGAAGGCGCCACCATGGAGTGGATCGACGGCAACATCGGTTCCAAGGTCACCATGAAGTACCCGGCCGTGTACCTGGTTGGCGAGCACGCCAAGGGTGAGACCCTCTCGATCGCCTTCGCCGGCGAGGGCCAGCACCAGGACACCGGCTCCAAGATGGTGCACATCGCACCGAACACCAAGAGCTCCATCATCTCCAAGTCGGTGGCCCGCGGCGGCGGCCGGGCAGCGTACCGCGGCCTGGTCCAGGTCCGGGAAGGCGCCAAGAACTCGGCCAACACCGTGCGCTGCGACGCCCTGCTGGTGGACACCATCTCCCGTTCGGACACGTACCCGTACGTGGACATCCGCGAAGACGACGTGACTATGGGCCACGAGGCCACGGTCTCCCGCGTCAGCGAGGAGCAGCTGTTCTACCTCATGTCACGCGGCCTTCCCGAGGATGAGGCAATGGCCATGATCGTGCGCGGCTTTATTGAGCCGATCGCCCGTGAACTGCCGATGGAATACGCCCTTGAACTCAACCGCCTCATCGAACTCCAGATGGAAGGAGCCGTCGGTTAATGTCGAAGCTTAACGACACCGTAGTAAACGCAGCCGAACACGTCGCTGAAACCGTGGCCGAAAAGGTCAGCAATGCAGTGGAGGGCGTCAAGGCCCGGATCGGTGCGCCTTCGGGCGACAGCCGTGTCCGCATTGACGGTTTCACCGAGGAAGGCGAAAACCTTTCCCCGCTGAACGATTCCTCGCCGGTACTGGGAGGGGACAGCAGCAAGTCCCACAGCCACGGCGCCGGCGCCGGGATTCCGGACAGCTCACGCGCTGGACGCCCCACCTCCTTCCACCGGGCCGATTTCGGCAAGCTGACCGGCCGCGAAGAGGACTGGCGGTTCACACCGCTCAAGCGGCTGCGCGGACTGCACACCGCTGAGCTGACGGGCACTGCCCCCGAGGTCGCCGTCGTCGCCCCTGACAACGTCACCGTAGCCGGAATCGGCCGTGATGATGCCCGGATCGGCACCGCCGGCATCCCCGAGGACCTGGTGGCAGCTGCCGCCTGGGAAGCCTTCACCGAAGCCACTCTTGTGAGCATCCCGAAGGACACCCAGGCCGAAGGCACCATCACGCTGACCATCACCGGCGCCGGCATTGATCCGGCCGCCCAGCACGTGGTCATCGAAGCCGGAGCCTTCTCCAAGGCTGTTGTGGTCCTGGACCACAAGGGCTCGGCCACTCTGTCGCAGAACGTGGAGATCCTCGTCGGTGACGGTGCGGAGCTCACGGTCATCAGCGTCCAGGACTGGGACGACGACGCCGTGCACGCCTCGGCGCAGTACGCCCGGATCGGCCGCGACGCGCGCTTCAAGCACGTTGTGGTCAGCCTCGGAGGCGACCTTGTCCGAGTGACGCCGTCCTCGAAGTTCACCGCCACCGGCGGCGACGTCGAAATGTTCGGCCTGTATTACGCCGACGCCGGCCAGCACCTGGAACAGCGCCTCTTCGTTGACCACGCCGTCCCGAACTGCAAGTCCCGCGTGATGTACAAGGGTGCACTGCAGGGCAAGGACGCGCACACGGTCTGGGTTGGCGACGTGCTGATCCGCAAGGAAGCCGAAGGAACGGACACCTACGAGGTGAACCGCAACCTGCTCCTGACCGACGGCGGCCGCGCCGACTCCGTGCCGAACCTCGAGATCGAGACCGGCCTGATCGAGGGTGCCGGGCACGCCAGCGCCACCGGCCGGTTCGACGACGAGCACCTGTTCTACCTGATGGCCCGGGGCATCCCGGAGGACGTTGCACGCCGCCTCGTGGTGCGTGGCTTCCTGAACGAAATCATCCAGCAGATCAAGGTTCCGGAACTGGAAGAGCGCCTGACCGCCGCCGTCGAGCGTGAGCTCGCCGCCGTCGAGGCCTAAGCACCTTCTTCCCGAAAAACCTGCAGACCCGCACCACCTGCGTGCAAAGAGAAAGCGAAACTACGCATGTCCACTCTTGAAATCAAGGACCTTCACGTCAGCATTGAGACCGAACAGGGTGTCAAGAAGCAGATCCTGAAGGGCGTCAGCCTCACCATCAAGACCGGTGAGACCCACGCCATCATGGGCCCGAACGGCTCCGGCAAGTCCACCCTCGCGTCCACCATCGCCGGCCACCCGCGGTACACCGTGGACAGCGGCAGCATCACGCTGGACGGTGAAGACGTCCTGGCGATGAGCGTTGACGAGCGCGCCCGGGCCGGTCTCTTCCTGGCCATGCAGTACCCGGTCGAGGTTCCGGGTGTCACCATGACCAACTTCCTGCGGACCGCCAAGACTGCCCTGGACGGCGAAGCTCCGTCCCTGCGCCACTGGACCAAGGACGTCAAGACGGCCATGGGCCAGCTGCGCATTGACGCTGACTTTGCCCAGCGCAACGTCAACGAGGGCTTCTCCGGCGGTGAAAAGAAGCGCGTGGAGATCCTGCAGCTCGAGCTCTTCCACCCGAAGTTTGCCATCCTGGATGAGACGGACTCCGGCCTGGACGTCGACGCGCTGAAGGTTGTCTCCGAAGGCGTAAACCGCGAGCATGAGAACGGCAACATGGGTACGCTGCTGATTACGCACTACACGCGGATCCTGCGCTACATCAAGCCTGACTTTGTGCACGTCTTTGTTGACGGCCGGATCGCTGAACAGGGCGGCCCCGAGCTTGCCGACCGCCTGGAAGAAGAAGGTTACGACCGGTTCACCAAGACCGGCGCCGTCAGCGCCTAGGCTGATCCGCACGTAGCCTGAGGAACAGGAGCAGAACATGACTGACGCCAATCTGGCCCAGACGTCCCTGGAGGACGTCGAAGAGGCCCTCAAGGACGTCATTGACCCCGAGCTGGGGGTGAATGTCGTTGACCTGGGCCTGCTCTACGGGCTGAAGTACGCCGAAGACGGTGCCCTGCTCATCGATATGACACTCACCACCGCCGCCTGCCCGCTCACGGATGTCCTCGAAGAGCAGACCGGCAAGGCGCTTGAGGGCATTGTCGACGAGTTCCGGCTGAACTGGGTCTGGATGCCGCCGTGGGGACCGGAAAAGATCACGGACGATGGACGTGACCAGATGCGGGCCCTGGGCTTCAACATCTAGCGGACTTCACCCTCCGCAAAGAGAACCGGCAGTACGCGGAAAGGGCGGACACCCTGATGGGTGTCCGCCCGTCTG
>NZ_JACSQD010000001.1:478184-803580 GCF_014836775.1 Arthrobacter gallicola
GGGGGCCCCCCCCTTCTGCATGCCCGCTTAACGGCCGTCCGGGTCCCCGGTTTCCTCCGGTTCCCCGGCATCTCCGATACCGCGAGCGGCCAGCGCCTCCCCGGTCTGCTGCGCATAGGCCACCGCCCGGATCACCACCGGGACAGCCTGCGCCCGCAGGTTCCGCTCCAGCCCCCGCGCCTTGGCCGATGCCCGCACATCCGCGGCTGAACCAAGCAGGTAGGGCAAACTGCGGACCATCAGTGCCAGAGCCAGGCCGAATCGTTCCGGATCCGCTCCGAACACCTTCAGAGGCCGTACCAGCGACACCACCCCGTCCAGCAGCTCGGGTACCGGCACGGTGAGGATCAGCAGCCTGGCTGCCGCGACACAGATCAGGATGTTCCCGGCTGTGAGCACTGCAGCGGCCACGCCGGCACTCCAGACCTGGAATCCGGCGATCAGCACCAGGACCGGCCACATCACCGCCAGCGGAGTCAGCAGCTGGCGGAGCAGCCGTGCGCCCGCATAGGCCGCAACGATCAGGACCGCTGCAGCAGCGCTCACCGGCAGGCTCGCCGCGGCCAGCGTCAGCACAGACAGCACGACGACGGCGGCCGACTTCAGCGCCAGCGGCGCCCGGTGCACGGGCGAGTCTGCTGCCACATAGGCGCCGAGCAAGGCGTCCCGGTTTCTCATGCTCCTGCACCGCCCCTCATCGAACGCCCAGTGCCAGGGTCCGGTAACGGGCGATGGCTTCGTCGGGACCGGCATCGCAGACAATCCGGCCGTCGTCGATAACCAGCACGCGGTCGGCATCCGCCGCGAAATCCAGGTCATGGGTTGTGTAAACGACCTGCTGGGGGAGTGCGGCGAGCATCCGGCGCAGCCGGGCGGTGTTCCGCAGGTCCAGCAGGGTGCTGGGTTCATCCGCCACCAGCACCGCGGGTTCCACGGCCAGGACCGTTGCCAGGGCCATCAGCTGCCGTTCACCGCCGGAGAGATCGTAGATGCTGCGGTCCGCCAGCTCCAGCAGTCCCAGTGAGGCCAGGCGTTCCTCCGCCGCCGCCCGCCGGGCCTGCGGGTCACGGATGCTGCGGCGCAGGGAGAGTTCGACGTCGTCCCGGCCCGTGGGCATCACCAGCTGGGAAAGCGGATCCGTGAAGACAAACCCCACGCGGCGGCGTACCCGGGAGCCCTGTTTCGCGGTGTCCGCGCCGTCCACGCTGACGCTTCCGCTGGAGGGGAGCAACAGGCCGTTGATCAGGCGCAGGAACGTCGATTTACCCGAACCGTTGGCACCGATCACTGCCACCCGGCGCTCGGTGAGTTCCAGGGTGAAGGGGTGCAGGATGGTGCGGACCTCAGCCTGCGTTCCGGCTGCACGGTCCTCCGCCAGAACGCAGGCACCGGTAAAAGCGAGTGTTGGCATCAGTGTGCGGCCGGGACCGGACGGCTGGGCAGCAGCCGGGGGAACGCCGCAAACACGCTGACGGCCACGGCGGCCGCTGCCAGGTTCTTGATGATGTCGCCGGGCCAGAAAGCCATGTCAGCTGCCACCGCTGCGCCGAAGGGAAGTTTTGCATTGAGCATCATGCCGGCAATGCCGAGCGGATGGATGACCAGAAAGCTCGTCGCCAGACCGGCACCGAACAGGGCAGCGAACCTGGCCCTGCGGACCCGGCGCAGCGCGGCGCGGGACAGCAGCCCGGCTACCAGCGCGGCCAGGGGAAAGGAGAGCAGGTATCCGGCAGAGGGACCGGCCAGCACTCCGAGGCCCCCGCTGAAGCCGCTGAAGACCGGAAGCCCTGCCAGCCCGGCCACGAGATAGAGCCCCACAGCCGCTGCTCCGCGCAGCGGTCCCAGGATCAGCCCGGCGAGCATAACCGCCAGCGTCTGGAGGGTAATGGGGACGCCTGCGGCCAGCGGAATCCCCGGCAGCAGGGAAAAAGCGGCCGTGAGCGCAGCAAAGACGGCAATGTAGGAAAGGTCAGTGGCCGTCCACGCGGTACGGCGGGGACGCTTGACCGCGGGATCTGATACTGCGGACATATTGGCTCGTTTCGTTGGGGTCCTACAAGATGTGATGTCAGCCGATACGCAAGAGCGTTGACATTTCCGAGCGTAGCGGCGCGCGGCCGCCATTTCGTTTGTCGGGTTCCTACAAACCGTCTGAGACCGGTAGACTTGAAAGGCTGCCCGGGCAGCTTTCTTCACAACCCCACCCCCTTCGAAAGGTCCTCCTTAGTGATTGCCGTATCTGATCTCGAGCTTCGTGCCGGTGCACGCCTGCTCATGGAAGCGGTCTCATTCCGTGTGGACAAGGGAGACAAAATCGGGCTCGTCGGGCGCAACGGCGCCGGCAAGACCACCCTGACCAAGGTCCTCGCCGGCGAAGCGCTTCCCGCCAACGGACACATCAAGCGCACCGGAGACATCGGCTACCTTCCGCAGGACCCGCGGACGCCGGACATGGAACAGCTCGGCCGGGACCGTATCCTCTCGGCCCGCGGCCTGGACAAGGTCGTGGCACAGCTCAAGAAGTGCCAGGACGAAATGGCCAGCGATGATCCGAAGATTTCGCAGAAGGCCATGAACCGCTACGACCGGCTCGAGGCTGAGTTCCTCGCGGCCGGCGGGTACTCCGCAGAGTCAGAAGCCGCGACCATCTGCGCGAATCTGGCTCTTCCGGACCGGCTGCTGAACCAGCCGCTCAAGACTCTTTCCGGCGGCCAGCGCCGCCGAGTGGAGCTCGCCCGGATCCTGTACTCCGACGCCGAGACCATGCTTCTTGACGAACCGACCAACCACCTCGACGCGGACTCCATCGCCTGGCTGCGCGAGTTCCTGAAGAACCACACCGGCGGCCTGATCGTCATCAGCCACGACACCGAACTGCTGGAAGCAACGGTGAACAAGGTCTTCAGCCTGGACGCCAACCGGGCCACCATCGATATCTACAACATGGACTGGAAGCGGTACAAGGTCCAGCGCGAGACCGACGAGCGGGCCCGCAAGCGTGAACGTGCCAATACCGAGAAGAAGGCCGGCGTCCTGCTGGCCCAGGCAAACAAGATGAAGGCCCGCGCATCGGGTGCCTCTGCCGCGCAGAGCATGCTCAAGCGCGTGGACCGGCTGATGAGCGGGCTGGACGCCGTCCGCGCCTCGGACCGTGTTGCCGCACTCCGGTTCCCGGATCCCGCGCCCTGCGGAAAAACGCCCATGATGGCCGAGGGACTCAGCAAGAGCTACGGGTCGCTGGAGATCTTCACCGATGTGGACCTCGCCATCGACCGCGGTTCCAAGGTGGTTATCCTGGGCTTGAACGGTGCCGGCAAGACCACTTTGCTGCGGATGCTCGCGGGGGTGGACAAGCCGGATACGGGCCGGATCATTCCGGGCCACGGACTCAAGGTCGGTTACTACGCCCAGGAGCACGAAACCCTGGATACCGAACGCACAGTCCTGGAAAACATGCGCTCATCGGCACCGGATATGGATGACGCCGAGGTCCGCAGCGTGCTGGGTTCCTTCATGTTCAGCGGTGACGATGTGAACAAGCCTGCCGGCGTCCTCTCCGGTGGCGAAAAGACCCGTCTGGCGCTGGCTACCATTGTGGCGTCCTCCGCCAATGTCCTGCTCCTGGATGAGCCGACGAACAACCTGGACCCGGCCTCCCGCGCGGAGATCCTGGGCGCACTGAGCAACTATTCCGGCGCCGTGGTCATGGTCAGCCACGATGAAGGTGCCGTGTCGGCACTGAACCCGGAGCGCGTGGTGCTGTTGCCGGACGGCGACGAGGATCACTGGAACGAGGACTACCTGGACCTGGTCACCCTGGCCTAACTTCGGACCGATAGACGGAAGGCCGCCGGGTTCCCTTGGGAATCCGGCGGCCTTCCGCGTTGTCCGGGCAAGCCTGGAGGTGGAGCGTGGCCGGATCCTGGACCCGGCCTGGGAGACCCGCCTAGAACCCCTGGGCGTCGAGGATCGCGTCTTCCTCTTCCTCGCCGGTGGGGTTCCTGCGCTTCCGGACCGGCCGGGTACGCCTGGGGACGCGCGCGGCGGAGTGGACGGGCTCGCCGTCGTCGTCCCAGTCCTCTTCGTCATCCCAGTCTTCGTCCTCACCGGATTCGATCCGGTTCCAGGCTTCCTGGCGGGCCGCATAGCCCAGCCCCACGAAAAAGAGCAGCCCGAACGCATACCACTGCATGGCATAGGAGAGATGCGGGCCTTCGTCCACGGAGGGTTTCGGTGCTGCCTGCGGACGTGTCTGCGGCTCTGGGTCCTCCGTGTCCATCAGACCGTACGCTGCCGTCTGGAGCGGATAGCCGGTCTGGCGTTCATATTCAGTGAGATCGATGGAAGCCAGCTGCCCTTCGGGCGCCCCGCGGAGCAGGGCGGGCTCGGCGGGCTTCAGCCGGGCGGTCACCGTGACTTCCCCGGCCGGGGCCTCGGGAACTTCATCCGGCCAGCCGGCTTCATTGTCGCCGATCGGCAGCCACCCGCGGTTGATGACGACGGCGGTTCCGTCCTGGAGCTTCAGCGGCACCAGGACCTCGTATCCGGGCCGGCCGTTCAGGGGCCGGTTGCGGACAATCCGCTGGTTCGCGGTGTCGTAGGACCCGGTCAGCTCCACGGGCAGCCACTCGGCTGAGGGATCAAACTCCTGGAAGTAGCCGGCGGCTTCCTCGAACGGCACCGGTTCGGCCGAATAGTTGGCTTCGACCCATCCAATGTCCTCGCGGATGGCGTCGCGGCGCTCCAGCTGCCAGGTGCCAAGGTAGGCGCAGACCGCAGCCAGCGCACAGACGAGGGCGAACCAGCCGAGCCAGCGGCTGGACAGGAGGAACTTATACATTTATCGCGTGTCGCTTTCGGTAGCCGTGCCCATGGGAAGCGTCTCTTTCCAGAGGGACCGGACCTGCAGGTACTCTTCGAGCCAGGCGCGGTGTTCCCCACAGGCAAGCCAGATCTTCCTGCGCTCGGGAGTGTGGATCCGGGGATTGTTCCACAGCAGCTGCCAGGCGGCGTCCGCGCGGCAGCCTTTACGGGAACAGCGGGCACGGTCCTCGGAGGCGGCACCGCCGGATAACTGGTCAAGCAGGTTCATGCGTCCGGTTCTGCCTTGCCCCGGCCGATCTGGCCGTCGTCGTCGATAATTTCCCCGTGGAGGACCGTAGTTTCGGCGGAGTCCTGCGCCGGCCGCGCCTCAAGCTGAGGCCGGGGCGCTTCCTGGTAGGCGGAATCGGAGCCCTCCAGGTTCCGGGTATCACTGCCGCCGTTGGCAATGACGACGGCGAACCATGGCAGGACGACGGCCCCGGCAATCAACACCCACATCATCCAGCCGTGGACGAAAAAGAGCAGGAAAAGACACACGAGGCGGATGCTCATGGACACGGTGTACTTGACCATGCGCGCATGCATCTCGTCAGTGTGGGCCGTGGGGGCATCCGTAATCCGCGGGATGTGGCCGCCGCGGCGGGTAGCCTTTTTCATGATTCTCCAAACAGGTTCTCTCATTATCTCACTGCCCGCGGTGTTCTTGAAGTTGACCCGGGCGCCGATAGGATCGGAACTTACCCACCTCACTCCAGCGTAAGGAATTTTGCGTGCAGAACGATCCCCAGACACCAGCCGGCCGAAGCGTCCTTGTGACGGGCGGCAACCGCGGCATTGGCCTGGCCATTGCCAAGGCCTTCCTGGAAGCGGGGGACCGGGTAGCCATCACCTACCGCAGCGGAGACGTTCCCGAGGGCATGCTCGGGGTCAAGGCAGACGTTACGGACATGGCTTCCGTCGATGCCGCCTTTACCGAGGTCGAAGCCACCCACGGTCCAGTGGAAGTCCTGGTCGCCAACGCCGGCATCACCCGCGACACCCTTCTGCTGCGCATGAGTGAAGACGATTTCACCGATGTGGTGGATACGAACCTGACCGGCGCCTTCCGGGTGGTCAAGCGGGCCTCCAAGGGGATGCTGAAGCTCCGGCGTGGGCGGGTCGTGCTGATTTCCTCCGTTGTGGGCCTTTACGGTTCCCCGGGCCAGGTCAACTACGCCGCGTCCAAGGCAGGCCTGATCGGCATCGCCCGGTCCCTGACGCGTGAGCTTGGGTCACGGAACATCACGGCGAACGTGGTGGCGCCGGGCTTCATCGACACGGATATGACGCAGGCCCTGCCGGAAGACACCCGCAAGAGCTACCTGTCCTCGATCCCCGCCGGGCGGTTCGCCGATCCGGAGGAAGTCGCCGGGGTTGTCCGGTGGATCGCCGGCCCGGAGGCCGGTTACATTTCCGGTGCCGTCATCCCGGTCGACGGCGGCCTCGGGATGGGCCACTAGCTCTGCACCCTGGCGCGGAGGGATTCCTTGGAGGAATCCACTAACGCTGCCTGCCAGTCCGGCTGGCAGGATGGTTTGCAGAGTCACATTTCTCAGCTACTTTTAGCTACTTTCCACAAAGAGGAGTTTTCATGGGCCAGCTTGATGGCAAAGCCGCGATTGTTACCGGTTCTTCCCGCGGTATCGGAGCCGAGGTAGCGAAGCTGCTTGCCGGCGCCGGAGCCGCCGTCGTCGTGAACTACCGGCAGAAGGCTCCCCGGGCCAACAAGGTGGTGGCGGGCATCGAGGCCGCCGGCGGCCGGGCCGTCGCGGTTGGCGCCGATCTCACCTCCCCGGAGGGTCCGGCAGCCCTGGTGGACGCGGCCCGTGAGGCCTTCGGCGGAGTGGACATCCTGGTCCTGAATGCCTCAGGCGGCATGGAAACCGGACTGGGTGAGGACTACGCACTGAAACTGAACCGTGACGCGCAGGTGAATATGCTCACAGCCGCCGCGGAAGCCATGAAGCCCGGATCCCGCGTGGTGTTCGTCACCAGCCACCAGGCACACTTCATCAACACCGTGCCGACCATGCCCGAATACGAGCCGGTGGCCCGCAGCAAGCGCGCCGGGGAAGACGCCCTGCGGGCCATGGTTCCCGCGCTGGAAGAGAAGGGCATTTCCCTGGTGGTGGTTTCCGGCGACATGATCGAAGGAACCGTCACCGCAACCCTGCTGGACCGTGCCAATCCGGGAGCCATCGAAGCACGCCGGGAAGAAGCCGGGCGGCTTTACTCCGTTGAAGAGTTCGCCGCCGAAGTGGCCCGCATGGTCATGGCAGACGTCCCCACCGGCCACACCGAGTACATCGGCGGCCAGGATTACCTCAGCGCCTGATATACAGCCCCGGCCAGTCTCCCGGTGGCTTGAACGCCGCCGGGGGGCTGGCCGGGTGCCGGCGGGACAGGAACTTCCCTAAAGCTTCACGAAGTGCCGGACCACATCCAGGTTGGGCAGGTTCAGCACAGAATCTGCGGCGGCCTGTACGGCCGGTTTGGCGTTGAACGCCACACCGAGTGCCGCTGCGGCCAGCATATCCAGGTCATTGGCGCCGTCACCCACGGCAATGGTGTGCGCTTCCTTGATGCCGGTGCCGGCGGCCCATTCCCGCAGTGAGCGGGCCTTGACCGCGCGGTCCACAACTTCGCCGGTCACCTCGCCGGTCAGAAGACCGTTCTCAATTCCCAGCTCGTTGGCGCGGGCGAAGGTCAGCTGGAGCTTCTCGGCCAGCGGTGCAAGGACCTGGTTGAACCCGCCGGAGACAACCGCGACGGCGTGCCCGGCAGCGAGGAATTCGCGGACCAGGATTTCTGCGCCGTCGGACAGCTCGATCCGCGCCCCGACCTCATCGATCACGGATGCGGGGAGCCCGGCCAGGGTCTTCACCCGTTCGTGCAGGCTCTGGGCAAAGTCCAGTTCGCCGCGCATCGCAGCCTCAGTCACCGCCGCCACCTCGGCTTCCCGGCCGGCATGCGCGGCGAGGAGTTCAATCACTTCCTGCTTGATCAGGGTCGAATCGACGTCCATGACCAGCAGCTTCCGGGCCGGCTCCAAGAGCGAGGACGGCACCACTGTGCTCTGCGCCGGCGCTGCGCCGCCCTCCAGGGCGGCGGCGGCCGCGGCGGACACCGCAGACCGCAGGGCTTCCAGGCCGCCGCCATAGGAGACAAAGAGCTTGGAAACGGTATATCCGTCGCCGTCCGCGTTTTCCAGCTCCAGGATCCTCGCGCCGAGATTTGTCACGGACTGCTGCACGTGGCCGAGGTAGTCATCGGCAAGCTCCCGCCCATAGCTGACAACACTGAATTCCGGGAAGCTTTCGGGGGGCATGCGGGTTCCGTTCTGCGGGTAGTCCTGAAGGTGCACTGTTTGCCGGCCTGCCGGTGAACGGCACGACGGCGCGGCGGCGTAGCGTTTCGCCAACCCGCCTTTCTTTAGCCTAGTGTCTACTGCTATGAGTGATGTTCTTGAATTTGCCGGAGTAAGTGTCGTCCGGGGCGGAAAAACCCTTTTGGACGGCGTCGACTGGCAGGTCAGGGAAGGTGAGCGGTGGGTCATCATGGGACCCAACGGCGCCGGCAAAACCACGCTGCTGCAGATCGCCGGTGGGCGTATGCACCCCACGCGGGGCATGGCCGGCATCCTGGAAGAGATCCTCGGTGCCGTTGACGTCTTTGAGCTGCGCCCCCGGATCGGACTGGCTTCGGCGTCCCTCGCCAACCAGATTCCTGAGCATGAAACCGTGCTGAACGTTGTCCTCACTGCCGCTTACGGCATGACCGGGCGCTGGCGCGAGAAGTACGACAAGCTCGATGAGCGCCGTGCCTTCCGCCTGCTGCACGACTGGGGTATGTCCACGTTCATCAACCGCCCCTTCGCCTCACTCAGCGAGGGGGAGCGCAAGCGCGTGCAGATCGCCCGGGCCTTGATGACTGACCCGGAGCTGCTGCTCCTGGATGAGCCCGCCGCCGGACTGGACCTGGCCGGCCGGGAGGACCTGGTGCAGCGCCTGGCCAACCTGGCTGCTGACGAAGACGCTCCGGCCATGGTCCTGGTGACCCACCATCTTGAGGAAGTCCCGCCTGGTTTCACGCATGCCCTGCTGCTGCGCGAAGGCACCGTCGTGGCTGCCGGCCCGATCGAAGCCGTCTTCACGCAGGAGAACCTCAGCACGGCGTTTGATCTTCCCCTCGCAGTCCAGCGCGACGCGTCAGGACGCTACACCGCGACTGCCCGGCGCTAGGACCACCGGGCCCCATGATCATGTCCTCCGCTGGGCTGCTCCACGATGCCCTGATCTTCTTCGCCGGGCTCTGGGCCGGGACCATCAACGCCATTGTCGGATCCGGCACGCTGGTTACCTTTCCCGTGCTCGTCGCGCTGGGCTACGCGCCGGTCACCGCAACCATCAGCAACGCCATGGGTCTTGTGGCCGGAAACATGGCCGGCTCGTGGGGCTACCGGCGCGAGCTGGCAGGCCTCAAAGGCACGCTGCTCCGTCTGCTGCCGGCGTCGATCCTCGGCGGAATCACGGGGGCCTGGCTGCTGCTTCACCTGCCCGAAGCAGTGTTCGGCACGGTGGCACCGTATCTGATTGTCCTGGCCCTGTGCTTCGTCATTTTCCAGCCGAAGCTGCAGTCCTGGGTCCGGGCCCGCGCCGCCCGGGCGCAGGAAGCGGAGGATGAGCCCGCACGTTCAGGCCATTCCTGGGTCCTGATTGCCCTGGTCTACCTGGCCGGAGTTTACGGCGGCTATTTCGTGGCAGCGCAGGGGATTCTGCTGGTCGGCATCCTGGGCATCTTCCTGCACGGCACTATGCAGAACGCCAACGCCATGAAGAACATCCTGGTGCTGGGCGTGAATATCGTGGCAGCGACGTCCTACGTCATCTTTGCCTTCGACCGCATCGTCTGGCCCGTGGTTGCCCTCATCGCCGTCAGCTCCCTGATCGGCGGATTCGTGGGTGCGGCAGTCGGACGCCGTCTCTCCCCGGTGGTGCTGCGGACAGTCATCGTTCTCCTGGGCCTCGTGGCTCTTTGGGTCATGGTGTTCGGATGAGTCTCCACCGCCTGGAGTCCGCCGACGATCCCCGCGTCTCCGATTACACCCGGCTGACCGATACGTCTCTGCGCCGGCTCCGGGAGCCCGCCGAGGGTATGTATATCGCGGAGTCTTCCAAGGTGCTGCGGCGCGCGATTGAAGCCGGCCATGTGCCACGTTCCTTCTTCCTGGCGGATAAGTGGCTTCCGGACCTGCAGGACGTCCTGGATGCGTTCCCCGACGTACCGGCCTACGTAGGATCGCCGGCTGTCCTCGAAGCAATCACCGGATTCCATCTGCACCGCGGAGCACTTGCCGCCATGCACCGGCCCGCACCGCTGGAGCTGGGGCCCGTCCTGGCAGCTGCCCGCCGGGTTGCCGTGTTGGAGGACATCGTGGACCACACCAACATCGGTGCGATCTTCCGGTCAGCCGCAGCGTTGGGTGTTGACGCGGTCCTGGTGAGCCCGCAGTGCGCCGATCCGCTGTACCGCCGCGCCATCCGGGTGAGCATGGGAACCGTGTTCCAGGTGCCCTGGCTGCGGCTGCGGGACTGGCCCGGTGCACTTACCGATCTGCGCCAGGCAGGGTTCACCACCGCTGCGCTGGCGCTGGAAGAGGATTCACTGACGCTCCAGGAGCTGGGGGCGCAGCGCCATGACCGGCTGGCGCTGGTACTGGGAACCGAGGGGGACGGCCTTTCCCGCAGCACGCTGGCCGAGGTTGACCTCACGGTCCGCATCCCGATGCAGGGGGGAGTGGACTCCCTGAACGTCGCGGCGGCAAGTGCTGTCGCCTTCTGGGAGTGCCGCGTTTTCTAGCTCGGGAATACCCTTCTGTTCCTGGCGGCCCGGTGCGACACTGTCGGTGCACGAAGCACCTTCCACTGACTCCCGGGGTCGTTTCATGGCCAGACGCGTCCACCCGTTCCAGCGCCAGCGGATAGCTGCGCTGTGCCTGGCGGCGGTGCTGCTGCCGGCGGCGGCGGCCTGCGGACCGACAGCAGAGCAGTTCGAAGCCCGCCAGGCCACGCAGGACGCGTCGGCCTCAGCGTCTGCTCCCGCTGTTCCTGGCAGGGTGCACGTGCGGACCGCGGAACCGGAACCGAAATCCGCGCCGTCGTCCCCGCCGCTGCAGGTGGGTGTCAGCGGAGCGCAGGCAGGCATGGCAGCCGACGTTCAAGCGGCCTGTCAGTGGCTGCTTCGCGGGGACACCGCTCCGTTTCCGGACGCAGGGTCATGCGTCTCAGCCGCCATGGTGGCCGGGGGCGGCGCCCGGCAGAAACTGACGACGACGGCGAGCTGGCTCCCGCCGGGTACCTACAGTATGGAATTTCAGACCGCTCCCGCCTTCAGCATGGAGCTGGGCAGTCAGGACGGGAATCTGGAAATCTCCGTAGACGGGACGTCCCGTACCCTGCGTACCAAAGACGCAGCCGTGGAAGCCGACGCTGACGGCGGGGCCGAGGAAGCCTACGCGGCTGTCCTGGTAGACGCAGCGGAACTCACAGCAAATCCGGACCGCCTGCGGAACCTGCTGGATACAGCCCGGCCGGCCCTGCCCGAATACGGTGCGGAGCACAACGGGGTGCCGGTCACCAAACTGACGGCCGTTATCGAAGCATCCGAACCAGGTGGATTCGCCGGGTCCCTGGTGCTGCTGCTGGACGACCTCTACCGCCCGCTGTTCATCGAATACACGGGTACAACGCGCGGCATCCACTCTTCGGTCCGCGCTTCCGTGACCGGCTGGGAGGATGGTTAACGGCTGGAAGCCCGTTTACGCTAAGATTGAGTGTTGGCCAGCAGGCCATCAGAGCTTGTGAAGTCTTTTATTTTTTGACACCCATTGTGCCTGGCAAAATCCAGTCACCTAAAGAAGGTATTACTGTGAAGTCTGATATCCACCCCAAGTACGCCCCGGTAGTCTTCCGCGACCTCGCTTCGGACACCGCGTTCCTGACCAACTCCACGGCCTCCTCCTCCAAGACCATTGAGTGGGAAGACGGCAACACCTACCCGCTGATCGAGGTGGAAATCTCCTCCGCATCGCACCCGTTCTACACGGGCAAGCAGCGCATCATGGACTCCGCAGGCCGCGTCGAGCGCTTCAACGCACGCTTCAAGGGCTTCGGCGGCAAGAAGTAGCATTTCACTTCCAAGGCATCAGCCTAAAATTGAGAGGTCCGTCCGGCATGTTCCGGGCGGGCCTTTCGTTTTCGTCAGCAGCTTCCGGGAAACCAGCCCGGACTGCCGGCTAAGAGAGCATTTCTAAGAGGGGTCAGAATGAACGAAGAACGCGACAGCCGCCACGGGGAATACAAGGTACCGGGCGGCAAGCTCGTTGTGGTGGACCTTGAGGTACGCGATGGGATCCTGGACTCCGTTTCCCTCAGCGGAGACTTCTTCCTGGAACCCGATGACGCCCTCGAAGACATCAACGCGGCGTTGAACGGACTGCCGGCGGACAGCACCGCCGAGCAGATCAGCACTGCAGTCCGGGCACGGCTGAGCCCGGACGCCGTCCTGTTCGGGTTCTCCCCGGAGGCAGTGGCCATTACCGTCCGCCGGGCGCTGGCGAAGGCCACCAGCTGGACCGACCACGAGTGGGAAATCATCCCGCCCACCCCGCTTCCCACGCACATGCACGTCGCAATGGATGAGGTTCTGGCCGAAGAGGTTGGCGCCGGACGGCGTCATCCGACCCTTCGTTTCTGGGAGTGGGAGTCCCCGTCCGTGGTGATTGGCAGTTTCCAGTCCCTGCGCAACGAAGTGGACCCGGAGGGCGCGGAGCGGCACGGCGTGACCGTGGTGCGGCGGATCAGCGGCGGCGGGGCCATGTTCATGGAACACGGCAACGCGATCACCTACTCCCTCTATATCCCGCAGTCCCTTGTGGACGGACTCAGCTTCGCTGATTCCTACCCGTTCCTGGATGCCTGGGTGATGGAATCGCTCGAACGCCTCGGTATCAAGGCCTGGTACCAGCCGCTTAACGACATCGCCACCGACCAGGGGAAGATCGGAGGGGCGGCGCAGAAACGGCTCAGCTCCGGAGGCATGCTGCATCACGTCACCATGTCCTATGACATCGATGCGGACAAGATGGTGGATGTCCTGCGCATCGGCAAGGAGAAACTCTCGGACAAGGGAACCAGGAGTGCCAAGAAGCGCGTCGATCCGCTGCGGCGGCAGACCGGCCTGAGCCGCGAAGAGATCATCAGCACGATGATGGAGACGTTCGCGGCCCGCTACGGTGCCAAGCAGACCGGCATCACGGAGACCGAGATGGAACTCGCGCGGCGGAAGGTTGCCGAGAAGTTTGACACTTCGGAGTGGATCAACCGCGTGCCGTAGGCACGTCTACCGCCTGCCGGGACCGGCCCATAGACTTCGCTGCATGGAAAAGAAGTCGCTGACGGCGCTGGTCAGGAATCACTTGGAAACGGCCCGGCAGGCTTCCTCCGGCCGCAGCTCAGCCACGGTGTACGGCGGACACGAACACGTCCTGCGCCAAACGGTTATTGCTTTGGCGGCGGGTTTTGTCCTGGACGAACACGATAATCCAGGCGAAGCCACGGTGATGGTCCTCAAGGGCCGCGTGAGCCTGTCCTCGGAGGGAACCTCCTGGGAAGGCTCTGCCGGTGACCTGCTGATTGTGCCGCAGGCCCGGCATTCCGTCACCGCCCTTGAGGACTCCGCCTTCCTGCTGAGTGTCGCAAAACGGCCGTAGCCCTAGCGCGCGGCTGCCTGCGCGCGAAGCGACCTCAGCAGCTGGTCCTGTTGTTCAAGAATGATCCTGCGCAGCGCCGCCGGTGCCTGCGGGTTCGTCTCCAGCCATTGCTGGCTCAGTTCCACGACAGGGTGGTCGGCGGGGACCATATGCGGCGGAAGGTCCTGCCCGTCCGGATAGAGACCTGCTACAACCCGGGATGCCAGCTCGATGCTGCGGCTGCCCCACACTCCGGTCAAAGACGCAAAATAGTCCTCAATGAAAGGATCCAGCAGGTCGTGTCCGCCAATGCTGAAGCCCTCAATGGTGGCTGACAGGAGTTCGTTGGAAAGCTCATTCGAGTGAACTGCCGCTTCCCAGGCGTCTGCCTTAACGGCCGGGTCGGGCCGCGACGCAGCTGCCACCGTGTAACCCACCCGCCCAGCAGCGGTGTTGTCCCTGCTCAGTTCGGCGGTAAGCTCCTCAGCTGCCGCTGACCCGGACGCAGCCAGGGCCTGCCACAGCTTCCACCGCAGATCGGCATCAACAGTGAGGCCCGGGTAGGACACCTGGCCGGAGAGCAGGCCGCGGAGCAGCGCCTCATGACTTGTGGTGCGCCGTCCCAGGGCCGCGGCGGCCCGCGCCCAGATGAGCTGGAGATCGCTGCCCTCGGCGGCCTCTGCCAGCTGGGCGGCGACGGCGGTAAACAGCTGCTCGCGCAGCTCCGCACGGATCTCCTGCGGTGCATAGCGCTCCACTGCAAAGCGGGCGTTTTCGAGGAGCGCCTGGAGCACCCCTGCTCCGGTTTCGGTGGGCGCGGTGCGGACAACAAGACGGACGTAGTCATGCGCAGAGAGCACCCCGTCCCGAACGTTGTTCCACAGTGCTGAGAGACAGATGGCCCGCGCGAGGGGATCCCGAAGCCGGGGCAGGCCGTCAAGCAGCACAGCCAGCGACGCCGGATCGAACCTGATCTTGGCGTAGGTGAGGTCGCCGTCGTTCGGCAGCAGAAGAGCGGGGCGCTTGGTGCCCTCCAGCTCCGGGACCGCCGTGCGCCGCCCCTGGACGTCAACCTCAACGAAGCCGGTGCGTTCCAGCCATCCCTCGGCGGTGAAATCATACAGGCCAAGCCTGACGCGGTGGGGGCGCGGAACCTGTTCCCCGCTCACCGGATCCGGGGCGTCCTGGCGGACCGTAACGGCCCGGAATGTGCCGTCCTCCGCGGTCTCGGCGTCCACTTCCAGCACCGGCACACCGGCGGTCTGCAGCCACAGCTGCGCCCACTTTCCCATGTCCCGCCCAGAGGCTTCACCCAGCACATCCAGCAGGTCGGTGAGCGTTGTGTTGCCGTAGGCATGCCGCGCAAAGTAGGCCCGGGAAGCTTTGATAAACGGTTCAAATCCCACGTAAGCGACCAGCTGTTTCAGGACGGAAGCGCCCTTGGCATAGGTGATGCCGTCAAAGTTCTGCTTGGCAGCTTCGAGGTCCGGAATATCGGCCACGATCGGGTGCGTGGTGGGCAGCTGATCCTGAACATACGCCCAGGCCTTGCGCCGGTTGGCGAAGCTGACCCAGGAGTTGGTCCAGTCTGTCGCCTCGTCCACCGCCAGGGCGCCCATGTAATCGGCAAAGGACTCCTTCAGCCACAGGTCATCCCACCACTGCATCGTCACCAGGTCACCGAACCACATGTGGGCCATCTCGTGCAGGATGGTGTTGGCGCGGGCCTCGTACTGAGCCTCGGTTGCCCTGGTCCGGAACACGTAGGCCTCGGTGAAGGTCACCAGTCCCGGATTTTCCATGGCCCCGAGGTTGTATTCGGGCACGAAAGCCTGGTCGTATTTGCCGAAGGGATACGGGTAGTTGAAGAGCTGGTGGAAGTAGTCCAGGCCCCGCTTGGTGGTGTCGAAGATGCTCTCCGGATCAAAGAACTCCGCCAGCGACGCCCTGCAGTACGCTCCCAGCGGGACAACCAGCTGCGCACCGTTGTCCAGCTCCATGGACCAGGTATCAGCAGCCTTGAAGTACGGGCCCGCCAGCACGGTGGTGATGTAGGTGGAGATCCGTTGAGTGGGGGAGAAGTCCCAGCGGCTCCACGCTCCGTCCTCCAGCGGTGTGCGCGCGGTTTCCACCCCGTTAGAGGCAACCTCCCAGCCCGAGGGAGCGCTCACATGGAAGGTAAAGGAGGCCTTCAGGTCCGGCTGTTCGAAGTTTGCGAAAACGCGGCGGGCGTCCGCAGGTTCGTACTGCGTGTAGAGGTAGGTCTGTCCGTCTGCCGGATCGGTAAACCGGTGCAGGCCTTCACCGCTGCGGCTGTAAAGCGCGGTGCCCTGCACTGTCACCGTATTCTCTCCGGCCTGCAGGTTATGCAGTTCAATCCGGGACCCCGTGACTGTTTCCGCCGGGTCATAGGCCCTGCCGTTGACGACGACGGCGTCCACACCGCCGTGGATGAAGTCAAGGAACGTTGAGGCACCGGCTTCAGTGCAGGAGAACCGGATGGTGCTCCGGGACCGGAAGCCGGCGGCTTCCGGGTCCGCGGCGTTGCCGAGGTCCAGATCAACGTCGTAGGAATCGACGGTCAGCAGGCGGGAACGTTCAGCGGCTTCTTCGCGGCTCAGGTTTTGGTTCGACACCCGTTCATTCAATCACCTTGGCCCCAGGTTCCACAGGCTGGCTCCTGCGCCGTGTGTCCCCGCCCTGCCGCGCGCACCGGGAGGAACGGCCCCGGGCCTCAGGACACGGGGACCAGCAGCAGAGCAAGCGCGAGGGAGGCCCCCACGATGATCGTCCAGGACACCAGCGAGGCAGCTGCCGCCGGGCCGCCGGAGCGGACCAGACGGCGGACATTTACAGAGGTTCCGAGTCCAAAGAGGGCAGCCGCAAACAGGAGGTCCTGCACCGTGGCTGCCGCACTCAGGGCGTCAGCCGGCAGGAACCCCAGGGTTCGCAGCACCACGGCCCCCAGGAATCCGGCCACGAACAGCGGAACGAGCGGGGGCAGCTTGCCCTCGCTGCCGGACCGGCGGCGGTGGTGGAGGCCGGCCAGCGCGCTGACCGGAGCCAGCATCAGCACGCGGACCAGTTTGACGACGACGGCGAGGGCGAGGGCCGCCGTTCCGGCGGTCTGCGCCGTGGCCACCACCTGCCCCACATCGTGGACGGCGGCGCCGGACAGGAAGCCGAAGACTTCAGCCGGCAGGCCCAGCAGGGCGGAGAGCAGCGGCAGTACCCCGATGGCAAAGGTTCCGAACATCGTGACCATCGCCACCGGAACCGCGGTCTGCTCAGGCCGGAGGCGCCGGGCCGCGGCCACGGCGCCGATCGCTGAGACGCCGCAGATGGAGAATCCGGAAGCTATCAGCACCGGTTCCTCACCCGGCAGCCGGAAGGCACGGCAGACCAGATACGTCACCCCGAAGGAAAATCCCACGAGCAGAACGATGAGCACTATGCTCAGCCAGCCCAGTCCGGCGATGTCCAGCAGGGAAACCTTCAGGCCCAGCAGCACAATCCCCAGGCGCAGGAACTTCTTGGCCGCCAGCGTCAGGCCGGGCTTCCAGGAACCAGCCACCGCAGCCGCCGTCCCGGGCAGGTTCCCCGCCAGCAGGCCCAGCACAACAGCAGCCGTGAGGACGGGAATGCCGGGCAGCAGCCGGTGCAGCGCCAGGCAGACAACCACGGCCCCCGCCGCAGCAGCAAGCCCGGGGAGCAGTTTGGGAACGGAAAAATTCGAAGGCATTGCTCCACGATCCCTGACCTGGGCGGGGCCAACCAACTCTGCGTCCGGCCGTTACCGGCCCGCCGGGCCGTTGCTAGACTGGCCGGACCATCCGACGAGCCGGCACAGGGGCAGCCCATGCAGCATGGCAGTAATCCGGATTCCGGGCGCTCCGGCGCGGACGCCCCCTCATCCACATCACCATCCGTCGCACAGGCACAGCTCCCGCCGCCCTGGACCGTGTCCGGTCCGGCTGCCGCCAAGGCCCTGGAGACCAGCACTGAAACCGGGCTGAGCGAACAGCAGGCCGCCGAACGCCTGTCCAGGTACGGGCCAAACCAGCTTGCCGGTGCGCCTGCCGTACCGGCCTGGCGCAAGATCCTTGCCCTGCTGTCCGACCGGCTGATCCTGGTCCTCTTGGCGGCGGCTGTGCTCAGCGCGGTCGTTTCCCGCGACCTGGAGACGCCGATTGTGATTCTTGCGGTTGTCATCCTGAACACCATCCTCAACTACGTCCAGGAACGCCGGGCGGAAAACAGTCTGGAAGCGCTGCGCCGCACAGATGTCGGGACGGCGCGCGTGAGGCGGGGTGGCAGCGCGGCCAGGGTTCCGCGCACTGACCTTGTACCGGGGGACATAGTCCTGCTGGAAGCTGGGGATTCGGTCCCGGCCGACGGCAGGCTCCTCGAGGCGGTGCGGCTTCAGGCGGCCGAAGCTGCCCTCACCGGCGAATCCCAGCCGGTGAACAAGGACGCAGCGGCTGTTCAGGCGGAAGACGTTCCCGTCGCGGACCGCCGCGGCATGCTGTACATGGGCACCGACATCAGCCGAGGGCGTGCCGTACTGGTGGTGACCAGCACCGGCATGGACACCCAGATGGGCCGGATCGCCCACCTCCTGGGCAGCACCGCCGATGAGAAAACCACGCTTCAGCGCAGCATCGACCAGCTCGCGGCGCTGCTGACCTGGATCGCCCTGGGCGTGGTGGCGCTGGTCTTTGTTCTCGGCCTGCTCCGCGGTGAAGACCTCGACACGCTGCTGCTGACCTCCGTTTCGCTGGCCGTAGCCACGATCCCAGAGGGGCTCACCGCCGTCGTCGCCTTTACCCTGGCGATGGGCGCCTCCCGGCTGGCGGCCCGCGGCGCCATCATCAAACAGCTCTCCGCGGTGGAAACCCTTGGCGGAACATCCCAAATCTGCACGGACAAAACCGGAACGCTCACGCTGAATGAAATGACTGCCCGGCAGATCATCAGTGCCAGCGGGCGGCAGTTCCGGGTGACCGGGACAGGCTACGGAATCGACGGCAGGATCCTGAGCCCGGACGGGCTGCCGGTTCCCGCCCTCACCGAGGCCTATCTGGTGATGGTTCTGTGCAACGACGCCGCAGTGACGGACGGAGTGCTCACCGGAGACCCCACAGAAGGAGCCCTGGTGGTGCTGGCCGAAAAGGGCGGCCTTGATCCCGCAGGAGCGCGGAGCGAGCATCCCCGTGCCGCGGAGATTCCGTTCGACTCCGACTACAAGTACATGGCAACGTTCAATGACAACATCCATAACCCCGGTGCGGTGTACTGCAACGTGAAAGGCGCCCCGGGCGTCGTGTTGGATCTGTGCTCCTCAATGTCCGGGCCTGAAGGCGTGCAGCCGATCACCGCCCGGGACCGCGAACGGCTGCAGGCCGGCGTCACCGCCCTGGCAGATCAGGGCCTGCGGACCCTGGCCGTGGCCGGACGCCCGCTAAACGCACCGCTCCCGGACACACCGGCAGGGCTCAAGGACGCGGCCAGGGACCTGGTGCTGTTCGCCGTCGTTGGCATCATGGACCCGCCCCGTGCCGAAGCCCGCGAGGCCATCGCCACAGCGCATGCCGCCGGCATCAGGGTGCATATGATCACCGGGGACCATCTGGTCACGGCATCCGCGATCGCCAAGGACCTGGGCATCTCCGGGAACGCAGTAGCCGGAGCCGAGCTGGACCGCTTCACGGAACAGGAGCTTCGGGAGCGGGTGGCCGGCTACGGTGTGCTGGCGCGGGTCTCACCGGAGCATAAGCTGCGGGTTGTTGAAGCGCTCCAGGCCAATGGTGATGTGGTCGCGATGACCGGCGACGGCGTGAATGACGCTCCGGCGCTCAAACGCGCGGACATCGGCATTGCCATGGGCATCACCGGAACCGACGTCTCCAAGGGTGCCGCGCGGATGATCCTCACGGACGACAACTTCGCCACGATCGTCGCGGCAGTCGA
This sequence comes from Arthrobacter gallicola, assembly GCF_014836775.1. Classification (GTDB taxonomy): domain Bacteria; phylum Actinomycetota; class Actinomycetes; order Actinomycetales; family Micrococcaceae; genus Arthrobacter_B; species Arthrobacter_B gallicola. Next base: position 497,767 of record NZ_JACSQD010000001.1, read on the forward strand.
GGAAGGACGCGGGATCTACGCCAACATCCTCAAGTTCGTCCGGTTCCAGCTCACCACCGCGTGGGGTTTTGTGCTGATTTTCCTGGCCGCTGCCACGTTTGGCTTCGCCGGGGGAGCGCCGTTCACCGCGATCCAGATCCTGTGGGTCAACATCATCATGGACGGCCCGCCGGCGCTGGCTCTGGGCGTTGATGCCACCGATCCGAAGGTGATGCAGCAGCCGCCGCGGAAACCCCGCGAACCGCTGCTGACCGGGCGGCGGCTGGCATCCCTCATGGTCTCGGGCCTGGTGATGGCTGCGGGTACCTGCGCGGTGCTGCTGAGCGCACCGGAATTGTTCCCCGGCAGTGCGGCGGCGAGCAGTAATTTCGCAACCACCATGGCGTTCACCACGTTCGTTTTTTTCCAGGTCTTTAACCTGCTCAACGTCCGCAGCGAAACGTCATCCCTGTTCTCCCTGCAGACCTTCACAAACCGCACCATCTGGCTGGCACTGGGCGCCGTCGTCGTGCTGCAGATCCTGGTGGTCCAGGTGGGCGTGTTCGGGACGCTCTTTGATACGGTCCCGCTCACCGCCGATCAGTGGCTGCTCTGCATCGGCGTGGCGGCGGTGATCGTGGTGGTCTCGGAACTGAGCAAGGCCGCCGGCGCCCTGCGCCGGCGGCGTGCTACCAGGGTGAGGGCCGGTAATCCTTGAGGAAGACACCGTGCAGGTCCTCACCGGCTTCACCCACCACGATCGGATCGTAAACCCGCGCTGCTCCGTCCACCAGGTCCAGGGGTGCGTGGAAACCTTCCTCAGCGAGCCGCACCTTGGTGGGGTGCGGACGCTCATCCGTGATCCAGCCCGTGTCCACGGCCGTCATAAGGATCCCGTCGGTTTCCAGCATTTCGCCCGCACTGGTGCGCGTCAGCATGTTCAGCGAGGCTTTCGCCATGTTGGTGTGCGGATGGCCGGGCCCCTTGTAACGGCGGCCGAACTGGCCTTCCATCGCCGAGACGTTGACGATGTACTTCCGCCGGGCCGGTGACGCTGCCATGGATGCGCGCAACCGGTTTACCAGCAGGAACGGTGCGGTGACGTTGCACAGCTGCACCTCGAGCATCTCCAGGGGTTCCACCTGGTCCACGACCTGGGTCCAGCTGTTGATGGGCGCGGTGTCCGGGACCAGGCCGCCGGCGTCGATGGCGGTTCCCGCCTCGAGTTTGGCCAGCGAGGACGATCCCGCGGTCAGGGCCAGCGAGGTCACAGCGTCTCCGGCCAGTACCGGGTGTTCGGCAACGGACCCGGCCAGGGCCGTGGGGTGCGCGTTATACGTGTTGCCGAACGTCATCAGTTCCGGCATGGCACGCCCGGCGGGCAGCTCTTCGAGCTCGGCGTCCATCAGCGGCTGGTAGGCGTTGGAAGTGCGGCGCACGGTCTGCGCGGCGTTGTTGATCAGGATGTCCAGCGGACCGTCAGCGGCCACAGCGTCAGCGAGCGAAATGACCTGCGCCGGGTCCCGCAGATCGATTCCCACAATCTTCAGCCGGTGCAGCCACTGCTCTGAATCCTCCATGGCAGCGAACCGGCGGGCGGCGTCCTTGGGAAAGCGCGTGGTGATGGTGGTGTGCGCACCGTCACGCAGCAGCCGCAGAGCGATGTACATGCCGATTTTGGCGCGCCCGCCGGTGAGCAGTGCCCGCTTTCCGGTCAGGTCCGTGCGGGCATCCCGTTTGCTGTGGCTGAAGGCGGCGCACTCCGGGCAGAGCTGGTGGTAGAACGCGTCCACGAGGGTGTAGGGCTGCTTGCAGATGTAGCAGTTGCGCGGTTTGAGCAGGGTTCCGGCCGAGGGGCCGTGAGCCGCACTTCTCAGCTGGGCGCCGCGTGTCTCGTCATCGATCCGGTCCGGCGCACCGGTGGCAGTGCGGGCGACGACGGCGCGGTCTGCCTCAGCCACGGCCTCCCGCTTGGTGACTTTGCGGTGTTTCTTGACCGCTTTGAACATCTTGGCCGTGGCCCGGCGGACGGCCACATGGTCCGGATGTTCTTCATCAAGGACGTGGATCTGGGACAGGACCCGAAGACAGGCGTCGAGGTCTTCAGGGCTCAGGTCAGTGCTGCTCATGGAGTCGTTTCTGCGGTGTGGGACCGCCGGGGGTGTTCACGGCGGAGGCAATCTGATGCCCTTTGACTCTACCGCGAACCCGGGCCGGGCCCGGTATCGGCCGGGCCCGCCGCGGATACTACCCGGTCCGCACGGACTGTCCTTTGCTGAGCACCGTCAGGCCCGACGGCGTCACCGTATAGCCGCGGGCGAGGTCCAGTTCCCGGTCCACCCCGATGGTGGCTCCGGGCGGGACCTGAACGAATTTATCGATGATGGCCCGGCGGATAATCGCCCGTTCACCCACGTGGACGCCGTCCATGATGACGCTGTCGCTGACCGTGGACATCGCATCAACATAAACGTCGTGGGCCAGCACTGAACCGCTGACGGTGCCGCCGGAAATCACGGCCCCATTGGACACAATCGAATCCACGGCAGTACCGGGCTCGTCGTCAGCGCCCCGGACAAACTTGGCGGGCGGGGAAATGCTCTGGCGGGTATAGATGGGCCACTGCAGGTTGTAGAGGTTGAAGGCCGGCAGGGGGGAAATCAAATCCATATGCGCGTCGTAATAGGAGTCCAGCGTCCCAACATCCCGCCAGTACCGCCGGTCACGCCCGGTGGCGCCGGGGATAACGTTTTCGGTGAAGTCATACACCGCCGCTTCGCCACGCTCCACGAAGTAGGGAATGATGTCCCCGCCCATATCGTGCTTGGTGATCAGCCGCTCCGCGTCGACCCGCAGGGCTTCAACCAGCGCGTCGGTGGTGAAGACGTAGTTGCCCATGGAGGCAAGGAAACTGTCCGGGTCATCGGGCAGACCGGGAGTGGTGGAGGGTTTCTCCACGAAGGCGGCAATCCGCCCCGGAACATCCGGGCTGGTCTCAATCACGCCAAACTGGTCGGCCATGGAGAGCGGCTGCCGGACGGCTGCGACGCTGCATTGGGCCCCGGACGCTATGTGGTCCTCCACCATCTGGGAGAAGTCCATCCGGTAGACGTGGTCGGCGCCGATCACGACGACGATGTCCGGCCGCGCATCGTCGATCAGGTTCATGGACTGGTACAGGGCGTTCGCGCTGCCCAGGAACCAGCTTTTTCCCACCCGCTGCTGGGCCGGGACAGATGCCACATAGTTCTGCAGCTGCGTCGAAAGCCGCCAGGTCTCGGAAATATGCCGGTCGAGGCTGTGGGACTTGTACTGGGTGAGCACCACGATTTGCAGATACCCGGAATTAACCAGGTTGGACAGTGCAAAGTCGATCAACCGGTATTTGCCGGCAAACGGAACCGCGGGTTTGGCCCGGTCGGCCGTGAGCGGCATCAGCCGTTTCCCCTCGCCGCCGGCAAGAACCACGGCCAGGACCTTCTTCGGGGCCATTGTGCATACTCCTGACTTTTCCCGCAGGAAAATGTTGGGCGGTGACGTGGATATATAAGCGTGCTGCCCATCACACTAGATCACGGAAGAGACGTGCACTACGTTGGTCAGGGTGCGAATAGATATCGTTTCCAAGGAATTCCCGCCCGAGGTCTACGGGGGAGCAGGTGTACACGTCGCAGAGTTGAGCCGTGTCCTGGCCAGCCGGGTTGACCTGCGTGTTCACTGTTTCGGAGCCCCGCGTGAGCCTGACTTCCACGGCGCTCAGGTCCTGACCTACGGGGTGCCGGCCGAACTTACCCAGGCCAATCCGGCGGTTCAGACCCTCGGCACCGACCTGGACATGCTGCAGGGCTTTGCCGGCGCTGACCTCATTCATTCGCACACCTGGTACGCGAACCTGGCCGGTCATCTGGGATCCCTGCTTTACGGCGTGCCCCACGTCCTGAGCGCCCACAGCCTGGAACCCCTCCGGCCGTGGAAGGCCGAGCAGCTGGGCGGCGGCTATGCGCTGTCCTCCTGGGTCGAGAAGACTGCGTACGACGCCGCCTCCGCCATCATTGCCGTGTCCGAAGGCATGCGCAGGGACATCCTGCGGGCCTATCCGGAAGTCACTCCCGGTAAGGTCCGGGTGGTGCACAACGGCATCGATACCGTGTCCTGGCATCCTGACGAGGACCCGGACGGGGTCCGTGCCCTTGGCATCGACCCGGATGCGCCGAGCGTGGTGTTCGTGGGCCGGAACACCCGCCAGAAGGGCGTTCCGTTCCTGCTGCGCGCCGCGGCCCTGCTTCCTCCCGAGGTCCAGGTGGTCCTGTGCCTGGGCGCCGCCGATACCCCGGAACTGGCAGCCGAGACAGCGGCCCTGATTGAGGATCTGTCGCAGACGCGCCGCGGCGTGGTGGTCATTGAACGGATGCTCCCGCGCCACGAGCTGCTCAAGGTCCTCACCGCCGCCACCGTTTTCGCCTGTCCGTCCATTTACGAGCCGCTTGGCATCGTGAACCTGGAGGCAATGGCCTGCGGTACCGCCGTGGTGGCCAGCGCCACCGGCGGCATCCCGGAAGTCGTCGACGACGGCGTGACCGGCCTGCTGGTTCCGCTGGAACAGGTTGCCGACGGCACCGGCACACCGCTGCACCCCGAGGTCTTCGTCCGGGACTTCGCCGCCGCCCTCACCGCCGTCGTCAGCGACCCGCTGCTCGCCCGGGAGATGGGGGAGGCCGGGCGGCAGCGGGCAGCCAAGGAGTTCTCCTGGGATGCTATTGCCGAGGCTACCCTCGACGTTTACCGGTCTGTCCTGCCCTAAGGGGCACCTGCCGCGGCAGGTGCCCAGGGGTGGAGCACCGGCAGTCCTTCACTGAAAAGAGCGGATTTGTCAGCTCTGGGACTTAACCGGTTTCCCCGCAGCCTTAGCGTTCTGTTTCTGCCGCTGGATCACGGTCTTCTCGTCGATCGGAGCTCCGCCGCTGGCGCGCAGCAGCCGCTGGTACTCCATTGACTCGTCCTGGCGCGCCTTTTCAGCGCCGGTGGCGATGGCCGCGCGGAGGTGCTCCGGGCCGTAGCCAAAGGCATCCACCAGGTCCAGGGCGTGCGGACGGAGCCTGGCGAGCAGCCGGTTGATGTACTCGCCCAGGGTACGGGCCCGCTGGGAGGACAAACGGCCGTGCATCAGGTACCAGGCCAGATTCTTTTCGATCAGGCCCAGGCCAAAGAGATCGCGCAGCCAGGTGAGCACCTGGCGCGTTCCGGCGTCGTCAATGCCGTCCAGGCCCCGGGTGAAGGCTTCCCACTGGAGCAGTTCGGCGTGCGCGCGGGCTGCCTCGATCAGGTCATGCTGGTTCTGGTTGAACACAGCCGCGCCTTCGGCCTTGGGCAGCTTGCGCGCCTCGCGCAGGTTCGCGGCCACTTCGGCCACCATCGTTGCCACCCGGTCTGCCAGCAGGTCGTGCTGCGCCTTCGGATCCCGGAGTGCAATAGCCGACTTCTTCTCCGAGCCGGTGTCCGCGACAGTCTGGACAATCCGGCGCAGGCCGGAACGGTTGAAGGTGCGCTCGGTTGCCTGCCCCACCACATAGCGGGCCAGCACGCCGAAGTCGGCTCCCTGAAAATCCTTGGCATAGTCAGCCAGCAGCCGCTTGGCCACCAGCTGGAGCAGAACCGTGTTGTCGCCTTCGAAGGTCACATAGATATCCAGGTCAGAGCGGAGCGCGGTCAGCCGGTTTTCGGCGAGGAACCCCGCACCGCCGGTCGCTTCGCGGCACTCCTGGAGGGTGTCCAGCGCGTGCCAGGTGGAGAGCGACTTCAGTGCAGCGGCGAGGGTTTCCAGGTCCTGGCGGTTCTCGTCGGTGTCATCCGCGCCGGAGAAGACGTCGTCAAACTTTGCGAGCAGTTCATCGTGTGCGAAAGACGCCGCATAGGTGGTTGCCAGCAGCGGCAGCAGCCGGCGCTGGTGCTGCTGGTAGTCCATCAGCACTTCTTCCACCGTGTCCGAGGCGCCGTTGAACTGGCGGCGCTCAGTGGCGTACTGGACGGCGATCTTCAGAGCCAGCTTTGAGACGGCGACGGCGGCGCCGTCCAGGGAAACCCGGCCCTGGACCAGGGTTCCGATCATGGTAAAGAACCGGCGGCCCGGGCTCGCGATCGTGGACGTGTAGGTGCCGTCCGCGGCCACATCGCCGTAGCGGTTCAGCAGGTTGGTCCGGGGGATCCGGACGTTATCGAAGTGCAGGCGGCCGTTGTCAATGCCGTTCAGTCCGCCCTTGACGCCGTCGTCCTCGCCGCCAACGCCCGGCAGGAAACCATCGTCGCCGCGGAGCTCCACGTAGAAGGCGTGCACCCCGTGGTCCACTCCCTTGGTGATCAGGTGCGCGAAGACCACGGCAGCCTTGCCATTGACCGCGGCGTTGCCAATGTAGTCCTTCCATGCGGCGCGGAAGGGCGTATTGATGATGAACTCTTCCGCTGCGGCGTCATACTCAGCCGTGGTGGCGATGCTGGAGACATCCGAACCGTGGCCGGTTTCCGTCATCGCAAAGCAGCCCGGAATGTCGAGGCTCATGATCCCCGGAAGCCACTTCTCATGGTGTTCGCGCGTGCCCAGGTGCAGTACGGCGGAGCCGAAGAGACCCCACTGGACGCCGGCCTTGATCTGCAGGGAAGGGTCGGCAACCACCAGTTCCTCGAAGCCGGCAATGTTGCCGCCGTGGTTGTCCTGACCGCCCACATACTCGGGGAACGCCCGGTGGACGGCTTTGGAATCCACCAGGATCTTCAACTGCTCCATCACCCGGAGCCGGTGCTCGGTGTGGGTCAGCCCGGCAGGTGTGTGCAGTGCGTCATTGCCTGCCAGCCCGCGGGCCTGGAGCCGGATGTCATGCCACTTGCCCAGGAGGGCGCGGCCGAGCACCTCCACGTCAACGGTGGCCGAGTCGTCATCGCTGATGACGGTGCTGGCCGGAAGCTGGCGCTGTGGGGTGGAGACTGATTGCGTCATTGCATGTCCTTACTTGTCGGCGCCGGCCGCGGCGGAGTTTTGCCGGGTGCGGTCGTGCGGAGGGGCTGAGGAAGAAGCGGAAGCGGCTGCGGGTTGGGGACTGTCCCATCCGATGCCGTCGAACAGCCAGGCCGTCAGCTGGTCAGTCATTTCAGCTTCGGTGGGGCGGGCCGGCCCAGGAGGCGTGGCCAGCCACCGCTCACCGGCGGCCCTGACCATGCCCAGGGCCGCCGTCGGCCAGAAGCCGGCAGCCGCCTGGGCCAGCGCATCTGACTCGTGGCCTTCGAGGTAGAACCTGACGGCGTGGTCCATCATGGCGCTGATGTTGGCGAAAAAGTCTGAAAGGACGGCAGCGACGCCCGGCTCGCTGGAGCCGGCTGCTTCTCCGCCCGAGGAGCTGCCGGTGACGAATGCGTACACGGCGGGAGAGGTCTCTGCCATCTGCAGATAGGCGGAAACCATGGCCCGCAGACCGGACCGTGGAGAATCGGCGCTGCGTGCCGCAGACAGGATCTTGTCCTGCATTTGGTTGATAACTACCTCACCCATGGCCTGCTGGAGCCCGGACTTGTCACCGAAATACCGGTAATAGACGGACTTGGAGGTCCCGGACGCGGCGGCAATTTCTTCCATGGACGCCTGCGCACCGAGGGTGTGCACGGCCCGCCGGGCAGCACGGATCAGGGCGCCCCGGCGCTCAGCCCGGTGTGCCTCCCACCGGATGGAGCGGCCATCCGGCACCGTTGTGGTTTGTTTCACTGCCCTGTTCACGATACTCAGCGTATCAGGTACGCTGGGTTGCAGTAACCCCCGTCACACCACGCCCCCCAAGGAGATCGACGAATGGCTGCTCAACCCACGTCCGCCCCCCGGCCCACCCAGCCCGCAGGTCCCGCCGTACGGAATGCCGTGGTCATTGGCGGCAACCGCATCCCGTTCGCCCGGTCCGGAGGCGCGTACGCGCACAGCTCCAACCAGGACATGCTGACCGCCGCGCTGGACGGGCTCGTTGCGCGGTTTGGCCTGCAGGACGAGCGGATCGGTGCCGTGTCCGCCGGCGCCGTCCTGAAGCACTCCCGGGACTTCAATCTGACCCGCGAATCCGTTCTGGGCTCGGCCCTGTCCCCGGAAACCCCTGCCTATGACGTCCAGCAGGCCTGTGCCACCGGACTGGAAACTGTGGTGTCCCTCGCCAACAAGATCAAGCTCGGCCAGCTGGAGTCAGGGATCGCCGGCGGCGTCGACTCCGCGTCTGATGCCCCGATTGCCGTCAGCGAAGGGCTGCGCCGCGCACTGCTTGACCTTTCCCGCGCCCGGACCACCAAGCAGAAAATCGCGGCTGTCGCCAAAATCCGACCTAAGGACCTGGCTCCGAACGCACCCAACACCGGCGAACCACGGACCGGATTGTCCATGGGAGAGCATCAGGCGCTCACCACCGCGCAGTGGAAGATCACCCGGGAAAGCCAGGACGAGCTGGCCTACAACAGCCACCGGAATCTGGCAGCTGCCTATGACCGCGGCTTCTTTGACGATCTCATCACTCCCTACCGGGGCCTGTCCCGGGATTCGAACCTGCGCCCGGATACCTCGCTGGAGAAACTGGCCTCCCTCAAGCCCGTTTTTGGCCGCGCGCTCGGCGACGAGGCAACCATGACGGCGGGCAATTCCACGCCGCTGACGGACGGGGCCTCCGTGGTGCTGCTGGGCTCGGAGGACTATGCCCGGGAGCATGACCTTCCCATGCTCGCCAATATCGTCGACGCCGAAGCCGGCGCCGTCGACTTCGTTCACGGACGCGACGGGCTCCTGATGGCCCCGGCCTTCGCCGTGCCGCGCCTCCTGGCCCGGAACAACCTCAGCTTCGACGACTTCGACTTCTTCGAAATCCACGAGGCCTTCGCCGGAACGGTGCTCAGCACCCTCGCGGCCTGGGAGGACGACGAATTCTGCCGCACCCGGCTGGGGCTGGAAGGGCCGCTGGGCAGCATCGACCGCAGCAGGCTGAACGTCAACGGCTCCTCGCTGGCAGCGGGGCATCCATTCGCGGCGACGGGCGGCAGAATTGTCGCCAGCCTGGCGAAGATGCTGCATGAAAAGGGAACCGGGCGCGGGCTGATTTCGATCTGCGCCGCCGGAGGCCAGGGCCTCGTGGCCATCCTGGAGGCCCGCTGATCATGACCGATGCCTACCTCAACCTCGTCAATTCCGGTTTCACCAAGGAAATCGCCAAGAAGCTGGGTCTTCCCCGTCCGGCCGTGCTCCGTCGCTTTGACCCAGCCAAACCACTGGTTCCGGGCCCCGTTTTGGTGCTGGGCAAGGGTGAATCCGCGGACACCCTGGCCTCCACGCTGCTTTCCTGGCAGCAGGATGTGCGCCGCCATGCCACGCCCAAAGAGCGTCTGGGCGCCATCCTGATGGTCCTGGACGAAGCGCTGACACCGGAAGACCTTTCCGCCGTCGCTCTCGACGCCGGAGCCAGCCTTCGCGACCTGGCCCCGGGCGGGCGGATCATCACCGTCTCCCGTCCTGCCGCCGAAGCCCAGGATCCGGCCGCCGCGGCAGCCAGGCAGGGCATCGACGGCACCCTCCGTTCCCTGGCACATGAACTGCGCGGAGGTGCCACCGCCAACGGCATTGTGCTGGCCAACGGCACGGACGCCACCGCGCCGTCCGTGGCCGCCGCTCTGCACTTCCTGCTCTCCGGCCGCAGCGCGTATGTCAACGGCCAGTTCATCACCATCGGTTCTGCGGCCGGTGAACTGCCCGCGGACTGGACGGCTTCGCTGGCGGGGAAAACCGCCGTCGTCACCGGTGCCGCCCGCGGGATCGGCGCCTCCCTTGCCCGGGTCCTGCACCGCGAAGGCGCCAACGTGATCGTGGTTGACGTTCCGGCGGCGGGTGAGCAGCTCGCTGCCGTTGCCAACGAAGTCCGGGGAACGGCCCTGCAGGTGGATATCACCCGGGACGACGCCGCCGAGCGGATCCTGGCGCACGCGGCGGAACGCTACGGGCACCTGGACATCGTGATCCACAACGCCGGCATCACGCGCGACAAGCTGCTGGCCAACATGGATTCATCCCGCTGGGACTCGGTGCTGGCGGTCAACCTCTCCTCCCAGCTCAGAATGAACGCAGCCTTCCTGGCGTCGGAGACCTTCAGCCGCAGCGGCCGGATCGTTTCCCTGGCCTCCACCAGCGGCATTGCCGGGAACCGCGGACAGACCAACTACGCCGCTTCAAAGGCCGGAATTATCGGCATGGTCCGGGCAACCGCACCACTGCTGGCTCCGCGCGGCGGATCGATCAACGCGGTGGCACCGGGCTTCATCGAAACGGATATGACCGCGCGGATGCCCACCCTCACGCGCCAGGTGGCCCGGCGCCTCTCAAGCCTGCAGCAGGGCGGACTTCCCCTCGACGTCGCCGAAACCATTGCCTTCCTGGCCTCGGATGCGGCCGCGGGCATCAACGGTACTGTTCTGCGGGTCTGCGGCCAGAATATGGTGGGCGCATGAGCGTACAGGAACTGGAGGAAATCCCTGCCCTTGGACGGCTGTACCTCGCTGCAGTCGGCAATGCGGCGCGCAGCCGGCTTTCTCCGCCGTCTTCTCCGGAGGAACTGCCTGCGGCCCGGCACTCTGTTCCGCAGGCGCGGGTGAACCTGACGAACCTCACGGACTTCCAGCGCCTGGTGATGCACAGTGCCCAGGACACCCTTCCGTCCGGGTATGTCCACACCTTCGCCTTCCCGGTAGCCATGAGCGTTATGGCACGGGAGGACTTCCCGCTGCCGCTGCTGGGAATGGTGCACCTGCGCAACGAGGTCCGGCACCTGCGGCCCATCCACTACACGGAACCGCTGTCCGTCACGGCATGGGCGGAGAACCTGGCCGGACACCGTGCGGGAACCCAGGTTGAGCTGGTCGCGGAAGTCCGTTCCGGGGCGGAACTGGTCTGGACCGGGCGGTCAGTGTACCTCGCCAAGGGAGTGTTCCTTCCCCGTTTTGATCGTCCGGCCCGCGGAGCCGAACGCGCCGACTTTACTCCGCCGCTGCCCACGGCACAGTGGCGGCTCGGCGCCGATGCCGGACGGAACTACGCCAGGGTTTCCGGAGACTTCAATCCGATCCACCTCAGCAGCCTCTCCGCCAAGGCCCTCGGCATGAAGCGCTCGATCGCCCATGGCATGTATCTGGCTTCCCGGGTGGTTGCGGAGGCAGTCCCGGCGGTGCAGGGGCCGTTCGAATGGGATATCGAGTTCGAGTCTCCGGTTTTCCTTCCCGCGACCGTCAGCCTGCGGATTTCCGACACCGGAGCTGTGGGGGAACGCACGGAAACAACGTTCACCGGCTGGAACCAGCGAAGCAGGCGCCGGCATTTCCACGGGTCGGTGCGCCCGCTCGGTGCGGCCGGGGGACCGGCCGGCCCGTAGCCTGCTACTGTTCGGGCCATGAGCGCCTCCACTCTCGCGCACCGCGCCAAGGAACTCGACGCCGCAGATCCGCTGGCTGACCTGCGGGAGGAGTTCATCGGCCACAATGATCCCGGAGTCAGTGCCTATCTGGACGGCAACTCACTTGGCCGGCCGCTGGCGGCAACACTTGACCGGATGACGGAGTTCATTCGCGACGCGTGGGGCGGCCGGCTGATCCGGGGCTGGGACGAGGGCTGGCTGGACCTGCCCGCGGCGATCGGCGACCAGCTGGGCGCCACGGTTTTAGGCGCTGCTCCGGGCCAGTGCATAGTGGCCGATTCAACCACCGTGCTGCTCTACAAATTGGCCCGCGCTGCCTTGGCCGCCGGAACCGGGCGCACGGAGATCGTGCTGGACCGGGACAACTTTCCCACCGACCGGTACGTCATGGACGGTATCGCCCGGGAGTGCGGGCTGACCCTGCGCTGGGTGGACGCGGATTACGACGGCGGCGTGTCACCCGAGGCTGTCGCTGCCGCCGTCGGACCGCAGACCGCCCTGGTGGTCCTCAGCCATGTTGCGTACCGCTCGGGGTTCATTGCGGACGTTCCAGCTATCACCGCACTGGTCCATGCTGCCGGCGGGCGGGTGCTGTGGGACCTGTGCCATTCGGCCGGCTCGGTGCCGGCCGAACTGGACGCCTGGAACGTGGACTACGCGGCGGGCTGCAGCTACAAGTATCTCAATGGGGGTCCCGGCGCGCCTGCCTGGGCCTACGTGGCCCGCCGGCATCAGGCGGACTTCGCCCAGCCGATCCAGGGGTGGCTGGGTGCCGGTGATCCGTTCGCCATGGGGGCTGACTATGTTCCGGCTGCCGGAATTGCCCGGGTGGTCTCTGGAACACCACCGATTCTGGGGATGCTTGCGATGCAGGACATGGCCGCGCTCATCGCACGGGTTGGGATCCAGGCCGTTCGGGCAAAGTCCGTTTCCCTGACGTCCTTCGCCGTCGAAGCAGTGGACGAGGTACTGTCCGGGCACGGCGTCGTCCTCGCTTCACCGCGGGACCCGGACCGCAGGGGCAGCCACATCACCATCGACCATCCGGCGTTCAGGGACATCACCGCACGTCTGTGGAAACGCGGCATCATCCCGGACTACCGCAACCCGAACGGAATCCGGCTGGGCCTCTCACCGCTCTCGACATCCTTTGCGGAGACATGGACGGGTATCGAGGCGATCGCGGAGGAACTCGGGCGCCTGCGCTAATCCCGGCGCGTTACTGCCCGGCTTTGACGCTCAAAACCGGGCAGTCGGCCTCGAGCAGCACCCGCTGGGCCGTGCTTCCGAGGATGAGCTTGCCGACCGGGGTCCGGTGCCGGATGCCAACTACGATGAGCCGGCCCGCATACCGTTCCGCCGCGGCGAGGATCTCGTCGGCGGGGTCATAGTCGCCTTCCGGGTGGGCTATCTCGAACGGCTGGCCGTCGGCCTGCAGCTGCGCCGCGATCGCGTCCAAATCGTCTGCGGCGTCTTCGCCGTGGGCGTGCCCGTGCCCCAGCCCGCGCCCGGTGGTGCGGACGTTTACGATCACCAGGAGGTCCCGGGCCGCGGCAGCTTCCACGCGGGCGTGCGCCAGGGCTGCCTCGCCTTCAGGGCCGGGTACGTATCCGACGACGACGCTAGCCATGGAGTTCCTCCGGGTCTGTGAAGCGTGTGCGCTTGGCCTTGACCGCGCGGTTCCACAGCCAGGTGAAGAACCACAGCACGACGCCGACGGCCAGCAGGATGCCGGCTATCCGGTATTCGATGGGGTCCTGGGCCCATGGGCCCACGAGGAACGCGCAGCTCAGCGCTCCGAACCAGGGAGTAATCCCGGGGGAGCGGAAGGTCTTCCGCGGAGGCTGCCCTTCCGCACCGGCATCAGGCTGCGGATCCGGCGGGTGCCGGCGCAGAACAAGACAGGCTATGTTAACCACCGTAAAGACACACAGCAGCAGCAGGGCGGTGGTCCCGCCCAGAGCGGCGACCGTTTGGGGGCCCATCACGTTGGTGACCACGATGATGAGTCCCACCGCGATAGCCGTGGTGAAGAGGATCGCGGCCCAGGGTGTGCGGCGTCCCGAAAGCACCAGGGCAAGGGGCCGGGGGAGGACCTCCTGGCGGGCCATACCGTAGAGCAGACGGCTTGCCATCAGCATGTTGATCAGTGCTGTGTTGGCGACGGCGAAAATGGACAGGAACGGGTAAACCACATCGATCGGGAACCCGGGCGCTCCGGTCTGCACGACTTCCAGGAGCGGCGTTTGGCTCGCTGACAGCTGGCCGACCGGGACCACGGCAACGGCGGCGATGGACACCAGGATGTAAATGAGCACGGTGATGCCGAGTCCGGTGAGCATAACCTTCGGGAAGATGCGGGCCGGGTCCCGGGTTTCCTCAGCCATGTTGACTGAATCCTCGAAGCCGACCATGGAGAAGAACGCCAGGGAGGTGGCCGCGGTCAGGGCAAGGAAGACAGATTTCCCCTCTTCGGTTTCGAACACCATCACCCGGGAGAAGTCCACGTTGCCCTGCCCCATGGCCCAGAAGCCGATGCCGATGACGATCAGCAGCCCTGTGAGTTCCACGAGGGTCAGGAAGACATTGAACTTGATGCTTTCGCCGACACCGCGCAGGTTGACCGCGGCCAGTAGCAGGACAAAGCTCACGGCCACCACAGTGACCCCGAACTGTCCCCAGCCGAGGTCGAAGCCGACCAGGAAGTTCTCCGCCAGGAACTTCGACGCGGTGGAGGCTGAGGTAATCCCCGAGCACAGGACAGCGAACGTCACCAGGAAGGTGACGAAGTGGATGCCGAAGGCCTTGTGCGTGTAGAGGGCAGCGCCGGCGGCCTGCGGGTACTTCGTCACGAGTTCCAGATAGGACAGCGCCGTGACTGTTGCAACGATGAACGCGATCAGGATCGGAGCCCAGGCGGCGCCGCCGATTTCCCCGGCAATCTGTCCGGTGAGGGCGTAGACGCCGGTGCCCAGCACGTCACCGATGATGAACAGCAGCAGCAGTTTGCTTCCCATGACCCGTTTCAGGGCAGGCCCGGTGCTGTTCTGCTGCGCGCTGCCGGCTGCCGCTTCCTCGCCGGGGCTGGGAACACTCATGCCCGGTATTCTCCGGCAGCACCCGGCAGCCTGCAATGCACGCCGAGGCATTCCCACCGGCCAAGCCGCAGATCCGCTACTGCCCTCCGGCGTCCCGCTCAGGCGCCGCCGCGGGTTCGGGGAGCACGCGCACGGCACGAATCCGGTGGTGCTCGACGTCAAGCACCCGCAGCCGGCCGCCCGGCGCCGGCACGGTGTCCCCGGGTTCCGCCATCCGTCCCAGCCGATCAAGAATGTAGCCGGCCACTGTCTCGTACTGCCCCTCGGGAAGCTCCATGCCGGTGAGCCGGGCGAACTCCTGAAGGATGAGGCCGCCGTCGACCACCAGCTTTCCCTCCACCATCAGGTGCCTGTCTTCCGGATCCCTGCCGGTGTCATATTCGTCGTAGATCTCCCCAACCAGCTCCTCCACCAGGTCCTCCAGCGTGACGATGCCGTCGGTGCCGCCGTATTCGTCCATGACCACTGCGATGTGGCTGTTCCCGCGCCGCATCCGCGAGAGAGTGGGCAACACGGTGGCCGTACCGGGAAGAAACAGGATCGGCCGGACGATAGCGCCCACCAGAACATCCGCGGCGGCGTCCGGACTCCGTCCCAGGAGGTCCCGGACATGGACAAACCCCAGGACGTCGTCGGCCGACTCGCCCGTGACCGGGTAACGGGAATAGGGCAGTACCTGCACCCTGCGGCCGGCTTCGGCCAAAGTGAGCGAGGCCGGGAGGAATTCCACCAGGGGACGCGGGCGCATTACCTCCTGCAGCAGGCGCTGGCCGGCACCAAAAACATCCGCCAGGATGCTCCGGCTTTCATCCGCGAGCACCGGGCTCGCCTTCACCATTTCGAGCAGTTCCTGCTGCGAAACAGGCATGCTCTTCAGATTCGGGTCTGCGCCAAGCAGCCTCACCACAGCATTGGTGGAGGCCGAAAGCAGGCGGATCACCGGACGCATCAGCGTGGCGAACCCAGCCAGGGGAGGGGACAGGACGCGGGTGAAGGCCTCGGCGTTCTGCATAGCCAGCCGTTTAGGGACCAGTTCGGAAAACACCAGGGACAGGTAAGCGACCACCAGCGTCATGGCTATAAAGGCCGTGCTCTGTGCAGCAGCGGCGGGCAGCCCCCAGCTCTCCAGAACCGGCGCGAGCGCCGGTGCCAGGGCGGAGGCTCCGTAGGCCGCGGAGAAAAAACCCGAAAGGGTGACGCCAATCTGGATGGCGGACAGGAACAGGTTGGGGTTCCGGGCCAGCTGGGCAACCTTGGCACCGCGCTTTCCGGAACGCTCCATCCGGAGGATCTGCCCTTCACGCAGCGACACAAGCGCCATTTCGGCTCCCGCAAACACCCCGCCCAGGAGGACAAAGAAGAGCACCAGGATCACGTTCAGGAACCCACTGCCGTCCATGAGGCGAGCGTACCTGCTGCTTCCGGACCGGTGACAGTGGTGAGCGCCGGCACTGCTTTGAGACGAAGAACACACCGGCTTCCGAATCCCGGAAACAAAAAAATCCTCCCGGCTTCCAAGAGAAAACCGGGAGGATCTTTGCTGTGGATATCTCCACTGTGCGCGGAGGGGGACTTGAACCCCCACCCTCAATAAGAGGACTAGCACCTCAAGCTAGCGCGTCTGCCATTCCGCCACCCGCGCTTAGGTGTCTTCCGAAGGCCGGTTTTTATTCCGTTTCTTCGTTTGCAACGGGAAAAACTCTAACACGGTTTTACCGCGAAGGACGAATCGGCCCATTTCAGCCACCCGTCCGTGTCGCCGGGCGAACATTCCCGGGCACGCTGGACCGGCAAGTGGCTAGGCTGGCCCTAAACCCGTTCCCAAGGAGAGCTGCATGAGTATCCGCGCCGAAGACGAAGTCACCCGCATCTGCCAGGACCTGATCCGCATCGATACTTCGAACTACGGTGACGGTACCGGACCAGGCGAACGCGCGGCCGCTGAGTACACTGCAGGCCTCATCTCGGAAGCCGGCCTCGAACCGGATCTCTTCGAATCCGCGCCGGGGCGCGCCTCCGTGGTGACCCGGATGAAGGGCTCCGATCCGTCGCTGCCGGCTCTGGTAGTCCACGGGCACCTGGACGTTGTCCCGGCACAGAAGCAGGACTGGACCGTTGACCCCTTCAGCGGTGAGGAGCGTGATGGGCTGATTTGGGGCCGCGGGGCGGTTGACATGAAGGACATGGACGCCATGATCCTGTCCGTCATGCGGGAGATGGCCAACACCGGCACCCGGCCACGGCGCGACATCATTTTTGCTTTCTTCGCAGATGAGGAAGCCGGCGGCAGCTACGGCGCCGGCTGGGCCGTCGAGAACCGGCCGGAACTTTTCGAGGGCGCCACCGAGGCGATCTCCGAGGTGGGTGGATTCTCAGCCACCATCGGCGGGCGGCGGACCTACCTGCTGCAGACCGCCGAGAAGGGCATCTCGTGGCTTCGCCTGCGGGCGCACGGCCGGGCCGGCCACGGCTCGCAGATCAATACCGACAATGCGGTGACCCGCCTGGCCGGGGCTGTGTCCCGTATCGGTGCGCATCAGTGGCCCATCGAACTCACGGACACCACCCGGGCCTTCCTGGACGGTGTCACCGAACTCACCGGGGTGGAATTTGATCCCGATAACCCGGACAAACTCCTCGCTGAACTTGGGACGGTGGCGCGTTTTGTGGGGGCCACGCTCCAGAACACTGCCAACCCAACGCTGCTCTCGGCTGGTTACAAGCACAATGTGATCCCGGGAACGGCTGAGGCACTGATCGACGCGCGGACGCTCCCGGGCCAGGAGGAACACCTGCTCGAAGTCATCCGCGGTCTGGCGGGCGACGGCATCGACGTCAGTTACGAGCACCGCGACGTTTCCCTGGAGGTGCCTTTCACCGGGAATCTGGTGGACAGCATGGTGAACGCGCTGCAGGCTGAAGATCCCGGGGCCCCGGTGCTGCCCTATACGCTGTCCGGCGGAACCGACAACAAGTCGCTGAGCCGGCTGGGCATTACCGGCTACGGTTTTGCCCCGCTCCGGCTGCCGGCGGACCTGGACTTCACCGGCATGTTCCACGGTGTGGATGAACGGGTCCCGGTTGAATCACTGAAATTCGGCACCCGGGTCCTTTCCCGGCTGCTGCACGGATACTAAAGGGGGCTTTGCCTCCCATCTCAAAAGAACCGAACCGAAAAGGACCACAGCACCATGTCTGCCGGAGATATCCTCACCCCCGAACTCCTGGAGCGGCTGCGCAGCCGGGCACCGGAGTACGACCGACGCAACGAGTTTTTCGCTGAGGACCTCGAAGACCTCCGCCGTGCCGGCTACCTGGCAATTTTCTCGGACCCGGCACACGGCGGGGCGGGGCTCGGCATCCCGGAAGCCGCCGCCTGCCAGCGGCTGCTGGCCTCCGCTGCACCGGCCACCGCGCTGGCCATCAACATGCACCTGGTCTGGTGCGGGGTGGCGCATCTGCTCTCGCTGCGCGGCGATGATTCCCTGTCGTTCATCCTAGAGGAAGCGGCCCGTGGGGAAGTCTTCGCCTTCGGCATCTCCGAGCCGGGAAACAGCGCGGTGCTGTTCGATTCCAAGACGGAGGCAGAACCCCGCAGCGGCGGCTACGCCTTCACCGGCCGCAAGATTTTCACAAGCCTGTCTCCGGCCTGGACCCGGCTCGGCATTTTCGGTAAGGACAGCACCGATCCCGACAACCCGCAGCTCGTGTTCGGTTTCGCGGACCGGGATACCGACGGCATCACCACACTTGATGACTGGGACACCCTGGGAATGCGGGCCTCCCAGTCCTGCACCACAGTGCTGGACGGTGCGGTTGTTCCGGCGGAACGCATTGTCCGGCACACCCCGGTAGGCCCGCACACAGACACCTTCGTGTTCGGAATCTTCAGCCTTTTCGAAACGCTGCTTTCCGCGGTTTACACCGGGATCGGCGACCGCGCCGTTACCCTCGCGGCGGAAGCCGCAGCCCAACGGAAGCCTGGGGGAGTGCCGGCCACCCAGGACCCCCAGACCCGGTGGCGCATCGCTGACGCGGCCATCCGCATGGACGGCGCCGTGCTGGAACTGGAAACCGTGGCCCAGGACCTGGAATCCGGAGCGGATCACGGCGGGTTCTGGTTCGCGCGGCTTTCAGGGCTCAAGCTGCGCACCACTGACACTGTCCGCGGCGTCGTGGAAACCGCCATGAAAACAGCCGGCGGGCGGAGCTACTTCCGCGGCCAGGAACTTGAGCGCCTCTACCGCGACGTCCTCGCCGGTATGTTCCACCCCTCCAGCGAGGACTCAGCCCACAACACCATGGCTAACTCGCTGCTCGGCCCGGTGGATCCCCAGTAGCTCCCCCTGCTGCGCCGGGGGAGAGCCGGGTGGGGGGGGGACGCGCGGGCTAGAACGTGCGCTCAACCCGCATGATCTTCCGGCGCAGCCAGTAACGGTGCTGGCCGCCGCGGTAGATTCTGGTCCGTTCAAGTTCCCACTTGCCATACTCGGCATGGTCCGTGAGGGCCCTGCGGGCTTCCGGGAGAGACTCTGACGGGCCTACAGAGAGGACCAGATACTCATAGCCTTTGGCGGGACCGGCGCTGAGGGACCGGTCCGGTCTAAGAATTTGTTCTCGCATTTGCATCCCATTTTGCCTGCTTTACCGATAACGTCTAGTCCATGAGCATAGATCCGCGCGTTGCGCTCCAGTCCCTGGTCGCTGCTTTCGAAGAGCACCTGGCTGCCGCTGCTGCACGCCGCGGAGAGAAGGACCCAGCGGTGGAGGGGGCGTACCTGGCCATCGCGGACGCGTTCGAAGTGTATGAGGAAGTCCTCTATGACGCGTACGGCGAAGTGACCCCCCTGGAGATCTACGACGATGAGGACGGCGACGAGGACCTGCTCGAGGACGAAGAGCTGCTTCGCCGCTCCGGCTTCGGTGAGCCGGCATCCTTCGGCGGGGACGAGGAGACCGAAGACGTCTCATCACCGTCCCTGGACCAGGATGAGTACCGCCGGCAGTCAGGCAGCGACCGGTAGCACGGGCCAGCCTGGCGGGTGGAGGCTGCACTGTGCCCTAGAGTCGTAGGGTGAATTGGTTTGAAGCGATATTCCTCGGTTTCCTTCAGGGCCTGACCGAGTTCCTGCCCATTTCTTCCAGCGCCCATCTGCGGATTGCCGGAGAGCTGCTCCCAGGTGCCCAGGATCCCGGTGCTGCGTTCACCGCTATCACCCAGCTGGGCACTGAGACGGCTGTTGCGGTGTACTTCTGGAAGGACATCGTCCGGATCGTCAAGGCATGGTTCGGGTCCCTGACCGGCCGGGTACCGCGTTCGGACCCCGATGCGCGCATGGGCTGGCTGATCATCGTCGGCACCATCCCCATCGTCGTCCTCGGACTGCTGTTCCAGGACCAGATCGAAAGCACGTTCCGGAGCCTCTGGATCGTGGCGACCATGCTGATCGTCTTCGGCATTTTCCTCGCAATCGCCGACATCATTGGCAAACAGCAGCGGACCCTGGACCAGCTCACCTATAAGCACGGCATCCTCTACGGTTTCGCCCAGGCACTGGCACTGATTCCCGGTGTCTCGCGTTCCGGCGGCACCATTACCGCCGGGCTGCTCATGGGCTACACCCGCGAAGCGGCGGCCCGGTATGCCTTCCTCCTGGCCATCCCCGCCGTTTTCGGCAGCGGCCTCTACCAGCTGGCCAAGTCCTGGGGCGAGACCGGCCCCTACGGCGGAGCGGAAACCGCGCTGGCCACCGTGGTGGCTTTTGTCGTGGGATTCATCATTATTGGCTGGTTCCTGCGCTACGTCTCCACCCGCAGCTACCAGCTGTTCGTCTGGTACCGCATCGGCCTTGGCGTGGCCATTTACCTCGCGCTTGGCTTCGGCGTGCTGTCGGCCTGAGATTCCACCGCTGCTGACGCAGAATGAGAACCGCCGGCGGAGTCAGTAGAGTTGAGCCTGTGATCGCTTGGAAATCCCGCCCCCTGCCAGTTCTGCCCGGAAAGTCTCCAGGCCTTGTCCTCTTCGATTCGGCGCTGCGAAGGGCAGTGCCTGTCCGTCCGGAGGGTGAAGCCGGACTCTATGTCTGCGGGATCACCCCGTACGATGCGACCCACATGGGCCACGCGGCCACCTATGTTGCGTTCGACCTGCTGAACCGGCAGTGGCGGGACGCCGGCCACACAGTGAACTACGTCCAGAACGTCACTGACATCGACGATCCGCTGCTTGAGCGCGCTGCCGCGACCGGGGTTGACTGGACCGTCCTGGCCAAGGAGCAGACCCAGCTCTTCCGCGAAGATATGGAAGCGCTGAACGTCCTCGCCCCGCAAAGCTACATTGGCGCCGTGGAATCCATTGAATGGATTGTCCCCGTAGTCGAGGCGCTGTTGGAGAAGGGGATCGCGTACCGTGTGCCCGGGACTGGGACAGAGCCCGACGGCGACGTCTACTTTTCCGTCGACGCCGCGCAGGAACTTGAAAAGCAGGGTCCAGACGCGTGGTGGCCGGGCCAGATTTCCGGCCTCACTCCTGAGCAGATGCTGCCCGTCTTCGCAGAACGCGGCGGCGATCCTGAACGGGCGGGGAAGCGAAACCCGCTTGACGCGCTGCTGTGGCGGGCCGCGCGGCCGGGAGAGCCCGTGTGGTCCGGCGGCAAGCTTGGCGACGGGCGCCCGGGCTGGCACATCGAGTGCGCTGTCATTGCGCGCCGTTTCCTGCCCGCGCCCTTCACAGTCCAGGCCGGCGGTTCGGACCTGTTGTTCCCGCACCATGAAATGAGCGCCGCGCATGCCTATGCATGCTCAGGGGAGCCGTTGGCAAAGCACTATGCGCACGCCGGTATGGTGGGCCTCGACGGCGAGAAGATGAGCAAGTCCCTGGGGAACCTCGTTCTGGTTTCCCGCCTGCGGGCGGAAGGCGTGGAACCGGCAGCGGTGCGCATCACTCTTGCCGGCCACCACTACCGGTCAGACTGGTTCTGGACCGCGGAGGACCTGGGCCGTGCCCAGGACCGGCTGCGGCGTTACCGTCTGGCCCTGCCGCTGACCGGGGAGCAGGAGGCCCAGGAGCTGCTGCAGAGTTTCCGGATGGCACTGGCCGATGACCTCAACGCTCCGGCGGCTCTGGCTGCCGCAGATGCGTGGGCTGCGGCGCTGCTGGACGAACGGGAGACCCCGCTTGACGGATCCCCGGCGGGCGCAGAACTGGTGGAAGCTGCCTTCGATGCCCTGCTGGGTATCCAGCTGGCTGCATGACGCGGCGGCGCTAAACGCACCCGGTGTGTCCAGGGACCGTGGATTTTGTCCGCGGTCCCTGGGCCGTTAACCGCCGGCTATTCGCGGCGCCGCCGCTTGAGATAACGCTCAAACTCGCGGGCAATCGATTCACCGGTCGCCTCGGGGAGTTCCGCGGTGTCCTTGGCTTCCTCGAGCTGACGCACATATGCGGCAATTTCGGGGTCCTCCGTGGCAAGTTCATCCACTCCGCGTTCCCAGGCTTCGGCTTCCTCGGTCAGAACAGCGGTGTCGATGGGTGTCTGCAGCAGCTCTTCCAACCGGTGAAGCAAAGCCAGCTGTGCCTTGGGCGAGGGGGATTGCCCGACGTAGTGCGGCACCGCCGCCCAGAGAGACAGGGTGGGAATGTCGGCCAGGCTGGCCACCTCCGCCAGGACACCCACAATGCCGATGGGGCCCTCATACTGCGAAGATTCCACGCCCAGGTGTTCCCTGAGGTCTTCTTCCTCGCAGGTGGCAGTCACGGGAATGGGCCTGGTATGGGGAACATCGGCCAGCAGGGCTCCGGCAAGCACTATGCAGTCCACCTCGAGTTCCTTGGCCAGCCCAATGACCTCCGCCGTGTAGGCGCGCCACTTGTAGGAGGGTTCAACTCCGGATACCAGGATCAGGTCCAGATTGGTCCCCGGAACCTCGGCCCGGGATATCCGCGTGGTGGGCCACTTAATCCGGCGTTTTCCTGCCCCGTTCCGTTCGATCGCGGGCCGGGTGAATTGGAAGTCGTAGTACTCGTCGGCATCGATCCCGGCGATTTTTTCGCTGTCCCAGTACAGGGAGAGGAAGTTCAAGGCATCACTGGCGGCTTCTCCGGCGTCGTTCCAGCCTTCGAAGGCAGCCAGCATCACGGTGACCCGCTCTCCAGAGCCGCCGCCAAAGAAATCCTGCAGGCCGGCGGCTGGGGTCTTGTCGGTATAACTCACAGATTCACCTTATGCTCCCGGCACCGCAGTGTCAGGCCCGCCCGCTGTCCGGGTCGCCCGGCCGGGACAAGGAACACGGCCCGAAGCCACGTAGACTTGGGGTATGTCCTTCCCTGGAACCTTCCTCCCGTCCGGAGGCCACAAGTGACGCAGGGCCCGGACAGCGGACCGGCTGCGCCTGAACGCAGCGAAGGCATACCGCTGGGAAGGATCGGGGGAGTGCCGGTCACTCTTGCCTGGTCCTGGTTTGTGATTGCCGCGGCGATCGTCCTGCTCTTCGGACCGCAGGTAGCCCGCGCGCTCCCTGAGCTGGGCAGCCCCGGCGCCTACGCCGTCGCGCTGGGCTATGCGGTGCTCCTGCTGCTCTCAGTCCTGGCCCACGAACTTGCCCACGCCCTGACCGCCCAGGCCTGGAAATGGCCGACGCCGAAAATCGTCCTGACCCTGTGGGGCGGGCACACCCAGTTCGGCGACGTTCACGCCACGCCAGGCAGGTCACTGGTCGTTGCCCTGGCCGGACCGGCCGCGAACTTCCTCCTCGCACTGGCCGGACGCCTGATCCTGCCGTTCTTCGAACCCGGCACCGTGGGCTGGCTCCTGACGGACATCTTTGTCTGGGCCAACGTCCTGGTGGCCATCTTCAACGTTCTGCCCGGCCTTCCCCTGGACGGCGGACGCATTGTGGAGTCCGCTGTCTGGAAAGCCACCGGGGTACAGGAGAAGGGCACAGTTGCCGCCGGCTGGGCCGGCCGCATCATCGCCGCGGCACTGGTGGCCGCCGTCCTCATTCCCCCCTACCTGCAGGGCCGGACACCGGGCCTCAGTCTGGTGATAATCACCGCCCTGGTCTCCGGCTTTCTGTGGATGGGCGCCTCAGCATCCATCAGCAACGCACGCCTGCGCCTTCGGCTGCCGGCTGTCTCCGCAGCGTCCCTGATGGAACCGGCCCGCCAGGTAACTTCAGGGACGCCGGTTTCCGACGCCCAGCGCCTCGCAGCTGGCATCCATTCCGGCACTGCACTTGTGGTCACGGGACCCACCGGCCGGCCCGAAGCCGTGGTCGACCCCGGCGCACTCTTCTCCGTACCCGCGCACCTGGCAGCCCAGACTCCGGTGAACGCCGTGGCACGCGCCCTGGCAGCAGGCGCCTACGTGCCTGATGCCGCAACCGGTCAGGAACTCATCCAGTACCTGTCGCAGCTGACCGGCAGCGAGTATGCCGTTATCAACCGCGATGGCACGGTGGTCGGCCTGCTCCGTCAGGACGCCGTCGTCGCCGCCGTTACCGGCCGCCGGCCGAAAACCCGCAGCTGAGAAAGCCAGCCGCTAACCAGCCACCAGCGGAGCAGTTATCCGGCTCCGCATCCGATTTGAACCGCCTGAAACCGAAGGACAGCCACATATGAACAACCCGGGTACTTCCTCTGCTCCCGCTGCCCACGGCGCGGACATGCGCCGTGGGCCCCTGCGTCCCGGGGAGCGCGTCCAGCTCACCGATGAAAAGGGGCGCCGGAACACCATTACGCTCACCGAAGGCGGAGCCTTCCACACCCACCGCGGCTACCTCCCGCACGAGAGCATTATCGGCGTCTCCGAAGGAACCATTGTCACGAACACCACCGGCCACCAATACCAGGTGCTGCGGCCGCTGCTCTCGGACTTTGTGCTCTCCATGCCGCGCGGGGCAGCCGTGGTTTACCCGAAGGATGCCGGCCAGATTGTCACCATGGCGGACATCTTCCCGGGCGCCCGCGTCGTCGAAGCCGGCGTCGGCTCCGGCGCTCTCAGCATCTCCCTCCTCCGGGCGGTGGGGGACAACGGCTCGCTGCACTCTTATGAGCGCCGCGAGGAGTTCGCCGACATCGCCCGCGGCAACGTGGAAACGTTCTTCGGCGGACCGCACCCGGCCTGGGACATCACGCTCGGTGACTTCCAGGACCAGGTGGTAAAGAACCAGGAGCCGGGCAGCGTGGACCGTGTTGTCCTGGACATGCTCGCTCCCTGGGAATGCACCGACGCAGTGGCCACCGTCCTGGCCCCGGGCGGCGTCTGGATCTCCTACGTCGCCACCGTCACCCAGCTTTCGCGGACAGCGGAAGCCATCCGCGCTGACGGCCGGTTCACCGAGCCTGAGGGCTGGGAGTCCATGGTCCGCGGGTGGCACCTGGAGGGACTGGCAGTACGCCCGGACCACCGGATGGTGGCCCACACCGGTTTCCTGCTTTCGGCCCGCCGCCTCGCCGAGGGCGCCACCGGCCTGGTAGCCAAGCGCCGCGCCTCCAAAACGGACTTCAGCCAGGAGGACCTCAACGCCTGGACCCCCGCCGCCGTCGGGGAGCGTCAGGTCTCGGACAAGAAGCTCCGGCGGGCAGCGAAGGATGCCAGCTCCACCGTCCAGCGCGGGGCCCTGGCCAAAGCCGAGCGGTTCCAGGACGGGGAAGGCACCGAGTAGATCTGCCATAGCCCGAAAGCTGGAAAACACAAGACTCCGGGCACGGTGCATTGCGTGCGTCACTGCGTTATTGTCAGACGAGGGGACCCTGGAGCGATGAAGGCGGTCGGACAATGGTTGAAGCGGAAAACACCAGCGGAGCCGGGGTTGAAGGTACACGTACCGACGCCCCGTACGGAACTGCGGCCGGTGCGGAATCCCGGCAGCTCAACATCCTGCGGGATAAGCTGCGCAACGTGGACCGTCAGCTGGCGGCACTGACACACAACAATGCACGGCTGGTGGCAATGCTGGAAACCGCCAAGGCGGAGATCATCCGGTTGAAGGACGCGCTGGAGAAGGAGGGCGCCACGCCCTTCAGCTTCGGCACGGTTATTGCGGTCAATGAACGGCAGGAGCCCGAGCCCGGAGTAAGCACCACGGCCACGGTCCAGGAGAGTGTGGACATCATCCAGTCCGGGCGGAAGCTCCGGGTGGCGGTGAGCCCGCTCCTAGACCTGGGGCAGATTGTCCCGGGCCAGGAAGTCCTGCTGAACGAATCACTGACAGTGGTCGCCGGGCTCGGGTTCGAGAAGGCCGGCGAACTCTTTACGGTGCAGGAACTTCTGGAAGGGGACCGTGCCCTGGTGGTGGGCCGGGCCGACGACGAGCGCGTGGTCCGGCTCAACGGGCCGCTGATCGAGGAGAAAATCCGGGTCGGCGACGCCCTGACCGTGGACACCAGGATTGGCTACGCGCTGGAGAAAATTCCGCGCAGCGAAGTCGAAAACCTGGTCCTGGAGGAAGTCCCGGATATTTCCTACTCCGACATCGGCGGGCTTGGTCCGCAGATCGAGGCGATCCGGGACGCCGTCGAACTGCCCTTTATGCATCCGGAC
The DNA here is from genome assembly GCF_014836775.1 of Arthrobacter gallicola. Taxonomy (GTDB): domain Bacteria; phylum Actinomycetota; class Actinomycetes; order Actinomycetales; family Micrococcaceae; genus Arthrobacter_B; species Arthrobacter_B gallicola. The sequence continues at coordinate 523,852 of NZ_JACSQD010000001.1, forward strand.
CTCTACCGCGAACACGGGCTGAAGGCACCCAAGGGGATTCTGCTCTACGGTCCTCCCGGCTGCGGTAAGACCCTGATTGCCAAGGCTGTTGCGCATTCCCTGGCGGCCAGGGTGATGGAACAGACCGGTTCGCTCGGAACCCGCAGCTACTTCCTGAACATCAAGGGACCCGAGCTGCTGGACAAGTACGTCGGCGAAACGGAACGCCATATCCGGCTTATTTTTGCCCGTGCCCGGGAGAAGGCATCCGACGGCAGCCCGGTGGTGGTGTTCTTCGATGAGATGGATTCGCTTTTCCGGACCCGCGGAACCGGTGTCTCCTCCGACGTCGAAACGACAATCGTTCCCCAGCTGCTCAGCGAGATCGACGGCGTGGAGAAGCTGGAAAACGTGATCGTCATCGGTGCCTCGAACCGGGAAGACATGATCGATCCGGCCATCCTGCGCCCCGGACGGCTCGACGTGAAGATCAAAATCATGCGCCCCGATTCTGAGGGCGCGGGGGAGATCTTCGCCAAATACCTCACCCCGGACCTTCCCCTGCACCGGGACGACCTCGCGGAGCACGGCTACGATCCCGTGGCCACCGTGCGGGAAATGATCCGGCGGACAGTCGAGAAGATGTACGCCGAGGACAAGTCCAATGAATACCTTGAGGTAACGTACGCCAACGGCGACACGGAAATGCTCTATTTCAAGGACTTCAACTCCGGAGCCGTGATTCAGAACGTTGTGGACCGGGCGAAGAAGTACGCGATCAAGGACTTCCTGACGCTGCGCCAGCGCGGACTGCGGATCGAGCACCTGATGCGCGCCGTCGTTGACGAGTTCCGTGAGCACGAAGACATGCCGAACACGACCAATCCCGATGACTGGGCACGCATCTCCGGCAAGAAGGGCGAACGCATCACCTACATCCGGACGATCATTCAGGGCAAGGCCGGCCAGGAGCCCGGCCGGACCATCGAGACGACAGCCAATCCGGGACAGTATCTGTGACGGTCCGCAGGGTGATGGGGACGGAGACCGAGTACGGCGTACTCGCTCCGGCCCTGCCAAACGCCAACGCCACCGTGCTCTCCAGTCAGATCGTCAACGCCTACGCCGCCACGGTGCGCTCCGGCATGGGCAACCTCACCGGTACCCGCTGGGACTACACGGACGAGGCACCCCTGAACGATGCCCGCGGCTACACGGTCCCGCGGACCGCAGCCGACCCGTCCCAGCTCACCGACGCGCCCCCGGTGATGGACGCCGAACAGATTGCCATGGAAGGCGGGGGGCCGTCGGCGCTGTACGGCGACACCGAGGACAACGCGGTGCTGATGAACATGGTCCTGGGCAACGGGGCACGCCTCTACGTCGACCATGCCCATCCGGAGTATTCCTCGCCCGAGGTAACCAACCCCAGGGACGCTGTCCTGTGGGACAAGGCGGGCGACGCCGTCGTGCTGGCAGCGATGCGCCACATCGCGGCGACGCCCGGGTTCGCGCCGGTCCACCTGTACAAAAACAACACCGACAACAAGGGCGTTTCCTACGGCGCCCATGAGAACTACCTGGTCCCGCGCAGCGTGCCCTTCACCCGCCTGGTCGCCGGACTGCTGCCGTTCTTTGTCTCCCGCCAGGTGATCTGCGGCTCCGGCCGCGTGGGGATAGGAACCAGCAATCAGCGGCAGGGTTACCAGCTGAGCCAGCGCGCCGACTTCTTCGAAACCGAGGTGGGCCTGGAAACCACCATCCGGCGGCCCATCATCAATACCCGGGACGAGCCGCACGCCGTCGCTGAGAAGTACCGGCGGCTGCACGTGATCATCGGCGACGCCAACCTGAGCGAAGTATCGGCCTTTCTGAAAATGGGCACGGCTTCCGCCGTCCTCTCCATGATCGAGGACGGTACGGCTCCGGCGCTGGAACTGCGCGATCCCGTCGGCGCGCTCCAGGCCATCAGCCACGACCCGTCCCTGGGCCAGCTGGTCGAGCTCAAGGACGGCCGGATGGTCACCGGGCTGGACCTGCAGGAGATCTACCTTGAGGCCGCTGCCGCCCACGCGCGGGGACGCGGGGGAGCGGACGCCGCCACCGAGGATCTCCTGACCCGCTGGACGTCAGTGGTGGGAACGCTGAAACGGGACCCGATGGCCGCCGCCGCCCAGGTTGACTGGGTAGCCAAACTAAAACTCCTGCAGGCCTACCGGGACCGTGACGGGCTGGCGTGGAATGACGCCCGCCTGAACCTGATCGACCTGCAGTACTCGGACATGCGGCCGGAGAAGGGTCTGTACTACCGGCTGGCGGCCCGCGGCCAGATGGAACGCATCCTCACGGATTCGGAAATTGCCGCGGCAGTGACCCACCCGCCCGAAGATACCCGCGCCTATTTCCGGGGACAGTGCGTTACCCGGTTCCCGGATGAGGTGATCGGTGCGAGCTGGGACTCGATCATCTTCGAGCTGCCGTCCCGACGCCGGCTGCAGCGGGTGCCAACGCGTGAACCGCTGCGCGGAACAAAGGAGCTCACCGGCAAACTCTTTGAGGATTCTGCAGATGCAGAGGATTTTGTGACCCGACTCCTGACCGGTCCGGAACCTACCGTGGCACCATAGGACGTAGGACACATCGGCTCAGCAAGAAAGGGCACCAGCATGGCAACCCAGGATCGCAGGAACACCGGATCACGTCCGCAGGAGGTCGAAGAAACCGACGAGGTTACTCCGCCCCCAGCCGCAGAACCCACCGAGCAGTCCACAGCTCAAACCGAGGGGGTGGACGATCTCCTGGATGAGATCGACGGTGTGCTGGAAAACAACGCCGAGGAATTCGTGAGGGGTTTCATCCAGAAGGGTGGTCAGTAGCGGATGACGCACACAGATCCTGCCCGGGCCGTGGCCGCCGCTGCGGGCTCGTCCTTTACCGAGCACCTCAGCCGCCACCACCCGGAGCTGCTGCCCTCGGCACGCAGCCTCGGAACGGCTCCGGCAGGATCGGCCGCCGCGGCCGCGCCGCAGGCCACCACCATCGTCTCCCTCACGTATGCGGGGGGTGTGCTCGTTGCCGGTGACCGGCGCGCGACGATGGGCAACATGATCGCCAGCCGCCATATCCGCAAGGTTTTCCCGGCGGACACCTACTCGGTCCTCGGCATCGCCGGAACGGCTGGCCTTGCCCTGGACATGATCCGGCTGTTCCAGGTGGAGCTTGAGCACTACGAGAAAATCGAAGGCACGGCGATGAGCCTGGACGGCAAGTCCAACCGTCTCGCTGCCATGGTGCGGCAAAACCTTCCGCTGGCACTCCAGGGACTCGCCGTCATACCGCTGTTCGCCGGTTATGACACCCAGAAGCACGTGGGCCGCCTGTTCTCCTTCGACGTCACCGGCGGCCGGTACGAAGAGTACGAACATCACAGTGTCGGTTCCGGCTCGGTTTTCGCCCGCGGTGCGCTGAAGAAGCTGTGGCGTCCCGGGCTGGATGAGGACGAAGCAGTCCGCGTAGCCGTTGAGTCCCTGTACGACGCGGCCGACGACGATTCCGCCACGGGCGGGCCGGACCTGGTCCGCCAGCTGTGGCCGGTGGTCTACGTGGTTAATTCCGCCGGGATGCGCGAAATCCCGGAGCGTGAACTGCACCAGCTCGCCCTGGAACTCGTGGAGCGCCGTACCGCCGCCGGACTGGAGGCATAGGAGATGACGCAGCAGTTCTACGTATCCCCTGAACAGCTCATGAAGGACCGGGCAGATTTTGCCCGGAAAGGAATCGCCCGCGGCCGGTCCGTCGTCGTCCTGACATGCCGTGACGGAATCGCCCTGGTCGCGGAAAACCCCTCGCCGTCGCTGTACAAGCTGGGGGAAATCTACGACCGCATCGGCTTCGCCGCAGTGGGCAAATACAACGAGTTCGAAAGCCTGCGGCAGGCCGGAGTCCGGTACGCCGACGTCCGCGGTTATTCTTACGCCCGGGAAGACGTCTCCGCCCGGGGACTGGCAAGCGTCTACGCGCAGAGTCTCGGCTCGGTATTCACCACGGAGGGCAAACCCTTCGAAGTGGAGCTGGCCGTCGCCGAAGTCGGCACTGAACCGTTCAGCGACCACCTGTACCGGCTGACGTTCGACGGATCCATCGCCGACGAAAGCAACTACGTGGTGATGGGCGGCCAGGCCGACATCGTCAACGATTCACTCGCCCGGTCCTGGTCACCGGACACATCCTTCAGCGAGGCCATCCTGGTGGCCGTAAGGGCGCTTTCCTCAACCCGGCGGGCCCCGGACGGCGCTTCCAACGGGGAACCCGCGGAGCAGGGGACCGAACTCCTCGGCGCTGGCCTGCTGGAGGTCGCCGTGCTGGACCGCGATCCGCAGTCCGCCCGGGGAAGCGTCCGGGCATTCCGCCGGATCGGCACCGTGGAGCTGGACCGCTTTCTGGCCAGCCCGGAGGGAGACTGATGGACCGCAGGATCTACGGGATCGAAACAGAATTCGGGATTGCTTACTCCGGGCCCGATTCCCGGCCGCTCTCTCCGGAGGAGGTTGCCCGCTACCTGTTCCGCAAGGTGGTCAGCTGGGGACGGTCCTCCAACGTTTTCCTGACGAACGGCTCACGGCTGTATCTGGACGTCGGCTCCCATCCGGAGTACGCCACGGCGGAATGCGACGACCTGGCTCAGCTCATCGCCCACGACCGCGCCGGTGAACTCATCCTCGAGGACCTGGTGGAAGAGGCGGAGGAGCGGCTTAAGGCAGAGGGCTTTAACGGCAGCGTCTACCTTTTCAAGAACAACACCGACTCGGCCGGCAACTCCTACGGCAGCCATGAGAACTACCTGATTCCGCGCCGGCTGGAGTTTTCCCGGCTCGCAGACATCCTGATTCCCTTCCTGGTCACGCGGCAGCTGCTGGTCGGCGCGGGCAAGGTCCTGCGCACCCAGTCCGGCGCCCTGTATGCCTTCTCACAGCGGGCGGACCACATTTGGGAGGGTGTCTCCTCAGCCACCACGCGTTCCCGGCCCATCATCAACACCCGGGACGAGCCGCACGCGGATGCCGAACATTACCGGCGGCTCCACGTCATCGCCGGCGACTCCAACATGTCCGAGACCACGTCCATGCTCAAGGTCGGGTCCGTGGACCTGATGCTGCGGATGATCGAAGCCGGCGTGATCATGCGCGATCTGCGGTTGGAGAATCCGATCCGCAGCATCCGCGAAATCTCCCACGACCTCACCGGATCAGCCCCCCTGAAGCTGGCGAACGGGTCCACGATGACAGCCCTTGAACTCCAGCACATCTATCTGGAGCGGGTGCAGGAGTTCGTTGCGGCGAACGGCCCCCACAACCGGCACGTGCCGCGCGTCCTCGATCTGTGGGAACGGACCCTGGACGCCGTGGAGTCAGGAAATACCTCCGGCATCGACACGGAGATCGACTGGGCCATCAAGAAGAAGCTCGTGGACCGCTATGCGGAACGCTCCGGGCTCGATATCGGCTCTCCCCGCCTCGCCCAGATCGACCTCACCTACCATGACATCTCACGCCGCCGGGGGCTCTTCTACCTCCTGCAGTCCAGGGGCGAGACCGCCCGGGTGGTGGATGACAGCCAGATCAAGGAAGCGGTTGACGTCCCGCCGCAGAGCACCCGTGCCAAGCTGCGGGGGGACTTCGTGCGCCGCGCCAAGGCCGCCAACCGGGACTTCACCGTGGACTGGGTTCATCTCAAACTCAACGACCGGGCCCAGCAGACCGTGCTGTGCAAGGATCCTTTCGCTGCCGTGGATGAGCGGGTCGAGGCCCTGCTGTCCACCCTGTAGGGTCGTCAGCGGGCCCCTGATCTAGGCTCCTCTCAGGTCCACGCGTTAGGGTGGGTCTTGCTGCCCTGGGGCCGGCGGGGCCTGTGGCCGTGCTGATCCCGGTGGCCGTGTCATTGCCCACCACTGAAAGAAGTACGGTGCGAAAAGTACTAGCTCTGCTCCTGCCCGCCCTTTTGCTGCTCACCGCCTGTTCCGGCAGCAGCAGCTCCGAGCCGCTGTCCTCCGTAAAGGTCAGTTCCAACGGCGACAACACGGTCCCGACCGTGGAGTTCGACACACCGCTGAGCCTGGATGAGCCCACCCTGGTGCGGGTGAACGACGGCGACGGCGAAGAACTTACGGACGGGCAAACCGCCTCGATCCGCCTCGTGGTGCTCGATCCGGAAAGCGGAGAGGCCGGCCAGGAGACGTACACCGCCGACACCGCTGAGGACATTGCTGTTGACGAGACCCTCAAGCAGGGCAACGAGCAGATGTACAGTGCACTGGTCGGAGCGCCCGTCGGCTCTGACTTCGCCTACTACGTTCCTGGTAACGACACCGCCGGAACCTCACCCAATTTCATTGTCTTCACCCTGGCCGGGGCCCGTGATGTGCCCACCCGCGCCTGGGGAACCGACGTCGCACCGGTCGACGGCCTGCCGACCGTCACGCTGGCTGAGGACGGCAAGCCGACCATCACCATTCCCGAGGGCGAAGCTCCCACGGAGCTGGTGGCCCAGGAACTCAAGACCGGCGACGGCGCCGTCGTTGAAGCCGACGACACCGTGACTGTGCAGTACCACGGAGTGAAGTACTCCGACGGTTCAGTCTTCGACTCCAGCTGGGAGCGCGGAAGTTCCACCTCCTTCGGCCTGAACCAGGTGATTTCCGCTTGGACCGACGGTCTCGCGGGCAAGAAGGTCGGCTCGCAGGTACTGATCGTCGCTCCGCCTGCAACTGCCTACGGTGCCTCCGAGGGCAACGAACTCCAGAACGAAACCCTGGTGTTCGTGGTCGACATCCTCGAAGCCAAGTAGAGCCACGCCAGGCAGCCGGTTAGATCCGGATAAGATGGCAGGCAGTCCCACAACGAAGGAGCAACATGTCATTCGGAAAGCGCGAATACGACCGCCAGAAGCCGGAAATTGATTTCCCGGAGCACGATGCTCCGACCGAACTCGTCATCGAAGACATTGTTGTCGGTGACGGGGCAGAGGCGAAGGCCGGAGACACCGTCTCCACCCACTACGTCGGTGTGGCGTTCTCCACCGGAGAAGAGTTCGACGCTTCCTGGAACCGTGGCGCCCCGCTGGACTTCACCGTGGGAATCGGCCAGGTCATCGAGGGCTGGGACCAGGGTCTGCTTGGTATGAAGGTAGGCGGCCGCCGCCGCCTCGAGATTCCCTCCCACCTTGCCTACGGTGACCGCGGCGCAGGTTCAGCAATCGCTCCGGGCGAGTCCCTGATTTTCGTGGTTGACCTGCTCGGCGTCCGCTAGGACGTTCTCCCGCCGCCGCAAAGGGCGGACAGCCAGCCGTTTGCGCCGGCTGTCCGCCCTTTGCACGTTTGCCCGCACACGGGCGGTAGATTAGCCGTGTGAGCCCGCAACCTGCCGAGAAGCGAACCGAACGCCTGCTGAATCTGGTGATAGCCCTGCTCTCCAGCCGGCGCGGTTTTACCAAACACGAACTCTTCGAGGAGATTGAGCTCTATTCCGAGGCCGCAACCCCTGAGGCCCGGGAGAAGCTCTTCGACCGGGACAAGGCCTTCCTGCGCGAACAGGGCATCCCCGTGGAGTCCTACAGCGATGACGCGCTCTATGAGCAGGACAACTCCGCGCAGCGCTACCGCATCCGCAGCGAGGAGTACCGGCTTCCCGAGGTCTCCTTCACCGCCGCTGAGTCCGCCGTACTGTCCCTCGCCGCACAGATGTGGGAACAGGCGGCACTGGGGTCCGCCGCCGCCAGGGCGCTGCGCAAACTCCGCGCCCGCGGAGTCATTGCCGAGGACGCCTCCGCCAGCCCTGTCCAGCCCGGCATCCGCACCACCGATCCGAATTTCACGGCAGTGTTCCGGGCAGCCTCGGACCGGCTGCCCATCAGCTTCGGCTACCGTGCCTCCGGGGGAGCCGACAGCACCCGGCACCTTCAGCCCTGGGGCATGGGCTCGCGGTACGGACACTGGTACGTAGTGGGGTGGGACCTGGACCGCCAGGCCGAGCGGTTTTTCCGGCTCTCCCGCATGACCACCCCGGTCAAAACGGGTAAGGCCACCTTCACCGTTCCGTCCGGCTTTGACATTCACACCTCCCTGGCAACACTGGACAGTGTCTTCGCTCCGCAAACCGCGGTTGTAGACGTAAGCCGCGGAGCAGGAGCCGAACTGCGCCTGCGCGCAGCCGGTCCGGAATCAGCGCCCGCCGGCCTTCCCGAACCGGCAGCCGGACGGGACCGGCTCTGCTTCTCCGTCACGGACCTTGACGCGCTGGCCGCGGACACCGCTGCCCTGGGACCGGCGGCCGAGGCAATCCATCCTGCCGATCTGCGCAGCGCCGTCCGCAGTGCCCTGACCCGCGCACTGGCAGCTCAGCAGGAGGCTGTGCCGAAGTACCGGGCACCGGCTGCGCCGCGGCCCCGGTCCCCAAAGGCTGCCGGGGCGCAGGAACACCTGAGCCGCCTCCTGGACCTGGTGCCGTACATTCTGGCCAACCAGGGGGCCGATATGGGCGAAACCGCCCGGAAGTTCGGCATCAGCCGTGACCAGCTGGCAGCTGACCTGAACCTCCTGTTCGTCAGCGGCCCCCGCTACTATCCCAACGGGCTGATGGACGTGAACTTCGAAACCGGCGAGATCTTCATCGACAACGCGGAGAACCTGGCGCAGCCGGTGCGTCTGGCCATGGATGAGGCGGCGGCCCTGATAGTCGGACTGGACACACTGGCGGCGCTGCCGGGTATCGCCCCGCCGGACGCCGTTTCCAGCGCCCACGCGAAGCTGAGCGAGGCCGCTGGAACCGCCGGTGCCGCTGGAAACACCCTCGCCGCCACCCTGCTCCCGGCGGGTGCAGCTCCCTCCATCCTTGAAGATCTGCGCCGCAGCGTAGGCCGCAGGCGCCTGGCAATCCGCTACGTGGTTCCCAGCCGGGACGAAGTCTCAGAACGCGTCATCGATCCGCGCCGGATCTTCTCCGAAAACGACACCTGGTACCTGGACGCCTGGTGCCACCGCGCCGAAGCCACCCGTTTCTTCCGGGTGGACCGGATAGTGAGCTGGGAGGATGCCGGCCCGTTTCCGAAGGACGTGCCGGAAGCCGATCAGCACTTTCCCGCCAGCCTCTTCACCCCCGGGGAAAGCGATGAATCCGTCACAATCCGCCTTGAACCCGCCGCGGCCTGGGTGGCCGACGCCTACCACACGGAACTGCGTGCGGGCCTGCCCGGCGGCGGGCAGGCGGTGGTCCTCCGCACCCCCTCAACGGGCTGGATCCCCGGTTTTATCGCACGGTTGGGCGGTTTGGGTGCGGTGATGCAGCCCGCTGAGCTGCGCACTGAAACCACCGCTTGGCTGGCTTCAGCCCTGCGGAACTACGAATGAACAGCCGGTGAATCCTTCTCCCTGCCGGACGGCACCGGCCGCAGGCTTGCTTACCTCATCTATGCTGGAAACATGCCTTGGTGGTCGTGGATAGTGATTTGGGTTGCGCTGATAGCGGTGGCCCTGCTTTTCTATGCCCTGATCGGCTATCGGATCTTCCGTCAGTTCATGGCAGTGCTCAGCGAAGTCCAGTCTGCCGGATCCCGGCTGTCCTTTACGCCCGCCGCAGTCCCGGCAGCCCCGGAGGACGCAGGCACCCGCGGGCCGGCCATCTTCGAGGACCCGGAGGCAGCACGCCGCCGGTATGAAGACGGCAAGGCAGCGCGGAAGGATGCCCGGCGCGAACGCCGGGTGGAACGCAGGCGCCTGCGGGGACAACCGCGCGCGTGGCGCGACATCCCCGGGCTCTGACATAAAATGACGTCAAACGAAAGGACACCGGCATGCGCTTAGAAGGCTGGCACATTGTCATCATCATTGTTATCGCGATCCTGCTCTTTGGTGCGCCGAAGCTGCCCGGACTCGCACGCAGCGTCGGACAGTCCCTCCGGATTTTCAAGTCCGAGGTACGCCAGATGAAGGACGAAAACACGTCCGGCACCACTGACGGAGAACCCGTCGAAGGCCGCGTTGTGAACAACCCGGCAGCTGCCCCCACCCGGAACCAGGGACCCGCGGCCGGACCGACCCCGCCGTCAGGAACCAGTTCCGGCACCGGTAATCCCCCCACCACCCCGTAGTGGCAGTGGCGCTGACAAGAGGGCGCAAATCCAACCCTGAAGGGCGGATGGCCCTCAAGGATCATCTGAGGGAATTCCGCAACCGGCTCTTCAAAGCGGCCATCGCCGTCGTCCTTGGCACTGTTGGCGGGTTTTTCCTCTACATGCCTGTCTTCAACGAACTGACCCGTCCGGTCCTGGAGTTGTCGAAGCAGGAGGGGCGCCTCGCCACCATCAACTTCGACGGCGTGGCGACATCCTTTGACCAGATGATCCAGGTCTCGGTCTTCATCGGCCTCCTGATCTCCAGTCCGTTCTGGCTCTACCAGCTCTGGGCGTTCATCACCCCGGGGCTGAAGACCAAGGAACGCCGGGCCGCCCTGGGCTTCCTCGCCGCGGCCGTCCCGCTCTTCCTTGCTGGAGTTGCGCTGGCCTGGCTGATTCTGCCCAATGCCGTTCGTGTCCTCACCGACTTCACCCCCGAAGGCGCCGCGAACGTCATCACGGCCTCCGTGTATCTGGCCTTCGTCCTGCGGCTGCTGCTGGCGTTCGGCATCGCGTTCCTGATCCCGGTGGTTATGGTGGGCCTGAATCTTCTGGGGCTCCTGCCCGGAAAGATCATCCTGAAGTACTGGCGCATCACCGTCTTCATCATCTGCCTTTTCGCGGCCATGGCGGCGCCTGGCGGAGATGCGTTGAGCATGTTCTACCTCGCGGCTCCGCTGCTGGTGCTCTTTGCCGTGGCCGTGGGGCTGTGCTTCCTCAATGACAAACGGCGTGCCCGCCGGAACGCTGCCCGGGAAGCCGCCGTGGAGGCGCAGGCGGACAAGGCCTCAAGCCTGGAGGATCTGTAGGCTTCCTCCCGTCTCCGGCAGGCCTGCGGATGGCGGGAGGCCTGCAGCAGCCGAGGCGGTTCATCGGCCCTGAACCGTTTAGGCTGGATATATGACTTCCCCGTCTGAGCGGTACCTTGCCGCCAAAGAACGAACCGGCCACGCGCGGACCCGACTGGGAGTCTTTGAACAGTCCCTCGGGTTCGACCTCGACCCCTTCCAGCTCGAAGCCTGCCGCTCCGTGGAAGCGGGCCGCGGCGTCCTGGTCGCCGCACCTACCGGCGCCGGCAAGACCGTTGTCGGTGAGTTCGCCGTCTACATGGCCCTGGAGCGCGGCCTCAAAGCCTTCTACACCACTCCCATCAAAGCCCTCAGCAACCAGAAGTTCGTGGAGCTCTCCGCCTCCTACGGTTCGGAAAACGTGGGTCTGCTGACAGGGGATACCAGCATCAACCCGGACGCCCCGGTGGTGGTCATGACCACCGAAGTCCTGCGGAACATGCTGTACTCAAACTCTGAAACCCTCGATGACCTCGGTTACGTGGTGATGGATGAGGTCCACTATCTCGCGGACCGGTTCCGCGGAGCGGTCTGGGAAGAAGTCATCATCCACCTGCGCTCAGACGTGCAGCTGGTTTCCCTCAGCGCGACAGTCTCCAACGCCGAGGAATTCGGCGCCTGGCTGGACACCGTCCGCGGCGACACCGACGTCGTCGTCACCGAACACCGGCCGGTGCCCCTCTGGCAGCACGTGATGGTGGGCCGCGAAATCCTCGACCTCTTCGCCACCGACGTCTCCTTCGACGAAGCAGCCGAAGAATCGAACGGGTCCGCCGGGATCAATGACCGGTTCAAGGTCAATCCCGAGCTGCAGGAGCTCGCACGCGCCGAGTCCCGCCTGAACCAGCGCGGCCGGTGGGGCGGCGGGCGCCCCGGCTCCGGCGGCCGCAATCAGTCACGCAGCCGCGGCGGGGCGCCTGCGGGCGGAACCCTGACCCGCACGCCGCGGGCCTCCCGGCCTCAGGTGATTTCACAGCTGAACAAACGCGGGCTGCTGCCCGCCATCACGTTCATCTTCTCCCGCAACGGCTGCGACGCCGCGGTACGGCAGTGCGTCGACGCCGGCCTGACGCTGACCAGCGAGTCAGAGCGCAGCGTCATCGCCCGGATGGTGGACGAAGCCAGCCAGGACATTCCCGAGGACGATCTGGAAGTGCTGGGGTTTTGGACCTGGCGGGAAGGCCTGATCCGCGGTTTCGCCGCACACCACGCCGGCATGCTTCCCACGTTCAAGGAAGTGGTGGAAAGGCTCTTCGCCGCCGGACTGGTCCGTGCCGTGTTCGCCACCGAAACCCTCGCTCTGGGTGTGAACATGCCGGCGCGGTCGGTGGTGCTGGAAAAGCTGGACAAGTTCAACGGCGAAGCCCACGTGGATGTGACAGCGGGGGAGTACACCCAGCTGACCGGCCGTGCCGGACGGCGCGGGATCGACGTCGAAGGCCATGCCGTGGTCCTCTGGCAGCCGGGGACCGATCCGGCTGCAGTTGCGGGACTGGCGTCACGGCGGACCTACCCGCTGAACTCCTCCTTCCGGCCCACCTACAACATGAGCATCAACCTCATAGCCCAGTTCGGGCGCAGCCGTGCCCGGGAGATCCTGGAATCCTCCTTCGCCCAGTTCCAGGCAGACCGCTCTGTCGTCGGGCTGGCCCGCCAGGTCCGCTCGCGCGAAGAGTCGCTGGCCGGATATGAAGAAGCCATGACGTGCCACCTCGGCGACTTCAGTGAGTACGCCGCGCTCCGCCGACAGCTGTCCGACCTGGAGCACACCGCCTCCCGGTCCAAGGCACGCAACCGGCGCAGTGCCGCCGCCGCGTCGCTGGAGACGCTGCGGCCGGGCGACGTCGTTGATGTTCCCGGAGGCCGCAGCCCGGGTTATGCCGTAGTGCTCAGCACCGACACCAATGGCCGCGAACCCGCCCCGTCCATCCTGACCGAGGACAAGCAGATCCGCCGCCTGTTTGTGCAGGACCTGGACGGCCCCGTGAACGTTGTCTCCCAGATCCGCATCCCCAAATCCTTCAACGCCCGCACTCCCAAGGACCGCCGGGACCTCACGTCCTCCCTGCGCAACGCACTCCGCGAGCACCGCCCGCCCCGGCCTGCCGGCGGCCGCGGCGCGTCGCTGCATGCGGCCGGCAGCGAGGCCCAGGAGCAGGCCATCGCCGACCTCCGGCGCCGTCTGCGGTCCCATCCCTGCCATGGCTGCAGCGACCGTGAGGACCACGCCCGCTGGGCCGAGCGCTGGTGGAAGCTGCGGCGCGAGACCGACAACCTCTCTGCCCAGATCCGCGGACGCACCAACACCATCGCTAAGACGTTCGACCGGGTGAGCAGCGTCCTGTCCCACTACGGCTACGTCGCCGCAGATGCCGACGGCGTTCCCCGGGTTACCCCGGCGGGAACCAAGCTGCGCCGGATCTACGGCGAAAAGGACCTGCTGACGGCCCTCGGACTGGAGCGTGGCGCCTTTGACGACGTCGACGCCGTCGAGCTTGCCTGCCTTGCCACCGCACTGGTCTACCAGCCCAAGCGGGAAGAACGCGGCCTCCGACCGCGGATGCCGAGCGCAGTGCTGGACGGCGCCGTCGACATCCTCATCCGCCAGTGGTCCGAGCTCACGGACCTCGAGGAGGCAGAAAAGCTGCCGCTGACCGGTGAGCCGGAGCTCGGTCTTGTCTGGCCGATGTACAAATGGGTCAACGGCAAGCACCTCCAGGTGGCCCTCAACGGCACCGAGCTGGCGGCCGGAGATTTCGTCCGCTGGTCCAAGCAGGTCATTGACCTGATCGACCAGCTGGCGAAGGTGCCGGATATTTCTGATGCACTGCGCCGGCGCTGCCGTGAGGCCATCGAGCTGATCCGGCGCGGCGTCGTCGCGTACTCCGCCGTCAGTGAATGATCGGCCGTCAGTGAATAGCCCCACCGGCGCATAATCCCGCCAGCACCTGCTGGCCTTTTCCGGTTCCGTCCATGAGGGCGGTTCCAACTGCACGAATTGAAGAACAGGTGAGTCCTTGAACACCACGGCCCCGGCGAAAAGCCTGACCCTTTACCGCAACGGTTCTGTCTACAGCGCCGCCGATCCCTTCGCGACCGCCATGCTGGTGGACGGTGACACCATCGCCTGGGTGGGATCGGAGCACGCCGCCACCTCCATCCAGGACTCCAGCATGCGCGTGGTGGACCTGCAGGGCGCACTGGCCGCACCGGGTTTCGTGGATTCCCACGTCCACCTGACGGAAGCCGGCCTTGCCGAATCCTCCCTGGATCTCTCCGGGGCGCGGTCGCTCGCGGAACTGCTCGACGCCGTCGCTGCCGCAGCCCGCGATACAGCCGGCCTGATTACCGGCCATGGCTGGGATGAGACGGGCTGGCCCGAGGGCCGGGTGCCGACCGCCGCGGAGCTCGACGCCGCGTCCGGACAGCGCCGTGTTTATCTGGCACGTGCGGATGTGCACTGTGCGGTGGTCTCCGCGACGCTGGCGGCGGAGCTGCATCTGGCCGGGATGGACGGCTGGGACAACGGTTTTGTGATCCGGGCCGCCCACGATGCCGCCCGCACCGTCTCCCGGAATCTGAGCCTTTCCGAACGGGCCAGTTACCAGCGGGCAGCCCTGGACCTGGCGGCCTCCCGCGGAATCGTTGCCGTGGCGGAAATGGCAGCACCTCACATCGTCCCGCCGGAGGACCTGCGGCAGCTGCTGGGCCTGGAAGGCAGCCTCGGAGCGGGGCCGGTGCCGCAGGTGCTTCCCTACTGGGGACAGCTGGTGCGCAGTGAAGCTGAGCTCTCCGAGGTGACCGATATGTTTAGCGGCCGGCTGCTTGGCCTGGGCGGAGACCTGAACATCGACGGCTCCATCGGCGCCAGGACCGCGGCGCTCCGCGAACCGTATACCGATGCTCCCGAGACTTCCGGCAGCCTGTACCTCGGTGTGGAGGAAGCGGGGCGGCATATCGAACTGGCCACACGGGCCGGCCTGCAGGCCGGTTTCCACGTGATCGGAGACGCCGGACTGGATGCAGCCATCCGTGCCCTGCAGTTGGCAGCGGACGCCGTGGGGGAGTCCGCCGTACGCGCTGCCCACCACCGTCTGGAGCACGTGGAGCTGAGCGACGACGCAGCTATCTCCGAGTTGGTCCGTTTCGGTGTTACGGCCAGCATGCAGCCTGTCTTCGACGCGGTGTGGGGAGGCCCCGGCCGGATGTACTCCCAGCGCCTGGGATCCCGCAGCACCGGCATGAACCGTTACGCTGCCCTGCTCTCGGCGGGTGTTCCGGTCGTCTTCGGCTCTGATGCTCCTGTAACGTCGCTGGACCCCTGGCGTACGGTGCAGGCCGCCGTGATGCATTCCTCTGCGCACGAACGGATTTCCGCCCGTGCGGCGTTCATAGCGCACACGCGGGCCGGATGGCGGGCTGCGGGGACAGGCAACCCGATGCTGGGCCAGCTGGCGCCGGGCACACCCGCGTCCTTCGCCGTGTGGGAGGCCGACGAGTTGATGGTCCAGACCCCCGATGCCTCCGTGGCGTCCTGGAGCACGGATCCCCGGGCCGGAACACCCCTGCTTCCGGCGCTGGATACAGACAGCCTCCCACGGTGCCTGCAGACGGTGCACCACGGCGCCGAACTCTACCGTGCGCCCGATTTTAGTTAGGCGCCGGATTTTAGTTAGGTACCCGATTTCGGTTAGGCACCCGAAAAAGATTTCTCCGGTCCGGGACAGTCAATTGTGCCGCTGACCTGCGGCAATGCAGTTTTGCCTAGTCAGCACCGTGTTGACACTTACCGCTCAGCACGTAGTCTAGGTGAACCGCAGCACGAACCGGCCTAGGCCGGAATCGAGCTGCCACGGCCCGAGCACGTGTGTGTGGGGGGTTGATGGGCCTTCCGTCCATTTAAGGTGCGGGGTCATCAGTTGCAGCACATTGGGGTGGGTTCATCCGTCAGTAGAAAACAGGCCTGGGACTCCCGGGACTGGCCCGAAGGCGGCGGAACCCGCCCCTTTGCCTGCCTGTGCCCACTCCGCTCCCGGAGATCAGGGCGCCCAGCGGTGCGGGGTCCAATATACTGGTAATTCTGCCGCCGACACGGCAGTCCTCCGAGCCGCGAGCAGCGCGGCTCGTGTTCGTTGAAAGGCCCTTTGCGTGCGCGTCCTGACCATCATCCCCACTTACAACGAGATCGAGTCGCTGCCCAAGACCCTCCAGCGGCTGCGGGCCGCCGTCCCGGATTCCGACGTCCTGATTGCGGACGACAACAGCCCGGACGGCACCGGCGCCTACGCCGACGAGCAGGCAGCGCGGGACCCTCAGGTCCATGTACTGCACCGCAAGGGCAAGGAAGGCCTGGGCGCAGCATATATCGCTGGATTCCGCTGGGGCCTGGAGAACGGGTATGACATTCTCGTGGAAATGGATGCGGACGGTTCGCATAAGCCGGAGCAGCTGCCGCTGCTGCTCGAAGCATCCAAGGCGGGAGCGGATCTGGTCATCGGTTCCCGGTGGGTCCCGGGCGGTTCGGTGGTCAACTGGCCCCTCCACCGCAAACTTCTCTCCCGCGCCGGCAGCACCTATTCCAGACTGATGCTGGGAATCCGCACCCGTGACATTACTGCCGGCTACCGTGCCTTCCGCCGGAGCACGCTGGAACGGCTGGACCTGTCAGCTGTCGAATCCGTTGGCTACGGCTTCCAGGTCGATATGACTTTCCGGGTCGCCCGCATGGGCATGACCATTCAGGAAGTCCCCATCACCTTCGTTGAACGGGAGCTAGGCGCTTCCAAGATGAGCGGCAACATCGTCTTCGAAGCGATCGCCAATGTCACCAAGTGGGGCCTCTCCGCCCGGTGGCAGAAACTGACCGGCCGCGGGTAACCCGCATAACAAAAGAACCGGCTGCCAAAAGATTGGCAGCCGGTTCTTTTGTTGTTTTAGTTCAGTTCAGGGCGTCCGCGCCGGAACCGCTCACCAGTCCTGCAGCACAACCAGGGCGGCAGGGCACCAGCGCGCGGTTTCGCGCTAGGAGGCGGTACGCTCGCCCCGGCGCTCCCGCAGCTTGTCCAGGCGGTCCTGAAGAATCACTTCGAGTTCTTCGATGCTGCGGCGTTCCAGGAGCATGTCCCAGTGGGTGCGGACAGGCTTGTCATTGCTTGTGTCAGGCTTTTCGCCGTCCACCAGCAGCGCTTCCTTGCCGGTCTTGGACACCCAGACCGGGGGCACCTCTGCCTCCGCAGCAAAGGTCACAAACACGCGTTCGCCGTCTTCACAGCGGTACTCAACACGCTGGCGGGGAGCCGGCTCCACACCGGATTCCGTCTCCATGCTCTGCGCACCCAGACGCATACCCCGCAGGCTACGATCGCTCATTTTTTCTCCCTAAATCAGTTTCGAAGGACCGGTGAAGGTCCATCCATAGTGCCCGCTGCGCGTCAGCACAGCTGCTAAAGTCTCTTGCCGCACAATCAGGCCCGTCAGGTACAACGCCTTCGCCGCAGATCCTGTTCCCGGCACAGCGGATCAACCGCCCGTTCCCGGCAAACAGTCAATTATACCGGGAGCGGACGCGGTCGGTGACCGCCGCACCCTGCCCGGCTGCGCCCGGTTATCACCGGACCCGTTGCCGGGCTGCGCTTACGGGGCAGCCGTACCGCTTCCGCCCTGCTCTCCGGAGACCGGAGAGACGGTTCCGGCCGTGGGGACAGCAGTCTGCGTGCCTTGCACCGGACCGGAAGCGGGGCGTTCTTCACTGCCCCTGGCATCGGGCAGGAAGTCGCCAAGAGCCGAGCCCACGCCGCGCAGCGCCTCACCGAGCTCGCTCGGAATGATCCACACCTTGTTGGATGTGCCTTCCGCGAGCTTCGGGAGTGTCTGGAGGTACTGGTAAGCGAGGAGCTTCTGGTCCGGGTTGCCCTTGTGAATGGCTTCGAAGACTTTCTGGATCGCCTGGGATTCACCGTCAGCACGCAGGATTGCTGCCTTGGCATCGCCTTCGGCGGCCAGGATGGCGGCCTGCCGGCGGCCTTCTGCCGTGAGGATCTGAGATTGCTTGGTTCCTTCGGCCGTCAGGATGGTGGCGCGGCGTTCACGCTCGGCCCGCATCTGCTTCTCCATCGAATCCTGGATGGACAGGGGCGGCTCGATTGCTTTCAGCTCCACCCGCGAGACCCGGATGCCCCATCGGCCCGTTGCCTCGTCCAGGACACCGCGGAGCTGGCCGTTGATCCGGTCACGCGAGGTGAGGGCCTCTTCGAGGTTCAACCCGCCGACGACGTTGCGCAGCGTGGTTGTGGTGAGCTGTTCAACGGCGTGGATGTAATTGGCGATCTCATAGGTCGCCGCCCGGGCGTCCGTCACTTGGAAGTAGACCACCGTATCGATGGACACCACCAGGCTGTCCTCCGTAATTACCTGCTGCGGCGGGAAGGACACCACCTGCTCGCGCAGGTCCAGCAGGGGAAGCAGCCGGTCCACAAAGGGAATGAGGATATTCAGGCCCGGATTCAGGGTGCGCAGGTACTTTCCGAGGCGTTCGACGACTCCCGCCCTCGCCTGCGGAATGATCCGGATGGACTTAACCAGTACCACCAGGACAAAGATGACCAGGACGGCCAGGACAATCAGCAGAACGATCGTGTTGTTCATGTTCCCCCTTGCATTGCGGCGGAATCCTCGCGGCCCCGCCTGATAGGTGCCCATCGGTCGAAACCGTCGGGCTGCGTCCGGCAGGCAGCACCTTTCGGACAGATTAGGTTTGTCAGCGGCCGGTCAACCCGTCGTCCTGGCCGAAGGGGCCGGCAGGTTCGGTTCCGCCGGCGGGACGAATGGGTTCCACAACGGCCGTGGCTCCGTCGATCCTGGTCACCGCGACCTGTTCGCCCGCGGGCAGCAGCGAGCCGTCCCCTGACCGTGCCGTCCAGGTGTCCCCGCCGATCTTGACGGTTCCGCTGCGGGAGCCAACCGGTTCCAAAGTCACCGCGGCCTCACCGATGAGACGCTCGATGTTGGACCGCTGGTCCCGCGTACCCATGTTCAGGTGTTTCAGCGCCACGGGCCGGACAAGGACAATCATCAGCAGCGAAACAACCGAGAAAACGACCACCTGAAGAAACAGCGGAGCCGAGAGAATCGCCGCGAGCATGGCCGCCAGTGCGCCTACGGACAACATGGCGAAGAAAAGGTCCAGGGTGAGGGTCTCTATGGCAGCGAGGCCGAGGAAGAGAACCAGCCAGACCACCCAGCCGTAAGTCACGAGCCATTCGTACACTTCTTGCATGATGCTTCCCTCCGGCTCCACCCAGTCCCACGCCGGGAGTTGTTTGCCGGCCGGCAGCGGGCGGAGGAGTCTATGCAGGCTTTTGGCTTATTCTGCCTGATCTTCAGCCCTTTACCTAGGTAGACCTTTAACGGCGCGTCAGTCTCCGGTACCGGTGTCCTGCTGCACGGACTTCGCATCGCGCGGCTCCAAAGCCCGGAACCGCTGCAGGGCGAACGCCGCACTAACCCGCAGGGGGAAGGAAACAGACTCCAGCGCCGCTTCCAGAACCGCCGGATCGAGGTGGTGGGCGGAGGGGCCCATCAGCGCTGCGTTACGCACGTCGGCCCGGGACAGGATCATGGTGTATTCCAGAGACTGGCTGTCCTCCAAGGCGAAGCCGTCACCGAGTGAACCGGCAACCCTGTCCGCCTTTTCCGGACCAATACCGAGCAGCCCGCCCAGCGACCGCAGTTCACGCAGGTGCGCAGGCAGGGGAGTGACGACGACGAGAATCCCGCCAGGGCGCAGCACCCGGCGGAACTCGGCGGGGTTCCGGGGAGCAAACACGTTCAGCAGGGCGTCTGCCGTGCCGTCGGCCAGCGGAAGACGGCGCCAGACATCCCATACCAGCGCGTATCCCTGGGGCAGAGCCTTAGCCGCCCGGCGGAGGGCGAACTTCGAAATATCCAGGGCCACCGTGGCGGACGCATCCACCGTCCGCGCTGCTTCAGCGAGGTAGTAGCCGGTGCCGGCTCCGGCATCAACAAGCACCGGGCTGGCTCCAGCTCCCGTCACCATGGCAGCTACCGCCTCGGCCAGCCGGCGGTAGTGGCCGGCAGCCAAAAAGTCTGCCCGCGCCTGCACCATCGCGGCGCTGTCTGCCTGGAATTTGGTCCCTGCACCGGTCAGCAGGTTGAAGTACCCCTGGCGCGCCGCATCAAACTGGTGCCCCGAGCTGCAGACCAGCTGCTTCCGGTCCTGACGAGGTACCAGCGCCTCCTGACAAACTGGGCAGGTCAGCAGGACTTTGTGTGCGGAGGGCATATCCCAATCCTAGGCCGCAGAGTCCTTGCCGCAGTGCCGGTGCGCCCGCTGAAGGCGCAGCATCTGCGGCTTGCTAAGCTCGGAACCGTGAAACCTAGTGATCTGGATCTCCTGAACTCTGTCTCCGAACCGGCCCTCCACCCTGACGGAAGCCGCGCCGTCGTCGCCGTCCAGCGGCCCGACTTCACCGCCGATGCCTACGTGGGGCAGCTGTGGACCATAGGCCTGGAAGGCGGGGAGCCGCAGCGGATCACCCGAGGTTTTCATGACTCCGCCCCGCGCTTTTCGCCCGACGGAACAATCCTTGCCTTTCTGCGGTCCGGACCGGGGGAGCGTCCGCAGCTTTTTGCCATGCCCGCAGGGGGAGGGGAACCGGTGCAGCTGACCGACCGGCGGCTGGGCGTTTCCTGGTTCCGTTTCTCACCTGACTCCACCCGGATTGTCTTCTCCTCCCGTGACCCGGAGCACGGCCGTTACGGCACCGTCGAGGGGGTTTCCCCCGGTGCGGAGGACCCCCGGCTCATCACAACCCTTAACTATCGGATGAACGGGGCTGGATACTCGCGGGACAAACGTATCCAGGCGTTTGTGCTCACCCTGCCGGACCTCGCCGGGGAACCCTTCATCAAACCGGCCGGCCGCGCAGCGGCAGACGGGCAGACTGCCGGAGCAAGCAGCGCCACCGGCCTTCCCGAGTCACTGCAGCTCACCGACTACGATGCCGATGTCCTGCAACCGGTTTTCTCGGCCGACGGCACCCACGTCCTGTTCACCGCAGCCCTGCATCCGGAGGCCGATACTGATCTGGTCACCGACGTCTACGCGGTCCGGGCCGGCGGGGGAGGCCAGCCGGAACGCCTGAGCAACCTCGGTTCGGGTGGACGGCTGTCCGTGTGCGATCCGGTGCAGAGCCTGGATGGAAAGTGGCTGTTCTACCTGGCCCAGGACCTGACCGACAACGGCCTGGACTTCGTAGCCCGCAACACCGCCCTCTATGCCGCTCCGGTCCTGGACCCGGCATCCCCGGTCCGGCTGAGTGATCCGGCAGTCATGGACCTGGCCGGCGGCGGAATCGTCCCGGTTGGCGCGGATGCCGCGCTGGTGTTCAATCTGCGCCAGGGCAGCAGTGAACTGCTGCGGGTGCAGGCCCAGGGTGCCGTCAGCACACTGCTCTCAGGCCCGCGGGTAGTAACCGGGGCCGCCGCAGCAGAGTCGGGTGCCGCCGTCGTGACCTTCACGGACCCGGACACGGCCGGTGACGTGGCCGTACTCGATCCCGGGGCGCCCGGGGACCTTCGGGTCCTGAGCGATTTTTCCGCCGCACTGCGCGCCGGAACCACCGTGCGGCCGCTGCGGGAGGAAACCCACCGGTCAGCGGACGGCTATCCGGTGCACGGCTGGGTGGTGCTTCCGGAAGGTGCCGGCCCGCATCCGGTGCTGCTGAACATCCATGGGGGTCCGTTCTCCCAGTACAGCTGGGGACTCTTTGACGAGGCGCAGGTATATGCGGCCGCCGGATATGCCGTGGTGATGTGCAATCCACGCGGCTCCTCCGGCTACGGCCAGGAACACGGCCGCGCCATCAAGGAGGCCATGGGAACCCTGGACCTGCAGGATGTGCTGGGCTTCCTGGAGGGTGTGCTCGCGTCGCATCCGGAGCTCGATGCCGGGCGCCTGGGTGTGATGGGCGGTTCCTATGGCGGCTACCTGACTGCCTGGACGATTGCCCAGGACCACCGGTTTGCCGCTGCGATCGTGGAGCGCGGGTTCCTGGACCCGCTTTCCTTCATCGGCTCCGCGGACATCGGCTGGTTCTTCTCCGCGGCCTACACCGGAACAGATCCGGACCACGTGCTGGCGCAGAGTCCGTTCGCGCAGGTGGAGAAGGTCCGGACCCCGGCGTTGGTCATCCATTCCGAAGAGGACCTGCGGTGCCCGGTGGAGCAGGCGCAGCGGTATTACACGGCTTTGAAGCTCCGGAATATTCCCACTGAACTTTTGCTGTTTCCGGGGGAGAACCACGAGCTTTCCCGGACCGGGACGCCCTGGCACCGCCGTCAGCGGTTCGAGCACATTCTGGCGTGGTGGGCGCGCTGGCTGCCCACCGCCGCGAACACCCCGGCAGAGTCCACGGCAGACGACGGCGAACCGGTCACGGCCGGCGTCTAGCTGTACCCTGGGGCCGCGTCCGTTTTCGGAATCGTGTTTACTGACCTGAGTCCCGGGGGTGCCGCGGTCCGGCGGGTGCGGGGTTAGAAGCCCAGCACGCGCCGGGCCTCGTCGATTCCCGGCGCCGCCCAGCGCGGGTACTCCGCGTTGGAGCACAGTGACCGGGTGAGGACCTTGTCCACGTAGACAATTCCGTTCAGGTGGTCGGTCTCGTGCTGGACAATCCTGGCTGGCCAGCCGTGAAACTCGCGCCGGCGGGTGATGCCGGCTTCGTCGTCGTAGTCCAATGCGACGGAGCGGTGGCGGACCACTACCCCCTGGTACCCCTCAAAGGAGAGGCAGCCCTCGTAGAAGGCGGCCATGCGGTCATCCAGAGGCTCGTACCGGGGATTCAGAATGGTGAAAAACGGCAGGGGAGACCGCTCCCGTTCCTCCGCCACCGCGGGGTCGGCAACAAAGCCGTCTTCCAGCACGGCAAGCCTCAGCGGGATACCGATCTGCGGCGCGGCCAGGCCCACCCCGGGGGCGGCGTGCATCACCCGCCGCATCAGTTCCACCAGCGCAGCCAGCTCATCATCCTCCAGCTGCCCTTCGAAGGGAACGGCCGGCCGGCGCAGCGCAGGATGCCCCAGCTGGACGATAGGAACTTCTTCATGCTCCAGCATCGGCAGGACAAGGCTGCGGATGGCGGCGGCGGTTTCAGCTGGGCCGGGTTCAAATGTCACGGATCCATCCTAAGGGCCCCCGCCCGACGGCGCTGAACGTGCTTCGAGGCCGTGTGCCCGGGGCGGCTGAACCTCACCGTCACAAGAAACCAGGCCCGGAGCATTTTCTGCTCCGGGCCTGGTTTGCTGCACTGTGTGCTGGGGGAGTACCGCTAGCCTTCGCAGTCCACGCAGTACTTGTCGCCGTTCTTCTCCCGGGCCACCTGCGAACGGTGGCGGACGAGGAAGCAGGACATGCAGGTGAATTCGTCTGCCTGGGCCGGAACGACCTTGATCAGCAGTTCTTCACCGGACAGGTCAGCGCCCGGCAGGTCGAAGCCATCGATGGCGTCAGACTCTTCGACATCGATAACCGCCGTCATCGCTCCGCCGCGCTGCTGGGCTTTCAGTCCCTCCAGCGAGTCGGTGGGCTGGTCTTCTTCCTTGACGCGCGGGGCATCGTAATCGGTAGCCATTTGTAGTGCTTATCTCCTGAATTTGTGGGGGGTTCGAGCGTAGATCATATAGGTGAAGCTGCCGATCACACCAAACGGCGGCTCATTGGTGGCCATATTGGTCCGAATAAGGCCTGACCGGTCACACCTGCGGCAGGCCGGGCACCCAGGCAGGGCGCCGGGGATGGATGATCCGGAAGCTGGTGATGGGGTTTTTCAGTGGGCACCACCTCTCTTCCTGCAGGTCAACGCCGATATAACACGCCGAGGTGCTGGAATGTTCCCAGGGGGACGGCAGGCATTATGTAAGGCTGCAAATCGGTCCCGGCTGTTGGTGGGGGACGTTATGTCAACTGAATTTCACAGCCGTTCCCGCCGTGGGCGAGAGCAAAAACACGTAAGGTCCTCACGCAGATTCCACTGCCTGGAAACGGTGTGCGGACAGCGCTGGGCTGTTGGGAGCGGCGTGAGAGCCGCGGTGCGTTCGCCGAAGGGTGCCGAGCGGCGAATTCCGCGCCGCCGCAGGTTGGTACAAACAACCGGCGGGGGTGGCCTGAACCACTTTCCGGCACCTTGTCTTGCACGCCGATAATCCACATTATGTCAACTTGTAATCTGCGTATTGCATCAGATGAATCAATTGTCCCCTGCTGCGCCGGCTCCGGCGCTACCTCAACGAGCTGGGCCTGCCGCTGGATGGCCTGGACCTGCACTCGCTCCGGCGCTCCTACGCAACGCACCGGCTGGAGGACTGATGGGATCCTAGATTCGTGCAACATCAGATGGGCCACGAACACGCCTCAACCACCGGGATCTACCAGTTCGTCAGCGACGACTTCCGCAACACCACGCTCAAGGCGGCGCTGGACCGCACCATGGATGAAGTCCTGGGCGTGCAGATGCGGGGGCAGTGGTGAGGCGCGAAGTCGAATACAAGTGGTGGCTTTCCGAGCTCATGGCAGCACGGGGATTGCACAACACCACCGACCTCATCCCCTCCTGGCCGAGCGGGGCATCACCTTGTCCCGGCCACAGGTCTACCGGCTCGTCAACCAGAAAGCCGAACGCGTCGCACTGCAGGTTATCGCCGCGATCTGCGACATCTTCTCCTGCGGACCCGAGGACCTCATCACCGTCACAGCCGCCGACGTCCGCGCCCGCAGAACCGGCACCAGCGCCCCCAACGTCGTTGACCTGAACCGCACCGTCAGACCCCGACGGGCACGCATCATCGACGATGACCGCTGACAAACCCGAAGGCCTCAGCCCCCGCAGCACCAGCCGCGGCCGGCCCCGCACACGGGGATCGCGACGTGTGCACGCTGCGGCCGAAACGTCGGCCGGACCCGGGCCACCTGGCCCGAAGGCCGAATCTGCGGCCCCTGCTTCACCACCGCCACCCGCACCTACGGGATCTGCCCCGGCTGCGGCCAGCACCGGCTACTGCCCGGCCCGCCCGAAACCATCGAAGGGCCCCGCTGCGCACCCTGCTCAGGCATCCTCCACGACTTCCACTGCAGCCGCTGCAATACGGAAGGCGAGTTCTACCGGCGCGGCATCTGCGCCCGCTGCGCCCTCCGAGATGACCTCAACGAACTACTGCTCACACACCCTGCCGAACCAGAGACTGCCGGCAAAATCGTCGATGTCCTCTGCAAGGCAGACCGGCCCGAAAGCATCATCACCTGGAAGCGCTCCCCCGAAGTCCAGACCCTCCTGACATCTCTGTCATGCGGGCAAACTCCCTTGACACACGAAGGCTTCGACGCCGCGGCTGAGTCGGCGGAACGACCAGCCAATCACCTGCCTGCCCTGTTCATCCATCACGGGCTCCTCCCCTACCAAGACCCGCACCTGGCCCGGTTCGAGACTTGGATTGACAACAAGCTCCGCGACCTGCCCGAGGAGGTCGCCAAACCCCTCAGCCAGTTCGCCACCTGGCATCACCTCCGCCGCATCCGGTCCCTGACAACACCGGAAAAGAGCGCCCAAGCCCCGGTGCACTCCGCCAAACAAGAGATCACCGAAACCATCAAGTTCCTGGACTGGCTCTGGGAAGCCCACCAGCGGACGGCCGCGAGCTGCACCCAGCAAGACATCGAAACCTGGCTCGCCACCGGCCCCACAACCAGAAAAGCCATCCGCACCTTCATCGTCTTCATCAACAACACCGGCACAAATCACCGGGTGGAGATGGGTCACTACACCGCCAAAACACGTCCAACCATCACACAGGACCAACGCGTGGCATGGCTGAGGGAACTGCTGACCGGCACCAGTGAATCCCTGCCCTACAGAGTCGCCGGCATCCTGCTGCTTCTCTACGCCCAACCGCTCGTGCGGGTAGCCAAACTCCGGACCGATGCCGTCGAAATCAGCCGAACCAACGAAAAGGTGAGGATCAGCTTCGGCGCCCATCCGGTGCCCGTTCCCGAGCCTTTCGCAGATCTACTTCAAGAGCACCTCGCGAGCCGTCCGAATCTCAGAACCGGGGCGGGCACTCAAAGCCGGTGGCTCTTCCCGGGGAACCCGCGCCGGTCAGTCACTACACCCAAACACCATCATGGACAGGCTCCGTAACCTGGGCATCGACCTGCGCGGGGCACGAATCACTGCCTTGGACGAACACCTGTTAGTCTCACCGCCGCCACTGGTCGCCGACGCACTCGGATACAGCCACCAAATCGCATTCCTCCACGCCGACAACGCAGGCGACGCATGGGCCCGCTACGTCAACCGGCGGACAACCCGTAAACAAATTGGTTCTCCGGTCGGATTAGGCGCGGCTGTTCGAGTAAATCCGGACAGACGAGGCCGCGGTTGCTCAGTGGGCGTCAGGTCCAGCTTTTCCGCTTTCCGATGAAGTAGCCGAAAATCATCACGACAACGCCACTAATCACGATGACATATGCCCAGACGTTGTTCGGTTCAGACTGAAAAGCCAGCATCGTGCCCACGAGGGCGTTCACTGCCCCCACGCAGAGTAGGGCTATTCCAATCCCTCGAGGCGTCATGCGGCCATCCTAGAGTCATCTCGTTGGGAACCGCTAGAAATTCCTGTCCGCTCACCCTTTTGGTTTCACTTGTCGCGTCTGGAGTCGGAGTCCGGCACAGGAATACGCATGACTTTCATCCGCAGGGGTGCCAGTAACACTCTGGAAGCCTCCCCTGGGTGGCTGCGGGGGGCTCGACCTAGCAGTGTCCGCCGCTCTCGTTGCATTCTGAGGCGTGATCTGCCTCCCCTGGAAAGGTCCCGTCAGAAGCTTGCGCAGAAACGCTTATACTCCTGCCTAAATAAGCTATATGCTTATGAGATGCCGAATTCTGTGATTGCACTCATCGTCGACATCGTGAAGTCGCGCGAACTCAGCGACCGGGTCGGCGCGCAGCGTTCCATCCGCGAGGCGTTCGCGCAGGCACATGGCACCCGCCCGATGCACCGCCCGCTCTGGCCCACCGTCGGAGACGAATTCCAGGCCGTGTTCCACACCCTGGGTGATGCTCTGCTGACAACCTCGCTGGTGCGCCTCCTGCTTCCGGAGGGTGTGGACTGCAGGTTTGGCCTGGGACGAGGAATCACGGCCGACGTCGATGAACTGGCTCCTGGTGCCATTCAGGATGGGACAGCGTGGTGGAATGCCCGGGAAGCCATTGAGGAAACGCATCATCGCGAACATGGCACGGACCCCTACCTGCGGTCCTGGTTCGTTTCGGATGAAGCTAAAGCCGCTGGTGAGGCATCGCTGGTCAACGGTTTTCTGCTGCTCCGGGACGCGTCAATCAGTGCCATGAGTCCGCGCGCCCGCCGTTTGACTGCCGGTGTCCTGCTCGGTGTGTCCCAAACGGAACTTGCGCGGCGGGAGAAGATTACCCAGTCGGCTGTTTCGCAGAGTCTGCGGCGCTCGGGTGGATCGGCGCTTCTGGCGGCGCATCAGGAACTGGAAAAGGGCATGCTGCGGTGATCGGTTCAACCCTTTTGCTGATGGTCGGCCTGGTGGATCTCGCTGGCGGGCTGCGCCTTGGCCGCACCTTGCCCGGCAGGCTGCTGCTCCTCGCTGCCGTGTCGGTGCTGGTCATTACCGGGCTTGGCATCCCCTTCCTTGCCGCAGCGGCCTGTGGAGCCCTTGCCTTTGGCTGGACACTCAGCATGCCTGCACCAAAACCGATGGAAGCAGGCCGGATGGACAGCTCCTCCCCCGCTGTCCCCCGGCTCTGGCCGGTCATCGTGCTGTTTGTCCTGGTTTTCGGAATCACCGTCTTTGACCGGACGGCCCAGTCGGCATCCGGTTTCCTCCTGGATGCCTACTCCCTCACGGCCCTGGAATCTGCGTCGTCCGTCTCTGTGGAAACCATCGTCGCCGCTGCTGCTGTTGCCGTCTTCCTCACCAGAAGCGCAAACATCGTCGCCCTTGCCGCACTGGGCCGCGCCCATCAGGAAGACACCCACCCTGGGAACAGCGGGAGGGGCGAAGAAAGTCCCGCGGCAACACAACAGCCCAACGTCTGGGAGTTCTTTATCCGCAGCAGGCAGGTGGCCAGCGTCCGTGCCGGGGAAAAACCTGCCCGTGGTCCAGCCCTCAAGGGCGGCCGCCTCATCGGTCCGATTGAGCGACTGCTCATTGTCGTCCTGGCTTTTGCCGGGGCACCACAGATCATTGCCGCACTTGCAGCTGCGAAGGGCGTTGTCCGGTTCCCGGAAATTGCAGAAGACCGCGGAACAGGCTCAAAGGCCGAGGAATTCCTTGTGGGCAGTCTGGCAAGCTGGACGCTGTCGGCTCTCGCTGTGCTCTACCTGGCTCTCGTTCACAACGGCTAATAGTCGGCCTGGTATTAGCTCTGAGCTAATGGTGCAACGAGCCAGTCCACCCACGTGGCCCTGCACCCACTGAGTGGGTTCAGGGGACTCCTGGAGTCATCGGCCCCACCCGCATCCCCGCCGTCGCGGACCTGCCGCTGCCTGCTTCCGGGTAGCACCAAATCATGGACGCACGCACCACTGCAACAGCCGCACACCCCCGTATACCACGGCCGGAGCGGGAGTAGGCTCGAAGTATGACAACACGTACTTATATCGTCACAGGGTCCGCCTCCGGCATCGGGGCAGCCGTCGCTGACCTGCTCAGGGAACGCGGACAGAAAGTCATTGGCGTGGACCTGCGCAACGCAGACGTTGAGGCAGACCTCAGCACTCCCGAAGGGCGCCAGATCGCCGCAGACCGTGCGGTGGAAGCCGCGGGCGGCTCGGTTGACGCCGTCATTGCCTGCGCCGGCATCTCCGCACCCATCCCCCTGACCGTGTCCGTGAACTTCTTTGGCGTCACCGAGTTCCTGGACCGGCTCGCCCCCGTGCTGGCCCGCAGCGAGGCGCCGCGCGCCGTCGTCGTCAGTTCCATGGCTTCCCTCCAGCCGAACTCCCCCGAACTCGTGGATGCCATGCTCGCCGGTGACGAAGCCATGGCGCGGCAGATCGGCCAGAAGCTGGCCGACCAGGGTCCCCAGATCGGCTACCTGAACTACCCTTCCAGCAAGCGGGCGCTCAGCCGCTGGGTGCGCCGCGCATCGATCAGTGAGCTTTACGCCGGCAACGGCATTCCGCTTAACGCCGTTGCGCCGGGTACCGTCCTGACCGCGATGACCCGCGAGCTGCTCGCGACTCCGGAGGGCGTGAAGATGGTGGATGAAAACGTCCCCATGCCGTTGAACGGGCACTCCGAGCCCGTTGTGATTGCCCGCCTGCTCGCCTGGCTGGCCAGCGAGGAGAACTCGCACCTCGCCGGACAGACGATCTACTGCGACGGCGGCGCCGACGCCTCCCTGCGCGGCGACGACATCTGGTCCTAGATACAACGCTGCGGCGGCCGCATCTCCACGGGAGTGCGGCCGCCGCAGCGTTTAAGAACTGTCCGGGACCGGTACTGTGTCCCGTCGGCAGACGCGGGGCGACTCCGCTGGCCTACGCCGCGGCCTCCAGCTCGGAGCGTACCGGGACTGACTGCCCTCCGGTGACGGTATCCAGGAACCGCAGGGTGTCCGCCAGCACCATGCGGGAATCCTTAATCTCCAGCTTGAACTGATACTCGTGTCCCAGGGCCGGCTTGTGGTCCTTCGGCCAGAACCGGCGGACAACCTGGACGCCGAGTTCCTCCAGTCTGTCTGCCAGCGGCTTGGACTGCTGCTCGGTCAGGTAGTCGGCGTTGCCGCCGGAGATAAACGTCGGCGGAAAATCGGGATTCACGTGGTCCAGGATGGACATGTGTTCCGCGGCAGGGGTCCGCGCCCAGTCTTTCTTGCCGGTATACGCCCACAGCGCGGTCCGGAATCCCCAACCCACGACGCCCTTCAGCCGCGCCATCGCTTTGAGATCGTAGACTCCGCAGAACAGCAGTGTTCCGCGCAGGTGTTGCCGCGCGGCGGCCGGAACGACGCCGGTACGCCGGGCATACTCCGGGTCAGTGATCATCAGCGCCAGCTGTGCCGCCAGCTGCGCTCCCGCCGAGTCGCCGGCCAGCACTATCCGGTCGGGATCTATGCCGTATTCCGTCGCATGTTCGCGCAGGTAGGCCAGCGCACTGTTCAGCTCGGTGACGGCCTGGGGATAGTTCGCCTCCGGGGATATGGAGTAACCGGCGCCCACCACCGCGTACCCATGCGCGGCAAGGATCTGCAGATAGGGGGCCACGTTCTCCTTGGAGCCTGAAATCCAGGCGCCGCCATGCACCCAGACAACAACGGGAAGCGGACCGCCGCCGGCATTCTCCGGCAGGAAAACATCAAGCGAGGGACGTTTGGACCTGCCGAGATAGGGCAGACCGCGATGGGCCCTCACTCCCCCGGTCCGAACGTGCCTGCGCAGTGTGTTCAGCCGCACTTTACCCCCGCTGGAAAACACACCGCGGATGAAAAAAGCCGACGGTCGTGGGTCTTTGTGGATAACAGTTGCGGCCAGCGTCCCGGCTGCTGCTGCAGCACCGGCCATAAACCCCGCTGCCGCGAAAGGCAGGTTCCTCATATTTTCAGGGTAGGACGCGTCGGAAATCACCTTGCGGGCACTCCGGCGGCCCCATGCGGGCGGCAGCGCCCCAGCGTGCGCGAATTCACCCCTTGCTGTGCTGTGCCTGACGCCCGGGGAGGGCGGGAGCCCGGTCCCGTCCGGCTAAATTGCACAGGATGCGTACTAATTCACCCCGAATGCATACTAATGAGTGCCTCCCCTCATCTCGAACCCGACGACTGGGCATATTGAGCTATTCCTGCGCAGAAATTTCGGCTACTCAGCCATTACCGCTGTAAGGATGACGGCTGAAGAGACGGTGAGGACTAGAGATGCCTGGAAGGAGGCACCATGATTACAGACCGGGAAATACTCCACGCAGACTATCTCAAGGTAGTTCAGCGAAAAGTTGTGGAAAAATCAGCCTCGCGGGCAACAATTGCCTGCGTAATTCCGGCCTATAACGAAGAGGACACCATAGTCGACGTCCTCAACGCACTGTTGAAGCAAACCCGGCTGCCGGACGTCATACACGTAGTTATCAACAACACCGATGACGAGACGTTTTACCTTGCCAGAGAGTTCGCGGGGCCTCATGAACATACCTATCAGGACCTGACGTACCAGACCGAAGTCTTTGTCCATGACATTGGGGTGAACACTGACAAGAAGGTCGGCGCACTCAACTACGGGTTCAGCCAGGTCTGCAATGACTTCGATTATTTCCTTGGCGTAGACGGCGACACGATCCTGGACAAACACGCCGTCGCACACCTCGAGGAGGAAATTCTCAGTGATCCGCGGGTCGGGGGCGTTTCCGCAATTTATACCGTCGGTGAGCCCAAAAAGGGCTTGATCGCGAAGTTTCTTGCTGCCGGCCAAAGGGCACAGTTCGCCGCCTTCAATATGGACAATCTCCTCCGCGGCCGCAACATGGCGGTTCTCGGCGGCCAATGTTCCATTCTTTCAATGGAAGCCCTGAAGACAGTTATGGTGGACAACCGCCAGGCAACACCGTGGGTCAAGGACTCGGAGGTTGAAGACTCTCTGCTGTCTCTGCAGATCAAGAGCATCGGCTACGCCACGAAGATCTCGGCACGTGCCCGCGCCTCGGTAGGCGGCATGGGCACCCTCCGCGCCTTGGACGGGCAGCAGGTGAAGTGGAACTACGGGGCAATCGACCTGATGTGGCCGGGCCAGCGGAGCAACACCCCCGGACAGCCGCTGCACCCGAACCTCCGGCTGCGGTGGAGCGAAAACGTCTCGATGCTCTTCAACATCGTCACCCGAATGGGTTTCATACTGCTGCTCGCCGCCTCGCTCAGCATCGGTGCCTACGTGTTCTACCCGTTCTGGCTCATCCCGCCTCTGGTCGCTGTGATCCTCAACCTGCGCATCGCCCTTTCGATACAGAACAGGAGTGCACGGGACATTGCCTTCGCGCTCTTTGCCCTGCCCGCGGAGATCTATCTCTGGCTGCGGATCGGGCATTTTGTCCGCGCCTGGACAAAGTTCTTCTCCCGCCAGCAAACGGATAACTGGGCTGCCCAGGCCCGGGCCGAACGCGGGGCCGGCTACGGGTTCCTGATGCCCGCCCTGGTGGCACTCGTGATCGCGGCCGGACTCACCTTCGCCTGGCTCAACCTTCCCAGCAACCTGCAGTCCGCCGTGCTGGCCATCGGCTGGCCGATCCTCTACATCACCACGCTGGTCCAGACCACTTTTATGCTGCGCAAGGCACTGCGCAGGCACCATGGGTTCAAGGTATGACCGTGAGCAAGCGCCCGCCGTCCGGCGCGCACCGGGTCGCCGTATCTGCGGCCGCGCTGGCACTGATGCTGGGCCTCCAGGCGTGTTCGTTCCCCGGAATCCCCGGCAGCAGCGGCGCCCCGCAAAGCACCGAAGAGACCCAGGCCCCGGCGGCTCCCGCGCCCGAGCCTGTCAACGAGCTGGCAGAGGGTTCCACCAGCCACCGTCTCGGAGCGGCCTCGCACACCCTCATCCTGGACTACTGGACCAACGAGAACCCGGCCGACTGGACGCCGGAGTCTTCACCAATCATCAGTGTCAGCCTGAAGGTCGACGGCAACTCAGCGCCAGGCGCCATCCGGGTCACACGGTTCAACACCCGGATCGACGCGCTGGGAGTAGAACTTACCAACGACCAGGGCAGCTTCGCCCTGGAGCCGCCGTACGCCTACACTTCCGGCTTTGCGCTGCCCTCCAACCCCGGAGAGGAAAGCACCACGGTCCTTTTCACCATCGACCTGCTGACCGAAACGGCACCCGGAAGCGGTGTCTTCACCCGGCAGACCGTCCTGGACACACTCACCATCGGCTACCCGGGCACGGCGCCCGACGGCGGCGGGGAGCCCGCAGCCTAAGCCCACCTCCCTGACCACGTTCGGTCTTTGCGGCGCACAGCTTCTGTCTCACCGGCCGGATGGCTACTGTGGGTCTTCTCCGGCCAAGTAACCAAAGGAGTTCGCTGTGGAATCCATCCCAGGAATCGACCCTCATGTTCCTCCTTCCGGCACCGGCTGCGCCGAGTGCCTGGACCAGGACGGCTGGTGGTTCCACCTGCGCCGGTGTGCTGAGTGCGGGCACGTTGGCTGCTGCGACTCCAGCCCCTCACAGCACGCTTCTGCTCATGAACGCTCAACCGGACATCCGGTGGTCCACAGTTTTGAACCGGGCGAGAACTGGTTCTACAGCTATCCGGAGCAGGCTATGTTTACGGGTCCGGAGCTGGCTCCACCGCAGGCCCACCCTGACAGCCAGCCGGCGCCCGGCCCGGCCGGCCGGGTACCGGCTAACTGGATGAGCCTCCTGCACTAGCTCTCCTAGCCGGGTCCAGCATTGGCGGCGGCTGCCCGGCGTCTTTACTGCCCGCCGTCTTTACTGCCGGGCCGGCCGGCGCAGCGGGCCGAGACGCAGCCAGAGCCAGGCCAGCCCTCCCACCGGAATCGGGAGCCAGAAGTTGACGATCCGCCAGGACAGCACACCCAGCACAGCCGCCGTGTCCGGGGCGCCGAAACCCACCAGCGTGGGCACCAGCACCCCTTCAACCAGTCCAAGACCGCCGGGTGTCAGCGGTACCAGCGCCACCAGATTCCCCAGGGAATAGGCAATCAGCAGCTCGCCGGGTGCCAGCACATGACCGAAGGCAGCGACAAAGGTCCATAGACAGGCAGCGTCGAATATCCAGTAGGACACTGCCAGCGTCAGGGCTCGGATCAGCCGTCCCGGATCCCGCCGGAACATCGCGGTTTCCGCCGCCATGGTCCGGACAAAATTCTCCGCCGAGTCCGGCTTGACCACCTTGATCCAGCCGGCAAGCCGGCGCGCCGCCCGCACTACTGATGCGAGGTGGCGGTCAAGGATGGACAGGACCAGCCCGCTCACTCCCAAAAGCAGCAGGACCACGACGCCGGCCGTGACGAAATACCGGTTGACCCGCACCTCTCCCAACGCCGTGAGCAACCCCACCGCAAAGAGTGCCGCGAGGACCAGATTCGCCCCAACAACCTGCACCATCGCCGCGCTCAGGGCGTCCTGGGACCGGACCCCGGCCCGTGTCAGGAGGCTGTACCGCACGGCCGCCGAGGTGGTTCCCCCGCCGGGCACCACGTGGTTGACCGCGAGGTCACTCAGGTCTATCCGCAGCAGGGTGAAATACCGGGGACGCCGCGATCCGGGAAGCACCACCGCCGTCAGAGCGCTGTAGGCGCACAAGGAGAGAATTTCCAGGCAGAGGGCGCCCCCCAGTATTACCGGTGACAGTCCCGCCAGGGCCCGCAGCACGTTGTCGGACCCCACCAGCTGCGGCAGGACAACGTACTCAATGATGACCAGCAGCACCACCGCCGCCGCGATCCAGCGCACCGTCCGGGAACGGCGGAGCCGGTGCCAGACGTCCCGGGCGCTTCTCATTCCTCCAGCACAGCAGAGCCGGTCCCGGTGGGCTAGGGACCTGTGGCCGTTCCGGGTGTCCTCCGGCCTCGTCAACGACGGGGTCTCTGGACTGAAAAACATGCCAGCCACGGCCTTCGCGTTTAATGAAGGCACCAAAACGGACAATGCGTTCTCCCGGAGCATCGTTGACGTGACCCAGGCCGGGGCCTGGGAACGCCAGCCCGGTGTCCAGGAAGTCACCATGATGGGTTCCGCCATGACCAACGGAGTGACGGATGACGGCACCCAGGTGGACCTGTCCCTCTTCGGCGTCGACACCGGCTCCTTCCTTGCCCCCGAGACCGGCCAGGGACGGGGTATCGGGGCCGCGAATGAAATCGTCGTCTCTCCGACCGCCGAAGCCGAAGGCATCACCATCGGCTCAGTGATCACCCTGGAGCGCACCGACGTCGAACTCACAGTTGTTGGCTACACCAAAGAGCAGGCAACCTTCGGCCATGTCACCGTTGCCTACCTTCCGCTCGGAACCTGGCAGCTGATCGCCAGCGGGCAGGCCGGACCCGGCGCGCCCACCGACGCGGCCATCGCTGCCCTGGACTTCGACACCGCCAGCACCATCGCCATTAAGGCCGAAGCCGGGGCAAACCTCGACTTCGCGGCGGGTGACGCGGCCGCCGGCACCATCACCTCCACGCTGAAGGACTCCTTTGACGCCTCCCCCGGCTATACGGCAGAAACGCTGACACTGGAGATGATCCAGATCTTCCTCTACGCCATCTGCGCCCTGGTGGTCGGAGCGTTCTTCACCGTCTGGACGATCCAGCGGAAGCATGAACTGGCGGTACTGCGCGCTATCGGCGCCTCCACCGGCTACCTGCTTCGGGATGGCCTCGTCCAAGCAGTTGTGATCCTGATTGCCGCCACGGCTGTGGGGCTGAGCGCAGGACTCGCCATGGGCGCCGGACTGTCCGGAAGTGCCATGCCGTTTGCCCTCGACGCCGGACCCATTGCGGCTGCAACCTCCCTGACCATCCTGATGGGGGTCCTTGGTGCTGCCATAGCCATCATCCGTATTTCCAGGGTTGATCCCCTGGCTGCCCTGGGAGGACAGCGATGAGCACACAGACCAGCAAGACTGCCGGATCGGTCCGCACCCGCGGGCTGCTGATCGAAAACGCGTGCCTGGCACTTGGGGACGGGGCCGGCACCGTCCAGGCCCTGGACAACGTCAGCCTCAGCATCCAGCCAGGGGAACTCGTCGCCGTCGTCGGGCCATCCGGTGCCGGAAAGTCCTCCCTTCTGGCGGTGGCCGGGGCGCTGACAAACCCCGGCTCCGGACGGGTCAGCGTCAACGGAGCCAACCTGGGCACCCTGAGCAAAGCCGCAAAAGCACGGTTCCGGCTGGAGAACATTGGCTTTGTCTTCCAGTCAGGCAACCTCATCCCGGCACTGAACGCCGCCGAGCAGCTCGAGCTGGTGCACCGGATGGCCGGAATGGGCGGCAGGTTCGATCCCCTGCCCCTGCTCGAGGCCGTCGGAATGGGACACAAGCTCAAGAGCCGTCCCGGCCAGCTCTCCGGTGGTGAGCGGCAGCGCGTCGGCATCGCCAGGGCACTGGTGACCAAACCCACGCTGCTGCTGGTCGACGAGCCGACGGCGGCCCTGGACCGCCAGCGCAGCCAGGACGTGGTGGAACTGCTCGCCAGGGAAACCCATGGGCATGGCGTTGCTACAGTTATGGTTACCCACGATCACGATGTCCTCCATCACTGCGACAGGGTTGTTGCGATGGTGGACGGCCGGCTGGCCTGCTAGAGAATGCAAGAACAGGAGGGCCCGTTGCCCCGCATCACTGCCCCGACGGTTGCCGAGCACCGGGCGGCACAGCAAAGGGCACTCCTGGACGCCGCCAGGACCCTCCTCGCCAAAACGGGTGAGGCCCCCAGCATGGCTGAAGTGGCCGCGCTGGCGGGCCTCGCCCGCCCCAGCGCGTACCAGTACTACAAATCCCGCACCGACCTGCTGAACGCGCTGGTCCAGGACGTCTTTCCCCGCTGGGCGCAGCGGGTGGAGGACGCCATGGCTGCGGAGAAGCAGCCGGCTGACAGGATCCTCGCCTACGTGCTGACCAACATCGCTTTGGTTGCTGAGGGCGAGCATGCAGTCGGAAACGCGCTCGCCGCCGTCGCGCCGAGCGAGGAACTCGATGCCCAGAGCAGCCGTATGCACCAGCAGCTGCTGGATCCCCTGGTCAGCACGCTGGAGGAAATGGGTGCCGCAGATGCCGGCATTACCGCTTCCCTGATTAATTCCATGGTCCATTCCGGCACCCGCCTGCTCGAGGCCGGCATCCCGCACGAACAGGTGCGCGAACGCGTTTACGATCTGCTGGGCCCCTACGTCCGGGCCCACGGCGGACATCCCCAGCTCCAAGAAGTAGAGGACAAAGCTCCGTGACTAGCCGGCTCTCCCGTTTCTGGCCCGCCTTCCTGGCCACCGACGTCGTACTGATCATCACCTTTGCAGCCCTCGGCAGGGACACGCATGCCCATGGGCTGGACCCGGCCGGTGTGCTGCTCACGGCCTCCCCGTTCATCGCCGCCTGCCTCGGCGGCTGGCTGGTGCTCCGCGTCCGGCGCCGTCCGGCCGCACTGTGGCCCACGGGAGTCAGCCTCTGGCTCATCACCGCGGGCGCCGGGCTGGTGATCCGCGTTCTGGCCGGCGGAGGGATCGCCCTGAGCTTCGCTCTCGTCACCTTCGGTGTCCTGGCAGCATTCCTCCTGCTGCCGCGGGCAGTGTGCTCCGCTCTCGCTGGCGGGCGCGCCCGCCGGGATTCCACTAGGCTAGGGAACAGGGCCTGAGACTCCGCGCCCTGCAGGACCTTCGAAAGGCAATCCGTGATCACCGCTTTCGTACTCATTCAGACCGACTCCGCCCGGATCCCCGAATGTGCCGAGGAAATCTCCGAAATTGAGGGCATCAGCGAGGTCTACTCGGTAACGGGTGAGTGGGACCTGATCGCCGTTGCCCGTGTCCGCCGCCACGAGGACCTGGCCGACACAATCGCCAACCGCCTGTCCAAGGTTCCCGGCGTGATCGGCACCACCACTCAGATCGCCTTCCGGGCTTACTCCAAACATGACCTCGACGCCGCTTTTTCGCTGGGTTTCGACAGCTAGTTAGGCGCTCAAAACAGATAGTTCGCGGCCCTAACACCGCTGGCGCTGCAACGTTTGAATAACGAACGTTGCAGCGGTCCACGGAAAAGGGCGCAAAAAAAGAGGCAGGCCGCGAGGCCTGCCTCTTTTTCCTGCATCGTGCCGGAACTGTGTTGCGCCGGAACTGTGCCGTGCTGGTAACTGAGTCGTGCTGGTAACTGAGTCCGCAGGATTACTGCGTGACCTCAACCCACTTGTCCAGGGCTGCCCGCGCCCGACCGCTGTCCACAGACTCCTCAGCCCGCCGCAGGGCTGCACTGAGCCGGTCAGGCAGCGATCCCTCCGCGGTGGAATCGAGGGCAACCAGTGCAGCCGCTGCATTCAGGAGTACCGCGTCCCGCACCGGACCCTTGTCCCCGGCCAGGACGTTGAGGACGACGGCGGCATTGGCCGCGGCGTTGCCCCCGCGCAGATCGTCCAGCGTGGCCCGGCTGATCCCGAGATCCAGTGGATCCACCACGGAGCGCTCTACGGTGCCCTCACGCACCTCCCAGACTGTGGAGGGACCCGTCGTCGTCAGTTCATCCAGCCCGTCACCACCGCGGAACACCAGTGCCCGGACGCCCCTGGCCGCAAGCACGCCGGCGATAAGCGGCGCGAGGCGCTCGTCCGCGACGCCGATGGCAGAGGCTGACGGACGCGAGGGATTGGTCAGCGGACCCATGAAGTTAAAGGCAGTGGGCACACCCATGTCACGCCGGGCAACGGCAGCGAAGCGCATGGACGGATGGAACACCTGGGCAAAGCAGAACGTGATTCCGGCCTCCACGGCCGCCTGGGCGACGCGCTCCACCGGAAGGTCCAGGCGGACCCCGAGCGCCTCGATAACGTCGGCCGAACCCGATGACGACGACGCCGCCCGGTTTCCGTGCTTGACCACCTTGGCCCCGGCACCCGCACACACGAGTGCCGCCATCGACGAAATATTAACGGTGTTGTGGCGGTCGCCGCCGGTCCCGACGATGTCCAGCGTTTCACCGGGAATGGAGATGGGACGGGCGTTCTCGAGCATGGCCTCAACCAGGCCGGTGAGTTCTTCGACACTTTCACCCTTGGCCCGCAGGGATACCAGGAACCCGGCGATCTGCGCGTCTGTGGCTTCGCCCGCCATGATCGTATTCATGGCCCACCAGGTCTGTTCGGTACTCAGGTCCTCTCCCGCGATGAGCGCGTTGATCAGCGTCGGCCAGGTGTGCTTGGAACTCGGAAACGTACTCACACAACCTAGGTTATCTACGAATTGTAGAAAATGCTGATTTGTTTCCAGAGCGTCAGTTCCGCGCCGTTATTGGGAAGCGGGCCGTTTGGGAACGAATCAGACGCGCCGTTCGTGCCGTTCTGTTGGTGAAGTGGGCAGTTTTGCGGCCATAATGTCTATGTGACAACAGCGACCCATGCCCCCAGTACCCCGGCTCACCCCACGCTGAACCGCCCCAATATGGTCTCCGTAGGGACCGTGGTGTGGCTCTCGAGCGAGCTCATGTTCTTTGCTGCGCTGTTTGCGATGTACTTCACTCTCCGCTCCACCTCGGGCGAGATGTGGGAGATCGAAACAGCCAAGCTGAACGTGCCCTTCGCCTTCGTGAACACGGTGATCCTTGTTTCCAGTTCCTTTAGCTGCCAGTTCGGCGTCTTCGCCGCCGAACGGCTCCAGCCGCGCCGTACCGGCGGCTTCTTCCAGATCGCACGTTGGGGAATGGTCGAGTGGTTCTTCCTGACCTTCATCCTCGGCGCGATCTTCGTATCCGTTCAGGCGTACGAATACGCTGAGCTTGTTTCCCACGGGATCTCGCTCTC
The DNA here is from genome assembly GCF_014836775.1 of Arthrobacter gallicola. Lineage (GTDB taxonomy): Bacteria > Actinomycetota > Actinomycetes > Actinomycetales > Micrococcaceae > Arthrobacter_B > Arthrobacter_B gallicola. The sequence continues at coordinate 563,393 of NZ_JACSQD010000001.1, forward strand.
CTCGAACGCGTACGGATCCTCCTTCTACATCACCACCGGCTTCCACGGCCTGCACGTGGCCGGCGGCCTGATCGCATTCCTGTTCATCATCGGACGCGCCTATGCTGCCAAGCGGTTCGGCCACTTCGAGGCGACCTCGGCGATCGTGACGTCCTACTACTGGCACTTCGTTGACGTTGTCTGGATCGCCCTCTTCGTCATCATCTACTTCCTCAAGTAGCCCGCCAGCTGGGCATCACCACACCAAGAATCAAAGTGGCACGAGCAACCAAAAGACCACACAAGTTAGGAACCACTAAGTGAAGGCACTATCGCAAAGGCGACGTCACCCCTTGGCAGCAGTAGTACTGCTGCTGCTGGGCCTCATCGTTACCGGTGGCATTTATGCAGCCGCCAGCGGGGCGAACGAGGCACAGGCCGCCACTACCTACACTGCCGATGATGTGCAGCAGGGCGAGAAGCTTTTCATTGCCAACTGCGCAACCTGCCACGGCATGGAGTCGACCGGCACCGAAAACGGACCCTCCCTGGTGGGCGTCGGTGCGGCATCCGTCGACTTCCAGGTCGGCACCGGCCGTATGCCGATGGCAATGCAGGGCCCCCAGGCCCAGCAGAAGCCCGCGCAGTTCAACGAAGAACAGACCGAGCAGCTGGCTGCATATGTAGCCTCTCTCGGTGCAGGCCCCTCTGTTCCGGAAGAGCAGTACCTCGAGACCACCGGCGACGCAGCCGCCGGCGGCGAGCTGTTCCGTGTCAACTGCGCCATGTGCCACAACGCAGCAGGCGCCGGCGGCGCCCTGACCCGTGGCAAGTTCGCTCCTGCCCTGGAAGGCGTCAGCGAAGAGCACATCTACGAGGCCATGGTCACCGGCCCGCAGAACATGCCCGTCTTCTCCGATGCCAATATCTCCCCCGAGGAGAAGCAGGACATCATCACGTTCCTGAAGACCGTCGAAGCCAACGGCTCCCCTGGTGGCGCCGAACTCGGTTCACTCGGTCCGGTTTCCGAAGGCCTGTTCATCTGGACGGCCGGGCTGGGCCTGATCATTGCTTTCACCATCTGGTTGACCTCCCGGTCTTCCTAACCATCGCCGCGCTCACCCCACGGGGTGACATCACAGTTACACATAGGTCTACTAATGCAGTTTCAAGAGAAGGATGAGGGGGATCATGGGCGACCATAGTCACGGCAGTCCGAACACCTCGGGCACCGTTGCTACGGCTGGCCAGGGCGTAGAAGGGGAATTCCAGAATCCTGGACTTCCCCCGCACCGTCCTCGCCTGGCCGACACGGATCCCCGGGCAGAGAAGCGCGCCGAAAAGCAGGTGGCGATTCTCTTCGCCATCTCGGTCATCGGAACGCTGCTCTTTTTCTACGCGTATTTCTTTATCCGCCTGGACGAGACCATCGGTACCCTGCGGGTGCAGAACCTCTTCCTGGGCCTTGGCACCGCTTTTGCGATGCTTGGCATCGGCGTCGGTATCGTGCACTGGGCAAAGACCCTTATGCCGGACCACGAAGTCATCGAGGAACGCCACGAAGTCCGTCCGGAGGAAGACCGCGTAGTCGCCGAGAAGATGATCGGCGACATCATCGAGGAGACGGGCATCAAGCGCCGTCCGCTCATCCGCAACACCCTTCTGGGTGCTGTGGCGCTGGCACCGCTTCCGGCCATCGCCATGTTCCGCGACCTGGGTCCGCTTCCGGGTAACGCCCTGCGCCACACCATGTGGGACAACGGCGTCCGCCTCACCCGCGACCCGAGCGGAACCCCGATCAAGGCATCGGACGTCACCCTCGGTTCCGCGTTCCACGTGATTCCGGAAGGTCTGAACGACTCCGAGCACAAGCTCGAGGAGAAGGCCAAGGCCGTTGTTCTGCTGATGCGCCTGGACCCTTCCGAGCTGCACCCCTCCCCCGGGCGTGAGGACTGGTCGGTAGACGGCATCGTCGCCTACTCCAAGATCTGCACCCACGTTGGCTGCCCGGTAGCTCTCTACGAGCAGCACACGCACCACCTGCTTTGCCCGTGCCACCAGTCCACCTTCGACCTGACGCAGGAATGCGCGGTCATCTTCGGACCGGCCGTCCGGCCGCTGCCTCAGCTGCCGATCGCTGTCGATGATGAGGGCTACCTCATCGCGACCAGCGACTTCACCGAACCCGTTGGACCGAGCTACTGGGAGCGTGGCTGATTATGACTGCTACCTCTGCAACCAGCACGTACGAGCCGAAGACAAAGCTCGGACGTATCACCAACTTCGTGGATTCGCGTGTCAGCGGTTCCATGATGGTCAAGGAATTCGGCCGCAAGGTCTTTCCTGACCACTGGTCCTTTATGTTTGGCGAAGTAGCGCTCTACAGCTTCGTCATCCTGCTGCTGTCCGGAACGTTCCTGACGTTCTTCTTCGATCCGTCAATGGCGGAAACCCACTATGACGGCAGCTACGTGCCGCTCAAGGGTGTGGAGATGTCCGTTGCCTACGCCTCGTCGCTGGATATCTCCTTCGACATCCGCGGCGGGCTCTTCATGCGGCAGGTCCACCACTGGTCGGCCCTGCTGTTCGTGGCCTCGGTCTCCGTCCACATGCTGCGCGTCTTCTTCACGGGAGCGTTCCGCAAGCCCCGTGAACTCAACTGGGTTGTCGGCGGCGTCCTGCTGATCCTGGCCCTGGCTGCCGGTTTCACCGGATACTCCCTGCCGGATGACCTGCTGTCCGGTAACGGTCTGCGCATTATTGACGGCGTTATCAAGGCAGTCCCGGTCGTTGGTACCTACATCAGCTTCTTCCTCTTCGGCGGAGAGTTCCCGGGCACAGCCGTTATTGGCCGCCTGTATGTGCTGCACATCCTCCTGGTGCCTGCGCTCATCCTGCTGATGATCGCCATTCACCTGTTCATGGTCGTCATCCACAAGCACACCCAGTGGCGCGGCCCGGGACGAACCAACAACAACGTTGTCGGCTTCCCGGTTGGACCGGTCTACGCAGCCAAGGCCGGTGGGTTCTTCTTCATCGTCTTCGGCATCATCGCGTTTATCTCCGCAGTCTTCACGATCAACCCGATCTGGAACTACGGTCCGTATGACCCCTCCCCCGTTTCGGCAGGCACCCAGCCTGACTGGTACATCGGCTGGGTTGACGGCGCACTCCGCCTGATGCCGGGCTGGCTGTTCGGCTTCCCGTTTGAGTGGAACATTCCGTTCCCCTGGGGCGTCAACACGCTGTCCCTGAACGTCCTGCTCCCGGCACTGGTTCCCGCCGGCATCGTCTTCACGCTGCTCTTCACCTGGCCGTGGATCGAAGCCTGGGTGACCAAGGACAAGCGGATCCACAACCTGCTTGACCGTCCGCGCAACGCACCGACCCGCACCGCCATCGGCGTGGCCGGCGTCATCTTCTACTGCGTTATGTGGGCTGCCGCCAGCTCCGACCTCGTTGCAACCCACTTCCACGTGTCGCTGAACGATGTCACCTACTGGCTGCGCTTCCTGTTCTTCTTCGGCCCGATCATCGGCTTCATCGTGACCCGCCGCATCGCCCTGGCGCTGCAGCGCAAGGATCGTGAAGTTGTGCTCCACGGTGTGGAAAGCGGACGCGTTGTCCGGCTCCCGCACGGCGAGTACATCGAGGTTCATGAGCCGCTGGATGAGTACAAGCGCTACAAGCTGGTTGCTTTCGACTCTCCCCAGGTGCTGCCGGCCCAGCCGGATACCCGGGGCAAGATCAGCCGCTCGGAGAAGCGCCGCGGCGCCCTCTCCCGGATCTTCTTCGAAGACCGTGTTGCTCCGGTAACGCCGGCGGAACTCGAAGCCGCACATCATCATGAAGCGCCTGCCGCAGTTGAGGCAAGCGAAGAGGACAAGGCTTCCGCTTCGATCGAGAAGCACTAGCCCTTCCGCGAAAAAAGCTCCCGGCCAGCATTGCTGGCCGGGAGCTTTTTTGTGTGCCGGGGAACTCCGGCTGTTTGGATCCGTCCCTTACAGTTCGAACGGTTCCCGTGACGGCAGCGGATACTTACGCACCGGGTGTTCAAGGTCGGCGTACGGGGCAGCTCCGATGCTCAACTTTGTGAAGTCGAGGCGGGATTCCCGAATGACCACCTGAATACCCCTGACCGCCAGCTTGACGTCCGGCACCAGGCACAGGATGTTCAGCTTGTACGGGGCGAAAGCGGTTTCCTCGACGGAGCCCAGACCCCGCCAGGAGAAATAGGTGCCGATGGCCGTGGCAGCCTTGTGCTCAAGATAACGGTCCCTCTCGGTGCCCTCACGGGACTTCAGCCTGTACTGGGCAATCACCCAGTGCTGTTCCTCCTCGGGGATCTCTGCGTACCCCTCCGCGGCGGCAGCCTGGCGGAAGGCAGCAATCGCCGCGGCTGCGGACTCGTCGTCGAGGCCTTCGCGGACGGCCACGCTCCCCTCGTTGCCGACCCGGCCCTTCGTGGTCATCAGCGAACCGTCCTCGGGTTCATAGACCACTTCTTTGAACAGCATTCCGCGGGGCGGGTCCTGCTTGTACATTCTCAGGATCTCCATTCGGCGATCCCTCCATTCTTTGTCAGGTCGCCTGGTGGCGTCCGGGGTGATAGGTGCGTGGTGTCCGGATACCCGGGCGCTGCAACGGCACCCAGAGCTTGTACCGGTCAGCTCGGTAGTAGGAAACGGAATAGTCCACCATGGAACGTGACACATACGCATGGCGCTGAATTTTCAGCAGCGGAGCGCCCAGCTCCACATTCAGCAGACGGGCGATGGAGGCTGAGGCGGCTGTTGCTTCAATGGTGTCTTCGCCCCATTCAATGACCATCCCGTACCGCTCGCTGAGGACCCGGTAGAGGGAGGTGGGCGGCTCTTCGTCGAGCATGCCCGGCACCTGCCACGCGGGGATAAAGTTTTCGTCCACACTCATTGGCTCGCCGTCAGCGAGCAGCTGGCGGCGGAAGCGGACCACGGGCTGCCCCGGGTCGATCTGCAGCTCCCGGGCCACCAGGTGGGACGCTGGGACCTGTTCAAAGGTCAGCACGCGGGCGTCCGGGACCATACCGCGGCGGTGCATTTCCTCGCTGTAGGAGGTGAGCTTGATCTGCAGGTCCAGCTTGGGCCGTGCCACGAACGTCCCTACGCCCACCACACGCTCCAGCACCTCGTCTGCAACCAGTGCGTCGATGGCCTGCCGGATAGTCATCCGTGCCACGTTGAAGTGTGCCGCTAGCTCCCGTTCGGACGGCAGGGCCGCTCCGGCCGGTGCGTGCTGCTCAACGAACCTGCGGAGGATATTCTCCAGCTGCCGGTGCTTTGGCACGCGTGACGCGGCGTCAATGGACTCGGGAAAGTCCCGCAGGGCCCGTGCAATCACGGAGAAACCGGGGCAGGGATATACACGGCGTGCATTCGGACGGGGACCCCCTGTAGAGGATGGTGCGGGACTCTCTTTAGGATACCGGCACATTACCGGCCGGGCAGGCCGCAGGTCTTCCTGCAGGACGCAGGCAGGGGGCAGGACAAGTCCCCTGGAGAGAGCGGCCCCGGGAACAGCAAAAGGGAGGATCCGCAGCGGACTGCGGATCCTCCCTTTCAGGCCGGCCAGTTAGCCGGCTGTCACTCTAGTGTGCGTGGTTCCCGCGGCTGTACTCGAATACCCAGCCGATGAGGGCTACGACAGCGAGGCCTGCACTGATGTAGAAGACCCACCAGCCGACTGCCAGGCCGAGGAATCCGCCGGCACAGGCGGTAGCCAGAACCAGGGGCCACCAGCTCCACGGGCTGAAGAAGCCCTGCTCGCCGGAGCCTTCATGGATTTCGGCATCCAGCCGGTCTTCCGGCCGCATGCCGACCCGGCGTGCGGTGAAGGCCAGGTAGTAGCCCACCATCAGGGACATGCCTGCCGTCAGGAAGAGGGCAAGGAAGCCAACCGGTTCCATCCATTCCACGAGGTAGCCATAGACAATGCCCACCACCAGGAAGAACGGAGCCATCAGGAGGAAGAGCTTGGACTCGATTTTCACTTGGCAGCCTCCTGGCGGTCAGCGGAACCGTATACCTTGCCCGGTGCGGTCTCGTTTGTCACGATCTGCTGAAGTTCCGGGTGGTGCAGGTCCAGGGCCGGACGTTCCGAGCGGATGCGCGGCAGTGACGTGAAGTTGTGACGCGGCGGCGGGCAGGACGTAGCCCACTCGAGGGAGGCACCGAAGCCCCAGGGGTCATCAACTTCAACCTTCTTGCCGTGGCGCCAGGTGATGTAAACGTTCCAGAAGAACGGGATCAGCGAGGCACCTAGGACGAAGGAGGCGATGGTGGAGAACTGGTTCATACCGGTGAAGTTGTCTTCCACCAGGTAATCCGCGTAGCGGCGCGGCATGCCGATGACACCCAGCCAGTGCTGGATCATGAACGTACCGTGGAAGCCCAGGAACAGCAGCCAGAAGTGGATCTTGCCGAGGCGTTCGTTGAGCATCTTGCCCGTCCACTTCGGCCACCAGAAGTAGAAGCCGGCGAACATCGCGAAGACAACGGTTCCGAAGACCACGTAGTGGAAGTGGGCAACCACGAAGTACGTGTCGGAGACGTGGAAGTCCAGCGGCGGCGAGGACAGGATGATGCCCGTCAGTCCACCGAACAGGAAGGTGATCAGGAAGCCGATGCTCCAGAGCATCGGAGTCTCGAAGGTGATGGACCCCCGCCACATGGTGCCGATCCAGTTGAAGAACTTCACACCTGTCGGCACTGCGATCAGCATCGTCATAAAGGCGAAGAACGGAAGCAGGACGCCGCCGGTGACGTACATGTGGTGTGCCCATACGGTCACGGAAAGGGCTGCAATGGCGATTGTTGCGTAAACCAGGCCCTTGTAGCCGAAGATCGGCTTGCGGCTGAAGACCGGGAAGATCTCAGACACGATGCCGAAGAACGGCAGAGCGATGATGTACACCTCGGGGTGGCCGAAGAACCAGAACAGGTGCTGCCAGAGGATGGCACCGCCGTTCTCCGGGTCAAAGATGTGAGCACCGAAGCGGCGGTCAGCACCAAGGGCGAACAGTGCAGCAGCCAGCGGCGGGAAGGCCATCAGGATCAGGATGCCGGTAACCAGGGTGTTCCAGGTGAAGATCGGCATCCGCCACATGGTCATGCCCGGGGCACGCATGCAGATGATCGTGGTGATGAAGTTGACGCCGCCAAGGATGGTGCCAAAGCCCGAGAGCGCGAGGCCGAAGACCCAGAGGTCCCCGCCAACGCCGGGTGAGAACGTTGTGTTCGACAGCGGTGCGTAAGCAAACCAGCCGAAGGACGCTGCACCCTGGGGGGTGATGAAGCCGGAGACCGCAACAATGCTGCCAAAGAGGAAGAACCAGAAAGCAAGTGCGTTCAGCCGCGGGAAAGCGACGTCGGGTGCACCGATCTGAAGCGGCATGATGACGTTCGCGAACCCGGCGAAAAGCGGGGTGGCGAACATAAGCAGCATAACCGTGCCGTGCATGGTGAACAGCTGGTTGTACTGCTCCTTGGTCTGCAGAATCTGCATACCGGGTTCAAACAGCTCCGCGCGGATGACCAGGGCCATCACGCCGGCGAGGCAGAAGAAAATGAATGAGGTGATCAGGTACATGTACCCGATCGTTTTGTGGTCAGTGGAGGTGATCCAGTTGACGACGATGCGTCCCTTGGAGACCGGCACAACGCGCGGGGCGACCTGCGTGCGTGATTCCTCCGAAGTGTATTCCAGGGTAGTCATTGCTTTCCTCCTACCTCCTTACTTCGTCGGATTCAGGTTGGTGTTGCGGTCGTACTCCGCACCCAGCTGGCCATCATTGAGGGTGGCCAGGTAGGCCTCGTACTCAGCCTCGGAAACAACCTTCACATTGAAGAGCATCTCGGAGTGGTACTCGCCGCAGAGCTCAGCGCACTTTCCTTCGAAAGTGCCTTCCTGCTGCGGGGTAAGAGTGATGTAGTTGGTGCGGCCCGGGATCATGTCCTTCTTCTGCAGGAACGCGGGGACCCAGAAGGAGTGGATTACGTCGCGGGCGTTGAGCTGCAGTTCAACGGACTTGTTCACGGGGAGGTAAAGGATCGGCATCTCAGCTTCGTCCTTTTCCTGGCCGTCGAGGTTGACCTGGACTCCGCTGTAGTACTTGTCTTCGTTGACATAGTTGAAGTCCCAAGACCACTGCTTGCCGCGGACATCGACGACGACGTCAGGGTTGTCATCGCGTGCCTCAAGAGCCCGGATGTCCTGGTCGGTGAAGAAGAACAGCACCAGAACCATAAACAGCGGGATAGCCGTGTAGAAGATTTCCAGCGGCAGGTTGTAGCTCAGCTGGCGGGGGTAGCCCGTCTCATTCTTGCGGCGCCGGTAAGCGATGATGCACCAAAGGATCAGACCCCAGGTGAGGATACCAACGACCAGAGCGGCAATCCATGAATTGACCCAGAGGTCCATGATGCGGCCGGTGTGGTTGGTCGTGTCGTGTTCCGTGGGCAACCAGCCCTTTTGGACATCCGACGAACAACCCGATAAAAACAACGCGCCGGCCGACGTTACGGCTGAGATCTTTAAGATCCTGGCGCGTCGGCTGCTGGTTCGGTCCTGCGAACTCACAGACGGCCCTTCCTCTTGTTACGTGCAAGTGCGGCACAGCGGACATAAAAAAACCCCCAGCTGCGCACGATCAGTTTTACTACTACGTGTAGAGCTTACCCCGGCCGCGGTGCTGTCCAGTGACAGACCGCACCGCGTGCCGGGCAGAATACCCTCTATTACGGTCCGGGAACCGTGCTGGGCCTAGTGGAAGGAGTCTCCACAGGCACAGGAACCACCGGCGTTGGGGTTGTCGATGGTGAAGCCCTGCTTGGAGATGGTGTCCTCGAAATCAATGGAGGCCCCGGACAGGTACGGCACGCTCATCTTGTCGACGATCACTTCAACTCCGTCGAAATCGCGTACTGCATCCCCGTCCAGAACCCGCTCATCGAAGTAGAGCTGGTAGATCAGGCCCGAGCAGCCGCCAGGCTGCACAGCCACCCGGAGGCGGAGGTCCGTGCGGCCCTCCTGCTCCAGAAGGGAGCGGACTTTGCCGGCTGCCACCTCGGACAGCGCTACGTCATGGATCGGCAGTTCTGCTTCCGCTTCCGTCCCGCTCAGGCCGGCGGCATTCTCACTCGTGGAAGTACTCATTGCTTCTCTCTTTCCGTCCGGGCACCCGGTCGCCGGTTACGTTCGAAGGCCGGCGAGGAATCTCACCGACGTTCGTGAAACTGCGGGACCGGGAGCCAGTTCACTCCATGGTACGTCTGTGCACCCCCGGTCCCGTAACCGCCTAGGGGGTTTCCTGTATTCCCAGCCGGGCCAAGAGCAGCGCTTCAGCCAGGATCGCGTTCTCGAAGTCGGCGAGGTTCAGCGATTCGTTCGCTGAGTGCGCGCGGGAGTCGGGATCTTCGACGCCGGTGATCAGGATCTGCGCTGCCGGGAAGACCTCGACAAGATCAGCGATGAACGGGATGGAACCTCCCACTCCCATTTCCACCGGTGTTGTGCCCCAGGCCGTTTCCAGCGCCCAAAGCGCAGTCTGCGCTGCCGGAGCGGAGGTGTCGGTGGCGAAGGCGTTGCCGCTCTCCCCCAGCGTGAAAACTACCTCAGCGCCAAACGGCCGGTGGGCCTCGAGGTGCCGCGCCATGGCCTGCATCGCCGCCGCCGGATCCTGTCCCGGGGCCAGCCTGACACTGAATTTTGCCCTCGCTGCGGGCTGGATGGTGTTGGAGGCCATCGCCACGGACGGTACATCGATGCCGATGATGGAAAGCGCCGGCTTGGTCCACAGACGGGAGGCAATGGTCCCGCTTCCCGCCAGCCGGACCGAGTCCAGGACCGACGAGTCATTCCGGAAATCCTGCTCCGGGTAATCCACCCCGGCGTCGTCAAAACCGGTGAGCCCCTCGATCGCGAGATTTCCCTCCTCATCGTGGAAGGTGCTGATCAGCCGGGCCAGCAGGGTCGGCGCGTCCAGCACCGGTCCGCCGAACATACCCGAGTGCACGGCATGGTCCAGGACACGCACTTCGAATGTGCCATCCACAAGTCCGCGCAGGCTGGTGGTCAGGGCCGGGGTCCCGACTTTCCAGTTCCCGGAGTCCGCGACGACGATCACGTCGGCCTGCAGCAGGTCACGGTGGGTTTCGAGGAAATTCCGGAACGTGGGCGAGCCGGCTTCCTCTTCTCCTTCGATGAAGAAGGTGATGCCCACACCCGGATCCTCCCCCAGAACCTCGTCGAGGGCGCGGAGGGCGCCTACGTGCACCAGGATGCCGGCTTTGTCGTCCGCCGCACCGCGCCCATACAGCCGGCCGTTGCGTTCCGTTGCGGTGAAGGGCTCCGTCTCCCACAGCTCCAGGTCACCGGGCGGCTGAACATCATGGTGCGCGTAGAGCAGCACCGTGGGTTTGCCCGCCTTTGCGCGGCGCCGGGCGACGACGGCGGGACCGCCGGGCTTGCCGTCCGCCTCACCCCGCAGGATCTGCACCTCATCCAGGCCGGCGCCGCGCAGCAGGGCCGCGACGGCTTCAGCGGAATGGTCAAGGTGAGCCGGGTCGAAGGAATCCCAGGCGATGCCGGGGATGGCCACAAGGCTGGTCAGGTCTTCCACAGTGCGGGAAAAGGCTGCCGCCACGCTGGCGCGCAGCGCTGCTTCGTCCGGCAGGGTGCTGGAGGATTGGGAAGTAGATGTCATAAAAAGACCCTACAACCGCGCTCACCGCTCCCGTATGTCCGAGCTGGTCAGCGGCGCGCAGCTTGCGGGCCAGGTCCGGTGCGGCCCGGTGTGAGCGCACGCGCATCCCGGGCGGTTCAGGGTATCCTTGATGAGTGTTCGGACGAAAGAAAGAAGCGCCCACCGCGCAGGAAACTGTGGACCTGGCAGCCTCGGCCCAAGTGGAAGAGGCGCGGAGAGCTGCTTCCCCGTCGGCTGGCAAGGGAGCTCCCACACCGCGCCGCAAGGACCAGGTGGCTGCACGGCAGCGCCCGCTGGTGCCCAATGACCGCAAGGCTGCGCGTGATGCCAACCGTGCCGCCATGCGCGAAGAACGCCTCAAAACCCGCGCGGCGCTGGACACCGGCGACGAACGCTATCTTCCGCTGCGCGATAAGGGGCCGAACCGCAGGTTCGTCCGCGACGTAGTGGACGCCCGCTGGAACGTGGGCGAGTTCGTGATGATCGCGGCCGCCGTCTTCGTTGTCGCTAGCTTTATCCAGAACCTCGCAATTCAGAGCTTCATCCTGATGGCTTTCTGGGTCCTGATCCTTCTTGTCATCGCTGACAGCATTCGGATCCGGTTTGTGCTGCGGCGCCGGCTCACGGAGAAATTCGGCTCACCGAATCAGGGCGACGTCTGGTACGGAGTCTCCCGGGCACTGCAGCTGCGCCGGTTCCGTCTGCCGAAGCCCCAGGTACGCCGCGGCGACAAGGTCTCCTGACTTTCATCCCGCCCGACAGCCGGGCACAACTGCAAAAGACTCAAAACACAAGGGGAGGGACCGGGTTACGGTCCCTCCCCTTGTGTCTGCCTGCTGCCAGCCCGGCGGTGGCCGCCTAGCTGGTCCTGCGCCGCAGCCTGCGCAGCTGCCGGTTGATCCTGGCTGCCCAGAACGGCCCTTCATAAAGGAACGCCGTGTATCCCTGCACCAGGTTCGCGCCAGCCTCAAGGCGCTGCTGGACGTCGCTGCCGGTTTCAACGCCGCCGACGGAAATGATGACCGGCCCATCCCCCAGGGCGGTACGCAGACGCCGGAGCACCTGCAGAGACCGTTCCTTCAGGGGCGCGCCGCTCAGCCCGCCAACGCCGGCCGCGATGACCGTTTCCGGATTGGTGACCAGCCCGTCACGCCGCACCGTGGTGTTGGTGGCCACCACACCGTCAAGTTTCAGATCCAAGGCGAGGCGGGCGACGTCGTCGATGTCCTCATCGGTGAGGTCCGGGGCAATCTTGACCAGCAGCGGGACGTGGCGTCCGGCAGCTTCATCAGCAGTCCGGCCCACGCTGGTCAGCAGGGGCCGCAGCGAATCGATGTTCTGCAGCTGGCGGAGACCCGGTGTGTTGGGTGAGCTGACGTTCACCACCAGGTAGTCAGCATCCGCGGCGAGCAGCCGGGTACTTGCCAGATAGTCTTCAACCGCATCGGCAAGATCCACCTTCTTGGTCTTGCCAATGTTCACCCCAACGATGGGACGGCTGCGGCCCCAGCGGCGGTGCAGGCCGTCCAGTGCCTTTTTAATCCGTGGGGCGACGGCGGCGGCACCGTCATTGTTAAAGCCCATCCGGTTGATCACCGCACGGTCTTCGACCAAACGGAACAACCGCGGCTTGGCGTTTCCCGGCTGGGCCTGTGCCGTGACCGTGCCGATTTCCACGTGCCCGAACCCGAGGTTGCTCAGCGCCACGATGGCTGCACCCTCCTTGTCGAACCCGGCGGCGACTCCAAAGGGCGAAGGGAAGGTCAGGCCAAGGGCTTGCGTGGCCAGTTCCGGGGCGGGCCGCATGAGGGCACGCATCACCGGTGCCGCGGGTGTGCAGGCAACTGCACGGATCATTTGATAGCCGAATTTGTGGGCTTTTTCTGGGTCCATGCCGGAGAAGACAATCCGGAAGAACGTGGGGTAGACGCGCATGGTTTTAATGCTTCCATTCCGTGTCTCCGGCACCAAATCCGTGGCGGCCTTTCCGGGCAATACCGTGCTGCGGGGTGCAGTAACCTCGGTGTATGGGGCAAAACTGGCAACCTGACCGGCTTGGCGACGGCTACCGGTATCTCACGCTCGAGCTCGGCGAAGACGACGAAGGACCCGTAGCGGCCACGCTGGTTTCCTACACTGCTGCCCCTCCTCCCCCGCCGTCGTTGCTGGGCCGGCTGCGGGCCGCGCTCTCCCGGGCGTCCGCCCCGGTTCAGCCGGTGCCCGTCCACGCAGTCATCTACATCCATGGCTGGACGGACTATTTTTTCCAGACCGAATTGGCTGCTTTCTGGACTGAGCGCGGCGTGGCGTTCTATGCACTTGACCTGCGTAAATACGGGCGAAGCCTGCGTCCGGGCCAATCGGAGGGGTTTATTACGGACCTGGCTGATTACGACGCCGATATCGAGGCCGCACTCGCAGCAGCGGCGGCGGATGTCCGCAGCAGCCGCGGAGAAGACACACCGGTGCGGATTTCCCTGATGGCCCATTCCACCGGAGGACTGGTGGCTTCGCTGTGGGCCCACCGGAACCCGGGCAGGATCGAGGCGCTGATCCTGAACAGTCCGTGGCTGGAACTGCGCGGCTCCTCTCTGGCCCGGAACGCTGCTGCTGGAATCCTGGAGCCGCTGGCCAGGACGCGCCCGAAGACCAGACTCAAGATTCCGGAGTTGGACTTCTACTGGCGGAGCGTCAGTGCCGAGGCTGACGGCGAGTGGGAGCTGCACCCGGAGTGGAAACCGCGGGGCAGCTGGCCGATACGTGCCGGCTGGGTCACTGCCGTGCTGGCGGGCCATGCCCAGGTGGCCCGCGGCCTCGACATCACGGCCCCGATCCTGCTGATGGCCTCCGCCAGGTCAACCATCGGCGCCACCTGGAACGAATCGATGATGACATCGGACAGCGTCCTGGACGTGAACCTGATGGTGCAGCGCGGCCTGCTGCTGGGACCCTGTGTCACCGTGCTGCGTTTTGACGGTGCGCTGCATGACATCCTGCTGTCTGCCAAGCCTGTCCGCCGTCGGGTTTATGCCCAGCTGGACCGGTGGTGCTCAGCGTATCTGCTGCGCTGAGCAGCCCGGCTACGCTCCGGCCGCGGCCTGATCCACCGCTCCCCCGTACCGGCGGTCCCGGCGGGCATAAATTTCGACTGCTTCCCACAGTGTCCGGCGGTCAACATCCGGCCAGAGAGTATCCATAAACACCATCTCGGCGTAAGCGGACTGCCAGAGCATGAAGTTGGAAAGCCGCTGCTCTCCGGACGTCCGGAGGAACAGGTCCACATCGGGCAGGTCCGGCTCATCGAGATAGCGCTGGATCGTCTTCTCAGAAATGCTGCCGGGCCGCAGCTTCCCGCTCTTGACGTCCGCGGCTATGGCGCTCACAGCGTCCGTGATTTCCGCCCGGCCACCATAGTTGACGCACATGTTCAGCGTGCAGGTGGTGTTGTTCCTGGTTTGCTCCTCGGCGATCTCCAGTTCACGCACCACGCTCTGCCACAACCGGGGCCGGCGCCCGGACCAGCGGATCCGCACACCCCACTCATCGAGCTGGTCCCGCTGACGCCGGAGCACATCACGGCTGAAACCCATGAGGAAGCGGACCTCCTCCGGGGAACGCTTCCAGTTTTCCGTGGAGAAAGCGTAGACGGAAACGTGCCGGATACCCATTTCCACGGCTCCGGCCATCACATCCAGAAGCGCTGGTTCACCGGCGCGGTGTCCTTCGGTGCGCGGGAGTCCGCGCTGGTTGGCCCAGCGCCCGTTTCCGTCCATCACAATGGCCACATGTGCCGGCACAAGTTCCTTGGGCACCGGCGGCGGCACCGCTCCGCTGGGATGCGGCCAGGGCGCGCTGACCGGAGTGGTTCGGGAGGAAAACAAAGCTATACACGCTCCACATGTTGAAGGGATCTGACTACTCGTTCCAGGTGCCACTGCAGGTAGCTGGCCACGAGGCCCGCTGATTCCCGCCGCGGCTGCGGCCCTGACGCACCCACAGCCTCCCAGTCGCCGCTGAGCAGCGCGGCGAGCAGCAGCATCGTTTCCGCTGACGGCGACGCCGAACCCGGCGGACGGCAGGCGGGACACACTGCCCCGCCCAGCGGCGCCGAAAACGCGCTGTGCGGTCCGGGGGCATTGCAGCGGGCACAGTCCGTGAAAGTGGGTGCCCAGCCTGCCGTGGCCAGCGCACGCAGAAGATAGGAATCCAGGATCAGCTCAGGCGCGTGGGCCGCCCGGCTGAGCGCGGCCAGCGCGCCGATCACCAGGTGGTAATGCGCATTCGCTGATTCACCGTCGACGTCCGTCAGACGCTCCGCGGTTTCCGCAATGGCGGCCGCCGCAGTGTAGCTGGCGTAGTCAGCGGCAATTCCCGCCCCGTAGGCACCTTTGGTCTGTACCTGGGTCACGATGTCGAGGGACCTTCCGTGGCTGAGCTGCAGATCCACAACCATAAAGGGCTCCAGCCGGGCACCGAATTTGCTCGAGGTGCGGCGCACCCCCTTGGCCACGGCCCGCACCTGGCCGTGGTTGCGGGTCAGCAGGATCACGATCCGGTCCGCTTCGCCGAGTTTATGGGTGCGCAGGACAACACCCTCATCGCGGTAGGTCCGCGACTGGAAAGACTTAGTGGCCACAGTTCCATTTTCCCACGGACGGCAGCGCCCGGCCGCCGAAGCAGCCGGGCGCGCCTTCTTCGAGCGTGGCCGTCAGTGCCCCTGGGCCGGAACGCCGTCCCGGATAGCCCGGTTGACGGCGGAGATCACGGCCTTCAGCGCCGAGAGCGTGGTGTTGGAGTCGATCCCCACGCCCCACAGGACGCGTTCACCGACGGCGAGTTCCACGTAGGCGGCCGCCATGGCATTGCCGCTCGCGGAGAGTGCATGCTCGGTGTAATCGAGCAGCCGCACATCGACGCCGTCCTGGCTGAGGATTCCCAGCAGCGCGTCGATGGGACCGGTTCCCGAGGCAACGCGCCGCTGCTGCACTCCCCCGGCCCGCAGGCTGGCGGTCAGCAGGAAGGCACCGTTTTCCGACGTGTCCGCGGTGACCGAGGACAGCGCGTAGTGGCCCCACGGCTCGCCGCCGGTATCCGGGGTGGTCGGCAGGTATTCGTCCTGGAAGACCTTCCAGAGTTCGGCACCCGTAACCTCTCCGCCCACAGTGTCGGTACGGCGCTGGATGACGCCGGAGAACTCGATCTGTGCCCGCCTGGGCAGGTCCAGATTGTGCTCGCTCTTGAGCAGGTAGGCGACGCCGCCCTTTCCGGACTGCGAGTTGACCCGGATAACCGCCTCGTAGCTGCGGCCGATGTCCTTCGGGTCGATCGGCAGGTAGGGAACGCCCCAGACCAGCTCGTCAACGGACTTCCCGGCAGCAGCGGCGTCCTTCTCCATGGACTCGAAGCCCTTCTTGATGGCGTCCTGATGCGAGCCGGAGAAGGCGGTGAAGACCAGGTCTCCGCCGTAGGGAGAGCGTTCGGGGACGGGCAGCTGGTTGCAGTATTCAACCGTGCGCCGGATTTCGTCCATGTTGGAGAAGTCAATCTCCGGGTCGATGCCCTGACCGAACAGGTTCATGCCCAGGGTCACCAGGTCCACGTTGCCGGTGCGTTCTCCGTTGCCGAACAGGCAGCCCTCGATCCGGTCAGCCCCGGCGAGGTAGCCCAGCTCCGCTGCGGCGACGCCGGTCCCGCGGTCGTTGTGCGGGTGCAGCGAGAGGATGATCGAATCGCGGTTCGCCAGGTTGCGGTGCATCCATTCGATCGAATCGGCATAGACGTTGGGGGTTGCCATTTCAACGGTGGCCGGCAGGTTCAGGATCATCTGGCGGTCCGGTGAGGCTTCGAGGACCTCAGCGACGGCGTTTGAAATCCGCAGGGCAAATTCCAGTTCGGTTCCGGTGTAGGACTCGGGCGAGTACTCGTACGTCACGTAGACGCCGCGCAGCTGCTCTTCGTACTTTTTGCACAGGCGCGCACCGGTCAGGGCAATGTCCACAATTCCGTCCTGGTCGGTGTTGAACACGACTTTGCGCTGCAGGACTGAAGTGGAGTTGTACAGGTGCACGATTGCACGGTCCGCGCCTTCGAGTGCCTCATAGGTGCGCTCGATCAGGTGTTCACGTGACTGGGTCAGCACCTGGATGGTTACGTCGTCGGGAATGCGGTCACCTTCGATCAGCTGCCGGACGAAGTCGAAATCCAGCTGCGAGGCCGAAGGGAACCCAACCTCGATTTCCTTGTAGCCCATGTTGACCAGGAGGTCGAACATCTTGTGCTTGCGCTCGGGCGTCATGGGATCGATGAGGGCCTGGTTGCCGTCTCGGAGATCCACGGCGCACCAGCGCGGGGCTTTGGTGATGACCTTGTCCGGCCAGGTGCGGTCGGGCAGCTCAACACTGATCTGGTCCTGGAACGGGACGTACTTATGGACCGGCATTCCGGAGGGCTGCTGTGCGTTACGCATAATGTCTGGGTGGCCTTTTCTTTGAGAGCTTCAGAAATGGTGGCCGGGCAACACAAACTCCGCAGCGAGGGTTCGGCCTAATCAGTGGTTTGTGAGGCCTCGCCGCGGCAGCTAAGAAGGAGGTTCTCTGCGCGCACCTGCTCAGACTAGCACGCAGGTTATGCGCTGCCGGAAAGCGTTAGTAACCGAAGGCCGACTGGCACGTAACCTGCGCCGCGGTCTGCCCCGTCAGGCCGCCCAGGTCACCCGAATCCTTCATGGTGTTGCCGGTCGTGAAGTCGGCGCCCACCTGTACGACGACGCCGCTGACGGATGCGCTGGCGCTCACCTGGGAGGAGGGAATGTTCAGTGCTTCAGCAACCTGCTGCGCCATGGCGTCGTAGCCGGGAGTGAAGAAGACCTGCGTTCCCGGCGTGGTCGACTGGGACAGTCCCCCCGCGATGGCCTGAGTGAAGCCCTCGCTCAGGAGGTAGCGGGCGAGTTCGGCGTCCCGGCCGCTGGCCTCTGAACTGATGCCGTCCAGGAAGGTCACGGGAATCGCGGCAGGGTCCACGGCCGGCTCAGTGGCCTCGGGTGCCGGCGTCTCAGTGTCCTCGGCGGACGGTGTTTCCGGTTCGGGCTCACCCGTAACGGGACGGTCCGAGATCAGCGCTTCGAAAAGCGGCTCGGCTGCTGCCTCGTCAAGGACCAGCCGGTTGGGGTCCAGCTCATAAGCGGTCACCGGGACCGTCACAAACGCCACGCTGCCCAGGTCCACATCCTTGAGCCGGCCAGCCAGCGCAATCAGGGTGGGGATGTCGGTAAGGCCCTCATCGACGGTGAGGTTTTTGGTGACAGTCTCGGCAATCGAGTACAGCCGGGGCAGGTTTTTCAGCGTGCCTTCGCCCTGGACCTTGCGGAACATGGAAGCGAGGAAACTCTGCTGGGCAGCGATCCGGCCGCCGTCGCCGCCGTCACCGAATCCGTGGCGGGTGCGCAGGAAGGCCAGCGCCTGGTCTCCCTGGATGCTGGAGACGCCGGCGGGAATGTTCAGTCCCGAGAGCGGGTCGTCGATCGGCTGGTTGACGCAGACTTCCACGCCGCCGAGGGTGTTGGACAGCTCTTCCACCGCGTTGAAGTCAGCCATCATAAAGTGGTCGATGTTTAGGCCGGTCAGTTCGTTGATGGCTGCCACCGTGCAGCCGGGACCGCCGTTGCCCAGCGCTCCGTTGAGCTGCCCGAGGTCCATGGCCTGGTACTGCATTCCGGACTCGGGGTCGGTGCAGGCCGGCAGAGGGACCAGGAGGTCGCGCGGGAAGCTGACGACCGTGACGTGGGACCTGTCAGCGGCCATGTTGACCAGCATCATCACGTCGGAATTATTGGAATCCTGGCCGTCCCGGTTATCCGTCCCGAGCACCAGGATCTGCATGGAATCCTTGTTGCTGTCTGCTGGAAACTCTTCCTGGTCCTGACCGATGTTCAGCGGCTTGGTATCAAAATTACTCTGCAGGCGCATCAGCTGCACGCCGGCGAAGACCAGCCCGGACACCAGCGTCAGCGAGAGCAAAAGCGCCATCGCCGCAAGAACCGGGTGCCCTCCCCTGGCCGCACCGTTGCCAAGGTGGCGGCTGCCGGGAGCAGCAGTGCCGCGGCGGCCTGCCCGTGTGGCTGACCCGGAGGGACCAGGACCTGTTGCGGCACGGCGTGATGGCATGGCCGGTCCTTCCCATGAGTCAGTGAAAATCGAGCAGGCGAAAATGGATGTACAAAGTGTACGGGTTGCTCCTGTGAAGAAGCTTGGGGTGCGCTGGCGGCAGCCCGGCTCCTAGAAGCCCAGCTTTACCAGCTGCTTGGGGTCACGCTGCCAGTCCTTGGCGATTTTGACATGCAGGTCCAGGTAAACCCGGGTGCCCAGCAGTGCCTCAATGCCGCGGCGGGCATTGGTTCCCACTTCGCGCAGGCGCGCTCCGCCCCGGCCAATAATAATCGCTTTCTGGGAAGACCGTTCAACGTAGAGGTTCACCCGCACGTCGAGCAGCGGATTCTCCTCGCTGCGGCCTTCACGGGGCACGATCTCATCGACCACTACCGCCAGGGAGTGCGGAAGCTCGTCCCGCACACCTTCCAGCGCGGCTTCCCGGACGAGTTCGGCAACCATCACGGCTTCCGGCTCGTCAGTCAGCTCACCGTCCGGGTACAGCGGCGGCGAAGCCGGCATGTGGGAGGCCAGGACATCGGCAACCGTGTCCACCTGGAAACCGTCTGCCGCGGAGACCGGAACGACGTCGGCCCACCCGGTTTCGCCCAGGACTTCCGTACCCAGCGCGGTGACGGACATCAGCTGCTTGGCCAGGGCGGCGCGGTCCACCAGGTCAGTCTTGGTGACCAGTGCGATCACCGGCTTGCGCTTGAGCGCCGCGAGCTGGTTCGCGATGTAGCGGTCGCCCGGGCCAACTGCTTCGTTGGCAGGAAGGCAGAATCCGATCGCATCAACTTCGGCGAGGGTGTCGGCGACGAGGTCGTTGAGCCGCTGGCCGAGCAGGGTACGCGGACGGTGCAGTCCCGGGGTGTCCACCAGGATCAGCTGGGAATCCTCGCGGTGGACGATTCCACGGATGGTATGCCGGGTGGTCTGCGGTTTGGCTGAGGTGATGGCCACCTTCTGGCCCACCAGGGCGTTGGTCAGGGTGGACTTTCCGGCGTTGGGCCGGCCCACCAGGGATACAAATCCGGCGCGGAACGTGGGCTCAGTCATTTCGGGGTACCAATTCTGTTGATTTCGTACGGCGGCGCTGTTCGGCGTCGTCCTGTGTGTCGGTCTCATCATCCGGTGCCTGCTTCCAGGCGAGCACGTGTGAAACCCGGTTGCGGCGGCCTTCGAGTCTTTCGGCGTGGAGGACGATCCCCTCGACCACCACCTCGCTGCCGACGATCGGCACGCGGCCCAGGGCTTTGGCCAGCAGGCCGCCGACCGTGTCCACTTCGTCGTCTTCGAGGGTGATGTCGAAAAGCTCACCCAGATCATCGATGCCGGCTTTGGAGCTGACCCGGTAACGGCCCGCACCCAGGTCTTCAATCTCGGGCCGTTCGGAGTCGTATTCGTCGACAATTTCGCCGACGATTTCCTCGATGAGGTCCTCCAGGGTCACCAGCCCGGCGGTGCCGCCGTACTCATCGATCACGATGGCCAGATGCGTTGACTCACGCTGCAATTCCTGCAGCAGCTCATCAACGGCCTTGGATTCGGGCACGTAGCGGACCGGACGGCAGAGGCCGTCCACCGTCTGCGTGACTGCTCCGCCTGCCCGGCCGTGCAGCTGCGCGGCGACGTCCTTGAGGTAGAGGATGCCGCGGATCTGGTCGGCGCTGTCCCGGATGACCGGCACGCGGGAATATCCGGAGCGCAGGAACAGTGACATCGCCTGGCCCAGGGTGGATCCTGATTCCAGGCAGACCATATCGGTGCGCGGAACCATCACGGAGCGCACCTTGGTGTCCCCCAGTTCGAACACTGAGTGGATCAGCTCTGCTTCGGTGTTTTCGATCATGTCCGCTTCGGAGGCCCGGTCCAGCAGTTCCCGGAATTCCTCCTCGGTAAAGAACGCGGCGTCCGCGCCGTGGCTCCCGGGAGCGACGGCGGAACCGATCCTCACCAGCCAGCCCGGGATGGGCCCCAGGACGGTGCGCAGAACGCTGACCAGTCCGGCAGTGAGGACAACGACGCCGGTGACGTGTTTGCGGCCAATCTGCCGGGGCGAGACACCAACCAGGACAAAGCCCACGGCGGCCATCGTCACGGTGGCCAGCAGTCCGGCCAGCCAAAGGTTTTGGACCAGCAGCTGGAAGGCCATGGCCACGGATACCGCCATGGCCATCTCGAACCAGACCCGCCAGAACCGCAGGGCGTGCATGTGTGCCACCGGGTGCTGCAGGATGCGTTTCAGCGGCTTTCCTGACCGCCCGGAGAGCAGCCCCTCGGCCTCGTGGCGGGGCAGATAACCGTAGGCGGCCTCGGCGGCAGTGAGCAGTCCGGCCAGGACCATAAAGGCCAAGGCCATGACTACCAGAATGCCTATGCTCAACTGCGCGTCTCCTTCGGGGCGTCCTTGCCCAGGAAGTCGGAGAGCAGGTGCCGCTGGAGACCGAACATTTCGGCTTCCTCCTCCGGTTCGGCGTGGTCATAGCCAAGCAGGTGGAGGACTCCGTGCGTGGTCAGCAGGAGCAGTTCATCTTCCATGCTGTGCCCGGCGGTTTCCGCCTGACGTGCCGCCACCTGAGGGCAGAGGACAATGTCGCCCAGGACACCGGCCGGTGTTGGCCGGCCCGGCGACCCGGGACGCAGTTCATCCATGGGGAAGGACAGCACATCTGTCGGACCGGGAAGGTCCATCCATTCGATGTGCAGCTTCTCGATCGCGTCTTCGTCCACCAGGACGATCGACAGCTCGGCTTCGGGGTGGACGTACAGTGCATCCAGCAGGAAGCGGCCCAGCCGGGCCAGCGCTTCCTCATCCGCCGGCAGGGCAGATTCGTTGTTTACTTCAATACTCATCTTTTGTTCTCCTGGCCGGCGCGCGGTGCGGTGCGGGTACGGCGCTGCTCATCCCATTCCCCGTAGGCGGTCACAATGTCACTGACCAGCCGGTGCCTGACGACGTCGGTTGCGGTCAGTTCGGAGAACTGCACGTCGTCGATGCCGTCGAGGATTTCGTGGACGATGCGCAGCCCGGACACGGTGCTCCCGGGCAGGTCAACCTGCGTGACGTCGCCGGTGACCACCATTTTTGAGCCGAAGCCCAGGCGGGTCAGGAACATTTTCATTTGTTCCGGCGTCGTGTTCTGGGCCTCGTCCAGGATGATGAAGGCGTCATTGAGTGTGCGTCCGCGCATATATGCCAGCGGTGCCACCTCGATGGTGCCGGCGGCCATCAGCCTCGGGATGGACTCCGGATCCATCATGTCGTGCAGGGCGTCGTAGAGCGGACGCAGGTACGGATCGATCTTGTCGTTGAGGGTCCCGGGCAGGAACCCGAGCCGCTCCCCCGCCTCGACGGCAGGCCGGGTCAGGATGATCCGGTTGACTTCCTTCTGCTGCAGCGCCTGCACGGCTTTCGCCATGGCCAGGTAGGTCTTGCCGGTGCCGGCGGGACCGATTCCAAAAACCACGGTGTTCTTATCGATGGCGTCGACGTAGTTCTTCTGGTTCAGGGTCTTGGGCCGGATGGTGCGTCCCCTGGTGGACAGAATGTTCTGCGTCAGTACGTCGGCAGGACGCTCAGCGCTTTGGTCCCGCAGCATCGTAATGAGCTGTTCCAGGATCTGCGGGGTGACCCGGGTCTGGTGGCGTGCCAGCACGCGCACCTCGTTGACAAGCCGGACTGTCCGGTCAACCGCCTGCGCAGGACCCGTGACGGAAAGTTCGTTTCCGCGGACGTGGAGATTCACCTCGGGAAAGGAAGCCTCGATGATTTTAAGTGCTTCATCATTGGCACCCAGTGACTGGACCATTTGCTCCGTTGAATCGAAGACAATTTTCTGCTGGTCTTCGCGGATAGTGCCGATTCCTGCTGAAGATTCGGTCATATGTACGGCCCCTCGGCCTCTCATCGCCCCTTTTAAGGAAGTTGGGTTGCAGTCCCGGTGCGGGGAAGGGCCTGACCGCCCTTACACACACCCTGGTTAATGTTACTTGATCGCCTGGCCGCTGCGCCTCCGGCACAGCTGCCCGGCACTGCGTTCGGCGCACGCAGCATGAACTCCGTGACCACTGTTACACCCATTGTCTCGGCTTGGCATCGGCTGGGTCTCAATCGGGTTTCAGTCCCGTCCCAGAACAGTTAAGCCCCCGGTTTCGGCCCAGACCATATGCCAAGCTGGATTGCGTGCTGCCGGTTCCCGCCCTGGCAGACTCCCCCCACGCAGCCACCTTTTCCGGGCCGCTGCAAGAACAAGGAAGGCAGGGACCGTTCATCTCACCGCACCGTAATTTCGGCCCCGGCCGCCGCATGCGCCTGATCCTGCTGGCAGCAGCCGCTCCCCTGATACTGGGCAGCTGCGGCGTAGTTGCCGAGATGCCCACCACCAGCATGCCGAATTCCTTCAGTGGCAGCGCCAGTTCCGAGGGACGCCCCATGGCTGTTTCCGCTCCGGCGGAAGCCACAGCATCCAAGGTGGTGATGCCGGTGTACTGGCTTGGGCTCAACGACGCGGACGTGCAGCTGTACCGCGAATTCCTGCCCTCAGACAATCTGGGAGACCCGATCGGCGAAGCCGTCAGGGCCATGACCAGTGAAACCCCGCGGGATGGGGACTATTTCACCCCCTGGCACCCGGCGTCGAACGTTACCGCTTCGATCTCCAGCAAGAACGTCATTACGGTGGACATTACGTCCGACGCATTCAAAGCGTCCCTGGACGCCGGCATGGCGCACCGCGCCGTCCAGCAGCTGGTCTACACGGCCACCGCTGCCGCCGCCAATGCGGGGCTGACTACGGCCGGGGTGAGTTCAACCGTTGTGGTGCTGGTGGACGGCAAGGCCGGCTACCAGGCGTTCGGGCATGAGAGCCTGGAACAGCCGCTGGTGCGTGATGCTTCCCTGCCTGCACCTATCTGGATTATCACCCCGCAGGAGGGCGAGGCTGCCGAGGAGTCGCTGACTGTCTCCGGCTCTGCCGTTGTCCGCGATGAGCAGCTTGCCTGGAGCGTGGAGCCGATCACCAACGGACGCCCGGAAACCACCCCGGTTGCCTCGGGTACCATCCGCCTTGACGCCTCCGCGGGCGAGACAGCGTTGTTTGATGTGCCGGTCAAGCTGGAGCCCGGCGAATACAATCTGCGGGTCTTCCACGGTGAGGGCGCAAACGAGGATTCGAAGCGGATTACCGTTTACTGACCGGCTTACTGACCGGCGCAGTCCGGCACAGGATCAGGACCAGCGGCCCAGCAGGTGATTGAGCAGAACCAGGGCCGCCGGCCCGGCGCTTGAGGACCGCAGCACGTGCGGCCCAAGGCGGACCGCTGTGGCACCGGCCGCACGCAGCGCGTCGAGCTCGGCCGGGCTGATGCCGCCTTCAGGGCCAACAATCACAGCGATGGAAATCCGCTGTTCGCTGTCCCCGGAACTGTCTCTGTAACTGTCTCCGGAGCCGTTTTCGGAACTCCCGGCCTGCTCCCGGCGGACGGCGTCAACCGCCTGCGCAAACGGTGCGTCGGCTTCTTCGTGAAGGACGAGCACCAGGTCCACCCGGGCCAGTACCGCGGGCAGGGATTTGCTGTCGGCGACGTCCAGGACTTTCGGCAGCCGGGACCGCCGTGACTGTTTTGCCGCGGAGGTCACCACGGCCTGCCACTTCGCCCGGCCCTTAGCTGCCTTCTCTGCACGCCAGCGGACAATGCTCCGCTCGGACTGCCAGGGAATCACGGTATCCACACCGAGCTCGGTGGCGGCTTCGATTGCCTGCTCGTCCCGGTCGCCCTTGGCCAGCGCCTGGACCAGGATCAGCTCCTGTCCAGTCTCCGGTTCCGTTTCAATGTCCCGGACATCGACCTCAAGCAGGCCCGGGTCCGCGGAACGGACTGTCCCGCGGATCCGGAGGCCGGCGCCGTCGACAATATCAACGTCCTCCCCCGGGGCCAGGCGCTTGACCGATACCGCATGCCTGGCCTCCGGTCCGGTCAGCGAAAAAACGCCGCCCGGGACGGCCGCTGCGACCTGTTCCGGATCACCGAAAAAGATCGGGTTTGTCATGGTTTGTCACCGTTTGTTCGTTCGCGGGTTGCCGCCGCGGGTTAGTGGGTGGGTTAGTGGTTGCCCAGCCGGTCACGGAGCTTGGCGAAAACACCGGTGCTGCTGCCGCTGCCGACCCGCCCTTCGGCGAATTCTTCACCGCGCAGACCTGCGAGCTGACGCAGCAGCTCCTCCTGCTCAGCGTCGAGCTTCTGCGGTGTTTCGACCTGGATGTGCACCAGCAGGTCCCCCCGGCCGTACCCGCGCAGATGGGTGACGCCCAGGCCCTTGAGCGTGGTGATCTCCCCGGACTGGGTGCCGGGCTTGATGCTGATCTCCCGGGCGCCGTCGAACGTGTCCATGGTGATGACGGTGCCCAGAGCGGCAGCCGTCATCGGGACCGTCAGCGTGGCGTGCAGATCGTCCCCGTCGCGGACGAACACGGGATCGGCGTTGACGCGGATCTCCACGTACAAATCGCCCTGGGGGCCGCCGGCCGTGCCGGCCTCGCCCTGGCCGCTGAGCTGGATGCGGGTACCCGTAGCCACTCCGGCGGGAACCTTGATGGTCAGTGTCCGGCGGCTGCGGATCCGGCCTTCGCCGCCGCATTCGTGGCAGGGATCGGGGATGACGGTGCCGAAGCCCTGGCAGGAGCCGCAGGGAGCGGTGGTCATAACCTGGCCGAGGATGGAACGCACGGCCCGCTGGACCTGGCCGCTGCCGTGGCAGATGTCGCAGGTGCGCGGGGAGGTGCCGGGCTGGCAGCAGGATCCCTCGCAGGTGGGGCAGACGACGGCGGTTTCGACGTCGATCTTCTTGTTGGTGCCGAAGACGGCATCCTTGAGGTCGATCCGCACGTTGATGAGCGCGTCCTGACCGCGCCGGGTCCGTGACGCGGGTCCCCGGCCGCCCCCGGCGCCGCCGAAGAACGTATCGAAGATGTCCTGGAATCCGAAGCCCTGGCCGCTGAACCCGCCACCGAAACCGTTGTCGGTGCCGTTCTCGTTGCCGGTGGTGTCGTAGACGCGCCGCTTCTGCGGATCGGACAGGACTTCGTAGGCGTGCGTCACGGCCTTGAACTCATCGGCCGCACCGGGCGCGGTGTTGACGTCGGGATGCAGCTTGCGGGCAAGCTTGCGGTAAGCCTTCTTGATTTCCTCGCCGGTGGCATCCCGGCTCACGCCGAGTACCTGGTAGTGATCACTCACTCGTGCACATCGCTTCCTGTATTGCGTGCCCCGCCTCGGGGGTAACTTGTCTTACCGGCAGTGCCGCGGCAGCTGCCACTTCTATATCTGGTCTTGAGATGCTCAGCTGTTCAGGACCCGGGAAAGATAGCGGGCGACGGCGCGGACCGCAGCCATGGTGTTGGGATAGTCCATACGGGTGGGACCGAGGACTCCTACCATAGCGGACGCGTCCCGGCCATACCCAGTGGCAACCACGGATGCTTCTGAAAGTGAGCCGTAGGTATTTTCCGATCCAATGCGGACCGAGACGCCCTTGGCATCCTGTTCCATCTCCGAGAGCAGCCGCAGCATCACAACCTGCTCTTCGAGTGCTTCGAGGATGGGCCCGATGGTCAGCGGGAAGTCGCCGGTTGACCGGGCAAGGTTCGCGGTACCCGCCATCACCATCCGGTCTTCCCGGTTGATGCCCGCCAGCTGCTCCAGGCAGCGGCCAAGCGCTCCGGCGATCCCGCGCAGCTGGACGGGCACGGTAGCCAGGGCATCCGTCAGGTGGCTCGTAATCCGCGTGAGCGTGGTTCCGGCCAGCGCCTGGAGGAAATGCTGACGCAGTTCATGCAGCGACGGTTCGCTGATGGCGGCGGGGATGGTGGTCACCCGCTGCTCCACGCGGCCGGTGGTGGAAATCAGGACCACGAGCACCTGGGACGGGGCCAGCAGCACAAACTCGATGTGCCGCACCTTGGCATTGCCCAGATGCGGATACTGGACCACGGCCACCTGGTTGGTGAGCTGGGCCAGCAGCCGCACGGTGCGGTCAAGCACGTCGTCGATGTCGTCTGCACCCTCGAGCAGGGTTTGAATCGCCCGGCGCTCGGCTGCGGACAGCGGCTTCAGGTCCGAAAGCTGGTCCACGAAGAGCCGGTACCCCTTGTCCGTGGGGATCCGGCCCGCCGAGGTATGCGGGGCAACGATCAGTCCTTCTTCTTCCAGGACCGCCATGTCGTTGCGGATGGTCGCTGAGGAGACGCCCAGCTGATGCCGCTCCACCAGGGCCTTTGAGCCAACGGGTTCACGGGAGTGGACATAGTCTTCAACGATGGCCCGGAGCACCTCGAGCCGGCGTGGTTCACTCATTGGTTTCCCTCCCTCGTTGTCTCTGGCAGCTTCCTGCGGGCGTGGTCGTTAGTCACTGACGTTACTCAGTGCCCCTAAGAGCAGTTGGCGCCTGTTATCACGCTTTAGCACTCAGTGTCCTTAAGTGCTAAGTCTAATACGATCGGCTTGCGTTGTTAGCATTGAACTCCGCGTGCCCGCAGCAGCGCCTGCGCTGCGCATCATGAAGGAATGAGGAAGATTCCGTGTCGAATTACCAGTGGGGGCCGCAGGATATTACGGCTCCCACGCGCAAGGCGCTGCGGCAGGTCGGCGCCGAAAAGGGCCTGGTGCTCGAAGACGTGCAGACCGGCTGGGTGGGTGCCGTGATCCGTACGGAGAAGTCCGGCGGGCTGCATCTCATGGTCCTGGAGGACGGCCGCGGCCGGACGCGTTCCTTTGAACTGGGCTTCGGTTTCCTGCTGGAAGGTGAACCGGTGGAGGTCATCCCCGCCGTCAAGGCCTCAGCTCCTGCAGTGCGGCGGACCGCCTCGGGCTCTGTCGCCGTCCCCAATCAGCGTGCCCGCACCGCAAGGGCAAGCCGGATCTGGGTGGAAGGCAAGCACGACGCCGAACTGGTGGAAAAGGTCTGGGGCGACGACCTGCGGGTCGAGGGAATCGTCGTCGAGCCCCTCCATGGGGTGGACGACCTCGCCTCAGCGATCCGGGACTTCGCCCCTGGGCCCGGACGCCGGCTGGGGATTCTGGTTGACCATCTGGTGGCCGGCTCCAAGGAGTCGAGGATCGCGGCCGAAGCGATGGCCGTGCCGGGTGCCGCCGGGAACGTCCTGATTGTGGGGCATCCCTATGTCGACGTCTGGCAGGCAATCAAGCCGCAGGTGATTGGCCGCCAGTCCTGGCCCGTTGTGCCGCGGCACGAAGACTGGAAAACCGGCATCCTCAAAGGTCTCGGCTGGCCGCACCGTGACCACACCGACGTCGCTCTGGGATGGAAGAAACTCCTCGGGTCTGTGCGTACCTATGCGGACCTGGAACCCACTCTGCTGGGGCGCGTGGAGGAAGTCATCGACTTCCTCACCCTTCCCTGAACGCCGTCCGCCGCCGGACCCAGACCGCACCGGCCCGGTTCCGCCACGCGGTCCGCCGGTTCCAGTCCACGCGTCCGGACCCAGTACCCTAGATGGAACAACAGGTACCCGTGGGTGCAGACCCAGCGTCATCTGAGAGTTTAAGGAATGCAACCGTGTCCAACACACGCCAGAACCATCCGCCGCAGCCGGAGGACCATGGTTCACCCGCGCGCCCGGACTATCAGGGTGCCCCCGCCAATGCCCTGCCGCTGACCGCCTCCGAGGACCGGCAGTGGGCCACCATGGCCCACTTCGGCGGCATCCTGGGCTTTGTACCGTCCCTGATCATCTACCTGGTGTTCAAGGACCGCGGGCCGTTCACCGCCCAGGAATCGAAGGAGGCGCTGAATTTCACGCTGCCTCCGACCCTGCTGGCCCTGCTGGCCTGGCTGCTTTCCTTCATCCCGGTGATCGGCGGTTTCTTCGCCATCATCAATGCACTGCTCTGGATCACCGTCGCCGTGGCGTCAGTGATTGCCGGGATCGAATGCAACCGCGGCCGTCCGTACCGCTACCGGTTCAACCTGCGCCGGATCCGCTGATTCAGCTCATATAACGAGTGAAGCCCGCCGTCGTGGACGGCGGGCTTCACCTGTTTAAGTGCGGACAAGAGCGGGTTTCGGGTTTATCTTCCGGGGTTAGGGCAGCAGCCGCCGCACCACGGCGTCGGCCAGGAGCCTGCCCTGCAGGGTGAGGACCACGGTGCCCGCGAAGGCAGCCTGCGGCTCCACCAGTCCATCGGCGATCAGGCCGGCGATGGCCAGGCGGCCCTCAGGGCGCAGCGCTTCCCGCGGCAGGCCTTCGGCGAGCCGGGTGCGGAGCATGACGTCCTCAAGGTAGCGCGTGTCCGCGTCCAAGGTTTCGCGGCCGACGGCGGGTGACTCACCGGCAGCGATCCGCCCGGCGTACGCCGTGGGATGCTTGGCGTTCCACCAGCGGATACCGCCGACGTGGGAGTGCGCGCCCGGGCCGATGCCCCACCAGTCATCGCTGCGCCAGTAGGCCATGTTGTGCCGGCATTCGTCGGCGGGTGTGCGTGCCCAGTTGCTGACTTCGTACCAGCTGAGGCCGGCCGCCGTGAAGAGTTCCTCGGCCAGCAGGTACTTGTCCGCGTGGTCGTCGTCATCGATCGGTGGCACTTCCCCGCGGCGGATGCGTGCCGCCAGCTTAGTGCCGTCTTCGATGATCAGCGCGTAGGCGGAGATATGGTCGGGTTCATAACTGAGCGCTTCCTCGACCGAGTACTTCCAGTCCGCCAGGGACTCCCCCGGCGTGCCGTAGATCAGGTCCACGCTCACTTTCAGGCCGGCGTCTCGCGCCCATTTCACGGCCTGTGGGACGCGGGAGGGCGTGTGTGTGCGGTCCAGAACGGCCAGCACGTGCGGAACGGCCGACTGCATGCCGAAGGACACCCGGGTGAACCCGGCGTCAGCGAGCAGCTGCAGGGACTCCGGGGTCACGGAATCGGGGTTGGCTTCGGTGGTTACCTCGGCGCCCGGGGCAAGTCCCCACTGTTCGACGGCGGTGCCCAGGATCGCGGCGAGGTCCTCCGCAGGCAGCAGGGTGGGTGTTCCGCCGCCGAAGAACACCGTCTCGATGGGACGGCGCGGCACGCCGGAGGCGTCCAGTGCGCCGGCAGCGAACCGCACTTCCTGCTGCGCCGTGGCCGCGTACTCCACCTGCGAGGCACCGCCGCCCAGCTCGGTGGCGGTGTAGGTGTTGAAATCGCAATAGCCGCAGCGTACGGCGCAGAACGGAATGTGGACGTAGAGCCCGAATTTCCGTTCTGCTGCCGCGGCGGCTGCGTCGGCCGGAAGGATTCCGTCCCTGGGGGCGGGATCCCCGAGCGGAAGCGCGCTGGGTGTCACTTCTTGGCTTTGTCCTTGGACTCGTCGGATGACAGGGCGGCCACAAAGGCCTCCTGCGGTACTTCCACGCGGCCAACCATCTTCATGCGCTTCTTGCCTTCCTTCTGCTTTTCCAGCAGCTTGCGCTTACGGCTGATGTCGCCGCCGTAGCACTTGGCAAGCACGTCCTTGCGGATGGCGCGGATGGATTCGCGGGCGATGATGCGGGATCCGATGGCGGCCTGGATGGGCACCTCGAACTGCTGCCTCGGGATCAGTTCCCGCAGCTTTCCGGTCATCATGACGCCGTAGGCGTATGCCTTGTCCTTGTGGGTAATGGAGCTGAAAGCATCCACCTGTTCGCCTTGAAGCAGGATGTCCACCTTGACCAGGTCGGCCACCTGCTCGCCGTCGGCCTTCCAGTCCAGCGAGGCGTAGCCGCGGGTCTTGGACTTGAGCACATCGAAGAAGTCGAAGACGATCTCGGCCAGCGGCAGGCGGTACCGGATTTCCACCCGGTCCTCGGAGAGATAGTCCATGCCGCCAAGAACGCCGCGGCGGGTCTGGCACAGCTCCATGATGGCTCCGACGAATTCGCTCGGGGCCAGGATGGTGGCGGCGACCATCGGCTCGCGGACTTCGGCGATCTTCCCGGTGGGGTATTCGCTGGGGTTGGTCACCGTAACAACC
This sequence comes from Arthrobacter gallicola, assembly GCF_014836775.1. Lineage (GTDB taxonomy): Bacteria > Actinomycetota > Actinomycetes > Actinomycetales > Micrococcaceae > Arthrobacter_B > Arthrobacter_B gallicola. The sequence goes on from NZ_JACSQD010000001.1 coordinate 594,258, forward strand.
TTTTTGTCCTCCAGCGTCACCTCGTATTCCACGTTGGGAGCAGTGGAGATCAGGTCCAGGTTGTACTCGCGCTCGAGCCGTTCGCGGGTGATCTCAAGGTGCAGCAGGCCCAGGAAGCCAACCCGGAAACCGAAGCCCAGCGCCGCGGAGGTCTCGGGTTCGTACACGAGCGCGGCATCGTTGAGCATCAGCTTCTCCAGCGCATCGCGCAGCACCGGGTAGTCAGCACCGTCGATGGGATACAGCCCGGAGAAAACCATCGGTTTGGCGTCGGCGTATCCGGGCAGCGACTCGGCAGCCGGTTTGGCCAGGTTGGTGACAGTGTCACCAACCTTGGAGAGCCGGACGTCCTTCACACCGGTGATGAGGTATCCCACCTCACCGACTCCCAGTCCCTTGGAAGGTGTGGGTTCGGGCGAACTGACACCGATTTCCAGCAGTTCGTGGCTGGCACGGGTAGACATCATCTGAATGCGTTCACGCGGCGAGAGCTTGCCGTCCACCACACGGACGTAGGTGACGACACCGCGGTAGGTGTCGTAGACAGAGTCAAAGATCATGGCACGGGCCGGAGCGTCGGGATCACCCACCGGTGCGGGAATGTCCCGGACAATCTTGTCCAGCAGATCCTCGACGCCAACACCGGTTTTCCCGGAGACCTTCAGAACGTCTGCCGGGTCACCGCCGATCAGGTTCGCCAGTTCCTCGGCATACTTCTCCGGCTGCGCTGCCGGGAGGTCGATCTTGTTGAGCACGGGGATGATGGTGAGGTCGTTCTCCATCGCCAGGTACAGGTTCGCCAGCGTCTGGGCCTCGATGCCCTGCGCGGCGTCAACCAGCAGCACTGCGCCTTCGCAGGCCGCCAGTGACCGGGAAACCTCGTAGGTGAAGTCCACGTGACCCGGGGTGTCGATCATGTTCAGGGCGTAGGACGCGCCGTCGAGCTCCCACGGCATCCGCACTGCCTGGGACTTGATGGTGATTCCGCGCTCACGCTCGATGTCCATCCGGTCCAGATACTGGGCCTTCATGTTCCGGTGCTCAACGACGCCGGTGGACTGGAGCATGCGGTCGGCCAGGGTGGACTTGCCGTGGTCGATGTGGGCGATGATGCAGAAGTTTCTGATGATCGCCGGATCCGTCGCGGCAGGCACCGGTGAAAAGCGGGCCATAGGTGACACTGTGGCGGTTCCTTTGCTGTTTGCGTCTTGTCCGTTTCCGGGCCGTCTGCCGGCACTCTCGTGCTGACTGTTCGGGCGGGCCTGGACCTCCGCGCAGGGTTGGTAAAGCGGATGGGTTTTCTAAATTAACAGTCTCCCACGTTTCCGCCGCCGGACCCGAACTCCGGCGCCCCGGGCCGGCGCCGGGCTGCCCGTAGGATGCAGGTATGGCGTTTTCTTCCCGGAACCTGATCGCACTGGCCCGGACCGCACTGCGCGCAGCACGGTCGCTCTCCCAGGGACCGGCCCAGCCGCCCCGTCCTGCCCGCACCCGTTCCCGGGCCACTCCCCCGGCTGCACGGCCGGGATCCGGAGCGTCCGGGGGAAGCCGGAACTACGCCGGTGACTACCGGGGCACGGTTGTTCCGGTCTACGCTCCGCAGCCCGACGGCGCCCCCGACCCGGGTGAAGTGGTGTGAGCCTGGGTGCCGTATGAGGACGATCCGACCCAGGGGAAGGACCGTCCGGTCCTCTTGATTGGCCGTTCCGGAGGAAACCTGCTGGGCCTGATGCTCACTTCCCGGGACCGTAACAATGCGTTCGACGCCGATCCCGACTATCTGGATATCGGCACGGGTGCCTGGGACAGCCAGGGGCGGCCCAGCGAAGTGAAACTGGACCGGATCCTGCAGCTTGACCCGGCGGCGGTGCGGCGGGAGGGCGCCGTCATCAGCCGGACGCTTTTTGAGAAAGTTGCCGCACGGCTCGCCGTCCGTTCCGGATAGAGACTTCCGGCCGCGGCTCTTCCGCGCCCCGCCGGATCACGCATCCGGGCCAAAGTTCTGCTAACATTTATTGCTGTGTGTCCGCGCAGGTCGACGGGCACTTCAGGCCGGGCGCCATTACGGTATCCCCACGCCGCTCAGTCAATGTCTGGTCTGAAATTCCCTCACCGACCAAGTCCGCAATACAAAGAGAGTTTATAAGTGGCCAATATTAAGTCCCAGAAGAAGCGCATCCTCACCAACGAGAAGGCGCGCCAGCGCAACAACTCGGTGAAGTCCGAGCTGAAGACGCTTATCCGCAACGTGGATACCGCTGTCACCTCAGCTGACAAGGATGCCGCTCAGGCAGCTCTGCAGGCTGCGACCCGCAAGCTGGACAAGGCTGTCAGCAAGGGCGTTATCCACAAGAACAACGCTGCCAACCGCAAGTCGGCCATCTCCAAGAAGGTCAACGCACTCTAGGCGTTGCGGCTTTAGTCTTACCCGGCATGGCCGGTCCTTCGGGACCGGCCATGCCGTTTTTAACCCTCGTCCCGCATCTGCGGCCGGTCCGCGGGCTTCCGCAGCGTCCTTCGCGCAGCGCGGCCGGGATGTTTTACTGGCACCATGCGCAGAGTACTGATCCTTGGTGGCAACGCCTGGCTGGGTCGTGAACTCGCACAGCGGTTCATGGAACGCGGTGATGCCGTGACCTGCCTGGCGCGCGGCGACTCGGGCCCGCCGCCCGCGGGAGCGTCCTTCATCGAAAGCGACCGGTTGCTGCCCGGGGCCTATTCCGCCGTTGCGGGCCGGTCCTGGGACGAAGTCATTGAACTGGGCTATGAAGCCACTCTGGTCTCCGGAGCTTTGGCGGCTCTTGGGGCGGCTGCAGAGCATTGGACGCTCATCTCGTCCGTCTCTGTGTACGCCGGGAATTCAACACCAGGGGCGGATGAATCTGCAGCCCTGGTCGAGCCGGTGGGTGCGGAGGATTACGCAGGGGCCAAAGCTGCTGCCGAACGCATGAGCTCCGATTCCTTGGGGGATCGCCTGCTGATTGTCCGGCCGGGACTGCTGGCCGGCCCGGGAGACGTGAGCGACAGGTTCGGCTACTGGCCGGCACGTTTTGCCCTGGCCGGGAACGGACCGGTTCTGGTTCCGGAACAGGACGGGCGCTATGTACAGGTCCTGGAGGCCGCGGATCTGGCGTCCTGGCTGGCAGCTGCGTCAGTCGAGGGCCTGACCGGGGTGTTCAACGCCGCCGGTGACATTCATCCGCTCCGGGAAGTACTAACACTCGCCGCGGAAACCGCAGGGTTCCGCGGCGAGATGGTCAGCGCCCCGGAGAACTGGCTGCTGGAAAAGGATGTCCGCTACTGGGCTGGACCTCGATCAATGCCCCTGTGGCTTCCCGCAGTCGACGCCGGGTTTGCGCAGCGGAGCAACGCTGCCTTCCATGCTGCGGGCGGGCATGTATCGGAACTTGACCAAACTCTTGACCGGGTCCTGGCGGATGAACGGCAGCGCGGACTCGACCGGCCGCGTGCATCCGGCCTCACCCGTGCGGAGGAACTTGAGCTGCTCGGACTCCTCGCCGCTGAACGGGCCTGTTCCCGGCCCCGGCTGTCCAGGTGCGGGCTTCCTCGCGGTGTGGCACGATGCATGCATGCCCGGTCTGACGATGGAGTCCGCGTCACTGCAACGGCATTGTCCTGTCTGCTTGCCGAAAGCAGGGGCTGCGGCAGCAATACTCCTCGCGGCCCTTTCGCTGTCTGCTTGCACGCCCGACGGAGGGAACCCTCCCCATCCAACGGGCGCTGTGCTCTCGAAGACGTGTACGGCGCCCTCCGAGATTCTGACCTTCTCCGGCCGAGTCGAAGTGGTCGGCACCTCCTCTGAGGGGCTTACCCTGTTCGGAGAACTGCAGGACCCGGACCCATTTTCGGCTTCTGGGGAGACGAAGAAGATTATCTGGCGGGTCACCGGTGAAGGGGATCCGGTGATGACAGTGGCCGGGCCGTTGGCGGAGGCCGACGCCCTGGATTGGGGACCCCGGCTCCACTATGACAGCAACTATGACAGGCCCGGAGATGAGTACGGTTCCGGTGTGGTCTTCGACGCACCAGGTTGCTGGACCGTCACCTTCACGCGGACTGATGGCTCAGCCAGTGTGCAGATCCAGGTTCTTTCCGCCAAGGACGCTGGGTAGGCCCCCGCCGGTTCGCTGCCCCAACCGGTGCTGGATTCTTTAGTCCCGGATGCTGATCCCGAGATGCTCTGCCAGTGTGCTGGCGAACTCAGCCAGCTGCAGGGAGCTCAGCGTGGCTCCGCGGAGCGATCCGATTCCGGAAATTCCGCTGAGAGAGGCTCCGCGCAGGTCCACGTGTTCGAGGGTGGCGCCGTCCAGCTGCAGGGAGTCGATCCGGGTGTTGGTAAAGGACGCCCGGGTGAGCTTGGCGCCGCCGAGGTCCAGCTCCCCGATGACGCAGTCGCTGAAGGACACGTCCCTCAGCACCGCTCCCCGCAGGTTCAGGAAGTCCAGTTTGCTGCCGGTAATACTGACGGCATTCCATTCCGCGGAAAAGGCCTCAGCAGACCCGATCCGTGACGCTTCGATCGAGACATCACGCAGGACCAGGCCCGGTGCGGTGAGGACCGGAGCGTTGAGCCGCTCCACCCTGGTATCCAGCAACCGGGCATTACGGAGGCTGGTCCCGTGGGCCTGCGTTCCGATCAGCTCACATTCGCTGAAGGAGATACCGTCCAGAAGCCGGCCGGCGAGGTCGGCATCCGCGTAGCTCTCGCCGTCGTACTGCCCGTGCGCGCGCAGGAACTCCGGATTTCCCGGGAACAGGTCCGGCAGGCAGATGCTGCTGATCCGCGGGGCAGGGAGGTCTTTCCTGGCCATGGCTTCTGACTTCTTCTTTCGTTGTGTTCCCGTGCCGGTCAGCGGCCGGAAGCTGCCAGGGCGATCACGGTAACGGCCCGCTCGACGGCGTAGACCGGGTCCCGACCGGCACCCTTGACCTGGGCGTCGGCTTCAGCGAGGACCTGCACAGCTTTGATCAGGGACTCAGAGGAGAAACGCTGGGCGTCGCGCCGGGCCTGGTCAACCTGCCAGGGAGCCATGCCCAGATCCTTGGCCAGCGAGGCGGATGATCCCCTGAGATCAGCGACCCGTGCCACAGCACGGACCTTCATGGCCAGGGCAGCGACGAGCGGAACCGGATCTACACCGGTAGCCAGAGCATGGCGCAGCATGGACAGGGCCGCGCCGGCCCGGCCTGCCAGCGCTGCATCGGCTACTTTGAACGCGGTTGCTTCCACGCGGCCGCCGTAGTACTTCTCAACAACTTCCTCAGTGATTGCCCCGCCGGCGTCGTTCATCAGCTGCTGGCAGGCAGCGGCAAGCTCGGACAGGCTGGAGCCAATGGCACTGACGAGCGCCCGCACGGCGCCGCTGTCAATCCGTCGTTTCGCGGACCGGAACTCCTGCGTCACGAAGTCGATCTTGTCGGAGTCCTTTTTGAACGGCTGGCAGTCCACCACCGGCGCCTTCGCGGCCTTCACAGCGTCCAGGAGTTTCTTTCCACGGTTACCGCCCGAATGGTGCAGGACCAGCACGGTGTCGGGTGCAGGGTCCCGGAGGTAGGCGAGGGTGTCTACGAGGAAGTCCTCGCTCATGTGGGCCAGGTTGGCGGCCTCGATAAGCTTGGCTTCACCAAAAAGGGAGGGACTGGCGATGAGTGTCAGTTCACCTGCCGTGTAGGCGGCGGCGTCGATCCGGACGACTTCGGTGTCCGGCGCTGCGCTGCGGCTCTGCCTGCGGATGCTCTCCATGGCCCGTCCCGCCAGGTATTCCTCTGGCCCGGTGAGCAGGACTACGGGCGCCGGCTCCACCTCCCGCCAGGAGATTGTTCCGGCCGCCGGCTTCGCGGAAGACTTCTTAGGTACGGCCGGATTCACGGGTGCGCTGCTCCTGGGCTGGTTTGGGACGAATCACTCCCAACATTGCCACGCGCCGCGCCTGCGGCCAACTCCCCCGGCGGTCGTTTCAGCCACACCGGGGGCCGGGGCGCGGGGCGCTGAAGAGGACCGGGCGGAACACCTGTTGGTGCTTTGCCCCGTGACCAGCGATGATTCATGCATGAGATCAGCGCCGCCGTCCGCCGTCCCCAAGGAAAAGTCCGGAAGCGGGAAGCTGGTGTGGGCAGCCATCGCCGTGACCGTTGTTCTCTGGGCTTCGGCCTTCGTCGGCATCCGGGCGGCCGCCGCCGACTATTCCCCCGGCGCCCTCACCCTGGGCCGGATCGCCGTGGGAACCCTGACCCTTGCGCTCATGCTGCCCGTCACCCGGGCGCTGGGCCGCAGGCGTGCGGGCCCGCAGGCAGCGGCTGCCGCCGCGGGTTTTCCGCGCGGCCGGCTCCTTGTGCTCATCATCGTTTGGGGTGTGGCCTGGTTTGGGGTCTACAACGTTGCCTTGAATGCTGCCGAGCAGCATATTGATGCCGGAACCGCCGCTCTGCTGGTCAATCTGGCGCCCATGATCGTTGCTGTCCTTGCTGGGTTGTTTCTTGGCGAAGGCTTTCCACGGCGGTTGATTACCGGGATGTTTATTGCTCTCATTGGCGTACTTTTTATCGCCGTATCCACGTCCACGGGGAAGTTCGATGCCGTTGGTGTGGGCCTGGGACTGGTGGCAGCTGTTCTCTACGCAAGTGCTGCCACGCTGCAGAAAAGCCTCCTGCGGCAGGTGGATGCTCCCACCATGACCTGGATCGGCTGCCTTGCCGGAACGATCGCCTGCCTCCCGTTCGCCCCGGCGCTGCTGCAGGCACTGGGCACCGCTCCGCTCTCCTCGACCCTGGCTGTTGTGTACCTCGGTATATTTCCGACGGCGGTTGCCTTCACAACGTGGGGCTATGTTCTGTCCCGGTCCAGTGCCGGGCGGACTGCTGCCTCCACCTACGCCGTGCCTGCCGTGGTGGTACTGCTGTCCTGGCTGCTGCTGGGTGAGGTGCCGCCCGCCGCTGCCCTGTTCGGCGGGGCGCTGGCTCTGGCCGGCGTTGCGGTTGCTACGCTTCGGTGGCGGCGGATGTCCTGAGCCCGGCTGCCCAGCCAGTCCCGTGACTGCAGAGCCCATGCTGCTGCCTGCACAGCGGCGGGAATCCCCGGGCGGTTCCGGCGGCTGTCATCTCCGGCCTCCCCCCTACCCGCCCCGCAGCCGTTCAACGATCAAGCGCTTGCCGTCAGTCCGCAGGGTGAAGGTGCCCAGCAGGTCGGTGCGGGCAACCTGCGCTCCGGCGGCTTCCAGGGTTTCCAGAGTGTCCCGGGACGGATGCCCATAGGTGTTTTCCGCTCCCACTGAAATGACGGCGAGTTTTGGCCGGACGGCAGCCGGCAGCTCCGCGCCGCCGTTGCGTGCCCCATGATGGGCCACTTTCAGGACGTCGATCCGGGTTTCGCGCAGCCCAGGGGTGGATTGAAGCAGGCGGACCGCAGCATCCTCTTCGATGTCGCCCGTAAAGAGAAAGCTCAGGCCGGCGGCTTGAAGCAGCAACACAGCACTGGCATCATTCTCGTTCGCTTCCCCGTTCGTTTCCCCGTTGGTTCCAGCACCGGATTCTGTTCCGGTTCCGGTGCCGGGACCAGCCGGTGTTCCGCCGGCGGGCGGCCAAAGGACCTGCCACTGCACCTCTCCGCGTTCACCGTGCATTCCACGGGAAAGCCGCTGCGGCACCAGTCCCAGGCCCGCCGCCAGGCCATCGATCTCCCGCGGCAGGTCTGGTTCCGCAGAGGAAAAGGCCAGGCCGTGCACCTGCCGGCCATCGCCCGTTGCTTCAGCGCCGGCGTAATGATCGGCGTGGACGTGACTGATAACGAGGAGGTCCACGGTGTTGATCCGAAGGGCATCAAGACAACTGTCCAGGGCCTTGGGTTCGGGCCCGGCGTCGATGACGATGGCCGCGGCGGGTCCGGTCCTGATGACCATTGCGTCGCCTTGACCCACGTCGCAGGCGGCCGCAGCCCAGTCTCCGGCCGCAGGCGCCCGTACACCGGGGCGCCACCAAACCAACGCTGCCCCTGTCAGAAGCACGGCAGCGCCGGCAGCCAGCCACCGCCTGCTCCAGCTCCTGTTCCGGTTCCCCCTCCAGCCTCTGCCCGCGGTCCCGCTGCTTCGCCCGCTCGTGCTCCGGTTCCCCCTCCCGTTCCTGCCCGCAGTGCACGGCTCCAGCTCCTGTTCCGGTTCCGCCAAGAGTTCTTCCGCCTTTCTCGTGCCGAGCAGCAGAATGCTGACCACCAGGGCTGCACTGGCCGCTGCCATCAGTGCTGCCCCCGTAGCTCCGGGCAGCCATGGCAGCAGGGCACCGGGGGCTTCGGCAAAGAACCGGGCCACCGCCGCCACCCACCCTGCACCCGCCCCGGCAACCCACAGCGGCAGGAGGGCCAGCGCCGGGAATACAGAGGCAAGGATGACCGCCGCCATGCCCACGATGGTAATCATGGGGACCGCCGGTGCAGCTGCAATATTGGCAGGCACCGAGTACACCGGCACGTCGGGCTGCAGCAGGATGAGGACAGGCGCGCAGGTAACCTGTGCGGCCAGCGGCACGGCCGTGAGAACCGCCAGCGGCGTGGGCAGCACCCGCTCGAGGGCAGCCGCGAACCTCGGCCCCAGGACGATAAGCCCGGCAGTGGCGCACACCGAGAGAATAAAGGCGTAGCTGCCGCTGAGCCACGGATCAATGACCAGGAGAACCGTGATGCAGAAGCAGAGCAGCGAGGCCGGCACCTTGCCCCGTCCGGACAGCACGGCAACTGTTCCGAGTGATCCCATAACAGCAGCGCGCAGGACGCTGGGGTCAGGACGCACTACCACCACAAAAGCAGCCAGAACCGTGAGTCCGGCTGCCGCCGCCCAGAGCCTCGGCAGTCTCACCGCCCGGGCGGCCAGGAACACAAAGGCCAGCAGATAACTGCAGTTTGCTCCGGAGACGGCGGTGAGGTGCGTCAGCCCGGTGGCCTTCATCGCGGCCGCAAGGTCATCGGTTAGTGGTTCCCGGTCCCCCAGCACCATGCCGGGCAGCAGAGCCGCAGCATCGGTCCGGCCCAGGCCTTCGGACCGTTCCGCGAAGTTTCTCCGAAGATCCGTTGCCGTTCCATAGAGACCTGCCGTCGGGACAACAACCGGCGCCCGGCCGGCGCGGAGTACCGCAGCTGCCGGATCACCCGCATCGGCTGCCGAAAGCGTGCCTGCGCTGGTGAAGCTGTCACCGAGCCGGATGTCCGCGTAGGCATGGCTTCCAATCACCAGCACCGGCGTCTGGGCCGTCGACCGGGTGCCGTCCATCGTGAAACTGACCAGGCGTGCTGACACCAGATAACGCGCCTCGCCCCTAAACCGATCCGGCGTCCCCGCCCGGGCGTCGCCTGTTGCGCGGAACTCGCCGGAGATAACCCCCTGACCGGCAAGTGCATTGTGGATCGGGCCGCTGGTGCGGTGCAGGACGGCTGCTCCGGCCGCGGCAGCGACCAGCACCACCACGGCAAGCGGCGCCAGGCACGCCGCCGCACCGCCTCGGACCGCTCCTTCCGCTCCCCCGCGCCGGGAGAAGACCGCAATGCCCAAAACCATCAGGGCGGCCGTCCCGGCACCTGCCACCGTGAAGGCGGCTGCTGCGGGTAGCCGGATTCCAACGGCGGCGGCAATCCAGGCCGCGGCCGCTACGGGGACCATCCTGAGCTCATTGAGCGGCGGCGGCGCACCTGTTGAGCCAATGAGCTTGGCTGCTGCTTCCCGGGCGCGGCCTGCGCCGGACACCGGTAGTCCGGTGCGGCCGCTCCGGGTCCGGTCCGTTTCGGTGACCGCGGGGACCACCGGTGGTGACACGGCGGCCGCTGTGTAGCGGGCCCAGCTGGTCTGCCGTTTCACCGGGTACGCCGACGGTGCAGATACACGGGTTAGACCGTTACCAGAGGCAGGAGGGCTGCAAGCATGGCCTCCCCGATCCCGGGTACCGCGTCCAGGTCCTCCGGCCGGGTGAACCTGCCATGGTCTGTCCGCCACGCCACGATCCGCGCCGCGAGGACCGGCCCCACCCGGGGAAGGCTCTGGAGTTCCGCGTCCATAGCCGTGTTGAGGTTGACCGGACCCGCCGCTGCCCCGCCCGCCCCTACCCCGGCTCCGCCAGCTGTGTAGCCTGACCCCGGACCGGCAATGTTCCCCGGACCAGAGGGTGCACTCGGTCCACTTGGCCCGAACGGCCCTGACGCTTCGGAACCTCCCGCTGGTCCCGCGCCGCCCACCGCGGGGACCACCACCATGCTCCCGTCGTCCATCGGTGCAGCAAGATTCACCATGGTGAGGTCGGCCTCGGGCAGAGCTCCGCCCGCGGCTGACACCGCGTCCGCTACCCTCCCCCCGATTGGGATGCGCACGATCCCCGGCGCGGCTACCGCTCCGGCCACGTGGACCACCACTTCCGGGCCGGTGGCCGCGGCATCCGGCCCCGCCGATCCAGACAGCCCCGGCAATCCGCCCGGCCGCTCACCGGATGGTGCTCCACCCGCAGGGTTCGGTGGCTCTTCCGTGGCCGGGCCCGTTCCGGACCGGTCCAGGGAGGCCGGGTCGAAGGAGGACCCTTCGGCCGCGCTCCGCTCCGCAGACTCACCGTCCGGGTCCAGTTCCACGGCGAGGGTTTCATGGGGTTCACGATTCTGAACCAGGGAGATGGTAACGGCTGCAGCCAGCAGCAGGCAGGCAAACAGCACAGCAGCACGCAGCGGGAACCACCATCTCCGGTTGTTTCGGCGCTCCGCTGGCTCGTTCTCCCCGCCATCCGCGGTGCCGTTCCCGGGGACGATTCCTTCGGCAGCCTGCAGGGTCATCGCCGGCGAGGTCGGCTCCGGCAGCCCAGCCGCCTGCCGTTCCCTGCGGCGCCGGATCAGAAGGCGTGACGGCAGGGTCTGCGGAGGTTCGGTGTCCCAGCGGTGTGCGGCCATCACTGAAACGTAAGCCTGCGCCGCCTGTCCTGCTGGTCAGCACTGGCCGGTGTGGACACGCGCCCGCGGCAAGGCCGCTCTGGGCAGTTGGGGAGGGTTAGTCGATGTCCGATTCCGGGTCCAGGTCCCGGCGCCCCGCGACTCCGGGAACGCCGGGCCGGCCCGAACCGGTACCCGTGGAGCCGGTGGTATCTGTCAAAGCCGTACCCGGGATCGAGCCGGCTAGCGGAGCTGCCTCCTGCGCCGCCCCACCGGTGTCCGCCTGCGGGTCCCCGGCGAGGCGAGCTTGGCCGGACTCATTCAGGTTCGGCATCACAGCCGGAGAAACAGCCACCGCCAGCACACCCAGCCCGGCGTGGGCCGCCAGGACAGCGGGCAGCGGGCACAGCAGGACCGAGGTGTCAGGCCGTTCACGGATCACCGCCGATGCCAGCCGCTCGGCTTCCGCTTCGTTGCCGAAATGGTGCACTGCCACACGGACCGGTCCGGTTCTGGCATCGAGCTCTGCGCGGCAGAGCTCCTCCAGGCGTGCCAGAGCTTTCGGCGCGGTACGGACGCGTTCAATCGGAACCACCAGACCGTCCCGGATGGCCAGGATCGGCTTGACCGCCAGCAGGGTTCCGAACCAGCCCGCGGCTGCTCCGATCCGGCCGCCGCGGCGGAGCTGCTCGAGGCTGGGGACGTAGAAGAGGATGTTCGCTGCCGCCGCGCAGGACGTGGCGGCGAAAGCTACGTCCCGGGCCTCCGCGCCGTCCGCGGCCGCTGCCGCGGCGGCCTCCACTGCAAACCCCAGCCCCATGGCAACGGATGCCGTATCTATTACCTGCACGGGGATTTGGGCCGTCCGGGCCGCCAGCCGCGCCGAGTCGACGGTGCCGGATAGTTTGCCCGAGAGGTGGACCGAGACCACGGCGGCGTAACCGGCAGCAGCGAGTTCGGCGTACACCGCCTCAAACTGGCCCGGCGCCGGCCGTGAGGTGCGGACGTCCTGCCCCTGGGCGAGTGCCAGGGCCAGGGCAGCGATCATCTTGTCGGTGCCCTCGCCGTAGATCTGCTCCCCGATCATCACCGGCATGGGAACTATCCGGACCAGGGCCGCCATGCGCTCCGATCCGGCCCAGCCGCTGGGCAGCGAACAGGACGAATCCGTGACGACGGCGACGCGCGGCGGCGGCACGTTTCCAGACCCGGTTGCCCGGGGCTTGAACCACCGTCCGCGCAGCGCCGTCCAGTCCACGGAGCGCAGTCCTAGGCCGGCACGATGTTAACGAGCTTGGGCGCCTTGACGATTACCGTGCGGATGGCGGCGCCGTCGAGGACCTTGATGATCTGCTCCGAGGAGAGCGCCAGTTCGCGCAGCGCGTCTTCGGTGATGTCGGCCGGCACTTCGAGCCGGTCGCGGACCTTGCCCTTGACCTGGACCACGGCCGTTACCGTGTCCTGCACCAGCAGTTCCGGGTCAACTGCCGGCCAGCCGGCGTTGGCCACGGAGGCAGGGTGACCGAGTGCGTTCCAAAGATCCTCGGCCGTGTACGGAGCGAAAAGGCTCAGGATCACGGCTACGGCTTCGGCAGCTTCACGGACGGCCGGGTCGGCTGCGCCGGCCCCGGAATCGATGGACTTGCGGGTGGCGTTGACCAGTTCCATCAGCCGGGCGATGACGACGTTGAACTTGCCGGCATCCAGCAGATCAGCAGCGTCCGCCACGGTGCGGTGCGTGACCGAGCGCAGCTTCCTGTCGCCGGTCGCGAAGTCCACACCGGGCTCGCTGGTGATGTCCTGGCCCAGGCGCCAGGCGCGCGCCAGGAACTTCGCGGAGCCCGACGGCGAAACATCCGCCCAGTCGACGTCGTCCTCCGGCGGGGAGGCGAAGATCATGGTGAGGCGCACGGCGTCGACACCGTATTTATCCAGCTGCTGGCCCAGGTCCACACCGTTGCCCAGCGACTTGGACATCGCCTTGCCGCCGTTGAGCACCTGGCCCTGGTTCAGCAGGGCGCTGAACGGCTCATCGGCCTCGATCAGGCCCATGTCCTTGACCACCTTGGTGAAGAACCGGGAGTAGAGCAGGTGGAGAATGGCGTGTTCGACTCCGCCGACGTACTGGCCGACGGGCATCCAGTTCCGCACGGCTTCGGGATCGAAGGGACCTTCGGTGTAGTGCGGGGAAACGAAGCGCATGAAGTACCAGGAGGAGTCCACGAACGTGTCCATGGTGTCCGTGTCCCGCTTGGCCGGACCATCGCAGGACGGGCACGGGACGTTGACCCATTCCTGGACCGATGCCAGCGGCGAGGTACCCTTCGGGGCCAGTGCCTCACCCTTCAGGTTGTCCGGCAGGGTCACCGGCAGCTGGTCATCAGGGACCGGAACTTCGCCGCACTTTTCGCAGTGGATGATCGGGATGGGGGTGCCCCAGAAGCGCTGGCGGGAAAGCAGCCAGTCACGCAGGCGGAAGTTCACGAACTTCTCGCCGGTGCCCTTTTCCTCGAGGATGCGGATAGCCGCCGGGATGGCCTCGGACTTGGGCAGTCCGTCCAGGTCCCCGGAGTTCACCAGGGTTCCCTCACCGGTGGTGGCGGTACCGGAGAGCGCGGGATCCTCTTCGCCCGTGTCGAGCACGGCACGCACCGGCAGGTTGAAGGCCTTGGCGAAGTCAAGGTCCCTCTGGTCATGTGCCGGCACGGCCATGATGGCGCCGGTGCCGTAGTCGGCCAGCACGTAGTCCGCGGCCCAGACGGGCAGCTTTTCACCGGTCAGCGGGTTGATTGCGTAGCGGCCGGTGAAGACGCCGGTCTTGGTGCGGTCCGTGGCCTGGCGTTCGATGTCGGAGAGGGCCTTGACCTGCTCGCGGTATTCCAGCAGGGCTTCACGGTGTTCTTCGGTCACCAGGTCCAGCGCCAGCGGAGCATCAACCGCGACGACGAAGAAGGTTGCTCCGTACAGGGTGTCCGGGCGGGTGGTGAAGACGGTGACCTGCTCTTCGGGCTTGTTCCCGGCAGCTTCGATCGCGAAGCGGACGTGGGCGCCTTCGGAGCGGCCGATCCAGTTCTTCTGCATGGCCAGGACCCGCTCCGGCCAGTGGCCCTTGAGCTGTTCCATGTCATCGAGGAGCCGGTCGGCGTAGTCGGTGATCTTGAAGTACCACTGGTTCAGTGACTTCTTGGTGACCTGGGTGCCGCAGCGTTCACAGGCACCGTTGACGACCTGTTCGTTGGCCAGCACCGTCTGGTCCTTGGGGCACCAGTTCACCGGGGAGTTCTTCCGGTAGGCCAGGCCGCGCTCGTAGAACCGGGTGAAGAGCCACTGCGTCCAGCGGTAGTAGCCGGGATCGGAAGTGTGCAGCCGGCGGGACCAGTCCACGCTGATCGCGTAGCGCTTGAAGGACCCCGCCTGGGTGTCGATGTTGCGGTAGGTCCATTCACTGGGATGGGCGTTGTGCTTGATGGCCGCGTTTTCAGCGGGCAGGCCGAAGGAGTCCCAGCCAATCGGGTGCAGCACGTCGTAGCCGAGCTGCCGCCAGTACCGGGCAACTACGTCGCCCATGGCAAATGCCTCGGCGTGGCCCATGTGCAGGTCGCCAGAGGGGTAGGGGAACATGTCCAGGACGTAGCGGCGTTCACGGCTTCCGTCGTCGGCGGGCGTGAAGACACCAAGATCGTCCCAGACGTCCGGCCACTTCTGCTCCATGGCCGCGAAACTGTATACGGCCTCTTCCGACTGGTCAGTCTGTGACTGCGTGCTCACTATGCTTCGCCTCTGTCCTCAATGAATCCTGGTGATCCGCGGTCTCCGGCATGCCGCCGGTTACGCTTGCGCGCTTAACTCTTCCCAGACACACAAAAGCCCCTCGTCAGATGCAAGGGGCTGCCGCGTTGTGCATCAACGCGGCTATCTAAGGAGGAGCAAAACGGTCATTTATCCACTTTACAACAGGCAGTGCCCGACGGCGGCAGCGCAAAGGGGTGCGCCGCGTCCTGCCGTTCAGGCCGCAGCGGCAGGGAATGCCGTTTTCGCTGCGAACGGCATTCCCTGTCCAGCCGGACCTGCCGGCGGGCCCGGTGCTAACGCACGTCTTCGTCCACCCAGTCGAATGTGCGGGTGACCGCCTTGTTCCACAGCCGCATCTGGCGGTCCCGCTCTTCCGGGTCCATCTGCGGGGACCAGCGCTTGCCTTCGTTCCAGTTCCTGGCCAGCTCAGCGGTATCGTTCCAGAAGCCGACGGCGAGCCCGGCGGCGTAGGCCGCGCCGAGCGCAGTGGTCTCCACAACCTCGGGCCGGACGACGTCGACTCCCAGGATGTCGGCCTGGAACTGCATCAGCGCATCGTTGGCGACCATACCGCCGTCGACCCGCAGCTCGGTGAGCGGCACACCGGAGTCGGCGTTGACGGCGTCGAGCACTTCCCGGGTCTGGAAAGCCGTAGCTTCCAGTGCGGCCCGGGCAATGTGGTTCTTATTCACGAACCGGGTCAGGCCCACAATGACTCCGCGGGCGTCGGCACGCCAGTGCGGCGCGAAGAGGCCGGAGAACGCCGGGACGATGTAGACCCCGCCGTTATCCTCCACCGCTTCGGCGAGCTGCTCAATTTCCGGGGCGCTCTTGATGATGCCCAGGTTGTCCCGCAGCCACTGCACCAGTGAACCGGTCACGGCGATCGAGCCCTCGAGGGCGTAGACCTGCGGGGCATCGCCGATCTTGTAGGCCACGGTGGTGAGCAGGCCGTTCTCCGACATGATCTTCTCTTCGCCGGTGTTGAAGATGAGGAAGTTGCCGGTTCCGTAGGTGTTCTTCGCGTCCCCCACCCCGAAGGCTGCCTGTCCGAAGGTGGCCGCCTGCTGGTCCCCCAGAATGCCCGCCACCGGAACCTCGCGCAGCAGCTGCGAGCCGTGCACGGTGCCGTAAACCTCTGAAGAGGACCGGATCTCGGGAAGCATTGTCCGGGGAACCCCGAAGATCTGCAGGATGGTCTCGTCCCACTGCAGCGTATCCAGGTCCATGAACATGGTCCGGGAAGCGTTGGTCACGTCGGTGATGTGAGCTCCCCCGTCCACCCCTCCGGTCAGGTTCCACACGACCCAGGAGTCCGTGTTCCCGAACATCAGCTCGCCCTTTTCGGCCTTCTCCCGGGCCCCTTCGACGTTGTCGAGGATCCATTTGATCTTGGTGCCGGAGAAATACGTTGCCAGCGGCAGGCCCACCTTCGCCTTAAACCGGTCCGCACCGCCGTCTCGGGCCAGTTCATCCACTATCGACTGGGTGCGGGTATCCTGCCAGACAATCGCGTTGTACACCGGTTTGCCGGTGACCCGGTCCCAGACCACGGCCGTCTCACGCTGGTTGGTGATGCCGACGGCGGCGATGTCGTGCCGGGTCAGATTCGCCTTGGACAGCGCCGTTCCGACAACTTCGCGGACATTGGTCCAGATCTCTTCGGGATCGTGTTCCACCCAACCCGCCCGGGGGAAGATCTGCTCATGTTCTTTCTGGCCAACCGAGACAATGTTTCCGTTGTGATCGAAGACAATCGCCCGGCTGCTCGTGGTTCCCTGATCGATCGCGATGACGTACTGCTGCTTGCTGTCTGACACTTGGTCTCTCCTTCAAGATGAGTGGATCGTGGGACCCGGGACCGGTTAGAGGATTTCCGGCAGTGGAATAATCGAGCCTACCCAGCCGCCCAGCGCTCCGCCGACCAGGGGCCCGAGGACCGGTACCCAGGCATAGGCCCAATCGCTGTTTCCCTTATTGCGGATCGGCAGCAGCGCGTGGACGATGCGGGGTCCGAGGTCACGCGCCGGGTTGATGGCGTAGCCCGTCGGACCGCCGAGGGAGGCACCAATGCCGACAACGAGCAGCGCAACTGCCAGCGGCCCCAGTCCGGAGGGGGTGCCGGCGAAGGCCACGATGACGACCATCAGCATGAAAGTACCGATGACTTCGGTCACAACGTTCCAGCCATAGGAACGGATAGCCGGACCGGTGGAGAACACGCCAAGGATATTGGCCGGGTCCGGCTCTTCATCGAATTGCTTCTTGTAGGCCAGCCAAGCGGCGAAGGCGCCAATCATGGCCCCAAGCAGCTGCCCGCCAAAGTACGTCAGAGTGGACCCGATGGTGACGTCGATGCCGGGCATGAACTCCTCCGCACCGCTGGTAATGATTCCCACCGTAACGGCCGGGTTGATGTGGGCACCGGACACAGCTGCCAGGTAGACGCCGGCGAACACGCCGAGCCCCCACCCCCAGTTGACCATCAGGAAGCCGCCGCCATTGCCTTTGGTCTTCGCCAGGGCCACGTTTGCGACGACGCCGCAGCCCAGGACGATCAGCGCTGCGGTACCCATCATTTCGCTGACGAATATCTCTCCTAGAGTCACCATCGACTCCCTCCGTTCCATTGTTTGTTGTTGTGATTAGGGGTTCTCATGGTGTGACCGTCATTCTGAGAGCGGGATGTGGCGCAGGCGGGGGGCCTTCCAGCTCGGCGCACTGTAGGCCCTATGCAATCAAGCTTTTTCCGTCAGCGCCATGAAAACTTTGAAAGTGCAGGTCAGCCGCTCCGATTCGCGGCCGTCGGGAGCCTGCCCGCCCCCGAATACGATACCCGCGCCCGACCTCGGTAGAGTTTGAGCATGCAACGGGCACCGAAACTGACCTTGAACAACGGCGTGGAGATCGACCAGGCTGGCTTCGGCACGTACAAGGTCCCGCCGAAAGAGACCGCGGCACTGGTCACGTCGGCTCTGGATGCCGGTTACCGGCACATCGACACCGCCGCCCTGTACGGCAATGAGGAAGGCGTTGGGGCTGCGGTCCGGAATTTCACGGCCGCCGGGCATGTGGTCAGGGAGGACCTGTTCGTCACGTCCAAGCTGTGGAACTCCGACCAGGGGTACGACGCCGCCTTCCGGGCTTTCGATGCCTCGCTGGACCGGCTGGGTTTCGAGTATCTGGACCTGTACCTCATTCACTGGCCCTGCCCCGGACGGGGGCTTTTTGTGGACACGTACCGGGCACTCGAGGAAATCTATGCCTCCGGGCGGGTCCGCGCGATCGGCGTCTCTAATTTCGCCCAGGAGCACCTCGAGGAACTGGCTGCCGCTACCGGGATTGTGCCCGCGGTGAACCAGGTGGAACTTCATCCGTGGCTGGCGCAGCGTGAACTGCGTGCCTTCCATAACGCCCACGGTATCCGCACGGTTGCGTGGAGTCCGCTGGGACGGGGCGCCGTCCTGGCTGATCCGGTGGTTGAGAAGATCGCCGCCGAGCTGGGCCGGACTCCGGCCCAGGTGGTGCTGCGCTGGCATGTCCAGACGGGAAACACCGTGATTCCCAAGGCCAGCAGTGAGGACCGGATCACCGGGAACCTCGACATCTTTTCCTTCGACCTGGACGAGACCCAGATGGCCGCTCTGAACGCACTGGACCGCGGGCAGCGCACCGGTTCCGACCCGAGCGAGGTGAACTAACGTGCGGCTGCTGCGCCGGCCCGGCACAGCAGGCACGGGAGCTCCCATGCCCTTCACGCGTGAGGCGGATGTCCGCACCTACCGGGTACAGGGAACCACCGCACGGTGCTGGGACTTCCCGCAGCTCAGCGGAGAGCCGGATGCCCCGCCGGTTTTTATGGTGCACGGTTTCCGCGGTGACCACCACGGCCTGCTCCGCATCGCCGAGGCTTTGCCGAACCACCGTGTTCTCATTCCGGACCTGCCCGGCTTTGGCCAGGGCGCCGTGCTGCCAGGCACCCACAACGCCGCTGCCTATGCCGATTTTGTCCGCGCCAGTTTCCGTGAACTCGGCCTGGGGCCGGACACCGTGCTGCTGGGCCATTCCTTTGGTTCAATCATCGCAGCGCGCACCGCGGCGCAGTACCCGGAGATGATCAGCGAACTCGTACTCATCAACCCCATCTGCGAACCGGCGCTGGAAGGCCCGAAGGGCATCACCAGCAAGGCTGCTGAGTTGTACTACCGGGCCGCCGCGAAACTCCCGGAAACTGCCGGGCACGCCCTCCTGACCAACCCGCTCATTGTGCGGGGCATGAGCATAATGATGGCCAAGACCTCCGATCCGGGGCTCCGGCGCTGGATCCATGCCCAGCATGATGCCTATTTCAGCGCCTTCGCCTCCCGCGCCGTCGTCCTGGACGCCTTCCGTTCCTCCATTTCCGAGACCGTGCGGGACTACGCCGCGGCGCTGCGGATGCCGGTCCTGCTGATCGCAGCCGACCGGGATGACCTGGGCTCAGTCCCCGGGCAGCGCAGGCTCGCCGGTATGGTCCCTGACTCCGAGCTGGAGATCATCGAGGGGTGCGGGCATCTGGTGCACTACGAGGCTCCCGAAGTGGCCGCCGCCCTGATCGCCGATTTCCTGGACCGGAGGCACCTGGCATGAAAATCGTGTTTGATGCCCGCTTCACCCGTACCGACCAGCACGACGGCATCAGCCGGTACGGCGCCAGCCTCATCGAGGCCGTGTCCCGGCATGCGCAGGTGCAGATGCTGATCAGCGACGAGCGGCAGCTCGCCCTGCTGCCGGAGGTGCCCTGGGTCCGGATTAATTCCCCGCTCTCCCCCGCCGAGCTTTTTGTGGCCCGCAAAATCAACGGATTGAACGCGGATGCGGTGGTCTGCCCCATGCAGACCATGGGCAGCTGGGGCCGGACCTACCCGCTGATCCTGACCCTGCATGACCTCATCTACTACCAGAATCCGACGCCGCCGGGTTTCCTGCCGCTGCCGGTGCGGCTGCTGTGGCGGCTGTATCACCTGGCCTACTGGCCGCAGCGTGTGCTCCTGAACCGGGCCGACGCCGTCGCCACCATCAGCCACACCACGGCGGAGCTGATCAAGCGGCACCGGCTGACCCGCCGTCCCGTGCGGCTGGTGTCCAACGCGCCCCAGCCCGGAACCGTGCCCCGTCCGCCCGGCGCGGCGGCGGACCGGACCCTGCTCTACATGGGTTCCTTTATGCCGTACAAAAACGTGGAAACGATCGTGCGCGGCATGTCTCACCTGCCCGGCTATACCCTTCACCTGCTCAGCAGGATCAGCCCGGAGCGGCGGGCGGAACTGGAAGCGCTGACCGCTGATTCGGCCCGGCTGGTCTTCCACAATGGAGTAACCGATGCGGAGTACGACTCCCTGCTGCGCCGGGCCACGGCACTGGTGACCCTTTCCAAGGCGGAGGGCTACGGGCTGCCCGTGATCGAGTCCATGGCCATGGGCACTCCGGTGATTGCCAGTGACATCCCGATCTTCCGGGAGGTCTCCGGCGGCGCGGCGCTGCTGGTCGATCCGGAGAGTCCGGAGGCCTTCGCGGCGGCGGTCAACGCCCTTTCGGATCCGGGATGTTGGGAAGAGACCGCCGCCGCCGGCCTGCGCCGGGCCGGCGAGTACGACTGGGATGCCTCCGCAAAGCAGCTCGTTGACGCGGCGGCGGAGGCATCCCGCCTGTTCGCGGCAAAACGCCGCAGGGTCCGCTAGGACCCGGGACGGTCCGGGCTAGGCCAGCCGGACCACCATCTTGCCCTTGTTGGCGCCCTTCATCAGGTCGATGAAGGCCTGCGGTGCGTTTTCCAGACCGTCAACGAAGGTCTCGTCGTAGCTGACCTGGCCGTCGCGCAGCCAGCCTGCCATCAGCGCGGCGAACTCGTCCGCGTACTGGTTGTAGCTGCTCGCAATGAATCCGCGCAGCGTCAGTTCCTTGCCGATGGCCAGCGCCAGGTTGCGCGGTCCCGTGGGCTTATCGGTGGTGTTGTACTGCGAGATGGCACCGCACATGGCGATCCGCCCGTACTTGTTCAACTCCGAAATCGCGGCTTCGAGATGATCTCCGCCGACGTTGTCAAAGTAGACGTCGATTCCCTGCTCGCCGGCAGCTTCCTGCAGCTGATCCTTGACCGGCGCATCGTGGTAGTTGAACGCGGCGTCGAAACCCAGTTCACGCAGGCGTTCAACCTTCTTCGCGGAACCGGCACTGCCAATCACCCGGCTGGCGCCAAGCGCCTTGGCAATCTGGCCAACCAGTGATCCGACGGCGCCGGCAGCACCGGACACGAAGACGGCGTCGCCTTCCTTGAACTCCGCCACCTTGGTCAGCCCCGCGTAGGCGGTCAGGCCGGTCAGGCCCAAAGCGCCGAGGTAAGCACTGGCCGGCGCAAGGGCCGTGTCGATCGTGCGGGCACGGGCTCCGTCCAGGACGGCGTAGTCCCGCCAGCCCAGGCCGTGGAGCACGGTATCTCCGGGCTTGTGTGCGTCGGACCGGGACTCGATGACTTCACCGACGGCACCGCCGTCGAGCGGCTGATCGAGCTGGAAGGGCGGAACATAAGACTTAACATCATTCATCCGGCCGCGCATGTAGGGGTCAACCGACATTGCCGTGTTCCGGACCAGGACCTGTCCGTCCTGCAGTTCAGGAACGGGAACTTCGGTCAGCCGGAAATTCCCGTCTACCGGCCATCCGTCGGGACGTGAGGCCAGATGAATTTCGCGGCTTGTCTGGGGGTAGGACATCGATCTCCTTTTTGGCGCCCAAAGTGCTGGGCGCCCCGAGTATTTCATAAGCACCCTGTCTATCCTGAGTGCCATGGATATGTTACCAGCGGTGTCCGTGCAGGACTTAGCGGTACGGCGCGGCGGGAACGTGGTGTTTGACGCCTTGTCGCTGGACGTTCCGGCAGGCCAGGTGGTCGGTCTGATGGGGCCCAGCGGCAGCGGGAAGTCGACGCTGCTGCGGTCCGTGGCCGGTACCCAAAAGACGGACGGCGGAACCGTCACGGTGCTGGGACAGCCCGCAGGCTCAGCCCAGCTGCGCGGCCGGATCGGTTACATGACCCAAGCTCCCAGCGTCTACGACGATCTCACCGTGGCCGAGAACCTGGCGTATTTCGCGCGGCTGCTGGGACACGGGAGGGACGCTGTGGAGCAGGCAATCCGTGAGGTAAATCTCGGCCCCGAGGCGCACCGGGTTGTGTCCGGCCTCAGCGGAGGCCAGCGCAGCCGGGTTTCCCTGGCCGCCGCCCTGATCGGCCAACCGGAGCTGCTGGTGCTCGACGAACCGACGGTGGGCCTGGATCCGCTGCTGCGCCAGGAGCTGTGGCGGCTGTTCGCGCAGCTTGCCGGGCGCGGCACCAGCCTTTTGGTCAGCAGCCATGTCATGGACGAGGCCAGCCGCTGCGGACGCCTGCTCCTGCTCCATAAGGGCCGGCTGCTGGCTGATCTGACTCCCGGGGAGCTGCTCGAACAAACGGGAGCGCATGATGCGGACCGGGCGTTCCTGGTCCTCCTGGGCGGTGAACCGTGAAGCCCCGGCTGGCTCTGGCCACCGCCGTCCGCGTCCTCCGCCAGGTCCGGCATGATCCCCGCACCATCGTGCTGCTCCTGGTGATGCCCAGCCTGCTGATCGGGCTGATGGCATGGATCTTCGTGGATACTCCGGTGTTTGGGCAGGTGGGGCCCGCCCTGCTGGGCCTCTTCCCCTTCGTGGTGATGTTTCTTGTCACCAGCATCACCACGCTGCGGGAGCGTCGCTCGGGAACGCTTGAACGGCTGATGACCCTCCCGGTGGGCAAGTTTGACCTGATCGCCGGCTACGCGGTCGCGTTCGGCCTCCTGGGAACCGTGCAGTCGCTGATTGCTGCGGGATTTTCCGTGTGGGTCTGCGGCCTGGACGTCAGTTCCTCTGCCTGGCTGCTGGTTCTGGTGGCCGTTATGAACGCGCTTCTGGGTACGACCCTGGGCTTGTTCGCCAGTGCCTTTGCCGCGACCGAGTTTCAGGTCATCCAGTTCATGCCTGCGGTGGTCTTCCCGCAGATCCTCCTCGGCGGGATCTTCATTCCGCGGGACCAGATGCCGGCTTTCCTCTCGGCGGTCTCCGACTGGCTTCCCCTTTCCCACACCATCGCCGCGCTGCAGGACGTCTCCACTAAAGTCGATGCGGCGCCGGATGTCCTGCGCGAAGTGTGGATCCTGGCCGCCTTTACCGTGGCGTTCCTGGTGCTCGGTTCGGTGACCCTGCGCCGGCGGACCCCGTAGCCGGGTTCACGGTCCGGCAACCCGCACAACCCCGGACCACTCCCGGTTCACCGGGGACGGACGTCCCAAAGGTGGTGAAGCGCATCGTGGATGAAGTAGCGGGCCAGGGAATCAACCGTGAAGGCACTGCCATCGGAGCGCAGTCCGCGCCGGGACAGCTGGCCGGGTTCGACGGCGTCGAATGCTGCCGCGGTAGCCTCCGCTTCCGCAGCCAGCCCGGCGGCGACCGACACCGGGTTCTGCCCGCCGTATCCTTCGGCGGCTGCAGTGGCGTCCTGATCCCAGTCAGCGAAACCGGCACCGTCAGTCTCCAGCATCAGATTCAGGCGCATCCGGTACACACGGCAAAGGTCGCGGACATGGGCCCCATATTCCAGCGGAGACCAGGTGGAGTCATCCGGGCGCTGCGCGGCGTCACCGCGGGAGAGCACTTCCTGCCATTCCCCGGCACTGTCCCGGAGCAGGCCAGGGACGTCGTTGAAAGCAGTGGCAGCGGCATCGAACCCGCACTCGGGGCACGGCCGGTCCAGGACCCAGGTCCAGTTTTTGGTGTCAGGGGTTATCGCCATCTGCACACTCTAGTGCACACAGCCGCCTACAGGACGTCCGGTCCGTCCACCCGGACGTACACCGGATCACCCGTACGACGGGCCGAAAGCGCGGCCTTTGCGGCGCGCATGGCAGCGGTTACCGCCGGAGCATCCCCGTAGGGGAAAAAGCACAGGGTCCGCCAGCGGCCCGCGCCGTTCAAGGTTCCGGCCTCTTCCCCACGGTACGACGGCGGTTCCTCCACCGGTGCGGGGCCTACGATCCGGGCGCGCTCCGGCAGCCCCAGCCGGGAGACAAAACCCTCCAGCCCCTCCCTCGAACCGGTCAGCTCGGCGTATCTGACTGCCGGTGGGAGTCCGAGCTCGCGGCGCAGTGCCAGTTCACGCTCCGCGGCGCCCGCGGGGTCCCAGCGCAGCAGGTGGCCCACCGTGGCCGTATCGTCAGCCGTCACCACCACCACTCCCCCGTCCCGGGCAGGACGAACCAGGGCCGCAGCACTCAGCCAGCGGCGCAGGGTCTCTTCCTGCGCGTGCAGTGACTGCCGCGACAGCATTGCGGTGCCGTCCAGCAGCAACGCTGCTGCGTAGCCTGACGGGGCGACCGGTTCAGCTCCGGGGGTTGCCACTACCAGGGCCGGGGTGTCCGGGACCTCGGACCGGATGTGGTCCCCAGCCGATGAAATGACGGTTACTGAGGGGAACGCCCGGCCCAGTTCCTCCGCCGTCCGTCCGGCGCCTGCGGTGGAGGCGCGGAGCCGGAAACTGCCGCAGGATGGGCAGTGCCAGCGGGGCTCAGGGCGGGCACACCAGCGGCAGGCGGGCAGGGCGTTGCGGCCGGATTGGGCCAGAGGTCCCTGGCAGTGGCGGCACCGCGCCGGTTCGCGGCAGTCCTGGCAGGCCAATGCCGGAGAGAACCCGGTGCGCGCAACCTGCACCAGCACCGGCCCCCGTTTCAACCCGTCCTGGGCGGCCTTCCACGCAGCGTGCGGAATCCTGGCGCGGGCCGCCAGTGGATCGCGTTCCATGTTGAAGGTATCGGCAGTGCTCATAACCCGCGGCGTGGATTTACGGACCAAGGGCCGATCAGCGTTGAGGGCCGCTGCCCAGCCCGATTCCACCAGGCGCTGTGCCTCGGTGCTTCGGGTATGGGAGGCAACGAGCATTCCGGCGCCGGCGGCTTCAGCCCGCAGCAGCAGCACGTCCCGCGCATGCTGGTACGGTGCCCGCTGCTCGGCGTGCAGGTCATCGGCATCGTCCCAGATGCAGACCAGCCCGAGGTTCGCCACCGGTGCATAAGCCGCCGAGCGGGTGCCGACCGCCACCACGGCGTCACCGTAGAGCAGCTGCAGGAAACTGCGGTAGCGCGGTGTCGGCCCGTCTTCTGCGGTCAGCCTCACGGCGGTGCCGTCCGGCAGGCAGTGTTCCAAAGCTGCCATAACGCGGGCGAGGTCCTTCTGGTCCGGGACGACGACGACGGCCCCGCGGCCTGAGCGCACGGTCGCCTCGACGGCGGCGGCGATTTCGGCCGGCCAGGCGTCGGGTCCGTAGCCGCGCAGGGAGGACAGCACGGCCCGCGGGCTGTGCCCGGCAGCCAGGTGGCTCAGGAACCGGGGCCCATGCGGATACCGCCGGAACGGAGAGGCCGTATCGGGTTCGCTGGGTACATCCGGGGCGTCGGGCGTGGAGTCCGCCTGCGGGGAAACCGGCTGCACGGAGTCCGCCTGCACGGAATCCTTCTGCGCGGAATCCGTCTGCTTCGGGACCGCCTGTCCGTCCACGGCATCCGGCACGCTGCGGCCGGCGAATTCCTTCTCCACCCGCGCCACCCGAGGCGGCACGGCAACCCGGAGCACATCATGAACCGAGCCGGCATACCGGGCGGCCACGGCCTCGGCCAGCTGCAGGACCTGCTGACTCAGCACCGGAACCGGCGAAACGACTTTGCCCAGCGGAACCAGCCGTGCCGTTGTCTGCGTGGATTCCAGCCGTGCGGTGAGGAAACCCGGAAGTTCCTGCCCGCCGAACCGGACTTTGACCCGCACGCCCGGGCGGGCATCGGCGTCGCGCTCCGCTGGAACCAGATAGTCGAAAGGACGGTCCAAATGCGGAAGCGGTGAGTCCAGCAGCACCCGGGCGATCGGGAGCCGGGAGGCGGGCTGGGCTTTACCCACCGGTGCCGCCGGCGGTGTGAAGCCGTGCAGCAGGGTCAGCTGCACCGCCTCACCGTCCCGGGCTTCCCCTTCCGGCCGCTGTCCCATGGGAATCAGGCGTTGAAGTAGCTGCGCAGGTCCTCGACCTTGTCGAGGCGCTCCCAGGTGAAGCCTTCGTTCTCGCGGCCGAAGTGGCCGTGGGCTGCTGTCTTCTGGTAGATGGGACGCTTCAGGTCCAGGGCGTTGATGATCCCCAGCGGACGCAGGTCGAAGACCTCGTTGATCGCCTCGGCAATGCGCATCGGGTCCACGGTTTCCGTGCCGAAGGTTTCCACGTAGATACCGACGGGGCGTGCCATCCCGATCGCGTAGGCAATCTGGATCTCCGCGCGCCGGGCCAGGCCCGCGGCGACGACATTTTTAGCCACCCAGCGCATGGCATACGCAGCGGAGCGGTCCACCTTGCTGGGATCCTTGCCGCTGAAGGCTCCGCCGCCGTGGCGGGAGAATCCGCCGTAGGTGTCCACGATGATTTTGCGTCCGGTCAGGCCGGCGTCGCCCACGGGTCCGCCGATCACGAACGGGCCGCCGGGGTTGATGATGTGGCGTACGTTGGAGGTGTCCAAATCGATGCCGGACAGGACGGGCTTCACCACCTGGGCGATCATGTCCTGATGCAGCTGTTCCTGGTCCAGATCCGCTGCGTGCTGGGTGGAGACCACCACGGAGTCCACGGAAACCGGCCGGTCGCCGTCGTAGCCGATGGTCACCTGGGTCTTGCCGTCCGGACGCAGGTAGGGCAGTGTCCCGTCCTTGCGGACCTGGGTCAGCCGCTCGGAGAGCCGGTGGGCCAGCCAGATCGGGGTGGGCATCAGGACGCTGGTCTCATCGCTGGCGAAGCCGAACATGATGCCCTGGTCTCCGGCGCCCTGCGCGTCGAGCGGATCAACAGCGCTGCCGGACCGGTTCTCCACGGAATTGAAAACCCGGGAAGCAATTTCCGGTGACTGCTGGCCAATCGACACGGACACACCGCACCGGGCGCCGTCGAATCCATTGGCGGAGGAATCGTAGCCAATCTCGAGGATCGTGTCGCGGACCAGCTGCGGGATCTCAACGTAGCCTTCGGTGGTGACCTCTCCGGCGACGTGGACAAGCCCGGTGGTCACCAGGGTCTCCACAGCAACACGCGACTCCGGGTCGGCCCTGAGCAGGCCGTCCAGGATCGCATCACTGATCTGGTCACAGATTTTGTCCGGGTGTCCCTCCGTCACTGACTCGGAGGTGAACAGCCGGAGGGGGCGCTCGGCGCTGGCGGGGGAATTGCTGGAAGTCACGGGTTTACTCTACTTCGTTCCGGGGACAGTCCCCGTGTGGGGAGGTGCGTAGCAGTTCGAATGCAGGGCATCTGCAATACAGTGCCATGCAGGGTCATCTAACGTCTTGTGGCTAAACGGAGGGCAGTGCGGCGTCAAGTTCCTCCGCAATGCGGTCCAGGATGTGCCTGGCGATCTCGGCCTTGCTGCCGGCAACGGCAGCGGGTTCGGTACCGGGGCCATCCAGCGGAGAGAGGATGCGGACCTCCGTGGTGTCCTGCCCGAAGACCAGGGAACGGCCCACCTGGTTCAGGACCAGCAGGTCGCAGCCCTTGCGTTCAAGCTTGCGGCGGCCGTACTCCAGGACGGAGGCAGAGCCGTCTCCGGTTTCGGCAGCGAACCCGACAATCAAAGCGGGTCCGGTTCCGGATTCGGCCCGGCGCTGCACGGTCTCCTGCAGGATGTCCGGGTTGCGGACCAGGGTGATTACCGGATCGGCGCCGTCGTCGCGCTTCTTGATTTTGGTCTCGGCGTTCTCACCGGGGCGGAAGTCCGCAACTGCCGCAGCCATCACCAGCACGTCGGTGGACGCTGCGGCCGCGTGCACGGCCTTCCGCAGTTCCAGCGCCGTTTCCACCTGGACCAGTTCGACGCCGGCAGGTACCGGAACCTCCATGTGGGCAGCGATGAGCCGGACCTGGGCACCGGCGGCGAGGGCGGCCTCGGCGATGGCGGCGCCCTGCTTGCCGGAGGAACGGTTGCCGAGGAAACGGACCGGATCCAGGGGTTCGCGGGTGCCTCCGGCAGTGACCGTCACGGTCTTGCCGGCGAGGCGGCCGGAGTATGGTGCTGCAGCCTGGTCCGCCTTGTCAGCGCCGGCTTCCGCCGCGGCGGCAAGGGCTGCGGCGAAGATGTCTTCGGGCTCGGGCAGGCGGCCCGGACCGGAGTCTTTTCCGGTGAGCCGCCCGGAGGCAGGTTCCATCACAATGGCGCCGCGGGCACGCAGTGTGGCCACGTTGGCCTGGGTTGCCGGATGGTTCCACATCTCCGTGTGCATGGCAGGTGCAAAGAACACCGGTCCACGCGCCATCAGCAGCGTGTTGGTCAGCAAATCCGAGGCCAGGCCGGCGGCCGCCCGGGCCAGGAGATCGGCGGTGGCCGGTGCCACCACAATCAGGTCTGCCTCGTGGCCCAGCCGGACGTGGTTAACCGTGTCCACCGCGTCGAACACGGAGGTGCTGACCGGGTGGCCGGAAAGCGCTTCCCAGGTGGCTATGCCAACGAATCTGGTGGAGGCTTCCGTGGGGATGACCTGGACACTGTGTCCGGCCTCAGTGAACAGGCGCAGCAGCAATGCCGACTTGTAGGCGGCGATGCCGCCGCCTACCCCCAGGACAACGCGCACGCCTGTCCTACCTCCCTGCAGTGCAGCCGTTAGTTACTCGGCGGCTTCGTTGGCGCGGACTACCAGCATGCCGTCGTTGATTTCGCGCAGTGCGATGGACAGCGGCTTTTCGTTGAGCTTGGTTTCCACCAGCGGGCCAACGTATTCGAAGAGGCCTTCGTGCAGCTGGGAGTAGTAAGCGTTGATCTGGCGGGCACGCTTGGCACCGTAGATGACCAGGGCGTACTTCGAGTCGGCGGCCGTCAGCAGGTCGTCGATCGGCGGGTTGATGATGCCTTCAGGCTGGGTAGACAAAAGATCTCCAAAGTATTCGTGCGGGTCAGTAGGTTGCGCCTGCGCCAGAGCAGATCAGCGTTGGCGGGGACTGATCCCCATGAGTGATACGAGCTCTGCTGCAGCCCGCTGAACGTCATCGTTGATGACAGTGTGATTGAACTCGGACTCGGCAGCAAGTTCCAGTTTAGCGGTTTCCAGCCGCTGCTGCTGCTCTTCGGGTGTTTCCGTGCCGCGGCCGACCAGGCGGCGGACCATTTCATCCCAGGACGGCGGAGCCAGGAACACGAAATTGGCCTCCGGCATGGACTCCTTGACCTGGCGTGCGCCCTGCAGGTCGATCTCCAGCAGCACGGACTTTCCGTCCGCCATGGCGGCTTCCACGGTCCGCCGCAGCGTGCCGTAGCGGTTGTGCCCGTGCACCACGGCCCATTCGAGCATCTGGCCTTCGGCTACCAGCTCGTCAAACTCTTCGGTGGTGACGAAGAAGTAGTGCACACCGTTTTCCTCCCCCGGACGCGGGGCCCGGGTGGTGGCGGAAACGGAAAGCCAGACCTCGGGATAGTTGTCCCGGATATAGGTGGACACAGTGCCTTTGCCAACGGCGGTGGGACCTGCCAGAACTGTCAGCCGCGGTTGCGACACGTAGACCTCACTTGTTTAGGGTTGTGGTCCGACGCAGCCGGCCGCGGTGAGCGGAACAGCGTTAATCGGACTCCAGTAATTCGATCAGCGCCTTGCGCTGGTGGACGCCGAGTCCCCGCACACGGCGGGTTGGGGCGATACCCACGGTACCCATTATTCCAGCTGCGCGGCGTTCCCCCACACCGGGCAGCGCACGGAGCAGGTCAACCACCTTCAGCCGCCCCACCGCTTCCTCCCCGGAGCGCGAAACGATGACCTCTTCGATGGAGAGTTCGCCGGACTTTATTTTGGACTTTATCTCGGCCCGCACCGTGCGCGCGGCTGTGGCTTTCTCCCGCGCCCTGGTGCGCTCTTCTTCAGTGAGTGGTTTGAGGTTCAATTGACTCTCCCGGGCGAAGACGAACCGCTTGGACACGGGGTGCCACCGGCGGTCTTTCGGTTACTTGGGCTAGTGTCCGAACCTATCCGCAAGGGTCCCGCTTTGCAACGGATGCCGGCGGGGAAACCCCCGCCGGCACCGCTATGCGCGTGGCAGCCCTTCCAGCGTCCGTTCCGCCGCCGCCTGCAGCGACGCCCGGTCCGGGCCGGCTTTGAGAATGTCGCGGCTCGACGTCGCCAGCACGTTGGCATAGGCGGCCCCGAAGGTTCTCCTCAGGTCCTCGCCGGTGGCACCCTGGGCTCCCAGCCCGGGTGCCAGGATTGGTGCGTTCGCTGCCGCCAGGTCGATGTCCAGGTCAGCCAGGGCCGTTCCCACGGTTGCCCCTATCACCAGGCCGGTGGAACCCAGCGTCCCTGCTCCGGCGTTTTCCGCTGCCGCCGAGTCGACGATGCGGGCCGCGACGGACCGCCCGGCACCCACATGCTGCACGGAGGCGCCCTCCGGGTTGGAGGTCAGGCCCAGGACAAAAACCCCGCGGCCGGTGCCGGCGGCCAAGTCCAGGGCCGGGCGCAGCGACTCGAACCCCAGGTAGGGGCTGAGCGTGACCGAGTCGGCGGCCAGCGATGATCCGTCCCTCAGCCAGGCATCCGCGTAGGCAGCCATGGTGGAACCGATGTCCCCGCGCTTGGCGTCTGCGATGGACAGGACTCCGGCCGCGGTGCAGGCCGCAAGCAGCTTCTCCAGCACGGCCATCCCGGCGGAGCCGTGGCGTTCGTACAGGGCCACCTGCGGCTTCAGGGCGGCAGCCTGCTCCCCCACGGCCTCCAGGACCGTCAGGGAGAAGCGCTCCAGGCCCGCGGCGTCGTCAGTCAGCCCCCAGACAGCCAGGAGTGCCGGGTGCGGATCGATGCCGACACACAGCGGGCCGCGGGCATCCATCGCCGCCCGCAGGCGCGCACCGAAGGGTGCGCGCACGGGGACGGTGTCGGCCTTGCCGTGAGCCTGCTGCTCAGGCACCGGTGGAAGCCTGGAGCTTGGCAGCGTATTCCTGCAGCGAGCAGACGTCCCACTCGTAGGAGCGCATGGCTTCGATCGCCTGGACCGCCGCACCGAACTCGGAGACGGTGGTCATGACCGGGCAACCGATCGAGGTGGCTGCGGCCCGGATCTCGTAGCCGTCGCCGCGGGCCTGGCCGCCGGACGGCGTGTTGATCACCATGTTGATATCGCCCGCGGTGATCAGATCCACCACGGTGCCCTCGCCATCCGGGCCGCTGCCTTCGCCGACCTTGCGGACGGTGGTGGCCTGGATGCCGTTGCGGCGCAGTACCTCGGCGGTGCCGCCGGTGGAGAGGATCTCGAAGCCGAGGTCCACCATCAGCTTCACCGGCATGATGATGGAGCGCTTATCCCGGTTGGCAACCGAAACGAAGATCTTCCCGGAGGTGGGCAGCGCGGAGTTGGCCGCGGCCTGGGACTTCGCAAATGCAGTGTCGAAGTACTTGTCAATACCCATGACTTCACCGGTGGACCGCATTTCCGGGCCAAGCAGCGAATCAACGACAGTGCCTTCGGGGGTGCGGAACCGGCTGAACGGCAGCACAGCTTCCTTGACTGCCACGGGCGCATCCAGCGGCAGGACCGAACCGTCGCCGGTGGCCTTCAGCTTCCCGGCCGCACGCAGCTCGGCGATGGTGGTTCCCATCCCGATCAGCGCTGCAGCCTTGGCCAGCTGCACACCCGTTGCCTTGGAGACGAACGGGACAGTGCGGGAGGCACGCGGGTTGGCTTCGATCACATAGAGCACGTCCGAGGCCAGGGCGAACTGGATGTTGATCAGGCCGCGCACGCCGACGCCGGAGGCGATGGCGCGGGTGGCTTCCACCACGCGGTCGGTTACGTCGGTGCCCAGGGTGATCGGAGGGAGTACGCAGGAGGAGTCGCCGGAGTGGATGCCGGCTTCCTCGATGTGCTCCATGATGCCGCCGACGTACAGGTCGGTGCCGTCGAAGAGGGCGTCGACGTCGATCTCGATCGCGTCTTCCAGGAACCGGTCCACCAGGACCGGGTGGTCCGGGGTGATTTCCGTGGCGTTGGCGATGTAGCGGGAAAGGTTGGCTTCGTCGTAGACAATTTCCATGCCGCGGCCGCCGAGCACGTAGGACGGGCGGACCAGGACCGGGTAGCCGATTTCATCGGCGATCTTCTTCGCCTCGTCGAAGGACACGGCTGTGCCGTTCTTCGGGGCGATGAGTCCGCCTTCATCCAGCACGTGCTGGAAGGCGCCGCGGTGTTCGGCCAGGTCAATCGCTTCCGGGGAGGTGCCCAGAATCGGGATGCCGGCGTCGGCCAGAGCCTGGGACAGCTTCAGCGGGGTCTGTCCGCCGAGCTGGACGAAGACGCCCAGCACGCCGCCGGTGCGCTGTTCGGCGTGGATCACTTCGAGCACGTCTTCGAGCGTCAGCGGTTCGAAGTAGAGCCGGTCGGAGATGTCATAGTCCGTGGACACGGTCTCCGGGTTGCAGTTGATCATCACCGTCTCATGGCCGGCTTCGCGCAGGGCCATGGTTGCGTGGACGCAGGAGTAATCGAACTCGATGCCCTGCCCGATGCGGTTCGGCCCGGAGCCGAGAATGATGACGGACGGCTTGGCGTGCGTGCCGACCTCGTCCTCCTCGTCGTAGGAGGAGTAGTGGTACGGCGTGTACGCAGCGAATTCCGCGGCGCAGGTGTCCACCGTCTTGTAGACCGGGCGGATGCCCAGCACGTGCCGCACACCGCGGATCACGGACTCGGACTGGTTGGTCAGCCTGCCGATCTGCTCATCGGAGAAACCGTGCCGCTTCGCCAGCCGCAGGACGTCCTCGGTGATCTGCGGCGCGCTGCGGATCTCCGCGGCTACTTCGTTGATCAGTTCCAGCTGGTCCAGGTACCACGGGTCGATCCCCGTGGCCTCGTACAGCTGTTCGTTGGTGGCACCGCCCAGCAGCGCCTGCTGGACCTGGGCCAGCCGGCCCGTGGTGGGACGCTTGGCAGCTTCAATCAGGGCAGGAACATCGGCCGGGTCCACCGGGTCGAAGGTGAGCTGGGCACCCTTCTGTTCCAGGGACCGCAGGGCCTTCTGCAGGGCTTCGGTGAAGTTACGGCCGATCGCCATGGCCTCGCCGACGGACTTCATGGTGGTGGTCAGCGTGGGATCGGCGGCCGGGAACTTCTCGAACGCGAAGCGCGGAACCTTGACCACCACGTAGTCCAGGGTCGGTTCGAAGGACGCCGGGGTCTTCTTGGTGATGTCGTTCGGAATCTCGTCCAGGGTGTAACCCAGCGAGAGCTTCGTGGCGATCTTGGCGATCGCGAAGCCGGTGGCCTTCGAAGCCAGCGCCGAGGAACGTGAGACGCGCGGGTTCATTTCGATCACGACGACACGGCCGGTGTCCGGTTCGATGGCGAACTGGATGTTGCAGCCGCCGGTGTCGACGCCGACTTCGCGGATCACGGCGATCGCGATGTCGCGCAGCTTCTGGTACTCGCGGTCGGTCAGGGTCATGGCCGGAGCCACGGTGATGGAGTCGCCGGTGTGCACGCCTACCGGATCGAAGTTCTCGATGGAACAGACAACAACCACGTTGTCGTTCTTGTCCCGCATCATTTCCAGTTCGTACTCCTTCCAGCCGAGGATGCTCTCTTCGAGCAGCACCTCGGAGGTGGGGCTGTACTGGATGCCGGCGCCGGCGATGCGGCGCAGGTCTTCGGCGTTGTAGGCCAGGCCGGAGCCCAGCCCGCCCATGGTGAAGGAGGGGCGGACCACCATCGGGTAGCCGAGCTTCTCGGCGGCGGCGAATGCCTCATCCATGCTGTGCACAATGATGGACTTCGCGGACTCGGCACCGCAGCGCTCGACGACGCCCTTGAACTTCTCGCGGTCCTCGCCGAGTTCGATGGCTTCGATGTTGGCGCCGATGAGTTCGACGTTGTACTTCTCCAGCACACCGTTCTTATCCAGGGCGATCGCGGTGTTCAGCGCGGTCTGGCCGCCCAGGGTGGGCAGCACGGCGTCCGGACGTTCCTTGGCGATGATCTTCTCGACCACCTCGGGAGTGATCGGCTCAACGTAGGTGGCGTCGGCGAACTCCGGGTCGGTCATGATGGTGGCCGGGTTGGAGTTGACCAGGATGACCCGCAGGCCTTCCTCCTTCAGGACGCGCAGGGCCTGCGTGCCTGAGTAGTCGAATTCGGCGGCCTGGCCAATAACGATCGGGCCGGAGCCGATCACCAGGACGGACTTGAGGTCGGTTCTGCGGGGCATTAGTTGGATTCCTTGTTCTTGCTGGCGGCCATCAGGTCGACGAAGCGGTCGAAGAGGTACGCGGAGTCATGGGGGCCGGCGGCGGCCTCGGGGTGGTACTGGACGGAGAACGCGGGGATGTCCAGGCACGCCAGGCCCTCCACCACGTTGTCGTTGAGGCTGATGTGGCTGACCTCGACCTGTCCGAAGCGTGCTTCCGGGGCGGTCACCGGGCCGTCCAGCGGCGCGTCGACGGCGAAGCCGTGGTTCTGGCTGGTGATTTCCACCTTGCCGGTGCGCCGGTCCAGGACGGGCTGGTTGATGCCGCGGTGGCCGTAAGGCAGCTTGTAGGTGCCGAAACCGAGCGCGCGGCCCAGGATCTGGTTGCCAAAGCAGATACCGAAGAACGGAACCCCGGTGTCCAGGACGTCACGCAGGAGCTTGACCTGGTCATCGGCGGTGGCCGGATCGCCGGGGCCGTTGGACATAAACACACCGTCCGGGTTCACAGCCTGGACGTCCGCCAGCGTGGCGGAGGCAGGCAGGACGTGGACGCGCACCCCGCGTTCGGCGAAGCGGACCGGTGTCATCGACTTGATGCCGAGGTCCAGGGCAGCGACGGTGAACAGTGGTTCCTTGTCCCACCCGTGGGCGGAGGGTTCCACCGTGTAGGCGGCATCGATGCTGACTTCCTCGGCCAGGCGGGCGCCGGCCATGGATTCCTGCACCCGGACCTCAGCCAGCAGTTCGGCATCGGTGCGGGCCGCGGACTCGCCGGAGAAGATGCCGGCCTTCATGGCGCCGCGTTCGCGCAGGTGGCGGGTGACGGCACGGGTATCCACGCCGGAGATGCCGACGACGCCCTGGGCTTCGAGCTCTTCGTCCAGGGTCCGCTCGGAGCGCCAGTTGGAGGGACGGCGGGCGGCGTCGCGGACGATGTATCCGGCAACCCAGATGCGGCGGGACTCGGCGTCGTCGGTGTTCGTTCCGGTGTTGCCGATGTGCGGCGCCGTCTGGACGACCAGCTGGCGGGCATAGGAGGGATCGGTGATGGTCTCCTGGTAGCCGGTCATGCCGGTGGCGAAGACGGCCTCACCCAGGGCCGTTCCGGTTGCTCCGTAGCTGCGGCCGCGGAAGCTGCGGCCGTCCTCGAGCATGAGGACAGCTGCGGTCGGGGCGGGAGTTTGGTTCACTGTCACAGTTGTTCCTCGCTAGATGTTGCAGATGATTCCGGCAGCAGCGCCTTGATGGCCGAAACCAGGGGGGTCTTGTGGTCGGCTGACCGGGTGCGGAACCCGGTGTCGACGGTTTTGGGGCCGAGCTGCCAGGTCACCAGGACCAGCCCGTCCTTTTCCACGAATTTCCCGGCCATGCCGCGTTCCAGGCGGACGCCGCGCAGGTCGGCCCGGTCAATCCAGACGTCGGGGGCGCCGGTGCGGGCGAAGAACACGCCTTCGGTGAATACGGCTGCCGTAGCGGTTGACTTCACCCCCAGGCCGTAGACGGCTACCCGGTCCAGCCAGTCGCCGGCCGTGGTGGTGGCGACATACTGCCCTTCAGCCTGGAACCGGGGCAGGTCCAGATCCTCCGGGAGCGGCCGGGGACGGGGAATATCTGACTGGCGCCGGCGGCGTCCGCGCCAGCCTGCTGCGAACAGTCCAAGCAGGACGGCTGCAGCGACCAGAGCGCAGAGCAGGAAGATCAGCCAATCCATGGTGTCTCCTCCGCAGCCGCGGCCCGCGGTGTATTCAAAGCGCTCTCCAGAACGGTGGGGTGGCCGGCAAAGAACGTAGCCCGGACCACTCCGGGCAGCTCCAGCCCTGCGAACGGGCTGTTCCGGCCCATGGTTGCCATCTTATGGGGGTCAACCGTGCGCCGCGCAGCCGGGTCCACCAATATGACGTTGGCCGGTTCACCGGCTGCCAGCGGCCGTCCCTGGGTAGGAACGCGGCCGATCGCCGCCGGGGCGGCGGAGGTCACCCGGGCGAAGTCCGCCCAGGTCATCAGGCCGGTGTCGATCATGGTCGCCTGGACCACCGAGAGCGCTGTTTCCAGGCCGGTCATGCCCATGGCTGCCTGCGCCCATTCACATTCCTTGTGCTCGCTGGGATGCGGGGCGTGGTCCGTGCCGACAATGTCGATGGTGCCGTCGGCCAGGCCGCGGCGCAGTGCCTCGACGTCGGACTCCGTGCGCAGCGGCGGGTTGACCTTGTAGACGGGATCGTAGCTGCGCACTGATTCGTCGGTCAGGAGGAGGTGGTGCGGGGTGACCTCTGCGGTGACGTTGATGCCGCGCTCCTTGGCCCAGCGGATAATTTCCACGGAGCCGGCGGTGGAGACGTGGCAGACATGCAGGCGGGACCCGGTGTGCTGGGCAAGCAGGACGTCACGGGCGATGATGGATTCCTCAGCGACCGCGGGCCAGCCGGGCAGGCCGAGGACAGCGCTGACCTCGCCCTCGTGCATCTGGGCGCCGTCAGTCATGCGTGGTTCCTGAGCGTGCTGCGCGATCACGCCGTCGAACGCCTTGACGTATTCCAGCGCACGGCGCATCAGGATCGGATCGTGCACGCACATACCGTCGTCGGAGAAAACGCGTACCCGGGCGCGGGAGTCTGCCATGGCGCCAAGTTCGGCCATCCGCTCCCCCTTGAGGCCCACGGTGACGGCCCCGACCGGACGCACGTCAACCCAGCCGGACTTCAGGCCCAGGCTGTAGACCTGTTCCACCACGCCGGCGGTGTCTGCCACGGGGTTGGAGTTCGCCATGGCGTGTACGGAGGTGAACCCGCCCAGTGCGGCCGCTCGGGTTCCCGTCTCCACCGTTTCCGCGTCTTCGCGGCCCGGTTCACGCAGGTGGGTGTGCAGGTCCACCATCCCGGGAAGGGCGATGAGGCCTTCGGCGTCGATGATCAGCGCACCCTCGGGGGCAGCGAGATCCTGGCCGACGGCGGAAATCACGCCGTCCTGAATGAGGAGGTCGGCGCTCGTTTCACCCAGCAGCGATGCACCACGGATCAGGTAGGCGCCGGTCGGGGAAAGGGTTGGCTCTGCGGCAGGTGCCGGCACTGCTGCTGCAGTGTTTGGTGCAGTGTTCACTGTGCGGATACTTCCTGTGGTGTTCGCTGGGAGGTGCTCTCACCGGAGAGCAGAAGGTAAAGGGCGGCCATCCGGACCGAGACGCCGTTGCTGACCTGGGCCAGCACGGTGGACCGCGGTGAGTCGGCGGCGCGGGAGGAGATCTCCAGTCCGCGGTTCATGGGACCGGGATGCAGCAGGATGGTGTCATCCAGGCCCAGGGAATCCAGCCGGTCCAGCCGGACGTCGTCGAAGCCCCAGCGGCGGGAGTACTCCCGGACGGTTGGGAAAAACGCCGAATGCATGCGCTCGGCCTGGACCCGGAGCATCATGACGGCATCAGGCTTGGACTCCAGGGTTTCATCGAGTGAGTAGCTCACCTTGCAGGGCCAGGACTCCACACCGAAGGGCAGGAGCGTGGGCGGAGCCACGAGCGTCACCTCGGCCCCGAGGGTCTTGAGCAGCCAGAGGTCGGACCGCGCCACGCGTGAGTGCAGGATGTCTCCCACGATCGCCACGCGCATCCCGGAGAGGTCGGTACCCTGGGACGGCGTACCGTGCAGCCGCGCCCAGTGCCTGCGCATGGTGAACGCGTCCAGCAGCGCCTGGGTGGGATGTTCGTGCGTTCCGTCGCCGGCGTTCAGCACGGCGGCGTCGATCCAGCCGGAGTTGGCCAGCCTGGCCGGGGCGCCGGACGCACCGTGGCGGATAACGACGGCGTCGGCACCGATCGCGGCGAGGGTCTGGGCCGTGTCCTTAAGCGATTCGCCCTTGGAGACCGATGATCCCTTGGCCGAGAAGTTGATGACGTCCGCGGAGAGGCGCTTGGCTGCGGCCTCAAAGGAAATCCGGGTGCGGGTGGAGTCTTCGAAGAACAGATTGACGACTGTCCGGCCGCGCAGGGCAGGGAGCTTTTTCACTTCCCGCTCCCCTACAGCAGCCATGGTCTCTGCGGTGTCCAGGATGGAAATGGCATCCTGGTGTGAGAGATCCAGGGTGGAGAGCAGGTGTTTCATACAGAGCCTTCGATCACAACTTCGTCTGCGGCGGGAACATCCGTTTCAACCAGCCGGACGCGGACTTTTTCCACGGCTGCGGTGGGCAGGTTCTTGCCCACGTGGTCGGCGCGGATGGGAAGTTCGCGGTGGCCCCGGTCCACCAGCACGGCAAGCCGCACGGCGCGGGGCCGGCCCAGATCAACGAGAGCGTCCAGGGCGGCACGGATGGTGCGGCCGGAATAGAGGACGTCATCCACGAGGACCACGACTTTTCCGTCAATGCCGCAGGCCGGAAGTTCGGTGGGGTACGGGGACCGGGTGGGCTGGTGGGCCAGATCGTCACGGAACATCGTGACGTCAAGCTGGCCGGTGATGGCGCCGGCGTCCACGGTGGGATCGGCGGCGGCGATTTTGGCGGCGAGACGCAGGGCCAGGGGATATCCGCGGCGCGGAATACCCATTAGAACCAGGTCGGTGCCACCCTTGTTCGCCTCGAGAATTTCGTGGGCGATCCGCGTCAGGGCGCGGTCAATGTCAGCTGAAGCCAGAACGGTGCGGGCAGGCACTGCGGCCTGCGTGGGATCACTAAGATCCATATTCTGCTTCCTCCTTCCCCGCCTCACAGGACGGACTTAAAGGTTGAATGCCCTTCAAAGCTATCACAGCGGACCGGCCCGGATATTGTTGGGTCCATGACAGGCAACCGCACATGACGTCCCCGCCCGGACCGGGCCTGACAAGTCAGCCCGGACAGCCGGCAGACGGCATCGCGCCTCTTCAGGTGCCGCCCGGTCCACGGTCCCGCAGCGGCACCATGGTGAATGTGCTGCTGATCGCCGCGGCTGCGGTGGTGGTGCTGCTGGTGGGTTTCTTCCTTTTCGCCGCGCTGGGCAGCGAGGCGTTTATCCTGTGCGGCTTCCTGGCACTGATTCCGCTGGGTATCTGCCTGCTGGGGCTGCGCTGGATCGACCGGTGGGAACCGGAACCGCGGGCCATCCTGCTGTTCGCCTTTCTTTGGGGTGCAGGGGTGTCCGTGGCCATCACCGTGGCACTGGGCAGCATGGTTAATGAGGTCCTGATGACGCTGCTGCCGCTGACACCGGCGGACGTTATTGCCACCGTGGTCCAGGCGCCCCTGGTGGAAGAGGCGGCTAAAGGTCTTGGTGTCCTGCTTCTGGTTTTTGTCCGGCGCAGCCATTTCGACGGCCCGCTGGACGGGATTGTCTACGCGGGCATGGTCGGTGCCGGGTTCGCCTTCACGGAAAACATCCTCTACTTCAGCGCCGCCCTCTTTGAAACCGGAGGGGTGGGCCTGCAGCTGGGCTTCGTGTTCGTGCTGCGCGGGCTCTTCTCCCCCTTCGCCCATGTGATTTTCACCGCAGCAGTGGGTGTGGCCCTGGGGCTTGCCGTTCGCAAGCCGGGCAGCGTAAGGATCCTGGTCGGTTTCGCAGCCGGTCTGGCCGTGGCCGTCCTGGGACACATGTTCTGGAACGGCGGCATGGCACTGGTCTACGACGACTTCTTCCTGTTCTACTTCCTGCTCCAGGTCCCGCTGTTCGCCCTCGCCCTGGCCGGAGTCGCTTACCTTCGCCGCGCCGAGCAGCGCCTCACAGCGGAGCGGCTGGGTGAATATGCGGCCGCTGGCTGGTTTACTCCTGCCGAGGTGGACATGCTGGCCACCCGGTCCGGCCGGCGGCAGGCCCTGCGCTGGGCCGGAAGTTTCGGAGCCAAGCCCGCCATGCGGGACTTTATCCGGGAGGCAACAAATCTGGCCCTAACGCGGCAGCAGCTGGTGAACGGCCGGGATCTGCGCAGTAATGCGGCCCGTGAGGGCCGGATCCTGGCTGGGCTGCTCCGGACCCGGGCCGCACTTCTGCAGCCCGCAGGCAGAGCCGGACGCGGCTGATAGCGCACAGGTGCCCGCGGGCGCCGGCTGCAATCCCTCGTCCGGGCAGCACAATGCCCGACAGGCTAACCTGCCGGGCATTGTCAAAAGTGTCCTGCGGAGACAGGCTTGCGCGCCGCTAGGCGAGCAGCGAGTCCTTCAGCTGGTGCAGCCGGCCAAGCAGCCCGTTGATGAACGCGGGTGATTCATCGGTGGAGAGGGTCTTGGCCAGTTCCACGGCCTCGCTGATGGCCACCTTGTCCGGAACGTCGTCGTTGTAGAGCAGCTCCCAGCTGCCGATGCGCAGGATGATGCGGTCAACGGCGGGCATCCGGTCCAGCGGCCAGCCCTGCGAGTAGGTACTCAGGAACTCGTCGATCTGCGCCTGCTTGGCAATAACCCCTTCCACCAGGTCCATGGTGTACGGGTTAATGACCTGATCTGTCTGCTCCCGGCGGGAACGGAGGGACTCAAGCGGAGATATGGAACGCTGCTCCGCTTCGAAGAGCACCTCAAGTGCCCTGGTCCGGGCTTTACTGCGTGCACTCACTCGTTAACGCGTCCCAGGTAGTCGCCGGTGCGGGTATCAACCTTCACCTTGGTGCCGGTTTCCAGGAACAGGGGCACCTGGATTTCGTAGCCGGTTTCCACGGTGGCGGGCTTGGTGCCGCCGGTGGAGCGGTCGCCCTGCAGGCCCGGTTCGGTGTAGGTGATTTCCAGGACAACCGATGCCGGCAGCTCAATGTAGAGCGGGGAACCCTCGTGAATGGCGATGGTCACCATCATGGACTCAAGCATGAAGTTGGCGTAGTCACCGACGATGACGCCCGGTACGGTGAGCTGGTCGTAATCCGACGTGTCCATGAACACGTAGTCATCGCCGTCCTTGTACAGGTACTGGTAGTCGCGGCGGTCAACGGTGGCAGTTTCAATCTTGATGCCGGCGTTGAACGTCTTGTCGACGACCTTGCCCGAACGGACGTTGCGCATTTTGGTACGGACGAACGCACCACCCTTGCCCGGCTTTACGTGCTGGAACTCAATGATGCTCCAGAGGTTGCCTTCAAGCTTCAGCACCGTGCCGTTCTTGATGTCGTTGGTCGTTGCCACAGTTTCTCTTTCGTCGTTTCGCGTAACTACGTGTCTTGTCCGTCGACCATTCTACCTGTTCGGCGAAACCGCCCACGATGCCGGAGGCCCTACAGGCTGAGCCGGATCCCGCCGTCGGGCTCCGAGGCGATTTCCTGGTACGCGGCAAACAGCAGCGAGGTATCCGGCACTTCCAGGATGGAGGGCTTGGCCAGGCCGTCCAGGACCACGAAGCGGAGCAGGTCCCCGCGTGATTTCTTGTCCCGGCGCATACCGTCCAGCAGGGCGCTCCAGCGGTCCTTGCGGTAGGTCACCGGCAGTCCGAGGGAGGTCAGGACAGCCTTGTGCCTGTCCGCCGTGGCATCGTCCAGCCGGCCGACCATGCGTCCGAGTTCGGCAGCAAAGACCAGGCCCACGGAAACCGCTGCACCGTGCCGCCACTGGTACCGCTCGGCCAGTTCGATCGAGTGGCCCAGGGTGTGGCCGTAGTTCAGGAATTCCCGCCGCCCGGCCTCGCGCAGGTCACCGGAGACCACCTCCGCCTTGACCCGCACTGCGCGTTCAACGAGCTCGCGGACAACGTCGGAACTGCCGTCGGTGACAGCTTCCGGGTTAGCCTCGATGAGGTCCAGGATGGCTGGGTCCGCAATGAAGCCGCACTTGACGACTTCGGCCATGCCGCTGAGCAGCTCGTTTTTGGGCAGGGAGCCCAGTGCGTCGAGGTCCGCCAGGACCCCGGCGGGTGGATGGAAGGCACCAACCAGGTTTTTGCCCTCGGCGGTGTTAATTCCGGTTTTGCCGCCGACGGAGGCGTCCACCATGCCCAGCAGGCTGGTCGGTACGTGCACCACCTTGATGCCGCGCAGCCAGGTAGCGGCCACGAAGCCGGCCACGTCAGTGACAGCTCCGCCGCCCACGGCAACAATCGCATCCGAACGGGTGAAATCGTTCTGGCCCAGGACCTGCCAGCAGAAGGACGCAACCTGGATGTGCTTGCCTTCTTCGGCGTCCGGAATTTCGGCGGTGAGCGCGGTCAGGCCGGCCTCGGCCAGTTCGTCCCGCACGGTGTCTCCCGTGGTGCGCAGGGCGCGCGGATGAATCACCAGAACCCGGCGGACGCGCTCCCCCAGCATGCCCGGCAGCCGGCCGAGCAGACCGTTGCCGATCACGACGTCGTAGTTTTCGGCGGGCTTGTCCCCGGTCACCTTGATAACGGTGGGTTCAGCGGGCATTCGGTTCTCCTTCTTCCAGGGCGGCGGTGATACGTTCCACGACTTCCGGAACGGCCAGTCCTCTGGTGTCTATAACAATGTCTGCCAGCGATTCATACAGCGGGCGGCGGGCCTGTGCCAGCGCGGACCAGCGGGCCACCGGATCACCGGCCAGCAGCGGCCGGTGTCCGGAGCGCGAAATGCGCGGCAGGACGGTAGCGAGGTCCGTGTCCAGGAACACCACAGTGGCGTCCTGGAGGAGGGTCTGCGTCCCGCCGTCGAGCACGGCTCCGCCTCCCAGCGAAACCACGGACCGGACCGGTGAGTCCAGGGCGGCGGCGACGGCGCGGGCCTCCACCTGGCGGAAGTAGGCCTCGCTGTGGCTGGCGAAGATCTCCGGGATGGGCCCGTGCTCATCAACCACCAGCTGATCCGTGTCCACGTAGGGCAGCCCGTGCCGGGAGGCAAAGGAACGGCCGACGACGGATTTGCCGGCGGCCATCAGCCCGATCAGGACCAGATGCTGCTCAGGCACCGGTGCCGGTGCCGGTCGATCCAAGGGATGCCGGGATGTTCTCGAGGTAGGTGCGCAGGTTCCGCGCGGTCTCGGCCACTGAATCGCCGCCAAACTTTTCCGTGACGGCTTCCGCCAGGACCAGTGCGACCATGGCTTCGGCCACAACGCCGGCTGCCGGTACGGCACAGACATCCGAACGCTGGTGATGCGCACGCGCAGGTTCACCGGTGCTGACGTCGACCGTCTTCAGCGCACGGGGAACCGTGGCAATGGGTTTCATCGCAGCGCGGACGCGCAGGACTTCCCCGATGCTCATGCCGCCTTCGATTCCACCGGCCCGGTTACCTGAACGGACCACCTGTCCGTTTTCATCCTTCAGGATTTCATCATGGGCGGCCGAACCGCGGCGCGTGGCGGTGAGGAACCCGTCTCCGACCTCAACACCCTTGATCGCCTGGATGCCCATCAGGGCTCCGGCAATCCGGGCGTCCAGCCGGCGGTCCCAGTGCACGTAGCTGCCCAGTCCCGGAGGCAGGTTGTAGGCAAGGACTTCCACCACGCCGCCGAGGGTCTCCCCCTCCTTGTGCGCGGCGTCCACCTCAGCGACCATTGCTTCGGTCACTGCGGGGTCGAAGCAGCGCATGGGATTGGCGTCAAGGGCGGCCACGTCGCCGGGGGCGGGCAGGGCTGCTCCTTCCGGAGAGCTGACGCCGGCGATTGCCACGGTGTGGCTCACAAGCTCAATGCCGAGTTCCTTCAGGAAGGCGGCGGCGACGGCGCCGAGGGCAACCCGGGCTGCCGTTTCCCGGGCACTGGCGCGTTCAAGGACCGGACGTGCCTCGTCGAATCCGTACTTCTGCATACCGGTGAAATCCGCGTGGCCCGGGCGGGGCCGGGTCAGCGGTGCGTTGCGGGCCTGACCGG
Source organism: Arthrobacter gallicola (assembly GCF_014836775.1). Taxonomy (GTDB): domain Bacteria; phylum Actinomycetota; class Actinomycetes; order Actinomycetales; family Micrococcaceae; genus Arthrobacter_B; species Arthrobacter_B gallicola. The sequence goes on from NZ_JACSQD010000001.1 coordinate 637,932, forward strand.
CCAGGATCTCCGGGTCCACGGGATCTGATGCCATGATCTGTTCCCACTTGGGCCATTCGGTATTGGCGATCTCGATGGCGATGGGACCACCCTGGGTCAGTCCGTGCCGGACACCGCCGAGGATCCGCACCTCGTCCTGCTCAAACTTCATCCGGGCACCGCGGCCATAACCGAGCCGCCGGCGGGCCAGCGCCTCCTGGATGGACGGCGTGCTTACTTCGACGCCGGCGGGGACGCCCTCAACAATTCCAACCAGTGCAGGCCCATGGGACTCACCGGCGGTCAACCAACGCAACATGGCTTCAATACTGCCATGTCCCGCTAGTGGCTTCAGCGCGGAGGCAGTCCCACTGCGTCACACATCACGTTTATGACGGCAGGTTCGTCGCGGAAGGCATCCCCGGTGAAAAGGCGGACCTGTTCCACGGCCTGGTAGAGGAGCATTTCCAGTCCGGGCACGATCGTTCCACCGGCTGCCTGCCAGGCCCCGGCAATGGCGCTGGGCCAGGGATCGTAGGCAGCGTCCAGCAGCACCGCCCCCGGGCGCCGGCTGCCCAGGGCTGCGAACTCACCGGCAATCCCGTCGGCGCCGTGCGGCGGCAGGGTGCAGATCACGACGTCGGCTTCCGCACAGGCGGCGGCTGCGGTGTCCCAGCCGTGCAGCTCCACGCCCACACCAAGCCGGTCGCCCACTTCCTGGACGGCGGGCCGGCCACCGGCATTGCCGCGGAAGCTGCGGGCATACACATCGACGCTGGCGCAGCCCAGCCGGTCCAGTGCCGCCACCGCGGCGGTGGCGGTTCCTCCGGCCCCGAGTATGGCTGCCCGGGGCGCTTCGCCGGCACCGGCATGGCGCAGGGCGTTGACCAGGCCGGCAACGTCCGTGTTCCAGCCGGTCAGCACCGGCCCGGCAGCGCCGGGTTCGAACGTGACCGTGTTGATAACACCAAGTGCGTCCGCCAGGGGATCCAGTGTGTCCACGGCGGCAGCCATGGCGCTTTTCAGGGGCATGGTGACAGAGAGGCCGTTCCAGCCCGGTTCGCGGCGGACGGCCGCGGCGAAGTCCGCCGCGGCCCCCTCTTCCACGTCAATGGCATCGTAGGCGCAGTCGAATCCCAGGAACCGGTACGCGGCACGGTGCAGCTCAGGTGAGCGCGAATGCCCGATCGGATGCCCCAGAACCGCTGCCCGCCGCTGGTGGGCGGCCAATTACTCGCACCTTCCGGCGTCCTGCGTGCCGCACCATTCCTGGTACTCCGCGACATAACGGGCATGCTCGGCCAGGGTTGAGGAGAACTCTGTCTTGCCGGTGTCCAGGTTGACCGTGACCCAGTAGAAGTACGGGACGTTGGCCGGGTTGGCAGCCGCCTTGATGGCTTCAATACTCGGTGAACCGATCGGGCCCACGGGCAGCCCGGGATTCGCGTACGTGTTGTACCGGTTGCCCTTGTCTGCCTTCTCCTCGGGCGTGAGGTTGTAGCTCTTCCGGCCCAGGCCGTACGTCACCGTGGCGTCGGACTGGATCAGCCCGTTGGTCTCGGTGTTGTCAGCGCGCAGCCGGTTTTCAATGGCTCCGGCGACCGTGGCGTAATCTGCCTCGCCTGCCTCGGCCTGAATGATGCTGGCCTTCGTCAGGACGTCGTACTGCGCGGAGGGATCGCTCACTCCGCTTTCCTCGAGGGCTGCAAAAGCGTTGTCGACCATCTCCGTGACAATCTCCGTGGCGGTGCTCTCGACCGGGAAACGGTACTCCCCCGGGAAAAGGTAGCCTTCCAGGCTCACGGCCTTTTCCGGCAGACCGAAGGCCTGAGGACTGGCGGCCAGGGCTTCAAACTCCGCCAGTGGAATACCGGTGGACTGGACCAAAATGTCGAAGGTCTCGCTCTGGCGGAGGTCGCGGGCGACGGCTGCGTAGTGGACCGCCGTACCGCCGTCACCGAGCAGAGCGTTGACCGCACCGGAGGCTGACATCTGGAAGCGCATCTCATAGGTGCCCGGCTGGATTTCGCGTCCGTCGGCCTCCTGCTGGAATGCCTCGACGAACTTCTTGCTCGTGGCCACGATGTCCTGGGCAACAAGGTTGTCCCCGATCAGGAGCGGCCCTTCGCCGGGTTGGACCACGAAAGATACTGTTCCCTCGCCCGGGCCCGGGTAATCCTTTGTCTCATTCATTCCGAGCAGGTCGCGCAGGAACAGGGTCAGGCCGAAAACGACTCCGGCGAAGACGGCAAGGACAACCACCATCACCAGCGTGCGGCGGCGGCGCCTGCGCTGTTTGTCCCGGGAAGGCCGCCGGCTGCGCCGGCTGGGCGGTTCTTCAGCGAAGAAAGTCTGGACCACGGGGGCGGGCTCGGCATAGGCGGGCTCAGCAGAGGCAGCCTCGTCGTGTCCGGCGCTTTCGTAGCCACCGGCATAGGGCTCCGGATGGCCGTCGGCGGCGCCGTATCCCGGCGCAGGAGCAGCTTCACCGGCAGTGCCGGCGGCACCGTATTCCGGTTCCTGTCCCGGCGGACGATGGTCGGGATACCTGTGGCTCACGGCGCTGAATCGCTTTCGGGGCGGCTTTCCTCGGAAATTGTTTGCTCCTCGTTAGGGGCCGGAGCCGCGGATCGCGTGCTCCGGCGAAATGTGACCGATGCCCCCACATCGCGTCCAAGGGAACGCTGCATGTCAATGGCCTGCTGCAAAATACCCACAGCGGCCACTTGGTCTACCACTCTACGGTGATTTCGGGTGTCCAAGCCAGCTTCCCTTAGCGAGCGGTGCGCGCTGACGGTGGTCAGCCGCTCATCAATCAGGCGCACCGGTACCTGGAGGCCAGCGCGGTCGAGCGCTTCAGCCAGCGCCTGCGCGTAGTCCCGGGCCATGGCCGTTGAGGCGGTTTCTGTGCCGCGCATGCTCTGGGGCAGGCCAACGAACACCTGGACAACACCTCGCTCCCCGGCTTCGCGGACCAGCACGGCGATGTCACTGTTTTTCTTCGCGTCCCGCTTGAGCGTCCGGACCGGCGTGGCCAGGAGCGCGTCGGGGTCGCAGATTGCGACTCCGACGCGCGCCTGGCCGACGTCGACTCCGAGCTTTGGTCCGCGCGGATAGTCGGGCATCAGCGGTGCTAGCTCCGGTTGGCCACCGCGGCACGGATGGCAGTCAGTGCCTCCGAGACCTTGGAAGCGTCGGTTCCGCCGCCCTGGGCGACGTCGTCCTTGCCACCCCCGCCGCCGCCGAGGACACCGGCCGCCGTCTTGACCAGCGCACCGGCCTTGACGCCCGCGGCGCGGGCTGCCTCGTTGGTGGCCACAATGACCACCGGACGCCCGTTGGCAGCACCCGCAGCAGCCACCACGGCTGCTTCGCTTCCCAGCCGGGAACGCAGGTCCAGCGTCAGGGTGCGCAGGTCGTCGGCACCGGAGACGGTGCCGGCGTCGTGGGCCAGGAGCCGGACACCGTCAACGTCGACTGCGGTGCCCACGAGGGCAGCTGCCGAGGCGGCAAGCTGTTCGCGGCGCAGGCGCTCCAGTTCCTTTTCCACCTGCTTCAGCTTGGCCAGCGTTGCCGCCACCCGCTCTGGCAGCTGGACCGAGGGAACCTTCAGCAGGTCGGACAGTTCGTTGACCAGGGCACGCTCAGCGGCCAGGTGACGGAAAGCATCCATTCCCACGAAGGCCTCGACGCGGCGGTTGCCTGATCCGACCGACTGTTCGCCGAGCAGGGTCAGGCTGCCGATCCGTGAGGTCGAGTCAACGTGCGTGCCGCCGCAGAGTTCGCGGGACCAGTCGCCGTCGATCTCCACAACGCGGACCTGGTCACCGTAGGCTTCGCCGAACAGTGCCATGGCGCCCAGAGCCTTGGCCTCGGCCAGCGGCATCACCTTGGTCTCGACCTTGTGGTTGTTGCGGATCGCCAGGTTGGACACCTCTTCGATCTCCGACTTCGCGGCATCGGAGAGGCCTTCGCCCCAGGAGAAGTCGAAGCGCAGGTAGCCGGCCTTGTTAAAGGAGCCGCGCTGCAGCGCTTCCGGGCCCAGGATCTGGTGCAGGGCCGCATGCACAATGTGCGTGCCGGAGTGCGCCTGCTCGGCAGCGTGCCGCTGTTCGGCGTCGACTGCGGCCAGGGCCAGGGCGCCGGCTGAGATTTCTCCCTCGCGCACGATGGCCTTGTGCACTGTCAGGCCCTTGACCGGACGCTGGACGTCGGAGACCTCCAGGACAAAACCGTCGCCGGTGATGAGCCCGACGTCGGCGGCCTGGCCGCCTGCTTCGGCGTAGAACGGCGTCTCGTTGAGCACCAGCTGGATCTCGGATCCCTGGCCGGCATGGGTCACGGATTCGCCGTTAGCAATGATTCCGCGCACAGCCGATTCGGTGGTCAGCTCGTCATAGCCGGTGAAGACGGTCTGTCCGGTTTTCAGCAGTTCGTTGAACACCGAGACGTCCAGATGGCCGTGCTTCTTGCCCCGGGCGTCTGCCTGGGCGCGCTTGCGCTGTTCCTGCATCAGGGAGCGGAACCCGGCTTCGTCAACCTTGAGGCCGGCTTCCTCAGCCATTTCCAGGGTGAGGTCGATCGGGAAGCCGTAGGTGTCGTGGAGGGTGAAGGCGTCCTCCCCGGAGAGCGGACGGCCGGCAGCCTTGGATTCCTTCACCGCGGCGTCGAGGCGCTCGGTACCGGAAGCGATGGTGCGCAGGAATGCCTTTTCCTCGGCGTAGGCAATCCGGGAGATCCGGGCGAAGTCGGCTTCGACCTCGGGGTACGTGCCCTTCATGGCATCGCGTGAGACCGGCAGCAGCTCCGGCAGCACCGCGGTTTCGACGCCCAGCAGGCGCATGGCCCGCACGGCGCGGCGGATCAGGCGGCGCAGGACGTACCCACGGCCTTCGTTGGACGGAGTCACGCCGTCGGAAATCAGCATCAGGGCGGAGCGGATGTGGTCGCCGACAACACGCATCCGTACGTCGTCGGTGTGGTGCGGGTCCGAGGGGTCTTCAGCGGAGGTGTATTCCTTGCCGGCGAGCTCGGCAGCCTTGTCCAGCACCGGACGGACCTGATCGGTCTCGTACATGTTCTCCACACCCTGGAGGATCATCGCCAGGCGTTCCAGCCCCAGGCCGGTGTCGATGTTCTTCTTCGGCAGTTCACCGGCCACGTCGAAGTCCGTCTTGGAGCGGACGGCGGAGAGCTGGTACTGCATAAAGACCAGGTTCCAGATCTCGATGTACCGGGTTTCGTCGACGGCGGGGCCGCCCTCCTGGCCGTAAGCCGGACCGCGGTCATAGTAGATCTCGGAGCACGGACCGCCGGGACCGGCCTGGCCCGTGGTCCAGTAGTTGTCTTCCTTGCCGGTGCCGATGATCCGTTCGTTCGGAACACCGATCTTGTCCCGCCAGATGGCGCGGGCTTCGTCGTCGCGTTCTTCGCCGTCCTCGTAGACGGTGACCCAGAGGCGTTCGGGATCAAGGCCGTAACCGCCGTCCTCCACCGGGCTGGTGAGCAGCTCCCAGGCGAAGGTGATGGCTTCTTCTTTGAAGTAGTCGCCGAAGGAGAAGTTCCCGGCCATCTGGAAGAAGGTGCCGTGGCGGGCTGTCTTGCCCACCTCTTCGATGTCGGCGGTGCGGATGCACTTCTGCACGCTGGTTGCCCGGTTGTACGGGGGCGTTTCCCTCGCGGTCAGGTACGGGATGAAGGGCACCATGCCGGCGACCGTGAACAGCAGCGACGGGTCATTGGAAACGAGCGACGCGGAGGGAACGACCGTGTGGCCCTTCCTGCTGAAGAAATCCAGCCAGCGGCGTGCAATCTCGTGGGACTTCATGGTGTTTGTAACCCTTCTGGTAAATCAGGCACGCGCAGGGCAGCTGCACGCGGGAGAAAAGTCAGCGGCGCGCGGCTGACATGGTGCCGGCGACGGTGTCAGTGGTTTCCAGCCCAAGGGCGGAGCGGAGCTCACCCTCCCGCTGATTCATGGCGTCGCGGAACGCATCGGTGAAATAGTGCACGGTGTCGGTGGCGCTGCCGACGGCGCGGTTGAGTCCGGCGGGGCCCAGCGTTTCCCTGGCCTCCGAAAGACGGCGGACGGCGATGACGCCGATGGTGATGCCGATCGACATCCAAAACACACGCTTAATCATGGCTGCTCCTGTGGTTGGCTGTAGCGGTCAGGGCTAGCGGCTGCGGCGGCCGCGGCCGGCGGGGCGGCGGGCGGCCAGTGCTGTGCGCACACCGTAGGTGAAAGCGGAGACCTTGATCAACGGGGAGCCGACGGTGGCCGCGATCAGTGATGTCAGCGCCGACACGTTCGCGGACGCGTCGGAGACATTCGAGGAAATGCCGTCCACTTTCTGCAGCTGCAGGTTAGTGGTGGAAACGGTGGTGGTCACTTCGTCGATCAACGGAGTGGTTTCTTCACTGAGGGTTTTGATGGATCCGCGAAGTTCATCGAAGACCTTTCCCAGTTTGATGATGGGTACGGCCAGCAGCGCAACAAGCACGGCAAATACGCCCGCTGCGATCAGACCAGCGATATCTCCACCTGACATGGTTCTCCTTGGGATCGGTTCGAAGACATTTCCGCTATGTACCTTACCCATTTACGGGCCGGGACACTTACTTTGGCCCGGACGGCAGGGGGCTTTCCGCGGCACTGAAGCCGGCGGCGGGGCGGCAGGCACGTCCGAAAGGGGCCGCCAAACGAAACAGCCCGCGGCACGGGGGCCGCGGGCTGTTCCGGTTTCGCCTTGTGTTCCCGGAACCGGGAACGCAGTCGAATTAGCGTGCGTAGTATTCCACCACGAGCTGCTCTTCGCAGGTCACGGGAATTTCCGAGCGCTTCGGACGGCGAACCAGGCGGGCCTGCAGCTTCTCCAGGGAGACATCCAGGTAACCCGGAACAGCGGGCAGGACGTCGCGGTGGGCACCGGCAGCGGCAACCTGGAACGGCGTCATGGTCTCGCTGCGCTGGTGCACATGGATGAGCTGGCCTTCGGACACGCGGAACGACGGGCGGTCCACGCGGGCGCCGTCAACCATGATGTGACGGTGCACAACAAGCTGGCGGGCCTGGGCGATCGTCCGGGCAAAGCCGGCACGCAGCACGAGGGCGTCAAGACGCATCTCGAGAAGCTCGATCAGGTTTTCACCGGTCAGACCGGCGGTGCGGCGGGCTTCCTCGAAGACACGGGTCATCTGTGCTTCGCGGATGCCGTACTGTGCACGCAGGCGCTGCTTTTCACGCAGACGTACTGCGTAGTCGCTGTCCTGCTTGCGGCGGGCGCGGCCGTGCTCACCCGGGGGGTAAGGCCGACGCTCGAAGTACTTTGCTGCCTTGGGGGTCAAAGCAATGCCGAGGGCGCGCGAAGCGCGGGCCTGACGGCGTGCACGTGTTGAATTAGCCACGTTCACCTTTCACTGTTTTGGCGGTTTCGCTGGGTATCCGCCGGGATAAACCCGCCGGGCACGCAGCTGATACGTAGTCACTGGCCTCCATTAGGGAGAGCTCCGGCCAACCGCTGCCTTCCGCTGCAACGCAGCTGCCGGGACACACATCTGCCCGTCCGGGGTAACCCGGTTGGAACAGAATGGGAATGTCCGGCAGAACGCTTGCCAGTCAACCATCAATCCTAGCATGGGCGGGCCCGGTTACCGCCGCACCGCGGCGGGGCCTGCAGGCGGCCCGTTATTGTCCGCGAATGATGCCGCGCAGGCGTTCCAGCCGGGCTGAAATGTCCCGTTCAGCACCGTTGGCGGTGGGTTTGTAGTAGTCCTTGCCCACCAGGTCATCGGGAGCGTACTGCTGCTTGGCGACGCCGTGTGGTTCGTCATGGGAGTAGACGTAGCCCTTGCCGTGGCCCAGCTGTTTGGCTCCGGGATAGTGGGCGTCCCGCAGGTGGGCCGGAACCCCGATGCCGTACCCGGCCCGCACATCCGCCGTCGCAGCACCAATGGCCTTGTATGCAGCGTTGGACTTGGGTGCCGTTGCTATGTGGACCACTGCTTCCGCCAGGATCAGGCGGCCTTCGGGCATACCGATCATCTGCACCGCCTGGGCTGCGGCAACCGCGGTCTGCAGCGCCGTCGGGTCCGCCATACCAACGTCCTCCGCTGCGGAAATCATCAGGCGCCGGGAGATGAAGCGCGGGTCCTCCCCCGCTTCGAGCATTTTCGCCAGGTAGTGCAGGGCAGCGTCGACGTCGGATCCCCGCAGTGACTTGATGAACGCACTGGTGACGTCATAGTGCTGGTCCCCGGCCCGGTCATAACGCAGGGCGGCAACGTCCAGGGCCTGCTCGGCATGGGAGAGCAGGACGGTGGGCACCTCTTCGTCCGGGTCGCGCTCGGAATAGGCGACGCCGGCAGCGGCTTCCAGCGCGGTGAGTCCGCGGCGTGCATCACCGGCCGCGAGCCGGACCAGATGCTCCAGGGCCTCGTCGCTGAGTTTGATCCGTCCGGCAAGCCCCCGCTCATCTGCCGTGGCGCGGACCAGAAGGCTGGAAATATCGGCCTCGGTCAGCGGCTTGAGGGTCAGCAGCAGCGACCGGGACAGCAGGGGCGAGACGACGGAGAAGGAGGGATTTTCCGTGGTCGCAGCGATCAGCACCACCCAGCGGTTCTCCACGCCGGGAAGCAGCGCATCCTGCTGGGCCTTGTTGAACCGGTGGATTTCGTCCAGGAAGAGAACGGTGGTGACACCGTGCAGGTCACGGGCAGTCAGGGCCTCGTCCATCACGCGCCGGACATCCTTGACGCCTGAGGTGATAGCGGAAAGCTCCACGAACTTCCGGCCCGGCCCGCGGGCTACTACGTGTGCCAGAGTGGTTTTCCCGGTGCCCGGCGGCCCCCAGAGCATTACAGAGGAGGGCCCGGCGGGCCCGCCCTGGGGTGCTTCGGCGAGGGTGCGCAGCGGTGAGCCGGGGGCCAGGAGATGCTGCTGACCCACTACCTCATCGACGCTGCGGGGACGCATCCGGACCGCCAGGGGACTGCGCGGGCGCTGGCGCGTGCCGCCGCCGTCGTCCCCGGCTCCGTCAAAGTCCTCCGGGTCCGCGTCCTCATCGCTGCTGAACAAGTTCCTCACGTTCCAAGGCTACCCGTGCCCTCTCCCCTTCCTTCGCTGCCGGCTCCCGGGCGGGCGCGGACCCTGCCGCCACCCCGCGGGCCGGGTGCTGGGTACCGGACGGACCCGGTGGACGGCTAGAGCGAAACCGACCCGTCGATGCACGTCACGGATTCCCCGCCAACCCAGATGCGGCCCTCGCGTGTGAAGACCCGTACCAGGCCGGAACGGTGAACCGCTGTGCCCTGGGTGACCGTGTAGCGCTCCCCTGCCAGGCCTTCACCGATGAGCCACTGGGCCAGGCCCGCGTTCAGGCTCCCGGTGACAGGGTCCTCGGAGACTCCCAGACCGGGGGCGAAGGCGCGTACCTCGAAATCAGTTGCCGCGGTTTCAGGCTGCGGACCGATCACACCGACCCGCAGGCTGCCGAGCGCGGCGTGGTCCGGGCGCAGCGAAAGCACTGTCTCGGCGTCGGGAAGCAGCAGCCCCAGCCATCCCGGTCCGTTATCCACCCATTGGTGGCCGGCCACCTGGTTCAGCGTGAGTCCCAGAGCCGCGGTGACCCGCGCAAGGACGTCCTCCTCCACGGGACCGGTGCGCAGAAGCCGCGGCGCGGCGAAAGCGGCCAGCCCCGCACTGACCCGCAGCGGGACCAGGCCGATGCCGCACTCCTGGATGACAAGTCCCGGCCTCATCGGCGTGTTGCCGGCCTCGGTCCAGGCATGGCAGGTGCCGAGCGTGGGGTGGCCCGCGAAGGGAATCTCTCCCCCGGGCGTAAAGATCCGGACCCGGTAGTCGGCTTCATCCTGGGTGGCGGGGAGCACGAAGGTCGTCTCGGAGAGGTTTGTCCAGCGCGCGAACCGGAGCATGGCTTCTTCATCAAGGTCCTCACCGTCCAGCACTACTGCCAGCGGATTGCCCTGATAGGGGCGGCTCCCAAAGACGTCTACCTGCTTGAACCAGCGTTGTCTCATGCGGACACTGTAGTGGCATCCCGGCACCGGATCCGCAGCCCCGGCGGTTACGAAGTGTTGCGGATCTGCCGCGGCATGTGACGAGGGTTTGCGCCCACCCCCGCACCGCCCCTAGATTGATGGGCAGAATCAAGAGTTCCAGCCACAAGCCCTGGCCGGTTGGACGGCAACCCTCTCGCCATAGCGGGGTGCTCCAGGTGACGATTCGGCCGCCCCGGTGGATCTCCCGGTGCGGCAAGTACAGCGTCCCCATGCTGCTTCAGGGCAGGTGGGCGCGTCAGGCAGAGGAAGTCCCATGGCCCTTGAAACCGATTTGCAGCCCAACGCCCTCCGACGCGCCTTCGGGCGTTTTCCCTCCGGTATTGCGGCCCTGTGCGCCGAGGTTGACGGCGCGCCGCAGGGCATCGTCGCATCCTCCTTCACGGTGGGAGTCTCCATGGATCCGCCGTTGGTGATGTTCGCGGTCCAGAACACCTCACGGACCTGGCCGGTGCTGCGCTCCGCGCAGCGGATCGGCGTGTCCATCCTTGGGTCGGGGCACGACGGCGTCTGCCGCCAGATTGCCTCCCGGGACGGAGACCGGTTCGCCGGCCTTGACCTGCACCAGGCCGGGGGTGCTCTCTTCCTGGACGAAGCCGCACTCTGGCTCGACTGCTCCATCGAAAACGAGGTGCCGGCCGGAGACCACGCCGTGGTGCTTCTGCGGGTCCACGGGTACTCCACGCATGAAGATGCCCATGAGCCCCTGGTCTTCCACGGTTCGGCGTTCCGCAACCTGTCCGTTCCCGAGTTCGCCTGAACCGCGGGGAACAACCTGGAAGGACCCAGTAGAAGGGGTGCACCTCCCGATCTGTACTGATCCCCGGGAGGTGCACCCCTTCTGCTGTTGACAGATTATTAGCCGGTTACTGCCGTGCTAGGCGTCCAGCCCAAGGCTGAACAGCGTTGCGATGCTGGTGGCCCTCAGGCTCGCCATCCCCGGGTTGGCTGACACGGTGAACCCTGTCCAGAGCTGGTTCGCTCCGTCGTTCTTCGCATACATGCCTACCAGCCCCTCGTCACGGTAAAAGTCGAGGTAACTCGATACCGCGCTCTTGAGGTGCCCGTCCGCCTCCGGAAGCCATACCTGTGATGCATCAGCCGGCGAGCAGGCAGCAACGTTGACCGGTGTGCCGGGCACCAGGCACATATCCGGCCGCGCTTCGCTGTGCAGCGCGCCGCGGGTATCCATGAACCAGCGCTGCGCTGCCGTATCGGTGCACAGTGCCTTGTTCCTGGGGACAGTAACGCCAAGGTTGCCGCCCAACACCAGGCAGTGGCCATTGTTGACGAGCAGCCGTCCACCGACGGGAAGGACCTGGGTGGAGCTTTCCGTGAATCCGTTTATGGACAGCAGTGTGACCAGTTTCGCCGTGGCTGCCGGGTCCCTGTCATCCAGTTTGGCCTGGTGGTCCTGGATAAAGGTGTCAATCGCGGCGCTGGCGAAATTCAGTCCGGAAAGTGTCGCCAGGCTGCTGGATTTCAGTGTGGCCATTCCCGGGTTGGCGGAGGCCGCCAGGCCCGTCCAGATCTGGTTGGTTCCGGATGTCCTGCCGTACATCCCGGCGATTCCCTGGTGGCGGTGGAAGTCGAGATAGTTTGACACCGCACTCTTCAGGTGTCCGTCCGCCTCCGCGATCCACACCTGGGCCGCTGCGGCTGTTGTGCAGGATGCCACCTTCACGGGCGTTCCCGGCACCAGGCACAGGTCCGGACGCGCTTCGCTGTGAACTGCTCCGCGGGCATCCATGACCCAGCGCTGGGCTGCGGTGTCGGCACAGAGTGTTTTGTCCTGCGGCACCGTGACGCCAAGGTCGGCGCCCAGAACCAGGCAATGGCCGCCGTCGACTTCCAGCCGGCCACCGGCCGGGAGCACCTGGGTAGGGCTTTCCACGAGCCCGAGCGAAGACATGAGGGTGAAAAGCTCCGCTGTGGCGGGTGCATCCCCGGCATCGAGTTTCGCCTGATGCCGTTGAATGAAGGCATCGACTGAGGCGGCGGCCGCCACCTGCTCCTGCACTGCTGCGGCTGTCTGCTGTGCCGCCGGGGTGAGTCCGCTCAGGTCGTCCTTCCAGCTCGCCAGCAGCACCGTGCCGTCCGTGTCCAGCAGCGGGACATCCTGGTCCGCAACCGCCTGCAGTTTGGCCTCAAGTTCCGGCAGTTCGACGGCCCGCAGGGCTTCGTAGCCGGCGTCCTGGCCAATAACGACGGCGGGGCGCAGCGGCTCCTGGTCCGTCGCGATGGTGACCGGGCTGCCGAGCGTCGTCGTCGTGCCGTTCACCCGGCAGTTGATGGACGCACCGGTTGGTTTATCCGCCTGGGAGAGGTTGATGTTGAACTGCTTGACTCCGTCGGTGGCCAGGAGTGCGGTCTTATCTACCCGGCCGTCCTGGAAACTGATCTCCATCCAGCAGCGGCGGGTTGAATCCGTTGCCGCCGTGTCCGCCTGCGGAAGGTTGAAGACGTTCCCGTAGTTGCTTCGGAAGGCGGGATAGAGCACGGTCTGCTCAGGTTTTCCAGGGTTGTAACCGCCAAGCAGGGTGTACACGGGGACTCCCACCTGGGACGGTCTGGGCGCTGAAAAAGAGGGCGTTTTGGCTTTCGCATCAACGTATCCGCCCGCCGCGGAGTCCCAGTCGCGGTAGCCGCTCGGATAGGCAAGGTCCGGCACCACGGTGCGGAGGGAACGCTGCGTGATTTCTGCGCTGTAACCGGTGAGATGGGTGTAGCGCGAAAGGGTGCTGGAATTGGCTCCCCCGGACATCGTGTCCCGGTGGTAGTTATAGATGCCCTGGTAGTTCTGCGTGAAGTTTCCTGCGCTCAGGTCAAAACCGGCGGCGGTAAAAGCCGTATCGGCTGAGAGATTGGAACGCATCCGGTCCCGGTAGGCGATGTAGCCCCAGCCGCTCTCACTGTGATGGCTTGCATTGATGACCCGCTCATCGCCCTGTTTTGACGTGTCGACGCCGGGATAATGTCCCAGGCCGTAGGAGTGCCCGAGTTCGTGGCTGAGCTCGTTCCCCACCGAGTCGAAGAGAGTGGCCATGCCGTTGCCGCCGCTGAGTCCGTGGGCCTGCACTCCGTTGGCGTAGTTCCCGGCGGAATGGTGGATGATCCGCTGGTTGAAGGTACCCGGCTGTTTCTGGTCCATGGGCCCGCTGGTGGTACCGAAGTTCGCGAGGTTGATGCCGCTGCTCACCTGCGCCTTACCGACGCTCTCCCGCATGTCGCCGGAATAGACGTCGCCGTTGACGGCGCTCTTCTGGTCGTAGATTGCTCCGGAGGCCACAATCACTTTGTCGAGACGGACCGGTTCATAAATGGCCATTGTCAGTTTCGAGACCGGAATGGTCTGGAAATAATCTGCTCCGGCTTTCTCCGGTTCGTTGAACATGTAGTGACCGTCCGACGTCGGATAGTCAGTAAGCATGCCGAGCTCAATGGAGCTGATGATCATTTCGGCCGGCGGCGCAAACTCAATGCCCTGCCGGCCAAGGACTCCGCTGCCCTTCTCCGTTTCGAATGTCAGCTCCAGACCGGGTCTCATCCAATTCCACGGCAGCTCAGCCGTCCAAGCCGTTGAGGAATAGGCGATGTCCGGCCTGTTGTTCGTGATGTTCATATCGGACCTGGGAATATCCGCCGGGGCGGCCAGGTCCAGTGTGCCCTGCGCTGCTCCGTTGACTGTTGCCCTGACGCTCACCCGGGTGGCACCGGAGAGCGGTGAGAACAGCACCAGTGCCGCCCTGTCAGTGACCAGGGACGGCATTTTCGCCGCTGCGTTGCCGCTTGCGTTGATCGTGTGGCTTTGGGCGAACTGCACCTGCCCCTGGAGGCCGCCCGTGAGGTCGTTACGGAGCTGGCGCCCGGTTCCGTCGGCCGTTGTGTCATAAAAACCCGCGAGGACCGGAGGAAGTGGAGACGATGCCGCTTCCGCGGCGAAGGACTCTCCTCCGCGTCCTTCTCCCGTCCGGGGTAGATCTGCGGCGAAGCCGGTGATTCCCAGGACGAGCGCCGGTGCGGCGGTTGCCGTGGCAAGCCGGGTCAGAAACGGGTACTTGTGGTTCTTACTGCGTCTCCTGATGGGCGGAGCGTTGCGCTGCATTCGTGTTCCTCGTCGGCCCGCGGTATATCGACGATGTGACGTATTGTCAGGTGCGGGCAGAAAACAATCGCCTTCTAAACCCTAGGATCGGCATTCCTCAGCTGGAATAGCGGGCACCTGGAAACGGCGCTAAAACCCCGAATTCATTCCACGTAAAATGCAAAGCCTGCTTGCTTTTCTTTCCCGTGCTTAGCGGGATTTCGCAAGTTCTGGCCGGAACTGCGGGAGACGCGCGCAGTTGCGGCTGCTCCCGGTGGGCCTGGACTGGCCCGTTCGGGGACAAACCGTTTGGGGACAATCCGTCCGCGGCGGGACAATCCTGCCGCGGCGCCGCGCAGGAAAGTCCCCTAACGGCAGGAATGTCCCACATCGGAGGAAAACCCGGCCACCCGGTGTCCCAGAGCGGCAGGAATGTCCCACACCGGAGGAAAACCCGCCCGCCCAGTGTCCCAGACTGGTTAGGAAGTCCCGGAACGGGAGGAGAATCCACCGCGCAGGAAAGTCCCCTAACGGCAGGAATGTCCCACACCGAAGGAAAACCCGCCCGCCCAGTATCCCAGAGCGGCTAGGAAGTCCCGGAACGGGAGGAGAACCTCGCCGCGCCGGTCCCCGGCGGACAGCCAGACGGCCCAAAGCGGCCCGCGGGGTCAGCACGCAAAACGCCCGGCTGGGGATTCCCAGCCGGGCGTGTGGACAATGCCTTATGAATCTGTGCTCAGGCAGCAGATGCTGTGATGGACCCGGAAATGCCAAACGACTTCCGGAAGCCGTCAAAGGCCCCGCGGCACCTGCTACTCAGCCGCGGGCTTCTCCTGCTGCTTCTCCTGCTGCTTTTCCTGCTTCTTCTCCGGCTTGAAGTCCACGCCGGCTTCCTTGCGCTGCTGGGCGCTGATCGGAGCTGGAGCGGAGGTCAGCGGATCGTAGCCGCCGCCGGACTTCGGGAAGGCGATGACGTCGCGAATCGAGTCGGCACCGGCCAGCAGGGCCACCACGCGGTCCCAGCCGAAGGCGATGCCGCCGTGCGGCGGAGCGCCGTACTTGAACCCTTCGAGCAGGAAGCCGAACTGCTCCTGTGCGGTTTCCTCGGAAATGCCCATCACCTTGAAGACGCGTTCCTGCACATCGCGCTGGTGGATACGGATGGAACCGCCGCCGATTTCGTTGCCGTTGCAGACAATGTCGTAGGCGTAGGCCAGAGCCGACCCCGGATCCTTATCGAAGGTGTCCATGAACTCGGGCTTCGGTGAGGTGAACGCGTGGTGCACGGCGGTCCATTCACCTTCACCGGCAGCGACGTCACCGGCGGCCACGGCTGCGGCCGCGGGCTCGAACATCGGGGCGTCAACGATCCAGACGAATGCCCAGTCCTTCGGATCGATCAGGCCGGTGCGGTGGCCGATTTCGACGCGGGCTGCGCCGAGCAGTGCGCGCGCGGAGGCGGCGTCTCCGGCGGCGAAGAAGATACAGTCGCCGGGCTTGGCGCCAACCTTCTCAGCCAGGTTTTCGCGCTCGAAGTCGGTGAGGTTCTTGGCGACCGGCCCGGTGAGGGTGCCGTCTTCCTGGACCAGCACGTAGGCCAGGCCCTTGGCACCGCGCTGCTTGGCCCATTCCTGCCAGGCATCGAGGGTGCGGCGGGCCTGCGAGGCACCGCCGGGCATCACGACGGCGCCAACGTACGGGGCCTGGAAGACGCGGAAGGTGGTGTCCTTGAAGAACTCGGTGAGTTCGGTCAGCTCCAGGCCGAAACGCAGGTCCGGCTTGTCCGAGCCGTAGCGGGCCATGGCGTCGGTGTAGGTCATCCGGCGGATCGGGGTTTCGATCTCGACGCCGATCAGCTTCCACAGCGCCTTCACGATCTGCTCACCCAAGGCGATGATGTCGTTCTCTTCGACGAAGCTGGCTTCGATGTCCAGCTGCGTGAACTCCGGCTGGCGGTCCGCGCGGAAGTCTTCATCGCGGTAGCAGCGGGCAATCTGGTAGTACTTCTCGAAACCGCCGACCTGCAGCAGCTGCTTGAACAGCTGCGGGGACTGCGGCAGCGCGTACCAGGAGCCGGGTGCCAGGCGGGCCGGCACCACGAAGTCGCGGGCGCCTTCGGGGGTGGACCGGGTCAGGGTGGGGGTTTCGATTTCCACGAAGCCCTCGCCGTGCAGCAGCTCACGGGCCACGCGGTTGGCTTCCGAGCGCAGGCGCAGGGCCGCGGACGGCGCCGGGCGGCGCAGGTCCAGGTAGCGGTGCTTCAGGCGCGCTTCCTCGCCGACTTCGACGTGCTCATCGATCTGGAACGGCAGCGGGTCCGAGGTGTTGAGGATGACGACGTCGTCGGCAATGACCTCGACCTCACCGGTGGCCAGCGCGGGGTTCTCGTTGCCTTCGGGCCGGCGCTCGACCTTGCCGGTGATCTGCAGGACGTACTCATTGCGCAGGCCGTGGAAAACGTCTTCTTCCCGGACGACCACCTGGGCAACACCGGAGGCGTCACGCAGGTCCAGGAAGGCAACGCCTCCGTGGTCGCGGCGGCGGGCAACCCAGCCGGCCAGGGTAACGGTCTGTCCAATATGCTCGGCCCTCAGGGAACCAAGGGCGTGTGTGCGCAGCACAGCAGTCCTTTCAAGTTGATTGGTTGCGGAAACACCCGTTCCCGCCCATTGTGAGTAGAGATCTTCTTCGAGTTTACCGGTGTTCGAATCTGTTCCCGGCCAGGGGCAGACTGATCGGAGGATGAGTGTCCGGCAACGCTGCCCAGAACCGCCCCCTTGGCGGCTTCGATGCGACGACGGCCGGCATCGGTTCGATTGTCGGAGCCGGTGTTTTCGTGGTCTTCCCGGCTGCCATTGCTGCGGACAGCGGGGCCCTGGCACTTCCACTGGCCATTGCCGCGGTCGTTGCCTACTCGTGCGGCGTATCAATTTTTCAGGTCAGCGCGGCTCTGGGAGCCGGTCAAGCCAATTACGACGACGGCGGGACCCGCGGGGCGCGCCTGCTCCTGGGACCCACGGCGGCCTTTGTTACCGGCTGGGTGTTCCTCTGTTCCCGGCTGGCAGCCTCTGCGGTGGCTGCCCTGATGCTTGGCACCTACCTGCTGCCGGATTTCGCGGTTCCCGCGGCGGTTGCCGCCGTGGTCCTGACTGCCGTGCTGAATGTCTTTGGGATAACGCGCAGCGACTGGGTGTCCCGGTTCATTGTGGCGTTCGTGATTGCGGTGCTGGCGTTCGTGGCAGTAGCCGCGTTTAATTCCGACCGCCCGCCCGGAAGCGTCAAACTGGCAACCCTGCCGGAGCCGGGGGTGACCGGCATCCTGGAATCGGCTGCGCTGCTCTACTTCGCTTTTATCGGTTACGGCTATCTCGCGTCACTGGGCCCGCATGTGCGCTCCCCCGCGCGGAACATTCCGCTGGCTCTGCCTGCGGCCCTCGCCGTCGTGCTGGCCCTGTACCTTGCGGTGGGCCAGTCACTGCTGAGCTATTTTGGTGCTCCGGCGCTGGCCGCGGAGGACGCCCCGCTGCTCGGCCCGGTAAGCCAGGTCAGCGGCGGCATTGGCACCGGGGCCGTCATGATTGCCGCCGCGGCCGCCGGGCTGGGTGCGCTGTCTGCACTGAATGCCGGCTGCGCGCGCGTCGCCGGGGCCATGGCGGAGGAAGGCGAACTGCCGCGGGTTTTTACCCGGACCCGGGCGCCGGTCCGGGGGCGTTCAGCGGCCCAGTGGGCAGGGATTACCCTGGGAGCCGCCGTCGTTATCGCCCTGGTTCTCGCCTTCCCCCTGACGACCCTGCTGGGTGTCGCAGCCTTTATGGGCCTGCTCTACGCGGGCCTCACCGCGGTCTACGCGTTCACCCTGCGGTCCCGGCGCTGGTACACCCCGCGGGTGCTGAACCTGCTGGGGATCGCCGGGGCTCTCCTGCTGGCGCTGTCCCTGCCGCTGCTGGACGTCGCGCTGGGGCTGATGGCCGTGGTGGCCGGCGCCGTCGTCCGCCTGACCTTCCGGCGGGAACGGTGACTATTCAGTTCCCTGCACCAGCAGCCAGGCCTCGAGCTCGGCCAGCAGCTCGTCCTTGCGTTCGGCAGAAGCAAACGAGCCGGTGATCGAGTTGCCGGCCAGCTGCGCCAGCTGGGCTGGATTCAGGTCGAAGGTCTCGCGGAGGACGGCGAAGTTGTCGTCCACGTAGCCGCCGAAGTAGGCAGGATCATCGGAGTTCACCGATACGTTCAGTCCTTGTTCCAGCAGCAGCGGCAGCGGGTGGCTTTCGAGTGAATCCACCGCCTGCAGCCGGACGTTGGAGAGCGGGCAGATGGTCAGCGGAATCTGGTCCCGCTCCAGGCGTTCCACCAGGGCCGGGTCGTCCATGCAGCGGATTCCGTGGTCGATCCGGTCCACCAGCAGCAGGTCCAGGGCCTGCTCAATGTAGTGCGACGGTCCCTCCTCGCCGGCGTGGGCCACCAGTTTCAGGCCGGCGGCGCGGGCCCGCTCGTACAGCGGCACAAAGTTCTCCGGCGGGTTGCCCACTTCCGCTGAATCCAGGCCGATGCCGATGATCGGCGCGTCCATGGCCAGCAGGTCGGCAAGCACCTGTCCGGCTTCCTCCGGCGACCGGTCGCGCAGGAACGCGGCGATCAGCCCCGAGGAAATGCCGAACTCCTCCCGGGACTCCGCCAGGACGGAGGCAACACCATTGATGCAGGTCTCCAGGGGAACACCGCGGACCAGGTGGGCCTGGGGATCCACCATCATTTCCACATGCCGGACTCCGGCAGCCGCAGCCCTGACCAGGTAGGCGCGGGTCATGTCCGCGAAGTCCGCTTCGGTGCGCAGCACGTTCATGTTGGCGTAGTACAGGTCCAGGAAGGACTGCAGATCGGTGAACTCGTAGCGCGCGCGGAGCTCGTCCAGGTCTGCGTAGGGCAGGTCGATGCCGTTCCGGGCAGCCAGCTCAAAGATCAGCTCCGGTTCCAGGGTTCCTTCGATGTGGAGGTGGAGTTCAGCGCAGGGCAGCTTGCTCAAGGGAGTCCTTTCAAATGATCCGTCGGCTGCGGGCGTGCCGCAGCGTCCCATTAAGCCTAGGGTGCCGCCGCCGCGGTGACCATTCCGGCCTGGCTGCACTGGCGGCGGCCAGGCCGGTCACTCTGTCCCATCCGTCCGTTCCGCCTCACCGGCGAGCCAGCGGACGACGTCGGCCACCGGCCCGTCCGGGGCGCTGCGCCAGCCGGTGCCGGCCCAGAGGTGCAGGGTTCCGCTGTCCCCTGCCTTTCCTGCGGCCTGACGGAGGGCACGGGTGAGATGGTGGACCGCGGGATACGCGTCCGGTGCGTGCGCCTCGTGCCGGTCGATGAACCCGTTGCGCAGCGCCCGGGCCGGCCGGCCGGTAAAAGCGCGGGTCAGAGTCGTTTCAGTGAACGCGGAGTCTGCCAGGGCCGTCCGATGCGTGGGCGAGGTACCGGCCTCGTCAGTCCGCAGCAGCAGGGTGCCGACGGCGGCGGCCACGGCACCTGCGGCGAGGAGCCCCCGGACTGCATCCGGACCGTCGATGCCGCCGGCGGCAATGATCGGCAGGCTGGTTTCGGCGCGGACCGCCCCGACCAGGTCCCTGGTGCTGGTTGGCTCGATTCGGCGGCCCGGGTCGAAGGTGGCGCTGTGCCCGCCGGCCTCTGGTCCCTGGACCACAAGCCCGTCAACACCGGTTTCTTCTGCCTGCAGCGCTTCTGCCACGGTGGTCACGGAGGCAAGGACCCGGCTTCCCGCCTGCTGCAGGGCTGCGATCACTTCGGGATCGGGCAGCGCGAACGTCAGCGAGACAACAGGCACCGGGTCCCGGAGCAGCAAGGCAAGTTTCTGCGCCCAGAAGTCATCGTCTGCCACCGGCACCGGCTCCAGTGTGAGTCCGTACCTGTCGGCGTCGGCCTGGAGTTCGTGTGCATAGGCGCGGAAGACGGCCTCATCGACGGCAGCCGTGGCGTTGGAACCGGGAACGAAGAGGTTCACTCCAAAGGAATGTCCGCTGGCCCGGAGCTGGTTGATCTCTCCGGCGAGGGCCTCGGGGGTTTTGTACCCGCCGGCCAGGAACGGAAAGCCTCCGGCTTCCGCCACTGCGAGGGCCAGCGCCGTCGTCGTCGGGCCGCCTGCCATGGGGGCGGCAGCGATCGGCAGGCGGGATGTCAGCAGGGAGTCTTCCATGAGCAAACCCTTTCATTGGAGCCAGGTGCGGCTCCACCCGGCACAAACTGCGGCCGGTGGAGCGAGGGGTTCCGCTGCCTTAGTCTGCGTCCCACACTGTGGAGATGGACAGCGGAAAAGAAACAGCAGGGACGCAGTGGTGGTCACGGCTGGAACCGGCCACCCGCGCATGGCTGGTCAGTAACAACGGCGATGCGGTGCCGGACGGAATCGCGGCCGAGGTTCTGGCGGCGGGCGGTCCGGCAGCTCAGCCGGCCGGCGGCGGTTCCGGGCTCTATTATCCGGATGAGGTCATTGACTGGATTGAGGAGACCGCGAACGGCGAGGGAGCGTCCGGTTTCACGTAACCGACGGCGGTGAAGGCCGGTGCCGCTAAGCGCGGGCACCCAGCGCCCCACAGCCTACGGTCCGCGTTCCCTAAACCAATCAATCATGCGAATGAAGATGCGCCCGCTCCCCGCCATGGTCGAAGATCGTCAGGACGTCGACGGGACCCTCATGGGCACCCACCCGGTGCGGGACCATCGTGGAAAACTCGGCGGCCTGCCCCTCCTGAACCAGGATGGTGCGCTCCCCCAGCACCAGGCTGACGGTCCCGGAGAGCACAGTGAACCATTCGCGGCCGGGGTGAACACTCAGGCCGACGTCGTCCATCGAGCGTTCCGGAGTAATCCGCATCTTGGCCACGGTTGTTCCGCTGGCAGAATGCTCCCGTGACAGGAGCCATGTGGTTACCCCGCGCTGGTGTTCGGGCTCCGGACGGATCACGACGTCGTCATCTTCAGCGGACTCCACCAGCTGATCCAGTGTGGTCCCCAGCGCCTTTGCCAGGGGCACCAGCTGGTCCAGGGCAATCCTGCGGTGCCCGGTTTCGATCCGGCTCAGCGTGGACGGACTCAGGAAGCAGCGCGCTGCGAGGGCGTCCAGCGACCAGCCCTTCGCCAAGCGGAGGCCTTTGATGCGCTGCCGGATGACTGTGTCGAGGGAAAGGTTCTCATTGAGATCTTGCGTCATAGGCAAGAGTGTATTCGAATGAAGCAACGCATGCCTAGGCTTATGTCATGACCTCCCAGCAACCGCACGAACCCCACAACGGCCATCACGACAGCCACAAGGAGGGACATCAGCTCAGCCGGCACAACGCGCACCAGCAGGCAGACGAGCCGGGCCTGGCCGAAGCTCTCGATCTGGATGCCTTGCTGCTGCACGAGCATCTGCAGGAAATCTTTGAGTGGACAGCTGCCCACCAGGACAGCCCGGGAACGATCATGGATCTGGGGGCGGGAACGGGAACCGGCACCCTCGGCCTGGCACGCACCTTCCCCGAGGCGCGGGTGGTGGCCGTCGACCAGTCCGTGTTTATGCTCGAACGGCTGGCTTCCACAGCTGACAAACACGGACTGTCGAATCGGATCTCCACCCAGCAGGTGGACCTCGATTCCAGTTGGCCCCAGCTCGCCGGCGTTGACCTGATCTGGGCAGCATCCTCCATGCACCACATGAGCGAGCCGGACGGCGTCTTTCGCCGGATCGGCGAGACTCTGGCTCCCGACGGCCTGCTGGTGGTAGTTGAAATGGACGCCTTGCCGCGCCATCTGCCCGATGACTTGGGTTTCGGCACTCCGGGACTTGAACACCGCTGTCATGCCGCGGTGGCACGCGCCGGTTGGAACGCGCACCCGGATTGGGCCACTGCCATCCAGGAGGCGGGGATGGTGCTCATTGACCAGCGGACCTTCACCCACACCACGGCTCAGAACCCTGACCTCATGGTCCGCAGCGCCCAGATGTTCCTGTCCAGGATCCGCGCCGGCCTGGAGGACACGCTTTCCCCGGAGGACCTGGCCGCCCTTGATCACTTGCTGGACCCGAGCAGTCCGCAGTTCCTGGGCCGGCGCACTGACCTGGCGATGCATGGCAGCCGCACCGTCTGGGCGGCCCGGCCCCGCGGCTAAGCACTCCTGCCCGCCGGATTCTACCGGCGGGCAGGTCCGTTCGGCTGCAGCGCCTCTCAGTTACCTAGCGGACCGGGATGTCCTGGCCGTGCACCGCGCTTCCGCAGGGTTCGTCTGCTGTTGAACGGACCATGCGAATTTTCCGCACGCCATTCTCGATCTTCACTAACCCGTCCGGAACGAAATTGTTCTTTCGGTAAAAGGCTTGTGCACGGGGATTGGGGTCGGCGACCCAGAGCGCAGCACGTGTGGTGGGTTCAATGACTGATTCCAAGAGCGCCTTCCCTACTCCCGACCCGTGGAACGCGGCATGTACGTAGAGAACATAGAGCTGCGCTGACTCGTTGGCGCCGTCCGGGGAAGGTCCTGACATTGCAATGCCAATCATTGAGCCTTCATACGCTGCGACGGTAACGGTGTTCTTCTCATAATCCGGGTGCGTTAGGGCCGCGGCCCAGAACCTCTCGCGCCAGTCCAGGAGCGCGGGATCGTCCAGCACCGCGTCACTCATCAGCCCTCGGTAGGTCTCACGCCAGGTCTGCACGTGAAGTTTCGCCATGTCCTGCGCATCCGCAGGTTCCGCGCGACGGACCTCAAAGTTGATCGGCATGCCTAACAAGGTACGCGCCCTGCATGGCGCCCTGTCTGCGACACGTGCGAAGGCACTGGCCGTGACAGCGCTGCGAGAGACGTCCCGCTTAGGGGTGGTTTATCGCTCTTCACCTCGGTGTGGCTGGATCAGGTATCCCTTGTCCCTCAGGGCATGCAGAGCCTGATCCAAAAATTCACCGCGCAGAAGCAGAAGGTCACTGTCGAAAGTCGATAAAACGAAGACTGGTAAGCCCTGCTGGGCGACTGCCGTTGTGAGACCGGAAACGACCCCGGCGAGGTCGAAGGGAATCGGCCCGTCAACGTAGAGGCAACGCCATCCAGGATCCACGTCGTCTGCCGCAGGAAAGGCATTTTCCTCCGCCACCACGGAAAGTTCCTTGTGGGTGCGGGTAATCGACCACACTCCAGACAATTGGCCAATGTCCAACAAAGGGGTAGCCGGACCAAAACGGTAAACACTCAAACGGTCCGGAAGAAGTGTGAGACTAACGGGCGGCGTCGTTGGATTAATAGACATATCTACACCTATTCGGTGTCGCGGAAGACGCTCACGACGGCGTCACTTTAATCGCTCAGCCAATATGCCAGAACTCCGACAGTCATCACAACTCCGGCACACCGCCGACGCACCGCCATCAGCCGGGGCCACCGGTGAGGGGTCCACGGAAAAGCCGAAAAGCGGTGCGCCGGCCAGGCCGGTCAGCGCTCAAACCACTCAGTTACCCCCGGCCGCCAGCGTCACCTCAATCGGTTCATAGCCGGCGCCCCTGGTATCCACGCCTTCCTCTTCCAGCTCGGCCAGCGCCTTCTCCACGTACTCATTGGTATACGCGGTGGCCGGCGGTTCTTCGCTGATGATCGTTGCACCGGTTTCGTTTTTAGTGCCCATAGCGATCTCCACGGTCTGCTCCCAGGCCGCTTCGTCGATCAGGCCGACGCCGTTAGTCGATGGCCAGAGCAGCTTGTTGGTTTCATTCGTCATCCACAGCTGATGGCTTTGTCCGAGCGTGGAGCCGGCCCCGGTAACAATGGAAGCCGCTTCCTCCGGATTGTCCTTCGCATACGCCCAACCCTTGATCGCAGCCTTGATAAACGCCACCGTGGTGGCCTGGTACTCCTCGTCATCCTCCAGGCGCTGGGTGTCGGCCCAGATCGCGTCCTGGAGCATGGCAGTGCCCTCCTCGTTCCAGTCGACGACTGACAGGTCCTCCGGCTGGTAAAGCTCCCCCGTGTCAGGGTTCTCGGTTTCCAGCACCTGCGCGTACTCGTTGTAGGTCATGGCCTGGGCGGCATCGATGTCCCCGGCCAGGAAGCCGTTCATATCGAACGCCTGCTGGATCAGTTCGATGTCACCGATTTCCACGCCGGCCTTTTGCATGCCGGCGAAAAGCTCCCATTCGTTCCCGTAACCCCAGGAGCCCACCTTCTTGCCGGCCAGGTCCTCCGGCCCGTCAATTCCGGAGTCCGCCATCGCCACCTGGAGCGTGGCGCTCCGCTCGAAGATCTGGGCGACGTTGGTGATTGCCGCACCCTGTTCGATCGAGCCGAGCACCTTGGGCACCCAGGAGATGGCATAGTCCGCGTCACCGGAAGCCAGGACGTCCTGAGGCACAATATCGGCACCTCCCTCCAGGATTTCGACGTCGAGGCCTTCCTCCTCAAAGAAGCCCTGGTCCAGTGCGGCGTAGTAGCCGGCGAACTGGGCCTGCGCGAACCATTGCAGCTGGAGCTTTACCGGCGTGAGTTCTCCGGCGGCCGCACCTTCCTCACCGGACCCGCCACTACCTCCGCAGCCGGTCAGTCCCAGGGCTGCTGCGGCCAGGGCTGCCGCCAGGGTGGTCAGTGGTTTGCTGGGTTTGTTCTGCCTGTTCATGTTTTTTCCCCTCTGGCGGACGGTGATTGCGACGGCGTGGTGCACATGGAAAAAGCTGGTGGATCGCCCAGTTCAGGCCCGGGCCGTGTGGCGGGAGAAGTACTTCTCCAGCCCGGCAGTTACTGCGTAGAACAGCAGCCCCAGCAGCACTGCCCCCACCACGTAGGCCCAGGCAAGGGTGTAGTTGCTGCTCGAAGCCGCCGAGGTTACGGATTTGCCGAGCCCGCCCACCGGCCCGCCGAAATACTCCGCGATCAGGGCTGAAACCACGGCCAGTGACGAGGCGATGCGCAGCCCGGTGAACATGTACGGCACGGCACTGGGCAGGGTTACACTGCGGGTAATCTGCCAGGTGCCGGCTGCATAGGACCGCATCAGGTCCCGGTGGACCGGAGCGGCCTGCCGGAAGCCGCGCAGCGAATTGACGTAGACCGGAATAAACACGGCGATTCCGGCGACGATCTGCCGGGTGGCCTGCTGATCCGCCCCGTACATGGTGTACAGGACCGGGGCCAGGGCCACGATCGGAATGACGGACAGCGCCACCACCATTGGCGCCGCGAGACGGTCCAGCACCGGTGCGGCGGCGGACGCCACGGCAGCTGCCACGCCCAGCAGTCCTCCCACCACCAGCCCGATGGCTGCGTTCGCGCCGGTCACGGCCGCGGCATCCAGGACGTTCCGGAGGTTTTCCAGGAACGCCCCGGCGATCGCCAGCGGGCCCGGCACAATGAATGGTTCAATCTCCAGCAGCCAGACGGCTCCCTGCCACAGCAGCAGTGCCGCCACCCCCAGCAGCAGCGGCGCCGCAAGGGACCGGCCTGTTCCGGGTAAGCGGCCGGGATCAATTCCGGCTACGCCCCGCGTCCTGGCGGAGGGGCGGGTCCCGGCGCGGGTACGGGAACCCGGTGCCGCCGGCGGGTCCCGGACAATCCCGCTCATCGGGTTTCAGCTCCCCGGACGGCTGCCGGCTCCGCACCGTGCAGGGCCTCCCGCACCAGCCGGACCGCGTCATAAAACGCGGCCTCCTCCCGCAGGCCGGCACCGCGGGCGGCAGCGGTTCCCAGAGTGATGTCCACGACGTCGCGGATCTCGCCGGGGCGCGGGGACATCACCACCACCCGGTCCGAGAGAAACACCGCTTCCGGGATGGAGTGGG
The DNA here is from genome assembly GCF_014836775.1 of Arthrobacter gallicola. Lineage (GTDB taxonomy): Bacteria > Actinomycetota > Actinomycetes > Actinomycetales > Micrococcaceae > Arthrobacter_B > Arthrobacter_B gallicola. The sequence continues at coordinate 663,861 of NZ_JACSQD010000001.1, forward strand.
TGACAAAAACGACGGCGCAGCCGGTCTCGGCGCTGATGCGGATCAGTTCGTTCTGCATCCTTTCCCGCGTCATCTCATCCAGCGCCCCAAAAGGTTCATCCATCAACAGCAGTTTCGGGGACTCCGCCAGTGACCGGGCGATGGCCACCCGCTGCTGCATTCCGCCGGACAGCTGGTCGGGATAGTGTTCACCGAAATCCGAGAGTCCCACCATCGCTAACAGCTCGTCGACGCGCTCCCGGCGGGCAGCCGCCGCGGCGCCGTGGGTCTGCAGCGGAAGCTCAATGTTTCCCCGGACGCTCCGCCAGGGCAGCAGGCCGGCCTGCTGGAAGGCGATCCCGTAGTCCTGATCCAGGCGGGCCTGCCGCGGAGGTTTCCCGAATACGCTGATCATTCCGGAACTGGGGGTATCAAGGTCAGCGATCAACCGCAGCAGGGTGCTTTTGCCGCAGCCGGAGGGACCGATCAGGGAAACGAATTCCCCGGCAGCGACCGTGACGCTGACGCCGCGCAGCGCCTGTACTTCTTCCCGGCCAGACCGGAAGATCCGGTCCACGCCGCTCACTTCGACCGCGGCCGCCGGCCGGTCAGAATGGGCCTCATTCATACTGCCTGTTCTCCTCTGCGGTAGCGGCGCAGCAACACGCCAATCAAAGCGACGCATCCCACTGCGGCCAGGCCCAGCACCACGGCTCCGAAAATAGGTGCCCAGGGTTTGCCCGGGTCTCCCCCGGCTGCGGCCGCAAATTCCACGATCATGCGGCCGATTCCGCCCCGAAGTCCGATCGAGACCTCCGCAACGACAGTGCCGACCACCGCACTGGCCGCGGCCAGCCGCAGGGCCGGCAGCAGATAGGGGACACTGGCTGGCAGCCGCAGCCTCAGGAACGTCTGCCACCAGCCCAGGGCGTAGGTGTGCATCAGGTCCACATGCGCCTTCTCCGGAGCGCCGAATCCCCGCAGCGCTCCGACGGCTACCGGGAAGAACGCCAGGTAGGCCGCAATGACCGCCACCGACATCCAGTTCTCCCAGACAAAGGGACCGAACTCGAGCTGGGAACCCCAGCGCCGCACCAGCGGAGCGATGGCAATCAGCGGCACCGTTTGGCTCAGGATGATCCAGGGCAGCACCGCCGAATTGGCACTGCGGAAGCGCTGCATCAGCATGGCCAGCCCCAGGCCCACCACTGTCCCGAGCAGCCACCCGGCCCCGGCAATTGCCAGCGTGAAGCCCGCCGCCTGCAGCACCGCGGCCCACATGGGCACGGCACCGGCGGCCGAGGATTCCGGGGCGAACAGCCGGGCGAGCATGGTCCAGGTGTGCGGCATGGCCAGGTCCGTGGTGCGCGGGAGCAGGGGAATACCCCCAACGCTCACACCCTCAGCGGGCCCGAGAGCCTTGTAGAGCTCCCAGACCAGGACGGGAATCAGCACCCCGCCCAGCCCCCAGAGGAGCCGGGCCGGCCGCATCCGTTCCTGCCGCCCACCCATTCTCATGCTTTGGCGGCCACGTTCTCGCGCAGGGCAGGAATGACGGTCTCGCCGTAAACCCGCAGGGTTTCTTCCTTGTTGTCGTGCTGGAGATAACCGGCGAACTGGGTGACCCCCAGCGCCTTGAGCTTCTCCAGCTTCTCCATGTGCTCTTCGGCCGTGCCGAGGATGCAGAACCGGTCCACGATTTCATCCGGGACAAAGTCGGTGTGGGTATTCCCTGCCCGTCCATGCTCGTTGTAGTCGTAGCCGTGGCGCCCGGATATGTAGTCCGTCAGTGCCTGCGGGACGGAGGAATCCGAACCGTATTTGGCAACGATATCCGCCACGTGATTGCCCACCATGCCCCCGAACCAGCGGCACTGATTGCGCATGTGCTCCAGGTCGGTCCCGATGTACATGGGAGCGGCAACACAGAAGGAGATGCTGTCCGGATCCCGGCCGGCGTCCGCTGCGGCCTGCCGCACGGTGCGGATCATCCATTCGGCGATGTCGACGTCGGCAAGCTGCAGAATAAACCCGTCGCCTATTTCGCCGGTGAGCTTCAACGCCAGCGGCCCGTATGCTGCCACCCACACTTCCAGTTCCGAGCCTTTGCTCCACGGGAACTGCAGGGTGGCGCCGTTGTACTCAACAGGACGTGAGTTCGCGAGTTCGCGGATCACGTGGATGGCCTGCCGCAGTGTCTTCAGCGTGGTCGGCGCACCGTTGGTCACCCGCACCGCGGAGTCCCCCCGCCCGATTCCGCACACTGTCCGGTTTCCGTACATCTGGTTCAGCGTCGCGTAGGTTGACGCCGTTACCGTCCAGTCCCTGGTGGCCGGGTTGGTGACCATGGGCCCCACCTTGATGGCGCGGGTTTCCGCCAGGATCTGGCTGTAAATCACGTAGGGCTCCTGCCAGAGCAGGTGCGAATCGAAGGTCCAGACGTAGTCGAACCCGTGTTCCTCGGCCAGCTTGGCCAGGGCCACTGTCCGCTGCGCGGGTGGGTTGCACTGCAGTACCGCACCAAATTCCATGACTCCCCCTAGACCAGGTACTGGCTGGTTGCGCGGTGGACGTAGCGTCCGTGGCCCTTGCTGCCCACATACTGGTTGCCGCTGACGACCACCGTGCCGCGGGACATCACGGTGTCCACATGACCCTGAATCTCGTAGCCCTCCCAGGCGGAGTAGTCCATGTTCATGTGGTGGGTTTTCCCCAGTCCGATCGAGGTGTGGCCGTTCGGATCGTAAATAACGACGTCGGCGTCGGCACCGGGGGCGATCACGCCCTTGGTGCCGTACATGCCAAACATGCGTGCCGGCGTCGTGCTGGTGATTTCGACCCAGCGTTCGAGGCTGATCTTTCCGTCGACAACGCCCTGGTACATCAGGTCCATCCGGTGTTCCACCGAGCCTATGCCGTTCGGGATCTTGGAGAAGTCCCCCACCCCTAAATCCTTCTGGCCCTTCATGCAGAACGGGCAGTGGTCGGTGGCGACCATCTGGATGTCGTTGGTGCGCAGTGACTGCCACATGTGGTCCTGATGGTGTTCGTGCTTGGACCGCAGCGGCGTCGAGCAGACCCATTTGGCGCCCTCGAAGCCTTCGGCGCCGAGCTGGTCCTCCAACGAAAGGTAAAGGTACTGCGGGCAGGTTTCGCCAAACACGTTCTGCCCGTTGTCCCGGGCCGCGGCCAGCTGCTCAACCGCCTGCTTGGCTGACACATGGACCACGTACAGCGGAGCTCCGGTGAGGTTCGCGAGCATGATGGCCCGGTGCGTGGCTTCCTCTTCCATCTGCCAGGCCCGTGCCACGCCATGGTAGTAGGGGTCGGTTTTGCCCTGCGCCAGCAGCTCAGCGACCATCGCGTCGATCGCGGGACCGTTCTCGGCGTGCATCATGGTCATCAGCCCGGTCTCGGCACCCACCCGCATGGCCTTGTAGATCTGCGCATCGTCGCTGTAAAACACCCCGGGATAGGCCATAAAGAGCTTGTAGCTGGAGACGCCTTCGTCCGGCAGGGCTTCCATCGCCTTGAGCGAATCGTCGTTGACGTCGCCGATGATCTGGTGGAAGCCATAGTCGATGGCGCATTGCCCGGCGGCTTTCTCATGCCAGGCGGCCAGCCCGTCCATCACCCGCTCCCCGTAGCGCTGGATTGCGAAGTCCACAATCGTGGTGGTGCCGCCCCAGGCGGCCGCCCGGGTTCCGGTCTCGAAGGTATCGGAGGCTTCGGTGCCGCCAAAGGGCATCTGCATATGGGTGTGGGCATCGATGCCGCCGGGAATGACGTATTTGCCGGTGGCGTCCAGGACCGTGTCCACGCCCGCGGCAAGGTCGTGGCCCAGCAGCGGAGAACCGGGAGCAAGCACGGCGGCGATTTTCTCTCCATCCACCAGAACATCCGCAGCGCTGCGGCCGGTGGCGGTGACGACAGTGCCACCGGAGATCAGTGTTGTTGCCATAAAACGTTCCTGCCCTTCGTTCGGTTACGGCCGGGCCCTGCCTATGGGGCGGTGATCGGGTTGTAGGCATCGGGACGCCGGTCCCGGTAGAATTGCCAGTTGTTCCGGGCCGTTCGGACCAGGTCCATATCCAGGTCCCGGATCATCAGCTCCTCCCCGTCCCGCGCGCCGCGCTCTCCGACGTAATTGCCCTGCGGGTCCGCGATATAGGACGTTCCATAGAAATCAACGGCTTCTTCACCGAACTCGTTGGTTTCCTCACCTACCCGGTTCGGCACCACCACGTAATAGCCGTTGGCGGCCGCCGCTGTGGGCTGTTCCAGGTCCCAGAGCCGGTTGGAGAGTCCTGGTTTGGAGGCGTTGGGGTTAAAGACCAGCTGCGCACCATTCAGCCCCAGCACCCGCCACCCCTCCGGGAAGTGCCGGTCGTAACAGATGGTGACGCCGACTTTTCCGACGGCGGTGTCGAATACGGGCCAGCCGAGGTTCCCAGGACGGAAATAGAACTTCTCCCAGAATTTCTCCACATGCGGGATATGGTTCTTGCGGTATTTACCCAGATAGGTTCCGTCCGCATCGATCACCGCGGCGGTGTTGTAGTAGACACCCGGTTGTTCCTCCTCATAGACCGGAAGAATGATCACCATGTTGTGCTCAGCGGCGAGTTTGGAGAAACGCTCGGTCAGCGGGCCCGGCACGTTCTGCGCGTATTCGTAGTACTTGCTGTCCTGGACGATCCCGAAGTACGGGCCGTGAAAGAGCTCCTGGAAACAAATAACCTGCGCGCCTTCCGCGGCTGCCCGCCGGACGAAGTCCTCATGCTTGGCGACCATGGATTCCTCGTCGCCGGTCCACGTTGTCTGGGTCAGTGCGGTACGGACAGTTGTCAAAACAGCCTCAACCTTCCGGCAGCACTCCTGCCACCTTGTTCCGAAAAGACCGCCAGGGTCTCTCCATATCCTTTGGGCCAAAGATTTCCCCTGCGTTTCGGAGGCATTAAAGCTGCGGGGCAACTGTTTTCTCCGTGCCCGACATCCTTGGCTATGCGCGCCGGTTCTGCAAGAGTGTAGAAATTGCCGCAGGTACGCTTTCAGCCCGGCGGCAGGCAACGTTTCTACGGCCGGTCTGGCCGGGATCCGCCGGCCCCGATTTGGGCCCTGGCCAAGATGCTCTTCTGGGTTCCCCGGAAATCTTTCCGGTGCATAACCCATCGGTCCCGCCCAAATCCCACCAGCGAGGTCACATGTCACGTTTCCGAACCACCGCTTCCCACCCTGCCCCTGCAGCCGGCGGAGCCCGACGGCGGACCGCGCCTTTGGCTGCAGCAGCAGTTTTCTGCGCCGCGGCGCTGCTTTCCGGCTGTTCCGCCGGACCAGCCGAAGACCCGGCGGCGGCTGCACCCACCGGGGAAACCGCCGCGCCGGAAACTCCGGCGTACCCGCTGACCCTGGATAACTGCGGAACTCCCGTGACCCTCAGTGCCGCACCCGAACGGGTGGTCACGATCAAGTCCACATCCACGGAGATGCTCCTGGCCCTCGGGCTTGGCGGGAAGATTGTGGGAACGGCGTTCTCTGACGGCCCGGTGCCCGAAGTGTGGGCTCCGGCCACCGCTCCACCGGTCCTGGCCGAAAAGGTTCCCTCCCGGGAAGCAGTCCTGGCCCTGGAACCGGATCTGGTCTTCGCCGGCTGGGAATCAAACTTCTCCGCTGACGGCGCCGGGGAACGCACCCAGCTGGCGGAACTGGGCATCAACAGCTACGTCTCCCCTGCTGCCTGCCAGGAGGACGGCTACCGTCCGGATCCTCTGACCTTCGACGATGTTTTCGCTTCGATCACTGAGGCCGGGGACCTGTTTGGCGCACCGGAGGCCGCACAGGAACTTGTGGACGCGCAGCGCACTGAACTTGCCGGAATACAGCGCTCGGAAGCCGGGCTCACGGCCCTCTGGTACAGCTCCGGTTCAGACACCCCCTATGTCGGCGCGGGCAGCGGGGCACCGCAGCTGATGCTGGAAGCCGCCGGCCTGGAGAACATCGCCGCAGATATCAAGCAGGCCTGGAGCCCGTATTCCTGGGAGGCAGTGGCAGCCGCGGATCCGGATGTGATTGTCCTCGTGGATTCGGCCTGGGGCAGCGTGGAGAAGAAAAAAGCCGTACTCGAATCCCACCCGGTCATTTCCCAGCTCACAGCCGTGCGGGAGGGCCGGTATCTGGTGGTGCCGTTCGCTGCCTCTGAAGCCGGGGTCCGGAATGTTGAAACCGTCCGGTCCCTGGCCGACCAGGCCGCGGCGCTTGACTGACACCCGGGTCGGCCAGCCGGCAACCGGTCCGGTGCCCGAAACCGGGCCGGTGCCTGGGGTCGGGCCAGTATCCGGGACCGGGCCAGTTCCCGGGGCCGGACCGGCTGCGGCGCACGCCGCCGTACCGGAACTGCGTCCCGCCCGGCCCCGCGCCCGGCTTCTCGCCGTCGTCCTTGCTGCGGCCCTGGCGGCGGCGATGCTCTGGGCCCTGACAGTGGGTCCGGCAGGTCTGGGCCCGCGTGAGGCCTGGCTGGCCCTGGTTTCCCCGGGCAACAGCGCCCTCAGTCCCATCCAGGAAGCGATCATCCGCGAACTGCGGCTCCCCCGCCTGCTGACGGCGGCGGCTGTCGGTGCCGGGCTGGCGCTTTGCGGAGCGGTGATCCAGGCGCTGACCCGTAATCCCCTGGCCGATCCCTATCTCCTGGGCCTCAGCTCCGGTGCATCCCTGGGAGCGGTTTCCGTGCTTCTCCTGGGTGCCGCCGTCGCGCTTCCCGCCGCCGCCTTCGCCGGGGCCATGCTCGCCATGGTCCTCACGCTCACGCTTGCGGGGGCACTGGGTACCATCACGCCCACCCGGACGATCCTTGCCGGTCTGGCGGTGTCTTCGCTTGCCGCCGCGGGCGCGTCCTTCGTTGTGTTCTGGACGGCCCAGGGCGATTCCTACCGTGAGGTGCTGGGCTGGCTGATGGGATCCCTGGCGGGAGCGGGCTGGAGCAGTGTCGGCATCGCCCTTCCGGTCCTGGCGGTGGTGGGCGTTCCGCTGCTGTTCTGCGGCCGGATCCTGGATGCCTTTGCCTTTGGTGACACCGCCGCCTCAGCTCTCGGGGTACCGGTGCCCACCGTGCGGTGGACCTTGCTGGGCGCCACCGCGCTGCTGACCGGAGCCTTGGTTTCCGTCAGCGGCTCCATCGGGTTTGTGGGTCTGGTGCTTCCCCATGCCGTCCGTCTGATTGCCGGGTCCGGGCACCGTGCTCTCCTGCCGCTCTCGGCGCTGGCCGGAGCGCTGTTCCTGGTCCTCGCGGATACCGCTGCACGGACGGTCTTCGAGCCGCGGGAAATCCCGGTCGGAATCGTGACCGCACTGATCGGTGCCCCCGTTTTCATCGTCCTGCTGCTTCGCCGGCGGAGCATCTCATGAGCACAGTCCGGACCTCTGCCCCTGCCAGCGGCCGCACGGTCAAGCAGCTGCAGCTGAGCGCGGACCGCGTCACGGTGACCCGGGGCGGGAAAACACTGGTGGACGGCGTCAGCTGCAGTCTTCGTCCGGGAACGGTAACGGGCATCCTGGGGCCCAACGGGGCCGGCAAGTCGACTCTGCTGTATCTGCTCGCGGGTGTCCTCCCGGCAGACTCCGGCACCGTCCTGCTGGGCGAACACCCGCTGACCCGGATCAGCGCCCGGGAGCGCGCCCGCAGCATCGCCCTGGTGGAGCAGTCCCTGCCCGACGACGTCGCCCAGCCGGTCCGCGGGGTGGTGGCCCTGGGCCGGACACCCCACCGGAGCCTGTTCGCCGCGGACGGACCCGGGGATTCTGCTGCGGTGGAGCGGGCGCTGACGGCGGCCGGCGCCCAGCGGCTGGCGGAACGGATGTACCCGACCCTTTCCGGCGGCGAACGGCAGCGGGTGCAGCTGGCCCGGGCGCTGGCACAGGAACCCTCGGTGCTGCTGCTGGATGAACCCACCAACCATTTGGATGCCGCCGCCCAGCTGGAAACCCTGGATCTGCTGCAGGACCTGGCTGCGGAAGGGCTCGCCGTCGCAGCCGCCCTGCATGACATCAACCATGCAGCCTCCTCCTGCTCGCACCTGATCGTGCTCAGCGCAGGACGGGTGGCGGCGGCCGGACCGGCCAGGGAGATCCTGACCCCGGAGCTGATCCGCCGGGTTTACGGCGTTAATGCCACGCTGCTCGTCCACCCGGCAACGGGACGTCCCCTGATCGCGCTCAGCCGTTAGGCTGCGGGTTTGCAAACCTGTCCCGGGCCGCCGCGGATCCCGCCAGCCGCACCGCCGGCGATCCCGCCATCCGGAGTTCCCGGCGCTCCCCTGCTCAGCCCCCGGTGGAACGGGCACGGCGGCGGGCTTCGGACGCTGCCGCAGCGTAGCCGGCTGCATACCCGTCTTCATAACCCGCAGCGTGGCCGTCGTCGTATCCGGCGTTGTAGCCGGACCGGGTTCCGCTGCGCCGTCCGTCCTCGAAAGCTTCAGCGGAACCCTGCCGGAACATGTCCTCCTCCGCCGGACGCAGCAGGGCCTTGGCACCGGGGTCCCGGTCCATTCCGCCAACCGTGACCAGTGCCTCCAGCCCGCGGACCAGGGCAACGGGGACCCCGGAGGTTTTTCCTTTCACCAGATCGGCGGCTGCGGCTATCTCATCGGCCACCGCCGTAACGGTGGCCGACATTGGCCGTCCGGAGCTGTCCGGCAGCCCGCGCAGATCCAGCAGCACGTTCAGTCCAGCAGCACCGATGGCGGCGTCGGTCTGTCCCTGCCGCCACGGCCGGCCCAGGGTATCGGTAATTACCACGCCGACGTCGACGTCCCAGTCCCGCTTCAGCCCCCGGCAGAGCCTGCGGGCAGACGCATCCGGATCCAGCGGCAGCAGCAGGACTGTGCCTTCGGCAGTGTTGCTGGCGTCCACGCCGGCAGCTGCGGCCACAATACCGAGCCGGTTCTCCACAATGCGCGTGATTCCATGCGCATGCGCGCGGCTGGCCACCACCCGCACAGTTTCCTGTTCGACGGCGTCGTCCCGGCGGTCCGCGGGCAGGACCCGCCCCTCGGCCTTGGACACGATCTTGGACGTCACCGCGAGGATGTCCCCGCTGCGCAGCTCCCGGCCGCAGGCCCAACCGATCAGTTCCACCAGGTTGTCCCCGGCCTGGATTTCTCCGATTCCCTGCACCGGAGTGATGAGCAGGCTCGCAGCCGCTGGGGGTTCCGTGCCCGGGGCGGATGCCCCGGTGCCCGGCGATGGTTCCCGCAACGCTTCCGGTGCCGGCAGGTCCCGGGTCCAGTCCAGTGTCATCGGTGCAGCTCCGGCAGAACGCTGGCGGAGAAGGTGTCGATCCATTCGCGCTGGTTTCGCCCCACATTGTGCAGGTAGACGCGGTCAAAACCGAGGTCCAGGAATTTCTGGATGTAGGCCCGGTGCACGTCAGGATCCTCGGAAATCAGCAGCCGGCCTTCGAAGTCCTCCGGGCGGACCAGCCGGGCCATCTGCTCCAGTTCGAAGGGCGAGCGGATATCCGCCTTCGGGAACTTCATTCCGCCGTTCGGCCATTCGGTCATGGCGTTGGTGAGGGCTTCCTCGTAGGTCGGCGCCCAGCTCATGTGCAGCTGCAGAACCTTGGGCATGGTGTCCGGATCCTTACCTGCCTCGCGGGCACCGGCGTCGAACCGCGCAAACAGACCCTCGATTTTCTCCAGCGGAGCACCCACGGTAATGAGGCCGTCGGCGTGCCTGCCGGCACGCTTGGCGGTCACGGGACCGGCAGTGGCCACAAGGATCTCCGGGGCAACCTCCGGCATGGTCCACAGGCGCGTCGATTCCATCTTGTAGAAGGTGCCGCTGTGCCGCACGTCCTTGCCTGCCAAGGAAGCCGCGAAGAGCTTGGAGATGATCTCGATCGCCTCGAACATGCGGTTGATCCGCTCCGGGGCTTCCGGCCAGTACTGGGCCGTCACATGCTCATTCAGCGCCTCACCGGACCCCAGCCCCAGCCAGTGCCGGCCCGGATACATGGCAGCGAGGGTCGCCGAGGCCTGGGCCACCATCGCCGGGTGCCAGCGGAACGTGGGCGCCGTGACGCCCGGACCGATGTCGCCCTTGGTTCGCTCCCCCAGAGCGGAGAGGACATTCCAGACAAAGGCAGACTGCCCCTGCGCCGGCACCCAGGGCTGGAAATGGTCCGCGGCCATCACTCCGGAGAAGCCGCGCTCTTCCGCGTAGGCGGACAGAGCCACGGCCTCCGTCGGATGAAATTGTTCCAGCATGGCCGCGTAACCGATCCGGAGTGGGGTTTTCATGCAGCCACTATAGGCCAGCCTCCCTGCCCAACCCGGAAGCGGCGTGTTTCAGCCGTGCAACGAATGAGCCTCGGATGAAATCAGCCGGGGAAGGAATCAGCTCCGGGCTGTGACCTGCGGAAGCAGGTCCTCTGCCGGAGGGGTCCACACGGCCGGATCAGCGGCAACCTGGTCACCCGACCGGATGTCCTTGACCTCGTGGCTGCCGTCTTCGGCGGTGAACCAGACAAAGGGGATCCCGCGCCGGTCAGCGTACTTGATCTGCTTGCCGAACTTCTCCGCCTTTGCAGCCACCTCAACGGAGATCCCGCGGCCGCGCAGTGCCGCGGCGACATCCTGCGCCGCGGACCAGGAATCGTCGTCGGCCAGGGTCACCAGGACGGCGGTGGGAACCGCGCGTGAGGCTTCAGCGAATTCCTGGCTGAGGATGCGCATCACCAGGCGGGTCACACCGATGGAGAGTCCGACGCCGGGGAAGGTGCGGCTGCCCTTGGTGGCCAGCGCATCGTAGCGGCCGCCGGAGCAAATGGAACCCAGCTGCTCGTGGCCCACCAGCACTGTCTCGTAGACGGTGCCCGTGTAGTAGTCCAGGCCGCGGGCAATCGAGAGGTCCGCGATGACCTTGCCCGGGGCACGCTTGGCCGCTTCAGCGATGACCTGCTCCAGCTCATCGAGCCCGGTCTCCAGCAGTTCGTTCGTGACGCCGAGGGCCCGGACCTGCGAGGCGAAGGAAACGTCGTCGGTGCGGATGGACGCGAGCTTCAGTGCGAGTTCCGCCTGCTCGGGGGTGGCACTAAGCTCTTCCTGCAGCAGCTCGGCGACGCGTGCCGGGCCAACCTTCTCCAGCTTGTCGATGCTGCGCAGCACCCCGGCGGTGTCCTCCAGCCCAATCCCCCGGTAGAAACCCTCGGCCAGTTTGCGGTTGTTGACCCGGATGCGGAAGTCCGGGATCGGCAGGGCACCCAGGGCCTCAGCGATGACCAGCGCCAGCTCGACGTCGTACCGGAACGGCAGCTCGCCGTCGCCCACCACGTCGATATCCGCCTGCGTGAATTCGCGGGCGCGGCCCTCCTGGGGACGCTCGCCGCGCCAGACCTTCTGGATCTGGTAGCGGCGGAACGGAAAGGCCAGGTGGCCGGCGTTTTCCACCACATAGCGGGCGAACGGCACGGTCAGGTCAAAGTGCAGTGCCAGCTGGTTCGGATCCTGCTTGCCGCTGCTTTCGCCTTCCTCGGCCTGCAGCCGGCTGAGCGCGTAAACTTCCTTGTCGATTTCGCCCTTGCGCAGCAGCTGCCCAACGGTTTCCACTGCCCGGGTCTCGATGTTGGAGAAGCCGTGCAGCTCAAAGGTCCGCCGGAGCACATCCAGCACATGGAGCTCAACGAGGCGTTCCTGCGGTAGCCATTCGGGGAAACCGGACAGTGAGGCCTTGCGTGCCATGCGGGAGAGCTCCTTGGGTGGATCGGCTTGCGGAGGCGGGCGCAGAGGAGCGCCCGGAACCGGATACAGGGAAAGCACAGCTGCTGCATGCATAAACTGTGTGCGGCACTCATTTTAGCCTCTTCTGCTCCTGTGGGTGCCGCAGAGCACCCGGGCGCCGCCATGGCACCCGTCCAAAGGTTTGTTAAAGCCGCAGGTTCATTCGAGTCCAAGGTTCATTAAAGGAGGCAGCGGTGAAGGTGACCAACCGTACCGACCGCGAAACCCGCCGTCGTGTGGCCAGAATGGAAGCCCGCCAGGCACTGGTCCGGGAACAGGGCCGGCGGCGCGCCAAGGACAATCTTTACGCGGGAATCGCCGGAGCCCTGGTTCTGGCACTGGCCGTCGCACTCCAGGTCTTCTGGTTCTCCTCCAATCCCACGGCCGAGGAGCTGGCACTGCTGGAAAGCCAGGCAAAGGCCACTCCCGCGGCAACTGACAGCGCCTCGGCCATCCCGGACCCCTCGCTGGCCGCAGGGCAGGTGCTCACGGGCACCCTGTCCCTGAACGGATCCGAGCTGGGAATCGAACTGGACGGCAACGCCGCCCCGCAGGCCGCGTCCGTCTTCAAATCCCTGGCTGACTCCGGCTTCTTCGACGGCAAGGACTGCCACCGGCTGACCACCGCGGAGAGCATGGGAGTCCTCCAGTGCGGATCCGCCGATGGCACCGGGGCCTCGGACCCCGGCTATCAGTGGGGTCCGGTCGAAAACTCTCCAGCCGACGGCGTCTATCCGGCCGGAACAGTGGCTGTCGCCCGCGCGGGGACCGCGGATTCGCATGGTACGCAGTTCTTCATTGTTTATAAGGACTCGGTCATAACGCAGGAGACCGGCGGTTACACGATAATGGGTAAGGTAACGTCAGGGCTTGATGTTGTGGAATCCATCGCTGCTGCCGGGACGGCAGACGGCGTCCAGGACGGAAAACCCCTAGCACCGGTGACGATAGATTCGTTTACCCTGAAGTAAATGGCACGGCAAGTACATGGCACAGTGGCTTCGCTCAGCGGCCATCCATCGAGTGAAAGACTTTTAGCGGTGACAGACAGTCAGAAATCCGACGAAACCACCGGGACTGCTCCGGACAATCAGCGCATCCCTGCGCCCAGCCCAGCCGCCTTTGCGGCGCGGCGTCCGGCTGCTGCCCCGGCGGCGCCCCGTCCCGGAGCCGCTGCGCCTGCACCGGTAGTAGCCGCTCCGGCAGCACACACCACGCCGCTGGAAGAAGCCGCGCGCTTTGCCCGCGTCGAGGAAGACGGCCACGTTTTCCTGATCGTGGGCAGCGAAGAGTTCCCCGTGGGCCAGTACCCGGACGCGACCCGGGATGAAGCGCTTGCCTATTTTGTGCGCAAGTACGACGACGCCGTCAGCCAGGTCATGCTGCTGGAGGCCCGGGTGGCCGCCAAGGCGCCGGCTTCAGACATGCACAAGACCCTCAAGCATCTGGCCGAGCAGGTTGCCGAGCGCAAGATGGTGGGCGATGTGCTTGCCCTCGACGCCCGCATCGAAGCGCTGGCCGGGGAAATCAAGGCAGCGGAAGCGGCTGAGCGGGCCGAAGCCGAGGCCGTCCGCGCCCGTGAGCTTGCCGCCCGCGAGGCAATCGTCGCGGAAGCCGAGGAAATTGCTGCCAAGGACCCTGCCACCATCCAGTGGAAGACCAGCAGCAACCGGATGAACGAGCTGTTCGAAGCGTGGAAGGCCGCGCAGAAGAACGGACCCCGTTTGGGCCGCAGCAATGAGGATTCCCTGTGGAAGCGGTTCCGTTCCGCCCGCACCGTCTTCGACCGGCACCGCCGGGCCTACTTCTCCCAGCTGGACAATGAGAACGCTGAAGCCAAGCGGGCCAAGGAAGAACTCATTGCCCGGGCCGAGGCACTGTCCACGTCCACCGACTGGGGCAACACCGCGTCCGAGTACCGCAGCCTGATGGACGAGTGGAAGGCCTCCAAGCGGGCCAGCCGCAAGGACGACGACGCTCTCTGGGCACGCTTCCGCGCCGCCCAGGACAAGTTCTTCGCTGCCCGCCAGGCCGCCAATGAAGTCATCGACGAGGAGTTCGCCTCCAACCTGGTGGTCAAGGAAGCCCTGCTGAAGGAAGCTCAGGCCATCCTGCCTGTGACGGACCTGAATGCCGCCCGCAAGGCACTGCAGTCCATCCGCGACCGCTGGGAGGAAGCCGGCAAGGTTCCGCGCGCAGACATGGGCCGGATGGAGGCCGGCATCCGGAAGGTTGAGGAAGCCGTTAAGGCTGCCGAGGACGAGCACTGGCAGCGGAGCAATCCGGAAACCAAGGCCCGCACCAACAGCGCACTCAGCCAGCTCGAAGCAGCCATCGCCTCCCTCGAGGACGAACTTGCTGCCGCGCAGAAGGACGGCAACGCGAAGAAAATTGCTGACGCCCAGGAGGCACTGGACGCCCGCAAGCAGTGGCTGGAAACCCTCCGGCGCTCAGCTCAGGATTTCTCCTAGCACAGCCAGCTGTACGGCCCGGATTCCGCTTTTCCACAGGCGGCGTCCGGGCCTTTCGCATTTCCCGGCCGCAGGACATCCTTGATGAATGTCCCTGCCCAGTCCCTCCCCGGGGTCCATTCCGGAAGTCACCTCCACCGGCGGTGCCATTTTCCATCCGGGCGGTCTCTTCTCGGCCGAGGAACTGCAGGGTATGTGCCGGGATCTGCTGGTTACCCGGGTCTACGGCTCCACCTATGTGCGCTGGGATGTGCGCCCGGGTCCCCTGGCCCGGGCCCTGGCGGCCCATCATCATCTTCCAGCAGCTCTGCGGGGACGCTATGTCTTTGGGCGGCTTACCGCGGCCTGGATCTACGGGTGTGCTCCCCCAGCCCGGCTGCTGACCCTGCTGGCGGACTCCCGGCGGCGGAGCACCTCGCTGCCGCCGTTCAGCGGCGCGGTGCTGCACCAGGTGATGCTGGGACCGGCGGACCGGCTGGACCTGGGCGGGGTGCCGGTGACACAGCCGCTGCGCACCGCCGTCGACGTCGCACTCCACGTCCCACCCGCGGAAGCGGCAGACGTGCTGCTGCTGATGTCCCGTGAGCCCGGACTCAATGCGCCGCTCCATTACGTCCGGACGCTGCTGCGCAGCGGGCACCGTGTGCCGGGCACCCGGCGGGCACTGGAAGCGGTGGAGCTGGCTGAGGCAGCCGCCGCCGAATCGCAGGGCCCGGAATCGGAGAAGGCGGAGGCGGTACCGGATGGTTCCGGTGCCGCCTCCGCGGGGCAGGCGTCCACTGGTACGGGTAGCTGCCGGGCCTATAAGGTCCCGGAGACCCAAGATGGTGAGGTCCCGGACACCCAAGGCGGTGAGGTACCGGACCGTCCTGCGATCCTGCCCTAGACCATACTGCCCTAGACGCGGCGCTGGTTGCCCGTAGTGCGGTAGACGTCGTAAACGCCGTCGATCCGCCGGACCGCGCTGAGGATGTGGCTGAGGTACTTGGGGTCGCCCATCTCAAAGACAAACTTGGACATGGCTACCCGGTCACTGGAGGTGTTGACGCTGGCCGAGAGAATGTTGACGTGGTTCTCGGACAGGACACGCGTCACGTCCGAGAGCAGGCTCTTCCGATCCAAGGCCTCAACCTGGATTTCCACCAGGAACACGGAGGACTGGGTGGGAGCCCAATCCACCGGAACAATCCGGTCCGGCTGGTCCCGCAGTTCCTGAACGTTCCGGCAATCGGTGCGGTGCACCGACACACCCGAACCCCGGGTCACGAAGCCCACGATCGGATCCGGCGGAACCGGAGTGCAGCAGCGGGCCAGCTTTACCCAGACATCGCCAACACCGCGCACGGTGACGCCGGAGTCGGAGAACTTGGGCCGCCGCGCTGCCGAGGACACGGGTGTTTCCGCCAGGTCCTCTTCGGCACCCTGGTGGCCGCCCATGAGGTTGACCAGGTGTTCGATGACGTTTTGAGCTGATGTGTGGCCATCCCCAACCGCCGCGTACAGGGCGGAGATGTCCTGGTGGTGCAGTTCCTGCGCCACGGCCAGCAGGGCGTCATGACTCATCAGGCGCTGAAGCGGAAGGTTCTGCTTCCGCATGCCCCGGGTGAGCAGGTCCTTGCCCTTTTCAATCGCCTCTTCGCGGCGTTCCTTGGTGAACCACTGCCGGATCTTGTTCCGTGCCCGGGGGCTCTTGACGAAGCCCTGCCAGTCCTGGCTGGGACCGGCACCTTCGGCCTTGGAGGTAAAGATCTCCACCCAGTCGCCGTGCTGCAGTTCGCTGTTGAGCGGCACCAGCTTCCCGTTGACCCGGGCACCGATGGTCCGGTGACCCACCTCGGTGTGGACCGCGTAGGCGAAGTCAACGGGGGTGGAGCCGGCCGGCAGTGCCATCACTTCGCCCTTGGGGGTGAAGACGAAGACCTCGCGGGCATTGATTTCAAAGCGCAGCGAATCCAGGAACTCGTCCGGATCCGAGGTTTCCTGCTGCCAGTCAACCAGGGACCGGAGCCAGCCCATGTCGGTGTTGTCCGGGACCGTGCCGCCGTT
Source organism: Arthrobacter gallicola (assembly GCF_014836775.1). Taxonomy (GTDB): domain Bacteria; phylum Actinomycetota; class Actinomycetes; order Actinomycetales; family Micrococcaceae; genus Arthrobacter_B; species Arthrobacter_B gallicola. Next base: position 680,128 of record NZ_JACSQD010000001.1, read on the forward strand.
TTTGGCGCTGTCCTTGTACTTCCAGTGCGCGGCCACACCGTACTCGGCGCGCCGGTGCATGTCATGGGTGCGGATCTGGATCTCCACCGGTTTGCCGCCCGGACCAATCACCGTGGTGTGCAGTGACTGGTACATGTTGAACTTCGGCATTGCGATGTAGTCCTTGAACCGCCCGGGCAGGGGGTTCCAGCGCGCGTGCAGTGCGCCCAGGGTGGCATAACAGTCCCGCACGGAGTCCACCAGGACGCGGACGCCCATGAGGTCATGGATGTCGTCAAAGTCCTTACCCCGTACGATCATCTTCTGGTAGATCGAGTAGTAGTGCTTGGGGCGGCCGGTGATCGTGGCCTTGATCTTGACGTTGTGCAGGTCTTCGGCGATCTGGCTGCGGACGGTGGTGAGGTATTTCTCGCGCTCCGGGGTGCGGTCACCAACCATCCGGACAATTTCGTCGTACACCTTCGGGTGCAGTGCGGCGAAGGACAGGTCCTCGAGTTCCCACTTGATCGTGTTCATGCCGAGCCGGTGGGCCAGCGGGGCAAAGATCTCCAGGGTTTCGCGTGCCTTGCGCGCGGAGGACTCCGGGGAGACAAACCGCCAGGTCCGGGCGTTATGCAGCCGGTCAGCAAGCTTGATCACCAGGACCCGGATGTCCTTGGCCATGGCTACAACCATCTTGCGGACGGTCTCGGACTGGGCGGCGTCCCCGAAGGTCACCTTGTCCAGCTTGGTGACGCCGTCCACCAGCATGGCGACTTCCGGCCCAAACTCGCTGCGGAGTTCGTCCAGCGTGTAGGACGTGTCCTCCACCGTGTCGTGGAGCAGCGCGGCGGCCAGGGTGGTTCCCGTCATGCCCAGTTCGGCAAGGATGGTCGCCACGGCTACGGGATGGGTGATGTATGGATCGCCGCTCTTGCGCTTCTGGCCTTCGTGGCTGCGCTCGGCAACGAGATAGGCGCGCTGGATGAGTTCCAGGTCTTCGCGCGGGTTGTTGGCGCGGACGGTCCGCAGCAGCGGCTCGAGCATGGGCGAGTACCCTGTGCCGCCGCGTCCGGCCAGGCGGGCAAGTCTGGCCCGCGTCCCGTGGCGGCGCACCTGCACCGGCTTGGGGACTGCCTTGGGGGCAGCGGCGGACGCCGGTTCCACCGGTTCCCGTTGGACCTGGATTCCGGCAGACCCGTTGTTCCCGGCACCCGTTTCCCGGGAATTCATGGTACCTGGGGCTGCTGATGCACCCCGGTCTTTCCCTGCACTGTCGGCAGGCGTAGCGCTATCGGCCAACTGCTGCCCTTTCTTTCCAGATATCTGCCCAGTCTATGCCCCCCGGCTGCTGCACTTACACCACCGGTTCCGTTCTTCCCGGAAAGGGAGGAACGGAACCGGTGGTGTTTGGTGCTGCCGGGGAACTACGTCGCTGCGGACGCAGCTTCCGGTGCGGAGGCTGCACGTGCCTGGTGTTCGCGGCGGTCCAGCACACGCTTGGCCTGCTTGACGATCTCCGGTTCCTTCCGGCGCAGCCACGCGTACAGCGGCGCCGCCACGAAAAGGGTGCCGAGGGTACCCAGGATGATCCCGATGAACAGAGCCAGGGACAGGTCCTTCAAGGTGCCGGCACCGAGAAGGTACGCACCGATAAAGAGGACGGAGGCGACCGGCAGAACCGCCACCACCGAGGTGTTGATGGAACGCACCAGTGTCTGGTTGACGGCCAGGTTGACCTGCTCGGCGAACGTACGCTTGGTCTGTTTGTCCAGGTTGGCGGTGTTCTCGCGGATCTTGTCGAAGACCACCACTGTGTCATACAGCGAGTAGCTCAGCACGGTGAGGAAGCCGATGATTGCCGACGGCGTTACCTCGAAGCCGCTGAGCGCGTACAGACCGGCGGTCGTTACCATCACAGCGAGCAGGCCGGTGATGGCCGCGGCAGACATTTTCCAGGTCCGGAAGTACAGGGCCATCAGGACCGCGGCGAGGCCCACGAAGACCACCAGGCCGATCAGCGCCTGCCGGCTGACGTCGCTGCCCCAGGTAGGGCCAATGAACGTCGAGGTGACCTGGTCCTCGGAGACGCCGTAGTCCTGCGCCAGCGCGCTCTTGACTTCCAGGGTCTCGTCGTCGCTGAGTTCCTCGGTCTGGATGCGCATGGTGCCGGGGGAAATGTTGGTAACCCGCGGATCGGAACCGGACACCACTTCGGCAACGGCTTCTTCGCCCACGGAAACCTGCGTGTTCTCCACTCCGGAGACGGTGAACTCAGACCCGCCGCGGAAGTCGATTCCGAGGTTGAATCCGCCCTTGGCCACCGGAATCAGGATGGACATCAGGATGGCGGCGGCAGCGATCAGAAACCACAGCCGGTAGCGGCCAACGAAGTTGTAGGACCGTTTTCCGGTGTACAGCTCGTTGCCGAACGTGGCGAATCTGGGGAGCTTACTCATCAGTTGCCCTCCTTCTCCGCGTCGCGGCCGTTCCCAGCCATTGAACCTTGCTTGCCGTCGGATTCGCCGCCGGTACCGGACTTTTTGCCGGCCGGCCCTGCTTTCCGCTGCGCTTCGGCTGCTGCCTGGCGCCGCTCGGCGATCGTCATGCGGCGTTCGGCTTCTTTGGCCGCGCCCTTGTTCTTTGCGGGAACCGGCTTCCAGGAACCCAGTGGACCGGTGCCCTGCCCGCCGTCAGCCTGCGTGTTGCCGCCGGCCACGCCGGCTCCTGCACCTGCCATGGCGGGTTCGCGCAGGCGCCCGGCCCCGCGGTACACCGGCACTGCGCCCAGGCGGGTGGCATCAAGCCCGGACCATTTGTGGCCCTGGCCGAAGAACCTGGTCTTGGCCAGCAGCACCATCACGGGGTGCGTAAACATAAACACCACGATCAGGTCGGCAATGGCTGTCAGACCGAGCGTAAAGGCGAAGCCGCGGACGTTGCCAACAGCAACGAAGTACAGCACGACGGCGGCAAGCAGGTTTACTGCCTTGGACGCCAGGACGGTGCGCTTGGCCCGCTTCCAGCCAGTGTCGACGGCGGAGACCAGTCCCCTGCCGTCGCGCAGTTCATCGCGGATTCGTTCGAAGTAGACAATGAACGAGTCCGCCGTGAGACCAATGGCCACGATCAGGCCAGCCACACCGGCGAGGGAGAGCCGGTAGTTGTGGGACCACCCGAGGATCGCGATCGCCAGGTAGGTCAGCACGCCGGCAACCACCAGCGACGCGATGGTGACGAAGCCCAGTGCCCGGTACTGGAACAGGGAGTAGACAGCCACCAGGATCAGGCCGATAACACCGGCGATCAGGCCCATGCGCAGCTGATCTGCGCCTAGGGTGGCAGAGACCTGCTGCTCGCTCTGGATCTCGAAGCTGATCGGCAGCGCGCCGTATTTGAGCTGTTCAGAGAGGGCCTTGGCACTCTCCTGGGTGTAGCTGCCGGTGATCTGGGCGTTGCCGTCGGTGATCGGCACGTTCATGGACGGCGCGGAAATGATCTGCCCGTCCAGGACGATCGCGAACTGGTTCTGCGAAGTGCCCTGCCCGAAAGCAACCAGGCGTTCGGATACTTCGCGGAACTTCTCGGTGCCTTCGCCATTGAAGTCGAGGTTCACGGCCCACTGGTTCAGTGACTGGCCCTGGCCGGTCTGGGACAGGCCGAAGCTGGCGTCCTCGAGCAGGGCGCCGGGCACCTCTACGGGACCGAGAATGTACTTGCCGGCCGTTTCCGGTTCACAGGCGACCATGGGCTGATCCGCCGGGGCCGGTTCGATCGATGCCTCAAGCGTGGCCGGGTCAAGGCAGTTCGTGGTTTCGAACTCCTTGTAGAGCTCCGGAGTGACCCAGTTAAAGTCCGATCCGTTCTCCGGCTCGGCTGTGGGCTGCGGCAGCTGGTCATCCGGCGTCGGTGTCTCTGCGGCCGGCGCCTGGCCTGCACCGCCGAGGATGACGGCCCGGAATTCCATGGCCGCTGAGGCCTGGATCAGCGCCCGGGTTTCAGCGGATGGTGTACCGGGCAGCGAGACCACAACGTTGCGGCCGGACTGCGTCGTGATTTCCGCTTCGGAAACACCGCTGCCGTCCACCCGCTGGCGGATAATCTCCACCGCCTGGTCGAGCTGTTCCTGGCTGATTTCGGAGCTGCCGCCCTGAACCTTCGGCGACAGGATCATCTGGGTGCCGCCCTCAAGGTCGAGGGCCAGTTTGGGAGCCCAGCTGGCGTTGCTCATCATGGAGCCGCCGCCAAGCAGGAGGGCCAGGGCAGCGAAAATGACGCCCAGCCAAATGAGCGTCTTTTTCGCGGCGGGGCCGGAGCCGGTTCGAGGCATAGAGGTTTTCCTTTAGGCGTAATCGCCGGAGACAAAGTGATCCGGCGGGCCTGCGGACTGACCCCGCAGGCCCTCGGAGAGTCTAGTTGTCTTTCTTGTTCTCTCGGTCCAGGCGCCGAAGCGTTTCTTCAGGCGTCTCGTCCCGCACAGCTGCTTCGGCTGCTTCCGTGCGCTCGGCGCGCGGAGTCTCATCAGTGAGTGAGGAAGCGTCGTCCGGAACAACCGCTTCCGTTGTTTCCTCTTCGACGGGCGTGGTGGTTACAACCTTGGTCAGCGCCTGCAGGTGGATGGTGGCCGTGTTGCCCGGAGACAGTTCAAGGACAGCCTTGTTCTCTTCCTGGTCAACGGACACGATGGTGCCGAACAATCCGAACTGGGTCATGACCTCGGTGCCCGGGACCATCTGGGTGCGCTGCTCCTGGACGGTCTTCTGGGTCTTCTTCTGCTTGCGGAACATCATGAAGATGAACAGTGCCAGCAGGATCGGCAGCAGGAGGTTCGAGAGGGCGAATCCGCCTCCGGTGCCGTTATCAGTGGTCGTCTGGGCCAAGACATTCAAGAACACGAAGGGTTCCGTTTCTGTTGCGGTTGCTGGTTATCGGGTGCAGTAGCTGTTCACTCAGGCACCGGGTCTGACGCGCCGGCATGCGTAAGCGTCAGATCAGTCTAAGGGGAAAACGAATCCGCGGCCCTTTAAGTTTCAATGTGCAGTGTAAGTCACGTGCGGTGTCCGGCGTCACTCGTCCGGGTGGGGTTTCCGGACTCCCGACCCGGAGTACATCGCGTCGGGGATGGCCTGCGCAGCGGACTCCGGCATGTCGAGTCCCAGGTGTTCCCAGGCAGCGCGGGTCGCGATCCGTCCGCGGGGTGTGCGGCCCAGCAGGCCTTCGCGGACCAGATAGGGTTCGGCGACAGTTTCCACTGTTTCAGGTTCTTCGCCGACGGCGATCGCCAGCGTGGACAGCCCAACCGGTCCGCCATTGAACTTGGTCACCAGGGCATGCAGCACAGCCCGGTCCAGCCGGTCCAGCCCGCGTTCGTCCACCTCATACATGTCCAGTGCCGCTCCGGCCGTGCGCGCGTCGATCTGGTCAACGCCGTGGACCAGTGCCCAGTCGCGGACGCGGCGGAGCAGGCGGTTGGCGATGCGGGGTGTACCGCGGGACCGCCCGGCAACTTCGGAGAAGCCGGCCGAGTTGACCTTCATGTCCATCAGCATGGCCGAGCGGCGCAGGACCAGTTCCAGTTCCGCAGTGGAGTAGAACTCCAGGTGCCCGGTGAAGCCGAACCTGTCCCGCAGCGGCCCGGGCAGAAGCCCGGCGCGGGTGGTGGCACCAACCAGGGTGAAGGGCGGGAGATCCAGCGGGATAGCTGTGGCTCCGGCGCCCTTTCCCACGACAATGTCTACGCGGAAATCCTCCATCGCCATGTAGAGCATTTCCTCGGCGGGACGCGACATGCGGTGGATTTCGTCGAGGAACAGCACCTCTCCTTCCGTGAGGGAGGAGAGAATTGCGGCCAGGTCACCGGCGTGCTGAATCGCCGGACCCGAACTGATCCGCAGCGGTGCGTTCATTTCCGCGGCGATGATCATGGAAAGAGTGGTTTTACCCAGGCCCGGCGGCCCGGAGAGCAGCACATGGTCCGCGCTGCGGCCGCGCAGCCGTGAGGCTTCCAGGACGAGGGAGAGCTGTTCACGGACACGCTTCTGACCCACGAAGTCATCGAGGTTTTTCGGGCGCAGAGCGGCTTCGATCGCCTTGTCGTCCGGATCCGGGGCGGCTGCTGTCAGCGGTTCGGCAGCGGCCACGTTATCCAGCCTGCTTCTGCGGTGCGCGGGAGCGTGAACCGTCCTGGCCCAGGCGGCGCAGCGTCAGGCGCAGGATTTCTGCGACGTTCCCGCCCTTCGCCGCGTCCGGATGTTCGGCGGCGGTGGCTTCAATGGCGGCCGTGGCGTCCTTTTCGGACCAGCCGAGTCCGGTCATGGCGGCCAGCACCTGTTCAGTCCAGGCCGGGGCCGCCACCGGTGCTTCTTCGGTGCCGAGCGGAACGAGTTTGTCTGCCAGTTCCAGCACAATGCGGCGCGCACCCTTCGGCCCAATTCCGGAGACCTTGCTGAACGCCTTGTCATCCCCGCTGGACGCTGCGATGCGAATCGCTTCCGGGCTGTGCACGGCCAGTACGGCGAGGGCCAGGCGGGGACCAACGCCGCTGACACTGAGCAGCGTCTCAAAGACCTCCCGCTCCCCCGGTTCTGCGAACCCGAACAGGGTCATGGAATCCTCCCGCACGATCAGCGCGGTGTGCACCTGCGCCTCCGTGCCGGTGCGCAGCGCGGCGAGAGTCTGCGGCGTCGCCTGGATGAGCATGCCGACGCCGTTGACGTCAAGAACGGCAGAGGAGGTGCCGATGTGCGTTACGACGCCGCGAAGGGACGCGATCATGTGGGAACTCCGAGCAATAATCCGGGAACGGAAAAACATCCGTGAACTGAATAGAACATATCTACGAACAGCCTACTGGTCCGGTCCGGGTTTCCCGGCACTTCAGCGGCGGGCGCGTTTCGCTTTAGCCTCTGCCTCGGCCCACAGCCGCTGCGCCGCCGTCAGGCCGCCCTGCACCGGGCCGCCCCCGGCTGATGCGGAACCGGCGGACGAAACGTGACCGGGGCCAAGCGCCCCGCGGCGCCACGCATGGGTGATGGCCAGAGCCAGTGCGTCTGCCGCGTCAGCCGGGCGCGGCATTTCGTCAAGGCGCAGGATTTTGGTGACCATGCGGCCCACGGCTTCCTTGTTGGCCGAGCCGGAACCGGTCACCGCGGCTTTCACTTCGGTGGGGGTATGAAGGGCCACCGGAATGCCGCGGCGGGCGGCAGCGGCAATGACGACGCCGGAGGCCTGGGCGGTGCCCATCACGGTACTGACGTTGAGCTGGCTGAACACCCGTTCCACCGCTAGAACATCAGGGGTATGGGTGTCCAGCCACAGTTCAATCGCCTCGGAAATCGCCAGCAGGCGGGCATCCAGTGCGGTGCCCGCTACCGTACCGGCGACCCCGACGGCCACCAGGGTGGCCCGCCGGTTACCCTCCACGTCCACCACGCCCAGCCCGCAGCGGGTAAGGCCCGGGTCCACCCCCAGGACCCGGATCGGCACGGCGGGGTACTCAGTCTTCTTCGAGCTGCGCGAGGACGTCCGCGGAGATGTCGGCGTTGGAGTAGACGTTCTGGACGTCGTCCAGGTCCTCCACCGCGTCGACCAGCTTCATGAACTTCCGCGCGTTGTCTGCATCCAGCTCCACATGCATGGAAGGCAGGAACTCGGCCTCGTCCGTCTCGTATTCGATTCCGGCTTCTTCCAGGGCGGCGACGACGGCCCGCAGGTCCGCGGCTTCGGAGATGATCTCGAAGTTGTCCCCGGCTTCCTTGACCTCGTCAGCACCGGCGTCGAGCACTGCCATCAGCAGGTCGTCCTCGGTGAGGTCCTTCTTCGGCAGCGTGACAACACCCTTGCGGGTGAACATGTACGCCACCGACCCCGGATCGCCCATGTTGCCGCCGTTGCGGGTCACGGCCAGCCGGACCTCCGAGGCGGCACGGTTCTTGTTGTCCGTAAGGCACTCGATCAGCAGGGCTGTGCCCTGGGGGCCATAGCCTTCGTACATGATCGTCTGGTAGTCGACAGCCTCGCCCAGGAGCCCGGCGCCGCGCTTGACGGCCCGGTTGATGTTGTCGATGGGAACAGAGGTCTTTTTGGCCTTCTGGACGGCCAGTTCCAGGCCGGGGTTGCCGGCCATGTCGGCGCCGCCTGCGCGGGCCGCAACTTCGATGTTCTTGATCAGCTTGGCAAAGGACTTGGCACGCTTGGCATCAATGACGGCCTTTTTGTGCTTGGTGGTTGCCCATTTCGAGTGGCCCGACATGCTTTACGCGTCTCCTCTGATCATTTGAATAAATAGTTCGTGGATGCGGCTCTCCCCCGTGACCTCCGGATGGAACGAGGTGGCCAGCAGCTTTCCCGAACGCACTGCCACAATTCTAGCGACTGAATCCTTTTCCGCCTGCGGTGCGGACCCGGCGGGGCTAACCTGGGCCAGCACCTGCACGCTGGAGCCTACCTTTTCCACCCACGGTGCGCGGATAAAAACGGCGTGCACAGCGGCTGCCGGCTGTCCGGGATCCTGTGAGGGCAGCGTCTGGAGCCCGTCAAAGACGAGTTCGGTTTCGAAGGACTCCCGCTGGCGGCCAAAGGCGTTGCGCCGCACCACGATGTCCAGTCCGCCCAGGGTCTGCTGGGGCTCCCCGGCGGCGTCCAGCGCGGGGTCAGTGATCCGGTCTGCCAGGAGGATGAGGCCTGCGCAGGAACCGTACACCGGGAAACCGGCGGCTATTTTCGCTTTCAGCGGCTCCGCTATCTGGTACAGCCGCATCAGCTTGTCGATGGTGGTGGATTCTCCGCCCGGCAGGACCAGGCCGTCCACGGCATCCAGTTCGGCAGGCCGCCGGACCAGCATGGTCCGGGCTCCGGCCGCTTCCAGCGCCCGGATGTGTTCGCGCACCCCGCCCTGCAAAGCGAGCACCCCGACCAGCGGAGCGGCGGACCCTTCGGAACCAGGACCGGCGGCGCGGCGCCCGGTGAATCCCGATTCATGTGGTTCCGGGGCAGTGATTTCCGTCATTGGACCATTCTAGGTTGCCCGGGGGTGCACGGGATGGAACGGGGCCGTGGGATATATTCGGTATCCATGAGTTCTTTCTCCATCCTGGTAGGCAAGCTGGTCCGTGCCGCCTCCCGGCTGCGCGGCGGCGGGTCTGCCCTTCCCGGCCTGGTGGTGGAGAAAATCGACCCCGATTTCATCCGCCGCACCCTCTCCACCCTGCCCCTCGGCGTCGCCGTTGTTTCCGGCACGAACGGCAAAACCACCACTACCAAGATGGTGGTGGAACTCCTGGAGGGCCAGGGGCTGAAGGTTTTCACCAACCGCACCGGCAGCAATTTCACCCGCGGTGTGGCAGCAGCCCTGATCGGTGAAGTGAATCTGCGCGGCCGGCTCGATGCCGATATCGCCGTGCTGGAGCTCGATGAGGCCCATGCGGTGCACTTCGTGAAGCTGATCCAGCCGCGCTACGCGCTGCTCCTGAACGTTCTGCGGGACCAGCTGGACCGCTTCGGTGAGATCGACAAGACCACGCGGCTGCTGGAGCAGATTGCCCTGGCTACCACTGACACGGTGGTCCTGAACCGCGAGGACCCGCGGGTGGCCTCCATCGCGGAATCGCTGTCGGGTCCTAAGACCACCTACTTTGGCTTGGACGTGTCCCTGCGCAGCACCTTCCCCAACGACGACGAGATGCGCGGCTCGCGCTCCGAAGCCCTCGCGGCTGCCCAGCCTGCCGACGTCGTGCTGGAGCGTGTTGCCGAAGACGAGGCGGATTTCCGCGTTGACGACGAAGTCACCACCGCCTCGCTCAAACTCCGCGGCGTCTACAACATCTTTAATGCGGCTGCGGCCCTGACGTTTGCCCGGCAGATCCTTGGTGCCAAGGCGGACCGGGGGGCACTGTTTGAGTCCCTGGCCAATGTGCAGCCGGCCTTTGGCCGCGGGGAATCACTGACCGTCAACGGTGCTCCGCTGGAACTGGTGCTGGTGAAGAATCCCTCCGGTTTCCGGCTTGGCCTGAAGTCCTTCGCAGCGCACGGCTACGCCACCATGATCGCGGTCAATGACAACTACGCTGACGGCCGGGACATGTCCTGGCTCTGGGACGTGGACTTTGAGACGCTCTCCGGCGGCGTGGACATGGTCAGCGGTGTCCGTGCCTATGACATGGCACTGCGGCTGAAATACGACGACGTTCCGGTCCGGGAAGTCGATCCGGATCTCCCTGCTGCCCTGGCGAAGTTCATTGCCGCGGCGGGGACCGCGCCGATGCGCATTTTCTGCACCTACACAGCCATGCTTACCGTCCGGCGGGAGCTCGCCAAGATCACGAAGGTGGAGGTGGTCTCTTGAGCCGCGACATCCACGTCCTGCAGCTGTACCCGCGGGACATGAACATTTACGGGGACTGGGGCAACGTCCTGGTCCTGAAGCAGCGCCTGAAGTGGCAGGGCTACAACCCGGTTGTCACCGAATACAACCCGGGTGATGAGTTCCCTTCCGATGTGGACCTGATCGTCGGCGGCGGCGGCCAGGACAGCGGCCAGGTGGTCATCCAGCAGGATCTGCAGGCTCTGGCTCCCACCCTGCGGGCGCTGGCTGATGATGACCTGCCGATGCTGGCGATCTGCGGTCTCTACCAGCTCTTTGGCCGGTTCTTCAAGACGCACGACGGCGTTCTCATCCCCGGCATCGGCGTCCTGGACATTGAGACCCACGGCGGTCCGGACCGGCTGATCGGCAACGTGCTTTCAGTGAGCAGTGAGTTCGGTGAGATCCACGGCTATGAGAACCACAGCGGCCAGACCTTCCTGGGGCCTGATGCCCAGCCCCTGGCGCACGTGCGCAAGGGCGAAGGAAACAACTCCAAGGATGACACCGAGGGCGCCCGCTACCGGAACGTAGTGGCCAGCTATCTGCACGGGTCCCTGCTGCCGAAGAACCCGGCAATCGCCGACTTCCTCATCGAAAAGGCCGTCACCCGCCGCTACGGCTCCTTGGACCCGGACCCCCTTCCGGATGCCGACCTTGCCGGTCTGGCCCGGCTTTCCGAGCTGGCCCGGAAGCACGCGTCCGACCGTCCACGGTAATCTCCGGTAGAGACTTACCGCCCGGACACGTCCTGGCTTACCAGCCATTCGTGTGCCCCGGCGTCGGCGGCTCCCATGGATTCCACCACGGACACGGTCCGCTGCCGCACCTCGGTCTGCTGGGCTTCCGGGGCGCACGGTCCCTGCGGAAGGTCTGCAGCTACTGAGCACCAGCGGTACGGATCCCGCACGATCACCGAGGGCGCCCAGGCCAGGTCGCTGACCCGCCAGGCGCCGCCGTCGTCGTCCTGCGCAAACTGCGCGCGGACGATCAGGCCTTCGTTGTTGACCGGATACCAGGGCGAGAGCTCGGTGACGGCGTTGCCGAGACCATAGACGATCCAGGTGCCGTTGTAGTTTTCGATGGGCAGCACGGAGTGGGTGTGGTGGCCGTAGATGAGGTCAAATTCGCCGCTGTCGGCCAGGGCATGTGCGGTTTCGATCTGCTGGCTGTTGGGCAGCGAAGCGTATTCGTCTCCGGCGTGCACGCCGCCCACCACCAGGTCCGCGCCCTGTGCCCGGGCGGCTTTGGCCCGCAGGATCATGTCCGCGGGATCGAGCAGGTCCACCTGCCAGGGATAGTCGGCGGTCAGTCCGTTCAGGCCGTAGGTCGCCTGGATGATTCCGATCCGGGCCCCGGAGGTGTCCATAATGAGCGGCACCCCGGAGGCGGCTTCGGAGGCGTAGGACCCGGTGTGCTTCAGTCCCAGCGAGTCCAGGACGGAGAGGGTCCGGTTCAGCCCGGCGGTGCCTGCGTCGATGGTGTGGTTGCTGGCCGTGGTGCAGGCCTGGTATCCCACCGCCGCGGCCGCGGTGAGGATCTGCGGCGGCACGTTGAACATCGGGTAGCCGGCATACGGGCCGCCGGCCTCGGCAACCGGAGTCTCCATGTGGCAGACGGCCAGGTCAGCACCGGACACGTAGGCACGCATTCCTTCCAGCAGGGGTTCAAAGTCCAGCGGCTGCTTGCCGGTGGCGGCTGCGTCCGCGGAAGCCTGCTCCCACAGCTGCGGATGCACCAGCAGGTCCCCGGCGAGCATCACCGTGGAGCAGCGCAGGCCCGGACATTCCACGCCGACGCCGGGTGTCGCCGTCGGCGTCGGAACCGGTTCAGGAGCAGCGGATTCAGCGTCAGCGGCAGCTGAACCCGGCCCGGAGGGGTCCGGAGCAACCGGTGCCGCCGTGCAGCCGGTGATTATCAGCAGCGCAGCCACCCCAGACAGCAGCACCGCCGCCCCGCTGCGGACTGTGGCTTCGGACCTGATCTTCATGGTTCCCCCCGGAACGTATTGAGAACGCAGCGTATTGTGCACGCACCTGCAGCGGGCCGCCGTGCGGCGGTGATGTGGCGGTCTGGGTTGAGCATACGCGGCCCGTCGGCTGGTTGGGCGGCGGCTCGTGTGAAAGTGTTGTTGACCATGAGCAATGCCCTTCTTTCCGCGAGCACCCTCCCGTATGAACTCCCGGATTTCGCCGCTTTTTCAGATGATGCCTACCTTCCCGCCTTTGAGGCCGGGATGCAGGAACAGCTGGCTGAAATCAGTGCCGTAACCGCCAATCCGGACCCGGCGGACTTCGCCAACACCATCGCCGCACTGGAGCGGTCCGGCCAGGCTCTGGCCCGTGTGTCCGCTGTCTTCTTCAACCTGGTGATGTCCCATGCCACCGAGGCCGTGCAGGCCATCGAACAGCAGATCGGCCCGCGGCTGGCCGCCCACCAGGACGGCATCTTCCAGGACCAGACGCTCTTCGAGCGGGTCGGCAGCGTGCCGGAGACCGATCTGGATGAGGAGGAGCGCAGACTGCTGGCTGAGTACCGCCGCCGGTTCCTGCGCGCCGGGGCCGGGCTCGACGACGCCGGCAAGGCACGGATGCGGGAACTGAACACCCGGCTCTCCGAGCTGGGAACGGCGTTTTCGCAGAAGCTCCTGGCAGACACCAACGCCTCAGCGCTGGAGGTTGACGACGCCGCCGAGCTGGACGGTCTCTCCCCCGATGACATTGCAGCGGCCGCCGCTGCGGCCCGGGACGCCGGGTCCGGGGCAAAGTACCTGCTGTCTCTGATCCTGCCCACTCCGCAGCCGGCACTGGCACGGTTGACGGACCGCAGGACCCGGCAGCGGCTCTTTGAAGCCTCAGCGAACCGCGGCTTCCGGGACAATGAGCACGGCACGCTGGGCATTGCCGCGGAGATGGCCGCGCTGCGCGCTGAACGCGCGGCGCTGCTGGGTTACGGCAGCCACGCCGAATACGCCGTCGAAGACCAGACCGCCCCGTCCCTCGGCGCGGTCCGGGAAATGCTGGCACGGCTGGTTCCCCCGGCCGTGCGCAACGCCGAGACGGAGGCGGGGAAGCTGCGCGCCGCGGCCGCAGGGGACGGGATCAAAGACCTGCAGCCCTGGGACTGGGCGTACTACTCCGAGCAGGTCCGCCGCGAGGAGTATTCCGTGGATCTGGAGGCCCTGCGCCCCTGGTTCGAGCTGGAACGCGTACTGAACGACGGCGTGTTTTACGCGGCCAACCGGCTCTACGGCATCACCTTCACGGAACGCCGCGATCTGGCCGGCTACCATCCCGACGTCCGGGTCTGGGAAGTCCGGAATGAGGACGGGTCCGCACTGGGCCTGTTCCTGGGCGACTACTTCGCCCGGGACACCAAGAGCGGCGGGGCCTGGATGAATGAACTCGTCTCCCAGTCCCGGCTGCTGGACCGGCGGCCCGTGGTGGTGAACAACCTGAACATCTCCAAACCAGCCGACGGCGAACCGGTGCTGTTGAGCTTTGATGAAGTGGTGACGGCGTTCCACGAGTTCGGCCACGCGCTGCACGGACTGTTTTCCGACGTCGGGTACCCGCTGTTCTCGGGGACTGCCGTTCCGCGTGACTTCGTCGAGTACCCCTCCCAGGTTAATGAAATGTGGATGCTGTGGCCTGAAGTGGCAGCTCATTTCGCCCGGCATTACCAGACCGGTGAGCCGCTGCCGCAGGAAACCCTGGACCGGATCCGCGCAGCGTCGCTGTGGGGTGAAGGCTTCCGGACTGCGGAGTACCTGGGCGCCACGCTGCTGGATCTGGCCTGGCACTCGCTTCCGCCGGCGGAAACGGTCACGGATCCGGCCGCTTTCGAGAAGGAAGCACTGACCCGCGCCGGAATCGACCCGGCCCTGGTTCCCCCGCGTTACCGCACCGGATATTTCAAGCACATTTTTGCCGGCGGGTACTCCGCTGCCTACTACTCCTACATCTGGAGTGAGGTGCTCGACGCCGACACGGTCCAGTGGTTCACGGAAAACGGCGGGCTGACCCGCGCCAACGGTGAAGCGTTCAGGTCCAAGCTGCTCTCCCGCGGCTATGCGGCCGATCCCCTGGAATCGTTCCGGGAACTGCGCGGCAGGAACGCGGACATCACTGCCCTGCTTGCCCGCCGCGGCCTCGCCTGACCGCCGTGGCCACCATCGCATCGTGCCAGCGCATGCAGCACGCCTGGTTCACCGCCCTCGCCGCGGCCACCGGAGGCCGGTCCTTCGGCACCCATGAGTCGCGCTGGGTCTGGCTCCCCGCCCGACGTCAGCTCATGCTGATGTTTCCCGACGTTATTTCGCCTGCGGGTATCCGTCCCGGCCTCGCTGAAGGGTCCCGCCTTGGTGCCTCGACGGTGGGTGTCTGGCTGGGCGGGTCCGTGGATCCTGCACCGCTGGAAGCCTTCGGTTTTCGGCGCGGTCCGCAGACCTGCTGGATGACTGCGCCGGTTCATGCTCCGCAGGCCTGGCCCGGGACCGCGGCATCAGTGGAGGTCCAGCCGCCGGAAGTCTCCGGGGCCGATGCCGAGGAACTGCGGGTAGGGCACACGGTCCCCCGGCAGGCCTGGCACATCGCCGCGCGTGACTCAGCGCGCCTCACCGGGCGGGCGTACGCGTTTTATCCCAATGGCACTGCAGGGTTGTCCAAGGTCGGCGGTATTTTCCATCTCGCCGTCGGCGCGTCCAGCCGGCGCCGCGGCTTCGGCACCGCCCTGCTGAGCACGGCCGCTGCGGCAGCTGAGGCTGCCGGCGCGGAGCATCTGATCGTCAACGCGACGGCGCCGGGCCAGGATCTGTGCGCGGCCCGCGGCTTCTCTCTGGTGGGCCGGGGACAGACCTACTCGATGGCGATCGGATAGGCCTGACCAACCGCAACGGCCGGACCGGGATGCTCTCCCTGGTCCGGCCGTTGTCTTTTGGGAACATTCCCTCAGCTGGAGTTTTCTTATTACCAGCCGCGCTCCGCGAGGCGGTGCGGCTGTGGGATCTCGTCGACGTTGATGCCGACCATGGCTTCACCAAGACCGCGGGAAGCCTTGGCAATTTCGTCGGGATCGTCGTGGAACGTGGTGGCCTTGACGATGGCGGCGGCGCGCTCTGCCGGGTTGCCGGACTTGAAGATCCCGGAGCCCACGAAGACACCGTCAGCACCGAGCTGCATCATCATGGCAGCGTCGGCCGGAGTGGCAATGCCGCCGGCGGTGAAGAGCACCACCGGGAGCTTGCCGGAAGCGGCAACTTCCTTCACCAGTTCGTACGGGGCCTGCAGTTCCTTGGCCGCGACGTACAGCTCGTCCTCCGGCAGGGAGGAAAGCCGCGCGATTTCGGTGCGGATCTGGCGCATGTGCATGGTGGCGTTGGAAACGTCACCGGTGCCGGCCTCACCCTTGGAACGGATCATCGCAGCGCCCTCGTTGATCCGGCGAAGCGCCTCACCCAAATTGGTGGCACCGCAGACGAAGGGAACAGTGAACTTCCACTTGTCGATGTGGTTGGCGTAATCGGCCGGGGTCAGGACCTCGGATTCATCGATGTAGTCAACACCAAGGGACTGCAGGATCTGCGCTTCAACGAAATGCCCGATCCGGGCCTTGGCCATCACCGGAATGGACACGGCGTCAATGATGCTGTCAATCATGTCCGGATCACTCATCCGCGACACACCGCCCTGCGCACGGATATCCGCAGGAACCCGCTCGAGGGCCATTACGGCAACCGCTCCGGCGTCCTCGGCAATCCGGGCCTGCTCAGCCGTGACAACGTCCATGATGACGCCGCCCTTGAGCATCTCCGCCATCCCGCGCTTCACGCGGCTGCTGCCGGTCGAAGCAGCGTTTTCTGAGGCGGACGGGAAATCTGTAGGCATGGCAAGGCTCTCTCGTAGAACGGGCTGTAAAGGCCATGGTATGCCCGGGCAGCGTCCGGCAAGGGCTCTGCTACGTATCTTTACCCAGCACCTCGGCTGTGGCCTGCCGGCGCACTGTGCCCATCCGCTGCACGATTGTCACGCAGCTGGCCAGGCAGAGCAGCACCAGCACAACCAGGAGCACCACCTCCGGTACGCCCAGACCCACCAGGCCGGTGGCAGTCAGCAGGAAGACCAGCCGTTCCGCACGTTCAGCGAGCCCCACGTTCGCGTTGAATCCGAGAGATTCTGCCTTGGCCCGGATGTAGGAAACCAGCATGCCCAGGACCAGACAGATCAGGGCGGTGATGCCAATGGCATCGTTGTCCCCGCCGGTGAAGAACCAGATGCTGACGCCGGCGAACAGGGCACCGTCGGCGAACCGGTCGAGGGTGGAGTCCAGGAAGGCACCCCATTTGCCCTTCCGTGCCTGTTGCCGGGCCATGATGCCGTCAATAACGTCGGAGAAAATGAACAGCACAATGAAGATCGTGCCCCAGAACAGCTGGCCCAGCGGATAAAAGACCAGTCCGCCGATCATCACGCCGAGCGTGCCGAGGATGGTGACCGCGTCCGGGCTCACCCGGTGGCGGATCAGCCAGGTGGCCAGCGGTGTGAACAGTGCGGTAAAGAAGCCGCGGGCATATTTGTTCAGCACGCCTATGCCTCGCTGGTTCCGGAAGCGGACGCCGGGTCAGCGGCCTCTGCCGGCCATGCCTCGGCGACCTGGCGGCGGACTTCACCGAGCGTCTGCGTAATGGCCTTGGTCTGGGCGATGATCGGCAGAAAATTCCCGTCCCCGCTCCACCGCGGAACGATGTGCTGGTGCAGGTGCGCGGCGATCCCGGCACCACCGGCTGCTCCCTGGTTCATGCCCAGGTTAAAGCCGGCCGGCGCGGAGACCTTGCGCAGCACGCGCATGGCGGTCTGGGTCAGTGCCGCGATCTCCGCGGTTTCTTCCACGTCAATGTCCGTGTAGTCGGGAACATGCCGGTAGGGGCAGACCAGCAGGTGCCCGGCGTTGTACGGAAACAGGTTCAGGATGACGAACGCGTGCTTTCCGCGGTGCACGATCAGCGCTTCCTCGTCCGTGTGGGAGGGAGCCGTGCAGAACGGGCAGTTGTCCTCCGAGGAGACCTGTTCCTGCCCGCCCTTGATGTACGCCAGCCGGTGCGGGGTCCAGAGACGCTGGAAGGCATCCGGCACCCCCGCAAGTTCGAAGCTGTCGGTGACTTCGCCGTCGTGCGGATACTGCTCCTGGCTTTCCATGCGCTCTGTCCCCGTGCCTTACTTGTCCCGGTTCCGGACGGCTTCGACGATCCGCTTGACCGCTTCCTCGACCGGCACGCCGTTGTCCTGGCTGCCGTCGCGGAAGCGGAAGGATACAGCTCCGGCTTCGGCGTCCTCGCCGCCGGCGATCAGGACGAAGGGAACCTTTTCCTTGGACGCGGTGCGGATCTTCTTCGGGAAACGGTCGGTGCCGGCGTCCACCTCGGCGCGGATGCCCGCTTCCTTGAGCTTGCCGATCACGTCGTACATGTAGTCGTTGAAGGCTTCAGCGACGGGGATGCCAACCACCTGAACCGGAGCCAGCCAGGCCGGGAAGGCGCCGGCGTAGTGCTCGGTGAGCACCGCCATAAAGCGTTCCACGGATCCAAAGAGGGCGCGGTGGATCATGACCGGGCGCTGGCGGGTGCCGTCAGCGGCCTGGTATTCGAGTTCGAAGCGCTCGGGCAGGTTGAAGTCCAGCTGGATGGTGGACATCTGCCAGGTGCGGCCGATTGCGTCGCGGGCCTGCACGGAGATCTTCGGGCCGTAGAAGGCTGCTCCCCCGGGATCCGGGACCAGGTCCAGTCCGGAGGCCTCGGCAACCTCGGCCAGCGTGCGGGTGGCTTCTTCCCAGACCTCGTCGGAGCCGACGTACTTCTCCGGGTCCTTGGTGGAGAGCTCCAGGTAGAAGTCATCCAGGCCGTAGTCCTTGAGCAGGTCCAGGACGAAGTTGAGCGTAGTGGTCAGCTCGTCCTTCATCTGCTCGCGGGTGCAGTAGATGTGGGCGTCGTCCTGGGTCATGCCGCGCACGCGGGTCAGGCCGTGGATCACGCCGGACTTCTCGTACCGGTAGACCGAGCCGAATTCGAACAGCCGCAGCGGCAGTTCGCGGTAGGACCGTCCGCGGGAGCGGAAGATCAGGTTGTGCATGGGGCAGTTCATCGGCTTCAGGTAGTAGTCCTGGCCGGGCTTGGTGACCTCGCCGGTTTCCGGATCGGTGACCTCGTCAACGTGCATGGGAGGGAACATGCCGTCCCGGTACCAGTCCAGGTGGCCGGAAACCTCGTACAGGTGGCCCTTGGTGATGTGCGGGGTATAGACGAACTCGTAGCCGGCCTCGGTGTGGCGCTGGCGGGAGTAGTCCTCCATCGCCTTGCGGATGATGCCGCCCTTGGGGTGGAACACCGGCAGCCCGGAACCGAGTTCATCCGGGAAGGAGAACAGGTCCAGTTCGGTGCCCAGCTTGCGGTGGTCGCGGCGCTCGGCCTCCGCCAGGCGCTCCTGGTAGGCCTTGAGGTCGTCCTTGGTGGGCCAGGCGGTGCCGTAGATGCGCTGCAGCTGCTGGTTGTTCTGGTTGCCCAGCCAGTAGGCGGCAGCGGAACGGGTGAGGGCGAAGGCGTTGGAGATCAGCTTGGTGTTCGGCAGGTGCGGGCCGCGGCACAGGTCGCACCACACGGTGTCGCCGGACTTGCGGTCCACGTTGTCGTAGATGGTGATTTCGCCGGCGCCGACCTCAATGTTCGCGCCCTCGCCGGCTTCCTCGGCGCCGTCCTTCTTGCCGAGCAGCTCCAGCTTGTACGGCTCGTTGGCCATGGCTTCGCGGGCTTCATCCTCGGACACCACGCGGCGGACGAATTTCTGGTTCGAGTTGACGATCTTCTGCATCATCTTCTCGAGCGTCTTCAGGTCCTCCGGGGTGAAGGGCTCGGCGACGTCGAAGTCGAAGTAGAAGCCGTCCTTGATGTACGGGCCGATGCCCAGCTTGGCGTCGGGGCGCAGCTGCTGGACCGCCTGGGCCATCACGTGGGCGGTGGAATGGCGCAGCACGTTCAGGCCGTCTTCGGAATCGATGGTCACGGCTTCAATGCTCTGGCCGGGGGCCAGCGGCGTGTCGAGGTCCTTCAGGACGCCGTCGACCTTCATAACGACTACTTCGCGCCGTTCGAAGAAGAGCTGCGCACCGGTGGTGCCAGTATCCACCGTGGTCTCTTCGCCGTCGACGATGAGGGTGAACTGTTCCGGCACTGACACGTTGTCTCCTAGATTCGTTTGTACTGGCGCCTCCGCACGGGTTTGCCCGTGCACCGCGCCTTTACGATGTTATCCGCTGTGCCGGAGCGCTACCAACCTGCCGCGCGGGTTCGCCTGCCCTACGGACTGGGCGCACTCCCTGCCCTGAGCCGGCATGCGGCAGGGAGGCGGTATCGGTGAGGTCCCACGCCTCCAGCGCCTGCATGCTGATTCCCCGCGGACCGGTGCGGCGCGTCACGCCGCGGACCAGCAGCAGTTCCGTGCCGAACAGCAGCGGGCCGGACTTCTCCTGGGCCTCGTGGAAAAACGTGCAGTCCACGCATCCGGTGCCGTCGTCCAGGCTGATAAACACCACCCGCCGGCCACCGCGCATGGGTGGGGTCTGGGTGGCCACCCGGATGCCCGCCACCAGCACCTCGGTACCGCCGCGCAGATCCATCAGGGCTTCAGCCTTGGTCACGCCAAGGCCGTTAAGCAGCGGAGCGTAGCTGTCGATGAGATGTGCGCTGACGTCGACGGCGAGCAGGTCCAGTTCGGTGCGGACCTTTTCCGGCAGGGTGGGCTCCGGCAGCGTTGGAACGAGGTTTTCCAGCTCGGTGTCCCCCAGCGGCAGAGCCAGCTGGCCCGGAATGGGATCGTATTTCCGCGAACCCGCTTTTCCCGGGACCTCGGCCAGATGCTGCAGCAGATCGGCCCGGCTGCCGCGGGAACCGCTCTCGCGGGCCAGAGTGTCGAAGGCACCCAGCTGGGCCAGCCGCTGCAGCGAGGGCCGCGACAGGCGGGCCCGGGCGCGCAGGTCCGCCAGCGAATCATACGGCTGCCCGGCAGCGATCCGCCGGACCTCCGCAGCGGAGAGGCCGTAGATCCCGGCGAAGCTGAGCCGGATGCCCAGGCGTTCCGGCAGGGCCTTCCGCCCGGGTCCCGCCGGGACCGGGGGCACCCGTTCCACCCGGTACGCCTCGCCGCTGCGGTTGATGTCCAGGGGCAGGATGGGAATGCCCATCCGGCGGGCTTCGGCTACCAGCAGCCGCCGCGGATACATTCCGGGGTCGTGCTCGAAGATGCCGGCCAGGAAGGCCTCCGGATGGTGGGTCTTCAGCCAGGCGGACTGATAGGTGGGCACGGCGAACGCCGCACCGTGGGCCTTGCAGAAGCCGAAGCTGCCGAAAGCCTTCAGCGTTTCCCAGACCTTGTCGATGGTTGCTGCGTCATAACCGCGTTCTGCCGCGGCGCGCCGGAAGAAGTCCTCCACCCCGGTCTCGGCGTCGGGGTTGCCCAGCAGCCGGCGCAGTTCATCGGCCTTGGCCAGTCCGCAGCCGGTGAACACGTGGAAGGTGCGCAGCACCTGTTCGTGGAAAACGGTGACCCCGTGGGTTTCGGCCAGTACCGGGCGCAGTGATTCGTGCGGGTACACCTCCGGTGACCAGCCGTGCCGGTGTTCCAGGAACGGGCGCACCATGTCCGATTTCATCGGGCCCGGGCGGAAGAGGGAGATGTCGATGATCAGGTCATTGAACTCACGCGGAGCCATTTTGCCGACCAGTTCCCGCTGGCCGGGAGACTCGATCTGGAAACAGCCCAGGGTGTGCGTGCTGCTGATCAGGTCATACGTGGGTTTATCGTCCAGCGGTACTGCATCCAAATCGATCCGCCCATCCTCACCGATCCAGGGCGGCGGCTGCCCGGCCTCGTCCAGCGGATGGGCCCCGGCCTGCGCAACCTCTTCCTTGGAGGGGTGAATCCGGATGATCTCCTTGAGCGCGAAGGCCATGGCGGACTGCATGCGCACCCCCAGCACATCCAGCTTGAGCATGCCCATCGGATCCATGTCGTGCTTGTCGAACTGGGACATCGGCAGGCTCAGGCCGCTGGGTTGGACGGGAGTGCGGTCCAGCAGCGAGGTGTCCCCCAGGATCACGCCGCACGGGTGCATCGAAATATGCCGGGGCAGCCGGTCCAGGCGCTCGGTCAGGTCCACCAGCAAATCCAGCTGCCGGTTCTGCTGCACGGCTTCGGCAACGTTGCGAAGTTCGGGTTTCTCTGCGAGCGCCTCACGGAAGTGGCTGGCGGAGAAGCGCCACAGGGCCTTGGCCACGGCGCCGACCTCCTCTTCGGGCAAGCCCAGGGCCATGCCGGCGTCGCGCACCGCTCCGCGGGCCCGGTAGCCGTTCTGCATGCTCATCAGCGTTACCCGGCGTGCTCCGAAGCGGTCGAAGATCCGGTGATACACGTTGTGCCGTTCGGCGCTTTCGACGTCGATGTCGATGTCCGGCAGGGTAGAGCGGTCCTGGGAGAGGAACCGTTCAAAGATCAGGTCGTGCGCCAGCGGGTTCACGTGGCTGACGCCGAGCAGGTAGTTCACCAGGGAGGACGCGCCTGACCCCCGGGCCGCGGCACGCACCCCCATCTCCTTGATCATCGCGGAGACTTCGGCCACGGTCAGGAAGTAAGAGGCGAAGCCCAGCCGTTCAATGATGCCGAGCTCGTGGTCGAGCCGGTTGCGCAGCTCGGCCTCGGCAGGTCCGCTGAGGTGCCCGAAGCGCCTGCCGATGCCCGCTTCGCAGCGCAGCCGCAGTTCCGCGGCGGGTTCATTCCCGATCCCGATCACCGAGGCTTCCGGGACCACCGGCTGCTTCCAGCCCATGTCCGCTGCCGGGTCGATCCGGCAGGTATCCGCGAGCGCCTGTGTGGCAGCAAGCAGTTTCGCTGCCCCGGAGCGTCCGTAACCGGCTTCGTGGCTGATTTCCGCGGCGAGCGCAGCCATCTGCGCTCCGCTTTTGAGCCAGCCCTGCCCGTTGGGCTGCAGGTCGCTCAGCTGGGCCATGGAGGTGAGCGCCCGGGCGGCGTCGAGCACATCGGCGGTCGCGGCGCCGTCGTCGTCCACGTAACGCACAGCGTTGGTGAGGACGGCCGGAATGTTCATCTCATCTGCCAGCCGGTGCATGCGCACCGCGTGGGCCAGGCTGAGGTTCGCCCCGGGTGCACTCAGGTGAGTGACCACCTCGACGGCGAGCGCGGCGCGGGGAACCACGGACAGCCAGCGGGCGAAGAGAGTGCGGGCGACGGCGTAGCTTCGGTTACGCATGGCACGCCCGACGTCGGAGTGCGGGCCTACCAGCACGGTGAGCACCGCTTCCCCGTCCTCCCGCTCCTCCGGAGTCTCTCCCCTTACCCGGGCGGCGAGCTGCTCCAGCGTGATGCCCGCGGGCCTGCCTGCCCGGCCGCGCGATGGGGACGTTCCTGCATGCGCATCGGAGATCAGCCGGCAGAGTGCGTGGTATCCGGCTCCCCCGTTCTGTCCATGGGCCAGGATCACCACCCGCCCGGTAACGGAGGCGTCTTTGCCGTCCCCGTCGAGAACGGCCAGGTCCACGCCCACGATCGGATCGATCCCGGCGTCCATGCAGGCGCGCAGGTGTTTGACCGTCCCGTACAGGCCGTCACGGTCGGTGCAGGCCAGCGCGTCGGCGCCGTCCGCTGCGGCGGCCCGGGCCAGTTCCTCCGGCCAGGACGTACCGTAGTGGGCGCTGAACGCCGTGGCGACATGCAGATGGGTGAAGCTCATGGCACGTGGACGCTAGGCACTTTCCCGCAGCGCGTCATGCACGCGGATCATCCGCCAGGTATTTGAGGCCACCTGCCGGGAGATATCCAGGGTGCGCAGCTCCGACCGGCTGCTCAGCCGGGCCTGGACCCGCCAGATCTCCGAATCCACCAGCCCTGGTCCGTGCCCGCGCTCGGCCCGTGGTTCTTCCTCCCACCAACTGCGCCGCTCGTACCAGCGCACCGGGTGGGCAGCCACCTTGTAGGTCCTTCCCTGCCAGGAAAGCCGCAGCGGAATACCCGCCGGTGAACACACCACCTCTATCGATTCACTGAAAAGTCCCACGGCTGCCCCTCACTGTGCCTGTAACTGCTGCCTATTGCTGTGCTTGTAACTGCTGTGCATGTACTTCAAAAGCCCGAACGGATTCGAACATATATTCGAATCTCCAGTGTACGACCGCAGTCTGACAATCGGCACTGCGCCCCCTAGGAACCTCGTGGGAAGCTGCACCGGCCCGCGCTCTGGTTCCCGCTGGCGGCTTCCCAGGCTTCCCCGCCTCCCCGCCTCCCCGCCTCCCCGACAGGACTATTCCGCCGCCGCCTCCACCCGGGACTCGGAGGAGAGCGGGATCTCACGCACAAACAGGCACAGGATGGCCCCGGCTGCCGCGATCGGGACGCTCAGCAGGAAGATCGGCGGCATCGCCTGGCCGAACGCCGCCGCAATGGCCTCCTGCACCGGGGCGGGCAGGCTCCGGAGCAGGTCCGGACTTAGTGAGTTGATACTTCTCCCCGGAATCGCCGAGACAGCCCCGCCCGGTGCTGCAGCCAGCTGGTCAGTCAGCCGGTTGATGAAGATCGAGCCGAAGGCGGCGATTCCAAAGGACGCAGCAATCTGCCGGAAGTAGTTCGCGGCGGAGATCGCCGTTCCCATGTCCTGCCCGGGGACACTGTTCTGCACAATCAGCACCAGGTTCTGCAGCAGCGCACCGATCCCCATCCCCAGCACGGCCATCCCCACGGCGGTGAACCAGTACGGTGTGCTCTCCGAGATCCGGGACAGCAGCAGCAGCCCGGCAACAATCACCGCGAACCCGGCAATGGGATAGACCTTGTACCGCCCGGTCCGGGAAATCAGCTGCCCGGTGCCGATCGAGGTGAGCAGCAGCCCGGCCATCATGGGCAGCATCATCAGCCCGGATTCGGTGGCGCTTGCGCCATTGACCATCTGCAGGAAGGTGGGCAGGTAGGAAATCGTGGAGAACATGGCAATTCCGACGGCGATTCCCGCCAGCACGGGCACCAGGAAGTTCCGCAGCTGGAACAGCCGCAGCGGCAGGATCGGTTCGGCAGCCCGGGTCTCCTGCCACACGAACAGGCCGGCAGCGATGACGGCGAGCGCCGAGAGTCCCAGGATCTGCGGGCTGGACCAGTCGTAAGTGGTTCCGCCCCAGCTGGTCACCAGCACCAGCGCTGCGGAGGCGGCCGCCAGGAGCACGGCTCCCGGATAGTCCAGCCGCGGGCGCGCGCCGTGGTGTTTAGGCAGGTGGAGGGAGGAGATAACGACGGCGAGCGCCACAGCGCCGATCGGCACGTTGATGTAGAAAACCCAGCGCCAGGACCAGGAATCGGTAATCCACCCGCCCAGCAGCGGTCCGCCGACCGAGGCAATACCGAAGGCCGCTCCGATCAGCCCCATGTACCGTCCGCGTTCCCGCGGGGAGACCAGGTCCCCGATGATTGCCTGTGCCCCGATCATCAGCCCGCCGCCGCCGATGCCCTGCAGTGCCCGGAAGGCGATCAGCTGGCCCATGTTCTGCGCCAGCCCGGACAGCACGGAGCCAATGAGGAATACAGCGATCGCGAAGATAAAAATGTTCTTGCGTCCGTACAGGTCACCGAGCTTGCCGTAGATGGGTAGCCCGATGGTCGCGGCGAGGATGTAGGCGGTCACCACCCAGGACAGGTGCTCCAAGCCGTTGAGGTCGCCCACGATGGTCGGCAGGGCGGTTGCGACAATGGTCTGGTCCAGGGCGGCGAGCAGGACCGAGAGGACCAGTCCGGTAAAAACCAGGACCCGGCCGCGCCTGGCCCTGCCGTCCCCTGCCGGATCGCAGTGGCCTCCCGGCGCTTCGGGGTTCCCCGGTGCGCCGCCCCTACCGGCATTCCGGGCACCCGTCCGGGTTCCGTCCCCGGTTTCCGCAATCAGGGACGAACCGCTGGCCCGGACCACGGACCCGCTGGCTTCAGTCTGCATTTGCTCGGGTGTTTTCCGGTGTTTGGGCGTTTTGACCGGGGCGGTC
Organism: Arthrobacter gallicola; assembly: GCF_014836775.1. GTDB lineage: Bacteria > Actinomycetota > Actinomycetes > Actinomycetales > Micrococcaceae > Arthrobacter_B > Arthrobacter_B gallicola. The sequence goes on from NZ_JACSQD010000001.1 coordinate 705,540, forward strand.
CGCCAGGAAACGGCTGCGGTCCCTGAACGCAGCTGGGTTCCTGCGCGCTTCCGGCCAGCCGCGGGCAGTGGTTCCGGATGGGGTGCCGAATGCGGTGCCGGATGGGGTTCGGGCGCTGCGTGGGCCGGAGCCGGCCGGCGGATGTGCCCCTGTCCCTGGAAGCTGGCGCTGCCCTTGGGTGCTGGTACTGCCCGGTGCACCCCGGTTTCCCGTTTGGCCATTAGTTTTCAGCCTCCTTGTCCTGCTGCACGTTGTCCAGCTGCACGTTGGCCCTGGTCGACAGTGGTGTCGCCCGGATAAAGAGCGTCAGCACAAATGCGGCGCCCAGCGCTGGGATGCCCAGCAGGAAGACCGGCGGCAGGGCTTGCCCGAATGCGCCGGCGATAAACTCCCGCACCGGGGGTGGCAGCGCCTTCAGCTGCTCGGGGCTGATCGAGTTCAGTCCCTGGCTGGTCACGCTGCGGGCGGATTCGGGCGCATCGGCCAAATGGCTGTTGAGCCGGGAGATAAACACCGATCCGTACACGGCGATGCCCAGGGTCCCGCCGATCTGCCGGAAATAGTTTGCCGAGGAGACTCCGGTGCCCATGTTCTCGGCCGGGACACTGTTCTGCACGATCAGCACCACGTTCTGCATCAGCGCTCCGACGCCGAGGCCCAGCACGAACATTCCGACCGCGGTGAACCAGTAAGGGCTTGTTGCCGAAATGCGGGACAGCAGCAGCAGGCCGGCAATCATCACCGCCGCTCCCAGGATCGGATAGATCTTGTACCGCCCGGTCCGGGAAATCAGCTGTCCCGTTCCGATCGATGTGGTCAGCAGGCCCGCAGTCATAGGCAGCATCATCAGCCCTGACATGGTGGCACTGGCTCCGTTGACCATCTGCAGGAAGGTCGGCAGGTAGGAAATGCTGCCGAACATCGCCAGCCCCACGGCGAAGCCCACGAGCGTGCAGATCACGAAGTTCCGGATCCGGAACAGCCGCAGCGGCAGGATCGGCTCCGCTGCCCGCAGCTCCACCGGAATAAACGCGGCAACGGCGGCGGCTGCGACGGCGCCGAGGCCCAGGATCGCCGGTGAGCTCCACGCATAAACGGTCCCGCCCCAGCTGGTGATGGCCACCAGCGCAGCGCTGGCGACGGCGAGCAGGGCTGCTCCTGCGTAGTCCAGCTTGACCTCCGCAACGCTGCGTTTGGGCAGGTGCAGCGAGGTGATGATCAGGGCCAGGGCAACGGCGCCCAGGGGAAGGTTGATGTAAAAGACCCAGCGCCAGGACCAGTATTCGGTCAGGTAACCGCCCAGCAGCGGCCCGCTGACCGAGGCGACGCCGAATGCGGCGCCGATCAGCCCCATGTACCGCCCGCGCTGGCGGGCCGGAACGATGTCCCCGATGATGGCCTGCGCGCCGATCATCAGGCCGCCGCCGCCGACGCCCTGCAGGGCCCGGTACGTGATGAGCTCAGCCATGCTGTTTGCCTGCCCGGACAAGGCCGACCCCAGCAGGAACACGATGATGGCGAAAACAAAGACGCTCTTGCGCCCCAGCAGGTCGCCCAGCTTGCCGTAAATCGGGAGCCCGATGGTGGAGGTCAGCAGATAAGCGGTAATCACCCAGGACAGGTGGTCCAGTCCGCGCAGTTCGCCGGTGATTGTCGGCAGCGCGGTGGAAACGATCGTCTGGTCCAGGGAGGAAATCAGGACCGCCATGATCAGTCCGCTGAAGATCAGGGCCAGCTGCCGCCGCGAGTGCGGAGCCGGAGGTTTGCCGGGTCCCGGTCCGGCTGGTTCCGGCTTCACCTCCGTTGCGGTGATGGTCCCGGTGCCCTGCGGTTGGTGCGGACCGTTCGGCTCGTTCGGCTCGTTCGGGTTGCGGTCACAGGGAGCCGGAGAGCCGAGGTCGGTGGCAGTTTTGGTAGCTGGATGGGCCGGGTCCGTGTTCCGGGCAAAGAATCGAGCCATGGACGCCTCCTGGGGAGCCGAGCCGCTGTCTGAAATAGGGCGCACCTTCCATCAGAAGCCCGCAGCTTGGCAGAGTCAACAGCCGGGGCGGGGCGGTGCGGCACGCGCTTCAGCCCGCTGGAGACCCGGCAGCATGTCTAGGCGAATTCCATCCCGTCCGCTGGACGCGGGTGCGCCAGCCAGTAGCGGGAGCCGTCGGGGCTGCGGCGGACAATTCCCTCGTCCACCATCGCCCGCCGGACCATGGCGGGGTCATCGGAGTATTCGGCCAGGCGGGCCGTCACTTCCGCCTCGGTCAGCTGTGCCGGCGAACCGGCAGGGTCAGCCCCATCCATCCCTGGCTCCCCGCTTGTCCCAGCCCCCGAATCCCTTCCCGACCCGCCTGTGCCCGTACTCAGCGAACCGTGCCGGGAAAACACCTCTCCGGCCACATGATGCAGAAGCTCCAGCCGGTCCGCCCGCCGGCCGGGAAGATTTCCTGCCCGTCCGGGAGTCAGCAGCCGCAGCGGTGAGGAAACCGGGGCCGGACGGCCCACGGTCAGCAGATTCTGAAAGACGCCGGAATCCGCGCCGAGGGCTCCGTCTTCCGCGGCGGTGACCAGTCCGGCCTTTTCCAGCACTGCCAGGGATTTGAGCTCCGTCCGGTCCAGATCGGCGCTCTGCAGGGGCTGGCCGCTGTCCGCGGCGGAGATGATCCGGCCGTACAGGCGCAGCCTCCTGTCATCGGCGAGCGCCGCGGCGAGCGCCTTCCACCGATTGGAGGCACCGCCGTCGTCTGCGCCGGCACCCGCACCCGGGACTCTTCCTGCCGTCACCGTTTCTCTCTCCTTCAGACCTCATAGCTTGCCCGGCGGGTGCTTTTTGCTTGTATTGCCGGTTCCCCGTGCCGGAAAGACCCGCAGTCCACGGGTGTCCCGACCCCGGACCCGTGACGTAGCCTACTGGCACTGGCTCACCAAACCCTGGCACGACCTCACCAACCGAGCGGAGCAGTCTTATGGAATCGTGCTATCCCGTGCGTTCCTTTGCCGCGGCCGCTGTGGCTGCGGCAGGGAGTGCGGTGGCTGAACTGGCCGAGGCCGTCTCCGGCATACCGGTTTCCGCGTCAGCTGATCCAGCCCTGTCCCGGGCCTGGTTTGCCGGTTCGTTCCTGCCGGCGGGCTGGGACGTTCCCTCGCCCTGGGACGCCCTGTCCCGCGACTATCCCTGCGCCGACGGGTGGATCCGGCTGCACACCAACGCCCCGCATCACCGGGCGGCCGCGCTCGCAGTGCTGGGTCTGCCGGCTGACGCGGACGCCGCCGGCGCCGCGCTCGCGGTCCGGCCCTGGAAGGGCGGGGAGCTGGAGGAAGCTGTCGTGGAGTCGGGAGGCTGTGCAGCCAGGATGCTCACCGCGGAACAGTGGCTGAGCCATCCGCAGGGGCAGGCCGTGGCCGGCGAACCGCTGGTCGGCTGGTCGCAGCGCCGGCCGGCGAACCCGGTGAGCTCCGCGGGAACCGTCCAGCGTCCCCTCCGCGGAGTCCGGGTGCTGGACCTGTCCCGGGTCATCGCCGGGCCGGTGGCCACCCGGTTCCTTGCCGGCTTCGGTGCCGACGTGCTGCGGATCGATCCGCCGGACTGGAACGAACCTGCGCTGGAGCCCGAGATGACGATCGGCAAGCACTGCGCCCGGCTGGACCTGCGCAGTCCCGGCGGAGCCGCAAAGATCCGGGAACTGATTACCGGGGCAGACATTGTGGTGCACGGATACCGTCCCGGTGCGCTCGCCGGGCTGGGCCTGGATGAACACCGGCTTCAGCAGCTGCACCCCGGCATCGTCACCGTGGCGGTCAACGCCTATGGCTGGACCGGCCCGTGGCGGGGCCGGCGGGGCTTCGATTCCCTGGTGCAGATGAGCTCCGGAATTGCCGACGCCGGTATGACCTGGGCGGCCTCGGACACGCCCCGGCCGCTGCCTGTCCAGGCCCTGGACCATGCCACCGGATACCTCGCCGCAGCTGCCGCCGTGCGCGCGTGGACCCGGAGGCTCGACGGTGAGGTCCATGCGGCACGGCTTTCCCTGGCGCGGACCGCCGTGGAACTGCAGCGTGCCGCCGACGCGCGGGATCCTGTTCCCCCACTCTGGAAGACCGGCCAGCCGGAGGAGAACACACCCGAATTTGCCATGACCGCCGAACAGACCCGCTGGGGGCCGGGACAGCGGCTTTCGCCGCCGCTGGTGTTTAGCCCGGAGGGAAACAGCCCAACGATGAGCTGGGAAGTCCCGGCGGCACCGCTGGGTTCAGCCGCTCCGGAATGGGCCTAGGCCGCTCTCCTAACTCCTGCTGAACGCGTCCAGTCGCGCCTGGGCCTCGTCTTCGCGGCGGGTCCGCAGCTCGTAGTCGATGAACGCATCGATCATGGCCCGGTAGGTCCGCTCCACCACTGTGGAGTCCTGATCCTGCGCTTCGGCGGTCTGCCGGACGTGGTTGATTACTTCGTCGATCCGGTCTCTGGCCCTGACCTGGGCGTCGTCGTCCTTGAGTCCTCCGGCGAGCCGGACCAGCCTTTCCCGGCGCCAGATGAGCGCCACAATCTCTTCGTCAATCTCGTCTATCGCGGTGCGCACGGCATCGAGCTGCTCGGTCATGGGGTCTGTTTCTACTGTTTCAGCCATGTGATCCAGCTTATCGGGAGCCGGCACCGGCCTCTTGCGGCTCATCAGTCCTGGAGACTTTGGCGAGTTTGGAAGGCCACCAGATCTTCGGGCCAATGTCATAGGACAGCGCCGGCACCAGCAGCGAGCGCACCACCAGGGTATCCAGCAGCACCCCGAAGGAGACAATGAAGGCGATCTGTGCCAGGAACAGCACCGGGATAACGCCAAGCGCGGCAAAGGTCGCGGCCAGCACAATGCCCGCCGACGTAATCACCCCGCCGGTAATCATCAGCCCGCGGATCACCCCGTTCCGGGTTCCGTGGACAAGGCTCTCCTCCCGGACACGGGTCATCAGGAAGATGTTGTAGTCCACGCCCAGCGCCACCAGGAAGATGAACCCGTACAGCGGAACCGCCGGATCGGCACCGGGGAAGTCCAGCACCTGGTTGAACACCAGTGCGGAGATCCCCAGGGTGGCACCGAAGGAGAGCATCACGGTGAGGATCAGCAGCACAGGCGCCAGGATGGAACGCAGCAGGAGCATCAGCAGGAACAGGATGACCACCAGCACCACGGGAATGATCAGGTTCCGGTCATGGGTTGCGGCGGCATTGGTGTCCACACTGGTGGCCGTGGTGCCGCCCACCAGGACACCTGGATAGCCGGCAAGGTCCGAGCGCAGTTCCTTCACCGTGTCCTGCGCCGCGTCGGAGTCCGGATCCTGGGTCAGGGTCGCTTCAAGCAGCACCTGGCCGTCCACGGTCTTCGGTGCCGCGGATTCCGACCCGGGAATCGGCGGCACCTGCACGCCGTCGCCAGTGACCGGGAGCTGCCCGGCCGGTGTTCCGGAGGCGGCGACGGACACCGAGGCGATGTCCGGGTTAGCCAGTACCGTGTTGGCCACCGCCTGCAGCTCGTCCTGCGGAGCAATGATCAGCACCGGGCTGCCCGAGCCGGAGGGGAAATGCTCGCCGAGGACCTCCTGCCCGTCCCCTGACTGGGTCTCGCCAAGCACCACGTCGCTCTGCGGTATTCCGCTGGCCCGGAACTGCAGGGTTCCGACGGCGGCGGCTGCCAGGACGATGGCACAGATGAGCCAGGTGCGGCGCGGGTGGGACCTAATGGTCCGGGCAGTCCGCGCCCAGATTCCCTTCGACTCATGGTCCAGTTCGGCATGCCCGGAACCGAACACGGGCCGGCGCGGCCAAAAGGCCGCCCGGCCGAAAACGAACAGCAGCGCCGGCAGCAGCGTCATGGCTGCGAGGAAAGAGAAGGCAATACCGATCGACGCCACCGGAGCCAGCGCCTTGTTGGAGTTCAGATCGCTCAGCAGCAGGCAGAGCAGCCCGGCAATGACGGTGGCCGCAGATGCCAGGACCGGCTCGAACGTGCCCTTCAGCGCGGCCCAGGTGGCACTCCAGCGGTCACTGTAATCGCGCAGGGTTTCCCGGTAGCGCGAGACGTAGAGCAGCGAATAGTCGGTGGCTGCACCGATACCGAGGATGAACAGGATGCCCTGGACCTGGCCGTTGATGCTCACCAGGTTTGCCTTGGCCAGCCAGAACACCACCAGGATCGCAGCGGAGAGGGCGAATATTGAGGTCAGCAGCACCAGGATGGGCAGCAGCGGCGAGCGGTAGACAATGATCAGGATGACCAGCACCGCTCCCACAGCCACTAGCAGCAGTGTGCCGTCAATTCCGCTGAATGCGTCGGAGATGTCCGCCAGCTGCCCGGCCGGACCGGTCACGTAACCGTCCAGGTCCTCCGGGGGTGATCCGTCCGCGATCAGGCTGCGCAGGTTCTCCACCGACGTTGTTGTCTCGGAGTCATCTGCCACCGGCACAAAGAACTCGGCGGCCTTGCCGTCCTGCGAGTACTGGACGGGAGAGATCTCGCCGGCTACGCCCTGCGCGCCTTCGACTGCCTGGGCACGCCCTTCGATGAAGGTGCGGTCCTCCGCGGTCAGCCCGCCGTCGTTCACGAACACCACGACGGCGGGAATCGCGTTGCTGTCACTGAACTGTTCCTGCAGGTCAGCAACCTGGGTGGAGGCAGAGCTGGCCGGCAGGTAGGAGGCCTGGTCATTTTCCGTGACTTCGCTGATTTTTCCGAAGTACGGTCCGCCGATCCCTCCGACCACAAACCAGACGATGATCAGCACCACGGGAATGAGTATCCTCAGCCAGGCCGGAGGGCCGTTCCTGCTTCCAGGGCCGGCGGGCGAACGCCCTTGTGCACCGGTATCTGGAGGGATCGCTGTGCTCATGGGTCTCGTCGCATTCTCGCGAGAGCGTGGGCCAGCCCGTATCCGGGCCGATTCCCCGCCGGTGGGCATGCACTGCTGGAAATCCCATGACAGCCTTTGACCGGTCTCCGCGTCAACACATCCGGGCCGGCCGGTGCCTGCGCGGCACAAAAGACATGCGTGTGAGGTTCTGGGATTGGCGGCTTTTCAGTGGCAGGATCGGATCATGTTGCCCCAGTTGAGTGTCGTCACCCTCGGTGTGCGTGATGTCGAAGTTACCTATGCGTTTTACGCCCGGCTGGGCTGGGAACCGCTCCAGTACGTGGCCGGCGAAGTGGTCTTCTTTCAGGTGGGCCACGGAGTGCTGCTCTCGTTCTTCCGCAGCGACCATCTGGCTGCAGAATCCGGAGCCACGGGAGCCGCCAGTCTGGCTCCGGTCACGCTGGGCCACAATGTGGACTCGCCGAACGACGTCGACGTTATTCTCCACGAAGCTGCGGCGGCCGGCGGGTCGATTGCCGCTCCCGGTACACAGATGAGCTGGGGAGGGTATTCGGGATACTTCACGGACCCCGACGGGTTCCGCTGGGAGGTGTGCCACAACCCGGGTCTGTCGGTGGACGCGAACGGGAAGGTTACCCTGTCCGTCCTGGATCCATTGGGAGGGGAGAGCACCGGTTCCGGAGATGCTCCCGGGGCACCGGTGTCAGGGGCAGCGGAGCCAGGGGCAGCCGAGGCCCGGTTGCTGTAGAACCTAGAACAGGACGTCCTCCGTGGCAGGCGCCCGCACCCCGTCGGGTGCGCTGTCCGAAGCGGTGTCCTGCCCCGGTGCAGTGTCCAACCTCGGCGTAGTGTCCAGCCCTGGCACAGTGTCCAACCTTGGTGCTGCGTCCAGCTCCCGTGGCTCCAGCAGCCACGGACCATCGTTTCGCACACTGCCCACGGCTGGGTCCACCGCACGGATCTGCCAGTTTGACGCCGTCGGGTAGGCCTGGTCCAGGACCTGGCCCAGCAAATCCAGGGCTCCGGTGTTGTTGAGGGTTCCGAGTGCCGTCCAAGCATCGAGTGCAGCGGAAGACAGCGGCAGCGGAAGCCGGTTGTGAAGCGCGCCCAGTCCGGCCAGCACCGGGTGGGGATCCTCCGGATCGGGTGCAGCCAACGTGATGATGGTGGTGGACAGCAGCCAGCGGTCCGGGTCCCCCGGCGGCACAGCCGGGTCCGCCCACCACTCGTACAAACCGGCGAACCAGCTCAGCTTCCCGTCCGGCCGGTGCACAAAGTACGGCTGTTTGCTGTTTCCCGGGCCGGTTTTCCATTCGTAGTAGCCCTCCATCGGTACCGCGCACCGGCGGGAGAGGACGGCATCCCGGAAGGTCGGCTTTTCCAGCAGGGTTTCGCTGCGGGCATTAAACGCACGCACACCCACCGAGATGTCCTTCGCCCAGCCCGGAACCAGGCCCCAGCGGGCTACGTGAACCTGGCGGACGGCCTGTGGCTGCCGGGCGGAAACTTCTCCCTCCCTGACAGTCCCGGTCCCCGCTGTCTGAGGCGCTCCGGTCCCAGTCCCATCGATCAGGCGTTCGAGGACCACCGGGACGTCGGAGGTCGGCGCCACGTTCCAGGACTGGCGCAGCTCCAGGTTGGCATCAGCTTCAGCTTCGGCCTCCGCCACCAGGTCTCCGATGGCCTTGGCCATGACGTATCGTCCGCACATCTTCCCAGTCTGCCGGTTCCAACGGGCGGGACGGAATTCGGGTGCGCCGCTGCCTGGCTGTCCCGATCCCCGGCCCGTCCTGCCGTCCTGCCGTCCTGCCTAGCCGTCCAGCTGGCTATCCATCCAGCTGGCTAATTTCCGGGTTTCTCGGGCTTTCCGTTCCCGTTGTTCCCGCTGTTTCCGTTCCCGTTCCCGGGCTTAGTCTCCTGACGGAATACCTGGACGACGGAGGGCCGGGGTGCCCGAACGGTCCCCGCAGCCGGCACCGCGCCGTCGGGCACGTAGTCGGGGAAATAGGAGGTGTGCGCACCGTAGCTGCCGTCCTCCCCAGGGTGCTGCACGGCGACGAACACCATGGATTCCTCGTCATGGATCACCGGTCCGCACGTTTCGCCGTCACGCGGCACGGAGAGGAACTGCTCCACCTTGCCGCGCTCCCGCCCCTCGAGCGCCACCTTGAACAGGCCGTCGTTGTAGCCAATGCCCGACGGCGCACCATCGGTGGAGATCCAGAGGTTGCCGGCAGTGTCGAAGGCCAAGTTGTCCGGGCAGGAAATGGGGCTCACCTTTTCCTGCGGGTAGCCGGAGAAGTACGTGGGATCTCCCTGCGCCGGATCACCGCAGAGCATCAGCAGGTTCCAGCTGAAGGTCGTGGCCGTGGCATCAGAACGGTCCTCCGTGATCTCCACGATGTGCCCGTCACGGTTTTCCCTCCGCGGGTTGACTTCATCTACCGGTGCGTTGGTGCCGGTGCCGCGGTTGGAGTTGTTGGTGCAGGCCACGTACACGCGTCCGGTGGCGGGATTCGGTTCGACGTCCTCACAGCGGTCCATCTTGGTGGCCCCGGCCTTGTCAGCTGCCAGCCGCGTGTAAACCAGCACCTCTTCCACACTCATGCCCGCGACGGCCGACGTGCCGTGCTCTACCAGCGGGAGCCAGGTGCCTCGGCCGTCGAAACCGCCGTCGGCCGGAACGCTCCCGGAGCCGTCGATCTCGGCTGCCGGCGAACTCCCGGTGAACCGGGCAACGTACAGGTCGCCCTCGGTCAGCAGGGTCATATTGTGCCGCTTGTTGTTCTTCCGGTACTTGTTCTTCGAGACGAACTTATACAGATAATCGAACCGCTCGTCGTCGCCGGAATATGCCACCGCCTTGCCGTTCCGGGCAATGATGACGTTGGCACCCTCATGCTTGAACCGGCCCAGACTGGTGTGCTTGCGCGGGACTGATTCCGGATCCTCGGGATCCAGTTCCACGATGTACCCGAAACGGTTTGGCTCGTTCCGGGTCTGCCCCGTTCGGGCGTCAAACCGCGGGTCCTCCCGCTCCCACCCCATGGCCGTGGGATCGCTGCCAAGGCCGTAGCGGCGGTCTTCAGGACTGGTCCCGCCGGCCCGGAAGAAGCCGTTGAAGTTCTCCTCCCCGGAGAGAACTGTCCCCCACGGCGTGCTCCCGCCGGCGCAGTTACCCAGGGTTCCCAGCACGTACCGGCCCTGCGGATCCGCGGCGGTCTTCAGCAGGTCCGAGCCGGAGGCAGGCCCGGTGAGCTCGAAGACCGTGTCCAGGGTGATTCGCCGGTTCAGGCGGGCGCCGCGGACATAGGACCAGGGCGTCCCGCGTGAACTGCGTTCCAGTTCCACCACGGAGAGGCCGACGGCGTTGCGGAAAATGCCGCGCCGCTGCGCTTCCTCGGCCGCCGTAGCCGGAGCTGCCGGAAACATGATCTGCGGATTGACGTACTCGTGGTTGCAGACCAGCAGTCCTTTTTTGCCGTTGGGCTGGCGGAGGATCTCCAGGTAGTCATTGTTGTACCCGAATTGGCGGGCCTGGGCCGCTGCGCTCTGCGCGTCGAAGTCGAACTCGGGCGAGTCGGCAAAGAGCGGGTCGCCCCAGCGCAGCAGCGGTTCCCAGCCGTAGCCTCCGGGGACATCCAGACTGTCGACGGCGGCATCCACCGGTGCTATCGGCGTAAACGCCAGCCGGCCTGGCTTGGAACTGCCGCGGCCGGGGTCAGCTGCCGCTGCGGGGAGCTCACCACCAAGGGTCAGCACTGCAGCACCCAGGATTCCGGCCGCGCCGGCACCCAGCGCCGAACGCCGGGAGAGTTCAGCCGAAACGATGTCCCGGAAGTAGCTGTTGGAGGAGGTGTTGCAGACCGCCTTGCTGCAGGCATTGTCACATTTCAAGGCGCAGGTGACCGCACTGCGCTTTCCGCGGGTGTGCCCGAGCATGGGCAGGAACCTCTTCTTGGCAGGGGGCGGGCCCGAAACAAACGCGGCGCGGGAATCAGGGTTCATCTGCTCAGTCATGTCTGGTCTTCCTCCGGTGGGGTGCTTGCGCGGCCCACGCTGGCAGCCCCAGGCGGCCTGAAGGCGGACGCTGGTTTAACGGGAGGTGAATTTCGGGCCTGGTCCGCAGTTCCAGGGCTTTCCATTCCATGGAATGAGAGCCTCCGGGAATGGAAAGCCCGGCGCGGATGTTCCCATGGCAGCAGAACCAAGCAGTAACCAGCAGCAAGCACGATCCAGCTCAAACGATCCAGCAAGGAGTTCCCAATGCCCGCAACTGCCGAAGCGTTTACCCCCGAGGCCGGGACCATCACCATGTTCTCGGCCACCTGGTGCGGCTACTGCCGGCGCCTGAAGTCGCAGCTCGACTCCCAGGGCATCGGCTACACGGAGGTCAATATCGAGGACGTTGAAGGCACCGCGGAGCTCGTGGAATCCCTGAACGGCGGCAACCAGACCGTGCCCACCGTGATCTTCCCGGACGGCTCGTCGGCAACGAACCCTTCCGCGGCTGAGGTCAAGTCCCGCCTGGGCCTCTCATAGGGCAGGGCCCGCCGCCGGAAGTCCTCGAAGTGACTCCCGGCGGCGGCCTCCCTAGGATGGAGGATGCCCCGTCAACTTCGGGGTGACCTGCGCAATTTCCCGAGAGGCAGCCCATCCCCATGGTTCATAAGGTCCAAGCGGTAGTAGTCAAGGAAAAGAACGCTCCGGTGAGCATGGAGACCATTCTGGTCCCGGACCCCGGGCCCGGTGAGGCTCTGGTTGATATCCTCACCTGCGGCGTCTGCCACACCGATCTGCACTACAAGCAGGGTGGAATCAGTGACGACTACCCCTTCCTCCTGGGACACGAAGCCACCGGCGTGGTGTCCGCCGTCGGCCCCGATGTCACCGAAGTGGCCCCGGGCGACCGCGTGATCCTGAACTGGCGCGCCGTCTGCGGTGAGTGCCGCGCCTGCCGCAAGGGCCAGCCGCAGTACTGCTTCAACACCCACAACGCCACCCAGAAAATGACTCTGGAAGACGGCACCGAGCTCTCTCCTGCCCTGGGCATCGGAGCGTTCGCCGAGAAGACGCTTGTAGCTGCCGGCCAGTGCACCAAGGTGGACGACGACGTCGATCCCGCCGCAGTGGGCCTGCTCGGCTGCGGCGTGATGGCCGGCATCGGCGCCGCCATCAATACCGGTGAGGTTAAGCGCGGGGAATCCGTGGCAGTGATCGGCTGCGGCGGTGTCGGCATCGCTGCAATCGCCGGTGCCAAGCTCGCCGGCGCCACCACCATCATCGCCGTGGACATTGATTCCGCGAAGGTCGACCTGGCCCTGGCCAACGGAGCCACGCACGGCATCAACTCCCGCGACGAGGACCCGGTGGAGGCCATCCGCGCACTCACCGGCGGCAACGGTGCCGACGTCGTCATTGAAGCGGTGGGACGCCCGGAAACTTACAAGCAGGCCTTCTACGCCCGCGACCTCGCCGGCCGCGTGGTCCTGGTGGGTGTGCCGACCCCGGACATGCAGATTGAACTGCCGCTGGCGGACGTGTTCGGCCGCGGCGGATCCCTGAAGTCCTCCTGGTACGGCGACTGCCTGCCCTCCCGCGACTTCCCGATGCTGGTGGAGCAGTACAAGCTGGGCCGGCTGGACCTGGATGCCTTCGTCTCCGAGCGGATCGGCCTGGGCGACATCGAAGAAGCCTTCACCAAGATGCATGACGGCAAGGTCCTGCGCTCGGTGGTTGAACTCTAATGGCCGCCCGCATCGACAAGGTTGTCACCTCCGGCACCTTCAGCCTGGACGGCGGCACCTGGGACGTGGACAACAACGTCTGGATCATCGGCGATGACCTGCAGGTAATCATCATCGACCCGGCCCACGACGTGGACGCGATTGCCGAAGCCGTTGGTGACCGGGAAGTCATGGGAATCCTGCTCACGCACGGCCACGATGACCACATCCGTGCCGTGGCCGAGGCCCAGGACCGGTTCAGCGCACCGGTGCTCCTCCACGAGGCGGACCGGATGCTCTGGGACGCGGTGTTCCCGGATGAGGCTCCGGATGACGTCATCGAGGACGGCGATACGTTCGAGATCGCCGGAGTGACGCTCGAGGCGCTGCACACTCCGGGCCACTCCCCTGGCTCAGTCTGCTTCCTGCTGGATGACGAAGAAGGCAGCACCCCGGTGCTGTTCTCCGGCGACACGCTGTTCAGCGGCGGCCCCGGAGCCACCGGCCGCTCGTACAGCGACTTCGGGACCATCATCGAGTCCATCCGTGAACGGCTGCTCAGCCTGCCTGCGGAGACCGTTGTGAACACCGGCCATGGGGATTCGACGACGATCGGTGCCGAGGCTCCGCATCTGGACGAATGGATCGCCCGGGGGCACTAAGCCCTGAACGGTTTTATTGAAGGCGCTGTTTCCGGCTTCGGAAGCAGCGCCTTCAGGCTTGCTGCCTGGTTACTAACTTCCGGTACACGCTTCCGGTAATTATTACCGGGCCTGCACCTGCCAGCACACGCCGTCGAGCCCGGCCCCGAAAGGGTCATCGGCCGCGGACCCGGGCCAAGGTTCGGTGTGCGGTGCGCTGGCTCTCTGCCAGTTGGTGGGTTCGCCGGCGGGTACCAGCACGTCATTCAGCCACCAGGTTTCCCCCGGTGCCCAGCCTGCCAGCATGGTTTTCGCGTCTCCGGCCGCCAAGACCACTCCCGCGGTGCTGAGGTAGCCGGTCACGGTCAGATGGACGGCATCATAGTGGTCAGCCACCGCACTGAAGTCCGGCATCACCCAGGTCCCGTCACCGGAATGTGGCGCTGCCAGACTCCAGGTGCTTCCACGCGACCGTGTGACATCCAACGGGTAGCGTGCTGCAAGTTCCTGCCAGTCACCCGGACCGTGGATCTCATAGATGCGGGTACCAGGGGCCGCACGCACGGGATACGAGCGCGCCAGCGTCCAGTCCAGGGCGTCTTCCACCAGTTGCAGGCCTGCCGGGCCGTTGCCGGGGACGGCCGGTGTGCTGCTGACGACGCCGGACAGAGTGGGTGAGGACCACCAGCGTCCAGTCCACCCGGTGGAGAACGGTGTGTTCGCTTCCTGCGTGGTGATCCCTGCCCGCCACCGGGCCAGGGCCGGTCCAGCCCCCTGCAGTGCGGGAGGAGACGTTCCCGGCACCGTACTGGTCTGGATCCACTGCACGCAGTGGGTCACCGGAGCGGCAGGTTCGCTCCACCAGGCAGCGGCCGGCGAGCGCACGACGGCGGCGGCCAGGGGAAGCAGCGCCCTGCAGGGTTCGGCTTCCGTCAGCAGCTGCGCTGTTTCATCCGGCGGCTGCCAGTACGCTGCCTGCCTGACGATCCGCACCAGGCTGCGGTGCAGGTCTGCACTGCTGAACTGGGGCCGCTCCGGGATACCCGCCAGGGTCCGCAGTACCTGCTCACTTTCACGGGACAGTCCCGGAGCCGGCAGCAGCGTGCTTCCGTAGGATTCGCCGGGACGCCGTGGTGCTGCGAGTTTCGCGAGTTCAAGGCAAAGCCCGCGTCCGCGGGGACCAGCGAGCAGAGCCGTGGTGGATGTGAAATCCATCGATCAAACGTACCAGCCGTCTCTGTGTGTCCGGACGCGTAGCCCCTGGACGGTTGAAACGGCCAAGACAAGATAACCCTCACGTCCCGCTGGACCGGGTCGCTGACCACCGTCAGGGCAAGATAACCTTCACGTCCCGCCGGGCCGGGTCGCTGATCACCGTCAGGACAGAACAGCACTCATGCCCCGCCGGGCCGGGTCGCTGACCACAGCACGGCGCGGTCTCTGATGCTGGTCAGGCAGCGGCGCATGGTGGCCCAGTCCACCGCGTCGAGCGGCAGGGCTGCCAGCCCGCCGGGACGCAGCCGGTACCGGAACCGGCCGCGTACCAGCAGTCTCGTCTGCCCGCTGCGGACCGGCTGCAGCAGCCATAGCCAGGTGGACCGGCCGTCGCCGTCGGTCCAGAGCATCCATTCATTGGGCTGGACTTCCTTGATCCGCAGGCGGTGGCCGGTACCGGGTTGCAGCAGGTCCGCAATGTCATCTCCGATTCCGTCCCCGGTGTCTGCAGCCGGCAGAAGTGTGAAGAACCGGCGCGGGGCCGGGACCCCCTGGGACCTGGAGTCCGGAACGGTGAAGTCCGGAGCATCTGCGGAGCCGGCAGAGTCAGAGCCCGGGGAGTCGGCGCCGGGAGAGTCGGAGCGCGGGGAGTCGGCGCCGGGAGAGTCGGAGCGCGGGGAGTCAGCGCCGGGAGACTCAGCGCCCGGAGCACTGGATCCCGCAGCCTTGGAATCTGGAGCACTGGAATCCGGAGCGCTGAGCCGGTCGAGGAGGTACCAGCCGGTACGTCCGTGGCTCAGCAGGTTCACGAAGGACCAGATCTCCGGCGCGGAAGCCGAGATCAGGATGCTGCGCGTATGCTGGCTCACCGGGCCCGAAAGCACTGCGTCGCCGGGCATTCTGTGCCCCGATGGTGGCATGGAGCGCTGCTGCCGGCGGTGCTGGATGAGCCGGAGGTAGATTCCCGCGGCGGATCCGGCCGCAGCCGCCGCACCCAGCGCCCGCCGATAGGGTCTGCCTGCGGTCCCGAAGGCATCCCGCCAGCGCGCCACAAAAGGCACTAGTCCTGTTCCCGCATGCTCAGGCCCGGCAGTCTCAGTTTCAGGACAGCCAGGTTCAGGACAGCCAGGCCCGGCACTCTCGGTTTCAGCACTCTCAGTTTCAGAACAGCCAGTTCCAGAACAGCCAGCGCGCGGCTGCCGGCAGAAATCCTGCCCTCCAGACCGACTCCGCTGAACGTCCCGCCGTCGTCGAACATGGTGGCACTCCTTTGCCTTGCCGTGCCCCTCGATGATAAACCCGGGAGTCCGCCCCGGCACCGGTTAGCCCGATGTACCGTGACGGCCTTCATCCAGCCGGAGCCTCTCCGGGAGCTATCCCGGCTCCGGCAGACCCTCAAAAACGTCGCCAAGCACGGCTGCCTCGGCTGGTCTGGGCGGCCAGGCAATGACCAGGGCTTCCGCCCCGACAGCGCGGGCCCACCGGGCGTCTTCCTCGGCGTCCGGCGGAACACCCGGGGAGACAACATGGCGCTGGGTCCGGTGCTCCATAAGTCCGGCAACCACCCGGTGGGCCACGGTGCTGACATCCACCTCAATGCCTATCTGCTCATCCGGCACCGGATGCAGGTCATACATCCGGCCGGCGTCCCAGGGGTCCAGACCGTGGAGAATCCGCCCGCGGTTCCAGCGCTCCCAGGTGGAGCGGCGGAGGGCACCGTGGACCAGCCGCAGCAGGCCTGGACCGCCGTCGTCCCGCAGGTCCGAAAACGCCACGTCGGTGGCTGCCCCTACCGCAATATGGTCCGGATGGCCGGTAATGCCGTCGGGCCCAAAGGTGGCGACGACGTCGGGCCGCTCCTCCGCGAGGATCACGCCGATGCGGTCCGTGAGTTCCGTCTGCGGCACACCGGCGAGCGCGCCGTCGTCATAGTCCAGCCACTCGTGCCGGTCCGGAGGACGGCCGTGCGCCGTCCAGGCGGCGTCCATTTCCCGGCGCCGAATCCGGCCAAGCGGTTCATGCAGCGGCGGGTAGGCGGGATCGACCTGCCCGGCACCGCCGTCCGTTGCATGGACCAGGATGAACCGGAACCCGGGATCGTATTCGTGGAGTGCTACTGTGCCGGCCAGCCCGTAGGCATCGTCATCGGGGTGCGCGACCACCAGGGCCAGAACGCGCGGGGCGGACATTTCGCCACCTCCGAAGCTGGAGAGTTTTTGCCACCAGTCCCAGCTTAGGAGCATCGGGGCTAGTGTGGTGGCGCCATGGAATATTTCAATGCCGAGGGATATGAGCTGGCGCGGCAGGTCCTGCAGCGCGGCACGGCGGCCGTGTTCCTGCTCGCGTTTGTGGCTGCGGCAGCCCAGTTCCCGGCACTGCTGGGTGAGCGCGGCCTGCTGCCGGCACCCCGGTACCTGGAACGGACCGCAGGCCGGCGGATTCCCACACTTTTCCGCCTGCACTACTCGGACCGTTTTCTCCGTGCGGTGGCGTGGTCCGGCGCCGCGGCCGCTGCTTTGCTGGTGGCCGGGCTGCCGCAGCAGGGCCCGCCCTGGGTGCCTCTGCTGATGTTTGGCCTGATCTGGTTCCTGTACCTGTCGATAGTGAATGTGGGCCAGGTGTTCTACGGGTTCGGCTGGGAGTCCCTGCTGCTTGAAGCCGGCTTCCTGGCCGCCTTCCTGGGCTCTAACGAGGTTGCGCCTCCGGTCACGGTGCTGTTCCTGTTCCGCTGGCTGGTGTTCCGGCTGGAGTTCGGTGCCGGATTGATCAAGCTGCGCGGCGACCGGGTGTGGCGGGACCTGACCGCGCTGTACTACCACCATGAGACCCAGCCGATGCCCAATCCGGCCAGCTGGTTCTTTCATCATCTCCCCAAGCCGCTGCACAAGGTTGAGGTGCTGGGCAACCACTTCGCCCAGCTGGTGGTTCCGGTATTTCTTTTCTTCCCGCAGCCGGTGGCTTCCATCGCAGCCGCCCTGGTAATCCTCACGCAGCTGTGGCTGGTGCTTTCGGGCAACTTTGCCTGGCTCAACGTCCTGACCATTCTGGTGGCCTTCAGCGCCGTGAACGATGCCGCCGTGCAGGCAGTTCTGCCCTGGGCGTCCTTCAGTTCACCGGAACCGGGCAGCACACCGGTGTGGTTTGCGGTGGTGGTGCTGATGATGACGGCGGCCATGCTCTACTGGGCGTGGGAGCCGCTGCGGAACCTGTTCAGCCGGGACCAGCTGATGAATGCGTCCTTCAACCGCTGGCATCTCTCCAACGCCTATGGTGCCTTTGGCAGTATCACCCGGCGGCGGAACGAAATAGTCATTGAGGGGACCCTGGACGAGCCGGGGCCGGACGCGCGCTGGCTGGAGTATGGCTTCCATGGCAAGCCGGGTGACCCGGGACGGCTGCCGCGCCAGTTCGCTCCCTACCACCTGCGGCTGGACTGGCTGATGTGGTTCCTGGCCCTGGGTGCCTCCGGCGGGAACTGGTTTCCGGTTCTGCTCGGAAAACTGCTCGCTGCGGATCCGCAGACGCTGAAGCTTCTGCGCGTGGACCCGTTTGACGGTGCGCGGCCGCGCTGGATCCGCGCCCGTGTCTTCCGGTACCGGTTCTCCACACCGGAAGAACTGCGCCGCTGGCACGTCTGGTGGGTCCGTGAACCTTCCGGCGTCCTGGTGGATCCCCTCCAGCTCAGGCCCCGGGACGTTTGAGCCGCCGTAACTGTCTGAGCCCCCGTAACTAAGGAACCGGTCCCGGCGGCCCTAGGATCCGTCCGGTTTGGTTACCACCGTGTGCGTGGCGTGGTCGTAAAGGAACGTCACCGGACCCCCGGCATGATGGAAACCGTAGTTCGCGCCGTCGAAGTGGGCGCCGTACCCGTAGTTCTCATCCCAGGAACCGTTCAGGGCAGCCTTGTACTCGTAGTCACCGGAGGGAAGATCGACCGTGAGTTTCCACAGTTCATCGCTGCGGTCAAAGCCCAGCTGGACCGCAGGGTCCGCGGGCGCCCAGTCCTCGCCGCCAAGCAGGGCACCGAAATTACCGGTCACAGCAACCGCATTCGGCTGGGGAAAGGACGGCCCGTCATAGTGGTCCTCAGGATGGGATCCGTGCGGCTGCCCGGCAGGCACAGCGGAGGCGTCACGCAGCGCCTCCTCCAGCACTTCCTCGCTGTGGGTTTCCGCCTGCGTCACCACGGTCTGGGACTCCTTGGTCCCCCTCAGGGCAGCCTGCAGCTGTTCCACCTCCGGGAAATCGGCCAGGGCGGCGCGTCCCGTTCCGGTGATGCTCCAGCCGGCGCGGCCTTCCTTCAGGATCCAGCCGGCCTTCACAAGCTTGGTGCTGGCGGTGACCAGGGCGCGTTCACCGCGGGCAACTCCGCTGGCCAAGAATTCGGCTTCGGTTCCTTCCAGGGGCACCCGTTCCAAAACCTGCTTCAGCACATCGGCCCGGCCGGTCCTTGCGGGATTGGATGGATCCTGGCTGGCCAGGATTTCCAGGATGGCTTTCAGCCGGACGGCAGTGTTTTCAACGCTCTTCTTAGGCAAGGCGGGGTCCTCCAGATCGGTTGCGGCTGGTTTGTTCTGTCTGCTGGGCGGGCTCTGCGTCCAGGACCGCTTCGATGCGGTTCGCGCCTGATGCTAATGGGCACAGGCTGTGGTGGGAAGTCCGGGGGCCGGCCCGGCAGAGAATGCGGGCAGGCGGGACGCATCCCCTTGACGGAGCCGGGCATACCTGCGATAGCCGGCCAGGAGGGCGGCTTCGGCGTCATCCATCGTGAGCCCCGGGACCAGGTCCTCGGCGGCGCCTGCGGTAGCGGGGTCCCAGTCAAGGCCCAGGGCCGCGTAGACGGATGTCAGCACGCGGCGCAGCGGAGCGGCATTGCGGACCACCACCACCGAGGAAAACAGCCAGGCTCCGGACACCACACGCTGCGCGGTTCCCACCAGCTTGATGCGGTTATCTCCCGTTCCGCCATGCACGGTGTACTCCCCCGGGCAATACTCTCCCGGGATTTCCCCCACGCCGGCCGGCACCCCGGCGTCCTGCAGTGCTGTGGCCAGCAGCTCGGCAAAGCAGGAAAAGCGGGCCAGGGAACGGGCGACGGCGTTGGGCTCGGGTTCAATGTGATCCACGATCAGGCAGCCCTCGTGGTAGGCAGCCGCCCGTCCGCCAGCTTTGCGGATCAGCGGTTCGAAGCCCTGGTCGCGGCAGGCAGCGGCGGCGGCGGCGAATCCCGGCAGCCGGGCATCGCGCTGGCCGAAGGCAACCGTGGGCCGGGGACGGTAGATCCGCAGCGCAGGGCCGAGCTCCCCATTCCGGGCCGAGGCCAGCATTGCCAGGGCGGCCTCGAGGTCCGCAGCCGCTCCGATCGATTGCTCCTGGCGGTAAACGTCCAGGACTTTGGCGCGTTCTTCCACCGGTTAGCCCCTGCCCAGGGGGCGGACCGTGAGGATTTGTTCGCTGCGTCCGAAAGGACCGGTCTGGTCGTGCAGAACCGAGGAGGTCAGACCGATGCCGTCCGTGCCGAAGGTGACACGGGTATCCAGTCCCAGCCAGCGGCCCTCGGGTTTGCGGTACAGATGCATCTGCAGGTCCACGTTGGGGAACATCCAGCTGTCCCCGCCCGGCGGGACCCGTGCTGCTATGCCGTTGGCTGCGTCCACCAGGCCCAGCAGGCTGACGAGGTCCGGGGTGGGTTCACCGTCCACCATCTCAAAGGGTGAGCGCACCCAGACCTGGCCGCGGCCGGGGCGCAGTCCGGGCACAGCACGGAATTCCAGGGAATTGATGAAGTTACCCGGCCAGGCGGTCATCCCGTCGAAGCTGGCGGTTTCCTCCGGTCCGGGCATCGTTTCATCCTCCACCGCGGCTACCTCAGCGGAGTTCCCTAGGGCGAGCCGCCAGGCCGTCGCCCGGATGGCGGTGCGCCCGCCGGATATGAACTCGGCTTCCAGCAGCTCGATCGTGCGGCCGGGCCGGATGACCTTGGTCCGTACATCGAACGTGCCCTGCGGAATGATGCCCAGAATTTCGAAGCTGACCCGTGCCAGCCGCATGTCCGGCCGGGGATCGGTCTTTTCCAGGCAATGAACCAGAAGGCCGGCGGCCGGAGCCATGTGCTGTTCGTGCGCGTTCCAGGCCCCCTGCGTGTGCGGCGTTGACTCGAACGTTCCCTCACCCAGCGGGCGGTAATACGATTCCGGCACAAATCCTCCTGGCAGGTGCTCCAAAGATGCGCTTTTAGGCTACAGGAGCCGGTGCGGGCCGGAGCACTTCCCCGCCGCGGTGCCGCCGGCTTTGCGGCCGGCCCTTCCAGCCCGTCCGGCCCAGCGGCAGAATGAGTGACCGGACAGCCGGTCAGGCAGTGTCCCGTTGCAAACCGGCTGGGCCTGGACAAACCAACTAGACGAAACCGAGGACGCATGAAGTACACACATTTGGGCCGGTCCGGCCTGCAGGTTTCCCGGCTGTGCCTGGGCACCATGAACTTCGGGCCGAAAACCTCCGAACAGGACGCCCACACGATCATGGACGCGGCCCGGGAAGCCGGAATCAATTTCTTCGACACCGCGAACGTCTACGGCTGGGAAAACAAGGGCCTGACGGAGGAAATTGTGGGCCGCTGGTTCGCCAAGGGCGGTGGCCGGCGCGGCAGCACCGTTATTGCCACGAAGCTGTATGGCTCGATGGGTCCGGGCCCGAATGACACCTTCCTGTCAGCGCTGAACATCCGTCAGGCCCTCGACGCCAGTCTCAAACGCCTTCAAACCGACCACATCGATCTGTACCAGTTCCATCATGTGGACCGGAACACGCCCTGGGACGAGATCTGGCAGGCCATGGAAACCGCCGTCGCCCAGGGCAAGGTCATCTACAACGGCAGCAGCAACTTCGCCGGCTGGCATCTTGCCGAGGCGCAGGAAAGCGCCCGCCGGCGCCGCTTCAACGGGCTGATCAGTGAGCAGTCCATCTACAACCTGCTCCAGCGGACCGTGGAACTGGAAGTCATTCCGGCCGCACAGAAGTACGGGCTGGGGCTGATCCCCTGGTCTCCGCTGCAGGGCGGACTGCTCGGCGGCATCCTAAAAGCCCAGAATGACGGCGGCAGGCGGGCCGAGGGGCGGGTCCAGGATCTGCTGTCCAAGCACAGGGACCAGATCCAGGCGTATGAGGACCTGGCTGCGGAGCTGCAGATCGAACCTGGGATCCTGGCTCTCGCGTGGCTGCTGCACCAGCCTGCGGTGAGCGCTCCGATCATCGGGCCGCGGATCTCCGGTCAGCTGGACGACGCGCTCGCAGCCCTGGATGTGGAGCTCGACGACGACACCCTGGCGAAGCTGGACACCATTTTCCCCGGGCATCGGCCGGCTCCTGAGGATTATGCCTGGTAGACCGGGGCGGAGCCCGGCTGGTTAATTGGCTCTCGGGATGTGGCTGGCTGGCGCTGGGGTTCTCTATGCCTCCGGTCCAGCGGGTTCAATCAGCTGTGGACCATTGTTGCGGACCGAGTTGACCTCGGTGGAGACCACCCTGGGGGTGAGCACCGGATCGGGTATGGCTTCCAGCACGCGGGCAATGGCTTCCGCGTCCGTCAGCGCAGGATCCAGCCATTCGGCGTACATGTCCGGCGGCACCACCAGCGGGGTCCGGTCATGGATGTGTCCGAGTTCATCCGCCGCCTTTGTGGTGATGATCGTGACAGAAAGCAGCCACTTGTGCTCATGGTCCTCGGGCAGGTTGGGATCCGGCCAGAACTCATACAGTCCGGCGAATGCCAGCGGTTCCGGAACGGGAGGATGCAGGTAGGTCGGAACCTTGCCCTCCTCCGTCTTCTCCCACTCGTAGTACCCGTCGGCGGGTACCAGCGCCCGCCGCTTTACTGCAGCCTTGCGGAACGCTGGTTTTTCCAGAATGGTCTCCCGCCGCGCGTTAATCAGCCGGGCCCCTATCTTCGGGTCCTTGGCCCACACCGGAACGAGTCCCCATTTTGCTGTCGCCAGGCGGCGTACGGTTCCGTCCGGCCCGCGGCGCTCGGTGATAATGCGCACGTCATCGGTGGGTGCCACGTTCCAGGAGGGATCCACGTCCTCCCCCACGACTTGGTCTGCTGCAAAGGCTGACACCAGGTCTGATGTCGCCCTGGCCATCACGTATCGTCCGCACATGGCCAACATTGTGCCCCAAAACCCGATCCGGGCACAGCAGCAAACCCACCCGCCGCCGTCGAACCCTATTCGAACGTATGTTCTACTAGGTGTATGGATCAGAAGGCTGCTGGGCGGCTGGCTGCCCGTTATGCCAGGCGCGCCGAACCCATCGGGCTGACTCCCGAGGAACTTGATTTTGACCACATTCCGGTGACAACCTCCCTGCCTGCAATCCCCATCTGGGCGTGGATTCGGTTTCCGGGCTGTGCTGAGCTGGTGAAAGGTGAAACCTGCACCTGGTCTGCGAAAGCAGTTCAGGTGCTGTGGGTGGACGCAGGTATCCGCCGCTCAACCTGGGTCTGGGCATCTGCTGTTTCCCGGCGTTCTGCTGATGGCGGGCGGAGCGCCCTGGGAGACCGGACTTCTGCGCGGAAGAGTAAAAATTAAGGGGATAGATATCTCCGGTTCCCAGAAAGGTTCAGCGCTCGTGTCCGCACCGTGCACCTGCATCCAATCGGCCGATCCTCTGTCCGGCCGGATCGGCGTTACGGTCTATGATCCCTTCTGCTGCCAGCGCATGCACCGCGTCAGCGGCTCCACTCTCCGCGAATCCAGCTACGACCTGGAAATATGACCCGTGGATAAATCACGGCGTACTAAGACCCCGGTGACCCCGAGCGGTTAGCGCTCCGCCGGGGGAGCCTCAGCGGGCCGGCGATGAGAGTGCGTCAGTCACGCGCCACGCGTCAGGGGTTCATGAGGGGTTCATGGCGGTGATCTGCAGGAGGTTGCCGCAGGTATCAGAGAAGACAGCCGTGGTTACCGGACCCATCTGGGCGGGCGGCTGGGTAAATTCCACGCCCAGTCCCGTCAGCCGGTCATATTCGGCTTGGACGTCCTCCACGGCGAAAGAGTTGAAGGGAATGCCGTCACGGACCAGCGCTTCCTTGAACGGTGCCACGGCCGGGTGTCCGCTCGGCTCCAGCAGCAGTTCGACGCCGCCCTGCTCCCCCGGATTGCCGACCGTCAGCCAGCGGGCAGCTCCGGCGGGTTCGTCTGTGCGTTTTTCGAAGCCAAGTATCCGGGTGTAAAAGTCCAGTGCCTTGGCCTGGTCATCCACGAAGATGCTGGTGAGGGTGATTCTCATGACTGTTCCCTTCCCTTGTCCGGGTCTGCGCGGATGACCGGATGCTGCTGCCTTTAGCCGCCGTCAGGACTCTACATGTGACGGCCGTCAGGACTGTACAGGTAACGACCGTCAGGACTGTACGTGGTTGCGCCGATTGCGGTGCTCCAGAAGCAGCCTGGCTCCGTTGAGGATCAGCGTTTCCACGGGCACACCCTGCTCCGTGGCCAATTCTTCCAGTTCCCGCCCAAGTTTCGGCGGAATGTACACCTCGACATTCATGGGTTAAACGGTACCTGCTGCCCGCCCGGCGGCTGGACGATCCACCCAGACCGGAGGATGGACGGCGCCGCGTCGTCATTGTTGTCGACTGCCGCCGTTGCGCGGAAGAACGGCGCACACTTTGCCAGATACAGCAGCTGCCCCTGCAGGTACCTTTGGTTTGCCGCGGCCTCCGGTAGCGGATCGCTCCCATCCCGCTCCGCCATCCGCTGAAAGGAGGTGGTGAAGGACACCTGGAGGAACACGGACGCATCCCAAATCTGCACCAGCTCCGGACGGTGTAGAAAGATGCCGTCAATCAGGATGACCGATGGCACGGAAATGGCCAGCTCGGGACCGCCGAGGAGGGCATCCGTGCCTGCCGAGCTCCTCCGGCCACGGAAGTCCTCCTGCAAGCTGCCGGAAAATGTTCCCTGAGGTTGCTGCCGGTTCCATAGCCGGTTCCATAGCCGGTTCCATAGCCGGTTCCATAGCCGGCACCCTAGCCGTTCCCTTCCAGCCACGGCCAGCGTCCAGTGCTAACCTTGGAGGAATCGAAAGTATGTTCTAAGGAGGTCTGCGGATGCCTGTGTTTTCGGGCAATACTCCCGGGACATCGTCCCGGTCCCAGGCCATGTCCGACGGCGACGCCGCCTCCGGTTTCCCCAGCCCGTCGCGCGATTATTTCGACGGCCGGATCGACCTCAACCGGCACCTGATTCGAGATATCACCTCGACGTACGTAGTCCGGGTCGCCGGAGAATCCATGACCGGCACCGGGATCAGCGACGGCGACGAGCTGATCGTTGACCGTTCGCTCACTCCGCGGGACGGATCCGTCGTCGTCGCCGTCCTCAACGGTGAACTGATTGTCCGCCGGCTTCGGCTGACCGGCCGGGGCATTGTTCTGGCCGCGGAGAATCCTGATTATGAGGACATTTCCGTCTCCGATCCGGCGGAATTGTCTGTCTGGGGCGTCGTCACCCGGTGTCTGCACCATGTCTGAAAACCGCCTCCATGCGTAGCACCGAAGAACCCGTCCCCGTTGCGGGTTCACCGGCTGAGGCCGCCGCGGCGGGAGATACCAGCAAAAGCGCAGGTTTCTGCACTGGTACCGGGGCCGCTCGGCCGGGACCGCTTCAGCAGCTGCACCGGATTGCGCTGGTGGACGTCAATAGTTTCTATGTCTCCTGCGAGCGCGCGTTCGATCCGGCGCTCGCAGGAATTCCGGTAGTGGTCCTCTCCAACAATGACGGCTGTGTGGTCGCCCGCTCCGATGAGGCCAAGGCACTGGGCATCAAGACCGGCGAACCGTGGTTCAAACTCGCAGACGCCGCTCCGCACCTTGGCCTGGTCCAGCGTTCCAGCAACTACGAGCTCTACGGCGACCTGAGCTCACGGGTCATGGAACTTCTGGGCCGGTACGCGCTCTGGCAGGAGGTTTACTCCATCGACGAGTCCTTTCTGGGCCTGGCGGGTACGGCAGAGGAACTGGACACACAGGGCGCGGACATCCGTGCCGCCGTCGCCCGTCACACCGGCCTGCCGGTCTGCGTGGGCATCGGAACCACTAAAACCCTTGCGAAGTTTGCCAACCGGATCGCCAAGCAGAACAAACATCTGGGCGGAGTGTGCAGCCTGGACACCATGGATCCGGAGGTGGTGGAGACCATCATGTCCCGTGTTCCGGTGACCGGGCTTTGGGGTGTGGGCGCCAAACTGGGCAAGCGTCTGGGTGCGTTGGGCATCCGCAGTGTCGCGGATCTCAAGGCGGCCGATCCGGCTCTGATCCGCAGCCGCTTCTCCGTCACACTGCAACGTACAGTCCTTGAACTCAACGGCACCTCCTGTCTGCCGCTCGAGGAAGAACGCGCCGACCGGCAGCAGCTGATCTTCTCCCGCAGCTTTTCGGTTCCGGTGACGACGGCGGCTGAGATGCGGCAGGTGATGAGTATCTATGCCCAGCAGGCTGCGGCCCGGCTGGAACGCGAGGGGCAGCAGGCGCGGGTGCTGACCGCCTATGCCGGCACTTCGCACTTCAGCCAGAAGGCGGCGTCGTTCCCGTCCGTGACGGTGCGGCTGCAGAGCCCAACGTCTGATCCCGTGGTGCTGACCCGGGCGGCTGTCGGCGCGCTGGAGGACTCCATTCTGGAAGGCGTTCCGTATACGAAGGCAGGAGTGATGCTCAGCGGCCTGTCCGATGCCGGAGCGCAGCCGGTGTTTGACGAATTTGTCTCCGCCCACGAGCACCGGCATATCGGTGAACTCCTGGGGAAGGTTGCGGATAAGTACGGTGCTGCCAGCATCGGCCTGGGTCTGGCGGGCCTCTCCAGCACGAAACCGGACTGGACCATGTCCCGGAAGTTCTTCTCACCGCGCTACACCACCGATTGGGATGAGCTGCCTGTCGTCAGGGCCCGCTGAGCCGGGTTTGCCCGGCTACCGGAGCCGCTTCACCTGGCGTCTCACTTACCCGGCTTCTCATCATTCGCTGAAATCGGGCCGGGTCAAGGCCAGTTCCTCGACGTCGAGCCGTGCTTCGAGAAGGCGCAGCACTCTGTCGTCGATGGTTCGTTCGTCGCGCAGGCGGACTATCACGGCCCGTTTACGTGCCAGCAGTGCCAGCCGCAGAGCCTGGTCCTGTGCCCTCCGCTGCAGGAGCGGTTTTTCGTCACCGGTACCGGAATCGGCGCGCAGCACCCGCAGGTGGTGCCGGTATTCGCGGACGAGGCGGTGCTCTACTTCCGGGTCTGTCCCGAGCTGCGCGGCGAGCCGGGGAATAGCGAGCAGGCCATCCTCTGTAGCCCGGACTTCGGCGAGCCGGCGTTCTTCTTCCATTGTGGTGTCGTGCGGAAGTCTGGCCCATTTGGCCACGAGGGGAAGGAGCGGGCCCTGCACTGTGAGTGTCACGACGATGACTCCCGCGGTGACGAAGATGATCAGCCCGCGGTTCGGGAAGGGGGTTCCTGCTGCGGTGAGGAGAGGAACACCAAGCGCGGCTGCCAGCGACACGGCTCCGCGGAACCCTGCCATGCCGCTGACGACTCTGGCACGGTTGCTTTCCTGCCGCACTCCTGCGGTTTGGCGGCGGGCCAGCAGGCGGAGCAGGTATTCGGATCCGAACAGGTAGGCGAAGCGAACCGCAATCAGTACTGCTGACACAACGGCCACTGCCAGCAGTCCCAGCGCTATCTGTCCACCGTTGAGGATTCGTACCACCGCATGCAGTTCGATTCCGATCAGTGCGAAGAGAGCAGCGTTGATCATGAAGGTGGAGAAGGACCAGAATGCCTGTGCTCGGCGGCGGGCAAGTGCTGACGTGATCCGGGGCCCTGCCTGGCTCATGATCAATCCGACGACGACGACGGCCAGTACACCTGATCCTCCGAATTCCTCGGCCAGCAGGAAGGCGGAAAAGGGTGTGAGAAAGGTGATCACGTTGCTGAGGAGAGGGTCTGTGACCCGCTTTCGCACCCAGATTCCGATCCAGGCCACGAGGAATCCGGCTGCCGCTCCTCCCACATAGGCCAGGACCAGCAGACCTGAAACAGACTGTGGAGTGTAGTCGCCGTCTCCCGCTACGATTCCCACGGCGACCGCGTAAATCACGAGTGCGGTTCCGTCGTTTACCAGGCTTTCGGCCCGCAGCAGGGTGATGCTGCGGTGTGGCAGCATTTTCGCCAGGGCTGAGACTGCTGTGGCGTCGGTGGGTGCGACGGCGGCTCCCAGTACCCAGGCAGGTCCCCAGGGCACGCCCAGGGCATGGGCTGCCGCTGCCACGCCTGCTGCGGTGGCGACCACGAGTCCGGTACTCATAAGGATGATGCCCAGTTGGTTGCTGCGGATTTCCCGTAGTGATGTGGTCAGGCATTCCCAGTAGAGCAGTGCCGGAAGGAAGATCAGCAGCACAATTTCCGAAGGCAGCTCTACCTCTCTGAATGCTGGTACAAACCCCAGCATGACGCCCCAGCCGAGCAGTAGAAGCGGGGCTCCGATGCGCAGGTGAGGTGCTGCCAGGAAGCAGACCAGGATGGCCACTCCGAGGGCTACAACAAGTTCCAGACCCAGCACGGGCTACCTCCTGCTGTTCGTCCCAGAGGTCGGACGCTATTTCAGTCTGGCAACCGTGTCCGTCTGAGTCGAGGGCTGGTGCGGGTTGGGTGAGGTGTCGGGCTGTGGGTAGCCGGCAGGCGCGGGGCCCGGGCGCGTAGCGTGGGGCCGGGCGGCGGCAGCGGCGCAAGCCTGGTCGGGCGGGTAGCGTGGGGCCGGCGGCGGCAGCGGCGCAAGCCTGGTTGGGCGGGTAGCGTGGGGCCGGGCGGGGCCCGGCGGGTAACGCACCGCGCGGGGCTGGGCTGTGGGTAGCGCGGGGCTGGGCATACGCGTAGTCGTCTCCCGGTCGTCCCGGTATGCGCCGTGCGCGGTCCCAGGTCTATCGGGGGTTTCTCAGCATCGACCAGACGAGCTGGCCGCCGCTGGGCATCTCCGAAACAGCCCAGACCACAAAACCGAGCCGGCGATAGAATTCCAGGTTCGATTCGGCGGAAGTCTCCAGCCCAACGGGCCGGCTGTGGGCATCCGCATTGTGGAGAAGCGCTTCCATCAGTGCTGTGCCCAGACCCGTTCCCTGTTTTGAAGGTGCGACACCGATAGTCGCCAGCGTCCAGGTGCCATCGGGCTGCTGCGGCAGTTCTGTCTGGAGCCGTCGACCTGCCTCGCCATGCAGTGCAGACAGCTTGTCCACGAGTTCCTGAGGGAGTTCCGCCGCGTCCGGAGGCAGCAGCACTGCCACGCCCGCGAGGTCGCCGTCTGTCCAGATCTCTCCCTGAGGCAGGGCGACATGCTTGAGATACAGCCGGTGGATAGCAGCGATCCGAGCCTCACGGCGATCGCTGTCCACAGTCCAATTGGTCCATGCGTAGTCTGCGAATGCTTCAGCCAGAACCGCTGCCAGGGTGGTTATCTCGGCATCGGAAGCCTCTGTCATTCGGCGGATGGACATGAGTCTCCTTGGCTTTTCGGGATTCCCGGGCAGTGTGCTGTTATCCATGTGTTGACCCTCTGAAGACCAACCTTGAAGCAGACCACGTTTAGAAGGGCGGCGGCTCATCGGGTGGTCTCTCATCTGAAGAAACCTCATCATTGGATGTCGCTGTAAAGGCAGCCACCGGCTGTGCAGAGAAATCCTGCTCTGTGTACGCCAGTATGGGTCCAGTGCGGTAGGTACGCCCCACCGGTGAGGTCCATTCAATAGTGCCGGCTTCAGGTTGCCGCGCCCTCCAGTGCCCCAGCGTCTTGAACCTATGGTGTTTGGGGCACAAGTGCTCAAGGTTGGAATGATCAGTAGCTCCACCCTGCGCCCATGGAAGAGTGTGATCGATTTGAGCAGCACGAACATTGACCCCGCATCCGGGAAAACGACAGGTCCCGTCCCTGGCCTGTAACCAGCGCTTCAGCCCGGAAGGTATCCGCCGGCGCCGGCCGACCGCAAGAATTTCACCAGTCCGGGGATCCTGCGCCAGCGGAGTCCAGCTCAGCGCTTCCTGCACCATCCGTCTACCGGTTTCCGGGCTCAGCGGACCGTACCCATTGAGCTCTGCAGGTGCATCGTTGAGGCCAACGAGGGTATCGGCATTAATCAGCACCATCACTTCTGTCTTGATTCCGTTGCGCTTTCGGGCGCGGCCACGGTTCGTACCGGTCCTTCCTAGAGGTGCTCCCTGCTCGGCGTCGCGGGGCGCTCGGCGTCCGGCATCCGGGGCTGCTCCGCGCTCGCCTTCCAGGGGCGAACCGCGTCCTGCGTTGCGGGGCGCTCCGTGTCTCGTACCCCGGCGTGCTCCTTGTTCTGCGTCGCGGGGCGCTCCCCCATCTGGGACTTGGGGCCTTCCGATTGGCGTTTCCCGCCGCTCACCCCCGGTCTCCGATGGTTCCTGAGGCGCCCGGGTCCACCTCGAAGGACCAGTCACGGCAGTTTGGTCCTTCCCGTTCGTGACGAAACCTTCGCCGAGCAGCGCAGAGCCGAGAATGTCAGCACGCAGCTGGTCCATGGTGCGGGTGTCACCTGCTGTTTTCTCACCCCGCGCCGCTGCGGACAGTGCCGTGTAAAGTGCCTGTCCTTTTTCAGCAGCAAGGAACGCAGACACACAGGACATCCCGTCGGGAAGCGGCTCGAAGCAGACCCGCCGCCGGGACAATGCCTCCCTGTGCCTGACTTGAATGGTCTCTGGAAACAGTGACTCGCGCAGCCTTCGAGCCTTTGCCGTGAAGCGCGCGGCAGTCAGGCCTTCGGCATGACCCAGAAGATCCACCTCAAATCTTGCACGCACCCCTCGATGGCAGGTCCCTTCCCCATCGTCAGGCCCCTGGTCCGGATCCGCACCCGGCTCTAAGCCCTCGTCTGAATGCGGATCCGGCTGCTGTGACGGCACATCCGGAACGGACTGCACCTCCTCGAGCACCGCCCTGGTGTGCTGGTAACTGATTTTTCCCTCGGAAAGCCGGCCCAGGGTCAGCAGATGTTCTGATGTGAGGCTGTGGGACTCGTTGACCAGGCGCAGCGCGCTCATATGGGGCAGGCGTAGCAGGGCACCTACCTCAGCTGCCGCGAGGCTCTGTGCCCACCCCGGGTCTTCCCGACCGGAAGCGTCCGCGATGTCCCGGGCGAAGAGCGTCTCGATCCGCGCAACAACCTGGGCCTGCTGTGCCTGGGCCCAACAGATGAGGGCTGCGAGCCTCGTCAGGGTGTCTCCCGCTTCTTCGGCATTCAGGAGTTCAGGTCCTCCGAGCGACAACTTCCCCTCGAACCCATCGGGCAGCGCGGTGTCCGTCCCGCTCCAGACAGTGGGCTTGGCAAGGAAAACCGGAGAAGGGGCCGCACTGGAGCGGCTGGAAGGGCTGGAAGTCCGGCTCGAACCCGGGTTCGAAAACGGACTCGAGGATGATGGTCCCGAAGAACGGTTCATAACCCAAGGTTTTCATCCGGCACTGACATTCCAAGGCGGAAATCGGCTCTTTTCGGCATGCTCAATTACGGGACATTTGTCGCTGGTACTTGTTTTTGACTCCGCGGTGAGGGAGGCCGGTCAACGGCTCAGGCCTCGGGCAGGACGCACACGGGATCCAGCGCCATACGGGCAGGACCCGCACGGTATCCAGAGCCATATGGGTCGGACCCACGGTATCCAGCCGCATCCGGCCGACCGGGCCGCCGGGCCGCCGGAGCGCCGGGGCGGGCCCACAGCCTCCAGAAACCGCCAGCGATCCCTTCGCCGACCCCGCCACCAGGCCCCACCCCGCCAGCCAACATCCCGACGCCAACACGCCCCCAGCCAGCAGCCACCAGGCCCCACACCGCCAGCCAAGACGCCCCCAGGCCCCACACCACCAGCCAACATCCCGCCCGCTACCGCAGCCGCCAGCCGAACCGCCGCCACCACGGCTTCGGCGGATCCGGAACGGCAGGTGCAGGCTCTGCAGCGGCTCTGCGTTCCCTCCAGCGCTGGACCTCCGTGTCGACGTCGCGCAGTTGGGTTATTACCGGAGGCCCACCAAGCAGCTGCCTTCGGGCTTCAATGATGCGCGCGTTGAAGTCCTCCACTGCCTCCCGGACCAACGACGCGGAGGGCTTCGCATCGAGACGGCTGTCCAACTCGGCATCCTCAACACGCAGCAGGAGGGCAGGAGGTCCCAGACCGCTCAGGTTCTCGCGCTGGATGAGTCCCTTGATCCACCAGTCCGGATCGTGTCCGTCGCCGATTCCGGGGATGGGTTTTCCTGCATATTGGAGGTTGTCGAACTCGCCCCGCTGCATGGCGTCCCGGATCAGATAGTCCGCCCGGTCCCCCGGATCAACCAGCGCCTTCCTGCGCCGCAGATCGGCCTCTTCCGGCGTCTCCTCAGCCTCCTGCTGGTCCAACGCTCCGGAGGCACGAAGCCTGGCGGCCCGCTCCATCCGCCGGCGGTAAGCATCAGCTCCCCGGTTGCCCATCCTGCCCGTTCCTCCATTTCTGCCGTTTCTGCCGTTTCTGCCGCCGCAACCGTCCCGCCCGTTTCAGCCGCGAATGCAGTTCCAGCCGCCGCAGCCACTCCAGCCACTCCAGCCGCCCCGACCGTTCCCACCGCTGCCCCGGCAGCCATCCCAGCCGCCCGCTCAGGTGCGGATGCACCTCATCATTTCAACGTACGACGGCGCCCGGCAGCCACAGCCCCCGACCCTACCTGTCGATCGTTTTCTCAAGCTCTTCCGGATAGCGCGCCCCCTGAACCGGAATCCGCAGGACAGCCTCACCAATGTCCCGAAGATCATGTTCGGTAAGCTCCACCGCGGCTGTTTCCAGATTTTCTTCCAGCCGTTCCAGTTTCCGGGTCCCGGGAATAGGCACAATCCACGGTTTCTGGGCCAGCAGCCAGGCAAGAGCGATCTGTGCCGGTGTGGCATCCTTAGCCGCTGCGATCCGCTCCAGCTGCTCAATCACCGCCTGGTTCGCTGCCCGGGCTTCAGGGGCGAACCGCGGGAGCCGTCCGCGCATATCTCCGGCAGCAAACTCCGTGTCAGGCGTTATTTTGCCGGTGAGGAATCCGCGGCCAAGCGGACTGAAAGGAACAAAGCCAATACCGAGCTCCTCACAGGCCGGCAGCACACGCCGCTCCGGATCCCGCCACCAAAGCGAGTATTCACTCTGCACAGCAGTCACCGGCTGAACCGCGTTCGCCGCACGGATGGTTGCGTCCGACGCTTCGGAGAGCCCAAAGTGCTTGACCTTCCCCTCCACAATCAGCTCCTTGACGGTTCCGGCGACGTCCTCAATGGGAACTCCGGGATCCACCCGATGCTGGTACAGAAGGTCTATGGCTTCCACTCCCAGCCGCCGGAGCGAGCCGTCAACGGCTTCACGGATGTGCTTGGGGCTGCTGTCCAGCCCAACCTGACGCCCGTCGCTGTTAATCCTGAACCCGAACTTGGTGGCAATGGTGACCCGTCCCCGGTAGGGCGCCAGAGCCTCGCCCACCATAACCTCGTTGCTGTACGGCCCGTAGACCTCCGCCGTGTCGAACAGAGTCACTCCCCGGTCCACAGCAGTGCGGATGAGACTGATGGCAGCTTCGCGGGAGCCGGACGGACCATAGCCCTGGCTGAAGCCCATACACCCCAGCCCCAGCTCCGACACCCGAAGCCCGTCCGCCCCAAGTTCACGCGCTTTCATCCGTCTCTCCCCTTCGCTGGGCCCGGCCGTGGCAGGATCAGGAACGACGGCGGCTGGCTGGCACCGCTTTTCGTACCCCGTTGGTTTCTTCCACCCTGCGCGCAGGGAGCAGGAGCGTCAACCGTTGCCGGAACCAGCACGGGTGAAGCACGGGTGAAGCGCGCGAGCTGCGTAAGCTACCGGTGGCCTGTGACGTTAGGACCGGGTGATCTCCTGCGGGTTCGGTCCTCCGCGGATTCCGGTGTCCAACGCATTGATATCCGACAGCTCGGGCGCGGTGAGCGAAAAATCGAAAATATCGATATTCTCCGCAATCCGCTTGGGGGTGACCGATTTTGGAATCGCGCAGATCCCCAGCTGGACGTGCCAGCGCAGGATCACCTGCGCCGGTGTTTTGTGATACTTGGCAGCCAGGGCCGTGATCACAGGATCGTGCAGCGGGTCCTTCAGCTCGCCGGAATTGGGCCAGTACCGGTTCACGCCGCCGATCGGCGACCACGCTTCCGTGAGTATCCCGGCCTCCAGATTAAAGGTGCGGATATCCGGCTGGCTGAAGTAGGGATGCACCTGGATCTGGTTTACCGCGGGAACGACGTCGGTGCGCGCCAGCAGCTCGGCCAGCTCCCCGGTGTCGAAGTTGCACACTCCTATGGCCCGGACCCTGCCCTGCTCGTAGAGCGTCTGCAGAGCCTGATAGGCGGCCACAGTGGCATCAAAATCCGACGGCAGCGGCTGGTGCAGCAGGTACAGGTCCAGATAGTCGAGCCCCAGTCTGCCCAGGCTCGCGTCGAAGGCTCGCAGGGCCGAGTCGTAGCCGTAGTCATCCACCCACAATTTGGTGGCGATGAACAGCCCGGCCCGGTCGACACCGGACTGGCTCAGAGCCGAACCAACTTCCACCTCATTCTGGTAGGCGGCTGCGGTGTCGATCAGCCGGTAGCCGTTGGCCAGTGCGGTCTCCACGGCCACTGTTGTCCGCGCCGGAGGGCTGCGGTACACCCCAAATCCCAGGGCGGGGATCGCTGTCTGGTTGTTCAAGGTCAGCATCGGCATGATTCCGGTCATGGCAGGTTCTCCGATTCGGACAGAGCTTGTCCCCCAGTGTCCCCCACCGTCCCGCCGCTGGACAGGGTGGGCACTCTGGTTTCCCTGCCGGAGCACCACAGCAGCTGTCTTACGGATGCAGGGCCCGGTGCCTGCGTACAGCCGCCCGGTTCCCGCACCGCACGGAACAATACCGCTGCCGCCCGTTACGGGTGACATCCACAACGACGTTCCGGCA
The DNA here is from genome assembly GCF_014836775.1 of Arthrobacter gallicola. Classification (GTDB taxonomy): domain Bacteria; phylum Actinomycetota; class Actinomycetes; order Actinomycetales; family Micrococcaceae; genus Arthrobacter_B; species Arthrobacter_B gallicola. Next base: position 739,981 of record NZ_JACSQD010000001.1, read on the forward strand.
GGAGTCACCGGGCGCGAGCCCAGCCTCGCACCGGCCCAACCGGGTCATTCCCCGGGTGGTCAGATGCAGCGCCGTTCCCACGCTGATCACCGCCAGGAGCACCTCCGCCAGTGACTGCCCATCGTCCCGGTAATGCAGGTGCCAGCCTTCGCCGTCGTGATCCGTAAGCCGGGGGTACGCTGCGGCGTCCTTCATCAGGCCGTTGAGCAGGCGGGCACGCTGGTCCGCGCCGGGCGCGTCCACCACCGCCAGCCAGCGGTCGATAACCGTCCTGACCTCACGCTGATCCGCAGGCGTCTGCGAGAAAGCCATGGTCATACCGAAGTCCCGGGTCCTGGCCACGATGCCGTCACGTGTCCCGGGCCAGTCATTCGCCAGCGACGCTGCCAGCAGGACGGCGTACTCACCGTAAGGGTTGAGATGCATAACACCATTACAGCATGCTCAGAAGATGGAACCACGTAAACACCCGTCCCGCGTCCTCGCCCGCCAGGAGTGCGAACATGGCTGGATCACGGACTCACAGCACCGGACCTCCCTGGGAACAGTCGCCTACCGCAGATGCATCCGCTGAGGCGCCTATCGGGTGGAACTCGGCGAGCCCGGCTCCTGGCTGCCCGCATCCGCCCTCAGCCGTCCGGTCCCCGCAGCGGCAGGCTGCTGACCCGGGCTCCGGCATCCCACAGTTGTGAAGCTGTGCTGCGCACGCCAGACTAAGCGGGAGGCCGGGATCCGGTGCCCGGCCGGCTTCCCCGGGACCCGCACCCCGCGGCGCAGCAGCCCCAACCATACGGCGGACTGGAGCAGACATGACGGCGGACGTAATGGCAGTGATAGGCGTTGGCGGTATGGGCCAGGCGGTGGTGCGCCGGTCCGGGGCGGGCAGGAAGGTCCTCCTCGCCGACTACAACCAGGCACTCCTGGAAGGCGCCGTGGATTCAGCGCTCAGTGAGGGATACGACGTCGCCTCCCAGGTGGTGGATGTCTCCTCACGGGATTCAGTAGCAGCGTTGGCAGCTACCGCCCGGGAACTGGGTACGGTTACCGGGGTTGTGCACACGGCAGGACTTTCTCCCGTCCAGGCCACGGTGGAAGCCATCTGGAAAGTGGATCTGTTCGGTGTCGCTTTGGTGCTGGAGGAGTTCGAAAAGGTGATCGCCCGGGGTGGCGCCGGCGTCGTTATCTCCAGCATGTCCGCTTATCTGGCAGGAGGGCAGATTCCCGCTGACGCGCTCGCAGACCTCGCCGCCAAACCAGCTGATGACCTGCTGGGGCTGCCTTTCCTTACGGGAATCGACCACCCCGGGTACGCCTACAGTGTGGCCAAGCGGGCCAATCAGGCGCGGGTCCAGACGGCAAGTGTGCGCTGGGGCAGACGCGGTGCGCGGCTGAACAGCATCAGTCCCGGCGTCATTTCGACGCCGATGGGCCAGCAGGAACTCGCCGGTGAATCCGGGGCGCAGATGCGTGCCATGATCGAGGGCTCCGGCACCGGGAGGGTCGGCACCCCTGGCGACATTGCCAACGCTGCGGCGTTCCTGCTCAGTTCCGAGGCCGGTTTTATGACGGGTGCCGATCTGCTGGTCGACGGCGGTGTTGTGGCGGCGGTCGACGCCGGCCGGTGGAGCCAGGCAGCGGGATAACTGCCGGCCCCGCAGGCGTCCGGTCATGCTTGCTCAGTAGCCGGGGGCCGCCGGAAGGCCGGCGTACTCTTCCAAGGTGATTCCGGCGTCGAACAGTTTCTGTGCAACGTCCGGGCCCACGTAGCGGAGATGCCAGGGTTCGTAGGTGAACCCGGTGATATGTTCCGCGCCGTCCGGATACCGGATGATAAACCCGTACCGGTGGGCATTGGCTGCGGCCCAGGCCCCGGCGGGAGTGGCGGCGAAGCAGGACTGCAGTGAGCAGGCGCCGTCGTTATTGCCGATGTCCACTGCCAGTCCGGTCTGGTGCTCACTGAATCCCGCGCGGGCAGAGATGGCCTCGGCCGTGCTCACTCCGTAGTTCGTGGTGTAGGAGTCATGGAGCAGTCCCTGCGCATCCGCGGCCCGGAAGCCGCTGACCGCGGTCAGGCCGACGCCGGCCGCTGCGGCGTCGACGCTCATCTGCAGGTACGCGGACGCTGCCTCGGCGCGCAGCGGAACCCCTGCGGCATCGGCCAGGTCGGCGGGGACGTAGGCGCGGTCAGTCAGCGGGCGGTGTTTGTTGACCACAACGGTGAGGCTTTGCGCTGAGTCATAGTCCGGGGCTGGAGCACCGGCTTTGGACTCCGGGTCCGGCGTGGGAACGAAGGCCGGTGTTGGGGCTGTTCCGCTGGCGGCGCCCTCCGAAGCCGCGGCCCTGGTTGCGGAATCCGAGTCCGAGACAGGTGCACTGGTACTGAGATCCGGCTCCGGTGAAAACCAGGACAGGTATGCCAGCAGGCACAGGCAGACACACACGATCATGGCGATGTGTGTTTTTACGTGCTGACCCGGCATGCTTTTCCTCCCCCGCAACTTTCCCATAATCGCGGTCCCGGCGGGAGTACGGATGCGGGAGCGGAAAATGAACTATCCTCAAACCTCCCCTTTCCTCACAGAACCCAGTCCGCCGGAAAGAGATGGAGCCCCGTGACCGATCTGCAGTGCCCTGCAACCGCCGTCCTGCTTGAGGACCAGGTGCTTCCGCCGCCGTGGCTGAAGCGGCTGCCCGTGGCCGCCAGCTTCGAGTCGCCCGAACCGGGCACTGTGGATGCATTGGTTGAAGACTCCGCAGACCTGTTCCGCGGCGAAACGTTCGTGGTCCGCGCTCCGCTTGCTGAGCTGACAGAGATGCTGCGGCGGCGGGGACTGGCCGGCGCGATTCCCGCCATCCTTGAGGTCGATTCCGAGGGCTGGAGGCGGATTCCGCTCCCCTGCTAGTCCTTCCCCAAACGCCAGCCCACCGCTACGCCGCACCCCTAAACCGGAAAACCCGGCTCGGCAGGCTGAACCTGCCGAACCGGGCCATGGCCGAGACGCGGCTGGCTCAGGAAGCGTCCCACGGTACTGCCACATCAAGCACCCAGAGAACCCCGAAAGGATCCTTGAGCATGCCGTACAGCGGTGCGAAGCCGGACGGGCCGAGGTCTTCCACGATGGTGGAACCGGCTGAGAGCCTGTTCCACAGTTCGGTGATTTCGTCTGCTGAATCGCTGCGGACGGAGATGAACACCGGCTTTTCCCCCGGATCATAGGACGTTCCGGACGGCACGTCATACGCCATGATCCGAAACCCGTTCGCTCCCGTGACCTGGCCGAACTTGATCTGCTTTGCCTCCTCGGGGCTCTCCACGGAGTGCGCATCCTCGTTGGTGACGAGGACCAGATCGCCACCAAAAACGGACTGGTAGAACTCGAGTGCCTTCGCTGCGTCACCGCGGAAATTGAGGTGTGGGGTGGTCATTACGGACATGACGGCTCCTTAGCTGGTGCACCGCGGAGGGTGCGGAATCCCCGGGTTTTCCGGGTAAACACCACTCTCACAGCAGTAGAGGTCAGTTTCTGTCCTCCACTGGAACTACGATCAAAAACATGACAACAACTTCCCGGCTGCTGAATCTGCTGTCACTGCTGCAGACGCGGCGGGACTGGCCGGGCGAGGTCCTTGCCGGCCGTTTGGAGGTCAGCCACCGGACCGTCCGCCGTGACGTCGAGCGGCTGCGGAACCTGGGCTACCGCATCAGCGCGGTCAAAGGTCCGGACGGCGGCTACCGCCTCGATGCAGGCTCTGAACTGCCACCCCTGCTGTTCGACGATGACCAGGCCGTAGCCCTCGCCGTCGCCCTCCAGACCGCAGCCGCCAGCGGAGCCGGGATCGAGGAAGCGGCACTGCGTGCCCTGACAACCGTGCGGCAGGTCCTGCCCTCCCGCCTGCGCCACCGGATTGATGCCCTTGAGTTCACCGCCATTCCAACAGGACGCACAGCACCGGTGCCACCCGATGTGCTGATGACCCTTTCCGGCGCTGTCCATGCACGGGAGGTCCTGCGCTTCGATTACCAGACAGCGCAGCCGGAGGCACCGGATACACTGCCGGCTCCTCCCCGCCGGGTTGAACCCCATCATCTAGTCACGACCAGGGGGCACTGGTACCTGGTGGGGTGGGATCTGGGACGTGGGGATTGGCGGATCTTCCGGGCGGACCGGATCCTTCCCCGCACCCCCTCCGGACCCCGCTTCACCCCGCGGGAACTCCCGGGCGGAGATGTGCACCAGTTCGTGTCGGCACGGTTCAAGGGCTCCGCCGGCGGGAATGTGTGGCCCTGCACGGGCAGTGTGGTGCTGAGCCTGCCTGCCACCCGGGTGCTTCCCTTCGCCGGGGACGGGGTGGTTGAGGATCTCGGCACCGGGCAGTGCCGGCTGACGGCGGGTTCCTGGTCCTGGCTGTCGCTGGCGGCCTCATTCGGGCGGTTCGACACCGATATTCGGGTGATTAGTCCGCCGCAGCTCGCAGCAGCATTCGGGACTCTTGCCTCGCGGTTCGAAGCCGCGGCAGCAGACGCAACCCGCTAGGATCCTTCCATGCCTACGCCCCTGCCTCAGGAGAACACCTTCGACCACCTCCGCAGGCTCGACGGCGAGCATGTTGGCTACATCCACATGACGCCCGAGGGCGGCTTCGTCCCCTTCGACCTGCTGCACCGGCAGCGGGCCGAGCCCATGGAACTGGAGGACGCGGAGAGCCTGTTGGATGAACTGGGACTGCGGATGTTCACCGAGAACTGGTGGCTCGACGTCGACGGTGAGCGGATGCAGGTCCTGATCCAGGAAGTGCGGCGCGACCGGGTGCATGTAGCTCCGTCTGCAGAAGGTGCCATCGCCAAGTCTGCCGATATGCGGGACTCGGTGGAGCTTCTGCTGCCGACCGACCGGCTGCACCAGGAAAACCACTGACACAACTCCGGTGACACCGGCATTCGCGAGCTCGCCCTAGCGGCCACCGGCCCAGTGCTTTCATGCGACGCTGGAACCATGGATCTTTTGGTGTCATCGGAGCTGACGATTCCCGCCTCGGAACTTGAGTGGCGGTTCTCCCGTTCCTCCGGTCCGGGCGGCCAGCACGTCAACACCACGGACAGCCGGGTCGCCCTGTCCTGGAATGTCACGGACTCCGGAGCGCTGTCAGAGGACCAGCGCACAAAACTGCTCCAGCGTCTCAAACGCCGCATGATTGCCGGAACTCTGGTGGTGACAGCCTCCGAACAGCGCTCCCAGCTGCGTAACCGGGAGATCGCTCTGGCCAGGCTCGCCGGACTCGTGGCGGACGGGCTGGCACCAGCACCTGCCGCGCGCCGCCGGACCAAACCCACCCGCGGCTCCAACTACCGGCGCCTTGACGCAAAGAAGCAGCGCTCAGCAACCAAGCAGCAACGGCAGAAACCGCCGAGGGACTAGCCGAGAGAATCCAGCATCGCCCTTATTGAGTCCCCGCGCCGGAAGATTGCATGAAACCCTTCACGAAGTTCCTACTCCTCATCGCCACGGTCGGCGCTGTGATTGCTGCCGCTATATTTTTCTCCGGTCAAGCCCGTGCGGTTGATGAACGCCTCCCGGTCCCCGCACAGTTCGCAACCTCGGAGCACAGAGTCAGGGAAGTCGCGCCAGACAGCGGAACGAAGAAAGATTGGGAGTACGAGGATCCTTCAGGCAATAGCATGAAAATGTCGAAATGTGATGATTCCGGCTTTTTCTCGTCCAAAACCTGCTTTGAAACCGAAGATAAACTGGTGCGGTTCGAATATAGACACCGCAGCAAAGGCGGCATGACCCAAGAAATAATTACTTACGACGGCGTCGAGTACAAAGCTGAGTGCATCCGGAACGGTAGTTTCTGGGACTGGCATGTCAAAATGTACTGCGGATCAGAACCTCACTGAATTTCCCTCCTGCGGCAGTAGGCGCTGGCCGTCACCCGGCATCTCCGAGACGGCCGTGATGACAAGTTGCCTGACACTGGCCAACTAACCTGTCAGCTCATAGTAGAAACCCGCGGCACCGGACCTTTCGATCCGGTGCCGCGGGTTCTTACTGCGGATTTTTGAGTTCTTCGGCAGCCATAAGAAGGGCCGGCTGCGCTGTTGTTGCTGGAGGAACCCTCCGGGGAACTAGAAGTCCCAGTCGTCGTCTTCCGTGTTCACGGCCTTGCCGATCACGTAGGAAGAGCCCGAACCGGAGAAGAAGTCGTGGTTCTCATCCGCATTCGGAGACAGAGCCGAAAGGATCGCCGGGTTCACGTCCGTCAGAGTGGACGGGAACATGGCTTCGTAACCCAGGTTCATCAGCGCCTTGTTGGCGTTGTAGTGCAGGAACTTCTTGACGTCCTCAGCCAGGCCGACGCCGTCATACAGGTCATGCGTGTACTGGACTTCGTTTTCGTACAGCTCGTACAGCAGCTCGTACGTGTAGTCCTTCAGCTCGGCACGGCGTTCCTCGGACACAGTCTCCAGATTGCGCTGGAACTTGTAGCCGATGTAGTAGCCGTGGACGGCCTCGTCACGAATGATGAGACGGATCAGGTCTGCCGTGTTTGTGAGCTTGGCCCGGGAAGACCAGTACATCGGCAGGTAGAAACCGGAGTAGAAGAGGAACGATTCCAGCAGGGTGGAAGCCACCTTGCGCTTCAGGGGATCATCGCCGCGGTAGTAATCGTTGACGATCTGTGCCTTCTTCTGAAGGTTCTCGTTCTCCGTGGACCAGCGGAACGCCTCGTCAATCTCCTTGGTCGAGGCCAGGGTGGAGAAAATCGAGGAATAGCTCTTGGCGTGCACGGACTCCATAAACGCAATGTTCGTGTAGACCGCTTCCTCGTGCGGAGTGAGCGCATCCGGAATCAGCGAGACAGCACCAACGGTGGCCTGCATGGTGTCCAGCAGGGTCAGGCCGGTGAACACACGCATGGTCAGCTGCTGCTCTTCCGGAGTCAGCGTGTTCCACGACTGGACGTCGTTGGACAGCGGCACCTTCTCCGGCAGCCAGAAGTTATTGACCAGGCGGTTCCAGACTTCTACGTCCTTATCGTCCTGGATACGGTTCCAGTTGATCGCCTGCACGTGGTCGATCAGCTTCAGCTTCTCGGTCATTGAAATCCTTGTCTTGAACTCTTGAAGTAAGTAAAGGGGAAGCGCCTACAGCATGCAGGAGACGCAGCCCTCAACTTCGGTGCCTTCCAGGGCGAGCTGGCGCAGGCGGATGTAGTAGATGGTCTTGATGCCCTTGCGCCAGGCGTAGATCTGCGCCTTGTTGATGTCACGCGTGGTGGCGGTGTCCTTGAAGAACAGCGTCAGGGACAGGCCCTGGTCCACGTGCTGCGTGGCAGCAGCGTAGGTGTCGATGATCTTCTCGTAGCCAATTTCGTACGCATCCTGGTAGTACTCCAGGTTGTCGTTCGTCAGGTACGGAGCCGGGTAGTACACGCGGCCCAGCTTGCCTTCCTTGCGGATCTCGATCTTCGACGCCACCGGGTGGATGGAGGAGGTGGAGTTGTTGATGTAGGAGATCGAACCGGTCGGCGGGACGGCCTGCAGGTTCTGGTTGTAGATACCGTGCGCCATGACCGATTCACGCAGCGCGGCCCAGTCCTCCTGGGTGGGAATCTGCACGTTTTCGAACAGCTCACGAACCCGCTCGGTCTGCGGAACCCATTCCTGGTTCACGTACTTGTCGAAGAACTCGCCGGAGGCGTACTTGGACTTCTCGAAGCCGGCGAACGTACGGCCGGTTTCGATGGCCAGCAGGTTCGAGGCACGCACGGCGTGGTAAACGACCGTGTAGAAGTAGATGTTCGTGAAGTCGATACCCTCTTCGGAACCGTAGTGGACCCGCTCACGGGCCAGGTAACCGTGCAGGTTCATCTGACCCAGGCCAATGGCGTGAGACTGGTCGTTGCCACGGGCGATGGACGGAACCGAACCGATGTGGCTCATGTCCGAAACGGCGGTCAGGGTGCGGATAGCCGTTTCGATGGTCCGGCCGAAGTCCGGCGAATCCATGGTCTTGGCAATGTTCAGCGAACCCAGGTTGCAGGAAATGTCCTTGCCGGTCTCATCGTAGGAGAGATCGTCGTGGTACGTGGTGGGCTGGGAAACCTGGAGGATTTCCGAGCACAGGTTGGACATGATGATCTTGCCGTCGATCGGGTTTTCCCGGTTCACGGTGTCCTCGAACATGATGTACGGGTAGCCGGATTCGAACTGGATTTCGGCCAGCGTCTGGAAGAACTCGCGGGCCTTGATCTTGGTCTTCTTGATCCGGGAATCGTCCACCATCTCGTAGTACTTCTCGGTGACCGAGATGTCGGAGAACGGCATGCCGTAGACCTTTTCGACGTCGTACGGGGAGAACAGGTACATGTCCTCGTCCCGCTTGGCGAGTTCGAAGGTGATGTCCGGGATGACGACGCCGAGGGAGAGGGTCTTGATGCGGATCTTCTCGTCGGCGTTTTCCCGCTTAGTGTCCAGGAAGCGGTTGATGTCCGGGTGGTGCGCGTGCAGGTACACCGCGCCGGCACCCTGGCGGGCACCGAGCTGGTTGGCGTAGGAGAAGGAATCCTCAAGAAGCTTCATCACGGGGATAACGCCGGAGGACTGGTTCTCGATCTGCTTGATCGGCGCACCGACTTCGCGGATGTTCGTCAGCGCGAAGGCAACGCCGCCGCCGCGCTTGGAGAGCTGCAGCGCGGAGTTGATGGACCGGCCGATCGACTCCATGTTGTCTTCGATACGGAGCAGGAAGCAGGAGACCAGCTCGCCGCGCTGCTTCTTGCCGGCGTTCAGGAAGGTGGGAGTGGCAGGCTGGAAACGGCCCTCGATGATTTCATCGACGATCTGCTCGGCCAGCTGCTCGTTGCCGCGGGCCAGGTGCAGGGCAACCATGCAGACGCGGTCCTCGTAGCGCTCCAGGTACCGCTTGCCGTCGAACGTCTTGAGCGTGTACGAGGTGTAGAACTTGAACGCTCCCAGGAAGGTCTCGAAGCGGAACTTCTTCTTGTACGCGCGCTGGTACAGCTCGCGGATGAAGTTCATCGTGTACTGGTCCAGCGTCTCGCGCTCGTAGTACTCGTTCTTAACGAGGTAATCCAGCTTCTCTTCCAGGTCGTGGAAGAACACGGTGTTGTTGTTCACGTGCTGGAGGAAGTACTGGCGTGCAGCCGCACGGTCGGCGTCGAACTGGATTTCACCGTTCTTGCCGTAGAGGTTCAGCATGGCGTTGAGCTCGTGATAGCCCAGGCCCTTGTAGGCTTCCGGCAGCTCCTTGGAGTCCGTCATGCCGGCTTCTGCGACTGATGTGTCCAAAACTCTTCCAATCCTTGGTTTACTGTGGCGACGTCCTCGGACGTGCCCATGAGTTCAAATCGATAAAGCACGGGGACCTTGCATTTGACGGCAATGATGTCTGCCGCCAGGCAATAGTTCTCCCCGAAGTTTGTGTTGCCGGCGCCAATCACGCCCCGGATGAGGGAGCGGTTCTGCTCGACGTTCAGGAACTTGATGACCTGCTTGGGCACCGCTCCCCTGGCTGCGGCCCCTGGCTGCTCCGCCGTTCCTCCATAGGTGGGAAGGATCAGCACGTAGGGGCTGTGCGCAATCAGGGTAGGTGCACTGGTATGGAGCGGAATCCGGCCGGCCTCGCGTCCAAGTTTCTCCACGAACCGTCCGGTGTAGCCGGAGGCCGAGGTGAAAAACACGAGATCGGCACTGGTCTCCGGGTTGGATTCGGCAGCTGGACGCGGGTTCCCGGCACCTTCAGCGGCCCCGGAGGTCTCAGCAAGCCCTGCTGTTTCACCAACCCCTGCTCCCAGCATCGCGATTCCCAAAGTCATTGCGTCCTGCTTTTCTGCTGCGTCTTGGTCCTGCGTTTTGTACTGCTGCTTTTTTACTGCTGCTATTTTGTACCGCTGCGATTTTGTACTGCTGCGGTTCGGTGCTGCGGGATTCCCGCTTGGGATTCCCGCAGCTTAGTGGTTCCCGCAGCGGCCGCCTGTATTAGGCGACGGAAGTAACGCTGGCCTGGGCCAGTTCCTCGATCTTGTCGGGACGGAAACCGGACCAGGAATCCTGCTCGGTGACGACCACGGGGGCCTGCATAAACCCGAGTGCGCGGACGCGCTCAAGAGCCTCCGGATCCTGTGACATGTCCACGCTCTGGTAGGCGATGCCCTTCTTGTCCAAGGCGCGGTATGTTGCGTTGCACTGAACGCAGGAGGGCTTGGTGTAAACCGTGACGGTCATGGTGGTCTCCCCTTGATGAAGCATGATGATGCCTTTGAAGTCTGTCCCTAGATACTACATCCGGACACTACATCTAGTGCGCTGCCACGCGTCTTACCCCAAGATGATGTATTACAAGTATGTCATTCAACACGCTGTTCGTCCACAGTTTCTGCACAGGGGCGACCCCTTGATTTACGTGGTTTTCCGCTCCGCGGACGAGCTTTCTCCACAGCCTGTGGAAAGCGGATGCACAGCCTGTGGGGCTGCAGGAACGACTGCGTGTCGCCTGCCATGGGCGTGTCGCCCGTAGTAGGTGGCACCACTAGATATGGTGGTCGACGGCGGTCCAGGGCACCAAGGAGAGGAATCGAGGCGGCATCATGGTCAATCCGATCCATCTCAAGACCCTCCTGGAGGTGATCCGGTCCGGATCCTTCGCTGCTGCAGCAGTCCACCTGGGTTACACGCCGTCTGCCGTGTCCCAGCAGATGTCTGCGCTGGAGCGCGATACCGGCACCACGCTTTTCGAGCGCACGGCGCGTGCCGCTGTTCCCACGGAAGCCGCCGTCGTGATGTCCCGCCATGCCGCAAAGGTGCTGACGGACATGGATGCGCTGCTCGCCGCCGCAGCCCGGGCCGAAGCCGGCACTGAACATGTGCTGCGCCTGGGCATCTTCCCCAGCCTCGCCACCTTTGCCCTCCCCCGGCTGGTTGACTCCCCCGGCTGGCGGGACCTGGGCATCAACCTCAAGATCTTCGTCGCGGAGCCGGGCCAGACGATCCAGGGCCTGCGGTCAGGCGGAGAACTGGACGTGGCCCTGGTTTTCCAGGTGGGGCAGGGCGGACTCGCCTGGCCGGCAACCGTCACCCGTCAGTGGCTGGGTGACGATAATTTCCGGGTGGTCCTTCCTGCCCAGTGGGGCATCCAGCCCGGAGCCAAAGTCTCCGCCGAACAGCTTTCGGATATGCCCTGGATCATGCATCATCCGGGAACCCCGGATGCCGTTGTGATTGAACGGCTCTTTGCCAGCTGCGGGCTGCATCCCCGGGTCGCCGCGTACTGCGATGACTTCAACGCCAGCCTGGAAATGGCCGCCGCCGGCATCGGCGCCGCACTGGTGCCGGAGCTCGCGATGCGTGGGCGGCAGGACGGCGTCGTAGTCCTGGACGTCCCGGAGATCAGGCTGGCCCGCAGTATCTTTGCGCTGCTGCTCAATGACCGGCAGCTTCCCCGGACCCGCGTCTTCCTGGACCGGCTCGCCGAAGTTCTGCAGGGCATCAGCATCTCCCCTCATCCGGAACTTCCAGGCCGGAACTAAACTCGCAGGCCCGGCGGTTCACACCACACCCCGGGCTCCCGCCGCAGCATGTGGGGCAGCTCGCAGGAGTCGACGTCCCCCGCGGACAGCAGGCATACTGACCGGATGCCGCTTCGTGGGAAATCTCTGCCAAAACCGTCCATTGCGGCCGTGTCCAACCGGCTGACCGGGATGCTGCGCTACACCAGGCTCCAGCTTGCCGTGAAGGCTGCACTGGCCGTGGGCATCGCCTGGAGCGTGGCCCCCTTTGCCCCCGGGGCGGCGGCGGATTATCCGTACTATGCACCGCTGGGCGCGCTGGTGAGTATGTATCCCACCGTGTCAGGCTCCGCACGGGCCGGCATCCAGACGCTGATTGGATTGATCACCGGCATTGCGCTGGCCCTCGTGGCCCTGCTCTTTGGCGGCCCCACGGTCTGGTCGATCGCCCTGATTGTTGGTGTAGGTGTTCTCCTCGCAGGCATCCCGCGCCTCGGCGCCGGCCGCGACTACCTGCCCGTTGCGGCCTTGTTCGTCCTGGTCCTGGGCGGCGACAATGCCGACGGCTATTCCTACGGATACGCCGTCCAAATGGGAGTGGGCGTGTTGGTGGGGCTGGCCGTCAACGCGGTGGTCTTCCCGCCCCTGCACCTGAACGGTGCCGTAGACGGCCTGGCAGCCCTGCGGCTGAATCTTGCCAGGCAGCTGCGCGAAATGGGCACTGCGGTCGGCGAAACCTGGCCGCCGGAACACGAGGACTGGTCCAACCGGCGCACCGAACTAGTGGCGTTCAGCCGCGAAGTGCGCGAAGCAGTACAGCTGGCAGACTCCAGCAGGCACGGCAACCTCCGCCGACGCCGGCATCAGCGTGATCTCAGCGCCGACTTCCGGGCGCTGCGGGCCATGGAACGCGTGACACTCTACGTCGAGGACATGACGGAGGTGCTGGCAACCGCCATCTGGAAAACTCCGGAGATTACACCCGTTCCTTCAACGGTCTCGGAAGCACTGGAACGGGCACTGCTCGCCACCGCCGAAGCGGTGGAGACCTGGGATGCCGAAACGCAGGAGTACCAGGAGGCAGCAGATGCCGTCCAGGCGCTAGTGGTCCAGATGAACAGCGGAGCCTCACCGGATAGCCCGATGGACGCCACCGCGTCCCTGGCCATGAGCCTGCGCCGGATCATGCGCACCATCCGCACCGAGGAAGACCAGCCGTAGGGCATTTCAGAGCCGGACGCCGCGGTGTGCCCTGTATGGTGCCGGCGGCGGTCCCAGCCGGGCACGGAGGCTGAGGGACAACAGCGTCATCACTGTCCCGGCCATGACGGCGGAGCCCAGTGCAAACAGGGACGCCGGATTGCCCTGCTGCACCACGGCAAACATATGCCAGGCCAGCAGCACGGCCAGAACAGTTGCGGCGCCGCAGGCGAGAGCCATCACGGTTGCCCAGGCCTGCGCCCGGAGGGAGACGGCAGGGCCGGCGGGAATCAGCCCCACCAGGCACCAGGCGGCCAGCACGGCGGCTTGGACACAGGCGAGCCCGGAGATCACCACCGATACATACGGCAGCAACAGGTAGGCATACTCAGGGTAGGAGTCCGCCAGTTCCCTGCCCAGCGTAGGAACGAGCATGATCTGGGCCAGCAGGAGGAGCAGGAAAAACAGGGCCAGCAGGACCCGCAACTGCACCCGCACCGGTCGATTCATAAATCGATTATCAGTGCTTAGCTATCGATTTTCAATAGCTGGGTGTGACGTCAATCGCTGGGTGTGTTTCTTCAGCGGATCGTCTCAGCCGGCCTCGGGCAGCAGTCCCAGCTCTGAAAGCTGCCGGGACATCCCTGCGCCGTCCGGGGCATAAATCCAGGGAATATCCCGCAGCTGCGCACCGCCCCGTCCCGCTGAGCGTCCGCCGGCCAAAACGGCTTCACCCGGCGAGAGTTCGCGGATCGCCACCGCCCGGACGTTCTGCGGGTGGGTGCGGCTGAACTCTGCATAGATCTGCTCGTCGTGCTGCCCGTTGTCCCCAATGAGGAGCCAGCTGACGTCCGGAAATTCGACGGCGAGCCGTTCCAGCTGGGTGCGCTTATGCTCGGGGCCGCTGCGGAACCAGCGGTCCAGGGTAGGGCCCCAGTCCGTCAGCAGCAGCGGGCCGGCCGGATACAGGTTGCGGGTAATAAAGCGGGTGAGGGCTGGCGCAACATTCCACGCCCCGGTTGACAGGTAGAACACGGGGCTGCCCTCGTTCTCCCTTGCCAGCCGGTCCATCATCACGGCCATCCCGGGAGTGGGGGTGCGGGCATGTTCATCCAGCACAAAGGTGTTCCATGCCGCGAGCAGCGGCCGCGGCAGCGCCGTCACCATGATGGTGTCGTCAATGTCGGAGATGACCCCGGCGCGGGCCTGCGGATCCACAATAAAGACCGGCGACACAGCTGCCGTCGCCTCCGGTTCCGCCTCGGGCCGCAGGGTCACCGTGGTCCAGCCCGGAGCCAGGGACGCCGGGAGCACGACGTCGATCACGCCGCCGCGGTCCGCCGTCACCAGGTGTTTGTCGCCGCCGACTTCGATGCAGACAACGGCGTCGTTCACGGGCGGCGAAGTGAAGTTGCGCCAGCCGCGCACGCCGTCGCGCAGTGCCTTTGCAGACTCACCGCTGCGGGCCGTGAGCTTTCCGGGCTTGGCGAGTACCACCCTGCCCAGGACCCTGACCCAGGTGGTGGATCCGTAGCCGGTGAAGGAGAGCACCGTCTGGACTCCCCCGCGTTTGCGCACCCGTTCTGTCCGGTAGGCGTGCAGCCGGTCCTCGAGCCGGGCACCGATGTGGATCGCCTGGTCCTTGGTCCGCTTGACTGCCGGAAGGCTTGGGAGTGGAGTCGAAGACATGGTTCCAGTCTGTCAGATGCGGGGCTACCGGTACTGGGACCGGACGGGGCAGTCGAACGGATCCCGGGCAGCCAGGCCTACGCGGTTCAGATAGCGCACCACAATGCCGTAGGACTCGGTGAGGGTGGCCTCGGTGTAGGGGATCTTGTGCTTGGCACAGTGTTCCTTGACGATCTCGCTGGCCCGGGCCAGATGCGGGCGGGGCATGCTCGGGAAAAGGTGGTGTTCCACCTGGTAGTTCAGCCCGCCCATAAACGTGCTCATCCCGCGGCCGGTCACGTTGCGGGAGGTCAGCACCTGCCGGCTGAGGAAGTCCACCTTGGAATCCCGCGGGATCAGCGGCATGCCTTTGTGGTTCGGTGCGAAAGAGGCACCCATGTAGACGCCGAAGACGCCCAGCTGCACGCCGAGGAAGGCAAAGGCCATCCCCACCGGGAGGAAAAAGAACACGGCGCCGATGTAGAGACTCAGGCGCAGGAAAACCATGGTGATCTCGGTGTAGCGGCCCTTGACCTTGTTCTTGGAGAACAGGTGCCGGATCGAGGTGGCATGCAGGTTCACGCCTTCCAGGAGCAGCAGCGGGAAGAACAGCCAGCCCTGCCGGCGGGTCAGCCATGCCATGAGCCCTCTGCGTGTTTGAGCCTGCTCCACCTGGAAGGAGATGGTGTCCATCTCGATGTCCGGATCCTTGCCCACGGTGTTGGGGTTGGCGTGATGGCGGTTGTGCTTGTTCATCCACCACTGGTAGCTGATGCCGACGACGGCGTTGGCCAGGAACCGGCCGGCGCGGTCGTTCGCGGGACCGGACTCAAACACCTGGCGGTGCGAGGCCTCGTGGGTGATGAACGCAATCTGCGTAAAGAGAATCCCCAGGGCGGCGGCAATGAGCAGCTGGAACCAGCTTTCACCGATCAGGAAAAAGCCGGTGCCCGCGGCAATGAGGCCGGCGCAGAGGAAGGCGAAAGTGGTGATGTAGAAGGCCCGGCGCCGCTTGAGCAGTCCCTCATCCCGGATAATTTTCAGCAGCGCCGAGTAGCTGCTGGTGACCGGGTTGTCCCGGTTTCTGGGGGTGCGGCCCGTGTTTGCGGCCGTGCGGGACTGTGCAGCAATGCTCATAGCGCCTCTGGTGGTCTTCGACTTCCCAGCCGCGAAGGTAGAGCATGTGCCCTGTAGATGTGACCAGCCTAACCCGGCTTGCTGGCAAAAGCCTGAGTTGGGCATGCGTGGCTGGATTTCCTGCACCGGAGGCCCTCCGGCCCGCGTGCCGTTGACCGGTCCAGCGTGCAGGCGGAGCATTGCTGGCAGAACCGGTCCGCAACGCCAGCGCCCAGGAGCAGCCGTGATCCGTGTCCTGTCCATAGACGGCGGAGGAATCCGCGGAATCATTCCCGCAGCCTGGCTGATGAAGCTTGAGGAACTCACGCTTAGGCATACAGCTGATCTGTTCGACATCATGGTGGGCACCTCCACCGGAGGCATCCTGGCGCTGGGACTCGCCTGCCCCGCCCAGGGCAAAACTCCACACAGCGCGGCTGCCCTGCGCAGCCTGTACGTTGACCACGGAGCGGAAATTTTCTCCGGCCGGGGACGCCGACCGGACACTGACCCGGCGGGGCAGGCCCCCGCTGCCCCGCCCCGCGGAGCACGGTATTCGTCCGAGCCGCTGCGCCGGTACCTGGATGAGTACTTCACCGACCGCAGGCTCTCCCAGGCCCTGAAGCCGGTTGCGGTGGTCACGGTGGACCTGGCCCACTTTTCCGGACTGCTGTTCAGCGGCGGCGGGCTGGGTCAGCATCCCCTCGGCGACGCACGGATGTCACTGGCTGCGCTGGCGACGTCGTCCGCGCCCACATACTTTGAGCCGGTCCGCCATGCCGGGCCCGACGGCATCGACCGGGTCCTGGTGGACGGCGGATTGGCGGCAAATGACCCCGCGTTCGTGGCGCTGACGCTGGCCTTGGTGCAGCAGCGCCGCGCCGGAGAGGATGAAGGAATCCTTCTTGTCTCCCTGGGCACCGGCCTCCAGACGGGCGGCGGTTCACTGGAAGCGGGTTCCCTGGCACAGCTGGCCCATCCCGAGCAGCTGGCTGCCTTGGAACCTGTCATCCAATCCCTGTACGGGGCGCCCGGACCGCTCCTCCGCCATCTGCTGGCCATGGCACTGGGCACCGAGTACGTCCGGGTGCAGACCCGGCTGCTTCCCGGGGTGGACCATGCACTGGACAACGCCAGCCCGGAGAACATCCGCGGACTGCAGGCAACCGCCGATGCCCTGGTGGCAGCTGACGGGAAACGGCTGGAGGAGCTCGCCGCAAAATTGATGATCAGCAACCCGTAATGCCGGTGCCCAAAGGTTGACGTTGACGCAGCGTCAACCTTTAGCGTGGAAGCTATGAGCCCGCAAAAACCCCGTGAATGGCCGGTGCAGGAGGTTGCCCGGCTGGCTGGAACAACCAGCCGGACGCTGCGGCACTACGACGCCGTCGGCCTTCTGCCGCCGTCACGCGTGGGGTCGAACGGCTACCGGTATTACGACCAGGCGGCTCTGATCCGGCTGCAGCGCATCCTGCTGCTGCGGGAACTGGGACTGGGCCTGGACGGCATTTCCGCGGTATTGGAACGCGGGGCCGACACAGTTTCGGCGCTGCGGACCCATTTGGAGTGGCTCAGGAAGGACAGGGACCGGCTGGGACGGCAGATCGCTTCGGTCCAGCGGACCATCACAGCTTTGGAAGAAGGGAAAGAGATCATGCCTGAGAAGGCGTTCGACGGCTTTGACCACACGGAATACAAGGAGGAAGTGGAACAGAAATGGGGCAGCGAGGCCTACGCCCGCTCAGATGAGTGGTGGCGGACTATGGACGACGGCGAGCGCGCCCAGTGGCAGGCAGAGACGGCAGCGCTGGGACAGGCGTGGACCGAGGCGGCAGCGCAGGGCACTGACCCCACCGGTCCCGCTGCCCAGGGGCTTGCGGCCCGCCACATTGAGTGGCTGACGGGCGTTCCCGGTGCCCCGACGGATCCAGCGAACCTGTCCGGCTATGTGCGGGGGCTGGCGGATATGTACGTGGCGGATCCCCGCTTCGCTGCCAACTACGGCGGACCTGACGGGGCGGCCTTCGTCCGCGCGGCGCTGCTCGCCTATCTGGAAGGTGGCCTGAAGGGTTAGCTGCCCTGATCCTGCCCGGTTCCGGGCGCCGCGGCCCCTGCGTGACTAGTATCCATGCATGAGACTCAGTGACCCGGTGCCCGAACCGGGAGCTGCCGGTACCCCGGCGGAACCTGCGGCCGCGCAGCGCTCCGTCCTGCACCTCGGTGTCCCGGCAGCTGCGGAACCCTGGCGGGACCCTGGGACCTATTGGCCTTCACTGAGTGCCGCCGTCGCGCACCTCGATGCGCCGGTGGCGGTGCTTGGCCTGGAGGCCCTGCGCTTTAACGCCCACGATCTCCTCCGCCGGGCCGCGGGCATCCCGCTCCGAGTGGCAAGCAAGTCCATCCGGACCCGGGCAGTGCTGGACGCCCTGCTCAATGTGCCCGGCTTCAGCGGTATCTTCGCCTTTACTCTGCCCGAGGCGCTGTGGCTGGCAGAACAGTGCAGCGACGTCGTCGTCGGTTACCCCACCGCTGACCGGAATGCGCTGAAGCAGCTGCTCGCCGATGAGCCGCTGGCGTCCCGGATCACGCTGATGGTCGACGACGAGGCGCAGCTGGACCTGATCGATTCCGTGACTCCCCCCGGCCGGCGGCCCCCGGTACGGGTCTGCCTGGATGCCGACGCTTCCTGGCAGGCGCCGGTGCTCGGGTTCATCGGCACCCGGCGCTCTCCCCTGCACGCCCCGGAACAGGCACTTGCGCTGGCGCACCGGGTCCTGGACCGCCCAGGGTTCACTCTGGTGGGCCTGATGATGTACGAAGGGCAGGTCGCCGGGGTGGGGGATGCAGTCCCCGGTGCCCTGCCGGCCAACCAGCTGATGCGGTGGGTCCAGGGCCGGTCCATGGCTGAACTCGCCGGACGCCGCGGAAAAATCGTTCACGGGCTCAGGCAGCTGGCAGACCTGGAATTCGTCAATGGCGGCGGCACCGGATCCGTCGAGGCAACGGGCCGGGATCCTTCCATCACCGAGATTACCGTGGGCTCCGGGCTGTTCGCCGGGCATCTGTTTGACATGTACCGCGCCTTCTCCCCCGCCCCGGCGGCCGCCGTCGCACTCGAAGTGGTGCGCCGCCCCAACCGGAACACCGCCACGCTCCTGGGCGGCGGCTGGATCGCCTCCGGTCCGCCCGGAGCCAGCCGGGTTCCCCAGGTCGCCTGGCCCCGGGGACTGAAGTTTTTGCCGCGCGAGGGCGCCGGAGAAGTTCAGACCCCGCTCACGGGCAGCAGCGCAGCGCACCTCACGGCCGGAGACCGGGTGTGGCTCCGGCATGCCAAGAGCGGCGAGCTGTCCGAGCGGGTCAACGAATTCCAGGTGGTCCACGACGGCGCGGTGGTGGCCACGCTGCCCACCTACCGCGGCGAGGGAAAGGCGTTTCTGTGATCATGCGGGTCAAGACACGGCTCCAGCAGCAGCAACGGCGGACGTGGCAGAACTGGGGGCGCACCGTCAGCGTCCGCCCGGAACAGGTGGAGACCCCGGCATCCGTCCCCGAGCTGCAGCGTGCGGTGGCATCGGCAGCGGCCGCTGGGCAGCGGGTCAAGGCTGTGGGTGCCGGGCACAGTTTCACCGGGATCGCCGAGGCCCCGGGGCTCCTACTTGATCTGACCCGGCTGCAGGGTCTGCTCGGCGTGGACACAGCCCGAGGCCGGGTCCGGCTGCTGGCCGGAACCCGGCTGCACCGGATTCCGGGGCTCCTGGCACCGTATGGGCTGGCGATGCCGAATCTCGGCGACATTGACCGCCAGACGATTGCCGGCGCCATTTCCACCGGCACCCACGGCACCGGAGCCGCGTTCGGAGGATTGGCTACCCAGGTGGCAGCGCTGACCCTGATACAGCCCGACGGCGGCCTGCTCACGGTGGAAGACGGCGATCCGCTGCTGCCGGCGGCCGCCTTGAGTTTAGGGGCGCTGGGCATTATTGCCGCGGTGACCCTGCAGTGTGTGCCGGCTTTCGTGCTGCGCGCCGAGGAACGATCCGAACCGCTGGCCGGGGTGCTCAGTGACCTCTCTGACCGGGTCAACGGCACCGACCACTTTGAGTTTTACTGGTTCCCGCACACCGGCCTGGCTGCCACGAAGAGCAACACCCGGCTGCCGGGCACCGCGCCGCGCACACCGCTGCCTCGCCTGGGCCGATGGGTGGACGAGTCGCTGCTCGCCAATACGGTATTTCGGGCGGCCTGCGCGGCGGGCACCCTTGCCCCCGCCGTCGTACCCCCGGTCAACCGGGCAGCGGCCCGTCTGCTGGGCGGCAGGACCTATGCCGATTCCTCTCCGGAGGTCTTCACCCAGCGGCGCACGGTGCGTTTCCGTGAAATGGAGTACGGTGTGCCGGCTAACCTGTTGCCTTCGGCGTTCGGGGCGCTGCAGACGCTCGTGGCGGAGAACCGCTGGCGGATCTCCTTTCCGGTGGAGGTGCGGTGGGCCGCCGCCGACCAGCTCTGGCTTTCCACCGCCCACGGCCGGGACACCGCCTACATTGCGGTCCACCGGTACTACCGTGAGGATCCGGCCGAGTACTTCGCTGCGGTGGAGCAGGTGATGCTCGCCCACCAGGGCCGGCCGCACTGGGGGAAACTGCACAGCCTCGACGCCGCTGCCCTGGCGCGGCGCTACCCCCGCTTCGGAGATTTCCAGGCCCTGCGGGACCGCCTCGATCCAGGCCGCGTGTTCACCAATTCGTATCTGGACCGGGTCCTGGGCGCCTAAGCGGACAGGTTCTCAGTAGCCGAGCAGCTCCCTGAACTGGCCGGCACCAACAACCGAAGCACCGGCGCTGCGGCTGCGGTCCGCCAGCTCCCGGTCGCTCGTGGCGACCGTGACGGTCCGGCCACCTGCCACCAGCTGCTGCGTGACGGCGGCAATTGTGTCGTCACCCAGTCCCTCTGCCCGGACAACGCTGACTGAGCCGGCGGGGTCCGGAACCGACCGGGCCTGTCCCTCCAGCACCACCACCAGTTCGGGATACCAGGTGTCTTCCGGAAGCCCGAGCAGGGAGGCCGGAAACCCGCGCACAGACGCAGCGGCTGCCGCGTCCAGCAGCCGGGCGGCTGCGCCTGCCCGGTCCTTCCACCAGCCGTCCGGCACCGATCCCATGACGTTCGCTGCATCAACAACAACGGAGGGACGGACATCCAGCAGCGGCCGCAGCCGCTGCCAGGATTCCGCGAAGCCGGGGTGCAGAGGCAGGCCGGCGACGTCGTCGGGCGCCACCCAGGCAAGTTCATGGCTTTCCGGATCGCTGATAACGGGTTCAAAGGGGGCGGTGACGTCACCAACGATCGTGGCATAGGACCAGATCCCCAGGTCCAGCACACTCATGAGCCGCGGCCGGATGGACGATGCCGGGACGCCGGCTTCCTCAGCGGATTCCCGCAGGGCTGCGTCCAAGGCAGGTTCGTGTTCGTGCCGCGCACCGCCCGGCAGCGCCCAGGTATCACCGAAATGGCTCCAGGTAACCCGGTGCTGCAGCAGGATTCCCCGTTCGGGGTCGACGGCGAGCAGCCCGGCAGCGCCGAAGCGCCCCCAGTAGCGTTCCCCGGTTTCGGCGACCACCCAGGCGTCGCCGGGGTCCCGCGGCCCCTGCGGACGGCGGGGCTCTCCGGGGGCAGGCTGTTCAATACTCACGGGCCCACCTTTTCACATCCCGGCCTCCGGCGCCGTACGGCACGGGAGCCGCGGCGGCCCGGACCTGACCTGACCTGAACAACAAAAAACCTGCTCCGCAGAAGCGGAACAGGTTTTCGAATTGGTGGAGCTTCTTCGAATTGGTGGAGCTGAGGGGACTCGAACCCCTGACCCCCTGCATGCCATGCAGGTGCGCTACCAGCTGCGCCACAGCCCCAATTCAGTTTGTTTTTCCATCGGATTCTTCGATCCAACCATAAACGACGGCTGCCCGTGCGTTTATCGGTGGAGCTGAGGGGACTCGAACCCCTGACCCCCTGCATGCCATGCAGGTGCGCTACCAGCTGCGCCACAGCCCCTTATTACTGCCTTATCACTGCAGTTCAGGTTGTCTTTCCGGCCTGGATTTTTAGGTCCCTGCCGAAGCAACTCCTCTACTTTAGTACAGAAGCGCGGCAGTGCAAAATCAAACTACACCGGTGAAATTTGCGCAGCGCGCGGGGCGGAGCCCGGAAGCTCCCGCCCTGCACGCAGCAGCGTTATTCAGTCTCGGCGGACGGAGCTTCGGGAAGCTGCAGGTCAACCGCAGGGCAGTCCTTCCAGAGACGTTCCAGCGCGTAGAACACCCGGTCCTCCTCATGCTGGACGTGCACCACAACGGTGGCGTAGTCCAGCAGGACCCAGCGGCCTTCACTGCGGCCTTCGCGGCGCACCGGCTTCAGGCCCGATTTGGCGAGCTCTTCTTCCACGCCGTCGACAATGGCGTTGACCTGGCGTTCATTCGACGCGGACGCGATGAGGAAAACGTCGGTGATAGCCAGCCGTTCGCTCACGTCGATCGCGACGATGTCATCCGCCAGCTTGGCCGATGCCGCTCTGGCCGCAGTCCGGGCAATTTCCATGGATGATTCGGTGGCGCTCAACGTTTCTCCTTGTGTGGTATCAGCTGCCAAGGCCGCCGACGATCAGTATTATTCCGAGGATGAGGGCGGTGAGGCCCACACCCGCCATTCCCAGGGACACGGCTCGTATCCTCCGGCTGCGGCGAAGGCCGGCAGTCATAACATCCAGGGGGTCCAGCCCAAAGGCGCTCCGTGCGCCGATCGGTTTCGCACCCTGGTCCGCCTCCAGCGGGGCATTCACGAGTGCATCGGCACGGGCCAAAATCCTGGAATGCCGGACGTCCGCCGGCTCCTGGGACCGTGCCTGTGCGGCTGCCGGGCGGTTTCCCCTTGAAGGCTGCCGGGTGGAAGCCTTCCGGCCGGCACCGGCTGCGCTGGGAGCAGCAGGTTTCGACGGCGCAGCAGGGTTTGAGGAGGTGACCACGGGCACGTGGGACGTGGCCGGCGGTTTCATGACCGGGCGCTCCAGCCCTGGAACCTCAACGAACTCAAGCGGGGTGACCATTGCCAGGTTATGGGCGGTGGTTGGATCTGACTGAGGCGAGCGGCGCTGCTCGTTCTCCTGGGCCAGACGCTGAATGTTCTGTGTCCTGCGGTTGAGGACGGCGGCACGTTCTGCCAGTGCCCGCTGCTGTGCCAGCAGTTCCAGATCCACCGCATGCGGATCGGCCTGCTGAAGGGCTTCCATGGCTGCCACCTGGTTGCGGGCCTGATGCTTCAGAGCCTCCCGCGCCGCCAGGGCCTGCTCGACGGACATATCCGCAATGTCGGCGTTGGGTTCCGTTGCCGCCGGACGGGCAGGTGCCGTGCCGGACGCCGGCGACTGTGCCGGAGCTGCCGGCGGTTCCGGAGCTGCTGCCTGGGCGGGTGCTTTGGCGTCGACATGAGCTTTAGGGTTGGCAGGGGCTTTGGGGGCACCGGCGGGCGCCTTGGTATCGACGGGCGCCTTGGCATCACCAGGGGCTTTGGTAGCGACAGGTGCTTTGGCGTCGACGGGAGCTTTAACTGAGGGCGCGCGGCTGGGTGCCGGAGTGACCGGCTTAATAACAGGTGCCTGCTGCTCTTCGGCAGCCCGGCGCCGTCGTTCCCGGCGGCTTGAGAGCTGAGGTGCCGGATCACCGGACCGATTCGATGATGCTGCGGCAGGCCCGGCACGGCGGCCGGAACTATCAGCGGGCCCCTGGACCCCGGAGGCCTTGCCCGGAACTTCTGCCTCGCTGCGGGCGGCAGAGGCAGCGCCGGCGGGCGGGGAAACTGGAGGGACAGAGGTGTCCGGCTTGCGGCCCTGCTGCTCTCCCCCGGCCTTTTCCCGCGCAGCCTGCTGAGCCTGCTGCTGGGCTATCCGCAGTTGCCGGCGGGTGGGTGGGTTGGCGCTGGATTCCTCCGGCCGCGGCTGGTTGTCGGTGAGCGCTTTGTAGGCACGAAGAGTTTCCCGGTCCCGTGCACGCTGCTGGGACTCCCGTTCCTGGTGCCCCGCATCCGCCGTCGAGCCGGCCGCGCGGCGGCTGCGTCGAGGTGCGTCTGCGGACTCTGGACCGTTAGTCATTTCCTACCCATCCGGTATTGATCGCTCAGGTGCCGGTTCAGTTCCGGCAGCCTAGGCCTGCTGCTGCATCTGCTGCTGCGAAGGCGTGTACAGATTGTGTTTGGCGATGTACTGCACCACCCCGTCAGGTACCAGGTACCAGACCGGCTCCGACGCCGCGACCCGCTGGCGGCAGTCCGTTGATGAAATGGCCATCGCCGGAACCTCCAGGAGGCTGACATCGTCACGGCCCATATTCTGCAGTTCGTGCCCGGGCCGGGTCACTCCCACAAAGTGGGCCAGTGTCCAGAGTTCCTGGACGTCCTTCCACGAAAGGATCTGCGCCATGGCGTCCGCTCCCGTAATAAAGAACAGTTCGGCGTCCGGACGCGCGCGCCGCAGATCCCTAAGCGTATCAATTGTGTAGGTTGGTCCGGGCCGGTCAATATCCACCCGGCTGACCTTGAAGCGGGGATTGGACGCCGTGGCAATCACCGTCATCAGGTAACGGTGCTCCGCCGGAGTGACCTGCTGGGCGGGTTTGTGCCAGGGTTCCCCGGTGGGCACAAAAACCACTTCGTCAAGGTTGAATACCGCTGCCACTTCACTGGCCGCCACAAGGTGCCCGTGGTGAATTGGATCAAAGGTGCCGCCCATAACGCCAAGGCGGTAGGGGCGGCGTGCCTCAGCCAGGTCTTCTGTTGTGTTCATGCGTGCGGTATCCGCGGTTCCCCTGGGGCGGGACCTTATTCGGAGATGCCCTGTCCGTGGTCGTGCTTGTTAGGGTACTGACGCTGCGGATCCACGTGCTCGGTTACTGCTTCGTGGCGGTGGCCCAGGCTGGTGAAGGCCATGGTGGCGAACATCAGGACCATGAAAATGCCAAAAATGACAGCTCCATAGACGAGAGCCGGAGTACCCTCGGCATGTTCTTCGGCAACTTCGGCCGCCATCAATGCAGCACTGGAAAGCTGGATCAGCATGAATCTCCCTAAATCAACTGCCGAAGAACCGGCAGAGCATCGTTTCTAGATCAATGGTACGCGTCGCGGGCCCGAACGGCGCAGTCCGGGCCTGGAGGGGAAAGGGCGTTAGCCCCGGACCTGCCCCTCGCCCTGGATGATCCATTTGGTGGTCGTCAGTTCCTTCAGGCCCATCGGGCCCCGCGCATGCATCTTTTGTGTCGAGATGCCCACCTCCGCGCCAAGGCCGAGTTCGCCCCCGTCGGTGAAGCGGGTGGAGGCATTAACGATCACGGCAGCGGAGTCGATCTCGGCGATAAAGCGATCGGCATTGGCGAGGTCGTTGGTGATGATGGCTTCGGTATGCCCGGTGGTCCAGCGGCGGATGTGCTCGAGGGCTTCGTCCATGGAATCAACCATCGCCACCGCCAGGTCAAGGTCCATGTACTCCCGGCCCCAGTCCTCGTCCGTCGCTGCGGAGGCATCAACGTCCTCGGGCAGGATGCCCCGGATCCGTTCATCCACGTGCAGCCGCACGCCCGAGGCCGCGAGGGCCGCCAGGACTTCACGGGCTGCTTCACTGCCGCTGTGCACCAGCAGGGTTTCCACCGTGTTGCACACACTCGGCCGCTGGGTCTTGGCGTTGAGCAGGATGTCAACGGCCATCTCTTCGGGGGCGGTCTCATCCAGGAAGATGTGGACGTTGCCTTCGCCGGTTTCAATGACCGGCACGGCTGCGTTGGTGACGACGTTCTGAATCAGTGACCGGCCGCCGCGGGGAATCAGGACATCCACCCGTCCGCGTGCCTTCATCAGGACGTTCGCGCCGGCCCGGCCGTAGCCGTCGATGCTCTGGACGGCATCCGAGGGAAGTCCCACAGTGTCCAGGGCATCGCGGATCAGGTCCACCAGCACGGTGTTGGTCGAAGCGGCGGCACTGCCGCCGCGCAGGATTACCGCGTTCCCGCTCTTCAGCGCCAGGCCCGCGATATCCACGGTCACGTTGGGGCGGGCCTCGTAAATGGCACCCACCACTCCCAGGGGAACATGGACCTGCCTCAGGCGAAGCCCGTTGGGCAGGGTCTGCCCGCGGGCGACCGATCCCACGGGGTCCGGGAGTCCGGCCAGGTTCCGCAGGGCGTCAGCCAGCCCGTCAATGCGTTCGGGAGTCAGCGTCAGCCGGTCCAGCAGCGCCTCAGATGTACCGTTGTCCCGGCCGCGCTGGACGTCCTCCGCGTTTGCGGCCAGGACGATGTCCCGCCGGGCGACAATATCCTGGGCGATCCGCTCCAGGGCGAGGTCCTTCCAGGCGCGGTTGGCACGGGCCATCCGCCGGGCAGCGGTCCTGGCCCGGTCGGCGATGCGGTGCACTCCGGCTTCGACGTCCTCCGGCGACGGCGACTCACCGGCGGTGCGGTCGGCGGACGTGGCGGAGGTGGTGTTCACTGCGGTCATGCTCTCAGTGTAGCGGCGGCCCCGTCTGCCTGCCCGGAACGTGACGGCAGGGGTCCGGCATCCGCTCCGGCGGACCGGGGCTGCAGGATCACCAGATCGTTGACGTGCACCACCGAGCGCTCATAGCCGCGGCCGAGTTCGCGGGCCAGTTCCCGGGTGGAGCGGCCGAGCATCTGGGGCAGCTCATCAGAGGCGTAGTTTGTCAGGCCGTGGGCCAGAACGCGTCCAGAGGTATCACGCAGGGCCACGGGGTCCCCGGGTTCGAAGTGACCCTCCACCGCCACGATGCCGGCGGGCAGCAGCGACCGGCGCCGCTCCCCCACGGCCCGTGCCGCGCCGTCGTCGAGCACCAGGCTGCCCTGGATCCTGGCGAGGTGGGCCAGCCAGAGCAGACGGATCGGCTGCCGCACGCCACGGGTGGCAAACCAGGTGCCGACGTCCTCGCCGGCCAGGGCCGCGGCGGCATTTTCCGTGGAGGTTACCAGGGCGGGAATGCCGGACTGCGCCGCGATGGTGGCGGCCTCGACCTTGGTGACCATGCCGCCGGTGCCGACACCGGCTTTGCCGACCTTGCCGATCCGCACGTCCTCAAGGTCTTTCAGACCCGTAACTTCCGGGATCCGGCGGGCGCCGGCCGACGGCGGACCGTCATAGAGAGCGTCGACGTCGGAAAGCAGTATCAGGGCGTCCGCTTTGACCAGGTGCGCAACGAGCGCCGCCAGCCGGTCATTGTCACCGAACCGGATCTCATGGCTGGCAACGGTGTCGTTTTCATTCACGATGGGCACCACGCCGAAGTTCAGCAGCCGCTCCATGGCCCGGTGGGCGTTGGCATGGTGCGTCCTGCGCATCAGGTCTTCCACGGTGAGCAGGACCTGGCTGACGGTGACTCCGTGCGCACCAAAGGCCTCGGTATACCGTGCCATGAGCAGGCCCTGGCCCACGCTGGCGGCCGCCTGCTGGGTGGACAGCTGGGCGGGCCGCTTGGACAGGCCCAGGGGCGCCAGGCCGGCCGAGATGGCACCGGAGGAGACCAGGATAATTTCGGTTCCCTGCCGCCGCCGGGCGGCCAGGACGTTGGCAAGGGAGGTCAGCGCCTCATCGGAGATGCCGCCGGCGACGGACGTCAACGATGAGGAGCCAACCTTCACCACGATGCGGCGGGCGCGGGCCAGCCCGGCCCGCGACTTCAGCGGACGTTTGGGAACGGGAGGGATCTGTACTTCGATTTCTTCACTCATGACGGATCCACCCTATGTCTAAGTTCCCTCCTGCTCCGCTTCTATGAACGGATTAGTCCTCTTCCGCTGCCGGAGGGGCCGAATGCTTGTAGTTGACCGATTCGGTCCAGATTCCGGCCTTGCGCTCGGCTTCCAGCTCAGCGCGGGCCGCGGCACGGGCGTCCTTGCGCTGCTGGTGATCCTCGCGTTTTTCGCTGCGGGTCGGGCGGGAGAACTCTTCGATCCGGATGTCCGATCCACGCGGTGAAGCGGCGAGGAGCTCGGCGCCGCCGATCATGGTCGGCTCCCAGTCGAACACGACGCCGTCGCCCTCGCCGATGACCACGGCGTCGCCGGGCTTGGCACCGGCCTTGAATAGCTGATCTTCAACGCCGAGCTTCGCCAGCCGGTCAGCCAGGTAGCCCACGGCCTCGTCGTTGGTGAAATCGGTCTGCTGGACCCAGCGCACCGGCTTCTCGCCGATAACGCGGAACAGCGGCTCCAGGTTGCGCTCTTCACGGCGAATGGTGAATCCGCCCTTGCCGTTGACGGACCGGGGACGCAGCACGGGGGCAGCAACCCGCGGCGGCGCGGTCTCTACGGCCTTGCGTGCCTCGGAAACAATGGCCGCCATGGCAAAGCCGAGCTCACGCAGGCCCTCGTGGCTCGAGGCGGAGACTTCGAAGACGCGGTAGCCGCGCTTCTCCAGTTCGGGGCGGACGAACTCGGCCATGTCGCGTCCGTCAGGAACATCGACCTTGTTCAGCGCCACCAGGCGGGGACGCTGGTTCAGGGGCACAACGTCTCCGTCGGCGCCTGCGTAGCTCATGTCCACTTCGTACTTTTCCAGCTCGGCCTCGATGATATCGAGGTCGCTGAGCGGGTCACGGTCCGCTTCCAGGGCCGCGCAGTCCAGAACATGGACCAGCGCGGCGCAGCGCTCCACGTGACGGAGGAAGTGGTGTCCCAGTCCCTTGCCCTCGGAGGCACCTTCGATCAGGCCCGGAACGTCGGCGACCGTGAAGCGGACGTCGCCGGCCTGCACCACACCGAGGTTCGGGATCAGGGTGGTGAAGGGGTAGTCGGCAATCTTGGGCCTGGCGGCTGACATGGCCGCGATCAGGGAGGACTTGCCTGCAGACGGGAAACCGACCAGTGCGATGTCGGCGATGGACTTGAGCTCCAGGACGATGTCCCGCTCATCTCCCGGAGTGCCGAGCAGGGCAAATCCGGGGGCCTTGCGCTTCTGTGAGGAGAGCGAGGAGTTACCCAGCCCGCCCTGGCCGCCTGCGGCAGCCACATACTCGGCGCCCATGCCCACCAGGTCGGCCAGCACTTCGCCGTCCTTGGACTTGACCACGGTGCCTTCCGGCACCGAAAGGACCAGGGTCTCCCCCGTCTTGCCGGCGCGCCAGTCACCCATGCCCGGTCCGCCGTTGCCGGCGTGACGGTGCGGTGCATGGTGGTAATCCAGCAGGGTGGTCGTCTGTCCGTCCACGCGCAGGATGACGTCGCCGCCGTCGCCGCCGTTTCCGCCGTCGGGGCCGCCCAGCGGTTTGAACTTTTCGCGCTTTACGGACACACACCCATGGCCGCCGGCACCGCCCGAAACATGCAGTACAACACGGTCTATAAAGCTGGCCATGGTTCTCCTTGTTGAAAAATTTGGATCAAGCCAAGTCTACTCGGCTTAAAAAACAGTGGGGCGGGCCATCATGGCCCACCCCACCGGAAAAGCTATTTGCCGGAAATTACTCGGCTGCTGCTGCGACGATGTTCACGACGCGGCGTCCACGGCGGCTGCCGAACTCGACAGCTCCAGCCTCGAGGGCGAACAGCGTGTCATCTCCGCCGCGGCCAACGCCTGCGCCGGGGTGGAAGTGGGTGCCACGCTGGCGAACGATGATTTCGCCTGCCTTGACAACCTGGCCACCGAAGCGCTTCACGCCGAGGTACTGCGCGTTGGAGTCGCGGCCGTTGCGAGTAGAGCTCGCACCTTTCTTATGTGCCATTTTCTAATCCTGCCTTTGCTCTGACTGATGTTGATGCCTAAGGTGCGGGCAATCCCGCGGTTACCGGCTCCACTGCTGAAGCCGGCACGTAGGAATCAGGAGTTGATGGAGGTGACCTTGACCTTGGTCAGCGAGGAGCGGTAGCCCTGACGCTTCTTGTAACCGGTCTTGTTCTTGAACTTCTGGATAACAATCTTCGGACCACGGAAGTTCTCGATAACTTCTGCCGTAACCGTAACCTTTGCCAGGTCCGCAGCGGCAGAGGTGACCTTGTCGCCATCAACCAAAAGCAGGGCAGGCAGCTCAAAAGTGCTGCCGGCTCCACCGGGGACGCGGTCCAGGGTTACGAGGTCTCCAACGGAAACCTTTTCTTGGCGGCCGCCAGCGCGGACAATCGCGTACACCACTTGGGAACTCACTTCTCTCGACGTTTAATACTTGGATGCGCACTACCCGGATCAGAAATGTGTCCGGCTTGCGCCATGCAGTCACGCCCTGTACCGAAGAACGGCTTCGAAGGCGTTCGCACCGAAGTTCAAGGTTACGCTAAGGGACCCATAAGCCGCAAATGCACGGTTGTTTCCAGCGTTTCTCCACCTCGAACGTCATCGGACGTCACTGCGCTATGACTACTTTATAACATCCCAGCGCCCCGTTGCGCCCGGACTCGCCTGCCGCTGTCTGGCCGCCGCGGGGCTTGTACGCCGTCGTAAACGGCAGCAGGCTGCCGTCCGTAACGGACGGCAGCCTGCTGCACTGGCCTTCAGCCAGCTTCACCGGGACCGATCACCAGGACCGGGCCTGGATCCTGCTCGTTCCTGCTTAGAGATCCGAAGCAGGAACCCCGACGCCGAGGATCACCGGAGCGGCCGCTTCGGTGCGCGGTTTCACGGGCGCCTGGGCGGATACCGCCGTCGTGCTCCCCTGGGCGGGAGCCTGGGCGGCCTCTGCCTTGATGATCTGGGCATCTGCGGAGCCCTGCGGGCTGCGGGCGGCACGGCGCCGCCGCGGACCCTGTGGAGCTTCGCCGCCGCTGGGCGCGGAAGCTGAGGACTGGCCGGCAGCCGGCGCCGGGCTGGGTGCGGAGACCCCGGTGCCGCCGGAGGTACCTTCCTGGCGTGATGATCCCGCGGTCTGCTCCCCGGATCCCGACCCACCGGATGCTGATTCACCGGAGGCTACCGGAGAAACTTCGTTGAACGCTTCGGTCAGGCTCTCCAGGGTCAGCTGAGCTTCCTGGCGGACCGGACGGCGGCGCTCCCGGCGCGGAACGACGACAGTTTCACCCTGAATCCGCAGGATGGCCCCGGCTTCCTCAGGTACATCGTCGTGCGGCTCCTTGATGAGGTGCTTTTCCTCCGGCGCGGCAGGTGCCTCCTTGGCAGCTGCAGGAGCTGCTTCGGTCTCCGGATTCTCCCCGGCACCGTGTGCAGCGGCCGTGGCCGCCGCGATGGTCGCCAGCGCCGCCCGGGCGGCTTCCGCCTTCGCTGCGCGCTCGGCGTCGTCAGGCTGCGTTTCCTCTACCTTGGCCGGCTCCACGGGCGCAGGGGCCTGCTGCTGCTGGGCCTGGTTCGAGTTTTGGTTCCGGTTGCGGCGCTTGCGCTCACCCCGGGACTGCTTCTCCTGCTTGAGGTGCTGGGAGTGGTTATCGTCGGAGACGGCATGACCGGCGTGGCTGGTGCTGCGCCGGTGCTCCACGGGGACGTCGTGCGTGATGACGCCGCGGCCATCACAGTGCTCACAGTTCTCCCCGAACACCTCCAGAAGGCCGGTGCCCATCCGCTTACGCGTCATCTGGACCAGTCCCAGCGATGTCACCTCAGCGACCTGGTGCTTGGTGCGGTCGCGGCCCAGGCACTCAACCAGACGGCGGAGCACGAGGTCGCGGTTGGCTTCCAGCACCATGTCAATGAAGTCGATGACGATGATGCCGCCAATGTCCCGGAGCCGCAGCTGGCGGACAACTTCCTCCGCTGCTTCCAGGTTGTTCTTGGTAACGGTTTCCTCGAGGTTGCCGCCGCTTCCGGTGAACTTGCCGGTATTCACGTCCACCACGGTCATGGCCTCGGTGCGGTCAATGACCAGCGAGCCGCCCGAGGGCAGGAAGACCTTGCGGTCCAGTGCCTTGGCGATCTGCTCGTCAATGCGGCTGGCAGCAAAGATGTCCTCATCCTTGGTCCACTTCTCCAGCCGGCCCACCAGGTCCGGAGCCACGTAGGTGACGTAGGCCTCGATGGTGTCCCATGCCTCTTCGCCGGAAACAATCAGCTTCGAGAAGTCCTCATTGAAGACGTCGCGGACCACCTTGATGGTCAGGTCAGGTTCCCCGTAGAGCAGCTCCGGCGGGAGCGTCTTGGTGGACTTGGCCTTGGCCTCGATGTTTTCCCACTGCGCGCGGAGCCGGTTGATGTCATTCATCAGCTCCTCTTCCGAGGCACCCTCGGCTGCGGTGCGGACGATCACGCCGGCGTTCTGCGGCAGGTGGTCCTTGAGGATCTTCTTGAGCCGGTTGCGCTCCACATCGGGGAGCTTGCGGGAAATACCGGTCATGGAGCCACCCGGGACGTAGACCAGGTAGCGGCCGGGCAGGGAGATCTGGCTGGTCAGGCGGGCGCCCTTGTGGCCAACCGGATCCTTGGTGACCTGAACCAGGACAGAGTCTCCGGATTTCAGGGCCAGTTCGATGCGGCGCGGCTGACCGTCCAGGCCGGCGGCGTCCCAGTTGACTTCACCGGCGTACAGGACAGCGTTGCGGCCGCGTCCGATGTCGACGAAGGCAGCCTCCATGCTCGGGAGCACGTTCTGGACCTTGCCCACGTACACGTTGCCGATCAGGGAATCCTGCTGGGTGTTGGAGACGAAGTGCTCGGCGAGGACACCGTCTTCCAGGACGCCGATCTGGATCCTGTCATCGCGCTGGCGCACGATCATCTGGCGGTCAACGGATTCGCGGCGGGCCAGGAACTCGGCTTCGGTGATCACGTGGCGGCGGCGGCCGGACTCGCGGGATTCGCGGCGGCGCTGCTTCTTCGCCTCCAGGCGGGTCGAGCCCTTAACACTTGTCACGCGGTCGTTCACCGGCGCCTCGGCGTGCGCCCGCGGAGCGCGGACGCGGGTGACCGTGTTGGGCGGATCGTCGTCCGAACCACCGGTCAGTTCGAGGTCGGCATCTCCGCGGCGGCGGCGACGGCGGCGGCGCGAGGTGACTCCCTCAGCGTTTTCATCCGCCGCAGCAGCTTCACCATTCTCTGCATCCTCAGTGGTGGCTTCACCCTTGGTGCGTCCGCGGCTGCGGCGCCGGCTCCGGCGGGAGCGGCCGCCGTCATGGCTCTCATCGTCCTCAGACTCCGAATCGGCCTCGGCCTCCACTACGGGTTTGACCGCCGTGAGGTCCGGGGCGTGGAAGAGCACCGAAGTCGGGGACTCCGGAATTGCGAAGGGGTTCAGCGCTGAGGACTTCTCCACCGGGGCCGGCTCATCCTTCGCGGTTCCGGCGGATGCGGCGGACGCGGGTGCAGCAGCGCTGGCGTCCTTAGTTTCCGCGGGTGCGGCGGCGCTGGCTTCCGTAGTTTCCGCGGGTGCGGCGGCGTCAGCTTCAGCGCCTTCCGCAGGTGCAGCCGCTTCAGGAGCTGCTGCAGCGGGAGCCTGGGCTTTGGCCGTGGCACGGCGGCGGGTACGCGGTGCAGCCTTTGCGGGAGCCTGCGTGGGATCAGCTGCCGGTGCGGCATCAGCTGCCTGCGTGGGATCAGGTGCCTGTGCGGAATCGGCAGCAGGAACTGCCTCCACCGATTCTGCGGCCGGGGAATCGGCATCTGCGTTAACCGCGGTCTTCTTGGCGGGTGCACGGCGGCGCCGGACGGCCTTCGCAGGCGCGGCTGCGGGTGCTTCAGATGCTTCGGGCGCTTCGGGCGCTTCGGCGGCAGCGTCCGCTTCTGCGGAGCCACCGGCTGCAGCCGGAACGCCGGCATCGGCAGGATTGCTGTCCACTGCTGTGTCGGTAACCGCTTCCACGGCCGGCTTGCGCCGGGGTGCGCGGGTCCGCTTGGGCTTTTCCGCCGGCTCAGGAGCCGAAGACTCCGCGGCGGGGGTGTCGGCAGCGTCAACCGAACTGCCCGAATCTGCCACAGGTTCTGCTGCAGGCTTCCGCCGGGTCCGGGTGGCCCGCCTGACCGGCGCTTTGGCAGCAGGTTCCGGCGCTGCGCCGGTTTCTTCAGCTGCGCCGGTTTCTTCAGCTGCGCCGCCGGGGACGGAAGCCACCGATTCCGGTACTGCTTCCACCGCCGGGGCGGCTTCTGCTGCTTCTTCTGTTGTGCGTTCAGTATTCATATAAAGCTATGCTCCGGCCCCCGCGGCACTGGCCACATTCCAATGCCCGGAGGGCAATGTATCGGCTGTACGGGGCATCGCAGCCTGCGCCAGCCGGAAGTCGTCTAAATGTCATTCGAGGTCGCACCATCGTGAGGGCACGGCATCACTCGCAAGACCAGCGGCGCTTTTCCTGCTACCTGCTCGGAACGGCTATACGTTTGGGCTGTGGTAGGGCTGATCGGCGGATTCCCCTGCCCCATCCGGATTGATGGGTATTTCCTACCTGGGAAGCATCGCCGACAGCACCGGAAGCCTGTCGCTGGACCGTTGACGGAATGTGGTTCCGCCACCGGCCACAGCCATTATCTCACACGGAGGTCAATTCCGGACCTTTACACGGCATAGAATCGGACCATCAACACCCGTCCAAAGGAGCAACGCGTGCCTTCCAGCGCCACTCGCCCGTCCGACCGAGCAGAGTCAACCGCCGCCGACGGCGAGGCCGGACTGGTGCGTTCCGCCCGCCAGCGCCCCTTCGCGCTGCTGCTGCTTATTACCTCAGTGGTGGGGTGGCTTGCTTCGGGCATCCTTGTGCTCGAGCGGCTGCACGTTTATGAAGATTCCAATTATGTCACCAGCTGCGACATCAGTCCCTGGGTTTCCTGCGGAACTGTCTTCCAGACCTGGCAGGCCGCTATTTTCGGCTTCCCCAATCCGCTGCTGGGCATCGTCGCCTTTTCGGTAACCATCACCGTGGCCATGTCGATACTGGCCGGCGCGAAGTTCTCCCGCTGGTACTGGATTGCTGTCCAGACCGGAGTAACCGTGGGCATGGGCTTTGTGGTGTGGCTCTGGAGCCAGGCGCTCTTCGACATCTATGTCCTGTGCCTCTACTGCATCGTCGTCTGGGCGGCGATGATCCCCATGTTCGTCTTTACGACGGTCCGGAATATGGCGCACGGAGTGATCCCCGCGCCCAAGCGCCTGGTCAGCTTTGTCTCGGAGTGGGCCTGGGCCATTACTGCCCTGCTCTGGGTGAGCGTAGCCGCTTCGATTTTCTTTCGCTTTATGAATTCGTTCCTGGGCAGCTAGGTAAGCAGGCAGTTAGCCCTGCCCTACCCCAGAGGCAGTGCCCAGCCCAGCACAACAGGTTCCCGCTGTCCCTTCCAGAGGCCGGCCAGCGAGGGCGGCGGTGCTGCCCGTCCCCCAAGGTCCACCAACCGCACAACGGACAGTTCCCAGTCCCCGTGGCGCAGAGTGGAGGTTACCCATCCTTGGGGTTCGTGAGCGGGTGCCTCCACCAGTTCTTCGCCGTCCGGCATTCCGCTGCCCACAAGTTCCATGCTCGGCGCCAGTTCGTGCCGCGCCCCGTCTTCCACGGTATAGAGCGGAGCCTGGTCCACTCCGTCGATGACCGCAGCTGCGAAGGCCTGGGCGTACAACGGATCTCCGCAGGCGTCGTAGACCCAGCGCCTGCCAAGGACCGAATGCTCCATGGTCCCGACCAGAGAATCATCCGCTCCGGCCAGCGGCTCTCCCCGGTAGGTCAGGGGAACCTGGACAGTGTGGGAACCGGCCTGCACCAGATGCGTTTCGATGCCGACCTGCCCGGCCGGATCGTCAAAGCGGTATGCCCCCAGCGGTTCCGCCTCAACCGGCCCGTCGTCCGGGAACCAGGAAGCTTTCGGCAGCCACTGGGAGATAAGGTCCATTTTTCCGGGGCGCAGCTCGGCGCTGTAGATACGTGCCATGAACCAAAGCCTAGGGCACAGGAAGCGCAAAGACACAGGAGCCAATGACACAGGAAGCCGGCACCCGTAGAGGGTGCCGGCTTCCCGGCGTCACGCGTTGGATCCGGACTAGTTGCCGAACCAGATACCGATCTCGCGCTCGGCAGACTCAGCCGAGTCGGAACCGTGAACCAGGTTCTGCTGAACCTTGGTACCCCAGTCGCGGCCGAAATCACCGCGGATGGTGCCCGGAGCGGCAGTTGTCGGTTCGGTGGCACCGGCCAGGGAACGGAAGCCTTCGATGACCCGCTGGCCTTCGAAGACCGCTGCCACGATCGGGCCGCTGAGCATAAACTCAACCAGCGGCTCGTAGAACGGCTTGCCGACGTGCTCTTCGTAGTGCGCCTCGAGCAGTTCCCGGGTCGCATCCATTTTCTTCAGTTCAGCCAGGGTGTACCCCTTGGCCTCAATCCGGGCCAGGATGGCGCCGGTAAGGTTCCGCTTGACGCCGTCGGGCTTGATCAGGACGAGTGTGCGCTCGGTGCTCACGCTTGGTATCTCCTTGAAGTTGGGGTTGATCAGGAATAACTGCACATAAGCCTAGCTGCTGGCTTCGCCTGGTTCCTGCCGGCCGGTATCCGCTCCGTCGCTGTCCACGGCATTGTTTTCCGCTGCATGGGTTGCCTCCCACTCGGCCTGCTCCCGGTCACGCTGCCGGTTTTCCCGATCCAGCCGGGCTCCGGTACGCAGGGCGTACCACCAGGTGCCGGCAAAGAGAGCGCCGACCAGGAACATCATCGGTTCCAGGAACCCCGTCGCGATGATCGCCAGCTGCAGGATCCAGCCAATCCACGGACCGGCCGGCTTGGACAGGAAAGCACACGCCGCCACCAGGGCTGCGGCCAGGAGGATGCCCCCGGCCAGGATCACCAGCGGTGCCACCCGGTCCCGCTGCAGGCCAAAGACCGCCAGGGTGCCGAACAGCACCACAAAGGCTTCCAGGCTCAGGACAGTGGACGCGAACATTACGCGGACCGAACGGCGCTTTTTGGGCATCCCCGGGCGCCACTCGCGCTGGGCCTTAGTCATTCGAGCCATGTGCTTACTTTCCGAGAAGGGTGCGCGCTTCCGCGACCACCGTGATGGAGCCGATGATGAGCACGCCGCCGGCGAGGTCGTTGTTCTCCTCAGCCTTGGCAACCGCCCATTCGATCGCGTTGTCGAGTGCGGGCTCTACCTGGATGTCCTCATCGGCGAAGCCGGCGTCCACTGCATCCTGGACGAGCTCTTCGGCCGGGATGGCGCGCGGTGAACTGGACTGCGTCAGGCAGATACCCGAGACAATGTCGCCAAGCGTTTCCTGAAGCTCAGTGAGGATACCGACGGCGTCCTTCTCCGCCAGGATCCCGGCCACGATGACCAGCGATGAGAGGTTGAAGGCTTCCAGCACTGCCTGCGCACTGGCCTTTGCCCCGGCGGGGTTGTGCGCGGCGTCGACAATGATGGTCGGAGCCGTACGGACCACCTCAAGCCGGCCGGGAGAGGTCACCGTCTGGAAGCCGGTGCGGAGCAGTTCCACGTCCAGCTCCTTGGTGCCGCCCCCGATGAAAGCTTCCAGGGCGGCGACGGCGAGGGCAGCATTCTCTGCCTGATGTGCCCCGTGCAGCGGCACCAGCAGGTCCTCGTAGCGGCCGGCGAGACCGTTGACGGTCACCATCTGCCCGCCCACGGCCATGGTGCGGGACTCGATGCCGAATTCCACCCCCTCAAACCGGAAGGGAACACCGGCCTCGTGGGCTTTCTCCAGGAGCACCTGGGCGGCCTCCACGGGCTGTGCGGCGCTGATCAGGAAACCGTTTTCCTTGATGATCCCGGCCTTCTCCAGCGCGATGTCGGCGACGTCGTCGCCCAGCAGCTCGGTGTGGTCCAGGGAAATGGGAGTGATCACCGAGACCTGGCCGTCGCCCACGTTCGTGGCATCGGTAATTCCGCCGAGGCCAACTTCAATCACGGCCACGTCCACGGGTTCGTCGGCGAAGACGGCGAACGCCAGGATGGTCACGCACTCGAAGTACGTCAGCCGGGGCTCCCCCGCGGCGTCCAGTTCGGCGTCGACCATCTCCAGGTACGGGTGGATTTCATCCCAGATCCGAACAAAGGTCTCGTCCGTTACCGGTTCGCCGTCAATGCTGATGCGTTCGGTGACTTTGCTCAGGTGCGGGCTGGTGTAGCGGCCGGTACGCAGCCCGTAGGCCTGCAGACCGCCCTCGATCAGCCGCGCCGTCGACGTTTTGCCGTTGGTTCCGGTGATGTGGATGATCGGGAAGGCCTTGTTCGGCTCACCCAGGAGTTCCATGGCCCGGAACAGCGGAGCCATGCGCGGCTCCATCTTGTTTTCCGGTGCCCGGCTGAGCAGTTCCGCGTAGACACTCTCCACCGAGAAGTCGTCAATGGACCCTGAAGGGCTGTCTTCGTTGTTCATCAGATTTTCTCCACGGCTACGGCAAATGCCTCGGCGTTTTCTGTGCCGGCGGCAACGGTGACAGTCAGGTCATCGGTGAGGGTTTCAGCCTTGACCAGGTCCGCGTTGGCTTCCAGTGCAGCAGCTTCCTCAGCCCCGGTGGAGACCGTGGTCCGGATGCGGTCGCTGATATGCAGGTCTGCGTCGCGGCGGGCCTGCTGGATCGCACGGATGGCATCGCGTGCGGTGCCCTCCGCTGCCAGTTCCGGGGTGACTTCGGTGTTCAGGACCAGGAAACCGCCGCCCGGCAGGACGGCCACAGCCTTGGAGGATTCGCCGTCGCCGGACTCCACCACGGTTTCCAGGGTGTATTCGTGCGGTTCCAGCCCCAGGCCTCCGGCGGTGACGGCGCCGTCGTCGGCCACTGACCAGTCACCGGACTTAGCCGCCTTGATGGCCGTCTGCACATTCTTGCCCAGGCGCGGGCCGGCGGCCCGGGCGTTGACGACCAGCTTCTGCGTGATGCCGAACTCGGCTGGATCTGCAGCACCGGCGTCGATCAGCCGGACGGACTTCAGGTTCAATTCGTCGGCGATGATGCCCGCGAAGTGCCCTTCCAGCTTTTCCGCGTCCGGAGCCACCACTGTCATACCGGAAAGCGGCAGGCGGACCCGGAGGTTGGCACCCTTGCGCAGCGAGGAGCCGACGGAGGCGATCTTGCGGGTGAGGTCCATGCGGGCCACCAGGTCCGCATCCCGCGGGAAGGCTCCGGCCTCGGGCCAGTCGGTCAGGTGCACGGAGCGCCCGCCGGTCAGGCCGCGCCAGATCTCCTCCGAGACCAGCGGCAGCAGCGGAGCTGCCACCCGGCAGACGCTCTCCAGGCAGGTGTAGAGCACGTCGAAGGCCTGGGTGTCTTCGTCAAAGAAGCGCGTGCGGCTGCGGCGGACGTACCAGTTGGTCAGCGTGTCCATGTACGCCCGCAGCATCTCGCAGGCGACGGACACGTCATAGGTATCCAGCGCCGTCGTCATGTTCCGGATCAGGTCCCCGGTGGCGGCCAGCATGTACTGGTCCAGCGGCTCGGTGGATTCGTGGCGCAGCGTCGCCTCGTAGCCGGCGCCGTTGTTGGCGGCGTTGGTGTAGAGGGTGAAGAAGTGCCAGACGTTCCAGAGCGGCAGGATGACCTGCCGGACGCCGTCGCGGATGCCCTGCTCGGTGACGATCAGGTTGCCGCCGCGCAGGATGGGGGAAGCCATCAGGAACCAGCGCATGGCGTCGGAACCGTCACGGTCCAGGACCTCGGAAACATTCGGGTAGTTCTGCAGCGACTTGGACATCTTCTGTCCGTCGGAACCCAGGACGATCCCGTGGCTGATGACGTTGCGGAACGCCGGCCGGTCAAAGAGCGCCGTGGCCAGCACGTGCAGTGTGTAGAACCAGCCGCGGGTCTGGCCGATGTACTCCACAATGAAGTCGCCCGGGTTGTGGTGCTCGAACCAGTCAGCGTTCTCATGCGGGTAGTGCACCTGGGCGTACGGCATGGAACCGGAGTCGAACCAGACATCCAGGACGTCCTCCACGCGGCGCATGGTGGACTGGCCCTCTTCCGGGGTGCGGGGGTCGTCCGGGTTCGGCCGGGTGAGCTCGTCGATGAACGGGCGGTGCAGGTCCGGCTTGCCTTCCTTGTTCAGGGGCAGGCGGCCGAAGTCCGCTTCCATTTCCGCGAGCGAACCGTAGACGTCAGTGCGCGGGTAATTGGGGTCGTCCGACACCCACACCGGGATCGGGCTGCCCCAGTACCGGTTGCGGCTGATTGACCAGTCACGGGCGTTTTCCAGCCACTTGCCGAACTGGCCGTCCTTGACGTTCTCCGGGATCCAGTTGATTTCCTGGTTGAGTTCGACCATGCGGTCCTTGATCTTGGTGACCTCCACGAACCAGGAGGAAACCGCCTTGTAGATCAGCGGGTTCCGGCAGCGCCAGCAGTGCGGGTAGCTGTGCTCGTAGCTGGCCTGGCGCAGCAGCCGGCCCTCGGCCTTGAGCTCGCGGGTGATGGGCTTGTTGGCGTCGAAGACCTGCAGGCCGGCGATCTCGGACAGCGGGCCCTCACCGAACATGGGCAGGAACTTGCCGCCCTCGTCCACGGAAAGGATCACCGGGATGCCGTTGGCTTCACAGATCTTCTGGTCGTCCTCGCCGTAGGCGGGAGCCTGGTGGACGATGCCGGTGCCGTCGGTGGTGGTCACATAGTCCGCCACGACGATCCGCCAGGCGTTCTCCGTGCCCCACTTCTCGGCGTCGGCGTAGTAGTTCCACAGCGGCTCGTAACGCAGGCCTTCAAGTTCCTTGCCCGTGTGCACGGAGGTGACGGCGGCACGTGCCGAGTCGGCGTCGTCGTACCCCAGGTCCTTGGCGTAGGAGGCAACCAGGTCCTCGGCGAGGAGGAAGCGGCCCTCCCCTGCTGCGGTGCCGTTGGGGCCGGCGGGCACGACGGCGTAGCGCACGTCCGGCCCGACGGCGAGGGCCAGGTTGGTGGGCAGGGTCCAGGGCGTGGTGGTCCAGGCGATGGCCTTGACGCCCTCAAGCTCCGCGGAGAGCGTGTTGTCTCCGGCGATGATCGGGAACGTCACGGTGACGGTCTGGTCCTGGCGCATCTTGTAGACGTCGTCGTCCATGCGCAGTTCGTGGTTGGAGAGCGGGGTCTCGTCCTTCCAGCAGTACGGGAGCACCCGGAAGCCGCTGTAGGTCAGGCCCTTCTCGTGCAGGGTCTTGAAGGCCCAGATGACCGATTCCATGTACTCGACGTTGAGCGTCTTGTAGTCGTTCTCGAAGTCCACCCAGCGGGCCTGGCGGGTGACGTAGTCCTGCCATTCGCCGGCGTACTTCATGACCGAGGCGCGGCAGGCATCGTTGAACTTGTCGATGCCCATCTTCTCGATCTGGACCTTGTCGCTCATGCCCAGCTGCTTCATGGCTTCGAGCTCGGCGGGCAGGCCGTGGGTATCCCAGCCGAAGCGGCGCTCCACGCGGTGTCCGCGCTGGGTCTGGTAGCGGGCCACCAGGTCTTTGACATAGCCGGTGAGCAGATGCCCGTAGTGCGGCAGGCCGTTGGCGAAGGGCGGGCCGTCGTAGAAGACGAACTCGTTGGAGCCGTCCTGCCCGGCGGGGCGGGCGTCAATGGAGGCCTGGAAAGTGCCGTCCTTCTCCCAGTACTTCAGAACCCGTTCTTCGAGTTCCGGAAACTTCGGTGAGGATGCTGCAGCTTCGGCGGCATCGCCGGTGGAGGCCTTGGGGTAGATCTGTGGCATATTCGTCATCCTGGTAGCGGCAAGTGAATCTGGCTCGTGTAATACAGGATGCGAGGGCGAGCCTCCAGCCCGGCTGACGCCGGAGGAAACCGCGGTACCACCTCGCTTGCCGCCGTCGTGCGCCCTGAGACTGCTGGTGCGCGCGACAGCTGCCGCTCGTTGACTGCTGTGACGGGCTTACCCGTCCGGTTCTACTGGGTGCCGCCCTGTCCGTACGGCCGGCGGCACTTTTCTTCCGGAAGCTCGCCGGTGATAGCCGGGTCTAAGCTGCTTGGGCCAGTTTAGGCCACCCCCGGGCCGGATGTCGAAGCCGGCACGGGGCGGGGGGCGTGGGGGTGGGTGGGTGGTGCGGGCTGAGTGGCGGCGGGTGGTGGCGCGGGCCGGCGCGTTCCGCTAGCGGCGGATCACCTTGTGCTGTGCCGCCTGGGCGACGGGACGGATGACCACCTGGTCCAGGTTGACGTGGTGCGGGGCATTGAGGGCGTAGGCCATTACATCGGCGACGTCCTCTGCCGTGAGCGGTTTTTCGACTCCCGCGTAGATCTTTGCGGCAGCCGCGCCGTCGCCGAGGCGGTTTACGGCGAACTCTTCCGTCTTCACCATGCCCGGCAGGATCTCGATGACCCGCACATTGTTCTCAGCTTCTTCGAGGCGCAGCGCCTGGGTCATGGCTTCTTCACCGGCCTTCGCGGCGCAGTACCCGGCTCCCCCTTCGTAGGCGGCGAGCGCGGCGGTGGAGGTGAGCATCAGGATCGAGCCGTGGCCGTTTTCCCGGAGCGAGGGCAGGAACGCCTGGGTCACGTAGAGCGTGCCCAGCACGTTGACGTTGTACATGCGGGTCCAGTCTTCGGGGTTGCCCCTGCCCACGGAGTCCATGCCGAACGCGCCTCCGGCGTTGTTTACCAGGGCATCCACTCCCCCACCGGCCAGGACCTTCTGCGCCATGGCGTCCACGGAGGCTTTGTCCGTGATGTCACAGGTTATGGTTTCGGCGCCGGTCTCTTCCGCCAGTTCCCGAAGCCGATCTTCCCGCCGGGCCACCGCGACCACGTCCCATCCACTTTTCTTCAGGGCACGCACCGCCGCTGCACCAATTCCCGAGCTGGCTCCGGTCACGACCACGCGCTTTTTCGTCATGGCGTCAGACTATCCGTTCGGCTTTTCCTGGCCTGAACCCGGAGTCGTGGTGTTGCGTCCGGCGTCTGGTTGTTGGTTGGGGGTGAGGGCGCCGGGGGCGAGGCGGCGGGCTGCGCGAGCTGGACGGGGGTGGGCTGGGGCGACGGCGGGCGGCACGAGCTGGACGGGGTGGGCTGGGGCGCCGGCGGGCGGCACGAGCTGAGGCGGCGCCGGGGCGGCGGCGGGCAGGACTTCAGGACGGTCCACGTCCGCACCCACGTTCACGCCCATGCCCCTGCCCCGACACGCGTTCCCACTCTATGTAGCCTTCTGTGACAGATGAGGTCACACCCGCCACTCCAGATAACAAACAGTGGGAACCCGTGTCGCCCGGCATGCTGAAGGCAACCCCAAACCCCAGCAAAACCACAACCTTTAGGACGGATGACGGACTCCAGAGAGCGGCCGGCATTCCCGCCACTCTCTGGAGTCCTGCCACCCTGAGTCGCCTCCGGTGCAGTCACACGACACGCGCTTACCTCGGGTCTCCTGCCCTGAGGGCCGCCCGGACCAGTTGCAGGAATTGCTCCGGCTGGTAAAGCACCAACTCCGCTGTCACCCGCAGGGTCTCATATCCTGACGATGTCGCCGCGTTCCAGCGTCTACGGTCACGGCGGTAGTGTTCACGGCTGCTGTGAAAGCTGTAGCCGTCGATTTCCAGGATCAGACGACCCTCAACCAGGAAGTCCACACGGCCGATGCCCGGCAGGAATACCTCAGACTCAGCTGTGAGACCAGTTGTCCGTAACCAGTATTCAGCGCAGACTTCCAGCGGCGAGGACGCATTTCCCCTTACCTGTTCCAGCAGACCCCTGATCTTCCAATCCTTGGGCCCGTGGAAAGCCTCTCTCAGTTCACCCAAACGCACCTGGTTCCTGGCGAGGGCCGACTCCGCAATAACCAGTGCCTGGATAGGCGGCAGACATCGAATAGCTGCAACTACCACCTGTTGCCGGGGAGCAATGAGGCGAACGGCGAGCCTTGGCCCCCGGTGGGCCACCACGCCGGGGACGGCCCTCCCGGCATCGATGCAGACGTGAATTCTGTCCGGGCGTTCCAAGACCCACCACCCAAGGACGTACGCCGCAGACGCGCAGGTCAGCGAGACACCCATCCGAGCCGCAGCCAGTAACTCCTCTGGCGCGCCCTCTACTGCATACGTTCCCCGGCCGACATGGCGGATAACACCCAAGTGCACCGCCCGCTGGATCTCGGCACGCTTAAAACCATTTGCGGCGAAGACTTTATGTCGGATGACGCCGTGATGCGCACGGACAAACGCCTCGACTCGGTCCATAAGGAACACTTTTGGTCAGCCCTGAGAGCCTGTGCCGGGGCGGGTCCAGTTTGTGAATAACTCCGATGTCTCCGCTGCCCCCGCCGCCCGGTGGAGGACTGCATGCACACCCGGCCCGGCCGGCGGGACCGGCACTGCGCAGTAGAGGACCCAACCAGCGGTGCCCCAGTTCCTGCAGATACCACTCAGCAAACCCGTCCC
This sequence comes from Arthrobacter gallicola, assembly GCF_014836775.1. Taxonomy (GTDB): domain Bacteria; phylum Actinomycetota; class Actinomycetes; order Actinomycetales; family Micrococcaceae; genus Arthrobacter_B; species Arthrobacter_B gallicola. Next base: position 783,740 of record NZ_JACSQD010000001.1, read on the forward strand.
AACACTAGGTTGCACCGGTGCCCGGACCACCGGCGCAGCCTGTGCCGGAAGCCGCACCCTTGAGCCACTCGTCGAGGTGCGCCCGTTTGGAGACTCCGCGGGGCCAGAGCCGGTCCACCAAAACCCGGCAGCCGGCGTCGGGCTCCGCAGAGACCCGCCGGATCCGGACATTCGAACTGCCTTCGGCCATACACCGGGTGGTAGCCGGGCACGGGACGGAAAGGCAGTTCACGGCCGCTGACACAGATGCCGCGTGCAGGGCCGCACATGGGACAATAGGCACCATGGCTGAAAATACCCCGGGCACAGACACGCCCGCACCCGTCACCGTTTCCGTTCCTGACAAGCCCGCCCTGGAAGGGCTGGAAGAGTCCCTGAGCCGCCGCTGGCGTGAAGAGGGAACCTACGCCTTCAACCCGGACACCGTCCGGGACGAGGTCTACTCGATCGACACTCCCCCGCCGACGGCGTCCGGCTCGCTGCACGTGGGACACATGTTCTCCTACACGCAGACCGATGTCCTGGCCCGCTACCAGCGGATGAAGGGCAAGAACGTCTTCTACCCGATGGGCTGGGATGACAACGGCCTGCCCACCGAGCGGCGCGTGCAGAACTACTACGGTGTCCGCTGCGACCCGACCAAGCCGTACGATCCGGACTACCGCCCGCCGGCCACCGCACCGAAGAACCAGCGCGACTTCGACGTCGTCTCGCGCCGCAACTTCATCGAACTGTGCGAAGAGCTGGCCGTGGAGGACGAGAAGGTCTTCGAGAACCTCTTCTCCACCCTGGGCCTGTCCGTGGACTGGAACCGGACGTACCGGACCATCGACGACCACTCCCGCGCCGTCAGCCAGCGCGCGTTCCTGGAGAACCTGCAGGCCGGCGACGCCTACATGGCCGAAGCCCCGACCCTTTGGGACGTCACCTTCCGCACCGCCGTCGCTCAGGCCGAGCTTGAGGACCGCGAGCAGCCCGGCGCGTACCACCGGATCAGCTTCCACGCCCCGGACGGCGAGAAGGTCCTGATCGAAACCACCCGCCCGGAGCTGCTCCCGGCCTGCGTGGCTCTCGTAGCCCACCCCGACGACGAGCGTTACCAGCGCCTGTTCGGCACCACGGTGAAGTCCCCGCTGTTCGACGTCGAGGTCGAGGTCAAGGCGCACCCGCTGGCGAAGCCCGACAAGGGCTCGGGCATCGCCATGATCTGCACGTTCGGCGACCTCACCGACGTCACCTGGTGGCGTGAATTGAACCTGCCGACCCGCGCCGTGATCGGCCGTGACGGCCGCATCCTGGCCGACACCCCGGAGTGGATCGCCACGCCGGCGGCCAAGGAGAACTACGCCGCCATCGCCGGGAAGACCGTCTTCAGCGCCAAGGAAGCCGTGGTTGAGATGCTGCGCAGCAGCGGCGACCTGGACGGCGAGCCGAAGCCGATCACCCACCCGGTGAACTTCTTCGAAAAGGGCGACAAGCCCCTTGAGGTCGTCACCAGCCGCCAGTGGTACATCCGCAACGGCGGACGCGACGCCGACCGCCGGGAGGCCCTGATCGCCCGCGGCAAGGAAATCGACTTCCATCCGGCGTTTATGCGCTCCCGCTACGAAAACTGGATTGAGGGCCTGAACGGCGACTGGCTGGTTTCCCGCCAGCGCTTCTTCGGTGTGCCCGTCCCCGTCTGGTACCCGCTGGATGCCTCCGGCAACCCGGACTATGACAACCCGATCCTGCCCTCCTTCGAGTCCCTGCCGGCTGATCCGGCAGCGGAACCGGCACCGGGCTATGAGGAGTCCCAGCGCAACCAGCCCGGCGGCTTTATCGGTGACGCCGATGTGCTGGACACCTGGGCCACCTCTTCCCTGACCCCGCAGATCGTGGGCGGCTGGGGCGTGGATGAGGACCTGTTCTCCAAGGTCTTCCCGTTCGACCTGCGCCCGCAGGGCCATGACATCATCCGGACCTGGCTGTTCTCCTCAGTGGTCCGCGCAGATGCCCTGCAGCACGCCGCTCCGTGGAAGCATGCCGCAATCTCCGGCTGGATCCTGGACCCGGACCGCAAGAAGATGTCCAAGTCCAAGGGCAACGTGGTGGTTCCCACCGACGTGCTCAACGACTACGGGTCCGACGCCGTCCGCTACTGGGCAGCGTCCGCCAAGCTGGGTGCTGACACGGCCTACGAGATCGCGCAGATGAAGATCGGCCGCCGCCTGGCCATCAAGCTGCTCAACGCCTCGAAGTTCGTCCTGAACCTGGGCGCCACGGAAGCCAACGTGGTCACCGGTGACAGTGCCGTGATCACGAACCCGCTGGACAAGTCACTGCTGATCCAGCTGGTGGACGTCATCAACAACGCCACCAAGGCGTTCGAGAGCTACGACTACGCCCGGGCCCTGCAGATCACCGAGTCCTTCTTCTGGTCCTTCACGGACGATTACGTGGAGCTGATCAAGGACCGCGCCTATGGAGCGGCAGGGGACGCCGAAAAGGATTCCGTCCTGGCAACGCTGGCGACGACCCTGGATTCCCTGCTTCGCCTGTTCGCACCGTTCCTGCCCTTCGCCACCGAAGAGGTCTGGAGCTGGTGGCGTGCAGGTTCCGTGCACCGCGCCGCGTGGCCTTCGGCTGACGGCCTGGGCGGCAGCGCAGCCGGCGCCGATGCGGCCATTCTTGGAACCGTTGCCCAGGCACTGGGCGGCATCCGCAAGGCCAAGTCCGAAGCCAAGGTCAAGCAGCGCACCGAGGTGCTCACCGCCACGGTGAGCGCTCCCGCAGCGCAGGTGGAACGCCTCCGTGCCGGCCTCCCGGATCTGCTGGCGGCCGGCAACGTCCGCAACCTGGATCTGGTGGCCGCCGACGGCGAACTCACCGTGAGCGGCGTAGAGCTGGCTCCCGCGGAATAGCAGTGAACTAGCCACACCAGCGCAGCCCCCGGCAGGATCGATGGATCCAGTCGGGGGCTTTGCTGTCTGCCGCACCTGGAATCGGACAGATGGGTCCGGACAGATGGAACCAGCGCCGGGCCCGGCACACGGGACAGGCGCCGGCCACGGAACCGGTGCGGGCCAGGCACGTGACACCGGCCCGGCAAGCTGCAGCGGACAGGTTAAGCCTCCCCCGTGCCGGTGACAAATCGACCCGGACCGTCCGGACAGCAGGGTGAAATCCGGCGTAAGAAACGTCGCTATCTTTAAGACAGTGCCCGCCCCGCCAGGGGCCAGTGCCGCCCTCCGAACTGTCTTCCGGCTCCGGCCTGATCCCGTTCCGCCGCGTGCTGCACTCCGCCGTGGCCCGGCCTGTACCGCACCGCTGCGGCCCGGAACCGGACGCCAGGACGGGGCACTGCACCACGGGGCCTACGGGTCCCCCAGCTGGAACCTCAACGAAGCGGAGAAGTTATGCCCACCAAAATCATCCTGGACTGCGACCCCGGCCATGATGATGCGGTCGCCCTGCTGCTGGCACACGGCAGCCCGGAGATCGATCTTCTGGCGGTGACCACCGTCGTCGGAAACCAGACCCTGGCAAAGGTAACCCGCAACGCGCTGGCAATTGCCCGTGTCGCAAATATCACAGGTGTGCCGTTCGCCGCCGGCTGTGACCGTCCGCTGGTGCGGACCATCGAAAACGCTCCGGACATTCACGGCGAATCAGGCATGGACGGCCCTGAACTGCCGGAGCCCGCCATCGAGCTGGATCCCCGTCACGCCGTGGACCTGATTATTGACACGGTCATGGCGCATGAACCGGGCACCGTCACCCTGGTCCCCACCGGCGGGCTGACCAACATCGCGCTGGCCGTGCGCAAGGAACCCCGCATCGCCGAACGCGTGAAGGAAGTTGTCCTGATGGGCGGCGGATACCACGTGGGTAACTGGTCCGCTGTGGCAGAGTTCAACATCAAGATCGATCCCGAAGCCGCACACATTGTCTTCAACGAGAAGTGGCCGCTGACCATGGTCGGCCTGGACCTCACACACCAGGCACTGGCCACTGACGAGGTGGCCGCCCGCATCGCCGCCGTCGGCACCAAGCCGGCCAAGTTCGTCGGCGAGCTGCTGGAGTTCTTCGGCCAGACGTACAAGGACGCGCAGGGCTTCGACTTCCCGCCGGTCCATGACCCGTGCGCCGTTGCCTACGTGATTGATCCTTCAGTGATGACCACCCAGCGGGTTCCGCTGGACGTGGAGCTGACCGGCACCCTGACCCTGGGCATGACGGTGGCAGACTTCCGTGCGCCGGCGCCCGCTGACTGCACAACCTCCGTGGCCGTCACACTGGATCAGCAGAAGTTCTGGGACCTGGTTGTGGACGCCCTGGAGCGGATTGGCGAGGTGGACCTGTGAGCGTAACTTCCCAGCGCCGCGTCAACGTAGGGGTGCTGATGACAGCACTGCTGGCAGCCTGTGTGGCTTTCCAGTTAAACGCTTCCATGCTCTCCCCTGCCCTGGTCACCATCGAGGAAGAGCTGAACACGACGTCGGCGGCAGTCGGCTTGAGCCAGACGGCGTTCTTCACGTCCGCGGCGCTGTTCTCCCTGTTCCTGCCGCGGCTCGGCGACATCATTGGCCGCAAGAAGGTCCTCGGCGGCATGCTGGTGATCCTGACCATCGGTTCCGTGGTTGCGGCGCTGGCGCCGAGCATTGAAGTGCTCTTTATTGCCCGCCTGATCCAGGGCGTGTCAGGTCCGGTGGTTCCGCTGGCCCTGATCATGCTGCGCGTGGAAATCCGCGAACCCAAGCTCTACGGCACCCTGATGGGCGTTATCACCGCCGTCAACGGCGGCATCGCCGGCGTCGATGCCCTCGCCGGAGGTTACCTGGCGCAGAACCACGGCTTCGCCTCGGTCTTCTGGGCCATGGCTGTTGTGGGGGCCATCGCCTCGGTCCTGCTGCTTGCGCTGGCCCCGGAGTCCACCGCGGAGAAGAAGGAAAAGATGGACTGGGTGGGTGTGCTTCCCCTGGTTATCTCGGTGGGTACCCTGCTCACCGCTTTCAACGAGGCCGGCAAACTCGCGGACGCCAACTGGCCGCTGGTCATCGGACTCATTATCATCGCCGTCATCGCTTTTGCGGTGTTCTGGAAGGTGGAAAACCGCAGTGACCATCCGCTCGTGGCCACTCACCTGCTGAAGCAGCGCTCCACTTGGTCACTGCTGCTGACCACGCTCCTGACCATGACCGGTGTGTTTGCCGTGATGAACGGCATCATTCCGGCACTGGCGCAGGACGGCGTCATCGGTTTTGGCCTGGGCGCCGAAGAGTCCGCCTGGTGGACCCTCACTCCGTATGCCATCGCCGGCCTGGTGATGGGACCGATTGCCGGGCGCCTCGCCGCCACCTGGGGGTACGGCAAGGTGCTCCGGATCGGCATGATCGGCTCCGTGATTGCGCTGGCACTGATGCTGCTGGTGGTGGGCAGCGACTCCCGGCTCGGACTGCTGGGCGTGTCCGTCCTGATCGGCATCACCTACGCCGGCATCGGCAACATCATGCTCAACGGCCTGGGAATTGTGCTCTCCCCCAAGGAGAACCCCGGGTTCCTTCCGGGCCTGAACGCGGGCGCGTTCAACCTGGGTGCCGGCCTGAGCTTCGCGGTGATCTATGCGGTCAAAACCGCCACCACCGCGGCGGATGGCTCCGGCACCGAGGGTTATTACGGCGGTATCATTACCGGTCTGGTCATCCTGGGACTGGCTCTGGCTGCGTCCTTCCTGATTCCCAAGCCGGTCGACGCTGAAGTAGACGCCGAAACCGCCACCGCCACCCGCTGATCCCCCCACAAAGGAGAGTCCTGCGCATGTCCGCCGGAAAAGTTGTAGTTGTCGGCTCACTGAACGCTGACCTGACGGTCCGCACCGAGCGTTTCCCCTCCCCCGGGGAGACGCTCAATGGCTCGGAACTGGTTATTGTCCCCGGCGGCAAGAGCGCGAATCAGGCGGCCGCAGCCGCCATCCTGGGCGCCGGCGTACGGCTCTTCGGGGCTGTCGGGGCCGATGGACACGGGGATCTGTTGCTCAAGGCGGCGGCCGACGCCGGCGTGGACGCCTCCCGCGTGCTGCGCCGTGCGGACACCGCAACGGGCACGGCCATGATCGTGGTGGATGCTGCCGGGGAAAACACCATCATTGTTTCCCCCGGAGCCAACGGAACGCTCCGCGGCAGCGACCTTCCGGCTGACCTGTTCGACGACGCAGCCGTGCTCTGTCTGAGCCTGGAAGTTCCGCTGGAGACAGTGGCTGCCGCGGCACAGGCAGGGCACGACGCCGGCGCCACCGTGCTGCTGAACCTCTCGCCGTACCGTGAGGTCCCGGCCGCGCTGCTGGCGCTCACCGATGTGCTCCTGGTCAATGCACATGAAGCCGCGCAGGTCAGCGGCGTGGCCGATCCTGCCGCTGATTGGGAGGCGGTCATCGGGGCTTTTGCGCGCCTGGGCATTGACCGCGCTGTCATCACCCTGGGCGGGGACGGCGCCGTTGTCCTGGACGGCACGGCTTCCGGTGAAGACCGCATCGTGCCGGTTGCCCCCACCCGGGTGACCGCGGTGGACACCACCGGCTGCGGCGATGCGTTCACGGCGGCGACCGCCGCCCGGCTCGCGGCCGGCGACTCCCTGCCCGCCGCGGCCGGGTTTGCCGCCCGGGCCGGGGCGCTGGCTGCGACGCTGCCGGGCGCGCAGTCCTCCTACCCGGCGCTGGCAGCCCTCGCCGGCTAAGCCGCCCCTTAGGCAGTACAACTAGCCAGTACAACGCCGCGGGGCAGGGCTCCGGACACAGTCCGCCGGGAGGGAGGTCAGCGCATGCCCTCCCGGCGGATGGCGGTGGAGATCGCTGCTGCCCGGGTCTCGACCCCCAGTTTCGCGTAAATGTGCGCCAGGTGCGTCTTCACGGTGGCTTCGGAGATGGACAGGCGCCGGCCCAGGTCCCGGTTACTGAGCCCCTCGGTGAGCAGACTCAGCAGTTCTGCCTCGCGCGGGGTCAGCACCGCTTCCGGGTTGCGCAGCTGCTGGAACAGCCGCGAAGCCACCGGTGGGCTCATGATGCTCCGGCCCTGCACAGCACCCCTCACGGCCGCAAAAATCTCTTCAGGTGAGGCGTCCTTGAGCAGGTAGCCCATGGCTCCGGCGTCCACGGCACGGACAATGTCGGCATCGGAGTCATACGTGGTGAAGACAATAATTGCCTGGGCACTGTTGCGCCGGCGCAGTTGCCGGATGGCTTCGATTCCGTCCATTCCGGCACCCATTGCGAGGTCCATGATGACCACCGCAGGGGAGTGCTTTTCCACCTGAGCAAGGGCTTCCTCCCCCGTTGCAGCCCCGGCCACCACTTTCAGGTCAGGCTGCGTTGCCAGCAGCGCCGTCAGGCCGCTGCGGACCACCAGATGATCATCCACAAGCAGCACGGTAATCGGGTTCATCGAGTGATCCCGGAGGGAAGGGCAGCAGCGACGACGGTTCCCGCCCCCGGACTGCTTTCCAGCGAAAAGTCGCCGCCCAGCTGTTCCACCCGCTGCCGCATTGCCCGCAGTCCGTAACCTCCGGCGTCGGACGGAGGCGGCACCGACTCCGGATCGAAGCCCGCGCCGTCGTCATGGAAATCGAGCGTGACGGTTTCGGGCAGGAACCCCAGGGTGAGCGTGGCGCTGGCCGCGGAGGCATGCAGCGCAGTATTGGCAGCGGCACTTTGCACCATCCGCAGCAGGGTGTGCCGGACGTCGGCAGCAACCTCCCGGGGTTCACCGGTGACACACAGCCGGACCGATGGCACATACTGCGAAGCTGCTTTGTGCAGGGCGTCCGAAAGGGACGCACTCTCCAGCCCGGGGGACGCGAGTTCATGGACCAGGCTGCGGGTGTCGGCAAGGTTTTGGCGCAGCATGTCGCTGGCGCTGCGCACCTCTGCGCGGGCCGCCGGCTCGGGCCAGGACCGGTGGGCGGCTTCAAGAAGCAGGAGGCTGCTCGCCAGGCCCTGCGTCACCGTATCGTGGATTTCGCGTGACACCCGTGCACGTTCTTCAATGCTCCCGGCCCGGCGCTCCGTGGCGGCAAGCCTGGCCTGCGCCTGGGAGACTGCCGCGTGCAGCCGGCGCTGCTCGGCGGCGTCGTGCTCAATGCGGTCGTAGATGAGCGTCAGCATAACGCCCACCACCAGCGGACCCAGGAGCATGGCAACGTCACTGCCGCCGCTGAGCCGGAACAGTCCGGCGGCCGTTGCTGCCGCCGTCGCACCGCCGGTGACATAGGAGACCCATCCGGTAAAAGCCGTTCGGCACAGGAAGAATACCGCGAAGGAACCCCAGGTGAAGCTCGGGGCCGCCACCACCAGCAGCGCCCAGAGTCCCACCAGGACAAACAGCCAGAGGGCCCACGGCCGGCGCCGCCGTGCCAGCACCGCGATCAGGGCATAGAGCCCGCAGGCAGCCGCGGCAAGCACCAGCACCCCCACATTGTCTGCCGGGCTGTGCCGCATCACATAACGGACCGCGGACGCCACCAGCAGCACGGCAAACCCCAGATGCACGACGGCGTCGATCCGGCCGAGGGTACCGGTTCCGGGGATGGAGGTGGCAGCTGCGGGCTGCCGCGGGGCGGCTGTAGACGAAGGCATAGGTTCCGGTTCCGGTGGACGAAGTGCTCTTTTTCATCCTATTGCCCACACTGCCGGACCTTCCTCAGCCTTTTGGCTGACATGGCCGGCTGTTTGGCGGAGGCAACGGCAGGCTAAGGCCCGATGTCCCCCGCTCCGCCGCCGGGAATTATGGAACCAGAGCCCGGGCGATTCCGCTGCGGGCGGCACAGCCTCTGAAGGAGAACCCGTGAACAAATCAGCCAAGATCACCACCACCGCCGTCGCCGGGGCGTTGTTGCTGACTGGAGCACTGACGGCGGCAGTGAACGCGGTGGACACCCCTGTCACGGCCGCCGGCACGGGCTCAGCACCCATGGCGGCGGCAGCGGTGTCCGTAGTCGATATTCAGCCGGCTCCGGAGACGACGGTTGCCCAGAACCGCATCACCGCCACGGCCTCAGCAGCCGCGGTTCAGGCAGCACTAAGCAGGTGCGTGAGCGACAACCTGCCGTTCGTGACTGTGGCGCTGGTTGACCGTTTCGGCACGGTGCAGGCCCTCCTCCGCGGGGACAACGCCGCTGAACACACCATCGAAGCCGCCCAGCAGAAGGCCTACACGGCCGCCGCCTTCGGAGCACCGACCAGCGAGCTGTCACAGCGGGTGACCGGCAGCGGTCCCGGCATCGCCGACCTGCCAGGGACGCTGTTCCTGGCCGGCGGAGTGCCGTTGAAGGTTGACGGGGTTTCCGTTGCCGGAATAGGCGTGGGAGGTGCCCCGGATGGCATGCTGGATGAATCCTGCGCGGCAGCCGGAGCCGAAACCATCGCCGGGGCTGCCGCCGGCGCGAACAGCATCGAGAAGTAGGAGCGTTATGTCCTTCAGCAGGAACATCCGGACGTTCATCCTGTGCTGCGGCGCCGTGCTCACGTTACTGATCGCGGTTTCGGCCTGCAGCCAGGGCACGCCGGAACCTCGCTCATCGCAGCCGGGATCCGCCGGGACGCAGGAAGTGGAAGAAAACGCATCCGCAGCACCCGAACCAACACCGGAGGCCTCACCAGCGCCGACCGAACCCGTGCCGCCCGCCCCAGCACCAGCCGGACCGCCGCCGGCTTCGCCGTCCGTGGCGGCTCTGTCCCCCGAGCAGCAGGCCGCGCTGGACGCGGAGCTCATCCTGGCGGCCAAGGCTAACGACGCCGCCCGGTCCGCCGAGCTCATCAGCGCGGGCGCGGACGTTAACGCCAAGGATTCCCTGCAGGACTCAGCATTCCTTTACGCCGGAGCGGAGGGCTTCAACGAAGTACTGCAGCTGACCCTCGCGGCCGGAGCAGACGTGACCAGCACCAACCGCTACGGCGGGACCGCGCTGATTCCTGCCAGTGAACACGGCCATACCGAGACTGTGCGGATCCTCATCGCTGCCGGTGTGCCGGTAAACCACGTCAACAACCTGGGCTGGACAGCCATGCAGGAAGCCATCCTGCTCAACGACGGTGGCGCCCGCCAGCAGGATGTCCTGGGTCAGCTACTGGCGGCCGGAGCCGACCCAAATATCAGGGACCCGCAGGGACGGACAGCGCTGGAGAACGCAGAACGTTTGGGCTTCACCCGGATGGCGGAGATCATCCGGGAGGGAACCCGCCAGGCCCCGTGAGGGAGGCAGAAAAACAGTCAAGGGAGGGCCCGGGCCCTCCCTTGTTCCTGTTCAGCGACGGGCAGCCCGCCCTTCGATTATTCGAAGGCGGGCGCCTCAGTCCGGCTGCGCTTGATTTCGAAGAAGTGCGGGTTGGAGGCCAGCAGCAGGGCTCCGTCGAACATCTTGCCTGCTTCCTCTCCGCGCGGGATGCGGGTGAGGACCGGGCCGAAGAACGCGGTGCCGTTGAACGCAACCACGGGGGTTCCGACGTCGTCGCCCACCTTGTCGATCGCTTCCTGATGTGAGGCGCGGAGCTGGGTATCGTACTGGTCGCTGTCAGCGAACGAGGCCAGGTCTGCGGGCAGGTCCACTTCGGCCAGGGACTTGGTAATCACTTCCTGATAGTCCGTGATGCCCTGGTCGTGGATCCGGGTGCCCATCGCGTCGTAGAGCTTCTTGATGTACTCCGTGCCGTGCAGTTCCGCAGCCGCAGTGATCACGCGCACTGGACCCCAGGCACGGTCAACGCGTTCCCGGTAAGCCGGGGGCAGGTCGCGTCCCTCGTTGAGGACGGCCAGGCTCATCACATGCCAGTTGGTACGAACATCTCGCACCAGCTCGACCTCCCCCATCCAGCGGGAGGTTACCCACGCAAACGGGCAGGTCGGATCGAACCAGAAATCGGCTGTGGCAGTGTTTTCAGGCACGGGGTCACTCCTAGAAATGGTCGTACAGGGTCTTTGATGCGCGGCGGAGCTAGGCGGACTTGTTGCGCCGTTTAACAATCACGTCGTGCGATATCAGGGTAGGTTCGGCCTTCTCGGTCACGGCTTCACGGCTGATGACAACCCGGGCAATGTCCTCACGGCTGGGCAGATCGAACATAACGGGCAGGAGCACCTCTTCGAGGATGGCGCGCAGTCCACGGGCTCCGGTGCCCCGCTCGAGTGCCTGGTCCGCGATGGCTTCCAGCGCTTCAGGGTCAAATGCCAGTTCGATGCCGTCCAGCTGGAACATCTTTTGGAACTGCTTGACCAGGGAGTTTTTGGGCTCCGTGAGGATCCGGATCAACGCGGCCCGGTCCAGGTTGGAGACGGTGGTGATCACGGGCAGCCGGCCAATGAATTCCGGGATGAGGCCGAACTTCAGCAGGTCTTCCGGCATAACGTCCGCGTAGGAATCGGTGCCCTTACTGGTTTCGTTCAGCGGCGCGCCAAAGCCGATTCCCTTGCGCCCGGAACGGGAACCAATGATTTCCTCCAGGCCGGCGAAGGCACCGGCAACGATGAAGAGCACATTCGTTGTATCGATCTGGATGAACTCCTGATGCGGATGCTTGCGCCCGCCCTGCGGCGGAACGGAAGCAACGGTTCCTTCCAAGATTTTCAGCAGCGCCTGCTGCACGCCCTCACCGGAAACGTCCCGGGTGATGGAGGGGTTTTCACTCTTCCGCGAAATCTTGTCGATCTCGTCGATGTAAATGATCCCCTGCTCAGCCTTCTTGACGTCGTAGTCTGCGGCCTGGATCAGCTTGAGCAGGATGTTCTCCACGTCCTCGCCGACGTAGCCTGCTTCGGTCAGCGCGGTGGCATCGGCGACGGCGAACGGGACGTTCAGGCGGCGGGCCAGGGTCTGGGCCAGATAGGTCTTACCGCACCCGGTCGGGCCGATCAGGAGGATGTTCGATTTACCGATTTCCACATCTTCGGTGCCTACGGTGTCGGCAAGGTTGCCGGGCCCGCGGCTGGCGTGACCGGACTGGATGCGCTTGTAGTGGTTGTACACGGCGACGGCGAGGGAACGTTTGGCCGGTTCCTGGCCAATGACGTATTCCTGCAGCGAGTCGAAAATCTCGCGGGGCTTGGGCAGAACAAAGGAGTCGCCCTCAGCGACTTCGGAAAGCTCTTCCTCGATGATCTCGTTACAGAGTTCGATGCACTCATCGCAGATATAAACGCCGGGGCCGGCGATGAGCTTGCGCACCTGCTTCTGGCTCTTTCCGCAGAAAGAGCACTTGAGCAGATCTGCGCTCTCACCAATGCGAGCCATAATTCTGTCCCCTTTAGATGGTCCTTCATCAGCGGTTCTCGTACGAATGACGTGCCGGAAGGAAAAGCGTGCCAGTCGACCATGTTCCACTCTAGGACACTTGGATGAGGTATTCAGCAACCCGGAAGCCCGTGGTGCGGTTTTTCCGCGCCACGGGCTTCCTCAGTGCAGTCCGGGGTAAGTGGTGCAGCCCGGGGTAAGCGGTGCAGTCCGGGGTGAGTGCCGCTGCTCCGACCGGCAGAGAGGTCGAAGGAGCGGCGGAACCTCATTAGCCCTTGTTGATTGCCGGGGTCTTGATCTTCCGCGAATCCAGCACCTGGTCGATCAGTCCGTATTCCAGGGCACCGGCAGCGGTGAGGATCTTGTCCCGCTCGATGTCCCGGTTCACTTCCTCGGACGTTTTGTTCGAGTGCAGGGCCAGGGTGTCTTCCAGCCAGGTACGCATGCGCATAACCTCGGCGGCCTGGATCTCCAGGTCTGAGGCCTGTCCACGCTCTCCGCCGCCAAGCGCCGGCTGGTGGATGAGCACGCGTGCGTTCGGAAGCGCCAGCCGCTTGCCAGGCGTACCGGCAGCGAGCAGGACGGCGGCCGCGCTGGCGGCCTGACCCAGGCAGACGGTCTGGATCTCCGGGCGGATGTACTGCATGGTGTCGTAAATAGCCGTCATGGCCGTGAACGATCCGCCGGGTGAGTTGATGTACAGGGTGATGTCCCGGTCCGGATCCGTGGATTCCAGAACCAGCAGCTGGGCCATAACATCGTCCGCCGACGCGTCGTCAACCTGGACGCCGAGGAAGATGATGCGGTCCTCGAAGAGCTTGGTGTACGGGTCCTGGCGCTTGAAGCCGTAAGGCGTGCGTTCTTCAAACTGCGGCAGCACATAGCGGCTGGACGGCATCTGCGCGGCCACGCTGCCCGGGGTTCCAAAATTGTGGTTCATTGCTTTACTCCTGAAGTCTGAGGTGCGCTGGACTGAAGCGGCAGGTTATTCCTGCTCGCCGTCCTGGTCCTGGTTGGTTCCGCCGCCGCCGGTGACGCCGCCGGCGTGAGCCGAAATCTTGTCGAAGAAGCCGTATGCAAGGCCTTCTTCTGCGGTGAACCACTTGTCACGGTCGTTATCCTTCAGGATGGTTTCGACGCTCTGGCCGGTCTGCTCCGCCGTCAGCTCGGCCATAACCTGCTTCATGTGCAGGATCAGCTCGGCCTGGATGCGGATGTCAGAGGCGGTGCCGCCGATGCCGCCGGAGGGCTGGTGCATCAGGATGCGGGCGTGCGGGGTGGCGTAGCGCTTCCCCTTGGTGCCGGAAGAGAGGAGGAACTGCCCCATCGAGGCAGCCAGGCCGGTGGCCACGGTGACGACGTCGTTGGGGATGAACTGCATCGTGTCGTAGATCGCCATGCCGGCGGTCACCGAACCACCGGGAGAGTTGATGTAGAGGAAGATGTCCTTTTCGGGATCCTCTGCGGAGAGGAGCAGGAGCTGGGAGCAGATTGCATTGGCGTTGTCGTCCCGGACTTCCGAGCCGAGCCAGATGATCCGTTCCTTCAGCAGCCGGTTGTAGATGTAGTCATCCCGGCTGGCCGGGTCCACAGTAGCCATAGTGGGTGTGCTGGGTGCATTTGCCATACTGAGTGACCTCTCGCTCTGGCGGTAAACGGGCCCGCTGTGCACCGGACCGGTCTCCGCCGTTTATCTCTCCTTGGACACTAACCTCTCCAGCGCGGCTTTTGCTCCCGTTACGTCCGCTGTTCGCTGACGGCGCACGGTGGCCGCCGCGGCTGGAGGACCGTCGGCAGCACCGCACCCGCCTGCGGCTTAAAGCACAAAGCGCCGCAACCAAACGGCTGCGGCGCGTTGTGCCCGGACATGCCGGGCGGGGAAAGGCTAGGCCTTGTCCTCGGTGGTCTCTTCTGCGGCCTCATCGGCGGAATCAGCAGCGCCGGCTGCCTCTTCTTCGCCTTCCGGGCGTACGAACGCGCTGAGGTCCACCTCGGCACCGGTGGTGTCGGTGACCTTAGCCAGTTCCAGCACCTTGGCAAGTGCCTTGCGGCGGCGGACTTCGCCAACCATCATCGGAACCTGGCCACCCTGATCGATCAGCTGGGCGAACTGGTTCGGATCCATGCCGTACTGGCTGGCCATGGACACGATGTAGTCGATGAGTTCGTTCTGGTTGACTCCGACCTCTTCCTTGTCCGCAACAGCGTCAAGGATGATTTCGTTCTTGAATGCCTGCTCCGTGTTCTCGCGGATCTCGGCACGGTGCTCTTCGGTGTCGTGGTCCTCGCCGGCCGTGTGGGCCGATTCGGAGTTGAAGTGCTGCTCGAGCTGCTCTTCGACGACTGACTCCGGAACCGGAACCTCGATCATTTCCAGAAGCTTCTCGAGGACCTTGTCGCGGGCTTCAACGCCCTGCTCCATCACCTTGGATTCAGCGGCGCGCTTGGCGAGGTCTTCGCGGAGTTCAGCGATGGTGTCGAATTCGCTGGCAAGCTGGGCGAAATCGTCGTTGGCTTCCGGAAGTTCGCGCTCCTTGACGGCCTTGACGGTGACGGTGACCTCGGCGTCGGACCCTGCATGCTCGCCGCCGGCGAGCTTGGTGTTGAAGGTCGCGGACTCACCGGTGGACAGACCGGTAACGGCCTCGTCCATGCCTTCGAGCATGGTGCCGGCGCCAACCTGGTAGGACAGGTCCGCGGCGGAATCAACCTCTTCGCCGTCAACCTTGGCAACCAGGTCCATGGTGAGGAAGTCGTTCTCGGCGGCGGGACGGTCAACGGACTTCAGCGTGCCGAAGCGGCCGCGCAGTTCATCAAGTGCCTTCTCAACGTCGGCGTCGCCGGCTTCTGCGGCCTCGACGGTGACCTCGATGCCGGCGTAGTCCGGGAGCTCGATCTCAGGGCGGATGTCCAGCTCGACGTTGAAGACCAGCTGACCCTCGTTGGACGTGGGATCCGGCACTTCGCTGATTTCCACCTCGGGGCGGCTGAGCGGGCGGATGCCCGTTTCCTGTACCGCTGCCTGGTAGAAGCCGTTGAGGCCGTCATTGATGGCGGTTTCCAGGACGTAGCCACGGCCAACGCGCTGATCGATGAGCTGGTTGGGGACCTTGCCCTTGCGGAAGCCCGGCACCTGCACCTGGGTGGCGATGGTCTTGTAGGCCTCGTCGATGCTCGGCTTCAGTTCCTCAAGCGGAACTTCAACGTTGAGCTTTACCCGCGTGGGTGTGAGGTTTTCTACAGCGCTCTTCACAGCGTTAGTTCTCCTGAGGGGTCTGGGGTTGATCTGCACCGTCGTTTATACAGAGTCGGGGTGACAGGATTTGAACCTGCGACTTCCTGCTCCCAAAGCAGGCGCTCTTCCAAGCTGAGCTACACCCCGTCAGTGCACCTGACAGCCTACCGGCATTACAAGTCCGATGCACAATTCCGGGATGACGAACCCCTGAATAACGCCTGATACCGGTGGTGATGCCACCGATTATTCATCCGCCGAAAAGCCGTGCTAACGTAGATCCTGCCTTACGGCGCCGGGGATGTAGCTCAATGGTAGAGCCTCAGTCTTCCAAACTGATTACGCGGGTTCGATTCCCGTCATCCCCTCCGCGGAAAAACCACCAAAGGTCCCGGACCACCTCTATGAGTAATAGCTCAGAGGTGGTCCGGGACTTTCTGTGTGTCCGGCCTATCGGTCCTGGCAGGAAGCACACCAGTAGAGTTTCCGGGCGGCCATGTCAGTCACGGCAATCTCCGTACCGCAGATCCGGCACGGCAGTCCCTGGCGCTTGTACACGTAGTGGGCTTCGGCGGTGGGAACCGGTGTGGAGGCATCGTTGCGGTGTTCCGGAAGGGTTGTAATAATCCGTCCGGCAGCAACGCCGTCCGCCATAACGGACACGACGTCGTTCCACAGCTGAAGCGTCTGGTCCCTGTCCAGCGCCTTCCCGGCCCGCCATGGTGAGACCTGGCGGCGGAAAAGCACTTCAGCCCGATAGACGTTGCCGACGCCGGCCAGCACCTCCTGGTTCATGAGCAGCAGGCCGACGGGAGAGGACCGCGCATTCAGGCGCCGCACGAACTCTTCCGGATCGGCCTCCGGCTGCAGCGGGTCCGGCCCCAGCTTCGCCAGGATGGCCCGCTGCTCCCCCGGTGTAATAACCTCGCAGGCGGTCGGGCCGCGGAGGTCCGCCCAGCCGTGGTTGGAGACCAGGCGGACCCGGACGGCACCCTTGGGCGGGGGCGGGCCCGCGTAGGCCGCCTCGCCGTCGTCCGCTATTTCCCGCTCCCCCACCCGGCGCGGGGCACCGATACTGGAAGCGCCGCGGAATGTCTCATCGCCGCCGAAGTCGAACGCACCGTAGAGCCCCAGATGGATCCGCAGGAAAAGCTCATTGTCGAATTCCAGGAACAGCTGTTTTCCGTGGGCGGCGGCACCCACGAGAGTCTGCCCGTCCAGCTGCGCCGCACCGGCAGCGAACCTGCCCTGCGGGCTGGAGACGGACAGCCGCTGCCCGGCAAACACCGAGGTGAATTGCCGGGCGAGGCGGTGGATGGAATGGCCTTCGGGCATCAGCTTGCCGCGATGGCGCCGGTAACTTCGTACTCAGCGATCTGGGCGATGCGGCGGATGTGCCGTTCGGCCTCGCTGAAGGGCTCTTCCAGGAAGGCGTCAATGATTTCCGTTGCCTCCGCCAGGGAATGCTGGCGGCCGCCCACGGCTACAACATTGGCGTCGTTGTGCTGGCGGGCCAGCCGCGCAGTGTCCAGGTTCCAGGCAAGTGCGGCCCGGACGCCCCGGACCTTATTGGCTGCAATCTGTTCGCCGTTGCCGGAACCGCCCAGGACGATCCCCAGCGCGCTGACTCCGGATTCCTGGTCAACGACGACGGCGGCCGCCGCATTAATGCAGAACGCCGGGTAATCGTCTTCCGCGTCATACTCCCGGGGCCCGTGGTCTACGACTTCGTAGCCCTTGGCGGCGAGGTGTTCCTGCAGGTGAGCTGAGAGCTCGAGTCCGGCATGGTCGGTAGCGATGTGGACGCGCATTGGTGTTCCGTTCATTGGAAGGTCGTGAGAGGCACTGCCACATCAAGCCTAGCTTTTTTGCCACAGTGCGCTCCAAACCGGTAACACCGACGCGATGGCTGCCGATAACAGAGAGTGCAGGTAGTTTCGCTGGGACCGGGCTCAACCCGGCACCGCCTTCGTTGGAGGGTTCCGGCCACGCTGCCGCCCCCGGAACCGGAGTCAACACGCTAGGCAAGGACCGCCATGAAAACCGGAAAACTCGCCCTTCTTGCGGCACTGCTGTCCGCGCTCACCCTCGGCAGCCTGGTACCGCCGGCCGCGGCTGCGGAGGAGCCGGTACAGCCGTCGGTCTCCCCGGTGGCCGAGGAGCCGGGAAGCGATCCGGTGCCTGCGGAGGATCAGTCAGCGCCGCTGCAGTCCCTGCCCTCTGCGGTCAGCGAGCCGGAGGCAATCCCCGAAGCGACGGTTCTGCCCTCACCTGAGGTTTCCCTTCCTCCGGTGGAAGCGGCCGTCCCGTCAGAGTCCGCCGAGAGTTCCGGCGAAGCGGAGGATGACGGGTACGAATATGTTCCCGTCGGTGAGGGCCACGTCGTTCCCGGCCCAGACTCCCCCTTGATTACCGAAGCGGACGGAAGCGTTCACCCTGCCGTTGAATCCGGGGAGAATGAGCACACACCGTCTGCCCGTAGCGCGGAGGGTCCGGCCAGCATGCTCTCGGCAGTGGCCAGGGCCGGAAACATCAAGGTGACTCTCGTCCGGGCCACGGTGCACGGCAACGGGAGCCTGGTGGATTTGGCTGCCGCGAGGAACTCTATTTCAAGTGCCAGTTCCTATTGGCAGGCCATGTCCAATAACCGGCTGTCCATGTCGATCGCGTCGGAGAAGGTGCACTACAGTGCCTCGGCATACGCCAACGACGATTACGCCACCATGATGAACAAGATTGCCCGTGAGCTGAAGTGGGTGGATAACCCCTACACCGCACTGGTGGTGTTCGTGCCGACTGCGGATCTGAAATCCGGCGGCTACGGCGGGATTCTCGGAGGCGGCTGGACCGTCGGCGGTACTGCGGGCCGGATTCTGATGCCCGCTCCGTCCGCTTTCACCAACAACGTTGTCACCCACGAGGTGGGGCATGTACTCGGGCTGCTGCATGCCAACAGCCTGCAGTGCACCAACGGGAGGTCAGACGTCAGCCGGGCCGCGAATGGGCGCTGGAGCGACGGAGCCTGCAGCAGCCGTGAATATGGCGACACCACGGATCTGATGGGCTCAGCCCAGTACAACCAGCCGGTGATTAATTCCTACTTCTGGGATGTGGGCAGGTTCGGTGCCGGCAACGAGGTATTGAACGCCGGCCGGATAACCGGTTCCAGGACGTTCACCCTCCGGCCCTGGGGAGGAACGGGCGCGAACCGTGCGGTCAGGTTCACCGATCCCTTATCCGGTGAGGTCTACTACCTGGAACTGCGCCAACCGGCCGGCTACGACCAGTACCTCCAGTGGGGACCGTCCGGAAACCGCGGCGTCAAAATCGTTAAGGCTGACGCAGTCAACACGTGGTCCATTTTCTCCCTCATCATTCCGCCCTCCACCCGACCCTTCGCCGGTTATTACAACAGCAACCATGCGTGGCAGGCGGGGCAGACCTTTACGACGCACACCGGAACCCAAGTACGGATCAATTCAGTCAGCGCGTCCTCGGCCTCCATCACGATTACGGGAGACACGGCATCCGGTGCGATTGCTGACGCCCGCGCGTCAAACCCGGCACTCGGCTCGGCCACTTCCCCGGTTGTCTACGGGATCCGGGACTCGGGGGCGTATCAGAACTTCCAGGGCGGCGCGGTTCTGTGGACCAAATCCACCGGTGCCCGGGTTTCCCTCAATGGACCCATCCGCACCGCCTACCAGAGCCAGGGCTTCGAATCCGGTGCCCTCGGCTACCCCACCAGCGGCGAAGTCACCATCCCCGGCGGCGGCAAGTACCAGGATTACCAGGGCGGCGCGATCCTCTGGACCAAATCCACCGGCGCCCAGGTCTCCCTCAAGGGACCCATCCGCACCGCCTACCAGAGCCAGGGCTTCGAATCCGGTGCCCTCGGCTACCCCACCAGCGGCGAAGTCACCATCCCCGGCGGCGGCAAGTACCAGGATTACCAGGGCGGCGCGATCCTCTGGACCAAATCCACCGGCGCCCAGGTCTCCCTCAAGGGACCCATCCGCACCGCCTACCAGAAACAGGGCTTCGAATCCGGTGCCCTCGGCTACCCCACCAGCGGCGAAGTCACCATCCCCGGCGGCGGCAAGTACCAGGATTACCAGGGCGGCGCGATCCTCTGGACCAAATCCACCGGCGCCCAGGTCTCCCTCAAGGGACCCATCCGCACCGCCTACCAGAAACAGGGCTTCGAATCCGGTGCCCTCGGCTACCCCACCAGCGGCGAAGTCACCATCCCCGGCGGCGGCAAGTACCAGGATTACCAGGGCGGCGCGATCCTCTGGACCAAATCCACCGGCGCCCAGGTCTCCCTCAAGGGACCCATCCGCACCGCCTA
>NZ_JACSQD010000001.1:803680-941363 GCF_014836775.1 Arthrobacter gallicola
TCCACCGGCGCCCAGGTCTCCCTCAAGGGACCCATCCGCACCGCCTACCAGAAACAGGGCTTCGAATCCGGTGCCCTGGGCTACCCCACCAGCGGCGAAGTCGCCATCCCCGGCGGCGGCAAGTACCAGGACTACCAGGGCGGCGCGATCCTCTGGACCAAAACCACCGGCGCCCAGGTGTCCCTCAAGGGACCCATCCGCACCGCGTACCAGAAACAGGGCTTCGAATCAGGCCGCCTGGGCTATCCCACCAGCGGCGAGTATAAATCGGGAGGATTTACTGTTCAGGACTATCAGGGCGGCCGGATTAGCCTGAGTTCCAGCGGAAAGATTGCCATCAGTTACAAGTAGCCCGGATGCAGCCTGCTTCCCTCGCCTACTTGGCAGAATGGCGCAAAGTGCGAGATTGTTGCAGTTATTCACTTGACGCCGTCCGGTTCTGACAGGCCGGACGGCTGCACTCTCCACTTCGAAAGGCTCTACCTTGCCAGGTATGAATCTCACCCGTACTGAAGCTCGTGTCCGGGCAGAACTGATCGATGTCGAGTCATACGACATCAATCTGGATCTGACCCGTGGAGACGAGGTCTTCGGAAGCACAACCGTGGTGCGGTTCTCCGCGGCCCAGGGCGCCTCCACTTTCATCGACGCCGTTACGGCGAACGTTCACCGGATCACGCTCAACGGCGTCAGCCTGGATCCCGCAACCGTTTCTGACGGGGTGCGTATCCAGCTGACCAACCTGGCCGCTTCCAATGAACTGGTGGTGGAAGCCGATGCGTTCTATATGAACACCGGTGAGGGCCTGCACCGTTTCGTGGACCCGGTCGACAACGAGGTTTACCTTTACTCGCAGTTCGAGGTTCCGGATTCACGGCGCGTATTCGCCGTCTTCGAACAGCCTGACCTGAAAGCCAGCTTCCGGTTCACCGTCACCGCGCCTGCCCACTGGGACGTCATCTCCAACTCCCCCACCCCCGAACCGGTCGCGGCCGATGCCGCCGACAACACCGAGGCAGGGCTCCCCCGCGCCACCTGGTCCTTTGAACCGACTCCGCGGATCTCTTCCTACATCACCGCGCTGATCGCCGGCCCGTACCAGTCCGTCCGGTCCGAGCTCACCAGCTCCGACGGACGCACCATCCCCCTGGGCGTGTTCGCCCGCCGTTCCCTGATGGAATACCTCGACGCCGAGAACATCTTCGAACTCACCGGTCAGGGGTTCGCGTTCTACGAAGCCCAGTTCGGCACGCCGTACCCCTTCGAGAAGTACGACCAGCTGTTTGTTCCGGAATTCAATGCCGGAGCCATGGAGAACGCCGGGGCCGTCACCTTCCTGGAAAGCTATGTCTTCCGCTCCCGCGTGCCGGATGCCACCGTGGAGCGGCGCGCCATCACCATCCTCCACGAACTGGCCCACATGTGGTTTGGCGACCTGGTGACCATGCGCTGGTGGAACGACCTTTGGCTCAACGAGTCCTTCGCCGAATTCATGTCCACACTGGCAGCGGCGGAGGCTACCGAGTTCAAGCAGGCGTGGACCACGTTCGCGTCGCTGGAAAAGGCGTGGGCGTACCGGCAGGACCAGCTGCCGACCACGCACCCGATTGTCGCCGAGATCCGCGACCTCGAGGACGTCCTGGTTAACTTCGACGGCATCACCTACGCCAAGGGCGCATCCGTCCTGAAGCAGCTGGTGGCCTGGGTTGGCCAGGACAAATTCATGCAGGGTGTGCGCGAATACTTCGGGAAGCATTCCTGGGCCAACACCGAACTCTCCGACCTCCTGTCCGAACTTGAGGCCGCCAGTGGCCGGGACCTGCGCGAATGGTCCGCCAAGTGGCTGGAAACGGCCGGAGTCAATACGCTGCGCCCGGAGCTGGACGTAAACGACGACGGCGTGATCACCTCCTTCGCGGTCCGGCAGACGGCGGTGGCCGAGTACCCCACGCTGCGCCCGCACCGCCTGGCCATTGGGTTCTACGACGCGGATGAGGACGGAAAGCTGCGCCGCAGCCACCGCATTGAACTGGATATCGACGGCGAACGCACCGACGTTCCGGAACTGGCTGGCCGCGCCCGCCCGGACCTGCTGTTGCTGAACGACGATGACCTGGCCTACGCCAAAATCCGCCTCGACGACGCATCCTGGCGTTTGGCCACCCGGAGGCTCCGCGATATTGCCGAGTCGCTGCCACGCACCCTGGTCTGGGCGTCAGCGTGGGATGCAGCCCGCGACGGCGAAATCCCCGCCCGGAACTATGTGGAACTGGTCCTGCAGAACATCGCGTCCGAGTCGGATTCCTCGGTGGTGCAGGTGCTGCTGCGGCAGCTGGCCACCACACTCACGTTCTACGTGGCTCCCGAAGACCGACTGCCTATGACCGAGGCCGCCGCGGACAGCCTGTGGGACCTCAGCCGGGAAGCAGCCCCCGGCTCTGATTCACAGCTTCAGTTCGTCAAGGCCTTCGCCTCCCACGCTGAGTCCGGGCAGCAGCTGGACACGGTCGCAGCTCTCCTCACCGGTGACCTCAGCCTGGACGGGCTGGAAGTCGGATCCGATCTGCGCTGGGAACTGCTCACTGCCCTGGTGGCCGGAGGACGGATGGGAGAGCCGGATATCGCCGCGGAGCTCGAGCGCGACGCAACCGCCACGGGCCAGCTCGCAGCTGCCGGGGCGCGGGCGGCTCTGCCCACCGCCGAAGCGAAGGCGGCCGCCTGGGACACCATCGTGGTGCGTTCCGACCTGCCCAATGCCGCCCAGCGTGCAGCGATCGGAGGGTTCAGCCGGGTTCATGACACGTCCCTCCTGGTGCCCTACGCAGATCGGTACTTCCAGTCCTTGCGCGAGGTGTGGGCGTCCCGTACCCACGAGATCGCGCAGCAGATCGTCGTCGGGCTCTATCCCTCCCGTCTGACCACCCAGGAGACGGTGGACCGCACCGACGCATTCCTCGCTTCCCTTGGGGATGAGGCCCCGGCCCTTCGCCGGCTCCTGCTGGAAAGCCGGGACGGCGTGGTCCGTGCGCTCAAGGCGCAGGCCGCAGACCGCTAAGTCCGGCCTGTTGGGCTGAAAGGTTCGACGCGGTGCCGCGGCTGCCTGTCCCATCCGGGATCTCCCGCACGGTAGTTTGGAGCTGTGAATCTCTCTGAACACCGTTACGGCGTGTCCCTGGAATGGACCGGCAACCGCGGCACCGGCACGCAGACCTACCGCGGCTACGGACGCGACCATGTGCTGCGTGCCCCGGGGCTGCCGGATCTGGCCGGGACAGCCGACCCCACGTTCCACGGCGACAAGGACCGGTGGAATCCGGAGCAGCTGCTGCTCTCCGCCCTCTCACAGTGCCACATGCTCTCCTACCTCCACGTAGCCGTGAAAAACGGCATCAGCGTGATCTCCTACGAAGACGATGCGGAAGGAACGCTCCGGCTCAACCGCGACGGCAGCGGGGAATTTACCTCCGTGCTGCTGCGGCCCCGGGTCCGCATCGCCTCGGGAGATGCTGAGCTGGCAAACACCCTTCACGAAGAAGCGAACCGGGTGTGCTTCATCGCCCGCAGCGTAAACTTCCCCGTCCGGCACGAAGCCTCGATTGAACCTTAGCGGGAACGGGTAATCTGGGGACTACACCCCCTCCCCGATTTCAAAGGACGGCGCCCACCCGTGCACTTTCCCGCAACCGTAGAACCTGCAGCCATTGACGTAAGCGAGTTCGATTTCTCCGGGCTTCTGGAAGCAGGAATTATTCTCCTGGTCGGACTCGTGGCCTGGCTGATTGCCCGCTATCTGATTGCAAAGGTCGTTGCGCGGGCGCAGCGGGGATCGGCGCTGTTCCGGACCGGCAGACTCCGCTGGGCCCAGCCGGTCATGCGGAACCTGGACACCAAGCGGAGGGCTCAGCGCGCTGACACCATCGGTGCCCTGCTGCGCAGCTCCGTCTCCGTGGCGATCTGGACGATCGTTGTCATCATGGTCCTCGGCGCGGTAGGCATCGATATCGCTCCCCTGCTGGCCAGCGTGGGAATCGTCGGCATCGCCCTGGGTTTCGGTGCACGGGAAATCATCCGCGACGCGCTGGCCGGGCTCTTCATCACCATGGAAGACCAGTACGGGATCGGGGACGTCATCGAAGTCGGTGACACCACCGGCACTGTCCAGTCCGTGGGCATCAGGATCACCCGGATTGTTGATGAGCGGGGAGTGATCTGGTATATCCGCAACGGCGAGTTCGCCAAGGTTGGCAACCGTTCCCAGGGACGGTTTGTGGAACCGGCTGCTGCGGAACTCAGCAGCACACCGGCCGGGACGGCCAAGGAAGAGGACATGAAGTGAGCGAACAACCCCAGCGCCCGGCTTCCCTGCCGTTGACGTCAGCAAACCCCGGCACCGGCTTTTCCCAGCCGGAGTACAACTTCTACGACGCGGTCGGCGGCCATGACACCTTCGTGAAACTGGTGGACGTTTTCTATGACGGTGTGGCGGAGGATCCGCTGATGCGGCCCATGTACCCCGAGGAAGACCTTGGCCCCGCGAAAGAGCGGCTGCTGATGTTCCTGGAACAGTACTGGGGCGGGCCCAAAACCTACGGCGAGCAGCGCGGCCATCCCCGCCTGCGGATGCGGCACATGCCCTTCCAGGTGACACCGGAGGCACGGGATGCGTGGCTTAGGCACATGCGAACCGCCGTCGACTCGCTGGGCCTTGCGCCGCTGCACGAAGCGACGCTCTGGGACTATCTGGACCGCGCCGCGCATTCCATGGTCAATTCCGCGTAGTCGGCTCCCCGGGCGAAGGAAACTGCTGCGCTAGAACAGCAGGGACGGCGGCCGGACCAGGATGTGGCCCCGGTCGGTGGAGAGCCGCAGCCACCTGCCGTTGCTGAACAATGCAGCGGCGGCACCGCCGGCAGCTTCCGGAAGGAACCCCAGGGTCAGGGCTGCAAACGCTGCCCCCGTGGGCAGCGGCTCCTCGAGACCGGGAATGACTTCGCTCCACACCGGACCCCGGACGCTGCTGACGACGGCGGCCCCGGGCTGACCGGGCAGCCTGGCGGCTACCTCCCGGATTCCCCGGTGCGCTGTCTGTTCCAGCAGGGAAACGGGCACGTCCGCTTGCCGCCGCCAACCGGTCCGCGGCGCGGCGATACCGGCCCAGCTCTCAGAGACGGTCATGGGAGGCACGGGCAGCTGCGTGTCGGTTTCCTCCATCCGCGCAAGCCTGTCTGCCACGGCCGCGAGGGCTACCGTGGTGTCCAGCTCGGCCGGTTCGGCCAGCGGCATGGCACGCATGCCCAGGATCGTGGGCATCCGTTCTCCCAGGACACGGGGCCGCAGCACGCAAACGTACGCGGCCAGGGTGTTTCCCACCACCTGCAGCCGGATCGCGCCGTCGTCAGCACTGCGTGCCCTGGACACAAAGTTCTTCAAGTCTGCCCGGACCTGCGGATCGCCCAGCACAAGGTTCTGCCCCGGCATCAGTTCACCGCCTCCGCTGCGCCGGCACGCCGGAAGGGCACGGCACCGCCCCGCCACGATTCAAGGATTTCCCGCTGCCGGGAGGAGAGCGCCAGAGGTGCTCCGGTTTCCCGGCTGACCATCACCATGTCCGCTTCGGCAACCGCAAAGACTGTTCCGGCGTCGCCGTCGGTAAGCCGGAAACCGTATCCCAGGCTGGATCCGCCGATCCGGCTCACCCAGATCTCGATCCAGACCGGGTCCTGCCGGTAGGTCAGCGGCGTGCGGTACTCGATTTCCTGACGCGCCACCAGAGTCACCCCGGCCTGCGCCGTCAGCGACCGGAAGGTCTCCGCGTCCTGGCCCGCCCCGGTGCCGGCCAGCGGCAGAAGTGACAGGCGTACCCGGGCTTCCTCGAGGAATTGCACGTACCGGACGTTGTTGACGTGACCGTTGGAATCCTCGTCGCCAAAGCGCAGCTGGATGGGAAAGCGGTGGATAGGCATGCATCCATCCTCTCAGGAAGGTTCCGGCCAGCGCGAAAGCAGGGCTCGACGGCGGCAGCAGGTGTGCGCATGCGGCCCGCGGCCGCGAATGTTGGGCCTGGCCCGCAGGTACGTCTAATGTCAAAGAGGGGTCCCGGCACCGGGGCCGCTGTCTTCACCGCTTGAAAACACCGCCTTCAAGGAGCAACCACCCATGGCATCAGCCGAGAACTTTGATCCGACCGCCGCGCTGATCGATCTTCTGGATCTGAGCAACGCGGGCGGAGCAAAAACCGACGAGGATATTTTCGTTGGCGGTTCCCAGCAGGAGCCGCGCAAACGGGTCTTCGGCGGACAGGTCCTGGGGCAGTCGCTGGTCGCCGCTGCCCGGACGGTGCCGGCGGACCGGCTGATGCACTCCATGCACGGCTACTTCCTCCGTCCAGGTGACACAGAGGTGCCCATCACCTTCGGCGTCGAGCGGCTTCGGGACGGCCGGTCCTTCTCGGCCCGCCGCACCCACGCTTATCAGAACGGTGTGCCCATCCTTTCCCTGATTGCTTCGTTCCAGGTACCGGATGAAGGGCTTGACCACCAGGAACCCATGCCGGAGGGAGTTCCCGATCCCGAGACCCTGCCGACAACCGCGGAACTGCTGGCCTCCTTCGACCATCCGGTCGCCAAGGCCTGGTCCTACTACCGCCCGATGGACATCCGCCACGTGGATAAGCCCGTGTATTTCCAAACAGACCCTGAGCGGACGGCCCGCAACGCGGTCTGGATGAAGACATTTGGTCCCATGCCCAATGACCAGAACCTGCACCGTGCCGCGCTGGCGTATGCCACCGACTACACCATCCTTGAGCCTGTTCTGCGCCGCCACGGCGTCTCCTGGGCCACCCCCGGCATGTCGGTAGCCAGCCTGGACCATGCCATGTGGTGGCACCGTCCGGTGCGTGTTGATGAATGGATGCTGTACGTGCAGGAATCCCCCAGCGCTTCCGGCGCGCGCGGGCTGTCCACGGGAAGGATCTTCAACCGCTCAGGCGAACTCGTTGCGACAATCGCCCAGGAGGGCATGATCCGGCTGCCGGAAGCTCCCGAAGCCTGAACCCCCGCCTACGGCCTTTCCGGCACGCAAAACGCCCCCGTCATTGACGGGGGCGTTTCGCTTTCGTGCCTGCTAGTCGCGGGTCAGGCGGCGGTGCGTCACACGGTGCGGTTTGGCTGCGTCCGCGCCAAGCCGCTCAACCTTGTTCTGCTCGTAGGACTCGAAGTTGCCTTCGAACCAGTACCAGTTGCCGGGATTCTCGTCGGTGCCTTCCCACGCAAGGATGTGGGTTGCCACGCGGTCCAGGAACCAGCGGTCGTGCGATACGACGACGGCGCAGCCCGGGAACTCCAGGAGCGCGTTCTCCAGGCTGGAGAGCGTTTCGACGTCGAGGTCGTTAGTGGGCTCATCGAGCAGGAGCAGGTTTCCGCCCTGCTTCAGGGTCATAGCCAGGTTCAGGCGGTTACGCTCACCACCGGAAAGCACACCGGCCTTCTTCTGCTGGTCCGGGCCCTTGAATCCGAAAGCGGAGACGTAGGCGCGGGACGGCATTTCGACCTGTCCAACCTGAATGAAGTCGTGTCCTTCGGAAACGACCTCCCAGAGGGACTTGTTGGGGTCGATTCCTCCGCGGGACTGGTCAACGTAGGAGATCTTGACCGATTCGCCGATCTTCAGCTCTCCGCCGTCGAGCGGCTCCAGGCCGACGATGGTTTTGAAAAGCGTCGACTTTCCGACGCCGTTCGGGCCGATAACGCCCACGATGCCGTTGCGCGGCAGCGAGAAGGAGAGCCCGTCGATCAGCTTGCGGTCGCCGAAGCCCTTCTCCAGGCCCTTGGCCTCCAGGACCAGGGATCCAAGCCGCGGGCCCGGCGGGATTTGAATTTCTTCGAAGTCCAGTTTGCGGGTCCGCTCGGCTTCCGCTGCCATTTCCTCGTAGCGGGCCAGACGGGCCTTGGACTTGGTCTGCCGGCCCTTGGCGTTGGAACGGACCCAGTCCAGTTCGTCCGCCAGCCGCTTGGCCAGCTTCTGGTCCTTTTTGCCCTGCACTTCGAGGCGCGCGCGCTTTTTCTCCAGGTAGGTGGAGTAGTTGCCCTCGTAGGGGTACAGGTGGCCGCGGTCGACTTCAGCGATCCATTCGGCCACATGGTCCAGGAAGTACCGGTCGTGGGTCACGGCCAGGACGGCACCGTGGTACGAGGAGAGGTGCTGTTCCAGCCACAGGACGCTTTCGGCGTCGAGGTGGTTAGTGGGCTCATCGAGAAGGAGCAGATCCGGCTTCTGGAGCAGAAGCTTGCAGAGTGCAACGCGGCGGCGCTCACCACCGGAGAGAACTGTCACGTCAGCGTCCGGCGGCGGGCAGCGCAGGGCGTCCATAGCCTGCTCAAGCTGGGAATCGATGTCCCAGGCATCAGCTGCGTCGATCGCTTCCTGGAGCTTGCCCATTTCTTCCAGGAGGGAGTCGAAGTCGGCGTCCGGCTGCGCCATTTCTTCGGAGATCTCATTGAACCGCTGGATCTTGCCGTAGATCTCGCCGACGCCCTCCTGGACGTTGCCGAGTACGGTCTTCTCTTCGTTCAGCGGTGGTTCCTGGAGCAGGATGCCGACGGTGTAGCCGGGGCTGAGCCGGGCTTCACCGTTAGAGGGGGTGTCCAGGCCCGCCATGATTTTCAGGATGGTGGACTTACCGGCACCGTTAGGCCCCACCACACCGATCTTGGCGCCGGGGTAGAAGGACATGCTTACGTCGTCGAGAATAACTTTGTCACCAACGGCCTTTCGGGCCTTGGTCATCGTGTAGATAAATTCCGCCATGCTCTCAGGCTAGTGTGTCGGTGCCACTAAGTGCCATTTGGTACACACCCCGGATCGGTCCAGCGTCCGCTGGCCGTCCAGTGGCCGGCGACTGGCCGCCCAGTGGCCGGCGAGACCGAATCCTAACGGTCGTCTCCAATCAGGCATTGACCGCTTGCCAGCGCCGGAACCACCGTCACCGTGACGGCTCCGCTGCGGACTTCTCCCACCACGCACTCCCCGGCCACCGGAGCCCCGGCAACGATCGAGTCCACGGCAAGACCGGTGGGAGTGATGTCCTGGGACACCTCAATGCTCTCCGGGGCAAATCCCGCAGCCGCGTAGGCATCCCGGACGGCGTCCCGGGAGGGCTTAGGGGCCTGCGCTGCGAGTGCGGCGAGCTGCGTCTCCACGGCATCAGCTTCCGGGATCCGGGAGGCAGCCGGACCGGCCTGGGCTTCGCCACTGCTGGATTCTGCCGGAGCCGGCTGCTGTCCCTGAGCTGCTGGGTCAGCCGCCGAGCACCCGGACAGTCCCAGCACAAGGCAGGCGAGCGCAGCCACGCCCGCAAAGTGGACCGGCCTGGGTATCCGGCTGCCCCCGGAAGTCCGGACCCGGGATGCTTGGATGCGGGGAGTCCGGACCGAGGAAGTCCGGCTCCGGGGCAGCCTCCCGGAAAGTCCCGGCTCCGCGGTTTGATTCTGTGCGTTCACCCCGTCATTGTGCCATGCACCCGGTGTGTGGAAGTCAGATGTTCGGATCAGACAGGGTCGCCTCGAGGATGCGCGGACGAGCAGACGAGTGCTCAGTATGCGGGCGCCGGCTCCTCACTCCCCTCGGCTTCAGCAGGGTCCGGACCGAAGCCGAGGCCAGTGCCGAGTCCCCCGGTGAAATCGTCTGTTCCATGTGCCAGCAGTTCTCCGGTCTCTGGATCCACGTCACCGGGCATCTCGCCTGCACTGTCGCCGGGGACATCCCGGAGCGGGGCGGCAACACTGATACTCCTGCGGAAATTGGCGGTGCCCCACATCAAGTCGTGTCCGACCGAATCAGCGTCGATGTCAACGGACGTTCCGCTGCGCCCTCCTTCGGTCATCCACTGCCGGACACGGAGCCGGCCGGTCACGATAACGCGGTCGCCCTTGTGGATGCTCACAGCCGCGTTGGTAGCGAGCTGCCGGAACATCGACACGGAGTACCAGTTGGTCTGCCCGTCCACCCAGAGACTTGTTTCCCGGTCGAACCGCCTCTCAGTTGTGCACATCCGGAAGCCGGCAATCGCCAGTCCGCTCTCTGCCGTTGTGGTCCGGACCTCCGTCGCCACAAAACCGCGGAGGGTAATGGTGTCAGTCATGGGTTTCCCCTTCTGCTGCTGTCGGGGCGCCGGTACCGAACGCCGAAACGATGCCGGCGCGGTTGGCCGGTTCAGCCAGTGTGCAGGTCCGGGGTACGGTCATTGCCGGCAGCAGCCGGGGATGTGGATGGAGTCGAGTCAGCGGTTGCCACTCGTGGGCTGGGGAGGACAGGTGGACAGATGGAAAGACCGGCCATGTCCCTAACTGCACAGGAGCCTTCACCATTGGCTTCGGGGAAGGCCCGTTCCCCCTTAAAGCCCGTCGCCCCTAAGGCCCGTTCCCCTTAAAGCCCGCTGCCCTTAAAGACTGAAGCCTCCAGCCACGGCGGCACCGTGGCTGGAGGCTTTATGGGTGCCCCCGGCGCGACTCGAACGCGCAACCTACGGATTAGAAGGCCGTTGCTCTATCCATTGAGCTACGAGGGCAGACCAATAGATGATACTACGAGCCTTCCGTCCCAGGCCGCAGGCAGATCACCGCCGGCGCATCCCACCGGCCCCACTACCTCGTCGGGAACCTTCGACGGCGGACATGTGCCGGGTGTTTCCGGTCCTCCGAGCGGCGGCAGACGCTGCGGCTGCGCCGGACGGCGGCGGACGGCGGCGGAATTGAGGACATCCGGCAGCGGGCAGCGGGCAGCCGGGCAGCCGGGCAGCCGGTCCTCAGGCAGAACAGCTTTTCAAAAAATATCGATGCCACTGCATCCAAACACCGGCGGCCGGAAGTAAGGGAGATGTAGGTCACAAAAAGCCGGGCTTTGACCCGGCCGGAACCAGAGGAGAAAGCCATGCGCAGGACCGCCACACTATTCGCCGCAGCAGGACTGGCCGCCGGAGCCGGACTTGCAGCCGCCCCCGCAGCGACAGCCGCGGACGACGCCCAGCTCTCCGTTTTGCACGCGGTGCCCGGCACCACGGTGGACGTGTACGTCAACGGTGCCCTGACCCTGGACGATTTCACGCCGGGGTCCATGGCCGGGCCCCTGCCCCTGCCGGCCGGGAACTATGAGCTGGCCATCACCGCAGCAGATGCCGCAGACGCCTCCGCTCCCCTCATTGGCCCGGTTTCCGCCAACCTCACTGCCGGCGGCAACTTCACCGCCGTCGCCAATCTGAGTGCTGATGGCACACCAACGGCGAATGTGTTCACCAACGACACGTCC
This sequence comes from Arthrobacter gallicola, assembly GCF_014836775.1. Lineage (GTDB taxonomy): Bacteria > Actinomycetota > Actinomycetes > Actinomycetales > Micrococcaceae > Arthrobacter_B > Arthrobacter_B gallicola. The sequence goes on from NZ_JACSQD010000001.1 coordinate 814,985, forward strand.
ACCATCCCGGCGGGCAAGGCACACCTGACTGTCCGGCATGTTGCGGCCGCGCCGGCAGTCGATGTCCTGGCTAACGGCACAGCGGTGATCACGAATCTGGCCAACCCCGACGAGAAGACCCTCCCGGTGGACGCCGGAACAATCTCGGCTTCCGTCGCTGCGGCAGGCACCACCACACCGGTCATCGGCCCGGCCGATCTCACCCTCCCTGAGGGCGTCCACACGATCGTCTACGCGTGGGGTTCCCTTGAGGAAGGCAACCTGGCCCTGGCCACGCAGACCATTTCCGGGATGGAAAGCGCACCCAATGCGGTTCCCGGAGCACTGGCTGCTGATGCTGCACCTGACGGCACCGTGCTCGCCGCAGCCGGCGGGCTGACCCTCATGGCATTGGCCGGAACCGCCGTGCTGATCCGCCGGCGCAGCGCGGCCACGGCAGAAGCTGCGGGGACCGTCTCCAGCTGATCCCGACGGCTCACCCGTGCCAGTCCAGCTGGACAGACTGGAAATCCGCCGGGTGCGGTGCAGCCCTCCGCTGCACCGCACCCGGGCCCGCACAGCGAAGAGCCCGAACAGCGAAACGGCAGCGCCGCGAAAGGTCCGCTAAGCGGAGGGCCCACTTAGCGAAAAGGCCCATCCGGAGAAGATCCCTCAAGCGTAGATCCGCCCGTCAGCGACCCAACCGCAACAGAACAGGACACGTACATGCATCACTCTTCAAGCGCCCGCCGACGCCTCGCAGCCCTGCTGCTGGCTGCTGGGGGCGTGGGGCTGGGAGCCTGCGGTTCGACGGCGACCATGGGCAGCCCTGAGGCACCCCCTTCATCTTCCCTTGCACCCTCCACCTCGGCGGCTGCAGGATCCCCGACGGCCGCAGGATCCCCGACGGCGTCCGGCAGCGGTCCAGGGGCCGGTCCGTCCGGAATACCCGTCCGGGAGGCAACGCCCGAGGCGGCTGAAGTCCTGGCGCAGCCGGTCCGGGTGCGGGTTGAAGGGACGGGAATCGACCTTGAGATAGTCCCCACCGGTGTGGAGGACAACGGTGCCATGACCATTCCGGATAACCACTACCAGGCCGGGTGGTACCGCTACGGCCCCAGCCCCGGGTCATCGGCCGGATCCGCTGTCCTGGCCGCCCACGTGGATTCCCGGACCGAGGCACTGCCCATTGCGGGGCTGAAAGATGTCCCCGCGGGAACCAAGGTGACGGTGACCCTGGAAGACGGATCCACCGTCGTCTATCAGACCGAACAGGTAGAGCACATCGCTAAACGTTCCCTCGACGGACACCGCCTCTTTGACCGCACCGGGAGCCCGCTTCTGAAACTGGTGACCTGCGGCGGGCGCTGGCTGGACACGGAAGACGACTATGAAGATAACGTTGTACTCACGGCTGCGCCGCTATCATAGGGACATTCCGCAGCACCGACCGCAAGAGACTCAGCACTGCGTTTCCCACTGCAAAGCTGGCCAACGGCAGGAGAATGCCCCCGATGTCATCCGGTGTCCCCGAGTGGGACGACGTCCTCGACGGGGCTTTCGCCGCCGGCGAGGAGGCAGCACTCGCTGAGGCGTACCGCCGCTTTGCGCCGCTGATCCGTACCATGGCGCTTCGGCGCCTGCTGGATCCGGCAGCAGCGGATGACGCGGTGCAGGAGGTCTTTATCCGCGCCTGGCGCTACCGGGAAAGCTATTCGCCGGACCGGTCAACCCTGGCGGCCTGGCTGGTGGGAATTTCGCGGAACGTTGCGCTGACTATGACTTCCTCGCGGATCCGCGAGGACGACGTGCTGGAGAGCGCCGCCGTCCGCGACCAGCGCGCCGCATACCTGGTTCCGGACCCGGAGAGCGTGGCAGACAAAGTGGTGCTCGACGCCGAACTCACCCGGCTGGGCGAGCCGCAGCATTCCATCCTGAGGATGGCCTTCCATGAAGACCTGACTCATCAGCAAATATCGGAGCGGCTCAAATTGCCCCTGGGAACCGTTAAGAGCCATATCCGCCGGGGACTCATCCAGCTGCGGCAACGATTGGAGGTCAGCGATGCACCTGCATGATGATGCATTGGCTCTCCTCGCACTGGGTGAGGAACCGACGGCGGAGGAGGCCGCCCATCTGGAGGCCTGCGACCGCTGCCGGGCCGAGGTAACCTCCTACGGCCGCGTGGTCCGTGCTGCGCGCAGCACCGGCACCATCGACGCTTCCGTGCCTCCCCCGCAGGTCTGGGAAAACATCCACAGCAGCCTTGGCCTCGGACCGGACGTGCGCCGGAACCCGCTCGAGGAAACGCCCTCCGCTGCCGACCCCACCAGCCCGGCCGCGCCCAGCAGCACCCGTGCCGTCCGGAACACCGCTGGCAAGCACCCGGAGACTCCCGCCGGTCCGCCGGTGGAGGCACCGGTGTCCCTGGACGGGAAACGCCGCCGCCGGAGCACCGGATGGCTTGCGGCCGCCGCCGTGGCAGCCCTGATCGCCGGGGCGGCAACCTGGGGAGTTGTCCGCAGCCTGCCGCCACAGCCGGAGGTCCTGGCCTCCACGGCTCTGCAGCCCCTGCCCTCCTACAGCGATGAGGGAACGGCAACTGTCGACCAGCTGCCCGATGGCGAACGTGAACTCGTGGTCACGGCCAGCAGCAGCCAGGCAGAGGGCTACCGCGAGGTGTGGCTGATCTCTCCGGACATCACCTCAATGGTTAGCCTGGGCACCATGGATGGGCGCGAGGCACGGTTCCGCATCCCCGCGGGCCTGGACCTGTCCGCTTACCCGATCGTCGATATTTCCGATGAGCCCCTGGACGGCAACCCCGAGCATTCGGGCAACTCCATTCTTCGCGGTCAACTCCAGCTGTGAGCGGTATTCCATACACCGGGCAAGCGGGCGGAAGCGCACCGGATGAGGTTCTCCCCCGGAATGACCGGTGCCGGCGTGTCCGGTGACGGAGCCGGCTGGCTGGCTGAACTGTGGGCCCGGATTACCGGCGGCTTTATGCGGACCGGCGGCCTGGAAGCATCTCCCTGGATTCTGCTCGCCCTGGCGGCCGGCGCGGCTTTCCTGACCATCCCGCGGGCAACATGGCGGTGGTTTGGACTGTACGTCACCTTCGTTCACGAACTTGGGCACGCGTTCGCAGCGCTGATGGCAGGGCACCGAATCTCCGGAATCGAGCTGCGCTTTGATCACTCCGGACAGATGCGGAGCCTGGGCCGCGGGGGCTTCGGTGCAGTGTGGGCGGGCTTCTGGGGTTACCCGGTCCCGGCCGTCACAGGGCTGGCACTGATTTGGGCTGCCAGCCAGGGATGGGCGACGGCGGCACTCTCCCTGGGTGTCCTGATCCTCGCCGCAGCGCTCCTGTTCATCCGCAACCTGCAGGGCCTGACCATCGCCGCGGGCTGCGCTGCTGCCGCCGTTCTGCTGGTCTGGTTCGTCCCTGCCGAGCAGGTGGCCTATGCCGTGCTCACGCTCGGCATCGCCCTGCTCGCGGGCGCCGTGCGGGACTGGCTCAACCTCCTGAGCGTTCACACCCGGCGCAGGCACGCGCTGTCCTCATCGGATGCCTGGATCCTGGCCCAGCCCAGCGGCATCCCCGCGCTGGTTTGGCTCACAGCCTTTGCGCTGGTCATCACTGCCTGTGCGGCCGGTTCGCTGTGGTTGCTGCTGCCTGCCTGAAATGCCTTCCCTTAGCGGGCGTCGGCCGCGGAATCAGCGTCAGCGGCACTATCTGAGCCGGAATGCTCGCCGTGGCCGGAGGCCTGGTTCCCCGGGAAGGTGACACGCAGTTCAAGCCGGTGCTGACCGTCTTCGGCCTGGGTGAAAATGGCTTTTCCGGAGATTCCGGCCAGTCCCCCGGTGCCGGAACCCGGAATGATATGTCCGGAAGATGCCGTTGCCTCACCTTCAGCCAGTCCCCAGTGCTGGATCACCATGGTGCCCTCGCGGCCCTCCACACTGCCGGCGAAAACTTCACTTCCTACGTAACCGGCGCCGGCCGCGTTGCCGGCAAGGAGCAGGTCCGCCACACTGGTGCCGGAGACGGCCCCCTCAAAGATTTTCACCGCCCGTACGGTCGAAAGTTCGCTGTTGGTTCCCTCGACGACATAGGGCGTGGGCTCCCATGAGGAAACGTCGAAGTCGGCAGTGATCGAGTGTTCTGTTCCGTCGGACATATCTTCAGTATCCCGTGTCCGGGCACCAATTGCATGCCCGTGTCACGCCGACGGTACCCTTGTCGCTGGGGCGCCGCCGTTTGGGGGCCCTAAAATGACGCTGAAGGAGAACCACCACGCATGTCGTCCACACCGGTATCCGCCGAGCCCCGGTACATGCGTACCTCCTTTCTGTGGATGAGTTTCGGCGTCCTCCACCTGCTGTTCTTTGGCCTGCTGAGTCCCCTGATTTTCACCGGTGAAGTCCTCAGCGACATCCAGTTCTACCGGCAGTGGGCCTTCGAAGGCATCGACAACGGGCACTGGCAGGGCATCAGCACCGCCTGGGTGTATCCCATCGGAGCACTGGCACCCATGCTGCTGGCCGCGGTGTTCGGGTACGGTGCCTATCAGTTTGCCTGGTTCCTGATTTTTGCCGGGCTCAACGCTGCCGCTCTGGCGGTGCTGACCAAGCAGCGCACACGCCAGCGGTTCATTGCCGCCTACTGGTGGATGGGAATCACTGCCCTGCTCGGACCTGTCGCTGTGGGCCGGGTGGACGGGCTGACTGTTCCCCTGGTGATTATTGGAATGCTGCTGCTGGCCAGGCGTCCGGTGCTGGCCTCAGCGCTGCTTGCAGCCGCCACCTGGATCAAGGTGTGGCCGGCAGCCGTTATTCTCGCTGCCCTGGCTGTCTCCCGCCGGCGTCTCACCGTCCTGGTAACCGGCGCCGCAGTGTCCGCCGCTGTCGCGGTGGTGGTCGCCGCTTCGGGCGGGCTGCGTTATCTGCTCAGTTTTGTCGGTGCCCAGGGAGACCGGGGCATGCAGCTCGAAGCGCCGTTCACAACCCCCGGACTGTGGCAGGCCATTCTGGGCCAATCGGGCGCCTACATTTTCGAGGACACCGTTATCAATACCCGGGAGGTCCGCGGTGCGTGGGGCGAACCCGTCGCCGCGCTGATGACTCCGCTGCTCGCCTTGGCGGCTGTCGCCGTCGTCGTTCTGCTGCTCTGGGCGCTCCGCCGCGGCGCCGACGCAGGCTCGCTGCTCGCTACCGGGTCCCTGGCCCTGGTCGGAGCCTTCATTGTCTTCAACAAGGTTGGCTCACCGCAGTTCATGCTCTGGCTTGGAGCCGTCACTGCTGTTGGGCTTGCCTGGCAGGGCCGCTCCTGGCGTGTTCCCGCCCTGATGATGATTCCGGTGGCCGCACTGACGACGCTGGTTTACCCCATGTTCTACGCGGCGCTGTATGACGACCTGAACGCCGGCGTCGCCGCGATGCTCACGGTCCGCAACCTGCTGGTGATGGCCCTGTTTGTCTGGGCCGTTATGCACATTGTCCAGCTGGCGCGGACCGGGCGGACCGTCAATGAATCCGCAGTTCTCCCGGAGCAGGCTCCGTAAGCTTCTTGCGGAACAGGACCTTCGTCTTCGGGTCAAGGAAGATCAGGTAGAGGGCGAAGGCCACGGCCGTGACCGCTGCGATTTGGCGGGCGGCGCTGAGGCTGAACTCGAAGTAGGGCCAGATGTCCAGCTGGTCGCTGATCGCGTAGACCATAAAGAATGAGACGAACAGGTACAGCGTCTTGACCTGCCAGTCGCTGCGGATGCCGGTGACGGCGAACAGCGGGATCAGCCAGACCACGTACCAGGACTGAATCATCGGCGCGAGCATCACAATCGCAGCAAACGCCAGGGCCAGACGGCGCACCAGGCGGCTGTAGTCGCCTACGAACATCAGCCAGAAAACGACGGCGAAGGATGCCAGGCGCCCGAGCAGGTGCACGACGTCGGCGAAGGACCAGCCGGGCAGTCCGAGAGCGTTGCCCAGCGTGGCCACCACAAGCCCCAGGAAACCTACCGGCGCATACCAGATCCACACGCTTCCGGGCGTGCTCAGGGCACCAACCCAGCCGAACCCGAGTCCGTTGACCACACCCAGGATTGCCAGCAGTCCCAGCGACAGCCCTGCCGTGAGGAACCAGTACAGGAATTTCCGGGGCCAGGAGGCACCCTTGCCAGCCCACATCAGGCCGACAAACGGCAGGAAAATGAGGGTGATCGGCTTGATTCCAATGGAGAGGGTCACCAGCAGAATGCCGCGGATAGCGCGTTTGGTCGCTGCGTAGTAGAGCCCCGCCAGGGCCAGGCCGATCATCAGCGCATCATTGTGGATACTGGCGATGAAGTTGGTCAGGAACAGCGGGTTAGCTGCCGTCAGCCAGAGCGCACGGTTGGGGTTGATGCCGTGGAGTTCGGCGAGCTTTGGCACGTAGTAGACGCACATCGCCACGCCGATCAGCGCGATCAGCCGGAACAGAAGGATGGAGAACTCGGTCTGCCCGCCGGTAATCCGGACCACGATTTCCTCGAGCCAGAGGAAAATCGGTCCGTACGGGGTGGGGCTCTGCGCCCACAGATCGTCCGCGCCCAGCTGCAGGTAGTTCGAAATCTGCGAATAGCCGTCTTTATACGGATTGAGCCCGCTGACCATCACCAGACCCTGGGCTATGTAGGCGAACACATCGCGGCTGAACAGCGGCAGCGCCAGGGCCATGGGGGCACCCCACGCCACGACCGCCTTCAGCACCAAGGGCCTGGACTCCGGTCCCCAGCTGCCGATCCGCTGGCCAAACCGCAGCCAGGACCGGACCAGGAGCATACCGCCGACGGCGAGCAGGAACACGGACAGGACGGCGCCCACTGGTTCGAAGCGCAGCCACATAATGAAGCTGACGCGGCGCAGCTCATAGGAAGAGAGGGACAGCCACCCGACACCGAGCGAACCGGCCAGCATCAGCATCGAGCCGATGAAGCCTTGGAGAATCGCGACGTTGGGATGGTCAGCTTTCGCGTTCTCCGGTTTGGGAGACGAAGGCTCGGTCGCAGGGACCTGGGCGGTCATCGTGGGTCATTCCAATCTCTGGTTTGGTGCAGCTTTCCCAACGTTCAGGCGCGCCGTTTCAGAGCACGCGCCGCCGAAGAACCGCTTTGGTGGAATGGACCGCCAGCGGGGCACGGCGGCTTCGTCAGTAGGCCAAATATTAGCATCGAGTCCCGGCCGCCCCCGGGATGCCGCCGCGCGCTGGCCGGCAGTGGGGCGCGGCTCACATACACTGGGGAAGTTGAGTCGGACGAGACAAGGCGGTAAAGGCTGTGGGGCGCCACCGGGCAGAACCTGTAGGAAAACGTCGGGACCACCGCACCGCGGAGCCGCGCAGCGGCCGTTCCGGACACCGCCGTAATCCGGAGCTGCTGGGCTGGGGCCTGTTCCTCACCGGCACCAGTGCAGCCTGCCTGTTCTGGGCCGAGGTGCCAGTTGCCCTGGTTGCCGGGGTAACGGGGCTGCTTCTCGCCGCTTTCCTCACTGCCTGGTATCTCTCTGCGGGCAGCACCACGGCGGAGGGACCGGGGCACCGTGCCGGCAGATCAACGCCCGCTCCTGCCGCCGCCGAAAAACCGCTGCAGCCCTCTCCTGTTCCCGGAACAGGCGGGAAAACCGCCGTTACAGTACCGCCCATCCCGCTGGCTCCGGAAGCTGTCCAGGAATTCCTGGGCGGAGGACGCGCCGCCTCCGCCGCAGCGCCCGGTGAAACCAGCCGCTGGACGCGCACGTTCGGACCTCCGGAGACCGGTTCCCTGCCGCTTCAGCCCTATGTGCCTGCCCGCCGCGCCGCTGTTCAAACCGCCGACCCGCAGCAGCAGGACCGCCGGCAGCGGAGCCATTCCAGCCATTAGTGACCCGGACCGGCACTGTGCCGGCCCATTGGACTGCGCCACTGGACTGCGCCACTGGACTGGCCCATTGGAGTGCGGGCAGGGCGGGGTACATTTGACTCGTGCCAATAACTAACGAACGCATTGTCTGGATCGACTGCGAGATGACCGGGCTGGACATCAGCGCCGATGCCCTTATCGAGGTTGCAGTCCTGGTGACCGATTCCGAACTGAATGTCCTCGGTGACGGCGTGGACGTCGTCATCAAGCCGGACGAGGCAGCACTGGAGCAGATGGGCGACTTTGTCCGCCAGATGCACACCACGTCCAAGCTCCTCGACGAACTGCCCCACGGGATGACTCTGGCGGAAGCAGAGGCGGAGGTCATCGAGTACATCACCAAGTGGGTCCCGGAGCCGAAGAAGGCCCAGCTCGCGGGCAACTCCGTGGGTACGGACCGGATGTTCCTGGCCCGGGACATGCCCGAGGTCATCGACTACCTGCATTACCGGATCATCGATGTATCCACCATCAAGGAACTGGCCCGCCGCTGGTATCCGCGTGCCTACTTCCAGGCCCCGGCGAAAAACGGCGGCCACCGGGCTCTGGGAGACATTGTGGATTCCATCAACGAGCTGCGCTATTACCGTGCAGCAGTCTTCGTGCCGGCCCCCGGTCCCGATTCGGCCACGGCCAAGAAGATCGCCGCAGAGGTTGCCGGAGGCGCCTGAAAAGGTTAGCTGCATCACATTTGCCGCTCTGAGGGGCACTTGTGTCAAGTGCACCCAAAAAACCGTGTAAGCTTGTATCCGCTGCCTCAGATAAATGAGTTCGCAAAGTCCACTCGCCTGGAGTTTGGGAATGATATCTGAGTGCACATGGTGGGTATAGCTCAGTTGGCAGAGCGCCTGGTTGTGGTCCAGGAGGTCGCGGGTTCAACCCCCGTTACTCACCCAGATGAGGCTGGCTTCCAGCTTCGAAAGGCCGCCTCGGATATTGTCCGGGGCGGCCTTTTTACGTACCACCAGGACTGCCCGCGCCGGGCAGTCCCCCGGCATCGGAGGTATCAGCTCCGGACGGGATGATCTTCAGGAGGCACCGTCTTGGAACGCAGGCTTTTCGACGAGGACCACGAGCTGTTCCGTGACCTGGCCCGGGAGTTCAACGTCCGTGAAATCGCTCCGGACTACGCGGTCTGGGACGCCGACCACATGATGCCCCGGCGGCTGTGGAAAGCGGCCGGGGAGCAGGGCCTGCTGGGCCTCGCCGTGCCGGAAGAGTTCGGCGGCGCGGGAATGCCCGATTACCGCTACCGGGTGGTCCTGGACGAGGAATTCGCCCGGGCGAACCATCTGGCCGTCGCACTGGCCTTCCACCTCCATGACGACCTCGTGCTGCCGCATCTGCTGGCCTACGGCTCCGAGGACCTCAAGCAGCGCTGGCTGCCGCAGATGGTCAGCGGAGACAAGGTCACCTCCGTGGCGTGGACGGAACCGGGCGCAGGCAGTGACCTGCGCGGCATCCGCACCAAGGCGGTCCGGACCAGCGACGGCGACTGGCTGCTCACGGGCCAGAAGACTTTCATCGGCAACGGCATCAGCGGCGACGCTGCCCTGGTGCTCGCACGCACCGATGGCAGCACCGGACGCGGTGGACGCGGGTCCTTCAGCATGTTCATGGTCGAAAAGACCGAGGGGTACAGCACTGGCCGCCAGCTGGACAAAATGGGCGTCAAGGCTTCGGACACTGCGGAACTCTACTTCGACAGCGTCCGCGTCCCTGCGGAAAACCTCGTGGGCGAGGAAGGCAAGGGACTGGAATACGCCGCCGGCCAGCTGCCCCAGGGCCGCCTGGCCATCGCCGTCGCCTCTTCCGCCGTAGCCCGCACGGTGTATGAAGCAACCGTGAAGTATGTCGGTGAGCGCAGCGCTTTCGGGCAGCGGATCGCTGACTTCCAGAACAGCCGGTTTACGCTTGCCGACATCCTGACCGAGGTCGAAGTGACCGAAGCCTATGTGGACTCCGCCGTCCGGGCTTTTAATGAGGGCACCCTGGACGCCGTCTCCGCGGCCAAGGTGAAGCTTTGGGCCAGTGAACGGGCCAAGTCCATCACCGACCGCTGCCTGCAGCTGCACGGCGGTTACGGTTACATCATGGAGTATCCGGTGGCCCAGGCTTTCCTCGCCGCGCGCCTGCTGACCATTTTCGGCGGCACATCCGAGATCATGCGTGAAGTCATCGGCCGTAGCGTTGCCGTCTGACCACCGCCCCAGAGCAGAAAGAGCTTACGAACCAATGACCGTCCGTCCGATCGTTATCCACGGGGAGCCGGTACTGCACCGCCGGGCTGCCGAAGTCCAGGACTTCACTGAGGAACTGCGCACCCTGGTGGCAGACATGTACGAAACCATGGATGTTGCCAACGGTGTTGGCCTCGCCGCTCCGCAGGTGGGCGTAGGGCTGCGCCTGTTCACCTTCAATTTCCCGAACGACGACGACGCCCCGGACCGCGGGGTCATCATCAATCCGGTGCTGGTCACCTCCAAGGTCCCGGGCTCGGCCCCGGACCCGGATGAGGAAGTCGAAGGCTGCCTTTCCGTCCCGGGCGAGAATTTTCCGCTGCGGCGGGCCGAGTGGGCGCGGATCTCGGGGGTGGACGAGAACGGGGACCCAGTGCAGTTCGAGGCCACCGACTGGTTTGCCCGGGTCCTGCAGCACGAATACGACCATCTGGACGGAAAGCTCTACGTGGACCGCCTCAATGACCGCTGGGGACGCAAGGCACGCAAGGTCCTCAAAGCCAACGGGTGGGGTGTTCCGGGCCTGAGCTGGATGCCGGGAGTCGATCTGGATCCGTTCGGCCACTGATCTGGTCTTAGCCGCTGGGGCCGGGGCGTTGAACCGCCTGCCCGCTGAGGCAAATGACAAACAGCAGTGCCCGCCCCTCTACCGGGCGGGCACTGCTGTTTAAAGCGGACTCCGCGGATTAGACCGTAGCGACCAGTTCTTCGGCGCGGGGGAAGGCAGGCGGGTTTACGTGCGCCATTTCCTCCAGCACACGGATGACCTGGCAGCTGTAGCCGTACTCGTTGTCGTACCAGACGTAAAGGATGGCGTTTTTGCCGTTGGAGATGGTGGCCAGCCCGTCAACGATGCCGGCGCGCTTGGAGCCGACGAAGTCACTGGACACGACCTCCGGGGAATCGATGTAGTCGATCTGCTTGTGCAGTTCCGAATTCAGCGACGTTTCACGCAGGAAGGTGTTGAGCTCTTCCTTGGTGGTTCCGTTTTCCATGTTCACGTTCAGGATCGCCATGGAAACGTTCGGGGTGGGAACGCGGATCGCGTTGCCGCTGAGCTTGCCGGCCAGTTCCGGCAGCGCCTTGGCGACAGCCTTGGCTGCACCGGTTTCGGTGATCACCATGTTCAGCGCGGCGGACCGTCCGCGCCGGTCGCCCTTGTGGAAGTTATCGATCAGGTTCTGGTCGTTGGTGAACGAGTGCACCGTCTCCACGTGGCCGCTGACGATCCCGTATTTATCGTTGAGCACCTTCAGTACCGGAGTAATGGCGTTGGTGGTGCAGGATGCGGCGGAAAGAATCGTGTCTTCGTCAGTGATCTGCTGGTGGTTAATGCCATGGACAATGTTCTTCAGGTCGCCCTTGCCCGGTGCGGTCAGGAGCACCCGGGCGGCGCCCTTGGCAGCGAGGTGCTGGGCCAGGCCCTCTTCATCGCGCCAGCGGCCGGTGTTGTCAACAACGATCGCGTTGTTGATGCCGTAGGCGGTGTAGTCCACGGTGGCGGGATCATTCGAGTAGATGACCTGGATCAAGGTGCCGTTGGCGAGGATGGTGTTATTTTCCTCGTCTACCGTGATTGTGCCGGGGAAGGCACCATGCACGGAGTCACGCCGCAGCAGGCTGGCCCGCTTGACCAAGTCGTTCTCGGCGCCCTTGCGGACCACAATAGCCCGGAGCCGCAGTCCCTGTCCCCCGCCTTCGTGGTCGATCAGAATACGTGCCAGGAGCCGGCCGATGCGCCCAAAGCCGTACAGGACGACGTCAGTGCTGGTCCGCTCATCGGCGCCGCGCTTGCCGGCAACATCGGCCAGCTCGGTGCGCAGGAAGTCCAGAAGGGAGCTGCCGTTTCCTTCGCTTTGGTATTTGGCGTTCATGCGTGCCAGATCCACGGAGGCCGCACCCAGTTCGAGTTCGGTCAGTGCCTGCAGGATCGGCAGCGTTTCGGCAATAGGAAGCTCCGCATCATCGATCTGCCGGGCGAAACGGTGCGCCTTGAGAATGTCGATTACGGAGCGGTTGACCAGCGGACGGCCGTGAACCGAGGTAACAACACTGTTCTCCCGGTAGAGCCGGCCAATGAGAGGGATCATGGCCTCTGCCATCGCTTCCCTGTCCATCCACGCATCCAGGCAGGTATCGGACTTCTGGCTCACAGATCTTCACATCCTTTATCTCAGCCGGCACTGCTTTGTGCCGGTTGGTAAGGCCGGCAGCGCACGCGCCGCCGGCAGCCCGTTTCAGGGCCAGGTCTACGTAGTTCACCGCGGTAAAACAGGCGGCAGACAATTACTAAGTGTATTAGGCCACAGCCGGGCTTCCTGAACGCGGCGGGAGATGTTTATCACAAGGACACCGGTGACAGGCGAGGGCGCATCTGTCCCCCGGGCAGGGAGAAACCGGAGTGGGCCCGCTATTTTTCCAGAAGCGCTTCCGCGTCTTTCGGCCTGCCCGCGGTTTCCTCCTGCGGCGGAGCTGCCGGCACATGAGCCGCGGTCCCGGGTCCACGGGTGTCTTCCGGCGTGTCTTCGGCCGGTCCCGGCTCGAGGCCCTCCAGATGACGCACACCTTTCAACGGACCGAAGGAAGCAATGACCGGAGCCAGGACGGCTATGACAATCCCGGTGGCAATACCGCCGCGCACACCAATGGTGCTGGCAAGCACACCGGCGGTCAGTGAGGCGATGGCAAGCATCCCCCAGCTGACCATCCGGGTGGCTGATCCCAGCCGTCCCATCATGTCCGGAGGGCAGACACGCTGCCGGAAGCTCGTGGAGACCACAATATTCATGGAGATCGCCAGCCCGGTCAGGAAGAGCCCGAAAAATCCGGGCAGCATCCCCCAGCCGGGTGTCATCAGCAGCAGGGAGGCGTAGCCCGCTGCGGCCGGAAACATCGAGAAGCGCCAGACAACGCCGGAACCGAACCGTCCGCTGAGCCACTTCACGGTTAGCCCGCCGATTGTGCCGCCGAGCGCGGTGGCAGCCATCAGGAAGCCCAGCCAGGTGCCGTTCTGACCCAGCGTGCGGACGACGAGGAGGACCAGCAAGGAGACGACAATGTTGCCACCGAGATTCCACAGGGCTGCCACCAGCAGCAGAACCCGCAGTGGCGTGGTGCTCAGCGTGTAGCGCAGCCCGGAGCCCATCTCCCGCCAGATGTGCCGTTTCCCCGGGGCCGCAGGCACCTGCTCCTCCACCTTGAGCCGAAGTATGGCTGCGAAGGATGCGGCAGAGGCGGCGACCTGCACCAGAAGTGAGTTCGACGCCCCGACGGCGGACGTGAGCCATCCGCCCAGCCCGCGTCCCAGGGCGTCAGCTGAGGCCCCGGACCCGGTCATCAGACCGTTTCCTTCAATCAGCTCTTCCCGCTCCACCGCACGCGGGATCAGCGCCGCCTCAGCGAGCGTGAAGTACACAGCAGCCAGGCCGGTCAGAAAGGAAACCACGAACAGTTGGACCGTGGTCAGGACGCCAAGCCAGTAGGCAACCGGGAGGGTAGCAAGCAGCAGCACCCGAACCACCAGCGAGATGAGGATGACAGGGCGGCGGCGGTGTCTGTCCACCACTACGCCCACGGGCAGACCGAACAGCAGCCAGGGCAGGAACACCATGCCGGAAAGCGCCGCAACAGCAAAATCACTGGCCCCAAGTTCCACCGCAGCGATGATGGGAAGGGCAACCGCGGTGACAGATCCGCCGAGGATTCCTACCGTGGAGGAGAGCCACAAAGCCCGGAAGTTCGCATTGCGCAGCACCAGGTGTTTCTTCGGCGCCGGGTTCCTGACCATTGCCAAAGAATAGCCGAGGCTCATGCGAATGCATGCCGCGGCTTGCCCGTGTGGAAAAGTCGCCCAAAATACCGCCAAAACCGGCAAGCTGGGTTGTGCCTGGGCCCGGCACGGTTCAATATTGTTCGCTCTGCGTCCGGAGGGGTACAGATTGCCCAGTTTCACCGGCCGGTGGGGACGGGCTGGCCGATAAGCCGGGTTTTGTGCCTGCCGGCTGTCTCCAGCCAGGCAGGTGGCAATCATCCATCTGGGAGCACCGTTGCCGGTGCCCTCTAGCGGCCTACCCGGATACTCAGGCGGGCAGCCCTCAAACGCATCCTGTATGGCCTTGCTCCGGGTGGGGTTTACCTAGCTGTCCCGGTCACCCGGGACACTGGTGGTCTCTTACACCACCGTTTCACCCTTACCCGCGAATCAACGCGGGCGGTCTCTTCTCTGTGGCACTGGCCTGCGGGTTTCCCCGAGTGGGCGTTACCCACCACCCTGCCGTGCGGAGCCCGGACTTTCCTCGCCAGGAACGGCAGGGCCGTCCTGACGCGATTGCCTGGCCAACCCGTCCTTCGGTCAATGGTACCCGGCAGCGGAACGTACGATTAATCAGTGCTGATTCTGCTGCCGCCCTCTGAAGGTAAAACACGCCCCGCTGACGGCCCGGTCCTTGATCCGGGAATGCTGCGCTTTCCGGAACTGACCGATGCCCGGAAGCTCACGCTCTCCGCCCTGATGGAGGCCAGCTCCTCCGCGCAGGCCCACCAGATACTGGGGGTCGGCGCTACCCTTGCCGGCGAGGTGGCACGGAACGCCGTACTGGAGAGCGAACCCTGCGCTCCCGCCCACCAGGTCTACTCGGGCGTCCTTTATGACGCGCTTGGCTATGATTCCCTGACGGCAAGCCAGCGCCGCGCAGCAGACGAGAGGGTTCTGGTGATGTCTGCGCTGTGGGGCGCCATCGGTTTTTCCGATCCGATTCCCGCCTACCGGTTGTCGATGGGGACGAATCTGCCGGGCATCGGCCGGCTGGCAGCCTTCTGGAAGACAGCCCAGACCGAACCGCTGAATGACTACGCGGCCGGAAACCTCGTCGTGGACTGCCGGTCCAGCACCTACGCCGCGGCGTGGCGGCCGGACCCGGCCATGACAGCCGCCGTCAACGTCTTCCAGATCCGCGGCGGTGAACGGAAAGTCGTCTCCCACTTTGCCAAACACACCCGCGGGGAACTTGCCCGGCATTTGCTGACGCGCAGCGGACCAGCGCCGGCCACCGCCGCAGAGCTGCGCGGCGCTGCCGCCGAGAAATGGGATACGGAACTCATCCCCGCCTCCGGGACCAAACCCCATCAGCTGAATCTGATTCTCCCGGAGAGCACCAGCCGCTAGGGGCGGTCCGCCACCAGCTCAACTTCAAATCCGTCTGCGTTTTCCAGGTAGGCCGCATAGTGGTCCGGCCCTCCGGCGTGCGGATGCCTGTCGCTGAACAACAGCTTCCAGCCGTGGCTTGCCGCACGGCGGGCCAGCAGGTCAACATCGGCCGGCGAACCTGCACCAAAGGCCAGATGGTTCAGACCGGGACGGCGGCGCTCATGTCCTGCCGGAAGGACGTCCGGACCGGCTTCGATCACAATGTAGCCCCCGATACCCTGCCAGCTGGCACCGGTGGACCAGGAATCGCGCCGAAGGAATCCCAGCCGCTCCAACAGCCAGCCCAAACTGGCCTCGGCCCGGGGGAAGTCCGGAACCCAAATCTCTACGTGGTGCAGCCGGCCGGTTACCGCTGCAGCCGCTTCGGCAGCCGGGGCAGGCGCCGCACCGTCCTTCGCTGCCGGAGCCGAAGCCTTCGCACCCGAACCAGCTGTGGAAGAGGCCGCACCGTCTGCCGGCGCAGCCGAAGCCCCGCCGCCTGCCGCCGGCTTCAGCGCCCGCGGTTTCCAGGGCACGCCGGCAATACCAGCGTCCATGGCCTCGTTGGAAAGCCTGTCGGCGTCCTTGTTGATTTCCCGGGGAATCCACTGGTATTTGACCCTGCGGGGGTCCACGGTGGACCTGGCCTGGGCGGCGAGCCGCTGCATGTCCTCGTGCTTGATCTTCCAGCGCCCGCTCATCTGCTCAACCACGAGCTTTGAGTCCATTTTCGCCAGAATCCATGCGTCCGGATCAATTTCATGGGCGAGTTCCAAGGCGGCAATCAGCCCGGAGTACTCTGCAACGTTGTTTGAAACGATGCCAAGATACTGGGCTTTCTCCGCCAGGATTTCGCCGGTCTCCGGATCCCGGACCAGTGCGCCGTAACCCGCGTGCCCGGGGTTGCCCCGGGAACCGCCGTCGGCCTCGACAATCAGGGTGCGCCGCGTGGTAGCCGGGGCCTCATGGACGGGGGTGTCCGATGGATCAAACAGGGTCACGGGCTAGCTGCCCCACTCCTCGGAACGGACCAGGATGCAGCCCGAATCCGGACAGAACACGACGTCGTCAGCCGCTGCCTTGCGGATGTCCGCGAGGTCGCCGGGGCTGAGCTGCATCCCGGACCCTTCGGAGGTGCCGTGGAACAGCCGGGCCGCACCGATTCCGTGGCGGGAAAGGGTCCGCTCGTAGACAGCCAGCAGGTCCGGGGCGAACCGATCGGCGAGCTCCGTGCGCTGGCGCTGGGTCTCAGCGCGTTCAGCACCGATTTCTGCCAGCTCGGTGTCCCGCTTGGCTTCAAGCCCGGCGAGCTCTTCCTCCGCGGCGGCCGCTTCAGCGCGGCGCTCGGCTTCAACGGCCTTGACCGCTTCCAGGCGCTCCATGATTTCCAGCTCAGTGTCTTCGAGGTCCGAGCGGCGCCGGCTCAGCGACTCGATCTCACTCTGCAGCGCCGTCAGCTCCTTGGAGCCGCCGGATCCACTGTCGAGGTGCTTCTGGTCGCGCTCCAGCCGGGCGGTCACAGAGGCCACATCGGCTTCAGCGCGGGTAAGCTCACGCTCAATGTCCGCACTTTCCGTAGCTGCGGCTCCCAGCGCTGTACGGGCAGCAGCTGCCTTCGCGGCCAGGGCCGCGAGGTCCGGGTTCTCACGTACTGAACGTGCGCGGGTGTCCAGCTGTTTCATCTTGCTGTCCAACGCCTGCAGGTCCAGCAGCCTCAGCTGCTCCGCCGGTGATGCTTTTGCCACCAAATACCTCCACTTAATCCGCTTGCCTGGCTGGTGCGGCTCTCCTAGCCTATGCCACTGGCGGCCCGGATCCTCAGCCGGGAGTCAGGACAAAGTCCCACGGATCTGTGTTGCGGGTGCTCACCCGGATCTCAACCTCAAATCCCTGGTCCGCCAGGACGTTTTCCAGCGCTGCCGCGGCCGGCGTGAGCCACAGCCATTCACTGCCGAAATGGGAAACATCAATCAGGTAGGGCCGGCCGTTGACGGCGGCCTCCCGGGCTTCTGAGGCAGGATGATGCCGCAGGTCAGCGGTCACATACACGTCCGCGTGCTGAGCCCGGACGGCGTCGAAGAGGCTGTCCCCGGCACCGCCGCAGACGGCCACCCGGCGGACGAGTCCCTGGGGGTCTCCTGCTACCCGGACGCCGCCGGCCACCGCGGGCATAATGCTGAACACAAGCTCAGCGAAATCTCCGAGCTTCATAACGTCCGGCAGGTTTCCCACCCGGCCGATCCCTTCTTCGGGCAGGCCGTTGGCTGCGGGAACCAACGGGACCGTGTCAACGAGGCCAAAGGCATCGGCCAGCACATCCGATACTCCGCCGACGGCGCTGTCACCGTTGGTATGCGCCGTCACCAAGGCGCAGCCGCTTTCGATCAGGCGGTGCACGGCCTCCCCTTTGAAGCTCGTGCCAGCGACGGAATGGACCGGCTTCAGCAGGAGCGGATGGTGGGTCACCAGAAGGTCCGCACCCCATTCCAGGGCCTCGTCGATGACCTCGTGTGTGGGATCGACGGCGAAGAGAATGCGCTGCACCGCCCGGGCGGGGCGCCCCAGGACCATGCCGACGGCGTCCCAGTCCTCGGCAAGGGACTCCGGCCACAGTTCTTCCACCGCCACCAGGACATCTCCGACGGTGGGCAGCGCCGCGCCGTCGGCGTCCCGGTTCTCCTCCTGGCTGCTGCCGGTGTCCTGGCCCGCCTGGTCCTCCGGGGTTTCCGGATTCTCCGCCAGCGGATCGGTGTTGCTGTTCTGCTCGCCGTTGCGTGGGGTTTCCATAGGTATAAGTTCTACCGCACCAGCCCCGGATGTACGCAGAGGAAACCGCCTCCGGCCGGCCGGCGGAGGTTCCCCGCACTGTTTTCCCGCACCGGGAATCTTTGGCATCCCGGGTGTCTTATATAAAGGCATGAAGACCTATGTTCTTGGCGGAGGCTGCTTCTGGTGCCTCGACGCCATTTATCAGAAGACCCGCGGCGTGCAGAGCGTGGTTTCGGGCTACACCGGCGGGTTCACCGCCCACCCCGACTACGAAAGCGTCTGTTCCGGCATGACCGGGCATGCCGAGGTCGTGGCCGTGACGTTCGACGAGGAGATCATTCCGTCCGAGGTGATCCTCGACATGTTCTTCATCTCCCACGATCCCACCACCCTGAACCGCCAGGGATACGACGTCGGCACCCAGTACCGTTCCTCGATGTTCTACCGGACAGACGAGGAACGCGAAGAGATGGAGAAAGCCCTGCAGCGTGCCCAGTCGCTCTGGACGGATCCGATAGTCACAGAAATCACACCGCTTTCCACCTTCTACCGGGCGGAGGAAGTCCATCAGGATTTCTACGCCAAGCATCCGGAGCAGGGGTACTGCCAGGTGATCATCAATCCCAAGCTGGCCAAAGCCCGCAAATATTACGCCGAATGGCTTGACAACTAATCCTGATAATGCGTAGCGATACGCTTGAAGGTACACAGTTTTCGCATCCGGTGCACGGCCTTACGAACAGAGGACAATTTCCATGGCACGAATTTACGACGACGTAACCCAGCTGGTGGGCGGGACTCCCCTGGTCCGCCTTAATCGCCTCGCTGAGGGCCTCCCCGGTGATGTTGCGGTGAAGCTTGAGTTCTACAACCCCGCCAACTCGGTCAAGGACCGCATCGGTGTGGCAATTGTCGATGCAGCCGAAAAGGCCGGCGCACTGCGGCCCGGCGGCACCATCGTGGAGGGCACCTCCGGCAACACCGGAATTGCCCTGGCCATGGTCGGCGCGGCACGCGGGTACAAGGTCATCCTGACCATGCCGGAGACCATGTCCACCGAACGCCGGGTGATGCTGCGTGCCTTCGGTGCCGAAATCGTCCTCACCCCGGGCGCTGACGGCATGCGCGGCGCCGTGGAGAAGGCCAAGGAAATCGTGGCCACCACGGACAACGCGATCTGGGCACAGCAGTTCGCCAACCAGGCCAATGTGGAGATTCACCGCACCACCACCGCCGAGGAAATCTGGGAAGACACTGACGGCCAGGTGGACATCTTCGTGGCCGGTGTTGGCACCGGCGGAACGGTCACCGGTGTGGGCCAGGTGCTGAAGAAGCGGAAGCCGTCGGTGCAGATCGTCGCGGTCGAGCCGAAGGATTCCGCGATCCTCAATGGTGGTTCTCCCGGCCCGCACAAGATCCAGGGCATCGGCGCAAACTTCGTCCCTGAAATTCTGGACACCGGCATTTACGACGAAGTCTTCGACGCCTCGATCGAGGACTCCGTCGCCACCGCCCGCGCACTGGGGACCCAGGAAGGTATTCTCGGCGGAATTTCCTCCGGGGCAATCGTCTGGGCAGCACTCGAACTGGCCAAGCGGCCGGAGAACGCCGGTAAGCTGATCGTGGCTGTTGTCTGTGACTTCGGCGAACGCTACATCTCCACGGTTCTCTACGACGATATCCGCGGCTAGCCAACCCGCCCCTGAGCGGAAAAACCAAGCAGAAAGTCCCACGTGAGCCTCCTGTCACGACTGCGTGAAGACCTCGACGCCGCCGCGTCCCACGACCCGGCGGCGCGGGGTTCGCTCGAGAACCTTGTTGTCTATTCCGGCCTGCACGCCATCTGGATGCACCGGCTGACCCACAGGATGTGGGGAAACCCCGCCCTTCGGTTCCCCGCCCGGGCACTGTCCCAGCTGACGCGCTTTGCCACCGGAATCGAAATCCACCCGGGTGCGACCATCGGCAGGCGGTTCTTCATCGACCACGGCATGGGTGTCGTCATTGGCGAGACCGCCGAAATCGGTGATGATGTGATGCTCTATCACGGAGTCACCCTGGGTGGCCGTTCCCTGGCGAAGGTCAAGCGGCACCCGACCCTGTGCGACGGTGTTGTGGTCGGCGCCGGGGCCAAGGTCCTGGGACCGGTCACCATCGGCGCCAACAGCGCGGTGGGCGCCAACGCCGTCGTCGTTAAGGACGCTCCGGCTGATTCGATCATCACCGGCATCCCCGCCACCTGGCGCCACCGGGACGCAAAGATGAACCAGCCTGCTGTGGACCCCGCCGAGTACGTCGATCCGGCAATCTACATCTAGTCAGCTGCACCCGGTTCCCGGATCGCTCCGGAGAAGCTAAAAGGCCGCCGCCCCCGGAAGGGAGCGGCGGCCTTTTGGCGTTGCGTGTGTTTTACCTAGTGGGTGTCCACCGCTTCGATTTCAGAGTGGTCACCGCTCCACAGCGTGTGGAAGGTGCCCTCGGCGTCGACCCGGTTGTAGGTGTGCGCACCGAAGAGGTCCCGCAGGCCCTGGGTCAGGGCGGCCGGAAGCCGCTTGCGGCGCAGGCCGTCGTAGTAGGCCAGTGAGGAGGAGAAGACCGGTACCGGAATGCCCAGCTGCACGGCAACCGACACCACCCGGCGCCAGGCCGGGAGAGCCGCGGCGATGGACTCGGCGAACGCCGGGGCCAGCAGCAGGTTGGCCGGAGCCTTACCGTCTGCGTAGGCCTTCATGATGTCGTCCAGCAGTTCGGCACGGATGATGCAGCCGGCACGCCACAGGGAGGCGATCTCATCCAGCTTCAGGTCCCAGCCGTACGTCTTGGCAGCACCGGTGAGCATGTCCAGTCCCTGGGCGTAGCTGACCAGCTTGGAGGCATACAGTGCCTGCCGGACGTCTTCGACGAAGGTTTCCGGCAGTTCAACGGTCTGTTCCTCACCGGCGAGGATTTCCTGCGCCTCTTCGCGCTGGCCGCGCTGGGAGGAAAGGGCCCGGGCGAACACCGATTCGGCGATCGCCGATACCGGAGAGCCAAGGTCAAGGCCGGAGACGACCGTCCAGCGGCCGGTGCCCTTCTGCCCCGCGGAGTCCACCACGACGTCGACGAAAGGCTTGCCGGTCTTGGCATCCGTATGGGCCAGGACTTCAGCGGTGATCTCGATGAGGAAGGAGCTCAGCTGGCCCTTGTTCCATTCGGTGAAGATCTCAGCCTGTTCAGCCGGTTCGATGCCCGCGGCCGAGCGCAGCAGGTCGTAGGCTTCGCCGATAACCTGCATGTCCGCGTATTCGATGCCGTTGTGGACCATCTTCACGAAGTGGCCGGCACCGTCAGTACCGACCCAGGTGCAGCACGGTTCACCGTTGTACTTGGCGGAAATCTTTTCCAGCATGGGGCCGAGGGAATCGTAGGATTCACGCGAGCCGCCGGGCATGATCGAGGGGCCGAGCAGCGCGCCTTCCTCGCCGCCGGAAACACCCACGCCGACGAAGTGAAGGTCCTTTTCCGCCAGGGCGGCCTCACGGCGGCGCGTGTCCTCGTAGTGCGAGTTGCCGGCGTCGATCACAATGTCGCCCGGTTCCAGCAGCGGAACCAGCTGGTCGATGACCGAATCAACGGGCGCTCCGGCCTTCACCATGATCAGTACACGGCGCGGCTTCTCCAGCGAATCGACGAGCTCCTGCAGCGTCTCGGTGCGGATGAAGTCCCCTTCATCGCCGTGGGCGGAGAGCAGGGCATCTGTCTTCTCGACCGACCGGTTGTGCAGGGCCACCGTGTAGCCGTTGCGGGCCAGGTTGCGGGCGAGGTTGGCCCCCATAACGGCGAGGCCGGTCACACCTATCTGTGCGCTCAAAGTTCACTCCAAGGATTCTTTAGGTGCCGCTTGCCGCAGCACGGTGTCGGCGCACCGATCGCGCCGTCTTCAGCCTCCAGCCTATTCTCCTTCTGGCTGCCCCCGCCACACGGGGGTATGCGACGCGCAACACGTACGCGGCCAGCCCCGGGCTGGCGGACGCACCGGCTCCGGCTAAACCCCTTCTACGGCGGGCAGGCGCCCGGACCGCACCGCCTCGGCGAATGCCTGGTAGTCCTGTTCATTTTGATCCGCGTACCGTTCACAAAAGTCGGCGACCGCGTGGTCAAACTTCTCACTCTTGCCAAGATAAGCCGCCATTGCGATCGGGTCCCCGGCCCGGGCGTGGGCCCGCGCCAGGGTCCAGCCGCAGGTCCCGGCATAGAAGTCCATACTGAGCGGTTTCATCGCTTCAACAACCACTGAGCCCTTCATATCGCGCAGCTGCCGCCAATACAGGTACCGGTTTTCTTCCACCCCTTTGGTCCAGCCCAGGAAAATGTCGCTCGCGGCCTGCATCCTGCGCTGTCCCTGCACCACCCGCTCCCCCGGCTGCCGGTATTTACTCTTCGGCAGATGATCCTCAAGGACTGACCGTGTCGCCTCCTTCACCTGCAGGAACAGCGGATCCTCTGGATCACGGCCCTGCAGCAGAGCAATGAAGGCACGGGTACCAACGCTGCCAACGCCCACCACTTTCCGGGCGACGTCGATAATTTCGAAGCGCTCCAGAAGCAGGCGCCTGTCATCCTGCAAGGTCGACCGATAGGACCGGAGCTGTTCCCGGGCTGCCTCCTTCATTTCCTCCGGGGACAGGCCCAGCGTATTGCCGAGCTCCCGGACGGGAATGAGGATCGGCGGCTGGCTGATGATCCGGTAGGTCCCGTCCACCCGCTCGGCCAGCTTGGACAGTGCCTGCAGGCTGTCCCGGGAACGCGCCTTCCGGGCGGTCTTCTCTGCAGTCCGTTCGGCTCGTTCCGCCGCCTTTTTCTGTGCCTTCCCCTTACTGGTTTCGGCTGCCAGCTGGATCGCGGAGAGAAGATCGGCCTCCGCCAGACGTGCGTACCAGATGTCCAGGGTGCCCATTTTCGCGAACCCGCGCATCGCTTCGCGGTACGCCCGGACCGCGGCAAGGGTGACCCCGTGCGCCTCTGCGGCCGTGAAGCCGTTATTCCGGGCCGCGATGGTGAAACTGGCGGCCATCCGCAGGACGTCGTACTCAAACGGACCTGGAAGGGTCTCGTCAAAGTCGTTGAGGTCGAACAGCAGAATCCGTTCCGGGGAGGCGAACACCCCAAAGTTGGAAAGATGGGCGTCGCCGCACAGCTGGGTTGTCAGCCCGGCCCGCGGCGTGTCCGCCAGATCCGCGGCCATGATCTTGGCCGCTCCTCGATAGAACGTGAACGGAGACGCCAGCATCCGGCCGTGGCGCACCGGCACGAGGTCCGGTTCGCGGGTAAGGTTTTGCTCTTCGATGAGCGCGACGGGATCCGGACGTCCGGGGGCGGGGGCCCACCCCTTGAGCGCGGAGAGAGGTGTTGCCTCCCGGCAGTGCTTACCGGCCGCCACACGTTCCTCAACGCTCGGGTGCTTGACCTTGGTCCTGACCATGATCGGCTGCCTCTCTGTGACGCCTGCACCCGGCGCGGCCCGTTTCCGCGGCCGTTCGTGTTCAGTAATCAGTGTCGAAAGATTGTCGACAGAATAGCGGATCGGCCCGCCTAAAGGGATGGGGTCCGCCTCCCTGATCTGTGGCCGGAGCTCTTTGGCCCGGAGCTCCCTCAGCCCCGGCAACAAAACAGTCCGGTGCAGATTCTTCCCGGACTGTCGCGCCTGCCGGGCCGTCCGCTCTCGACCACGGGGGGCGCTGCCTCGTAGGTTGACTCCTGTGCCCGCCCCATGTGCGCCAGGCAGGGCCGCCGCTGCTGCACCGGGCGCTGGGAGGAACCGCATGACAGCCTTACTGCTCGGAGCGGTGGTGTTGCTGGCGTACAGTGCCCTGTCGGGGCCGCTGAGCCGCCGGGGCGTAACATCCGCCATGGCCTTCGTCCTGGCCGGGGTGGTCCTCGGCGCCGCCTCCGGCGGGTCACTCGGAATAGCACTGGACAGCGCCGCCGCCGAGCAGATAACAGAACTGGCCCTTGTCTTCCTGCTCTTCACTGACGCTGCCCGCCTGGATTTAGGTGTCCTGCGCCGCAGCCTCGGGTGGCCGGGGAGGTTGCTGCTCATTGGCCTGCCGCTGACCCTCCTCCTGGGCCTGGGCGCCGGGATGCTGCTCTTCCCGGACCTTCCGCTGGCCAGCGTCTTCCTGCTCTCGGCGATGCTCTGCGCAACCGACGCCGCCCTGGGCCAGCGCGTGGTGGAGGACCCCGCGGTCCCGGGACCGGTGCGTCAGGCGCTCAACGTGGAAAGCGGCCTGAATGACGGAATCGCGGTGCCCTTTTTCCTGGTGTCCCTGGACATCTCACTGGCAACACTGGAGGGCAATGTAGGGTCGGCCGTCGCCGGCGCCATCACGGAACAGATCGGCTGGGGCCTCGTGGCGGGGGTCGTGATGGGAGGAGCCGGCGGGTACCTGCTGCGGGCGGCGCGGGCCCGGGACTGGTTCCTCTCCGGGTGGCACCAGCTGTTCACTCTGGCGGTGGCGCTGGGGGCCTTCTCAGCGGCGGGCACGCTGGGCGGCAGTGTCTTCATCGCGGCCTTTGTGGCCGGAATGGCGTTCCGCTGGAGTTCGGGTGCCGGCAACGTTGAGACAACGCGGTTCACTGCCGAAGCCGGGAGCGTTCTCGCGGCGGGGACGTGGATGATTTTCGGCTCCGTAGCCGTCCTTATCGCGCTCCCCCACATTACCTGGCAGGTCATCGTCTACGCGGTGCTGAGCCTCACGGTTGTGCGGATGCTGCCGGTGGCCACAGCAATGATCGGCAGCGGTGCGAGGTGGCCTACCCTGGCGTTTATGGGGTGGTTCGGCCCCCGCGGACTAGCCTCCGTGGTGTTCGGCCTGCTCGCTTTTGAACGCGAAACCCCCTACGCCACAACGCTCCTGACGACGGTGGTCGTCACGGTGGGGCTGAGCGTTTTCGCGCACGGACTCACTGTCATGCCTTTTGTGGCCGCTTACCAGCGCTGGTTCGAGGCACACCCCGGGAATCCCCGCCCGAATCCGGGCCGGGAACCTGACCTGCCGGCACGCTAGCCGGCACCGGCGAGTTCCCACCGGTTCACGATTGCCGCAGCGCCTTCCAGGACCGCGATGCCTTCGTCTAGGCTTTCCGTGCCGGCGCTCAGGACAACAATGCTGTACTCCGTGGTGCCGCCGACCACAAACCCGGAGCTTCCGACGTTCCAGGCGAGGAAATCGTCCTGAAGCCAGCCGTTCTTCAGCCCTACTTCGGCGAGAGGATTGAGGATACCCGCGGTGATCCCCCACATCTGGTCCGGCGCCACGCTTTCGAGCAGGCTGACGGCGTAGTCCTGCAGGTCGGGGCGGATCCATTCCACTCCGAGGGCAACCGCCGTCGCGATGCGAAGCTGGTCCTCCGCGACGGTTTCGTTTGCGCCCCAGATATCGGAGGCTTCCGTCTCGGCGACTCCGAGCAGATTGTAGGTCTGCTGCAGTTCCTCCGCCCCACCAACAGCGGCGTAGAGCTCATCGGTGGCTGCGTTGTCACTCAGGCAGATCATCAGCTCCGTCAATTCCAGCTCGACGTCGGTGAGGTCCCGTTCTTCCCCCGTGGCCTGCCGCAGCAGCGTGAGCAGGATCGGCACCTTGACCAGGCTTGCCTCGAGATACCGCCCGTCGGCGTTGTAGGACCAGGCACGGCCGGAATCATACTCATAGGTCGCAACCGAGAAATCGATCCCGGTTTCCGCTGCGTAGCGGTCCAGTTCGGCCTGCAGCGCCAGCTCCGGCTCAGTAGTGGCAGACGGCGTTTCGGCGCTGCCCGGCGCGCTCACCGTTCCCGCTTCCGGCTCTGCCGTGCACCCGGTGGCCGCCGTCAGCAGCAGTCCCGCCGAAAGCAGGGTTGCCAGGACAGGCTTCAGAAGTTCAGTGCGCAAGGTGGACGTTTCTTTCAGGTACCGGCGGAACAGCGGTGCGCAAAACGCACTTGATCCTTGGTACCAGTTCAGTCTTTGAGTTCGATGTGCCTAGTCTGTCCGGCTGCTGGGAGCGGCTGGAACCGGCGTGTCCGGGCACGAAAAAACCCGCTTGCAGACGTTGCTGCAAGCGGGTTTAGCCGGTGGGTCCTACCGGGATCGAACCGATGACATCCACGGTGTAAACGTGGCGCTCTACCAGCTGAGCTAAAGACCCGACGTGATTCGTTATGCCAGCGGGAAACCCCGTCAGCGCCGCATCACGAGGAATTACATTACCGGAAGGCCACGCCAAATGCCTAATCGGAGTGCCGGCCCGGATGCTGCGGCACGCCGGCACCAGGATCAGGCAGGGTCCGGGCAAGGTACTGAAGCGCTGTGCCGACACCCATGTTGATTTTCAGGTCCGCCAGGGCGTCTCCGCGCGTCTGGCCACGGTTGATGATCACCACGGGCTTGCCTTCCCTGGCCGCATGCCGGACAAACCGCAGTCCGCTCATCACGGTCAGGGAGGAGCCGGCAACCAGCAGGGCACCGGCGTCGTCCACCGCCGCGTAAGCAAGCCGCACCCGGTCCTTGGGGACGTTTTCCCCGAAGTACACGAAATCAGGTTTGAGCATGCCATCGCAGACGGGGCAGTCGGCGACGGTGAAGTCCTCAGTATCGGAAACTTCCGCGTCAGCGTCAGGAGCAATGTCACCTTCGCCGGCGACCCGCTCCAAATACCCGGGGTTCAGCCGCTCCAGCAGCCTCGCTATCCCTTCGCGGGTGTACACGGAGCCGCAGGACAGGCACAGCACCCGGTCGAACCGGCCGTGCAGATCGATGACCCGGATGCTTCCGGCATCGCTGTGCAGCCGGTCAACATTCTGGGTGATAACTCCGGTCAGCAGGCCGCGCTCTTCCAGATGCACCACGGCCTCGTGGCCGGCATTGGGCACGGCATGGCGCAGGTGGTGCCAGCCCACGTGATTACGGGCCCAGTACCGCTGGCGCAGCACCGGGTCGCCCACGAACTGCTGGTAGGTCATCGGGTTGCGCGGCGGCGCATCGGGGCCACGGTAGTCCGGGATGCCTGAATCGGTGCTGAGCCCGGCGCCGGTCAGCAGCGCCATCCGGCGTCCGGCGAGAAGTTCGACGGCGGCGTCCAGCTCCTGCCGTTCGGCTTCGGTTGGTTCAGCCGATGCTTCAGCGGCTTCTCGGGCCGCCAATCCGGTGAGACCGGTTCCCGGATCCCGGGAGGTCTGGGGCTTCCGGGGAACAGCCATTCTAGGCTCCTCCCGCGGATGCCATGTCCCCAAGCACCCTGAGGTATTCCGCCGGGTCCCGCGGCGCGTTGATATCGGAGCGCAGGATGTGCTGGATCGTCCTGTCCGGACCGATGAAGAAACTGGACCTCGTGGCCAGCCCGCGGCCTTCGTCGAAGACGCCGTAGCGCCTGGCCGCCTCTCCGTGCGGCCAAAAGTCCGAGAGCAGGTCGAAGGACCAGCCCTGTTCCCGCGCCCAGGCGCGGAGCGCGTACTTGGTGTCGCAGGAGACTGCCAGCAGTGCGGCTCCAGCGTCAGCGAACGCTGGCTCCTGCTCCGCGAGGCTGGACAGCTCCCCTGAACACACGCGGGAAAAGGCGAAGGGGTAAAAGACCAGGACCACGGACCGCCCCGCGAATCCCTCAAGGCTGACCGGTTCCCCATACTGATTGGGAAGGTCGAAGCCCGGGGCAGGGTCCCCGATCCCGGGGCCCTGCGCCGTTTCGGGTGCCACTGCGGAAATTACTTCTTCCTGCGGCTCACCAGGCGGGTGGCAGCCCAGTCCTGGCAGACGCCGGGAGAGGTTGTCACGTGCAGCCCGGCGGTGGGTGCTGCTTCTTCGATATCCGCCGGCGGCACGTAACCGTTCCGGCCCGATTTCGGCGTCAGGACCCAGACAACGCCACCGTCATCGAGTGTGGTCAGCGAATCGACCAGCGCATCGACCAGATCCCCGTCATCGGCACGCCACCACAGGATGACTCCGTCGACTACGTCGTGGTCGTCTTCTGTGAGGAGTTCTCCGCCGACTAAGTCCTCGAGGTCCTCCCGCAGATCAAAGTCGACGTCGTCGTCGTAGCCGAATTCCTGAATCAGGTCACCGTCTTTAAAACCCATTCTTTCCGCCACGTTGCTCTCCGTGACGGCATCGGCCTCGCTCACTTCACTCCTCCTGGTTGACTGCATAAATACAAGGGAATCACATCTTCGCCCGAACTGCCCTTTCCCTGACTCAAGGGAACACCTTTTAGCAGCAAGCTTCAAGGGCCGCAGCCGATGTGGGGGCCGGAATCCGGAGCCCGGCCCGCACCCCTGAAAAGGCCCGCACCACCCGCCGCTGCCACACGGCCTTCCGCAGGAACGAGGTTCGCCCGGAAGGCTACGCAAGGGTTCCGGGCCGGTCTACAGTGGCCTTAAGGCACGGGAAGCGGGCGCAGCCGTCCGCCGGTTGACCGCACTCCCCGTCCGGCGGACAGGTCCGGCACCAGCACCACAGGAGCACCGCAGCACAGGACCACTGCCCAGACACCATCTGTGCATAGGAGAGTTTCGTGGCCGCAGAAGACAGAACTGACATCCTCAGCGGGCTCACCGGCCAGCTGCCGGACAGTGACCCGGAAGAAACCGCGGAGTGGATCGAGTCCCTGGACGATCTGGTCCGCAGTGAGGGCACCGAACGGGCGCAGTTCATCATGCGTTCCCTTCTCCAGCGGGCCGGTGCGCATTCCATCGGAGTTCCGATGGTAACCACCACCGACTACATCAACACCATCCCGGTGGACCAGGAACCTGAGTTCCCCGGCGACGAGGAGTTTGAGCGGCGTTTCCGGGCCTGGATGCGCTGGAACGCTGCTGTGATGGTGCACCGGGCGCAGCGGCCCGGGGTTGGGGTTGGCGGCCACATCTCCACATTCGCCGGTGCAGCGACACTGTACGAGGTGGGCATGAACCATTTCTTCCGCGGCAAGGACCACCCGGGCCGGGGGGACCAGATTTTCTTCCAGGGCCACGCAGCGCCGGGAATGTACGCCCGGGCGTTCCTCGAGGGGCGTCTGTCCGAGGAGGACATGGACGGTTTCCGGCAGGAAAAGTCCCGCGAAGGCCATGCACTGTCCTCCTACCCGCATCCGCGCTCCATGCCCGAGTTCTGGGAATTCCCCACCGTGTCCATGGGCATCGGCCCGATGAACGCGATCTATCAGGCCCAGCTGAACCGGTATATGGACAACCGCGGCATGAAGGACACCTCCGACCAGCATGTCTGGGCCTTCCTGGGCGACGGCGAAATGGACGAACCCGAATCACGCGGGCTGCTGCATGTGGCCGCGAACGACAAGCTGGATAACCTCACGTTCGTGATCAACTGCAACCTGCAGCGCCTGGACGGACCGGTGCGCGGCAACGGCAAAATCATGCAGGAACTCGAAGCGTTCTTCCGCGGGGCCGGCTGGAACGTGATCAAGGTGGTCTGGGGCCGGGAATGGGACGCGCTGCTGGAGAAGGACACCGACGGCGCGCTGGTCAAGATCATGAACTCCACGCTCGACGGCGATTACCAGACCTACAAGGCCGAATCCGGCGGCTTTATCCGCGACCATTTTTTCGGCAGGTCCCCGCAGACCAAGGCCATGGTCGCTGACCTGTCCGACGACGAGATCTGGAACCTCAAGCGCGGCGGACACGACTACCGGAAGGTGTACGCCGCCTACAAGGCCGCCATGGAGTTCAAGGGAAAGCCCACGGTGATCCTGGCGCAGACCGTCAAAGGCTATGGCCTGGGGCCGCACTTCGAAGCCCGCAACGCAACCCACCAGATGAAGAAGCTGACCCTGGATGACCTGAAACTGTTCCGCGACTACCTGCGGATTCCAGTCACGGATGACCAGCTGGAGGCGGACCCGTACCGTCCGCCGTACTACAACCCCGGGCCGCAGGCTCCCGAGATCCGGTACATGCTGGACCGCCGGCGGGAACTGGGCGGTTTCCTGCCGGAGCGGCGCACGGACTACAAGCCCATCCATCTGCCCGGAGAAAAGTCCTACGAGGTGGCCAACCGCGGCTCGGGCAAGCAGCTGGCGGCCACCACCATGGCCTTTGTCCGGCTGCTTAAGGACCTGATGCGGGACAAGGAATTCGGGATGCGGGTTGTCCCGGTCATCCCCGATGAAGCCCGCACCTTTGGCATGGATTCGTTTTTCCCCACCGCAAAGATCTACAACCCCCTGGGGCAGAACTATCTCTCCGTGGACCGCGATCTGATGCTGGCTTACAAGGAATCCCCGCAGGGGCAGATCGTGCACGTGGGTATCAACGAGGCAGGTTCGATCGCCGCGTTCACTGCGGCGGGCACGGCGTACGCCACCCAGGGAGTTCCGCTGATCCCGGTGTACGTGTTCTATTCGATGTTCGGCTTCCAGCGCACCGGCGACTACCTCTGGGCCGCCGCTGACCAGATGGCCCGCGGCTTCCTGATCTCCGCGACCGCCGGCCGCACCACCCTGACGGGTGAGGGCCTGCAGCATGCCGACGGCCACTCCCCGATCCTGGCCGCCACCAACCCCGCGGTAAAGACCTACGATCCGGCCTACGGCTACGAAATCGGGCACATCGTGCGCCACGGACTCGACGAAATGTATGGTCAGGGCTCTGCGGATCCGAACGTGATTTACAACATCATGGCTTACAACGAACCCATCCTGCAGCCTAAGGCACCGGAGGAACTGGACGTCGAAGGCGTGATCCGGGGGATCTACCTGCTCTCCCCCGCGAGCATCGACGGGCCGCGCACCCAGCTGCTGGCCTCCGGCGTCGCGGTCCCCTGGGCCATGGAAGCCCAGCAGCTGCTGGCGGATGACTGGGGTGTCTCGGCCGATGTCTGGTCCGTCACGTCCTGGAATGAACTGCGCCGGGACGGACTCGCCGCTGAGGAGGAGGCGTTCCTGCATCCGGATGCCGAACCCAGGGTGCCCTTTGTGACCTCCCAAATGTCCGGCGCCACCGGCCCGGTTGTGGCATCCACTGACTACATGAAGGCCGTTCCGGACCAGATCCGCCAGTTCCTCCCGAACGAGTTTGCGACCCTGGGCGCGGACGGCTTCGGCTTCGCCGACACCCGGGCCGCTGCACGGCGGTACTTCAAGATCGACAGCCACTCGATGGTGGTCCGCGCCCTGGAGATGCTGGCCCGGCGCAGCGAGGTGGATCCGGCGGCGCCGATGCAGGCCATCAACCGGTACCACCTGTACGACGTCACGAAGGGCACCAGCGGCAACGCCGGGGGCGACGCATAGCGGTCCCCGGTGTTGCCGGACGCCGGCTTCCGCCACTGCCTGAGAGTTGTAGCCTTCACACAAAATGGAGGTTGCCTGCTTGAAGTCGTAAGCTCAAGACATGCCAGTTCCCCACTCTGTACGCAATGCCTCCACTGCGCCGGATCAGAGCGGCGCCGACCCAGTGGTTCTGGAACGGCTCAAGGCAAATATTGGCAAGCTTTCCACCGCCACGATGAAGCAACTCGATGTATCCCTCCCGTGGTACCGGGGACTGCGCCCGGATGAGCGCTCCGCCCTGGGCATGGTGGCCCAGAAAGGCATCGCCTCCTTCGTCAACTGGTATGAGCGCCCCGCGTCACCGGCCTGGGTCCTCAGCGACGTCTTCGGCACAGCACCCACCGAGCTGACCCGGGCCATCAGCCTGCAGAAAGCACTCGCCCTCATCCGCGTCGTCGTGCAGGTCGTGGAGGACCGGGTTCCGGAGCTGGCCGCCGGCTCGTCACAGGGCCCGCTGCGCGAAGCGGTCCTGCGGTACTCGCGTGAAGTCGCCTTCGCAGCCGCCGATGTGTACGCCCGGGCCGCGGAAACCCGCGGTGCCTGGGACACGCGCCTCGAGGCACTGGTGGTAGACGCCATCCTGCGCGGCGAAAGTTCCGACGCCCTGCGCTCCCGCATCGCGGCGGTGGGTTGGACGTCGACGGCGGGAGTCACCGTGTTTGTCGGCAGTTCCCCGGCGGACCAGAACCCCACCTTCGTCAACGAACTGCGCCGCGTGGCCGGACGGCTCGCGGAGGACATCCTGGTCGGCATCCAAGGGGACCGGTTGATCCTGGTCCTGGGCGGATTGTCGGATAAAACCGGTTCCTACACGCGGCTGGCAGACCTTTTCGGCCCCGGGCCGGTGGTCTACGGGCCGCTTGCCGACTCCCTGGTTGAGGCCGGGCCATCTGCCCAGGCGGCCTTCGCCGGCCTGACCGCCGCGCGCGCGTGGCCGGCTGCCCCGCGTCCGGTCTCGGCTGACGATCTCTGGCCCGAGCGCGTGATGTCAGGCGACGAATCGGCCCGCAAAGCCCTGGTGCGCAGCATCTACCGCCCCCTGCTGGCTGCCTCCAACGGCCTGGCCGAAACCCTGTCCGCCTACCTTTCACTTGGCCATTCACTTGAAGCCACGGCCCGGGAACTCTTCGTTCATGCGAACACCGTCCGGTACCGGCTCCGGCGGGTCTGTGACATCACCGGCTGGGATCCGATGCTGCCGCGGGAAGCGTTCGTCCTGCAGACAGCCCTGGTGGTGGGGAGGCTTGCGCCAAACGGAAAGGCAGCCCCGGAACGGCCTTCGCCACGCAGCTGACCGACTTGCCAGCGCCGGCTGCGCTTGTAGACTTCCTACAACGCCCTCCGGTGAGCTTGGTTCACCTAAACACCCGGGAAATCCCGCCAACTTTGGAAAGCTTGATACGTGCTAGCAATCGTCTGCCCCGGCCAGGGGTCACAAACGCCCGGCTTCCTTTCTCCGTGGCTTGAACTGCCGGGAGTGCCGGAACACCTCGAAGCCCTTTCCGCAGTAGCCGGATTGGACCTCATTGCCCACGGCACGGTCTCCGATGAGGAGACCATCAAGGACACCGCCGTCGCCCAGCCGCTGATTGTGGCTGCCGGACTGGTGGCTGCCCGGCAGCTCCTGGACACTGAAGCACTCACCGCGGCTACCGTCGTCGCCGGCCACTCCGTCGGCGAGATCACGGCCGCGGCTGTCTCCGGCGCACTGCCCGAGGCTGATGCCATCGTGTTTGTCCGTGAACGTGCCAATGCCATGGCCCGGGCCGCCGCAGCGCAGCCCACCGGCATGAGCGCCGTCCTCGGCGGAGACCCGGAAGATGTGGCGCGCGTCCTGGCCGAGGCCGGCCTCACGGCTGCCAACGCCAACGGCGGGGGCCAGGTTGTTGCCGCCGGCACGCTGGATCAGCTCCAGGCGCTGGCGGAAAACCCGCCGGCGAAGGCCCGTGTCATTCCGCTCAAGGTCGCCGGCGCCTTCCACACCTCGCATATGGAACCGGCCGTGAGCGTCCTCGAAGCGCTGCGGCCTTCCCTCTCACCTGCCGACCCGCGCCCCACACTGCTGTCAAACTACGACGGCGCTGCCGTAGTAAGCGGCGATGCCAACCTCGACAGCCTCATCGCCCAGGTCTCACGGCCGGTGCGCTGGGATCTGTGTATGGAAACCATGACGGCAGCGGGAGTCACCGGCATCCTGGAGCTTCCCCCGGCCGGCACCCTGACCGGCCTGGCCAAGCGGGGCATGCGCGGAGTTCCGTCGCTGGCCCTGAAAACCCCCGAAGATCTCGCCGCAGCCCGCGCATTCGTGGCTGAGCATTCCGGCGCCGCAGCAGTTACGACACAAGAAGGTAATGCGTGAGCACGCCCACCCTGAAGCAGTCCCCCGTTCACGAGTTCAGCCGCATCCACGGCATCGGGGCCTTCCGTCCCGATGTGATCGTCAGCAACGACGACGTCTGCCAGTGGATCGACTCGTCCGACGAGTGGATCCGCCAGCGGACCGGCATCGTCACCCGGCACCGGGCTGACAAGGGAACCTCCGTGGTGGACATGGCAGAGTTCGCCGGACGCGAGGCGCTGGAGAAGGCCGGCATCGACGGCTCCGCCCTGGGCGCGGTCATCGTCTCCACCGTGACCCACCCCTATGCCACCCCTTCCGCCGCTGCCCAGGTAGCGGACCGGCTCGGCGCCACCCCGGCACCCGCTTATGACGTCTCCGCAGCCTGCGCCGGCTACTGCTACGGCATCGCCCAGGCCGACGCGCTCGTCCGCTCCGGCGCCGCCGAGTACGTTCTGGTGATCGGCGTGGAGAAGCTGTCGGACTTCATCGACAACACCGAACGCACGATTTCCTTCCTGCTCGGCGACGGCGCGGGAGCCGTCGTCGTCGGCCCGTCCTCCACTCCCGGCATTGGCCCGTCAGTCTGGGGTTCGGACGGCAGCAAGTCCGGTGCCATCGGCATGACGCATTCCATGCTCGAAGTCCGCGAGCTCTCCCTCGCCGCGGAAGCCGACGGATCGCTTCCCGCTTCAGTCCTTGCCGAACGCGAAACCAAGCTCTGGCCCACCCTCCGCCAGGACGGCCAGACGGTCTTCCGCTGGGCAGTGTGGGAAATGGCGAAAGCGGCCCAGCAGGCCCTGGACGCCGCCGGCATCACCGCGGCCGACCTTTCGGCTTTTGTCCCGCACCAGGCGAACATGCGGATCATCGATGAGATGGCCAAGCAGCTGAAGCTGCCCGAGTCCGTGGTCATTGCCCGGGATATCGCAGATGCCGGGAATACCTCCGCCGCGTCGATCCCCCTGGCGACCCACCGTCTGCTCACCGAACACCCCGAGCTCAGCGGCAAACTCTCGCTGCAGATCGGATTCGGTGCCGGACTGGTCTTCGGTGCCCAGGTAGTAGTCCTCCCCTAGTTTCCAAGCCACACCGCTTCAGGCGGTTGGAAAACCCAGGCCGGTCCAGAACCGGCATTACAGAAAAAGGAGCCCCCATGGCTAGCAACGAAGAAATCCTGGCCGGTCTCGCCGAGATCGTCAACGAGGAAACCGGCCTGGCCCCCGAGGCCGTCGAGCTCGACAAGTCCTTCACGGATGACCTGGACATCGACTCCATCTCGATGATGACCATCGTGGTCAACGCCGAGGAAAAGTTCGGTGTGCGTATCCCCGACGAAGAGGTCAAGAACCTCAAGACCGTTGGCGACGCAGTCGACTTCATCTCCAACGCCCAGGCGTAGTTCGTGGAGGGCGGCCGCTGCCGGTGCGGCGGCCGCCCTTTACAGCAACACGCGCCGCCGCGCCCCGGGTGGGCGCACCACCCAAAAATTTCCAAGAGAGTGAATCATGGCCCGCAAAGTAGTCATTACCGGCCTCGGCGCAACGACGCCGATCGGCGGAGATGTCCCGACCATGTGGAAGAACGCCCTGAAGGGTGTTTCCGGTGCCCGCACACTGGAAGACGACTGGGTGGAGCAGTACAGCCTGCCGGTCACCTTCGCGGCGCGCGTGTCCACACCTGCCACTGACGTCCTCTCCCGGGTCGAAGCCAAGCGGATGGATCCCTCCACCCAGTTCGCCGTCGTCGCCTCCCGCGAGGCCTGGGCGGACTCCGGACTGGCGGAATCCGACGTTGACCACGACCGGCTGGCGGTTTCCTTCGCCACCGGCATTGGCGGCGTGTGGACCCTGCTCGATGCCTGGGACACCCTGCGCGAAAAGGGTCCCCGGCGCGTCCTGCCAATGACAGTCCCGATGCTGATGCCCAACGGTCCGGCCGCTGCTGTCAGTCTGGACCTCGGCGCCCGAGCGGGCGCCCACACACCCGTTTCTGCTTGTGCCTCCGGCACCGAAGCCCTGCACCAGGGACTTGAGCTGATCCGTTCCGGCAAGGCCGACATCGTCGTCGTCGGCGGAGCGGAAGCAGCGATCCACCCCATGCCGCTGGCGTCCTTCGCGTCCATGCAGGCCCTGTCCAAGCGCAACGATGACCCCGAGCGTGCCTCCCGCCCCTATGACAGGGACCGCGACGGTTTCGTGATGGGCGAGGGCGCAGGTGCCCTGGTGCTTGAGGCCGAGGAACATGCCCAGGCCCGCGGCGCCCGGATCTACGCGGAACTGGCCGGAACGGCAGTCACCGCCGACGCCTACCACATTACGGCTCCCGATCCCGAGGGACTGGGCGCGACCCGGGCCCTCAAGGCAGCCCTCTTCGATGCCCGCGCCCACGCCGAAGACGTGGTGCACGTCAACGCGCATGCAACCTCCACCCCCGTGGGCGACAAGCCCGAGTACACCGCCCTGAAGAGTGCCCTCGGCGCGCACGTGGACAACGTTGCCGTCTCGGCGACGAAGTCCCAGACCGGACACCTGCTCGGAGCTTCCGGCGCCGTCGAAGCAGTGATGACAGCTATGGCCGTTTACACGCGGCAGGCCCCTGCCACCATCAACCTCGACAACCAGGATCCGGAAATTCCGCTGGACGTCGTCACCTCCGCCCGTAACCTGCCGGCCGGCGACATCGTGGCCCTGAACAACTCCTTCGGCTTCGGCGGGCACAACGCCGTCGTGGCCCTGCGGAACCACTAAAGCGCCGAACGCGGCTAAGGCCGGGATCCCTTTCGGGGATCCCGGCCTTAGCCGTTTAAAGACGCTGTTGCTGCGGAAAATCCGGTGCGGAAGGAACCGCGGAGTCAGCCGACCTGGTGCAGCCAGCGGACGGGAGCGCCGTCGGCTGCATGGCGGAACGGCTCAAGTTCGTCGTCCCAGGCTTCGCCGAGTGCGAGGGAGAGTTCGTGGTAAACGGCTGCGGGGTCGCCCGCACCGTTTTCGTAGGCGTAGCGGATCCGGTCCTCGGAGACCATGATGTTCCCGTGCACGTCGGTGGTGGCGTGGAAGATACCGAGTTCCGGGGTGTGGGACCAGCGGCTGCCGTCGGCTCCGGCGCTGGGCTGCTCGGTGACTTCGTAGCGGAGGTGGGCCCAGCCGCGCAGCGCGGAGGCAAGCAGTGATCCTGTCCCCTGCGGGCCGGACCAGGCAAGCTCAGCGCGTACCATTCCGGGAGCAGCAGGCTGGGGTGCCCAGTCGAAGTCGCTCCGCTTCTCAACCACGGATCCGACGGCCCATTCGATATGCGGGCACAACGCAGAAGGGGCTGAGTGCACGAACAATACGCCGTGCGCCATCACAACAGTCATTCCATCCTCCGTAGCTGTAGGTGCGTCTTCCCCAACGACCTGCAAACGGGACGAAATCTGCCTGTGTGCCCTGAAACTGCCGCAGTCCTCTGGCATTGCCGGACTACTCGGTGTGAGACCTAGCATCATTGTGCCGCATGATACGCAATTACGCCAATGAAACTACTGGGTTGTCAGTTGATTCCCGCGCACGCTCCTAGGTGGTGGGAGCTTCAGGCGCGGGGGTGCGCCTGCTGGTAGCTGGTGCGGAGCCGGTCCACAGAAACATGGGTGTAGAGCTGGGTGGTTGCGAGGCTGCTGTGGCCCAGGATTTCCTGCACGCTGCGCAGGTCCGCCCCGCCGTCCAGCAGATGCGTGGCTGCGCTGTGGCGCAGGGCATGGGGACCGCTGGCGGAGGTGTCTCCGAGTGCCTCAAAAAGTGCCGAGGTGACCGCCCGGACCTGGCGCTGGTCAATCCGCCGGCCGCGCCGGCCCAGGAACAGCGCCGGGCCGCTGTCCGGAGTGGCCAGTGCCGGACGCCCCCTGCGGAGCCAGTCGTCAACGGCCAGCGCAGCGGGCAGCCCGTAGGGCACCGTGCGTTCCTTGTTTCCCTTGCCCAGAACCTTCAGCGTGCGGCGCTCCAGGTCGAGATCGTCGCTGTCCAGGCCGGCAAGCTCCCCCACCCGGATGCCGGTGGCGTAGAGCAGTTCCACCAGCGCGCGGTCGCGGAGGGCCACTGCATCGCCTTCCCCGGCGGCCGTTGCCAGCGTCTCGAAGAGGACAGCGAGCTGGGCCGGGCGGAGCACACCGGGAAGGGTCTTGGTGCGCTTCGGCGCTTTGAGTCGGAGTGCAGGATCCGCGGTAATCCGTTCCTCCCGCAGGGCCCAGCCGGTGAACGCACGGGCGGTGGCCGCCCGGCGTGCCAGGGTCGCCCGCGCCAGGCCGGCTTCATTCAGGGAACCCAGCCAGCCGCGGAGCACGTGCAGGTCAATTTCAGCCAGACTGGTCAGGCCCAGCCCGGCCGCGTAGTCCAGCAGACCCGAGATGTCACCGAGGTACGCCCGGACCGTGTGTTCGGAGCGGGCGCGCTCGGAGGTGAGATAGCTGGCGAAGGATTCCAGGGCCTGGTTGAACTCCGCCGGCCGGGCGGCTGCGGGATCCCCCTCCG
Organism: Arthrobacter gallicola; assembly: GCF_014836775.1. Classification (GTDB taxonomy): domain Bacteria; phylum Actinomycetota; class Actinomycetes; order Actinomycetales; family Micrococcaceae; genus Arthrobacter_B; species Arthrobacter_B gallicola. The sequence goes on from NZ_JACSQD010000001.1 coordinate 853,245, forward strand.
CGGCCCTGCTGCCGGTGCCCGTTGGGCCCGCCGGATCCCCCTCCGGGGTGTTCCCGGCAGGGTTTGTATCGTTCCCTGCGGCTGAGGTTCCCCTGCTGTTCTGGCTCACTGTCCCACTTTCCCCGCTTTTCGGGACGCCTTCAAGCAGGCACACCGGACCCGGAGCACTGCTGGCGGAGCGCGCCGGTCTGGGGTCCGGCTTCGAGCTCCAGCAGGGCGCGTTTGGCATCCACTCCGCCGGAGTAGCCGGTCAGGGCGCCCCTGGCCCCGACCACCCGATGCGTAGGCACCACAATATTCAGGGCGTTGCGGGAGAGCGCAGCACCTACCCCACGCGCCTTGGCTGCGTCACCGAGATCCAGAGCCAACTGTTTGTAGCTGCGGGTTTGGCCATACGGAATAGCGCTGACTGCGTCCCACACCTGCTGCTGGAAGGGCGTACCGGCCTGGCTGATTGGCAGGCTGAAACAGCACCGCCGACCGTCGAAGTACTCATCAAGCTGGCGTTCGGCTGCCTCGAACCCGGTGTCAGCCGCCAAACCATAGCGGGAAGCCACCGGGGACGCCGGGTCCGGCGCGGATGGTTCAACCGCGATGAGCACTGAGTCCTCCGCTACCAGCGTGAAGATTCCGAGTGGGGACGTGATGACTTTGTGGCTTCGCATAATGCTGTCCTTCCATAGATGGAGAAACTGAAAAATGGTTGGTGCGTTACCGCGCGGCACGCTGCCACAGTCCTGCCCGGGAGCGCCGGGCGAGGCCCTCCAGCTCCAGGCGCGCCAGACCGGCACGGACGGCCGGAACACCCAGGCCTGCCACAACAGCCAGTTTTTCCACCACGGCCCCGGACCGCAGCGGCAGGGCATCCAGCAGCAGGATGTCTTCGACAGCCAGACCATCGTGGTCCGCGCGTTGGTGGTCCCCGGTCTCCGGCTGGGTGTCACCCGGGGAAGCGGCGTGGGAGAGCCCAATCGGATCAGCCAGTTCCAGGATCTCGGATGCATCGGTCACGCAGACCGCGCTGCCGTCGCGGAGCAGCCGGTGACAGCCGGCGGAGTTGGCGGAATAGACCGGCCCCGGGACTGCCCCGACGCCGCGGCCGAGGCCGGCCGCGTGGTGCGCCGTGTTCAGTGCACCGGAACGCCAGCGCGCTTCCACTACGACGGTTGCCGCGCTGAGTGCTGCGATGAGGCGGTTTCGCTGCAGGAACCTCCATCGGGTGGGCGCGGATCCCGGTGGCACTTCGCTCAGGACCAGGCCCCGGTCCGCCACAGCGCGCAGCAGGTCCTCATTGCCCGCAGGATAGAAGCGGTCGACTCCGCCGGCCAGCACAGCGATGGTCCGGAGGGGTTCCCCCGGCTCCGGTCCATCCCGGTCCGCCACGGCGAGCGCGGACCGGTGGGCCTGCGCATCGATGCCGTAGGCACCTCCGGAAATGACTGTCCGGCCACGCTGCGCCAGGCCCGCGGCCAGGTCTCCGGTGATGGCCAGCCCGTAGGCGGTTGCATCCCGGGATCCGACAACCGCGATACAGTGCGGCGCAGCGGGCACGGCGGCACCTCCCCTGGCCCACAGACAGAACGGCATCCCCAGCCCCAGGTCATAGAGCGCCTCCGGCCAGCCGTGGTACTCCGGAACAAGCAGGGTTCCACCGAACCGAACAGCAGTGGCCAGGTCCCGGTCCGGGGCAAGGCCGGCAGCCCGTGGACGCCAGCGTTCCAGCGCCTCGGCCAGGGCCCGTCCGGGGGCACGGATGCCGCTTTCATCCAGCAGGCTGCTGACCCGGCGGCGTACGGCCTCCCCGGGCGGTTCCTCCCCGGACGCAATCCGGGCGGCGTGTTCCGGACCCACGGCTGTGACCAGTGCCTGGCCCATGGTGTCCGAGGGCTCGATGAGGCGGGACAGCGCGGCCCGTGCCCGGAGAATCCCGGGAACAGCCGCGTTCATGCGGCCACCGCCTGCTGCCGGAAACTGAGGGCCTGGCCGATGTCGTCGGCGTCCGGAGCGCTGTGCCCGGCCAGATCGGCGATGGACCAGGCCACGCGCAGCACCCGATCGTATCCGCGGGCGGTTAGGGACTGCCGATCCATGGCCCGGTCAAGGGCCTTCGTGGCGTTCACCGGCGGCTTCAGCGGGCCGCGCAGGACCGTGCCCGGGACCTCGGCGTTGGTCTCACAGCTCCACGGGCGGAGGCGCTCACGCTGGCGTTGCCGCGCCTGGACCACTCGCCGGGCAACATCCACAGTTTTCTCGGCACCACCGGCCGCTGCGAATTCCGGCAGCGAAACGCGGCGGATCTCCAGTTGCAGGTCCACCCGGTCAAGCAGCGGACCGGAAAGCCTGCCGAAGTAGCGGCGCCGCTGGAGTGCGCTGCAGGTACAGTCGATACCCTTTCCGCTTGCCAGTCCGCAGGGACAGGGGTTGGCTGCCAGCACCAGCTGGAAGCGTGCAGGGTACACAGCCGTGCCGGCGGCCCGGTGCAGTACCAGCGTGCCGCTCTCCAGCGGCTGGCGCAGGGCGTCCAGTACCCGTGCCTCGTATTCGGGTGCCTCGTCCAGGAAGAGAACTCCCCGGTGCGCACGGGACGCGGCTCCGGGACGCGGGATGCCAGCACCGCCTCCGATCACGGCCGCGGCAGTGGCGGTATGGTGTGGGCTTTCGAACGGCGGGCGCCGGATCAGCCCGGTGCAGGGACCGCCGCGGACATCGAGTGAATGGATGGCCGTGACTTCCATGGCTGCGGTGTCCTCCAAATCCGGCAGAAGGCCGGGCAGCCGTTCCGCGAGCATCGTTTTTCCTGCGCCCGGCGGACCCGTCATCAGCAGGTGGTGCGCACCGGCGGCGGCCACCTCCAGCGCAAACCGGGCTTCGGTCTGGCCGGCGATGTCTGCGAGGTCCGGATCCCCGCGCTGGGACCGGAGCTCCCCCTCATCGGTCCGCTGGTCCGGCTTGGCCGCCGGCGTATCCGGAGGGAAAACCAGCTGTTCGGGGTCGGCTCCGAACCGCCGGGCAACGGCGGCCAGGGAGGTGAACCCGCCCACCCGGGCGGCCGGCACCAGGGAGGCTTCAGCACCGTTGGCTTCCGCCACCACGATGTCCTGGAATCCGGCGTCGACGGCCGCCATCACCGAAGGAAGGATGCCGCGCAGCGGACGCAGCCTCCCGTCCAGACCCAGCTCGGCAAGGAACACTGTCCTGCCGGTATCCCGGATGTCTCCCGCTGCCGCCAGCGCCGCCATGACGATCGCCAGATCGAAGCCGGAGCCGCGCTTGTGGACATCCGCCGGCATGAGGTTCACGGTGATCTTCCGCCGGCTTAGTGGAAGCCCGGAGTTCTTCGCCGCTGATTTCACCCGGTCCCGTGACTCGTTCAGGGAGGCGTCCGGTAGACCCAGCAGGATAAACGCGGGGAGGTTCTGGCCAATGTCGGCCTCCACCTCGACGATTCTTCCTTCCAGCCCCGTCAGTCCCACCCCGTAGGTGCGACCCAGCCCCATCAGCCGATTCCTTTCAGGTGTTCGATGACGGGGTCCGGGTTTCCGGCCGAATCAGCGGACCCGGGCAGCAGCACGGAGACAGCGTCCACCCGCCAGTCCTTGGGTGAGGCCGGATGAGCCCGTGCCCAGGCGGCGGCTAACACGTACAGCCGGGCCAGCTTTGCGGAGCTGACGGCCTCAAACGGGTGCCCGTAGTTCAGGGACGACCGGGTTTTAACCTCCACCACCACCAAGGTGGCCCCGTCCCGTACCACGAGGTCTATTTCCCCCTGCGGACACCGCCAGTTCCGTTCGAGGATGTTGTATCCGGCGGCGGTCAGATGGTCCGCAGCGAGGTCTTCACCTGTCCGGCCTAAAGCATCTTTGGCTCTCATGCCTTCAGCCTGCCCGCGGGAATCCCGCTGGCCGAGGGGATGCCGTTCCGATGTGGGCAACGGGCTCGGCAGACACGGATGTGCAGGACTAGTCAGCTGAGCGGGCGCATCAGCAGGATGGGTCAGCTCCGGTACAGCACCGGCGTCGGCCGCAGCCGGACAGGCCGCAGATCCAGCACCGGCGGCGGTCCGCTGAAGCCGTGGAACCCATGCAGGAGGCTGACATGCGGATGCAGCCGCGCCGCGAATGCCAGCGCCGGATCCCCGGCAGCGTATCCAGCCGGGTCCGGCACCCCGCAGGCCGCCAGGAAGTCCAGCAGCACGCCGTACAGGGTGCGGTGGACCGCATCGAGCGTAGACGTCGAAGCGAACTCCACGGCAAGAGTGGAACCGTCCCGCCCGAAACCCGCCAGCCCGCGGGGCTCCAGGACAAAATCGTCCTCCGGCAGGGCGGCGGCGGTGGCCCTCAGATACCTGGCCAGGGCCCGGTCATAGGCGCCGGTTTCGACGCCGGTGGCCACCGTGAGCCGGCCAAACGCGTCGTCGGCCTTTCCGAAATGGATCAGGGTCAGGTGCAGCCGTCCTCCGGATACCCGCCGGGTCCCCGGTGCCCGGTCCCTGGCTGCTGCCTGAAGCCGGAGCAGTTCTGCCAGCCCCGCGCCGTCGGGCTTCAGCTGCGCATAGATGCGCGCACCGGAGAACGCGCCGGGAATTCCCGGTGCACCGGCGGTGGGAACTGGATCTGGATCTGGCAGCGAAGGGGCCACGAACGCAGTCTATGATGCCGTGGGCGCCCGCCGGCGCGGTACCTTGTAAAAATGGTGCTGGACATCCCGCGGCTGCAGGACGAATCGCTTGTGCTGCGGCCCCATGTGGAGGCGGACGCTGACGCCGTGCTGGCCCGGTCCCGGGATCCCCTCACGGTTGAATGGACGACGGTGCCGCTGGACTACACCCGCGAGATGGCGCTGAACTACGTCAACGCCGTAGGAGTTCCGCAGCAGGACAAGATCGCCTGGGCCCTGGAGCAGGACGGCAGGTACGCAGGCAGCATCGACCTGCGCTGGCAGGGCGCGGGAACCGGAGGGCTCGGATTCGTGACGGCGCCGGAGTTCCGTGGCCAGGGGCTGATGAGCCGCGCGGTGCGGCTGGCAATCACCTATGCCTTCGACTCCCTCGGCTGGGAACGCGTCAACTGGACGTCCAACGTCGGGAACATCGGCAGTTATAAACCCGTGTGGCGCAGCGGCTTCCCGCTTCCCGTGACAGTTCCGCGGATGCTCCCCCACCGGGGGGAAATGGTGGATGCCTGGTTCTCCGAGCTGGAGTCAGCTGCTCCCCGGGTTCCCAAAATTCTCTGGTCTGACTGTCTCCGGATGCTGCCGGTGGTGCCGCAGGGCGCGCCGCCTGACACGGCGCCCGGCTCCCCTAGTTCAGGTCGTCCGGCTTAGGCAGCGTGAGGTCGTCGTTGCGGGTGAGCTCCTCGACGTTGACGTCCTTGAAGGTGATCACCCGAACGCTTTTGACGAACCGGGCCGAGCGGTACACATCCCAGACCCAGGCGTCCTGCAGTGTGAGGTCGAAGTAGATTTCGCCGTCGGCCGAGCGGGCCTGCAGGTCCACGTGATTAGCCAGGTAGAAGCGCCGTTCAGTTTCGACGACGTAACTGAACAGGCCCACGACGTCGCGGTATTCGCGGTAGAGCTGCAGCTCCATATCCGTCTCGTAGTTCTCAAGATCCTCTGCGCTCATGGCACCATCATCCCCCAAGCGGGCCCGCAGCGGGCCCTTCCTCATCGGATCGCGCCGAGCCCAGCCGCCAGGAGAGGCGGTGGAGCGGTGAGGGACCGAGCTGGTCGATGGCCGCCCGGTGCGCCTCAGTGGCGTAACCCTTGTTGATCTCCCAGCCGTACTGCGGGTGCAGTGCGGCGTATTCGGTCATCAGCGCGTCGCGTTCCACCTTGGCCAGAACCGAGGCGGCTGCCACGCTGAGACAGGTCATGTCCGCTTTGATCCGCGTGTGCACGGGCGCCGTGCAGGCAGACTCGTCCTCCGCCTCGACGTCGTCGAACAGGCTGGCCTGAACGGCCGGTGAGAGCCAGTTGTGGTTGCCGTCCAGGAGCACGACGTCGGGCGTCAGGGTCTCGCGGACCTGCGTCCAGGCGCGGGTCCCGGCCAGGCGCAGCGCACCCATCAGTCCCAGCAGGTCGATTTCCGCGGCGCTGGCATGGCCCACACCCCAGGCCGGGCACCATTTCCGGATCAGCGGCGCCAATGTCTGGCGGTCGGCCGCGGAGAGCAGCTTGCTGTCCTTCACGCCTTTGAGCGCGCGGACGGAGTCCAGCTGGACTGCCACCAGGCCCACGCTGACCGGTCCGGCCAGCGCACCGCGTCCCACTTCATCGCATCCGGCGAGGACACGGTGTCCCAGGGCCGCGAACGTGCGCTCAAAACGCAGGGTGGGCGCCTTCGTGCCCGGGGTCCGCGGCCGCGCCGCACGGGTGGTCACCGCAGCGGCTGCCGTGGCACCTGCCGGAGCGCGCCGTCGTTCCTGGGGCTCAGCGGTCACGGTGCAACCGTAGCGCCGGCAGGGTCCGGCACGTTCTCGAAGACTTCGGGATAGCTTCCGATGAAGCCTGCCCGGCTCAGCGGCCAGGCAATGACCGATGCCTTGCCCTCAATATCGGAGATGTCGATGAACCCGCCGTTTGGACCATTCTGGTGCTCGCGGGAGTCCGCCGAAGCGTTGCGGTGGTCGCCCATCACCCACACCTTGCCGTCCGGAACCACCACGTCGAACGGGGTTTCCGAGGGGAGTGCTCCGGGGTACAGGTAGGGTTCGTCGATCGCCTGCCCGTTGATGGTGATTTTGCCGTCGGCGTCGCAGCACACGACGTGGTCCCCGGGCATGCCGATAACCCGCTTGACCAGGTGCTGCTCGGATTCGTCCGGGAGCAGGCCAACGAAGGTGAGGGCGTCCTGGATGAAGTTCCCGCCGCCGTTTTCCGTCGGCGGCAGCCAGGCCTGGGTGTCCTTGAAGACGATGACGTCGCCGCGCTCCAGGTCAAAAGGCTCCGGGACCAGCAGGTTCACGAAGATCCTGTCGTCAATCTCCAGTGTTTCCTCCATCGACCCGGAGGGAATGAAGAACGCCCGGAAGAGAAAGGTCTTAATCAGGAAGGACAGCAGCAAAGCGATGACGACGATCGTTGCGACCTCGCGCAGCCAGGAACCGAAGCCCCGGTTCTTGCCGTCCTTGCCGTTCTGCCCGGTCGAGTGGGCGGCGTGGGGGCGCGCTTCACCGGAAGCAGCGTTCCCGTCCTGGGGATCGTCCGGGAAGTCCTGCGCCATGTGCTGTCCTCTTATTCCGCTGAATTCCATACAGAATCCAACTCTAGCCGTTGAATCTCGGTGCTTCTTTCGAATGGCCATAGGATTTGCTGGGCGCGGCCAATCACCCGCTCCTCCGGGATGAGGCCGCCGCCGGGCGCGCCGAGCAGGGACCGGGAGTCAGCTGACTCGGACCGGTGGTCCCCCATCAGCCAGAGCCGCCCCTCGGGCACCACCACGTCGAAGGCCTGCTCGCTGGGTGAATCCTGCGGATAAAGGTACGGTTCCTCCACCGGCTGGCCGTTCACCGTGATCCGCGGATCTCCATCAGTGCAGCAGGCAACGCGGTCCCCGGCAACACCGATGACCCGTTTGACGTAGACCGTGTCGCTGCCCGTGAGCCCAAGCCACTGGCCTGCTGTCTTTACCGCCTGCGTGAGGACCGGATCTGAACTGCGCAGGGGCGCCAGGGAACCGCGGCCGTCAAACACGACGACGTCGCCGCGCTGGATGCTGCCGGTGCGGTACTCGGTCCGGGAGACCAGGACGCGGTCCCCCGGTTCCAGCAGCGGCTCCATGGACCCCGACGGAATGTAATAGACGTCGACGACGAAAGCGCGGAGCAGCCCGCCGAGGACGACGGCCCCAACCAGGGCCCAGAGCACGAAACGCCAGCCCGCAATGGACCGGCGTTTCGTGTGCTTCCGGGGGCTGGCCCCGTCTGCGGATGTATCAGACAAGAAATTACTTGGCGGGACGGAAGTCGCGCTTTTCCTTGATCTTGGCAGCCTTGCCGCGCAGGTCGCGCATGTAGTACAGCTTGGCACGGCGGACGTCGCCGCGGCTGACAATCTCAACCTTGTCGAGGACCGGGGAGTGTACCGGGAAGGTACGCTCCACGCCGACACCGAAGCTGACCTTACGGACCGTGAAGGTCTCGCGGAGGCCATCGCCCTGGCGCTTCATAACGAAGCCCTGGAAGACCTGAACACGGGTGTTCTTGCCTTCAACGATGTTGACGTGAACCTTGACCGTGTCACCGGCGCGGAACTCGGGGATGTCTGAACGCAGCGATGCTGCATCAACAGAATCTAGGATGTGCATTATTTGTCACTCCTGGTGAACGCCACAGGTCATTCACTTTGGTCACGGCGGCAAGGATGCGCAGTGAAGCGCACAAATACCGCCGAAGCTAAAGAAACCGGCGGTCCGGGAATCGGCGCCGGTGTGTCCTGCTGTTGGCCTCGCTCCCCCTGTGGCAGGTGCGGACCCAGATGACACAACTATCCATTCTGCCACACACCCGTCCGGCCGACCAACCGGCGGATAGGCTCCCGGCCCGGGCGCACGCGCGAATCGCGGCTCGGGATTCACGGCCCGGTCGGGGCTGAGGGAGCACGGCCCGGTCAGGGCTGAGGGAGCACGGCCTCCGCCGTGACCGTCCAGCCCAGCGCTGCCAGTGCGGCGCGGTCGGCCTTGTCCAGCAAGGCCGGGTCAAGCTTCGCAATCAGGTCCGGCCTGCGTTCGGCGGTCCGCCGAAGCTGCTCGTCCCGCCGGAACCGGGCGATCTTGGCGTGATTGCCGCTGAGCAGGACGTCCGGAATGGGCCGGTCCCGCCACTGCGAGGGCTTGGTGTACACCGGGTACTCGAGCAGGCCGTCGGAGTGCGATTCCTCCACCAGGGACTCCGGATTACCGACGACGCCGGGAACCAGGCGGCCGATGGCCTCCACCATGGCCAGCACCGCCACCTCTCCCCCGTTGAGGACGTAGTCGCCCAGGCTCATGGGCCGGACGTCGAAGTGTTCACCGGCCCATTCCAGGACGCGTTCGTCGATGCCTTCGTACCGCCCGCAGGCGAAGACCAGCTGCTGCTTCTCCGCGAGTTCGTAGGCGGTGGCCTGCGTGAACACCTCTCCCGCCGGCGAGGGAACGATCAGTGTGGGACGCTCCCCGCGTCCGGACGCATTCTCCGCCGGCTCACCGCTGAGCGCGGTGGACAGTGCCTCGGCCCACGGTTCGGGCTTCATGACCATGCCGGCGCCGCCGCCGTAGGGTGTGTCGTCCACTGTGCGGTGCCGGTCGGTGGTGAACGTGCGCAGGTCCTGTACCCGCACGTCCAGGATCCCGTCCTGCCGTGCCTTGCCGATCAGGGACAGGTCCAGTGCGGCGAGGTACTCCGGGAAAATCGAGAAGACGTCAATACGCACTTAGCGCCCAGCCCCGCCCTTGTCTGCCTCGGGCAGGTTCAGCTCAAACAGGCCGTCCGGCGGCGTCAGCAGCACATACCCGTCTTCGGTGTTCACCTCGGGAACAATGGCTTCCACGAACGGAACCAGGACCTCGCGGCCCGCAGTGTCCTCGATGATCAGCAGGTCCTGAACCGTGAGGGTGCGCAGCGCGGTGACGGTGCCAACGACGTCGTTACCCACCTTCGCTTTCAGGCCCACCAGTTCGTGCTCATACCAGCCTTCGCCGTCGTCGTCCGCGTCAGCTTCATCAGTGTCGATGAACAGCTTGACCCCGCGCAGCTCCTCAGCGCCGTTGCGGTCTTCGACTTCTTCGAAGCCGAGCAGCAGGATGTCCTTGTTCCAGCGCGCACTGATCACTGTCAGCGGGCCCTTGGCAGCCGGTTCAACGGTGAGGACGGCACCTGGAACAAAGCGGTCCTCAGGTGCATCGGTCAGGACCTGGACGGTCACTTCGCCCCGAATACCGTGGGGCTTGCCGATTCGTGCGACCTGCAACTGCATGGATTCTCCTTGGATCGAAAGGCTCGGCCAGAAAGGGCCGGTGCCGAAAAAACATCCGGCCCCTTCACCATTATCTGGTGCCGGGGCCGGATGCTAAGAACTGCTTGAATTGCTGGTGCGTCAGCGGCGGCGGTCCGTGTCGACGACATCAACACGTACCTGGTCGCTGCCGGCCAAGGCGGACATCACCGTGCGCAAGGCGCGGGCGGTACGGCCCTGGCGGCCGATAACCCGGCCGAGATCTTCCTGGTGAACACGCACCTCGAGGGTTTCCCCGCGGCGGTTGTTCTTGGCGGAAACCTTGACATCCTCAGGGGAGTCAACGATTCCACGGACGAGGTGCTCCAGCGCTTCAGCCAGCAATCTACTCAGCCTCAGCCTCAGTGGAAGCGGCGGCAGCCTCTTCCTTCTTGGCCTTCGGGGTGATTGCCTCGGGGACGATCACTGACTTCTTTTCGGGAGCCACGAAAGCTTCCTTCGGAGCCTTGGTACGCAGGGTACCTTCCTGGCCCTCGATGTTCTTGAACTTCTGCCAGTCACCGGTGATCTTCAGCAGAGCTGCGACCTGCTCGGTCGGCTGGGCGCCGACGCCGAGCCAGTACTGCGCGCGGTCTGACTTGATGTCGATGTACGACGGTTCCTCGGTCGGACGGTAAATTCCGATTTCCTCGATGGCACGGCCATCGCGCTTGGCACGGGAATCCATGACAACAACGCGGTAGTGTGCGGAGAACTTCTTACCAAGGCGCTTAAGGCGAATCTTTACGGCCACTTTTGTGGTCACTCCTGATCTGAAATGGGGCGAACCCGTACTTCTGCTCCCGTGGGGCGGGCCATAACGTTGGGGTTCAAAAGGACAAGATACTGCACGGAGAGAGGGGCCGCGCAGATCGAGTACCTGTCCATTGTGCCAGACGGGACCATCTTTCGCGACTCGCGGCGCTCCGCGGACCTGGCTGCTTAGTTGAGGCAGGATTGTCGGCGCTTGTTTCGTTCGGGACCCAATGGCGCCGACCCCCTCCCATCTGGGACATCCCTGCCATATCGGGACTTTCCTGCGCGGCGCCGTGGCAGGAAAGTCCCTTGGCGGCAGGAATGTCCCAAAACATGCAGAACCTCACTGCGCGACACTGCCGTCGGCGGCAGGACAAGCACCCCGCGGGGATCCGCCCGGACAGAACAGGGCGGAGCTAGGCTGCGGCGACGCGGAGGCGGTTGCGCCAGGGATCCTCGAAGCGCAGTTCAGCGCCGGTGTGGTGACTGGCAACCCCGGCGAATGCCAGTCTCTCGGCAAGGGCCCCGACCGCATCCTGATCCGGAACACTGATGAGCACCTCTCCCAGCCCGAGGGTGTCCCGGCGGGGGCCGGCACCGCGGCTGTTCCAGACATTCATGGCCATGTGGTGGTGGTAGCCGCCGGCCGAGACAAAAAGTGCCTGCCCATGGAAATCGGCGGTCCGCTCGAATCCGAGGGTGTCCACGTAGAACGCGGCGGCAGTGGCGGTATCCCCTACCTGCAGGTGCACATGGCCAACGCCGGTTCCGGCTTCGGACACACCGTCGAGTGCCGCCTGGGACAGGTGCTTGCGGAAATAGTCCTGGGGCGGCAGTGCCAGCGAGGCCATCCTGACCGTCCTGCCGTTCACATCCTGGTCCCAGTCCCAGTTTTCCCGCGGACGGTCCCAGTAGAGCTCAATTCCGTTCCCCTCGGGATCGGTGAAGTAGAAGGCCTCGCTGACCAGGTGATCGGCACTGCCAACGAAGGCTGTCGGATCATACTGCGCGGCCAGTGCCACGGTGGCCGCGAGGTCCGCCTGGGTTTCGAAGAGGATTGCGGTATGGAACAGACCCGCTTCCCCGCGCGCTGCGACCTGCAGTCCCCCAGCGGGCGCCAGATGGACCACCGGAACATTTCCGCGCCCGAGGAACAGTCCGCCGTCGGCTTCTGCCGCCACTTCCAGGCCCAGGGCGCCCTGATAGTAGGCGGACAACTTGGGCAGGTCCCCCACCTTGAGCATGACCGTCCCCATGGAGAGGTCAGCAGGCAGCAGGTCCGCAGAATTTACTTGAAGGTTCATGCAATCCATATTACTTGAAGCTTCGAGTAATCCCAAGAGGCCTCGTGAAGGAACTGGAACTAATCCGGTCCGAAGCGGATGGACATGGCGACGCGTCGTCCGGCGTCGTCCAGCCCGCACTCCGCTTCGCGACGGCGGAGCGCGGCCAGTTTGCCGTGCGGCTCAATGACCTCGAATCCGCAGCTGCGGTAAAAAGGTGCGTTGAACGGTACATCCAGGAACGTGCAAAGGGTCATTCCCGGGTAGCCGTGTGCCTGCGCCCAGTCCAGCGCGGCGCTGACAAGTGCCCGTCCCAGCCCCCGGCCCGCAGACGCAGGGTGCACTGACAGCTGCTCCAAGTGCGCAAAGCCGTCGACTTCCTCGATACGTGCGAACCCGGCGGCCGGGTCGCCGGCGACCAGCAGATGCAGTGCGGCGGCCAGCTCCACGGCAGCCGCCGGCGGGGGCAACCGCTCCAGCGCGGTGGGGTCAACTCCGGGCGCTGTGGTGAGCAGGGTGTCGGAGGCAGCTTCCAGGGCGGGAAGCCGGACCAGGTCCGCGGGGGTTGCGGTCCGGATGGAAGGCATCAGCCGGCCGCTGCCGCTGTGGCTGGCTGACTGCCGGCAAGGAACCCGCTGATCGCTTCCTGCCCCGCGTCCGTGTCCTGAGGGCGGTGGTTACCGCCGATGACCCGGTGGTCGGCACCCGTCGAGGCCAGGAACCCTGCCACTTCTTCATACAGTGGCTCCCATCCACCGGTCAGGACGAGGGTGGGGACTCCCGGGACAATCTCCAGCGGTGCCTCCCACGGCGGTGACTGCATCCGCTGCCGTGCCGCGGCGTAAGGATCTCCGTCGGCAGGAGCAGCCGCCTCCGCGGAGAACACCAGGCGGCGGTACTCGGCGGCGTACTCCTCGTCGCTGAGGAGCCGGGCATTGCTGAATAGCGCCTGCAGATGCTGACGGTGGGCCGAGGTGGCCGGCAGGTCACGGGTGAGTGAAAAAACTGCAGGCTCGCACAGGGTCAGGGACCAGACGCGCTCCGGAGCCAGCACTGCCGCCAACATGGCGGAAATAGCGCCTTCGGCATGTGCGACGACGTGGCCTCCGGCACCGAGCGCTGCCAGGACGGCGGCGGCATCGGCACGGTGATCGGTGGGAGCCGGCGGCAGATCCGGGCGGTAACCATGCCTGCGCAGGAACAGGGCGTCGTACCTGCCTGCCAGGAAATGCTGCCGGGGCCACGCGGCGGCGCCAACGCGGCCGGCACCGTGCACAAAAACAACGCGTTGCTGAGCCATTCAAACAGCGTATCGCCGCTGGGCCGGGGCGGTTTACCCCAGCAGGTGTGACACTTCCGGCAGGCGCGGCATCAGAGCCGGAGCACCGGTGGGGCGGGGAACGTCCACCGTGGTGGCGTGTCCGTCCACCAGCTCCGCCACCCCCTGCATTTCCAAGGCGCGCAGGCCCGCTGCCAGGCGGGCTGCCTCCGGTGCGTCGAGCAGCCGTGTGCAGTCCGCTGCGGGAAGAAATCTGGCCTGGAGAGAACCACCCGCGGCACGGAACTCGCTGGTGGCGGCGGCGATCGAACCGCCGTCGTAGACAAAGGACAAGGCGCCGCCGTCCTGCGCAGGCACCACAGAACAGTCGAACACAAGCATCCTGCCGGCCTGGACCCGGTCCCCCAGCACAGCCGAGGCTTCCCGGGCGGCTGCCGAGCGCGGGTCTTCCCCGGATTTGACCACTCCACCGGGCAGCGCCCAGGGGCCGTTGCCGGCACGCACTATCAGGATTCCGCCGGAGCCGTCCCGGAGCAGCAGCGAGGTGTCCACCCGGCGCCGGAACACACTGCCATAGAAGCGTGTCAGTCCCTGTCCTGCCAAAGCCTGCCCTCCGCACCGGTGGTTACTGCGTGAATTCGCAGAAGCCTATCCTGTGCGCCGGAGCGAATGCCGGCGCACAGCCACAGCCGTTACCGGGAGCTTACTTGCCGAGGAATTTCTCGAAGCCCTTCGGCAGGTTCAGTGAGGAGGGATCGAAGTCGCCGCCCTGCGCTCCGAAAGCGGAGCCGGCGGGCAGGGACTTGCGGGCACCGGCGCGCCGGGCCTCCGCTTCGGCCAGCTCCTGGGCGGCCTTGGCCGGGTTGCCGGAGCGGGCCTTCTTCTTGCCCTTGGCAGCCTGCTGCTTCTTGCGTCCGCCGCTGAAGCCACCCGGGCCGGCCATTCCCGGCATTCCGGGAATACCGCCGCCGGCAGCCATTTTCTTCATCATCTTCTGGGCCTGCGCAAAGCGTTCCAGCAGACCGTTCACTTCGGAGACGTGGACACCGGAGCCGCGGGCGATCCGGGCGCGCCGGGAGCCGTTAATGATCTTCGGGGCAACCCGCTCGTGCGGCGTCATGGAACGGACGATTGCTTCGACGCGGTCGATTTCGCGCTCGTCGAAGTTTTCCAGCTGCTCACGCATGCCGGCTGCGCCGGGCATCATCATGAGCATCTTCTTCATGGAGCCCATGTTGCGCAGCTGCTGCATCTGCGCGAGGAAGTCGTCGAGGGTGAAGTCCTCCTGGTCGGCGAACTTCTTCGCCATGCGGGCGGCTTCGTCCTTGTCCCAGGACTTCTCCGCCTGCTCAATGAGCGTGAGGATGTCGCCCATATCCAGGATGCGGCTGGCCATGCGGTCCGGGTGGAAGACTTCGAAGTCCTTCAGGCCTTCACCGGTGGACGCGAACATCACGGGCTTGCCGGTGACGGACGCTACGGAGAGCGCGGCACCGCCGCGGGCATCGCCGTCGAGCTTTGTGAGGACGACGCCGGTGAAGTTCACGCCTTCGTTGAACGCCTGCGCGGTGGCGACGGCATCCTGGCCGATCATCGCGTCAATGACGAAGAGGACCTCGTCCGGAGTGATCGCGGCGCGGATGTCTGCTGCCTGCTGCATCAGTTCCGCGTCAACGCCCAGGCGTCCGGCGGTGTCGACAATAACGATGTCGTGCAGCTTGGTCCGGGCTTCCTCCACACCCTGGCGGGCGACGGTAACCGGATCTCCCGTTGCGGCTTCGAACTCGGAGCTCACGCCCGGGTGGGGTGCGTAGACCGGAACACCGGCGCGTTCGCCGTTGACCTGCAGCTGCTTGACGGCGTTGGGGCGCTGGAGGTCGGCGGCGACCAGCAGCGGGCTGTGGCCCTGGTCCTTGAGGTAGCGCGAAAGCTTGCCGGCCAGCGTCGTCTTACCGGCGCCCTGGAGGCCCGCGAGCATGATGACGGTCGGGGGGTTCTTCGCGAAGGTGAGGCGGCGGGTCTGTCCGCCCAGGATGCCGACGAGTTCTTCGTTGACGATCTTGACGACCTGCTGGCCCGGGTTCAGGGCCTGCGACACCTCGGAGCCCAGGGCACGTTCCTTGACCGAAGCGGTGAAGCTGCGGACTACGGGGACGGCGACGTCGGCATCGAGGAGGGCGCGGCGGATTTCCCGCACTGTGGCATCGACGTCGGCTTCGCTCAGCCGCCCCTTCCCACGCAGGTTCTTGAACGTGGAAGTCAACCGGTCAGACAGTGAATTGAACACGCGCTGCGCACTTCTT
This sequence comes from Arthrobacter gallicola, assembly GCF_014836775.1. GTDB lineage: Bacteria > Actinomycetota > Actinomycetes > Actinomycetales > Micrococcaceae > Arthrobacter_B > Arthrobacter_B gallicola. Next base: position 868,838 of record NZ_JACSQD010000001.1, read on the forward strand.
TCATCAGGTAGTTCGCCATGTTTGCCAGGCCCAGCTGTTAAGGGTACCAAGCGCCGGTGGGTATTGGCCGCACGGTTCTTCTCTTCCTCCCGCCGGCGGGGAGGTTGCGGCACACCCAGCCATTCCTGGTCTTTGCAGCCAAACGAAGGAACCGCCCGGCTGGATGGCAGCCGGACGGTTCCTTTCTCAGATGCCCTGTGGGTGGAAGCTAGAGAGCGGAGTCGCCCCGTTCACCGGTGCGGACGCGCAGTGCCTCTTCGACGTTGGTCACCCACACCTTGCCGTCGCCGGCGCGGCCGGTGTTGGCGGTGGAAACCAGCACGTCCACAATGTCGCTGACCCATTCGTTGGCGGCCAGGACTTCGACGCGGATCTTGGGCAGCAGGTCCACGGTGTACTCCGCGCCGCGGTAAACCTCGGTGTGGCCGCGCTGACGGCCGTAGCCGTTGGCCTGGCTGACCGTCAGCCCCTGGACGCCGTAGCTTTCCAGTGCGCCGCGGATTGAGTCGAACTTCTCGGGCCGGACGATTGCGGTGACAAGTTTCATGAGTTGACGCTCTCCTTGCTGGCTGCGGGTGCGGTTTCGGCGGCCGGGCGGAACGAGCCGCCGACGCCAACTCCGCCGAGTTCGTAGGCGCTCTCAGCATGTTCGCTGAGGTCAACGCCGGTGATTTCCTGTTCCTCGGAGACCCGGAAGCCAATGGTCTTGTGAATTGCGAGACCGATGATCAGGGTCATCACGGCCGAGAAGATGACGGCCACGATCGTCGCGGCGAGCTGGGCACCGAGCTGGGCGAATCCGCCGCCGTAGAACAGTCCGCCGCCGGCGCCGTCGACCGGAAGGGCGATGAATCCCAGCGCCACAGTTCCGATCAGACCGGCTACCAGGTGGACCCCCACAACATCCAGGGAATCGTCGTAGCCGAGCTTGTACTTCAGTCCGACGGCGAGCGCCGCCACGATGCCGGCCACCAGGCCGAGCCCGAGTGCCCCCGCGGGGCTGACGCTGGCACAGGCCGGCGTGATCGCTACCAGGCCGGCGACGATGCCCGACGCCGCACCCAGGGAGGTGGGGCGGCCGTCCCGGATCCGTTCGGTGAGCAGCCAGCCAATCATCGCCGCTGCGGGTGCAGCCAGGGTATTGACCCAGATCAGCCCGGCCTCCTCCGCGGTGCCGGCAGCACCGCCGTTGAAGCCGAACCAGCCGAACCACAGCAGTGCCGCTCCCAGCATCACGAAGGGAATGTTGTGCGGACGGTGGCTGGGATCCGTTCCAAAGCCCCGGCGTTTGCCGATGATCAGGGCCAGGACCAGGGCTGCGACACCGGCGTTGATGTGCACCACGGTTCCGCCGGCGAAGTCGATGGCTTCACCGACCACGGAGCCGACGGCGCCGTCGGCACCGAGCAGGCCGCCGCCCCAGACCATAAATGCCAGCGGGCAGTAGACCAGGGTGACCCAGACCGGGACGAAAACGGCCCAGGCGCTGAACTTCGCCCGATCGGCGATGGCGCCGCTGATCAGTGCCACGGTGATGATCGCGAACGTAGCCCCGAAGCCGGCGCTGATCATGTCCTCGGTACCGATCAGGTCCTCAAGCCCGAATGAGGCAAAGGGGCTGCCGAACAGGCCGGCGACACCTTCCCCGCCCGTCATGGAAAATCCCCAGAGAACCCAGACGACGCCGACCAGCCCGATCGACACAAAGCTCATCATCATCATGTTCAGTGCCGCTTTGGCCCGGGTCATACCGCCGTAAAAGAATGCCACTCCGGGGGTCATGAGCAGCACCAGGGCCGCCGATACCATCACCCAGACGTGACCTGCTGACAGATCCATCTCCACGTCCTTCCACGATCCGCGGGCATCTCCCGCGTAGAGAACTCTGCCGGGGCGAGGTTTCGGCATTCGGCCGGATCCATTGCCGGCAGATTACAAAGCGCCCCGCTGCGTAAAACCGCGGTGACGGGAAGGTTTCGCTGAGGTTACTCCGGCCCTGAACCGCCGGGCGTGCTGCGTCACAGGACAGTTCACGGCCGCGGCTAGGATGTTCCCTGAGTCTCACTACCCCCGGAGGAATATCCCCCATGCCTGATAACCCGCCCCTGCCCGGACGGACTTCGCCCGCCAGCCAGGACCCGCCACGCCGGCGGCGCCGCCGGCCATCCCGCCCGGGACGGGCGAAATGGATAGCTGCCGGGACCGCCGCGGTTCTCCTGGCTGCAGGAGGAATCAGCATCCCGCTCCTCCTCGACGATTCTGCGGCGGCCCCGGCGCCGGTGCCGGCGGAGCCCGAAACCACCGCGGTGGCGGAAACCCCGCTCCCGCCGGAACCGGTTTTTACCTACTACAACCAGATCGGTCCGCCCGAGGGATCTCCCCTGACGGCCGTGGAGCCGCTGGCGCTGACGGTGGGCACCCAGAAGACCGGAACCTCCCTGACGGACGGGCTGGTGGGCCTGTCCCTGGAAGCCACCGACCTGGCGGATCCGGCTATGTCCGGTGAGAACCCGGAGATGGTCCAGTCGCTCACCGGCTTGGGCAAGCCCCTGCTGCGTTTCGGTGGAAACGCCGTGGACCGGCGGTTCTTCTGGACCTCCGCCGGCGAACCGGTTCCGAGCAACCTGACGGGGGACAAGGCGCATCCCGTGCGCGCTGTCACCCCCGCTGACCTGGAACGGGTGAACACCCTGCTGCTGGCAGTGGATGGCTCCATCAACCTGACCGTTGATTTGGGTCATTATGATCCTGCGCGAGCCGCCGACATGGCAGCCCATGCCTCCCGGATCTTCGGTGACCGGCTGGCGGGAATCACGGTGGGCAATGAGCCCAACGGCTACGCCAGCAACGGCCTGCGGGATTCCAAATGGACGGTTGACGACTACCTGACGGAATTGAAGGCGTACGCCCAGGCCATCTACGCGGCGGCGCCGGAGGTGAAGATCATTGGTCCCGGCGTTTATGAGCAGTCCTGGTGGGCGCCGTTCGCGTCCGTGGACCTGCCGCAGGAAAAGATCTTCTCCTTCCACCACTATCCGCTTTCCAGCTGTGACGGGGCGAAGGATCCGGGTGGCGCGCCGGTCCTGGCGAACCTGATGAGCCAGAATATCCACGACCATGCCGACCGGTACCGCGGGGCCGCCCTGGAGCCCGCGTCGGCAGCGGGCCTGGAGACCTGGATCACCGAGACCGGAGTTTCGGCCTGCCCCGGCTCGAATGAAACCACCAAGACCCACGCCTCAGCACTCTGGGCAGCCGATTACGCCATCAGCGGCGCCCAGCTGGGTATCAGCCGCCTGAGTTTCCACAGTTCCCTGATCACCTGCAAGGGCGGGCCGCCCATGTCTGCCATCTGCACCGGCGGCGAGTACCTGCAGCCCAACGGAGCCGTGGATGAACGCGCCAACTACTACGGGCTGTCCATGATCGCCGAAATGCAGCCCGGCGAGTTCCTGGCCGTGGAAGAGACCGGCGGCGGCCTGAGCCATGCCTACGCGGTACGCCATGCGGACGGCAGTGTCAGCGTGGTGCTGGTGAACGCCAACAACCCGGAAACCGACGCACAGCTGAGCGTCAGCCTGAAGCTTCCCGGCCGCCCGCTCACCGCCGCGATGTCCCAGCTGACCGGTTCCTCCTACGCTTCGGAGGACAGCACCCTGATCGACGGGCAGCTTACGGAAGCCGTGCCCGTCAGCGAGCGCCTGACGCTCCCCGGGTTTGCCTACGGCTCGGAAACCCAGGACTTTGTCCTGACCGCCGGCACGGTAACCGTCCTGAACTTCACGTTCCAGGAGTAACCGCACGGGCACCAGGTCCCGACCAAAAAGCTCCCCGCACCGGAACCGGTGCGGGGAGCTTTTGTGTTGCAAAGCTTGGGAAAGAAGGAGGTCAGGAGAGCAGCGCGTCCACGAACTCTTCGGCCTCGAAAGGTGCCAGATCGTCCGGGCCCTCGCCCAGGCCGACCAGCTTCACCGGCACACCCAGGGTGCGCTGGATAGCGACGACGATCCCGCCCTTGGCGGTTCCGTCCAGTTTGGTCAGCACGATGCCGGTGATGTTGACGACCTCAGCGAAGACCTTCGCCTGGGTCAGCCCGTTCTGGCCGGTGGTGGCGTCCAGGACCAGAAGGACCTCGTCCACCTCGGCCTGCTTTTCGATGACGCGCTTGACCTTGCCAAGCTCGTCCATCAGGCCCACCTTGTTCTGCAGGCGCCCGGCGGTGTCGATCAGCACGGTGTCCACCTCGCCGTCGATCCCCGCCTTCACCGCTTCAAAGGCGACCGACGCCGGATCGGCGCCGTCGACGTCGGAGCGTACGGTCGGCACGCCCACGCGCTGGCCCCAGGTGGCCAGCTGCTCGGCGGCCGCGGCGCGGAAGGTATCCGCAGCGCCCAGGAGAACATCCTTATCCTCGGCGACGAGCACCCGGGCCAGCTTGCCGACCGTTGTGGTCTTGCCGACGCCGTTGACGCCCACCACCATCACGACGGCGGGCTTGTCCGCGTGGCGTTCCACGGCCAGGGAACGGTCCATGGTGGGGTCCACCAGCTTGATCAGCTCTTCGCGCAGCATCCCGCGGACTTCCTGCGGGTCGCGGCTGCCGGAAATACGCACCCGTTCGCGCAGCGCGTCCACCAGTTCCATGGTGGGTTCGGTCCCGAGGTCTGCCAGCAGCAGTGTCTCCTCGATTTCCTCCCAGACGTCCTCATCAATCTTGTCGCTGGAGAGCAGCGCCAGCAGGGCCTTGCCCAGGGCGTTGTTGGACTTGGAGAGCCGGGCGCGCAGCCGGGCCAGCCGGCCCTGGACGGGTTCGGGGGTTTCCAGCGCCGGAGCGGTCGGGCGCGCCGGAGCTTCCTCCAGGTCCCGCAGGTCGTCGGGGACCGTGACGGCGGTGTCCGTCCCAGGCTCCGCCGTTCCCGGACGGTCCAGGACGGCGGTGCTGCCTCCGGGCTGGTCGTCGGCGTCGCGGGTCGTGGGGTACATGCCCTTGGGCGTACGCCGGGTGCGCACGAGCAGCGCCGCAATCGAACCGATCACGGCAAGCCCGATGACCACATAGATCACTATCGAAAGAGTCTCATTCACGCTTTCCAGCATGTCATACGCCACAGCTGCGGGGCACCCGCCGCGGCCGGCGGGCGCACCCCCGTCCGCCCCAGGCGGAACGGCGGAGGATTCTGCGAGAATCAGATCATCATGGTGCGTTCTCCCCGGATTCCGATCCCCCGCGAAATCAAAGTCCTTATCGCTGCAGCCTTCCTCATCGCCCTGGGCTTCGGCCTGGTGGCGCCGGTCCTGCCGCAGTTTGCCCAGAGCTTCAACGTGGGCGTCGCTGCCTCCTCGGTGGTGGTCAGCGCCTTCGCCTTCACCCGGCTGGTCTTCGCCCCTGCCGGCGGCGTGCTGCTGGAGAAGCTCGGCGAACGCCCGGTCTACGTTATGGGACTGCTGATCGTGGCTCTGTCCACCGCGGCGTGTGCGTTTGCCGAAAACTACTGGCAGCTGCTCATCTTCCGCGGCCTGGGCGGCATCGGATCCACCATGTTCACGATTTCAGCCATGGCGCTGATCATCCGCCTGGCGCCGCCGGCCATCCGCGGCCGGATTTCCGGCGCCTATGCTTCCTCCTTCCTGCTCGGCAACATCGGCGGGCCGCTGCTGGGCGGGCTGCTGGCCGGGTTTGGGCTCCGGGTGCCGTTCCTGGCCTACGCTGCGGCGCTGCTGGTCACCGCGGTGTTTGTAGCTGTCATGCTGCGGGATGCCAAGGGTGCCAGGCCCGGCCCGGACGCCGGACCCGCCCCCGTAAACCTGACCGTCCGCGAAGCCCTTTCCGACTCCGCGTACCGGGCCGCCCTGGTCTCCAGCTTCGCCAACGGCTGGTCCTCCTTCGGGGTCCGGAACTCCCTGCTGCCGCTGTTCGCGGCAGCAGTACTGTCTGCCGGGCCGGAAATCGCCGGCATCTCGCTGACGGCCTTCGCGGCCGGCACGGCCCTTGCCCTGACGTTCTCCGGCCGGCTGGCGGACAGCTGGGGACGCAAGCCGCTGGTCATCACGGGGCTGGCAATCAATGCCGCGGCCACTGCCGCCATCGGCTTCTCCGGGTCCGTGGCCGTGTTCCTGATCGTCTCCGGCATCGCCGGGATCGGCACGGGCCTGCTGAACCCGGCGCAGCAGGCGGCGGTGGCCGACGTCGTTGGCAGCGGCCGCAGCGGCGGCAAGGTCCTGGCCGCCTTCCAGATGTCCTCCGACACCGGCGCCATCATCGGCCCCATCCTTGCCGGTGTGCTGGCAGACCGGTTCGGCTATACCTGGGCCTTCGCGCTCACCGGCGCGATCGCTGCCGTGGCCCTGCTGGTGTGGCTCGGTGCCCGCGAATCCCTGGCACCCCAGATGCGGGTGAAGCGGGCGCGCGGGACGCGCACTACCATCGAGGAATGAAGCCCTTCCTGCTGCTGGCCTCGCGCGCCGAAGACGGTGCCGCCGAGGAGGAATATGAGTCGTATCTGAGATTCGGCGGCCTGCTGCCTGCCCAGCTGCACCGGGTCCGGATGGAAGCCGCGCCCCTGCCGGAAATCGATCTGGACCGCTACAGCGGGATCATCGTGGGCGGCAGCCCCTTCAATTCCTCTGACGCCGAAGAAACCAAATCTCCCCTGCAGCTGCGGGTGGAAAAGGAACTCGGCGCTCTGCTCGATGTTGTGGTGGCCCGGGACTTCCCCTTCCTCGGCGCCTGCTACGGAGTCGGCACGCTGGGCCGGCACCAGGGCGCCGTCGTCGACCGTCAGTTCGGTGAGGCAATCGCTGCGGTGCCGGTGTCCCTCACCTCCGAAGGCCGCAGGGATCCGCTGCTGGACGGCCTGCCGGATACGTTCGACGCGTTTGTGGGCCACAAGGAGGCCGTCTCCAAGCTCCCGGCCCATGCTGCGAACCTCGCCGGCTCCCCCGGCTGCCCGGTGCAGATGTTCCGGGTCCGGTCCAATCTCTACGCCACCCAGTTCCATCCTGAGCTGGATGTGGCCGGGCTGCTGACCCGCATTTCGGTCTACCGCAATGCGGGGTATTTCCCGCCGGAGGAAGCCGACGCCGTGATGGACTCAATCCGTTCCCGGAACGTCAGTGTCCCTCCCCTGATCCTGCGGAACTTCACCGCCCGCTACGCGCGCTAGTTTCCCCATCTGATCCGGGGTGGGCGGCTGGGTGCACATCCGCGTCGTTCACCGTTCCCCTCCGTTTTGGGAAAACCCCGCCGGTTCGTGACACCGTTCCCCTCCGTTTTGGGAAAACCCCGCCGCGATGGGATTTCCCTCCGCCGCGCAACGGCAGGAAAATCCCATTCCGGACGATTTAGCCCAGAACGGAGGGTTTCCGGAGCTTGTCCCGGCCGGGTCGGCGGGCCGAACCCCGGCGGGCAGCCAGGCGTGGCAGCCACACGGGCAGCCAGGCGGGGGCAGCCACAGGCGGGGGCAGCCGGCAGGAACCGCGGCGGGCCGAACCCCGGCGGGACAGTCGGCCGGCCCGCATCAACCCCCAACCGGGTCAGCCGGGTCCGGTGGCACCGAACCTGGCCCCGGGCCCTGCCCCGAACGGGACGGGTTGGGATCCCGATGACCGCCCCGGTAACCGGGTCCGGGTCAGACGGCGGACTTGTCCAGCCGCTGGCTGATCACCGCTGAGACACCGTCGCCGCGCATCGATACCCCGTACAGCGCATCGGCGACTTCCATGGTGCGCTTCTGGTGGGTGATGACGATCAGCTGGCTGGACTCACGCAGCTCTTCGAAGATGGTGATGAGCCGGCCCAGGTTGGTGTCATCCAGGGCCGCTTCAACTTCGTCCATGACGTAGAAGGGTGAGGGCCTGGCCTTGAAGATCGCCACCAGCAGCGCGACGGCGGTCAGGGAGCGTTCGCCGCCGGAGAGCAGGGAGAGCCGCTTGATCTTCTTTCCGGCAGGGCGTGCTTCCACCTCGATGCCCGTAGTGAGCATGTCCGCGGGGTCGGTCAGCACCAGGCGGCCCTCGCCGCCGGGGAACAGCCGGCCGAAGACCCGTTCGAACTGCACGGCCGTGTCCTGGAACGCCGCAGTGAAGACCTCCTCCACCCGCTGGTCCACTTCACGAATGATGTCCAGCAGGTCCTTGCGGGTGGCCTTCAGATCCTCAAGCTGGGTGCTCAGGAACTGGTGGCGTTCTTCCAGGGCCGCAAACTCCTCGAGGGCCAGCGGGTTGACCTTACCCAGCGAGCTCAGGTCGCGTTCGGCCCGCTTGAGCCGTTTTTCCTGCTCGGCACGGTTGTAGGGAATGCCTTCCACGAGCGGGTTGCCGTCTTCATCCACCGGAACGTGGAGGGCGGCCCACTTGCCCGCCGTCTCAGCGGCCTCGGCGGGCACCGGGACCGGCTGATCGGGCCCGTACTCCGCGATCAGATTGCCGGCGGTGATGCCAAGTTCCTCCACGGCCCGGGTTTCCAGGGCTTCGATCCGCAGCCGTTTTTCGGCGCGGAGCAGCTCCTCCCGGTGAACTGAGTCCGTGAGCTTGGCCAATTCCGCTGTCGCCTCGGCGCTGGCGGCCCGCACGGCGGCCAGTTCGGTGTCCCATTCGGCCCGCACGGCTTCGGCTTCGTCCCGCTCGGCCGCGGCAGCTTCCAGGGACGCATCGGCCCGGCGCCGGACGGCCGCAGCGGCCTCCGCGACGGCTGCCGCACGGGCGGCCTGCGCGGCCCGGGCCCGGGCGCGGACAGCTGCGGCGGCGCGGGCCCGGCGTTCGGCGGCCGCGGCACGCTCCAGGGACTCCGCCCGCCCGGCGACGGCCTTCAGCCGCTCCTGGGCTGAGCGCAGGGACAACCGCGCGTCCATCTCCGCCTGCCGGGCCTGGGCAGCGGCGAGCGCCAGGGCATCGCGCCGGTCGGTGGAGGGTTCGGCTGCCTCCCCGGGGCTTTCCTGCGCCGCGGCGAGCCGCTCCGTGACGGCGGCAAGCTGCTCCTGTTCACGTGCCAGGTTCGCTTCGGCTGCCTCTGCCAGGTGGGAGAGCCGTTCCGCTTCACCGGCGGCAGAGCGCAGGATGGAGCCCAGCGATCCCAGCCGTTCCCCTACCGCCGCCAGCCGGGCATCGGAATCGTGGAGTTCAGCCAGCGCGGCGTCCACCTGCGCCTGCGCAGCATCCCGTTCACCGGCTGCGCCCGCAATCTCGAACCGGGCTGCCTCGGCCCGGGCCGTAGCCTCGGCCAGCCGTGCCTCGGTCTCCTCCACAGCAGCCTGGATTTCGATCAGCCCGGGAGCACTGGAGGAACCGCCCCGGGCACTGAAAGCGGTCAGCACATCGCCGTCGGCGGTCACCGCCGTCACTCCGGGGGCATCCGCCAGCAGCGCAGCGGCTGCCGTCAGCGAAGGAACAATTACGACGCCGCGCAGCAGGGCGCGCAGGGCCGCCTGCGTCCCAGCCCCGGACGCCGCCCCGCTTCCGTCCTCGCTTCCGTCCTCGCTCCCGTTCGCGGCGGCAGGTTCGACGACGTCCAGGGCACGGACGCAGCCGTCCGGCAGGTCCAGCAGCTCCGGCAGCTCCGCGGGCATTCCCGCCAGGGCTGCAGCGCCGCTCCCGTCCGGGCTGGGAGAACCGCCGGTTCCGGGCGCTCCGCCGGTTCCGGGCGCTCCGCCAAGGACGGGCGCTCCGGTTCCGGGCGCTCCGGAGGAACCGGGGGTTCCGGGGGCCTCCGCGAAGACCAGCGAGACCTGGCCGGCACCGGATTCCCTGAGCAGGGCCAGGGCGGCGAGCGCAGGTTCCGTTCCCCGGACCGCCAAGGCCTCCGCGGCCGGGCCCAGCGCGGCGCTGACCGCGCGCTCGTAGCCGGGACGCACGCTCAGCAGGTCGGCCAACGGCGCCAGGACCCCCTCGATGCCGGCTTCCAGCAGGGCCTGGGAACCATCCTTGCGGTCCAGGCCCACGGCCAGCGCATCGCGGCGGGCGGTCAGCGTCTCCCTGGCCCGGACGGCTTCGCGCTCCTGTCCGCGCAGCTCCGCCAGCCGTTCCTCCGCTGCTTCCAGCCGGGCAACGGCTTCCTCGTAGCGGGCATCCAGGTCCTCTTCACCGGCTTCCGCGCCGGCCGCCTGGCTTTCCAGGGCGGTGAATTCGGCTTCCGCGTTCCGGCGGCGTTCCTCACCCTGCGCAATCGAGGCGCGCAGCCGTCCCAATTCCGCTTCCGCTGCTTCCACGCGGGAGCGGGCCGCGGCAACGGATCCGGCCAGCCGGGCCAACCCTTCCCGCCGGTCTGCGGCGGCCCGCAGAAGGGAGGCGAGGCGGCGTTCCTCAGCAGCGGCCTCTTCCTCGGCTGCGGCCCGGATCTCCACCGCGTCTTCCAGCGCCCCGTCGCGCTCCTGGGTCTCGGCCTCCAGGTCGGCGGCCTCGGCGCGGATCCGTTCGGCCTGGGCCTGCAGCTTCTCGGGGTCCCGCCCGGGATCAGGTGCCGCGTCGCTGGAGCCCAGCAGGCGCTGGCGTTCCAGGGCAAGCGCCTGCAGCGAATTCAGCCGCTCGCGGCCGGAGGACAGCTGGTACCAGGCATCCCGTGCGGCGTTCACCCGCGGGGTGGCAACGGCCGCCAGCCGTTCCAGTTCGGCCAGCCGTGCCCCCTGGACCTGCACCGCCTGCTCCACCTCCCGGCGCCGTAGCTTCAGGGCCTCTTCGGCGGCGGTATCCCGCTCGACGGCGGTGGACAGGGTCACCAGGTCATCGGCCAGCAGGCGGGCGCGGGCGTCCCGCACATCCAGCTGGACCTGCCTGGCCCGCCGCGCCACGGCGGCCTGTTTACCCAGCGGCCCCAGCTGCCGGCGCAGTTCCGTGGTCAGGTCGGTCAGCCGGGCCAGGTTCGCCTGCATGGCGTCCAGCTTCCGGACGGTTTTTTCGCGGCGACGGCGGTGCTTGAGGATCCCGGCCGCCTCTTCAATAAAGCCGCGGCGGTCCTCCGCTGAGGCGTGCAGCACCTTGTCCAGCTGTCCCTGCCCCACGATCACGTGCATTTCCCGGCCCAGGCCGGAGTCGGAGAGCAGCTCCTGGATGTCCAGCAGCCGGCAGGGGGAACCGTTGATGGCGTATTCCGAGCCCCCGGCCCGGAACAGGGTGCGGGAGATGGTGACTTCGGAGTACTCGATGGGCAGCGCGCCGTCGGCATTGTCGATGGTCAGGGACACCTGCGCCCGGCCCAGCGGCGGGCGGCCGGACGTCCCGGCGAAGATGACGTCCTCCATCTTGCCGCCGCGCAGCGTCTTGGCTCCCTGCTCCCCCATAACCCAGGCCAGGGCGTCCACCACATTGGATTTGCCCGAGCCGTTGGGACCGACAACAGCGGTCACCCCCGGCTCGAACTCAAAGGTGGTGGCCGATGCAAAGGACTTGAAGCCCCGCATCGTGAGGGTTTTTAAATGCACTGTCCGCTGTCTCTCGTTTGTGGAAGATTCCCTAAAGCCGGTGCTTCCCCCACACTTAACCGCAGTACTCGCAGAGCGTAATCCGGGCTTTCGCGCTTTCCAGGCCCGGCAGGAAAGTAGGCTTCTAGAAGAATCATATGGTTCGGCGGCGCCGTTACGGGTAACAACCGGGCCCGGACCGCGATCTTTTTGGCAGCAGACAAGGCAGGCATTTTGAGCGGGAACTTCAACTTCCAACACACCAACACCGCACTCCTGAGCGTGAAGAGCGTAGAGGCGCCAGTCGTTGTCAGCTCACCCGAATTCGATGAGCGGCTCGCTCCTTCCCTGAAGCGGCTGAGGTTATCCAAGGGCCTGCTGGAGCGGGTAGCGGGGGTCAGTGAGCGCCGCTGGTGGGCGCCCGGCACCTCCTTCGAAGACGGCGCCATCGAAGCCGGCGCCAAGGCAATGGCAGAGGCCGGCGTGGAACCTTCGCAGATCGGGCTGCTGATCAACACGTCCGTCACGCGCAGGAACCTGGAGCCGTCCGTCGCCGTCAAGATCCACCACAACCTTGGCCTGCCCTCCTCCGCCCTGAACTTCGATCTGGCCAACGCCTGCCTGGGCTTTGTGAACGGCATCACCATGGCGTCCAACATGATCGAGTCCGGGCAGATCGACTACGCCCTGATCGTCGCCGGGGAAGACTCCCAGGGCGTGCAGGAAGCCACCTTCGGACGGCTGAACCGGGAAGACTCCACCCGGCAGGACTACCTCCGGGAATTCGCCACCCTGACCCTGGGCAGCGGCGCCGCTGCCGCCGTGATCGGCCGCGCCGCCGACCACCCCGGATCGCACCGGATTCTGGGCGGAGTCTCCCGGGCCGGCACCGAACACCACGAACTCTGCGTCGGCAGCGAGGGCGGCATGTACACCGACACCAAGGGCCTGCTCGAAGGCGGACTGGAGCTGGTGGTCACGGCCTGGCATGAAGCCCAGGCGAACGGGTGGGACTGGCAGGGCATGGACCGCTACGTGACCCACCAGGTATCCAATTCCTACACCAACGCGATCATCAAGGCCGTGGACCTGGACCGTGAGCGGGTGCCGATCACTTTCCCCCGCTGGGGCAATGTGGGACCCGCTTCCCTGCCCATGACCCTGGCGCAGGAATCCAAAACCCTGACCCCGGGTGACCGGGTGCTGTGCATGGGCGTTGGCTCCGGCCTGAACACCACCATGATGGAAATCGCGTGGTAGCTGAACTCTGGCCCGGTGTTCCGGCCGCCTGGTCCCGCTATGTCCAGGTTCCCTCCACCGCCGCCGTCGACCGTCCCGGAACACAGCACAAGTGGCACGTGCTCGACAACGCGCCGGATCTCGAATCGCGCGGCGTGGAACCTGCAGGCACCCTGCTCTGCGTGCACGGCAACCCCACCTGGTCCTACCTCTGGCGGACGCTGGCCGCCGCCGGCAGCACTGCCGAATCCCCCTGGCGGGTCATCGCCGTCGACCAGCTGGACATGGGCTACTCGGCCCGCACCGGCACGTTCCGGCGGCTGGCGGACCGGATCAGCGATCTTTCCGATCTCACGGCAGCCCTGGAGCTGGACGGACCGGTGGTTACTGTGGGCCACGACTGGGGAGGCATCATTTCCCTGGGCTGGGCGCTGGCGCACCGCAGCCAGCTGGCCGGGGTGGTCCTGACCAACACCGCCGTGCACCCGGCCGGGTTCTCGCTTCCGCCGGCCCTCCGGCTGGCGCTGCATCCCGCCGTACATGGCTGGGGCACCGTCAGCACTGACGCGTTCGTCCGGGTCACCCACGCCCTGGCGCAGCCCGCACTGGCACCCGAGGTCCGCCGCGCCTTCGCCGCACCCTACCGCGGTACGCCGCGGCGCGCCGGCGTCGGGAACTTCGTGGCGGACATCCCGGCGGACGAAACCCATCCGAGCTTCCGCACCCTGACCCGGGTGGCCGAGGGAATCCGCGGACTGAAAGTCCCGGCCCTCGCCCTGTGGGGCCCCAAGGACCCGGTGTTCTCCGACCGTTACCTCCGCGACCTGATTGAGCGGCTGCCGCACGCCGACGTCCACCGCTTCGAAGGTGCCGGCCATCTGCTGCCCGAAGACCGGGACATCGCTTCCCCCGTGTTCAGCTGGCTGGACCGGAATGTCAGCTCCCTTGGCCGGTCCGCGGAAGCGCCCGCCGCTCAGGCGCCCTTCCGGCCGATGCTCGCGGAACTGGACGAACGCTCCGGGGATGACTCCCCCGCCGTCGTCGACATGGCTCCGGCCGCCGGCGGTGACGCAGCCGTCCCGGCAACCCTGTCCTGGAAGCAGCTCGCCGTCCGGGTTGATGCCCTCGCCGCGGGGCTCGCCGGAATCGGCGTCCGTCCGGGCGACCGGGTGAACCTGCTGGTGCCGCCCGGCATCGAGCTGACCTCGCTGATTTACGCCTGCCTGCGCCTCGGCGCCGTGGTGGTGGTGGCCGACGCCGGTCTGGGCACCAAGGGCCTGAGCCGCGCCATCAAGGGCGCCGGCCCGCAGTTCATCGTGGGAATCGAACGGGCCATCACCGGGGCCCGGCTCTTCGGCTGGCCCGGGCAGCGGATCCTGGCCGGGGACGCCTCACAGACGCGGCGCAGGCTGCTGGGCGTGGAGCACACCGTCGCCGAGCTGGTGCAGGCAGGCACCGGCAAGCCGGTGCCGGACTACCCCGCGGATCCCGACGCCGATGCCGCCGTCCTGTTCACCTCCGGTTCCACCGGCCCGGCCAAGGGCGCCGTGTACACCCACCGGCGGCTGGCCGCGATGCGGGACACCCTGAAGGAGACCTACGACCTGCGGGCCGGCTCCTCACTGGTGGCCGGCTTCGCCCCGTTCGCACTGCTGGGCCCGGCCCTCGGCGCCACGTCGGTGACCCCGGACATGGACGTCACCGCGCCGCGCACGCTCAGCGCCCGCGCGCTGGCGGACGCAGCCGCCGCCGTGGCTGCCACCACGGTGTTCGCGTCCCCGGCCGCTCTGGCCAACGTCCTGGCCACCGCGGATGAGCTCAACGCGGCGCAGCGTGCCGCGCTGGCCGGAGTGGACCTGCTGCTTTCCGCCGGCGCGCCGATTCCGGAAGCACTGCTGAGCCGGGTCCAGCTGCTGGTACCGCAGGCTGCCCTGCACACCCCGTACGGCATGACCGAGGCCCTGCCGGTCACCGACATCAGCCTGGAGCAGATCCGCAAGGCCGGCACCGGCAACGGTGTCTGCGTGGGGACCGCCGTCGCCGGCGCCCGGGTGGCCATCGCCCCGCTGGCCGCGGACGGTTCCGCCGGAACCGGGCTCTCCGCCGCTACAGACGTGACCGGGGAAATCCTGGTCAGCGCCCCGCACGTGAAGGACCGGTACGACAGGCTCTGGATCACCGAAGAGCACAGTTCCTCGGTGCCCGGCTGGCACCGGACCGGAGACGTGGGCCATTTCGACGCCGACGGGCGCCTCTGGGTCGAGGGCCGGCTGGGACATGTGCTCAGCACGGCCACCGGACCGGTGACCCCGGTCGCCGCGGAGCAGGCTGCCGAGAGCGTGCCCGCGGTGCGCCTGGCCGCCCTGGTCGGTGTGGGCCCCGCCGGTGCGCAGGTGCCGGTGGCGGTCATTGAACCCGACGGCGGCGCCCGCAAGGCAGGGCCGGCTGATCAGGAAACGGCAGCGGCTGTCCGGCACGCCGTCGCCGCGGCCTGCGGACTCGACCTCGCCGCCGTGCTGGTGCTGCCGCAGATGCCCACCGACATCCGGCACAACTCCAAGATCGACCGCGCCGCCCTCGGCGACTGGGCCGAGAAGGTCCTGGCCGGCGGCCGGATCAGCGCGCCGGGAGCCCGGCGATGAGCCGGCGTATCCTCGTCACCGGTGCCAGCGGCCTGCTCGGCGGCGCCGTCGCCCAGCTGCTGGCCGACCGCGGGCATCAGGTGCGTACCTTCCAGCGCCGGCCGGCAGCCGGGACCGGCCTGGAATCGGTGGCCGGCTCGGTGACCGACCCGGGAGCCGTAGCGCGGGCCGTCGAGGGAATGGACGCCGTCGTGCATCTGGCGGCCAAGGTGTCCTTTACCGGCGCGTGGTCCGAGTTTGAGGCAACCAATATCGAAGGCACCCGCAACCTTCTGGCCGCCGCCCAGGCTGCCGGGGTCCGGGACCTCGTTTTCGTCTCGTCCCCGTCCGTGGCGCACTTCGGCGAACCGATCGCCGGTGCCGGCGCCGGGCGGGCGGATCCGGACCGGGCCCGCGGCAATTATGCGCGGTCCAAAGCCGCGGCGGAGCTGCTGGCCCTCGCGGCGGACTCCGCGCAGTTCCGGGTGACGGCGATCCGGCCGCACGTGGTCTGGGGTCCCGGCGACACCCAGCTGGTGGAACGCGTCATCGACCGGGCCCGCTCCGGCCGGCTGCCGCTGCTGGACGGCGGTGCCGCCCTGATTGATACCACCTACGTGGACAATGCCGCGGCCGGGATCGTCCGCGGACTGGAACGGATGGAACACGCGCACGGGCAGGCGCTGGTGGTCACGAACGGCCAGCCGCGCACGGTCGGCGAGCTGATGAGCGGTATCTGTGCCGCCGGAGGCGTCCGGCCGCCGGCCTTCAGCGTCCCGGGCTGGCTGGCCCGCGGCGCGGGAAGCGTCATCGAGAAGGCCTGGCTGGCGGCCGGAGCACGCGGTCTGGTCCACGATGAGCCGCCCATGACCCGCTTCCTGGCCGAACAGCTGTCCACCTCCCACTGGTTCGATCAGCGCCACACCCGCGAGGTGCTGGACTGGACGCCGGAGGTGTCCATAGATGAGGGCATGCGGCGCCTGGCCGGCCACTACGGCGGCACGGCTGCGCAGGACGAACCGGACATCGCCGGCCGGACGGCGCTCTAGGATGACAGGGATGAAAAGCACAGCATTGATCCGCAACTGGCCCGTAGAACATGCAGCCGCGGCGGTCATCGCCGCCGACGGCACCGTGCTGGGGACCGACGGCGACCAGGGCCGTCGCTTTCCGCTGGCCTCCGTGACCAAACTGCTCACGGCGTATGCCTTCCAGGTTGCGCTCGAAGAGGAGGCGGTGGCCCTGGACGATCCCGCCGGCCCGCCCGGCTCCACGGTCGCCCATCTGCTGGCCCACACCGGCGGCTACGACTTCGGGGACCGCACCGTCCGGTATGAACCGGGCACGCGGCGGCTGTACTCCAATGCCGGTTTCGAAGTCCTGGCCGAGGCCCTCCAGGAGGCCACCGGCATTGAGTTCGCCGATTATCTCCAGGAAGCTGTCCTGGCTCCCCTGGGAATGGCCGACACCACCCTGGACGGTTCCCCCGCAGCCGGCGCCGTCTCCACGGCCGCGGATCTGGTCCGGTTCGCCGCGGAGCTGCAGGCGCCCCGGCTCATCTCACCGGAGTCGCTGGCCGCAGCCACCTCGGTCGTTTTCCCCGGACTCACCGGCGTCCTGCCCGGCTTTGGCCGGCAGAAGGAGAACGACTGGGGGCTGGGGTTCGAGATCCGGGGCAGCAAGTCCCCGCATTGGACCGGGAGCAGCAATTCACCGCGCACGTTCGGGCACTTTGGGCAGTCCGGCACGTTCCTCTGGGTTGATCCCGAACTGCAGGCAGCCGCCGTCGTCCTCACAGACAGGGACTTTGGTCCCTGGGCCGCGGAAGCCTGGCCGGTGTACAACGACGCCTTGGTTGCGGAGCTGCGCGGCAGCTAACCGCGCCGGCACTGCTGAGAACACCGGCCGTGCACGCTACAGTGTGCTGGCATGGAAGCCCCGCTGGAAGCCTGGAGTGAATTCAACGTAGCCATGCTGGGCGGCACGGCGGCACTGGTGGGGCTGCTCATCGTGGCGATGAGCGTCAATATTAAGGACATCCTCGCGGCAGAGCCGCTCCCGTCCCGTGCCGCAGCGGCCGTTGCCACGCTCACCCTGGCTCTGGTGGTCTGCGCACTCGGGCTGGTCCCCGGCCAGCCGCTCTGGGCCTACGGCGCCGAGACGGCGCTTGGCACCGCGGCGCTGGCCGTGGTGGTGATCCGCGCCGTCGGCTCCGTGTACCGCAGCTCCGGCGCACCGCGCGGGACGCGGCTCCCTAAGGCTCTACTGCTCCTGGCGCCGGTTGTCTCCTATGCCGTTGGAGCGGTCCTGCTGCTGGCGGGCGACGGCGGCGGGCTGGCCTGGCTGGGGGCCGGGGCTATCCTCGGCGTGATTGCGGGAGCGGCCTTTGCCTGGGTGGTCCTCATTGAGGTCCTGCGCTGAATCCGGCATGCAGGGGCGCCCATTGTCCGCCGGGCGGGACGGCCACCACACAGGGATACACAGCAGAGCCAAGCGTCCGCCGGGGCTACCAGCGGCCGTTGCGTGGCCGCGGCTGGCAGACCGGGCAGCTGTAGGAGGACCGGTTCATAAAGGAGTCTCGGCGGATGAGGGTGGTGCGGCCGGCTTCGGCGCAGCGCAGGCAGGGCTCACCTTCCCGCCCGTAGGCGTTCAGCGACCGGGCGAAGTACCCCGATGCTCCGTTCACGTTGACGTAGAGCGAATCGAAGCTGGTGCCGCCGGCCGCAAGCGCCCGCGTCATAACGTCCCGCGCGGCCTCCACCAGCCGCAGGGCGTCGGCACGGCGCATGGTGTCCGTGGGCCGGGCGAAGTGAATTTTGGCGCTCCACAGCGCTTCATCGGCGTAGATGTTCCCCACGCCGGAGATCAGGCCCTGGTCCAGCAGTGCCCGCTTGATCCCGGTGCGGCGGGAACGCAGCCTGCGGTAGAACTCGTCAAAGGAGAACGCCGGGTCCAGCGGATCCCGGGCAATGTGCGCGGCCTCAGAGGGCAGCAGCGGCATTCCGGTTTCGGAGAGCCCGCCCGGCGCGCCGTCCGGAGTCGGCTCCAGATCGGCAAGGAACATCCCGCCGAAGATGCGCTGGTCCACGAATCTGAGTTCGGTGGGCATGGGTGACCCGTCAGTATCCGTGGCGGGGCTGAGGGTCAGCCGGATTTTGAGGTGTTTCTCGTCCGGCAGCGCCGGGTCTTCCATCAGCAGCTGGCCGCTCATACCCAGGTGCGCCATCAGGGCGAAGGGAGGAACGGCACCGGAATCGTCACCGGCCTCAACCAGGGGCATCCAGAGGAACTTACCGCGCCTTACGACGTCAAGGACGCGGGCGCCTTCCAGGTTTGCCCGCAGATCGTCCGGGCCCGGGGCGTGCCGCCGCACGGAGCGCGGGTCAAGGACCTCCGCGGCGTCGATGTTCCGTCCGCGTACCCACCGGGCCAGGCCACGGCGCACTACCTCAACTTCGGGAAGTTCGGGCATGGGCCGGGGAGGTCAGGCGCCGGCGGCGCGGGCGGCTGGAAGGGTTCCGGTGGCGTTCAGGCGCCGGCAGGTATCCGCTGCGGCCTCCTGCTCGGCGTCTTTCTTTGAGCGTCCGCTGCCGGTGCCGTAAGCACGGCCGCCGATGTGCAGGACAGCCACAAAGCTGCGGGAATGGTCCGGTCCGGTGCCGGTGACCTGGTATTCGATGTCGCCGAGTTTCCGGGCGGCAGCGATTTCCTGGATGCTGGTTTTCCAGTCGGTTCCGGCGCCCAGGGTGTCTGCGTCGTGCAGCAGCGGACCGATCAGCCGCATCACCATGGCGCGGGCCGTCTCGATCCCGTGGCACAGGTACACCGCGCCAATCAGGGCTTCGGTGGTGTCGGCCAGGATGGAGGATTTGTCTTTGCCATTGGTCAGTTTCTCGCCCTGTCCCAGCAGGATGAAATCTCCAAGCTGCAGCTGGCGGGCAACTGAGGCAAGCGCCTTGGTGCTCACGACGGAGGAGCGGCGCTTGGCCAGCTCTCCTTCGGAGAGGTCGGGGTTGTCCCGGTACAGCGCGTCGGTGATGGAGAAACCGAGAATGGAATCCCCAAGGAACTCGAGGCGTTCGTTGGTCGGGATGCCGCCGTGTTCGTAGGCGTAGGACCGGTGTGTGAGCGCAAGACGAAGCGTCCCGGCGTCGATGTCGACGCCGAGACGCTTCTGAAGCTCTTCAGTATTCTTCACGTGCTGAGATCGCCCCGAAAAGCAGTGTGCCCCTTCAACGAATGTCCTCAGAGGACAGACGGAAAAGGGGTAAACACTGGTCTTAGACGTCCGCTACCTTGCGGCCCTTGTATTCAAGGAACAGCGCAGTGCCTGCGGAGTCGGTTACGACCTTGGCCTGATGGGGCAGGCTGTAGGTTACGCGGCCGTTCTCAACGGTCTTCACCAGGTTGGGCGCAGTTGCCTTCCACTGGGACCGGCGTGCACGCGTATTCGAGCGGGACATTTTCCGCTTGGGAACAGCCACGACTAACTCTCTTCTCTCTCGTCTGACTCTGTACTTTTTGCCGCTTCGTTGTCAGCGGCGGTGCCAGTCAACCCGGCAAGGGCTGCCCAGCGAGGATCCACGACTTCATGGTGGTGACCCGGATCCTCCTCAAGGCGCACCCCGCAATCGGGGCAAAGACCTTCGCAGTCTTCCCGGCACACCGGCTGGAACGGCAGGGTGGTGACCACTGCGTCCCGCAAAACCGGTTCAAGATCGATGACATCTCGCTCGATCCGGCGTTGCTCTTCTTCCTCTTCTTCTCCGAAGGACTCAGCGTCCTCGTAGTAAAAGAGTTCCTGCACATCGACGTCCTGGTCGTACGCGATGGGCGTCAGGCACCGGCCGCACTCGCCCCGGACTGGGACAACCGCGTTTCCTGATACCAAAATCCCTTCGTGCACGGCCTCAAACCGCAGATCGAGCTCAATGTCCGATCCCACGGGTACGCCGATCAGCGCAACACCGAAGTCTTTCGGTGCCGGCAGATGCTCATGCATTGTCCGCATGGTTCCCGGGCTGCGCCCGAGATCCTTGACATTGACTGCCAAGGGGGAACTCGGATGTGACCGCGATGAAACGCTAATGAGAACTCCTGTAGAACATAGACCGACATATCATCTTAGCCTGACCGGAGGGAATCTCTCAAACCGGCCCGCCGGCGGGCGCTGGGGCTGGGCCCCGTGCCTGCCGTACCGCGGCTACTGGTCCAGTTTAGCCGCACCGGGGCACGACGGCGGATTCCGGCTCACGGGCAGCTCTCACCTACGCTTGCGGTGTGTCTCTCCTTCGCCCTGCTGCCGCTTTCCGGCGCGTCTTTGTCCGGATTGGGGCGGCAGTGCTGTGCGCCCTGCTGGTCTGGCTATTCGCCGCCGCCAACCTCTTCCTGTATCCCCAGGCCGCCACGGAGCCCGCCGGGGAAACGGTCAGCGCGGACGCCATTGTGGTGCTGGCCGGGGCTGCCGCCGAGCGCCTGCCGGTGGGCCAGCAGCTGCTGCGGGACGGGTACGCTCCCGTCCTCGTCCTGTCCACCACCGACACTCCGGGCAACGCGAACACTGACTTCGTCTGTGAGTACACCACCAACCCGGCAATCGAGTGTTTCACCCCGTCTCCGCTGACAACCCGTGCCGAGGCCCGCTCGGTTGCCCGCCTGGCCGCGGATAACGGCTGGGACGAGATCATCGTGGTGACCTCGACGTACCACGTGGTCCGTGCGGAGGCCAACATCACCCAGTGCTCGGCAGCCCACATCACCATGGTCGCTTCGGAGCCCACAATGAGCCCCTGGCGGTGGGCCGGGCGGTTTGTGGAGGAGACAGGCGGCCTGCTGGCGGCTTTTCTGCGCCCGGCGTGCGCCAGCCGGATCGGCTAGCTCCGGCCAGGAACACCCCGGCACGGCTAGCGCAGCGCGTCCATCCGCTTCAGGACGGCGCTCGGCACGAATCCGGCGATGTCCCCGCCCAGTGCGGCAACTTCCTTGATCAGGCTGGAGGACAGGTGCGTGTAGGAGTTATCAGCGGCAAGGAACACGGTCTCGACCCCGGTCAGGTGCCGGTTCATCACGGCCATCGGCAGTTCATACTGGTAGTCCTGCACCGAGCGCAGGCCCTTCACAATGGCGTTGGCACCGTGCTCGCGGCAGAACTCCGCCAGCAGCCCGTGCCCCATGGGCAGCACCGACACCCCGGCCAGGGAGCCGAGTGTCTCCGCCGCAATCTCCAGGCGTTCCTCCTCGGAGAACCGGTACTTTTTGGCGTAGTTCGTGGAAACGGCCACGATGACCTCGTCGAAGAGGTTGGCGGCCCTGGCAATCACTTCCAGGTGGCCATTGTGGATCGGGTCAAAGGAACCGGGGCATACTGCGCGTCGCATAAGTCGAATCTACCGGCTTGGTGCGGGTAATACTTGAAGGCATGACTTCAACACCCCGAGCACAAACCCTCCGTGACTCCCGGAACGGAGCTCCCGCTCCCTGGCAGCGGACAGCCGCGGGCGCCAACCTGCTCGGCGCGGACGGAAATCTTGGGGTGACCATCTTCGAGGAGATCACCGCTCTGGCCGGCGTGCACGGAGCCATCAACCTGGGCCAGGGATTCCCGGATGAGGACGGCCCGGCGGAGATCCGCAACGCTGCACGCAAGGCCATTCTCGCCGGCGCCAACCAGTACGCCCCGGGCCAGGGGCTTCCGGTCCTGCGCGAGGCTGTCGCCGAGCACCAGGAACGCTTTTACGGACTAACTCTGGACCCGGCCACCGAGATCATTGTCACCACGGGCGCCACCGAGGCCATTGCCTCTGCGCTGCTGGCACTGACGGGTCCGGGTGACGAGGTCCTGACGTTCGAACCGTTCTACGATTCCTACGGCGCCATCATCGGCCTGTCCGGCGCCACCCACACCACCGCTCCCCTGCTGGCGCCGGACTTCATGCCGGATCTGGACGCCCTGGAGGCAGCATTCACGGACCGCACCCGCGTGGTCCTGGTGAACAACCCGCACAACCCCACCGGCGCCGTGTTCCCGGAGCCGGTCCTGCAGCGGATCGTGGACCTTGCCATCCGGCACGACGCCGTGATCCTCACCGATGAGGTGTATGAACACCTGACCTTCGGTCCCCGCCACATCCCGGTGGCGACGCTGCCCGGAGCCGCGGACCGGACCCTCACCATCTCCTCGGCCGGCAAAACGTTCTCCCTGACGGGCTGGAAGATCGGCTGGCTGAGCGGCCCCGCGGAGCTGGTGGCCGCCGTCCGCACGGTCAAGAGCTTCCTCACCTACAGCTCCGGGTCGCCGTTCCAGGCGGCCATCGCCACGGGCCTGCGGATGGAGGATTCCTTCTTCACGGACGCCGCCGGAACCCTGCGGGCCAAACGCAATGTCCTGTCCGCCGGGCTGCGGGCCGCCGGACTGGACGTCTACACGCCGCAGGGCACCTACTTCGTCAACGCCGACGTCGCTCCCCTGGGCATTACCGATGCCACCGAGCTCGCCCGGCAGCTCCCGGAGCTGGTGGGCGTCGCCGCCATCCCGGTGGCCATGTTCTGCCACCCCGAGGGAGCCGAACGGACCCGGACCCTGCTGCGCTTCGCGTTCTGCAAACGGTTCGATGTGCTGCAGGAAGCAGCCGAACGCATCGCCCGCCTCGGCGAGGGGCTCTAGTGGCCCGCCGTCCGCCGTCGCGCCTGCTGCGGGGCATCGGCGCGCACGCCGAACTGGACGAGGACGCGTTCACCGACGGCGCCTGGATCCTGTCCATCGGCGGTGCCCAGCAGTCGCACGTGAACCTGGCGCAACCGCAGGAAATCTTCTACGAGTACCTCCGCCGGATCGGCAACGTCCTGGACCTCGCCGCGCCGGCCGGCCAGCCGCTGCGGACCCTGCATCTGGGTGCCGGCGCCCTGACGCTGGCGCGCTATGTCCAGGCCACCCGGCCCGGCTCGGAGCAGGCCGCCGTCGAGCTTGAACGTGAGCTCCTGGACTACGTGCTGGCGTACCTGCCGCTGCCCGGCGGGACCCGGCTGCAGACCATCATCGGTGACGCGCGGGCCGAGCTGGCCCGGTTCGAGCCGGCGTCCTTCGACGTTATTGTGCTGGATGTTTTCGCCGGTGCCGACGCCCCGGAACACCTGGCGGCGCCGGAGTACTACGCCGAACTGCTGGAGCTGCTCTCCCCCGCGGGGGTGCTGCTGGTCAACGTGGGCGATGATCCGCCGCTGGCCTTTGCGCGCCGGCAGGCGGCCGCGGTGCAGGATGTCTTCAGTGCGGCCGGCGGCGATATTGCGGCGCTGGGCGACGCGGGTATGTTCACCGGCCGTCATCCGGGAAACATTGTCCTGGCAGGTACGCGTTTCCGCTGGCCGCAGGAGTGGACCGCCAGCCTGCTGGCGGCAGGCCCGCATCCTGCGGCGGTGCTCACCGGGGCGGAGCTGGATGCCTTCGCGTCCGGCCGGTAAGCGCCGCCCGGGACGTCAGCCTTCGGTGGGTGCCGGCTCCGCGTCTGCCTCAGCGTCCGAGTCCGCATCCGGCTGCGCCGGTTCGGCGAACCAGAGCGTTGTTTCGCCGTAGGCGCGTTCGCTGAAGCGTTCCAGTCCGTCCGGCCAGAGCGGTTCGGATGAGCGGGTGGAGCGTTCCACCACCACGACGGCGCCCGGCGCGAGGTGCGGGGTGAGTGCCTGCAGGACTCCGGCCAGTGCGGCTTCCTCCAGGTCATACGGCGGGTCAATAAACACCAGGTCCCAGGCCAGGCCTTCGGGCACCCGGAGCAGGTAGGTCTCCGCCTTGGCCCGGTGCACCCGCACGCGTTCCTTGCCCAGCACACGGTTCACCAGGCCGGCGTTGCTGCGGCAGACCCCCGCAGCCTTCTCCGCCAGCTCCACCAGGTCAACGCGGGCCGCTCCGCGGCTGGCGCTTTCGACGCCAAGGGAGCCGGATCCGGCGAACAGGTCCAGGACGTACGCGCCGGAAAGGACCTCGTAGGACTCCAGCCGGGAGAAGAGCGCTTCCTTAACCCGGTCCGTGGTGGGCCGGGTTCCTGATCCCGGGACGCTGGACAGGGTGGTTCCGCCGGCGGCCCCGGCAATAATGCGGCTCATGCTTCCACTTTAGTCAGCCGCCGGTCCGGGCCCGGCATCAGCCCCGTTCCAGGAAGGCTTCCTTTTCCGGGTTCAGGTAGGCCTCGATCGCTTCGTTCAGGCCGGGGTAGTCCACAAGGTCCGGATCTGCGGCGACAAGTTCCTGCGCATCGGTCCGCGCCTTTTCGATGACTTTCTCGTCCTGGATGGCGCGCAGCAGCTTCAGGGTGGAGCGTCCGCCGGACTGGGAGGCGCCCAGGATGTCCCCCTCGCGGCGGAGTTCCAAGTCCCGGCGGGAGAGTTCGAAGCCGTCAGTGGTCGCCGCCACGGCGTCCAGCCGTTCGCGGCTCGGATGCCCGGGTTCCAGGTTTGTCACCAGCAGGCAGGTGCCCGGCAGCCCGCCCCGGCCAACGCGTCCGCGCAGCTGGTGCAGCTGGGACATACCGAACCGCTCGGCGTCGAGGATCACCATCATGGTGGCGTTGTGCACGTCAACGCCCACTTCGATCACGGTCGTGGAGACCAGCAGATCGATTTCGCCGCGGTTGAACGCGTCCATGACCGCGGATTTTTCCGCCGGGTCCATCCGTCCGTGCAGCATCGCGATCCGGGTTCCGGCCAGCGCGGGCAGCTCCTGCAGGCGCTCCACCGTGTCCAGGACGGAGGCCAGCGGCCGCTGGTTGCGCGCGGACGCGGTTTTGACGGGGGTTTCCTCGATGAGGGCCAGCTCCGTGCCGGGTTCCTCCTCACGGTCCCCGATCTTGGGACAGACCACGTAGACCTGACGTCCGGCGTCGATCTCCTCCCGGGCCCGGGCCCAGATGCGTGGGCCCCACGCGGGTTTCTCCGTGAGCGGCGCCAAGTAGGTGGAGATCGGTGCGCGGCCGGCAGGAAGTTCCGCCAGGGTGGACACATCCAGGTCGCCGAAGACGGTCATGGCCACGGTCCGCGGGATGGGAGTGGCCGTCATCACCAGCAGGTGCGGTGTGCTGTGCCGGCCCTTGGTCCGCAGCAGATCCCGCTGCTCGACGCCGAAGCGGTGCTGCTCGTCCACGACCACCAGGCCGAGGTCCGCGAACTGCACGTGCTCCGAGAGCAGGGCGTGGGTGCCGATGACGATTCCCGCGCTGCCGCTGGCCGCCTCCAGGAGAGCGGCCTTGCGCTGCGCGGCGCCCATGGAGCCGGTCAGCAGGGCCACGCGGGTTCCGTTATCACTGCCGCCGAGCAGTCCGCCTTCTGCCAGCGGACCCAGTGTCCGGGTAATCGAAGCATGGTGCTGGGCGGCGAGGACCTCGGTGGGGGCCAGCAGCGCCGCCTGTCCGCCGGCGTCGATCACCTGGAGCATGGCTCGCAGCGCCACCAGCGTTTTACCGGAGCCAACCTCGCCCTGCAGCAGGCGGTTCATCGGGTGCGGCCGGGCCAGGTCCGCGGCGAGCTCCCCGCCCACTTGTTCCTGACCGGCGGTGAGGGTGAAGGGCAGTGCGGCGTCGAAGGCTTCCAACAGACCGCACTGAACCGGCGGCCGGGCGGTGGCGTCCTCCTGGGCGGTGAAGGCGTGCCGGCGGGCCAGGGCCGTCTGCAGCACCAGTGCTTCCTGGTAGCGGAAACGGTGGCGTGCCTTGTAGGCGTCCTGGATTTCCGCGGGGCGGTGGATGGCCTCGTAGGCCGCAGCCAGGCTCATAAACCCTTCCCGGCGGCGGATGGCCTCGGGCAGCGGGTCCCGCAGCCGTTCTGTCTGCAGGCTGTCCAGCAGCAGGTCGATGGTTTTCTTGATCTCCCAGCTGGTCAGTTTGGCGGTGGCCGGGTAGACGGGGATGGGCCGCTTGGCCTCTTCCTCGTCATCGGCATCGTCAGCCAGCAGCACATAGTTGGGGTTTGTCAGGGTGAGCTGCCGCTTGTAGACGCCGACCTTGCCGGAGAACATGGCGCGGGTGCCCACCTGCAGGTCCTTCTGCGCCTGGTAGCCGTTGAAGAAGGTCAGGTGCAGCAGTCCCAGCGACCCGTCGGCGTCGTCCGTCACGGTGATTTCGAGGATCATGCCCTTGCGGGTCTGCATCCGCCGTGCGTTGTTGCTCTGCACGCGGGCCACCAGGGTGACTTCCTCATCGAAGGGGATCTCGGCGATCGGGGTGAGTTCACCGCGTTCGAGGTAACGGCGGGGAACGTGCAGCAGCAGTTCGCCCACGGTGGAGATGCCAAGCTGCTGCGCGATCTTGTCCGCGGAGCGTTTACCAATCCGGCGGTCGAGGGGGTAGTCGAGTTCGCCGGGAGTCCTGTCCTGCATGGGCCTCTAAGCTTCGCGGGCCAGATCGCCGCCGGAAGCGGTGTCTTCGGAGAGCGGGACCTGCGCGATTTCCGTTGTCTGGTGCCCGTTGGCGGAAAGTTCGGTGATGGTGACGTTGGTCGGTTCGCCCACTGTGCGCAGCAGTTCCAGCACGGCTCCGGCGTCGGGGGTGTGGACGTGGACCCGCCAGCGGTAGCCCTCCCCCACGGGGCTGACGGCGCTCATGATCACGGACTCCCCCAGTTCATCCAGGGAGAGGCGCATGGTGGCGGCGTCGAGCGGGCTCAGGGTGATGGTGCACATAACTTCCACGCCTTCGAGCTGCGGCTGCCGGCTGTGGATGTGCGGGTCCTGGACGTCGTAGCCGTGCAGGCCGTCCAGCAGCTCTCCCTGCAGCTCTTCGCCCAGCGCAGCGGCGCGCAGGGCGTCGAGCACCAGCAGGAAGCCCACGCCGCCGGCGTCGACAACCCGGGCATCGGTGAGGGTCTGCAGCTGCTCTTCAGTGCGGACGACGGCGGCCAGGGCTGCCCGCATCATGGCCCGGAGCGTATCGGCCAGGCCTGCGTTGGAGTCATCGCCCATCTGGGCGGCTTCCACCCGGGAGGCGCCTCTGGCGGCTTCTTCCAGGACGGAGAGCATGGTCCCGGGAACGGGATCGCTGAGCACCGACCAGGAGCGCAGCTGCGCCCGGTCCAGAGCCATGGCCAGCTGCGGCGCTGACAATCTGGTGCTGCCGTGCAGCGGCTCTGCCATTGCGGTGAGGAAAACGGAGAGCAGGGTTCCGGAGTTTCCGCGGGCCTGTTCCATGGCAGAACGGCCGGCGGCGGAGAGCAGCTCTCCAATGTCCTGGGTGTCCAGCTCAGCTGCCGCGGCGGAGGCAGCGCGCATGGTCAGGTAGAGGTTCGTTCCGGTGTCGCCGTCGGCTACCGGGAAGATATTGATGGCGTTCAGCCGGTCGCTGTGGTTCCCCAGGGAGACCTCGGCGTTGCTCAACCATCGCTTCAGCGCTTGCGCATTGGCGGTGATTTTAGTCTGCAAAGTAATCCCGTTCCGTGCTGTTGCTCATGCGTGAACTCCGGTTGTGCCAGTTTGTTCGTGGACAACCTCCGGGGCTCCGTTGACCCGATCAGTAGCCTGTCCAGTGAGAAGCGTACCGCAGGGCCCTGACAGCCGACCGTAAGCGCCGGGGTTTTTGTGGGAAAGTGGAGCACATGGGCAAACGGCTTTACACAGAAGTTGCGGCTGCGCGGCACATGAGTTCGGGTACCAGGGACCCGGAGCTCCAGTCAGCAGTGGCGGCTCCCGTTGCCACCCCCTCGACAGGTTCGGGGCTTTCGTACCGGCAGAAACGCACCATCGCGTGGCTGATTAGTGTCCTGGTTTTCCTGACGGTTCCCACCCTGATTGTACTGCTCGTGCTCTTTGGCTAAACGGAACCTTCCGCCCCGCAATAACAGCGGCGATATTCCATATCGGGTAGCATGAGCGCCATTACACGGTCTCACAAACACTATGGGGTAAAATTTTGGCGCTCATCATGCCTATCTACGGGACCCGTCCCGAAGCCATTAAGATGGCGCCTATCGTCACGGAACTAAAGCGCTCCGAGGACATGGACTGCTTTGTGACAGTCACCGGCCAGCACCGGTCAATGCTGGACCAGGTCAACAGCCTGTTTGAAATTGTTCCAGACCATGACCTTAATATTTTTGAACCGGGACAGAGTCTTAACGGCATCCTGAGCCGCACCATCGACGGGCTGGACAAACTATTCACCGTCAACCGCCCGGACGCTGTGGTGGTGCAGGGCGATACGACCACCTCCACCGCCGGTGCCATTGCGGCTTTTTACCAGGGTATTCCGGTGGTGCATGTGGAAGCAGGCCTGCGCAGCCACAACCTCTTCTCCCCGTTCCCGGAGGAAGCCAACCGCAAGATGACCTCGCAGATTGCGAGCCTCCACCTGGCACCCACAACCACCAGCCGGGACAACCTGCTCCGGGAGAACATTCCCGCCCAGAACATAGTTGTTACGGGCAATACCGTCATTGATGCCCTCTTTATGACCATCGAAAAGAACGTTCCGTTCACGGATCCGCGGCTGGAGCAGCTGGCGGCGGATGGTTCCCGGATCCTGCTGGTCACCACCCACCGGCGCGAGAACCAGGGCGAGGCCATGCGGGGTATGGGCAGGGCGCTGGCCCGGATTGCCGACGCGGAACCGGACCTCACCATGGTGGTGCCGCTTCATAAGAACCCGGCCGTACGCAGCGCCGTGATGCCTGCTATTGAGAACAAGTCGAACATCATCGTGTCCGAGCCTTTGGACTACGGGGAATTCTGCCGGCTGCTAGCCATGTCCCACCTGGTACTCACAGATTCCGGCGGTGTCCAGGAAGAAGCGCCAAGCCTTGGCGTCCCGGTGCTGGTGATGCGGGAAAACACTGAGCGCCCGGAAGCCGTGGAAGCTGGCGTCGTAAAGCTGATCGGCACGGATGAAGACCGCATTGTCGCTGAGGTAAATGCGCTCCTGCATGACGAAACGCTTTATGCGTCTATGTCCGAGGCTATGAATCCGTACGGGGACGGGACAGCTGCGACGCGGAGCGTGGCGGCTGTCGCAGCGTTGCACTAACGGCACCGCTTAGGAAGACCCGAGCAGCGCGTACGCGCCGTACGAGGACATACTTCGTGCGCATCCGAGAATCAGATACCGAGCTGCCCAACAGTCAGCGCTAAAAAGATCCAGAGCCAGGTACCTGAACGACGACAGGAAGAAACTTGCTGAATACCGAGAGTACAACGATTGTTCAAGTTATGGATAGCATCGGCACCGGTAGAGGTGGATTAACCAAGGCCACCTTCAAACGGTTTCGGCAGGTAGCAGAAGGTAAACGTGCGATTCTAGTGACCGTCGCCTATCAGCCAAACTTGCACCAAATTTTCTCTCAGCTCAAGCGCGATGGCGAACTACCGCCACACGCGGAACTTCTGAGCTTTCATGACGATTTGCGGCATATTAGGAGGGATAGATCAAAGCCACTGAACAAGATGTGGACTGATTGGGAAGCCGACCGAAACTTTGCGTCCGTAACGGAATCCTTTGCCGAAACCACCATCGATCGATTTTTCAATGCTGGCTCCTTTGTTGGCCTGATTTGCCGAGGACACGATCGTAGCCCCCGATACGTCGATGTCCACGACGTTAACCGTCCGTGGCTGCGGCTATGCCGTGACCTGTTCTGGTCTGACGGAACATTGGCGCGCAGGGATCATTTCGATGAAACCGGACAAAGTCGATACAGGGAATATATTGACGAATCAGGACGCACTTATGTGTCATCCTGGGTTACTCCGGCGGGATACGAATACAGAACGGTCGAGTATGCAGCCGACGGAACAGCCACACTGTTCAAAGACATGCGATTTAGCAACTCTGCCTGGCTAAGGAGAAAGCTCGCTGAAATCGGGCCCTCAGTCGTATTCACAGATGAGCCTCGGACAACTTTTGCACTTGAGATAGATTCACCATTGGTTCATCACGTTACGACGATCCACGTTACGCATTTCAAGAACAACCAAGATCGCACGGACGGCCTCAAGAATTGGATGGGGCACTACATACAATTCAAACAAAACGTGTCGGATTTCGTACTGCTAACTGAGGCCCAACGGCTGGACTTCATCAAGGACGCCGGAGTTCCGTCAGAGCATGTATCAGTAATACCGCATGCAGCACCTTCGGAACGTAGCACCGTCACGCCACCCCACATGCCGACACTCGTCAGCGTCGGAAGGCTTGCCGACGAAAAACGAGTAGAGGATGCTATCACAGCATTTTCACGACACTGTCGCGAAATTCCGAATGTTCGGTTCAAGATTTACGGTGCGGGCCCGGCCGAAGAACGACTGAAAAATCTTGTGTCCACTCATGATCTGGACGGGATTGTAACGTTTGAAGGGTTGACTAAAGACCCACTAAAGGCGTTCGCGGAAGCAAACTGCTCGATTCTTTCATCAAAGTATGAAGGGTTCGGGCTAGTCATAACTGAGAGCTTTGCCATGGGAACCCCCGTGGTTGCTTACGACGTGATCTACGGGGCCAGGGATCTCATTGTGAATGGGAAAAACGGCCTGTTGGTAGGGGATGGCGACATCGATGCACTTGGGAAGTCAGTACATGACATTCTCACGGATGTGACCCTTCAGGCACGTCTTAGGTCCGGTGCGGTCGAAACCGCTGATAAGTTTTCAGAAGATGAGTGGGAAGATACTTGGAATAGAAAGATAACACTCCTCTCAGAAAATTTGCAGCATTCTAGAGTGTGATGAACCCTCTCGGCCGTTAGGAAAGGGCATTTATAGGTTCTGAGGAGATCGACTTTCCGAACGGCTGCCATCCTCGGGTCTGCAGACACACACTCCAGCCCCATGTCCATTAAAGTTCAAGTTGCAGAGGTAAGTCGTTGGATCCACTCATTAGAGTAGCCGTTCTCGGTTCATGCGTAACGCGGGACATCTTCAATCGTACTTTTAATCCTGGTTATAGAGATCTCTTTGAGTGCGTCGCTCTAGCGAATCAAGTCTCAATGGTATCTCTCATGTCTCCTCCGGTTTCGGTCGACCCAGACGAGCTAAACGGGTTAGTCCCGCGCGTACATGGTGAACTACTACGCGAGTTTTCCCGCAGCTTCCTGGACGAGTTAACCACGACCAAACCGCATTATTTAATAATGGACTTCCGTCCTGACTTGGTCTTTGGTTATTCCGAACTTGATAAAGGTGAGATAGTAACCCATAACACATGGTCGACTACGAAAACTCGTTTCTATGCAGGGCGGGAACTTGCTTGGTATCGAGCAGATCGTACCCCACGAAAGTTTATGGAAGCCTGGACGGCAGCCGTAGATTCCTTCTTCGCATGGGCGGAGGTTAACATCCCAGACACAAAGATAATCATCCACAGGGCTCGTAACGTTGCAACATGGATTGCAAAAGATGGGGAGACCAAACAATTTCGGCCGTGGTCAGTCAGCATGAACCGGCACTGGGATGTAATGGACGAATATGCCATGAGCAAGGACGGCGTTGAGTCCATAGATGTTCTCATACCGCAACAACAATCCTTCGAGGCACACCCCTGGGGCCCCTCAGCTCTTCACTATACTTTCGATTATCACCAGAGATTCCTTTCGAGGCTTTCCAGGATGGCATTACTCGACGTCATTCAGGAGACAAGAAGTGGAGGAGCCCCGAGGAGCACTGCGAAGCATCGCCGAGATGGTGGCACTCAATGAACGGCTATGCACGCGCACTGCGCTCGTGGGAACGACGCCGCCAAACCTCAATGACGATCTGATTCGCCCGCGTCACCATATGCCAGTAATCCACGGTGGTGGAGGTCTTGGGCAGTACCTACCGCACGGATTAATCAAATCCGCGCGGTCAGGTTCATTGCCACCGATTCCACCCTGGCATGCACTCGCCGGAAGCATGCTCGTGCACGCGCAGCTCGCGGGCCAAGGCACCCGTTCAAGCCACCGCCCAACTGCGGTGTCCTCATGAGAGATTCCCGGTCGTCCAGTTAACTCCAGAGGCAGAAGCGACCCGCGACGCGGCCTAAAGCTCCGTGAACAGGTGAGTGAGGATGCCAGCCACCAGCCTGTTGGTCGACCGGAAACGCAACCGAGTCCTCTCTGTAACCAGCACAAAGGTCGTGGACGCTGCAATTCTAGACATGCTAGATGCCGCCCGCCTCCGGAGACTCAAACTTCGAGTGTTTCCCATCGCATTCAGGGTCCCGGGCTTAGGGAGTTGTTCCCGCAGCGCCGAGGAATGCCTCGAGAGCCTCCTTTGCATACCTCTCAACGTCGAAATCTGGTACGTGCTGTCTGTCGCTTTGAAGAACCTTCTTAATCCCGTCCGCCAGACCGTCTACGGAGTTCTGACAAAGACATTCCAGGTTGTCGGAGAGGACCTGCCGTGACCCTGGGATATCTGTCGCCAAAATTTCCTTGCCCAGAATCATCGCCTCCAGTAGCACCATCGGTTGACCTTCATGGTTTGAGGGCAATACGAAACAGTCAGATGCGCTCAGGGCCGGGAACGGATTCTCTCGCAGCCCCGCGAAATAGACTGCGCGATCAAGATTGAGTTCCGCCCTCAGTTCTTCTAGATCGGCGCGCAGAGGGCCTTCACCGAGAACCAGGAGCCTGGCTTGATGCCCTTCCTTGATAACGCGCGCCAAGGCATGCAATAGCTTCGCTTGGTCCTTCTCTTTTGAAAGCCTTCCCATCGTAACGAACGTGGGCGTATCGTATTCGAACCACTCCACGAGGTCCTCGTCCAGGGGCTCAGCCGCGCGTGCAAGAGTTCCCTGAATATCAATCTGGTTAATAACCGGCAAAAACTTGTCAACCTCGACATTGACAATGCGGGTCAGCGCTGCCTGATTCAGTTCAGATAATGCGGGCGAAACAGACGCTAGCGCATCGAACTCGTCATATAGTTCAAACACTCCACGAAGATACGGAAAGCGAATCTGCCATTCTGCCTCCATCTCGTTATGGAGATAGATAACTTTCTTTGTTGCAGCCGGGGCTGCTGCCAGGACCGACGTCCAGTACCGAGAATAACCTTCAAACTCCACAACTACATCAAAATGACTGTCACCGAATAAACGCTTATATTCCTTCGCGAAGGACTCTACATAATGACGGCGATGCTCTTCTGAGGCAAAGACGTTCCAGCGATTGAAACAATCTATTAGCCACTTCTCTTCAATGTTTGCGACCTGGCGCCCGCCGTCGGCGACCAATCTAACGTAGTTCGGTAAAGCAGCGATTCGTGAAAGGCCAGCTTTCGTGTGGTCCACACCTTCAACCGGGACCACAACCGTCACGTCGTTTTCCGCGGGATCCAAGGAGTTGAGGAGGTTGATCAGTGAAGACGTTATGCCGTTAGGGAGCATGCTGTGATGAAATAGAAACCGGCGTTTATTCGGTATTTTTGACGTAATGAGACATTCGGTCTCATCTTCCAAGAAGAACTTTTTGGTCCGCGCGGATGCTCGACCATCTTCATGCCCGCAGTACTCTTCTATCAAGCTGTTTGAAGGTACAGTCTCAGGGCCGTCGCCGGCTAGAGAACGCCGCACCGCTTCAACGAGCGCTGTCTGAGATCGTGCCTCGTAAATACCAATATCGCTCGGACTAAAATAGAGTCCACGCTCCGCTTTATAGGCGTCCAAATCGTAAGTGTAGCAAATTACCGGCTTTTGGGTAGGAAGAAAGTCGAAGACTATGCTCGAGTAGTCAGTTATGAGAATGTCTACTACAGAAAGCAGCTCATTAGTATTTATCTCTTCATTTACCACATGAACCGGGAGAGAGTCCGGGATAAACGACGCGGATAAGTGATGCCCTTGGAAAAGTACAGCGCA
Organism: Arthrobacter gallicola; assembly: GCF_014836775.1. GTDB lineage: Bacteria > Actinomycetota > Actinomycetes > Actinomycetales > Micrococcaceae > Arthrobacter_B > Arthrobacter_B gallicola. Next base: position 902,888 of record NZ_JACSQD010000001.1, read on the forward strand.
ATCAAGACCGGCAAGGGCCTGTAAATCACTGACAAGACGTTCAGAATCAAAGTGCTGCTCGCTGGAGCTGCCCCGCCACGTCGGAGCGTACAGCACTACTTTTTTACTTCTATCGACGAGGCCCAGCGCTTCCCTCAGATCCTCCACCCGATTAGGCGAAGCGTTCAGTGTAAAGTCGATCCTCGGATAGCCCGTGATTGCAACCTTGGCGGTTCCCAAACCTTCCACGTCATAGCGCTCAAGCAACACGCGCCTTGTATGCTCGTTGGGGGTAATGATGTGGGTGGCATGAAGGAAGTTCCGTGTCACGTTCCGGTGCTCCACAACTCCGGTCTGTATATCCTTCCCGAGAGTCTTCATTGGCGTACCATGCCAGGTGTTCAAATATCTCTGGCCCTGACGCCGGCTAAACATCGCTTGGAACGTCACGTTGTTGACGAGGTACTTGGCCGTAGCAAGAAATCTTAGATATAGATGGCTTCCGCGCTGCACGAAAAGAATATTCTCACGGTGCCTCATCCATTTTGGAATGGCAGTGTCTGGGGTTGTCACCCACACATGTAAGAAGTGTGCGTAATCCTGGTCGTTGTATATTTCCCTAAATAGCGCGTAGGGATTACAGGTAATTTGCTTGCCGAAGAAGCTTTCATAGAGAATAACATTCTTCCGTATAGGGAGATGCTGAGACATCTCTGAATACTGGAAGTTTCTTTGAAGTCCAGCATCCTTTTTATACTTTTCATTATCAATGCCTCGGGGTGAGACAGAAATCCTGGTCATCCGATAGGCCTTTGCAGCGGCCTCGGGCTGGTTCAAAGCCTGATAAGCCTTAGCTATCCGGAAGTAGATCGATGCGTCAAAGCTTTGCTTTCTATCTGCCGCAGCATTCAAGCATGCCAATGCATCTGCCCAGAGTTCTCTATTTTCAAACTCCGCAGCAATCTTCTGGATTTGATCTGCATCCCGGGAGCGCAGTGCTGCGGATCTCGCGCGTTGCAAAATCTGCATCTCGTAAGCAGTGTCCTGACTAAACGTGGTGAGAGCTGGTTCGTTTTCTGCATTTGCTACGGCGGGCACATAATCCAGAGAGGTTGAGTAGGCAGCTAAGGCACCCTCGAAGTCTCCTTGGGCTTCCTTTACGACTCCGAGTCGATAGGCCCAGTATCTTGCTGGTTCATTGTTAACTGCCGAGCAGTCCAGACCATACGCATAGCTTTTCTCGGCCGCGGGAAAATCGCCGAGTCGTTCCTTGACGAATCCTAGACGGAAGTGGTTCCGCCAGAGAGCGGGCTGTGAAGAAATTGCTTCCTCATAATGAGCAACCGCGGCATTCCACCGATAGCAGCGTTCATTTGCCCGTCCGGCTCGGAAGTGCAGCTCTCCATTCCAAGGGGAGTCCTCGCAATCGATGGCGTAACGATCCGCTGCCTCAGGCCACATTCCACGCTGCTCATAAAATACTCCGATACCCAGGCTTTTGCTCTGGAGCTTTTGATCAGCTTTCTTTGCGCGCTTGAAGGCGCTTGCCGCCTTGTCTTGAGATCCTGCTCTTAGCCAACAGTGTCCTTCTCGGAATAGGTTTACGGCTGTGCCTGGACGAAGCTCGTTAGCACGTTGGAATGCCTCCGCGGCTTCGCCGTACCTGTTCATTGCTTCGAGCGCATCAGCCAGCCTGAGAAACCAATCGGGTGAGCTCTCGAAGCTGGGTTTAGCTGACTGGAGCAGTTCCAGCTCCTGCCATCTTTGCCCCTTCTGTCGCAGCGACTTGGCACGCTCGTCGTGCAACTGAGCCTTCGTAAAGATCAAGGCTTGTTCGCATCGATGCATCTTGTCAGCCCACGCCTTGTTATCAGGAGCTAGGGCATTTGCTTTTCGGTAATGAGCAAGCGCTGCATCTTTATCGTGCAGTCTCTCCCAGACTGTTGCCAGCCTGTAATGCCAAGGAGCCTGGCCCGGCTTTAGCGCGATGGCTTCCTCGAGAAACTCCCGAGACTGATCAAGTTCACCCTGGTGGAACGCCAAATTTGCAAGGCGGAACAAAGCGTCCGCCTGCTTGTTTCCGGCACCTTCTGCGGAACGCCCGTAAAGGCTGGCTGCCCAGGCTTTACGCCCGGCCTTTTCGGAGAGTCGTGCAGCAGTGAACATTGCTTTGGAGTTCATAGGGTGTTTAACCGGCCTTGGCCGAGTTCCTTTCAACGCTAAGTCGGATCTTGTGGGGCTTTTAGCGGTCTAGGCAGTGGTTAGCCCGTACCAGATCCTCTGCAAAGTCCACTTCCACGGCATAGTAGGCGCTAATATCTACGGGCACGTAGGCAACTCCATCCAGCTGAATGGTCTTCTCGATGCCTCCTTCGAAATATTCCTGGTCGTGAACCTCCGCCAGGCGTTCAATCAGGTGCTTTTTGTCGCCCGACGCGATGTAGTTGATTCCAATGGCCTCACCCAACGCGTTTTGGGTGGCCTTGGAGAGACCAAGGATGTGTCCGTCGCTGTCCACCGTGTACTTCACTTCTTCATCGGAGGTGGAGGAAGTGTCCACGGCAACGAACGATTTGTCGGCCGCCATCATCGGGGTGAGCTCGCTGAACATAGCCGGGTCAAAAACGACGTCACCGTTCATCCACAGCACACCGCCGTCGAAAGAGTTTTTCAGGGCCTTGAGCAGGCTCTTTGACGTATTCGTCTGGTCGAAAGCCTCGTTGTAGACGAAGGAAGCCTCCGGCATGTGCTCCATGATCTGTTCGAGCTTGTAGCCCACCACGATGGTGAGGTGCAGCTCGTCGCCAAAGGCGGCCCGCAGGTTCTCGACCTGCTGCTGCATGATCGTCCTGCCGTCGTCCAGTTGCGTCATCGACTTCGGATGCGGCCGCGCGAGCCTGGTACCCATGCCAGCAGCGAGAATTACGGCTTGTACAGTCATTTTGTTCCTATCGGTCCTTAAATCTGTCTTCCGAAAGGGACATCGCAGAGCAGCTTAAACCACAGTCTCGATGCAACGCCGGATAAACGGCGGTAGTTCCCCCGGGGAATACCTTACCCATGAACACGCAGTTCATGGGTATTTGCTTGACTCATTACCATCGCTATGGTTCACACCACATCAGGTATGACCTGGGATCAAAATCGACTGCAGAAGTCTTGCTGCAGCTCCGCCGTCGTCATCGGGAGCGTAAGTCTGCGTGAAGCGACTGTACTTCGCCTGCCAGTCAGCTGGTGAATAGTCGCCGAGCCTAGCGCAAAGCTCTTTCTGGTCCCGCACCAAAGGACCCGGCGCCTGCGCTTCGAAATCAAAATAGAACCCGCGGACGCTGTCTCTGTAGTCCTCCAGGTCCGGAACCAGGAAGAACATAGGCTTCCCGGTAACGGCGAAGTCAAACATGATGGAGGAATAGTCCGTAACCAATATGTCGGCCGCCAGACAGAGATCCGAGATTTGCGGATAATCTGTCACGTCGATCAGGCCGTTGAGCGTTGTTCCCGAACGCTGTTCTGCGACGTTGTGGTGGCCGCGGAACAGGACCGAGTAGTTGTTGCCGAGGGCGGCTCTAACCTCCGCTAAATCAAGGTGATTTACAGCCATGAGTTTGCCGCCGCTGGTCAGTGCGTTATCCCGCCAGGTCGGCGCGTAAAGCAGCACGGTGTCCTCCGGCGGGATACCCAGGAGCGCACGGACCCGTTGACGCTCAGCGGAGGCCCGGGGACTTTTAAGCGCATCGTTTCGGGGATATCCCAGAACGGCAACCGGGCCGTCGTAGCGGAAGGCGGACGCGAGAACCTGGGCTGCATAAGGGCTTTGCGCCAGGAGGACGTCCCAGTCCCGGGGCTCCCGTTCCAGCGTGCGTAGATAGGACGGAGTCAGCCGCTCCCGGGGTGTGTCAAAACCGATCCGCTTCAACGGCGTTCCGTGCCAGGTCTGAATGTAAATCTGGCCGGGGCGCTTTCGAAAAAAGACCGGGAAATCATTGTTATTAACCAGGTACTTGGCTGTACCCAGGACCCGAAACCACTCTGCCGAGTACCTCTGCAGCGGAAGACACCCGGCGGGCACGGGAAAGGAAGCGTTGGCAACGCTCCAGTACTTCCGCATCCGGGGCCGCTGAACACCCAGTTCGTTGCTCAGAGCCCACCCGCTGTCCGTGGCAGCCTTTCCGCCAAACGTCTCAAAGAGGACCAGATCCTCAGCAATCGGTTCCGTGACGGTCCGATAGCCGTCGATCAGCCGTTGTTGGTTATGAGCTCCTCGTTCCGCAGTCCCCAGCGGTGGCAGCAGCCGAAGCTGGAACTGCTGACCGGGGCTAAAGGCCGGGGTTACCGCCCGGAGGCGGTCCTGTGTGCTGCCCAAACCGGCTCCGGCCAATGAGGATGAGACCCCCACGGCGTGGGTCTCGTTGCCAACCAGCTCAACCAGCCGATACCGACCGTATGGTGGGAACGCGCTCCCAGCTCCCCATCTGTCATGCAGCAGGCGGAAGGACGCTTCAAGAACCACACTGTCCGGGCTGACTTTGACGCTGTCGGCAGTGATCGTCGTCTGCGGACCTACCAGTGCCAGGGAAACACCGTCCTGAGCATGGGTTCCGGCCCTAATCAGCGTAAGGACCAGGTTCTCCGCAGTGAGAGCCCAGTCCGAAACCGCCAGGCGCGGCTGCCCAGTGGTCAGCGTGATGAATCCGAATCCCGTGGACCCTGTCCGGACCGGAGCGTCCGGCGCCGCATTCGTTTCATCGCTGGCCACGCTGAGTCCTACGTGGTGCAGCGAGGAGCTGTTTCCGGCACGGAGCTGGAAGGTAATTTCGTCCCCGTTGCTCCCAGACGGGACGAGGCCGGCAAGCTCGGTGGTGAACACAGCAGGATTCCCGGGGTGTGCGCGGAAGGAAACAGGAGACTGTCCAGCCGTCTCAGCGACGACGGCATGGGGAACCTCTCCCTGAAAGGTCAGCGAAATGATACCGGATTCCAGCTCCGCCGGTTCCGCGGTGTAGCGGTAGGAAACCATGCTGAACCTCAGGCCGTGTACCCGGTCAAACTGGGACACCAGCCTGCGGCGTCCAACAGCCGGACCGACCGGCAAACGGCCGGGAACGCAGTCCTCGTCCCGCACCATAAGGCGCTCAACAACGGTTACTCCCCGAGTTGAGAGTTCCAGCTCCACATACCAGGGGCGCCCGCCACCACCGTCGGCAGCAAGCGTGTGGAGGACGTTTTCCGCATCGATCTCTGCACTAAATCCGGCTTCTGCGTAGTCGTTCCAACGGTCGCCGGTCGTTTCGTTGATCGAGTCGTCCTGCAGGCGCTGAACGGGGAGCGGAATCCGGCGGCCGGACGAGGGGTCCGAGAGGAACACCCGGAAGCCGGTCTGCTCAGGTGCAATCCCCCTAAGATAGGCGAATCCCGTGAAGCGCAGCGTGGTTCCCAGCCATACGAACCCGCGCAGACGGCTCTGCAGGCCTAAATCCACCGGTTGGATTGCGAGAAGCTCCGTGGGAACGCGGAAGTTCAGGAGCGGCAGGTACACGGGTTGTCCGTGGAACGCTCCGTCAGGGTCCTCGCTCACGCGGTACCCGCGGCCCTTGTCTTGGATCTCGGCTAGAACCGTTCTGAAATCATTGAGCTGGCCGTCTGCCGCCAGTGCAACCAGGATCCGGTCGTGAAGTGGAAAGGAGTCCAGTGCTCCCGGAGTGGCCGCGAGTAGTCGGGCCGCGTCCTGCATGGCTGTCCAGAAGTCCGGACCGTGACGCGGGACCTCCCGGGCGAAGCCCGCCCAGCGGGCACCAAAGGAGGCCGCGAACCAGGAGGCGACGGCTTCCTCGGGCGCACCAGAGGGGATAGCTCCGGTCAGCCTTCGGGCGCGGGACAACAACTCAGCCAGTTCCTCCTGGACACTCCCCCACGTGTCCTGCGGAGCAGAGGCTCCCGTGGCGGTGATGACGTAGTCAAAGCTCTCAGCCCCCAGGAAGCCCCGGGCCACGATCTCCTCCACGGTGGTCTCCGCCGGCAGCCCGCCGAGGATTTCCGCGAGGAACCGGCGACGGTACAGCTTGGTCCAGATCACGCCATCGGCCAATGCAGCGGGAAAGGCAGCCAGCGTCCGCCCGGTCAAGGACTGCGGCGGGAGCCGGACCACGTGGCGGTCGATGCTCGATTTTGGTGCTGCCGAAATGGCACCGGCAAAGTCAGCGCCTGATGGTGCAAGCACGTCCAACAAGGCGTTGTAGAGCCCGGCGTCCGGCAGGGTGCCCGGTTCCACAAGGGCCACAAACTCACCCGAGGCAGCAGCCAAGGCAGCTCCCACACCGTGTGCGGAAGTGACCAGGCGCAGCCGTGGTTCACTGCCGGCGAGTTCATGCAGCGGCCCCGCTACCTGTGCCTCGGCCCTGCTGACTATCACTTCCAGCTCCCCGTATCTCTGGTTGAGGAGGGCAGCAGCAGTCTGCTGTGCAGCACCGGGATTCCCGCCGGGTAACAGAACCAGGCTCAGAAGCCCGTGTCCGGGAGCCTGCGGAGATTTACGCAGGCGTCCGGCGGCAAGGGCCCTGCCCTTTCTCCCCAGGGGGCCAAGCACGGACTTGATTCCCAGGGATCTCATGGTTTTCCTGAGCCTGATTTCGCCGGGCCGGAGAGGCCTTCAATGGCGGCGGTGATACGTTCGCAGCTGCCCGAATCCCACCAATGGAAGGTGCGCTGGATCCTTTCCCGGTAAACCGGGTCTGTCTCGCCGGGGTTGACCGTGGTCAGCAGTGCCACAGCTTCCTCGACATCTCCGGCTACCGGGCCCAGCCCGTCCCGCTCGTAGTCGAAATATCCCTTCCGGTAGACGTGTCCGCCGCCAAAGATCTCATCGCTGTCCGGCTGCAGGTACACAATCCGCGAACCGGCGTACGCGCCGTCGAACGCTATGGAGGAGTGGTCCGTGACCATGGTGTGGGACTCCACGAGCTTCTCCTGGACGCTGATATCCGCATAAGCCGCTGACTGCACGTGGTCGGGGAGATCCAGCAGCGGGACCATGATTTCCAGTTCCGGGTGGGGCAGGAAGATGATCCGGTGCCCCTTGCCCACGCAGAAGTCCCGAAGCTCCGGCGAGCGCAGCAGCTGCAGCCAGGACCTGCCGTACTCGCTGTCCTCGAAGATCTTCACCCGCTCCGCGTCGGATTCCGCCGCGGCAAGCTCCTTGCCCAGGTACTGGCGCCAGGTTGGCGCGACGAGGAATGTCCTGCGTTCTGACACCGGCGAGCGCCGGGCGGCACGGAGCAGGGCGTCATGCCGGGCGAAGCCGGTGGGCAACACCTCATGGGGAGTGAGGTTGTAGCCGTTGCCGTCCCCGGCGATCGAGTCGTATTCAGCGGCTGAAGCCGTAACCATCAGCGCGATGTCCTTGGTGTTGAGCCAGAGCGACATGTCGTCCTTGATCACTCCGTGCTGCAGGAACACAAACCGAGCTTTCCCCGGTCCGAACCGCTCTTTGCTGACGGGGTACTCAATATTGGCGTTGGCGTGGGAGGAAATCTTGTACGCAGCGTTCAGGAACAGCAGGACCGATTCGTCCGACCCATAGGGAACCAGTTTGAATCCGTCCCTTGAGAGACGGTCCCAGTCCTGGCTCGCCCGGTCCAGCAGGAACCAGGCATTAATGTCCGGGCGTTCCCGCAGGAGGTACCGGTACAGGTGCTCGGCGTTGTCATCAGCCCGTCCAATCCGGTCCATCAGGATCCAGGCGTCCCGGTACAGGGACGCGGCGGGTTCCTGTGCCGCCCGGTGGACGAGCCGCTGGTCGGCGGCCTCCTGCCGGGCAGCGGCCCGCCGGCCGCTCAGCCTCCGGGCGTACCGGCGGGCGCTCCCCCAGACTTCAGACCCCGAGCCTGTGCCGGTCAGGGACCGGTGCAGTGTGCGGTTCTGGCGGACCCGGTCTGCTGTGCCGCTGGCCTTCCGCACGATCCTGGTCACCGGGCTGCCGGAGGACTCCGCGACGGCGGGCGGCCTTAGCTCGAAGCCCGGAAGCTGCTCCGGGATGCGTCCTGGCTGGAGCGGCACCCCCCGGTCAGTGGTTACCACGGCGGGCACGCCGTCCAAGGTAACCTCCGGTGCCGTGCCGGCGGGCAGGATCAGCACGCGTTCCCGGATCAGGACCTTGCCAAGGACGCGGTGGTCCCGGACCTTCGTGGCTACGGGAGTAACCGGCACGCCGTCGTCATAGATCTTCTCCTCAGGAACGTTCCCCTGGAAGAGGTAGGAGTACCGCATTGTTCCGCGCTGCTGATCATGCGGGCCTTCCTGGACCACGGGAGGATCCGCCGGCAACTGCTTGTAGTAACTGCGCAGGATGTTGTGGAACACCCAGCCCTGGCTGACCACGCTGAAGGTATCGATGACCTCCACATCGATCAGGGCAAGGATTTCCTCCAGCAGCGCGTGCATGGTGTCCTGCTGTTCGGGCGTGGCCCCGGCCGTCTGGCTGTGCATGCGTTTGTCATCGATGTAGAACCAGACCAGGTCGTAAAGGACCATGTACTGCGCCCAGTGCGGGACTCTGCCCAGCCGTTCCTTGACGGCGCTGAGCAGGCCGAGGTAGCCGTGCCGCGGGAGCTCCTCGTAGGCCCGGGGGTCCCCCCAGGCACCGGCGACCAGTGATGCCCCCTGCTGCCGGTCCCTGCGGTAGAGATAGCGCGCCTGGGCAACAATTCCCAGGACCGGTTCCTCCACGGCTGCCAGGTACCGGCCGATCAGGTTGGAATCCTCGAACTTGGGCCGGATGCGCTCGTCGAATTCCAGGCCCGCCTCTTCCAGGACGCCGCGGCGCAGGAAGGCCGTGGGTCCGTGGAGCTGGATGCACTCCGGGTTGGTTTCCAGGCTGACCAGCGTGTTCCCGAACCGGAACTTCTTGCCCAGCGGATGCGTATGCCGCAGATCTGTGGTGCCGTCCTTGAACTGCACCAGCCGCGTCGCCAGCAGCTGCGCCGAACCATTGACATCCCCGGCCAGGAAGTTCGCTGTTTCCTGGAAATACCGGGGGTGGAAAACATCATCCGGGTCGCAGAAGGTGACCCAGGTGTTCCGTGCCAGCCGCAGGCCGGTGTTCCGTGCCGCCCCGGGGCCGGCGTTCGCCTGCCGTACCAGGCGCAGGCCTGGGTGGTGCTGACCGGCCCAGCGCTCGACGATCAGTGCCGAGTCATCGGTTGAACCGTCGTCGACCACCACAATGTCAAGGTCCTGGACAGGGTAGCTCTGGGTCCGCAGCGACTCCAGGAACGCCGGCACGTAGTCGGCCACGTTGTAGAGCGCTACCACTAGGGAGAACTGTCCGCTAGCCACGGTGGTCACCATTTCTGTTGATCGGTCGGTTGGTCTGCAAATGTGTGCTGCCGGGAACTGGATGGCCTTCGGCGGTGAGCAGCGCCCCCGCTGCCGCAGCGGCGAGTCCGCGGTCCGCGGCGGCGAACCGGGCGGCGAACCCGCGGACCCGTTCCCGCAGACCGGAATCGTCCTGCCGCAGTGCCTGCACCAGCGCCGCCGTGTCCGGCAGGGGATCCCCCGGCACCGTCGCCGCGTAATCCAGGTAGAGGCCCCGCGATTCCTGGTAGCCGGCCAAGTCCGGCGCCAGGAAATACATGGGCCGGCCCAGCACGGCGAAGTCGAACATGGCCGAGGAGTAGTCGGTCACCAGGACATCGCTGGCCAGGTACAGGTCATTGATCTCCGGATACTCCGTCACGTCCAGGGCGTTGGGAGCAGCCGCGATCCGGCGCTGGGCGGCGACATTGTGGTGACCGCGGATCAGGAACGTATATCCGGGGCCCAGCCGGCGGGATGCCAGCTCAAGGTCCAGGTAACCGACCCAGTCGGAACGGCCGGCGTCGTCGCGGACCGCATCCCGCCAGGTGGGGGCGTACAGCACCACCCGCTGGCCCGCCGGGATGCCCAGCAGTTCCCGCACCCGGTCCCGGGTGTCCGCACCGGTGTCCAAGGCGGTCAGCAGCGCGTCGTTCCGGGGGTACCCGGCGGTCAGCACCTCACCCGGGTAGCCAAGTGCCTGGGGCAGGACTCCGGCGGCGAAACCGTTCTGCGCCAGCAGCAGGTCCCAGTAGCGGGCCTCCCGCTGCAGCAGATCCCGGTAGGAAAGCGCCAAGGCGCGCTGGGGTGCGTCCAGCCCGATTTTCTTCAGCGGCGTGCCGTGCCAGGTCTGCAGGTAAAACTGCCCCGGTGACTTGCGGAAATACCAGGGGAAGTTGTTGTTGTTGACCAGCCGCCTGGTGGTGGCGAGTTTCTCATACCACTGGGACGAACCCTGCAGCAGCGGCACAGCGTAGGCCGGAACGTCCACTGAACGATCTGCCACAGACCAATAGAGCGGCTCGTCGAAGCCTGCGGAGGCCAGGTAATCAGAGATTGCCCGCGGGCTGTCCGTGCAGCTCTTCCCGCCGTAGCTCTCAAAGAAGATCCCCGGCTGAAGTTCCGGCGCCTGCCCCGAGAGTCCGCGCGGGAAGGCGGCCCGCCGCAGCCGGTACTGGTGGAAGGTTCCAGTTTCATCATCGGCCAGCGGTGCACCGATGCTGACGGCCATTGCGCCGGCCGCGGTCCGGAACCCGCGCACCCGTGCCGCAGGCAGGAGGAAGGACCGGAACTGTGCGGCTGCCGCTTCAGACACTGGCACAGCCGGGTCGCCCGGCCCCGGCTGCGCGCCGTCGGCCCGCCAGCGCAGCGTGTAGGAGCCCGACGGCGGCGCCGGGACTTTTCTGCCCCAGCGCGCGGCGGACAGGGCAAAGCGCAGAGACACGGATCCGTCCGGACGTGCGGTTGCTTCAGCAGGAATCGTATGCCGCGCGGTGGCTAGGGCATAGGCGCCTCCGGGGGCGCCACCGGAGAGCTGCATTTCCAGGTCATCCGGTGCTGCGGCGGAGAGCGACGCCACGCGCAGGGCACCGGTGCGCGGATTGGCTGCAGGCGGATCTGCCACATGTGGACCAGGCCGGTCTGCCGGAACCTGCACGGTCTGTTCCAGCCGGTGCCCGGCCATGTCCACCCGCAGGACCAGTTCTGCCGGTGCCGGTTCCGGCAGGACGACGGCGAAGGCCGAATCCGCGTAACTGCAGTTCCGGTCTCCCGAAAGCATGTCGAGATCCGGGTCGGCGCGGCGCTGGACCTCCAGCGGGCCGAACCCGTCCGGACCGGCGGTTCCCGCTGTTATGTCCACGCTGATGCTGCGCAGGTCAACATTGCGGACGTAGGCGTATCCATGCAGCCGCCGTCCGGTGTGCTGCGGGACCGCCGAGGTTTCCGCCGGTTCAAGGCTGGTGATCAGTTCCAGCTGCTCTGCACCCACCGTCAGCAGGTCTGGCGGAACGGGTTCCGCCAGGACCTCAAGGAAGGGCGGACGCGCTTCGATGCGTGCACCGTCGAACACCAGCGGACTGGCAGTTCCGCTGTTGATCCGGTCGACGACGGCGCGGGTCAGGTCAGCCCGGCGGCCCTCGGCCGCCAGATAGAGCAGCACCCGCGCCTGCGGGTCCACTCCATCCAGGTAGGGTTGGCCGGCCGTCAGCAGCCCGGCTGCTCCCCGGTGCAGCATGGTCCAGAACTCCTCTGAGGCATCCGGCACCTGCTCCAGGTACGGAAGCAGGTCAGAGCCGAGCAGCCGCCGGTGCCAGTGCGCCAGTACATCCGCCGGTGCCTCCGCGGCATACAGGTCAGTGACGGCACGCGCAACGGAAAGCCGGTCCCGCAGGTCCTCGTCCAGGTGTTTCTCCTGGGTCAGGGAGGACCCGTCCTCCCGGATCCGCCACCAGTAGACCAGCTGAGTCAGGATGTCGAAGGAGGCTGCGCGCAGGTAGGCCCTGGCCGTCGTTTCCTGATCTTCGTAGCGGACGCCCTCCGGGATGGGACCCACCTTGTCCTCCCAGAAGGTCCGGGTGAACATCTTGTTCCACAGGAACACGTCGTCAATGACGCCGGGCCGGGAAGCCAGCTGCACACCGGCAGCTTCCTCGCGGTGGAGCCGGTCAGCGAGCTGCACGCGGGTACGCCGGCTGCCCCGGATCCGTCCGTAGGAGCCGACACAGAAGTCCGAGCCGCTCTCCGCCAGGGCGGTGGCCATGATCTCGTACGCGTCCAGGGGAACGACGTCGTCCGCATCCGCGAAGGCCAGGAACCGGCCCCGGGCCGCTTTGACGCCCACGTTCCGTGCCCGGCCGTTGCCTGCGTGGGGTAGGCGGATGAGCCGGATCCGCGGGTCATGCCGCGCATAACCGGCGGCGATCGACGCCGTCGCATCCGTTGACCCGTCATCAACCAGGATGATTTCCAGCCGCCGGTAGGTCTGGGAAACCAGGCTGTTCAGGCACCGCTGCAGGTAGGGAGCAACATTGAACATCGGCACCACCACACTCACCAGACCGTGATCGGCGGACCGCGGGGTTCCCGGCGCCAGCCGTTTCAGCCGGCTGCGGAGAGCAGGATGGACCGAGGCCGCGAGCCGGCTTGCCGCCTGAGGCAGGGCGTTCAATTCCGCCAGAATCCCCGCGTGTCAACCACCCGTTTGCCCGCGAGCTGCTCCGGAGTGATTTCCCGGAAGGCATCGTGGTCCACCAGCAGGGCCACCACGTCCGCCTCCGCCAGCGCTTCCTCCGCCGTTCCCAGGGCAACGTTTGGCAGGCCGGCAAGTTTTGCGGGCAGCCCGGTGCCGCTGAACGGTGAACCTACCGCGATATGTGCCTGCGGATTCGCGGTGGCGATCCGGTGGACAATGTCCACGGCCGGGGATTCCCGGGTGTCATCCACATTCGCTTTGAACGCGAGCCCAAGCGCCGCGATCACCGGCTGCTCCAGACCTGCCGCGGCCGACTCGATGGCTGAGACAACATAGTCGGGCTTGGAATCGTTGACCTCGCGGGCGGTTCTAATCAGCCGGGAGCGCTCGGGATCGGCCGCCACGATGAACCACGGGTCCACCGCGATGCAGTGTCCGCCCACGCCCGGGCCGGGCTGGAGGATGTTCACGCGCGGATGGTGGTTGGCCAGCTCGATCAGGTTCCAGACGTTGATGTCCAGGCTTTCGCTGATCATGGAAAGCTCGTTGGCGAAAGCGATGTTCACATCGCGGTAAGCGTTCTCCACCAGCTTGGCCATTTCGGCGGTGGTGGCATCCGTGAGGTGGATGCCGCCCTGGCAGAACGTGCTGTAGAGGGCGGCAGCGGCGGTGGCGCCCTCCGGTGTCAGTCCCCCGATGATCCGGTCATTGGTGACCAGTTCGATCATGATCCGGCCGGGCAGGACACGTTCGGGGCAGTGCGCGAAGAGGACCGCAGCCGTTCCGCCGTTGGCCTCGGTGCCAAGGTCCGGGCGCTCGGCGAGGATAACTTCGGCCATGCGCCGGGTGGTTCCGGGCGGGGACGTTGATTCGAGGATTACCAGGTTTCCGGGGCGCAGCCGCGGCGCGATGTTCCGGGCGGCCTGCTCCACATAGGCAAGGTCAGCACTCTTGTCCCCCTTAAAGGGGGTCGGCACGGCGACGATGAAGGCGTCCGCCGCCGGCACGTCGGTTTGAGCCCGCAGCGTCCCCTGGCTGACCGCACCGGCAACGTGGATGCCCAGATCAGGTTCCACGAACGGAACCCGGCCGTCGTTCACCGCTTCCACCGTGGCGGGGTTTACGTCGACGCCGGTGACCCGGAGTCCCTGGCTGGCCAGGATGGCCGCCGTCGGGAGCCCGATGTAGCCAAGGCCGATCACGGCAACCGACCTGATGTCGGTTGTGGTTTCACCTGCACTAAATGTCTGTATGCTCACTCGGTCCCCCATAGAATTTCAGCTCGCCTCCGGCGAGCAGCTCGGCATCGGCGATCTGCCAGGTGTGTTCGGCACCTGAGCGGATCTGGAAAAAGTTGAAACGGTCGGCGGAGTAGATCCGCAGGCCGGCCTGGGCCGCTGCCCGGAGGAAGCCGGTGTCCTCCCCGAGCCCCAGGGCTGGGAAGGGGTGCTCCTTGGCGGTGCGGCGGTAGGTCGTGATGGTGGGTCCCATCACGAAGTCGGTGTAGCGGTGTTCCCGTTCGGCGTTCCGCAGGATGGTGGCGCGCGATCCGGCCAAATGCACGTAGTGTGCCTGCTTGCCGACAATTTCTGCCTGTGAATAGGCCAGTGCGTGCAGCTGGTCGCTGAGGTAGCGGGCGCCGTAGTGGTCGTCGTCGTCCATTTTGGCTACCACCTCGCCGGAGGCTGCCTCGACGCACCGGTTCAGGCACTCCCCCAGGCTCACGTCCCGCGGCGCGGACAGCAGCTGGACGTTCCGCAGGCCGTAGGCTGCCTGCAGTTCCGTCAGCCGGCCGCGGTCCAGTTCAAAGCCGTGGGCCAGCAGGACCAGCTCCACCTCAACGTCCTGCTGGGCGGCCAGTGTCCGGAAGATGTTCTCCACCTGGTGCGGGCGGATGGTCGGGACCAGGGCGGAGACCGTGGGTGCCGCCAGCGGCCGGCCGTGCTGGGGCAGGACGGCGGCCAGCACGGTTTCGGCACGGTGCGCGTAGGTGTGGGCGGACCAGATCCTGCGCTGGGCCAGGTGGACGGTGCGGTCATTCAGTTCCGGGTTCCGCGCCAGGCTCCTGGTCAGCAGGGCGGCTTCGGTGCGGTCCCGGGCCACCGGCACCTCATCGTCGCTGAAAAACTCGCTGACCGCGGCGCTGGGTGCGGTCACCACCGGTGTTCCGGCCGCATTGATTTCAAAAATCCGCCTGGCGCACATGCTGGGGGAATCCACCACGGAATTGACGTTCAGGAAAACCTTGTAGGCCTTATAGGCAGAGAGCATCTGCTGGTAGCTCAGTGATCCGACCACCCTGGAGTCCAGGGGCGCCGGGAACTGGTAATTGGGGTCACCGCCGAGCTTCCGGGAGAAAATTTCCAGTCCCAGGGGCAGCTTCGCGGAGGCGTCCATGGCCCCGCCAAGGAGCATGTCCATCTGCTGGCGCCGTTCCGGGTACTTGTGCGCGAAGTACATGCCGGCGAAGGCAATGTCCCGGGCATGGCGCCCGTACCGCGGCCGTGCCGGGTTGTGGATCGCCGGCTGGGCGGCGAAGGGAAGGACGCCGATGTTGGAGTGCCCCAGGTCCGCCCGGTAATGCTCCACCCGGCTGACATCCGAGGTGAAGACGTAGTCAAAGAGTGCGGCGGTGGGCAGGAAATCACTGTAATGCGGTGGATCTTCCTTGTTCCAGAAGACGCTGGGAATGCCCCTGGCCCGGCTGAAGGCCAGCAGCTCCTTGAGCTGGCTTGACGGTCCGTCGCTGCCGGCAAGTTTTCCGCGCCACAGCCGGTCATTGCCGGCCCAGGCGGATTCCGCGAAGACCAGGTCCACTTCGTGCTCGAGGATCTGCTGCTGCCAGGTCACCGGGTCAAGCGCCACGGTGTTCCACTCGTAGGCGAAGGCCATGGCAGAGAACTCGTCAAGGATCACGCCGACCTTCAGGTCACCGCGGCGCGGAGGACGCGGCGACGCGGGCGCGGCAGGAATGGACAGCCGCCGCTTGCTCCCCCGGCCGATCCAGCCGGCCTCAATCCCGCGGGCGTTCGCGGGGTCGGCGAAACCCAGTTCGGCCCGCCGCCGGAGGTTCCATTCCTTCACCTGCGCCGGCCCGCCCGAACGCAGATGCCACAGCCCGGTGCGAAGGTCCCCCAGGATCGCCATCAGCTGGCCCTCGCGCTGCGGCGCCCGGTTGAGCGCTCAATGATCTGCGTGGGCACCAGCGATTTCATGGCCTCGTTCCGGATCTTTGCTGCGGAAATGTTGTTCCCCTTGGAAAGCTGGCGGGTGAAGTCCTTGTAGGCCTTTACGACGGCGCGCGGCTCCCCGTCCATCAGGAGGTCGCCCTTATCCATCCAGATCACCCGGGAACACATCTCGATGACGGTGTCCAAGCTGTGGCTGACCAGGAAGACGCAGCCGGCGTTGGCCCGCAGCTCGTCCATCCTTTTCCGGCTGCGGTCAGCAAATTGCGCGTCTCCGGTGTTCAGTGCCTCATCGATCAGCAGGATCTCCGGGTCGATACTTGCCGCGATTGCGAAGCGCAGCCGGGAGGACATGCCGGAGGAGTAGGAACGCATGGGCAGGTGGATGGCTTTTTCCAGACCGGAAAGTTCCACGATCGACTCGTAGCGGTCCTGGATCTGTTCGTGCGTGAGTCCCATGGCCAGGCAGCCGAGCACCACGTTGTGATCACCGGGCAGCTCCGGAACCAGCGCGGCGTTGACCCCCAGCATGATGGGTGTGCTGGACGCGTAGACCCCACCCTGGTCGGGTTTAACCTGCCCGCTGATCAGCTTCATCAGGGTGCTTTTGCCGGAGCCGTTGCGTCCCACAATGCCGACCGATTCGCCCCGCATCGCCACCAGGGAGATCGGGTTCAGGGCGTTCACCGTCACCATGTTCGGCCGGGCGGTGGCGCGGCGCAGTAGTCCCCGCACACCGGCCCTGTCTCCGGGTGAGGCCTCACTTGAGGCCACCCGATAAGTCATGCTGACCTCGTCGATGACCACGCACGGGTCTTCCTCGAGGAATTCCAGCTCGCTATGCGCGTCCATAAGTTTCCTCCGCACGCCAGAAGTAAACGGTTCCCACCGCTAGTGCCCCGAGCGCCCAGGACGCCAGGATGGCCCAGGACTGCCAGGATGGCACCTGCGCGTACAGGAGACAGTCCCGCACGATGTCCAGCACATTGAAGAGCGGGTTCAGCTGCACGATCTGCAGCAGCACGGGCTGGTCGATAAACCGCTCATAGCTGTAGAACACGGCACTGGCGTACATCAGCGCACGCAGCGCGAAGCTCAGCAGATGCACCACATCATTGACCTTGGAAATCACCCGGGCCAGGATGAGCCCGACGCCGAGGTTGAAGATCCACTGCAGCGCCAGGGCCGGGAACACCAGCAGCCAGCGCCACGTGATTTCCTCCGTGGGCGGCACCAGCATCACGATCAGCACCATCACGATCAGCACCGGGATGTTCGCAAACAGTTCCCGCAGGTTCACCGCAAGGGGCAGGGTTGCCCGCGGGAAGCTGAAGGCCTGGATGACCGCCCGGTTCTGCTGGATGGAACGGGCACCATTGGTAATCGACCGGGAACTGAACTGGAAAAGAAAGATGCCAATGACCAGATAGCCAATGAAATTTTCGATCCCTTTGCCGGTCTGCAGAAGCAGCCCGAAAATCAGGTAATAGGTCAGTCCGTTGAGGACGGGATTGAGAATCAGCCAGACACTGCCCAGACGGTCCCGGCGGTTGCCGCTCTGGACCCGTGAACGCGCGTCGTAGGCAATGAAATGGCGGTAATCCCACACCTGCACCAGGTAGTCAAAGAATCCGGGGCGGGCGCCAACCCGCTGCAGCCGTCGAAAGTCGACGGACAGATGCTGGGCTGCGGCGGGCTTTTGGGCAGGTATAACTTTCACTGCGTGTGTCCTTCGGAGGAGATCAGGTCCGTGTACAGCGCCGTGGACCGCTGGGCGGCTGCGTGCCAGGTGCGCCGCGTGAGGACATGCTCCCTGCCGTCACGGCCCAGCCTGTCCCGCAGGGCGGGGTCCTGAATCAGGTATTCGATGTACTCGGCAAGCTGTGCGGGGTCCTCGGGGCGGACCAGGTACCCGTTGGTGCCGTGTTCCACCAGCTCGCCCAGGGCGGGGAGGGAGCTTGCTATGACGGGACGGGAACAGGCCATCGCTTCCACGGGTTTCAGCGGGGTCACCGCTCGGGTCACGTCAAGGTCCTTTCGCGGCACAACGAACACGTCGATGGCCTGGTGGTGCAGATGGGCTCGTTCCCGGGGAACCCGGCCGGTGAATGTCACGCGCTCCCCCACCCCCAGGTCAGCGGCCAGGGTTCTGAGCGCGGGGGCGGACGCGCCGTCACCGACGATCAGGCAGGCCAGGTCTGGGTGCTCCGGCGCCAGCAGCGCGAAGGCGCGGATCAGGTCGTCAATGCCCTCGTAGTCCACCAGACTGCTCACGGTTCCGATGGTCATCCCGGAGGGTGGCAGGCCAAGGGTCCGGCGAGCGTCGGCGGCGGAAAGAGGAGCGGTCAGGAAGTCCCCACCAACAGCGTTGGGCAGGAGAACGGTGGCAGTCTCCGGCACACCGGAGCGCAGGACGCCCTGCAGCATCTGCTCCCCCAGGGTTGCCACGGCATCTGCGGAGCGCATGATCTCTGCCTCACGCTCGGTGAACCTGGCGTAACGTTCCGAGTTTTTGGCCTTCGGGCCCCGGGTGGAAGCCCAGGTGTCGGCGAGTTGTCCCCGCACCTCATAAACCCAGGGAATGCCCAACGCGTGTGCCACCGCCCGCACCACGGCGCCGTTAACGAAGTGGGTTGTGGTGTGCAGGACTGCCGGACGCAGGCGGAGGGCCAGCTCCAGGACCTCCTCCGCCTGCAGCGCGAGCCGGGCGGCCATCCCGCGCGGCAGCCGGCCAGGCAGCAGCCGGTGGTAAGTGACGCCGTCGAGCACGTCCGTGTCACGGGCGCCAAGCTGCCCGACCTGAACCGGATAACCAACCCGGGTGACTGCGTGGACGTTCCAGCCCTGCTCACCCTGCGCTGTCAACAGCGAATGGGAGCGCTGCGCATAGCCGCTGCCGGTGTAGGGCAGGGAATTCGTGAGCAGATGCAGCACCGTGCGTTCTCTGGGTTGATAACCGCGGACCGGGGCCAGCGACGGAGCCCAGCCCTCGAACACCCTAAGTTCGCTGGCCAGCCGCTGCCCTTGTCTGCGTTCGGCTGCATTTCCGTCCCGGAGTGTCTGGACCGCTTCAGTCATGGCGCCTTGGTGCCACAGCAGCCGGGCGGCGGCACCGGATTTTCCGGCTGTGCGCTCAGGTGCCGCTTTCAGCAGCTGGGCCGCCAGATCCGGCAGCCCCGCGGCGATCGCCGTGTCCGCCAGCCGCACTGCGCTGCGCGGGCGCAGCGCAGTATCCAGCGCACCGGAGAGAAGAGATCCCGCGTCGGCGCTGCGTCCCTGGATGACGGCGGCCATAGCCGGAAGAACTACGCCCGGCATCTGCGCTGCTGCGCGCGCAGCAGGCCGGACGGCGCCTGCCGGCAGCCGGCGGGACACCTGAAGGGCGAGCAGGGCCGGATCATCACCGAGGTGCTCCCACACCGTTCCCGCTGCCAGTCCCAGGTTCCCGACGAGTCGCCCAGCCCTCAAGACGCAGACCGGTGTTCTGAAGCCACGGTGGCCAGCAGGACGGCGTAGGAACGGCCCAGTGCCTCAACGTTGGCGTTGGCTTCGACCCAGTCCCGGCCCGAAGATCCTGTGAGCAGCCGGCTGCGGTCCGCAGCCAGTTCCTTCCAGAGCGCAGCGATTGCCGCGGGGTCGGACGGGACAATATCCCCGGCTTTTGCTTCCTCGATGATGGTGCGGGCCTCGCCCAGGACAATGCCCGTGACATGGCGGCCAACGGCGAGGACCTCATAGGTTTTCGAGGGGATGGTGGTCTCAAACGACTTCCAGTCATCCCGCAGCGAGACAACACAGGTATCCGCGCGGCGGTAGAAGTCCATCACCGCGGCGGTCCCCTGCGCCGGATCGTAGAATTCCACGGGCGCTTCCAGGGCTTTGGCAAGTGCCATCAGCGCACGGCGCTGGACTCCGTGCCCAACCATGCTCAGCCGAACTGTATCCCCCGCCAAGGCGGCAGCACGGATGATGGTTTCCAGGCGCTGGCTCTCGCCGTGGTTTCCGAGGTACAGGACCTCCAGCCGGTCTGCCTCCGCGGGCGGCGGCGGCAGCAGCTCGCGGGCTGAGGTGTCAATTCCGTTGGAGATGGTGGCGACGTTCTTTATGCCGCGCTCACGCAGGGTGGCGGCGAAGCCCAAGGTGACCGTGACCACCAGGTCCGCGCGTTCCTGGATGGCAACGATGATCCGTTCAACGAGGCTTTTGGCGCTTCCCTGGACGATGCGAGCATCCCGGGCAATGTCCGGCCAGGCATCGCGCATATCAGCAACGAAGGGAACACCCCGCAGCCGGGCCACGGCGTAGCCTGCGCCAAGGATGGGCAGGGACGGAACAGTGGCGATCACGACGTCGGGCTTGGGACCCATCAGCCCGGCCGGGATGCTTCCCGCAGCGGAAAAGCACTGGTCGGCAAATCTGCCCAGGCGTGTGGTGCGGTGCCACAGGTACGGGGCGCGGCGGACGTGTTCTCCGTAACGGCCGGGGGCGGTGCGGAAGGCCCGCCCGGCAGCTTTTCGGGACAGCGTGCGGCGCCCGGCGGGAGCATGGGCGACGGGGGCAACGACGTCGACATCCCAGCCAAGATCCCGAAAGGTACGGATCAGTTGAGACCAGCGCCGCTGCGGCGGACTGTGTTCCGGCATGTACGAATGCGTTAACAGCTGTACCCGCACGATTCCCCCAAATCCTGGGTCGCCTCTCTAACTCCCCAAAGCAGAGCTTAGTCTACCTAATGTTCACTCGGTGTTTACCTTCACTGCCTTGGGACTGGGCTTTTGAAGCTTCATGTAGTAGGCAATTCCCGCCGCGGCGAGCAAAAGAAAGACTAAAGTCCTGGTCAGCCAGTGGGTGCTCCAGTTGGTTTCCTCTGCCGCACTGGCGTTAGCTGCGTCGATTTCGGCAGGTGAGGGGGCAGCAGAAGCACTTATCGAAGGGACCGCAGCAGCGGACGTTGTGCTGCTGGCTTTCGGGCTGGGGGAAGCGGACGGAGTCGCCTCGGGAGAAGGCTCGGGTGATTCTTCGGTTGATTCGAAAATGCTGCTGACCGTATTCGTGGCGGAGTCCCAGCGCAGGTCCGTGTAGAGCGCAGTACGTCCGTCAATCAGATTGCCCGTGCCCGGTTCAATCAGGTACCCCGTTTCCGGATGCACTGCGTAACCTGCAAACGGGTTCTGCGGGCTCTGCGGGCTCTGCTGGTTCTGCTGGGGCGGGGGCGCCGGAACGGAAGGCTGCTGGACCGGTGCCGGGTCGGCGGGAGCCGGAGCGGGAGGATCGGTAGCGTCTGGAACCGGCGGAGTCGGTGTACTAGTCCCAAGAGTCGGCTCGTCGGAGGGGCCGGTCAGTTCTGGGACCGTCACCTGAGGCGCGGTTTCATCCACGGCATAGGCCGGCACGGCCGCAATCGAAACACTCAGAATGCCCGCAAACACTCCAAATAGCAGTTTTCGCCCAAGAGTGCTGCGCATTATTGATTCTCCCCATTTGCGTTATCCACGTACTGGGACACCGTATCGGATTTAAGCGCGGTGGAGATTTCCGCGATGGAGGCGTCATCTTTGATCACAATTGACTGCCCATCCCCGGACGTGCCAACGCCCAGGTTCGGCAGCGTGAACATACGGATGTCCGAACTTCGGATTCCCCGCAGTTCCAGGGCCAGCCGGCCAACCGTTACGCCGTCGAGCGCCTCGTCCACGCTCAGGTACGGGGACATCTCCGCGACGGCCTGATGGATACGGAACGGATTGGTGAGCGTCTCCGCCGAAATAACGTGCTTCAGGAGCCCGCTGAGGAAGGCCTGCTGGTTCTTGACCCGCTGGTAGTCCCCGTCAGCAAAGGCGTACCGCTCCCGGACGAAGCTGAGCGCCGATTCGCCTTCCAACCTGAGCGTTCCAGCCGGGAAGTACTCACCCCCGGGACCCCGGAAGGGGACCTCGTTCTGCACCGGCACGCCGCCGAGGGCTGAGGTGAGTCCCCGGAACCCGTCGAAGTCGACCACTGCCACGTGGTCGATCGGCACGTCGAACAGGTTCTGGACAGTCTCCACTGCCAGGGAGGCTCCACCCAGGGCCATGGCCGCGTTGATCTTGTGCTCTCCGTAACCCGGGATCTCCGTCCAGGTGTCCCGCATGATGGACATGATGTACACCCCGGTCCGATCGCTGGGCAGATGAACAAGCATCATGGTGTCCGAGCGGGCATCAACTCCCGGTTCCCGGGTATCGCTGCCGATAAGCAGGATGTTCTGCGACGTGCCGGCAGCGGTACTGCGATCCGGGGGGCTCGCAGACAAGGCATGCGGAATAGTCCGTGTGCCGGAGTTAAAGGCAAGGGCCAGATTCCACAGATAACCACCTGCCGCCAGGACAGCCACCAGCAGCATGGAAAGCAGTACGGCCACCGTGGTCCTTACCGGATGATGCTCTCTCGTATCTGCGGGAGCCACATCGAGGAAGGAGTTGGTCACGGCTGTCCTAGGGTCCGGGCGGGCAGGCTGCCCGCAGAGAACCCGGATGGTATACGCGAAGCCCGATTCCGAACACAGGTAGTGTGCCGGATATCCTAGGAACATGAAGTTCCTTCCGGCAGCCATTTCGGCCGGCTCCCTTGTCCTTGCCGCCGTCCTGACCGGCTGCACCCCCGTCGCTGATGTCGAGGCCGCACCGGACGCAGCCAACCCGGATTGCGCACCCGTGATGGTCGCCGTCCCAGAGGATCTGGCCGGAGTCCAGCAGCGCGAGACCAGCAGCCAGGCAACAGCGGCCTGGGGCAACCCCTCGCAGATCATCCTGCGCTGCGGTGTCCCGGTGCCCGGTCCCACCACCGATGCATGTGCGACGGTTAATGGTGTGGACTGGGTGCTGCGTGAAGAAGGCAGCCTGTGGACGGCAACAACCTACGGCCGCGACCCTGCCGTTGAAGTTCTGTTCGACACCAACCAGGTTGCGTCCTCAACCGTTTTGGTGGAACTGGAAAACGCTGTCTCCCGGATTGAGCAGACACGTCAGTGCCTCAGCACCAAGGACGTCGAGCTGCCGGGCTAGGTGTAACCCTTCCAGCCGGGCAGGCTGCCCGGCGCGCCTGGCCCGGCACTGCGCAGCTCGAGGAGCGCGCGGCACGCCGGTGCCCGGCCTCATGCCGGCGGCCGCGGACCCTGCTACCGAAGGCCGGTGCGGCGCTCCAGGGCCAGAGTGATCAGTTCATCGATCAGTTCCGTGTACGGCAGCCCGGACTTGGCCCACATCTGCGGGTACATGCTGATTGGTGTGAACCCGGGCATGGTGTTGATCTCGTTGATCACCAGTTCGCCGTCCGGGGTGTAGAAAAAGTCGACGCGGGAGAGCCCCTCCGCACCTACGGCGTCGAACGCCACCGCAGCCAGTTCGCGGACCCTGGACGTCACGTCCTCCGGCAGGTCCGCCGGGCAGCTCAGGTCAGCGGCGGCACCGTCAACGTACTTGGCCTCAAAGTCGTACCATTCGTGGCCGCCGTCGAGCACGGCGACTTCGCCCGGCTGGCTGGTCCGCGGGTCATCGTTGCCGCGCCCCTGCAGAACGGCGACCTCAATCTCGCGGCCGGTGATACCGGCTTCAACAACCACCTTCGGATCGTGCTCGCGCGCCGCTTCGATGGCCGCACGCAGGCCAGCTTCGCTGGTGACCCGGGTGATTCCCATGGAGGACCCGGCGCGGGCCGGCTTCACAAAAACGGGGAACTGCAGGCGGGCGGCGCGGGTCAGGCAGGCTTCACTGTCCTGGTTCCACTGCCGGTCGGTGATGACCTCATACGGGCCAACGGAGAGTCCGGCGGCCTCAAAAACCACCTTCATGTAGTGCTTGTCCATTCCCACGGCTGAGGCCAGCACACCGGCGCCGACGTAGCGGATGTCCGCCATCTCCAGCAGTCCCTGCAGCGTGCCGTCCTCCCCGAAGGGGCCGTGCAGCAGCGGGAGCACGACGTCGATCCGGCCGAGAGTGCGCGGCAAACCGCCCGGGGCGTGGGACACCAGTTCACGCGAGCTTCCCTGCGTCGAAAGAACAACCGACTCAATGCCCGGTTCCACCTCCGGCAGCGTTTCGGCCCGCAGGGACCACTGTGCGGGATCGGCGGAGACGAGGGTCCACTGGCCGTTGCGCGCGATGCCGATCGGAACGACGTCGTACTTGGTGTGGTCAATCGCCTCAAGCACACCGGCGGCAGTGACACAGCTGACCGAGTGTTCGCTGGAGCGTCCGCCGAAGAGAACGGCCACCCGCGGCCGGGCGTCAGCGTTGGCAGCGGGGGTCTTGGGTTCCATCGTCACGGAGCGTGCACACCTTCAGCTTTGAGTTCGCGGGCCAGCAGGCGCGGCCCGAGTTCATCTACGGAGATTGCGCCGTGCAGCACTGCAACGACGTTTTCGGTGATCGGCATGGAGACACCGAGCTGTGTGGCGCGGTCCAGGACCGCCTGCGCGGACTTAATGCCTTCGGCGGTCTGCTGCATGGTCGCCGTCACCTCATCCAGCGAAAGTCCCTGGGCCAGCAGGCGTCCCGCTGTGTGGTTCCGGGAGAGGGATGAGGAACAGGTCGCAATGAGATCCCCCATGCCGGAGAGCCCGAACAGGGTTTCGGTCTTGCCTCCCAGCGCCACAGCCAGGCGGGTGGTTTCAGCAAGCCCTCGGGTCATCACGGAGGCCTTGGTGTTGTCCCCCATCTGCTTTCCCTCGCAGATGCCCACCGCAAGGGCAATCACGTTCTTGACGATCCCGCCGATTTCGGTGCCGACCACGTCGGTGTTGGTGTACGGCCGGAAGTAGGGTGCCGTGCAGGCCGATGCGATCCAGCCCGCGGTGGCAAGATCGGAACAGGCCACAACCGAAGCCGTGGGTTCCTCACGGGCAATTTCCATGGCCAGGTTCGGTCCGGACAGGACGGCGATCCGTTCTTCGGGCCAGTCCAGCTCTTCGGCGATGACCTGACTCATCCGTGCGTCGGTCCCGACTTCAAGTCCCTTCATGAGCGAGAGGATCACGGCGTCCTTCGGGACAAGGTCCTTAAACTCCCGCAGCTGCGCCCGCAGCGTCTGCGCGGGGACCGCCAGCACCACCAGTTGGGCGCCGGCCAGGACTGCGGCAGCGTCATCGCTGGCTCGGAGGTTTGCCGGGAGGGCAATATCCCCCAGGTAGCGGGTGTTGCGGTGTTTGGTGTTGATCTCCTCGGCCGCGTCTGCCCGGCGGGCCCAGACCCGGACATCGGTGCCGCGGGAAGCGCCGGCGTCGGCGGCAACCTTGGCGAAGGTGGTCCCCCAGCTTCCGGCTCCGAGGACGGCTATGGCCGTGGCGTGCGGGATATTCACTGTGTCTTCTCCGTTTCCCCGTTATAACCGCGCCCGGCGGATCTCTGTCCCTTCGCGGCCGGGTCCCAGCGCTTGGCCGGGGCCTTCTCGCCCCGGAGGGACGCGACGAGTTCGGTCAGCTCGGCCATAATCCGTTCCGTAGCTTCATCCAGGACTGTTTTGGTCAGCGGCACGCCGTGCAGATCCGAGAGGTCCACCGGGCGTCCCACCAGTACCCGTACCCGCTTGCGCGGGAAAAGGTGCAGCATTTTGCCGTACCGCGGCAGCACGTCCTGGGCGCCCCACTGTGCCACCGGGAGCACCGGTGCGCCGGTCTGCAGGGCGAGCCGCGCTGCGCCTGTGCGGCCCTTCATCGGCCACAGGTCAGGATCACGGGTGAGTGTGCCCTCCGGGTAGATGATCAGCGCGCCGTCTGCATCAATCACCGCCTGGGCGGCCGCCAGCGAAGCCGCCGCACCGGATCCGCCGCGCGTGACCGGCACCTGCTTGGTGGCCCGCAGGGCCGGTCCCAGGACAGGAGCCTTGAAGAGCGATGCTTTGGCCAGATACCGCGGCAGAATGCCCTGGCTGTAGAAGAAGTGGCCTATCACCAGCGGATCGATCTCGGTCACGTGGTTGGCGCAGGCAATGAATCCGTGCCCTTTGGGGAGGTTTTCCATCCCTTCCCATCGCCGTCCCATCATCAGGTTCATCGCTGGCCGGACCACCGATGCCAGGAGAGTAAACGTGATGCGTGACTTTGCCGATTCGCCCATAGGAACGAGCCTACTTCCCCGCGGCGACGTCAAAGTCCGCGCCGAGGCCTTCCAGCTTGTCGAGGAAGTGCTCGTAGCCGCGGTTGATGAGTTCGACGCCGGTCACGCGGGAGGTGCCCTCTGCCGCCAGGGCCGCAATCAGGTGGCTGAAGCCGCCGCGGAGGTCCGGAATGTCGATCTCCGCGCCCTTGAGCTGGACCGGACCGGAGATCACGGCCGAGTGCAGGAAGTTGCGCTGTCCGAAGCGGCACGGGATGCTGCCCAGGCATTCGCGGTGCACCTGGATGTTCGCGCCCATGCGGATCAGGGCCTCGGTGAAGCCGAAACGGTTTTCGTACACCGTCTCATGCACAATGGACACGCCTTCGGCCTGGCTCAGGGCAACCACCACCGGCTGCTGCCAGTCGGTCATAAAGCCCGGGTGGACATCGGTCTCCAGGACCAGCGGGTTCAGGCTTCCGCCGGGGTGGTAGAACCGGATGCCGTCGTCGTCGACGTCAAAGGCGCCGCCGATCTTGCGGTAGATGTTCAGGAAGGCGGTCAGGTCCTGCTGGTTGGCGCCTTCCACGTAAATGTCACCCTTGGTGACCAGCGCCGCCGAGGCCCAGGAAGCGGCCTCGTTGCGGTCCGGAAGTGCCCGGTGGTTGTAGCCCGTGAGCTCGGGGACACCCTCGATGCGGATCACGCGGTCTGTCTGGACGGTGATAATCGCGCCCATTTTCTGCAGGACGGCAATCAAATCAAGAATTTCAGGCTCGACGGCGGCACCGCTGAGTTCGGTGATGCCCTCGGCGCGCACGGCGGTCAGCAGCACCTGTTCGGTGGCGCCGACGCTCGGGTACGGCAGATCCAACTTGGCGCCCTTGAGGCCCTTGGGCGCGGAGATGGCGATTCCGCCGGGACGCTTTTCCACGAGTGCGCCGAAGTTGCGCAGCATCTGCAGGTGGTAATCAATGGGACGGTCGCCGATTTTGCATCCGCCGAGGTCGGGGATGAAGGCTTCGCCGATACTGTGCATCAGCGGACCGCAGAGCAGGATCGGAATGCGCGAGTCGCCGGCATGGGCGTCGATGTCCCGTGAGGCTGCGGTCTTGGCATTCTGCGGGTCCATCAGCAGATCCCCGGTAACGGGATCCTTGGTGACCTCCACGCCGTGCAGCTTCAGCAGCGACGTTACGACGTCAACGTCCTTGATCTCGGGGACGTTCCGCAGCAGGGACGGGCTGTTACCCAGCAGAGCTGCCACCATCGCCTTGGGGACGAGGTTCTTTGCCCCGCGAACCGGTACTTTTCCGGTAAGCGGTACCCCACCACGGATGGTTAGAACGGAACCCATGAACACCTGTTTCTTTCGTCTGGATTGCCCCCACGGCCACTAGAGACTGCTTCCTAATCATAGGAGTAAGCAGGCTCTTTCCCTAAATAACCCGGCCTCCGCCGAGGGTTCCGCGGGCTTAAAGCCGTCCGCTGCTCCGGGGAAGCCAATGGGCCTCCCCCGTGAGGGAAGGCCCATCAGTTTTATGCTGCGCCCGGGAGCCGGGGCTGGTCCGCCCCGGCGCTAGCTGCGCGCCGGAAGCGTGGCCGGCTTGAAGGCCGGACGGCGGGCTTCGAAGGCCGTGATGTCCGCCTCATGCCGCAGGGTCAGCCCGATGTCGTCGAGGCCTTCCAGCAGCCGCCAGCGGGTGTAATCGTCAATCTGGAACGGCGCGGTCACGCTGCCGCAGACCACGGTCCGTGCCTGCAGGTCAACCGTCACCTCGGTTCCCGGGGAGTTCTCCAGGACCTTCCAGATCAGCTCAATGTCATCCTGGGCGACCTGCGCCGCCACCAGGCCCTGCTTGCCGGAGTTACCCCGGAAAATGTCCGCGAACCGGGAGGACAGGACGGCCCGGAAGCCGTAGTCCTTCAGCGCCCAGACTGCATGCTCGCGGGAGGATCCGGTGCCGAAGTCCGGCCCGGCCACCAGGACGGACCCGGCACTGTACGGTTCCTGGTTCAGGATGAACTCGGGATTTTTCCGCCAGCCGGCGAAGAGGGCGTCCTCGAACCCGGTCCGGGTGATGCGCTTGAGGTACACCGCCGGGATGATCTGGTCAGTGTCCACATCGCTCTGGCGCAGCGGAACACCAATGCCGGTGTGCGTGGTGATCTTTTCCATTCTCTTCTCCTAGGCTGCAGCGGTGGCGGTGGTACCGGCGGCCGCGCCGGGCAGGGGGTCAAGGTCCGACGGCGAGCTCAGCGTTCCGCGCACAGCCGTAGCTGCTGCCACGACCGGAGAGACGAGGTGGGTGCGCCCGCCCTTGCCCTGGCGTCCTTCAAAGTTGCGGTTGGAGGTGGAGGCGCAGCGCTCCCCCGGTTCCAGCTGGTCCGGGTTCATGCCCAGGCACATGGAGCAGCCGGCAAAACGCCATTCGGCACCGAAGTCCTTGAACACCTGGTCCAGGCCTTCGGCCTCGGCTTCCAGGCGGACCCGGGCTGATCCGGGAACCACCATCATGCGGATGTCCGGGTCCTTCTGCCGTCCGCGGATGATGTCCGCCGCAATGCGCAGGTCCTCAATCCGGCTGTTCGTGCAGGAGCCAAGGAACACGGTGTCCACCCGGATGTCCTTCATGGGCGTGCCGGGCTGCAGGTCCATATACTCCAGCGCACGCTCGGCAGCTGCCTTGGCATTCTCATCCCCGAAGTCCTCCGGCGACGGCACGGCACCGGACAGCGAGATCCCCTGGCCGGGGTTGGTTCCCCAGGTAACGAACGGCTCGAGTTCATCCGCGTCGAGGAACACCTCGGCGTCGAACTCCGCATCCGGGTCGGTGACCAGGGATTTCCAGTGCTCGACGGCGGCGTCCCAGTCCGCGCCCTGCGGCGCGTGGGGCTTGTCCTTGAGGTAGGCGAACGTTGTTTCGTCCGGCGCCACCATACCGGCGCGGGCTCCGGCTTCGATGGACATGTTGCAGATGGTCATCCGTGCTTCCATGGACAGCGAGCGGATCGCCGAGCCGCGGTACTCCAGGACGTAGCCCTGGCCGCCGCCGGTGCCGATCTTCGCGATGACCGCCAAGATGATGTCCTTGGACGTCACGCCCGGGCGCAGGGTGCCTTCAACGTTGATGGCCATGGTCTTGAACGGCTTCAGCGACAGGGTCTGCGTGGCCATCACGTGCTCCACCTCGGAGGTGCCGATGCCCATGGCCAGGGCTCCGAAGGCGCCGTGGGTGGAGGTGTGCGAATCGCCGCACACCACGGTGAGGCCGGGCTGGGTCAGGCCCAGCTGCGGCCCCACCACGTGCACGATTCCCTGCTCGGCGTCGCCCAGCGGGTGCAGCCGCACCCCGAACTCCGCACAGTTGGCCCGCAGGGTTTCGATCTGCGTCCGGCTGACCGGATCGGCAATCGGCTTGTCGATCGCCAGCGTGGGAGTGTTGTGGTCTTCGGTGGCGATGGTCAGATCCGGGCGCCGCAGCTTCCGGCCGGCCAGGCGGAGACCCTCAAAAGCCTGCGGCGAGGTGACCTCATGGACGAGGTGGAGATCGATGTAGAGAAGGTCCGGTGCGCCATCCTCACCCTTGGCGACCACGTGGTCGTCCCACACCTTCTCCGCGAGCGTTCTGCCCGCTGCATGCTCTCCCATGACCATGTGCTCCTCGCCTGATATAGCTCCGGCGGGCAGTGCGCCCGTGGCCGGAATCCTGATGCAATTAAGAGAAGCAGCACCCCGCGTCCGGCGCCACTTTTTCCACTTGCATCTCAGATACTGAGACGGCAGTATCATCTTATGGACAATTCTAGCGGCGTCGGAGTCAGCGGTGTCGGCGTTATCGATAAAGCTGCCATGGTGCTTGATGCCCTTGAGGCCGGACCCACTTCCCTCGCCCAGCTGGTCGCCGCCACCGGGCTGGCCCGGCCCACCGTGCACCGCCTGGCTTTGGCGCTGGTGCACCACCGGCTCGTGGGGCGGGACATTCAGGGACGGTTCGTCCTGGGCAGCAGGCTCGTAGAGCTGGCCTCGGCCGCTGGGGAGGACCGGCTGATCGCCTCCGCGGGGCCCGTTCTCCTGGCCCTGCGCGATGCAACGGGCGAGAGCTCCCAGGTCTTCCGGCGGCAGGGGGAATGGCGCGTCTGCGTGGCCTCCGCCGAACGTCCCATCGGCCTGCGGGACACCATACCCGTGGGTACTCAGCTCTCCATGAAGGCCGGGTCTGCCGCCCAGGTCCTCCTGGCGTGGGAAGACCACGACAGGCTTCTGGAAGGCCTGCAGCACGCCCGGTTCACTCCCACCGTCCTCGCCGGGGTGCGGCGCCGCGGATGGGCGCAGAGCCTCGGCGAACGCGAGCCGGGCGTAGCCTCGGTGTCCGCACCGGTCCGCGGACCGTCGGGCCGCGTCATCGCGGCCATCTCCATCTCCGGGCCGATTGAACGGCTGACCCGCCAGCCGGGCCGCATCCACGCGGAGGTCGTCAGCCGGGCTGCCGGACAGCTCACCGAGGCTCTGCGGGCCAACTCCGACTGACCTGACGGCCTCCGGGGCCTATCCTGAAATCCTCAGGCCCTAGGAGCATCCATGAAACGGTTTCGTGTCCTTTGGCACATCGTCCGCCTCACCGGGGCCGATGTGGTTGTCTACGGCTTCCTGATTGTTTACGGATGTGCCGCTTTGGTGCTTCCGCGCTTTGAACCGGGAATACCAACACTCGGCGATTCCCTCTGGTATCTCTTTGTTTCCTTTACCACCATCGGCTTTGGGGACTTCGTTGCGGTGACCTTCGTGGGGCGGCTCATTACGGTGTTCGTGGCGCTCTACGGCATTCTGGTGGTGGCTCTGGCCACCGGAGTCATCGTGGGCTTTTACAACGAGCTGCTGCGTGCCCGCACCAAGGAGAGCCTGCGGGAGTTCGTCGATGAGCTCGAACACCTGCCGGACCTCACCAAGGAGCAGCTGATGGACCTTGCTGCCCGGGTGAAGGAGCGGCACATTCTGGGCTAGCCCTCCGCACAGGCGGTGTCCGCTCCGGCCGGTCAGCCGGCGAAGTGATCCCAGCCGGCTGCCGACGGCGCCCTGCCGCCTACTGTGATCAGGCCGGCCGATTTACCGCCGCCGGAGCTGCGTGCGGCGTCGTCGCCTCCCCGGCTGCCGCGGGCTTCCTGTCCGGGACGGTGCGCAGCTTCTGCTTCCCTTTCCAGCACCGTTCCGATTCTCCGGAACCCGCGCGGCAAGGCTGTTCCTTCTCCGAAGGCGGCCAGCAGGCCGTGGTCCTCTCCCCCGCCCAGGACCCAGTCCAGGGCGTTTCTGCCAAGGCTCCGGGCAACCTCAGCCAGCGGTTCCGCCTCGCGTTCCAGGGCCTGTGGGTCCAAATCGATCCGTACGCCGGACGCAGCGGCCAGGCGGCCGGCGTCGCGCACCACGCCGTCGGAAATGTCCATCATCGCGTTCGCACCGGCACGCGCAGCCGCCGGACCGGTGGCCAGGGGTGGACACGGCCGCGACTGCGCCGCCGTCAGGGTCCTGGCAGCGGCGCCGAGCAAAGCGTAGTCAGTGCCGCCGTCGAGCAGCGCCAGTCCTGCCGCGGCGTGCCCCAGCACCCCGCAGACGGCCAGCGTGTCGCCGGGCCGGGCGCCCGAGCGAAGCACCGGGTCATTTCCCTGGAGATCGCCGGTGACGGCGGCCGTGACCACCAGGAGCTCACCGCGGCCCAGGTCCCCGCCTGCCACCACACAGTCTTCGGCGCCGAGTGCCCGGAGTGCTGCGGAGAGTCCGTCGGCCAGGTCCTCCACCCAGGTCAGCAGGGTCTTGGGCGGGAGCGTCAGGCTAACTACCAGTGAGGTCGGAACGGCGCCCATGGCGTTGATGTCGGAGAGATTCTGCGCTGCGCATTTCCAGCCGACGTCGTACCCGGTGGTCCGGTAGCCGCCGGGCCAGGCCAGCCGGAAGTCCTGGTCCTGGACCAAAGTGTCAATCGAGATCACCGTGCGTCCGTCCGGGGCGGCCAGCAGTGCGGCATCGTCGCCCGGGCCCAGCAGCGCCTTCCCCGAACCCAGCCGGGGGAAGATCCGGGCCAGCAGCTCCCCTTCGTTCAGGTCGCCTGCATACCGGGGGTACTCTGCCACTGTTTGATTCCCTTGTCTCATCTGCTGCCTGCCTGGTGCCGGGCTGTTGCCTGCCGGGTCTCCGTCCGAGCGTCCGCTCAAGCACCGGGCCATATCAGCCGGCTCAAGTGTCAGTTGACGCAGCCAGCCTTGGCCGGAGCCGGTGTGGACCTAATCGGCGTTTTGATCGTGGTGCACGGCCGGCCCGGGGCGGTACCCTCAGCTTCATGACTGCCGACCCGCTGACCACCTATGCCATCCTACTTCGCGGGGTGAACGTAGGCGGCGTGAACATGTTGATGGATGCCCTCCGGGACACCCTTTCCAGGCTCCCGGTTGCCGGTGTCCGCACCGTGCTGGCCAGTGGAAATGCCGTGGCGTCGTCGGCGCTGTCCGCGGCGGAGCTGAAGGCCGTGGCGGAGGACGCCCTGCGGAAGGACTTTGGGTACGAGGCCTGGGTGGTGGTTACCACGCTGGACCGGTTGCGGGAGCTCACTGCGGCGGTGCCCTATCCGCCTGATGATCCGGAAACCCATGCGTACGTGACCTTCGGGTCCGATGCCGGCATGCTCACTGAGCTCTTCGAGGCGGCTGCCGAAGCCGGTGCGGAGCAGGTCCGGATCGGCCCGGAAGCCATTGCATGGCCTTCGCCCAAGGGCGGGACCCTGGACTCTGCCATGTCAAAGGTCAGTTCCAAACCCCGGTACAAAGCACACACCACCACACGGAATGTCCGCACCCTGCAGAAGATACTGGCCGCGGGGGAAAAGATGTGACAAAAGCCGCACGTTCGAAGCGGGAAAGAACTTAAAAAGAAAACGGTCCCGGACATTTCTGTCCGGGACCGTTACCTGTGACCCCAGCGGGATTCGAACCCGCGTTACCGCCGTGAGAGGGCAGCGTACTAGGCCGCTATACGATGGGGCCGTCTGTACCACTTGCTAAGTGAACTCAATAAGTATTTCATACTCATTGTTTATTTCTCAAATCCGGCTGAATGCCTTATTTGAGTAGCGCTGGGATACCAGGACTCGAACCTAGAATGTCGGTACCAGAAACCGATGTGTTGCCAATTACACCATATCCCAATGTGCTTATCCGGGCTGTTTCAGAAGCTTCAACTTCCGGCTCAACCCCTCAGCACGAGTTATTACTATACACGGGTTTCGGCGGGAGTACAAAACGGGCCTGGCTGCCCCTGCTGCTGCACCCCCGGAGTGCGCCTCACGGCCGCTTCCTGGCCGCGAAGCCCCAGCCCTGGAACGCCTCTGACAAGAACAGCTGCAGACAGGAACCCCGCAGTCAGGAAAGCCCGCAGTCAGGAAAGCCCGCAGTCAGGAAAGCCCGCAGTCAGGAAAGCCCGCAGTCAGGAAAGCCCGCAGTCAGGAAAGCCCGCAGAGCCCGGGCACTGCCTTCAGGGAGGAGATGACCGTGAGGTCCGGATACTCGTCCCTCAGGGCAGCGTCGCCGCTGCGTTCCAGCCAGATCCCCCGCAGGCCTGCAGCATCAGCCCCAGCGGCGTCCACCACGGGGTTGTCCCCCACATAGAGGGTCCGGGCGGGATCGGTTCCGAGCAGGCGTACGCCCTCGAGGAAAATCGCCGGGTCTGGTTTCGCGGCGTCCACAGTGTCAATGCCAACCAGGACCGTGATCCGCTGCAGTCCGGCAGCATCAAGCTTGGCCCGCTGGTAGTCATGCACGTTGTTACTCACTGCGCCGTAGGGAATTCCCAGTGCATCGAGTTCGTCCAATACCGCGGTGATGTCGTCGAACGCCGCGAAGTGCTGGGGCAGCACCTGCTCATAGGCGGCGTTCCAGGCCTCCTCGGCGTCGTTGTCCCACCGGGGCAGCCCATGCTCGTGCTGCGCGTGGGCCACGCGGAGCAGCCGCTGCTTCGTGAAGCTGAGCTCACCGGCCAGATACTTGTCGTAGTAGCCGAGCGGATCGGCGGCATAGAGATGCTGGTAGGCGGCCCAGTCCGCTTCCGTGAAGTGAGCCAGCTGCTCCGCGCTGATTTCCCGCAGCGTGTTGCCCATGGCAGCACGGAGGTCCACAAGCGTCTCATCGATATCAAAGAGCACGCCCATGGACGCTCCGTCCTGCGGTTCAGTCATGGACGGCTCAGGCCTCCGCGGCGCGGAACGCGCGGATGCGTGCCAGGGAGGAGTCCTTGCCCAGGATCACCATGGATTCGAACAGCGGCGGGGAGATCCGGCGGCCGGAAACGGCCGTGCGGACCGGGCCAAAGGCCAGGCGCGGCTTGATGCCCATTTCTTCCACCAGCGCCTGGCGCAGGGCAGCCTGAATGTTCTCAGCGGTCCATTCCTCAACCGGCTCCAGCGCCGCGAGGGTGGCGTCGAGCACCTCGGTGAGGTTCGCTGGCAGGCCCTTCCGCGCGTCGTCCGCCACATCGATGGCGTCATCAGCCTTGAACAGGAACCCGAGCATGTCCGGGGCTTCGCCGAGCAGCGTGATGCGCTCCTGCACCAGGGGTGCTGCCTCGGTGAGGATTTCCTCCTGGCGGGCGGTCAGAGTTTCCTCCACCAGCCCGGCGTGCTGCAGGTACGGCACCAGGCGGTTCCGGAAGTCGGTGGCCTCAAGCATGCGCACGTGGGTGCCGTTGATCGCTTCGGCCTTCTTCAGGTCAAAGCGCGCCGGGTTGGAGAGGACGTCGTGGATGTCGAAGTTCTTGATCAGTTCATCCACACCGAAGATGTCCTCGTCTGCAGAGAGCGACCAGCCCAGAAGCGAGAGGTAGTTCAGCAGGCCCTCGGGGATGAAGCCGCGTTCGCGGTGCAGGAAGAGGCTGGACTCCGGATCGCGCTTGGAGAGCTTCTTGTTGCCGGCGCCCATCACGTACGGCAGGTGTCCGAACAGCGGCATGTAGTCGGCGACTCCGACGTCGATCAGTGCGCGGTACAGCGCGATCTGGCGCGGGGTGGAGGAGAGCAGGTCCTCGCCGCGCAGCACGTGGGTGATGCCCATCAGGGCGTCGTCGACCGGGTTGACCAGGGTGTAGAGCGGAGCGCCGTTGGCGCGGACCACCACGAAGTCGGGGACGGTGCCGGCCTTGAAGGTGATTTCGCCGCGGACCAGGTCGGTAAAGGTGATGTCTTCGTCCGGCATCCGCACGCGGAGCACGGGCTCGCGGCCCTCGGCCTTGAACGCAGCAACCTGCTCTTCGGTCAGGTTGCGGTCAAAGTTGTCGTACCCGAGTTTGATGTCCCGGCCGGCGGCGCGGTGGCGTGCTTCGATTTCCTCGGGAGTCGAGTAGGACTCGTACAGGTGTCCGGCGTCCTTGAGCTTGCCGATGACTTCCTGGTAGATCTCCCCGCGCTGCGACTGGCGGTACGGTGCGTGCGGGCCGCCTACTTCCACGCCCTCGTCCCAGGTGATGCCGAGCCAGCTCAGGGCATCGAGGAGCTGGTGGTAGCTTTCCTCGCT
The DNA here is from genome assembly GCF_014836775.1 of Arthrobacter gallicola. Classification (GTDB taxonomy): domain Bacteria; phylum Actinomycetota; class Actinomycetes; order Actinomycetales; family Micrococcaceae; genus Arthrobacter_B; species Arthrobacter_B gallicola. The sequence goes on from NZ_JACSQD010000001.1 coordinate 938,215, forward strand.
GTCGCGGGCAGCGTCGGTGTCCTCGATACGGAACACCATGGTGCCGCCGGTGTGCTTGGCGTAGGCCCAGTTGAACAGCGCGGTGCGGATCAGTCCGACGTGCGGGGTACCCGTGGGAGACGGGCAGAAACGCACGCGCACCGGCGTGCTGTCGTTGACGGTGGGTAGATCGGCGAGGGAAGAAGGCTCAGTAGTCATGATTCCCCCAGTTTAGTCGCTGCCGGCAAGCCCTCAGCCGGATGCGGCCCGAAGCAGCAGGAAAAGCCCGCCTCCGACCACCGCGCCCGCGGCAGCTGAGGCCAGCTGCCGGCGTCGGGCCGTGTTCAGGAGCAGCAGCGCTGCGGCGCACAGCGCGCCCAACACTGCCGCTGCCCCCACTCCCCCGGGTCCCGGAATTGCTGTGCCGGCCAGGACGGGCAGAATCACGACGCCGGCTCCCAGGCTCAGCGCCGGCCAGTCCGGCCGCCGCGGCGCCGGCAGCACCAGGGTGAGCGTGTAGGAGGCCATCATCGCGAAGACGACGGCGGCCAGTTCCCGCGGGCCGTCCAGCCACAGGATGAGGCGCAGGAGCATAAAACACAGCGCTCCGGCGCCCAGAATCACGGGTCCGGTACCGGCGCGGGAGATCGACCGGCGCAGGTCGCCCCTCCGGTCGAGCGTGCGCACGAGCACCCAGGGAAAAACGATCACCAGCAGCACGGTGCCGGCGCCCCAGAACCAGGCTTCCGCCGTCGTCGTTCCGGAGCCGGCCCCGGCTGCCTGGCTGGCGAACGGTGCCAGCAGCAGGGCAGCGGACCACACAATTCCGGGAGGCAGCGCTGCGCCGCGCGGCGGAACAGGTGTTGCCGTCATTTCCCTGCCGCCGTTTCCCCCGCCGCCGACCCAGGCTACGCCCGGACGATGTTCGCCAGGGTGCCGATGCCCTCGATCTGCACCTCGATGCGCTGGCCCTCGGTGAGGAGGCCGACGCCGGCAGGGGTGCCGGTGAGGATGACGTCACCCGGAAGCAGCGTGAAGGCCTGGGACACGTAGGACACGAGTTCCTTAACGCCCCAGATCATCTGGTCAGTGTTGCCATTCTGGACCTGTTCGCCGTCCAGGAACGCGCGGACGGCCAGGTTGTCGGTGTCCAGCTCGGTTTCGATCCAGGGGCCGAGCGGGCAGGAGGTATCGAACCCTTTGGCCCGTGCCCACTGGTCGTCGGTGCGCTGGGCATCGCGGGCGGTCAGGTCATTGGCACAGGTGTAGCCGAAGACCACTTCGTCGACCCGGTCCAGGGGAACGTCCTTGCAGATGCGCCCAATAACGATGGCCAGCTCGGCCTCGTAGGACACCTCTTCGGAGAAGGAGGGCAGCACGATCGGATCGTTCGGGCCGATCACGGAGGTGTTGGGCTTGAGGAACATCAGGGGTGCCGGCGGGACGTCGCTTCCCATTTCGGCGACGTGATCGGCGTAATTGCGGCCGATACCCACCACCTTGCTGCGCGGAATAATCGGCGCGAGGAGCCGCACGTCCTCAAGTTTGTGCCGCTCCCCCGTGAGCTGCACGCCTGAGAAGAAGGGATCACCCTTGATAACCGCAATTTCTTCGAAACCTTCTTCGCCGTCGACGACGCCGAAAGCAGGGTCACTGTCCTGGATAAACCGAGCAATACGCATGTTCCCAAGCGTAGTCGAGAAAGGTGCCCGGGTATGTGCTGCTTCTGCGGAGTGGCCTGGTGGTGTGAGGTGGCTGGAGGCGTGAGCGGGTCTACGTGGGCGGGCAGGTCTGGTGGGTCCCGTGCTCGGGTGTAAGGCGACTTCCGCTAGCCGGACCCTCGCTGGATGTGCAGGTATGGCGACTTCAGCCCGCCGGACCCTCGCTGGATGTGCAGGTATGGCGACTTCAGCCCGCCGGACCCTCGCTGGATGTGCAGGTATGGCGACCAAAATTGCCTGAAGGTCGCCATATCTGCACATCGACGGTCGGCCTCGGGTGCGGCCCGTGCCAGGGCGCATCCTCCGCTGAGCGGATTCGCACCCGAGTGTGCACCGTGGGGCCTCAGGGGTCCCTGGGGTCCCACGCGCCTCACCGGACACACTCACTGGCGGGGTGTCACAGCCTACGAAGCAGCCCCGAGCCAGGCATGCGTTGCGGGTGAGATTCCGGAGGGTGTTGGGCGCCGATACCGGCTCTCCCGCGGTGGAGCAGTCCGTCGGTGCGCAGGTATGGCGAATTCGGCTGGCTGGCTCAACGTTGGACGTGCAGATAAGGCGACTTCTACCGCTCTCGCCCGTGCTGGACGTGCAGATAAGGCGACTTCAGCCGCTCTCGCCCGTGCTGGACGTGCAGATAAGGCGACTTCTACCGCTCCCGCCCTCGCTGGACGTGCAGATAAGGCGACTTCAGCCGCTCCCGCCCTCGCTGGACGTGCAGATATGGCGACAAAAAGTGTCTGGAGGTCGCCATATCTGCACATCGACGGTTGGTTCCGGGTGCGGGCCCGGCAGCATGAGCCAACCGCCGGCTTCGTCTCCAGGCACCACGACGGGCGGGCGTCACCTCCCAGGCAGCACGCCATAGACAGCGCGAATCGTAGGCGTCACCTCCCAGGCAGGCAGCACGAAGCGCAAGGAACGCGTCTGGATCTGGCTGGTTCCGGCACGCGTTCCCACTCTTTGTCACCTGCTAGGGCTGGTGTGAGCCCAGGAGGTAACAAGTGCCACGGACAGTGGGAAGGCGTGTCGTCTTACCGTGACGGTGCGCCCCCTCGCCGGCAGCGGTCTCATTGGGAGGAAATTCACACCCGGGCCAACCCCAGCCGAAAAAGCCTCGAACTTGGTGGACCAGGCCCCGAAGGGATAGGAAGACGCCGACGCCCGGGAACCCAGGAGGGGACTCCGCCTCAGCCGCCCCTACCCCGCAGGCGGTGGGTGTTGTGGGGGTTTGGAGGTTTCGAGACTCCGCCCGCCGGCCCTGCCCCGCGGGTGCCGTGGGATGGGTCGCGAAACCGTTGCGGGTGTTAAACACTTCAGGCCCCGCACCGAGGGTGCGGGGCCTGAAACGGGCCAGGAAGAAACCTGGTCTTGAAATGATTGTCCGGCGGTGACCTACTCTCCCACACCCTCCCAGGTGCAGTACCATCGGCGCTGCGGGTCTTAGCTTCC
>NZ_JACSQD010000002.1:0-6058 GCF_014836775.1 Arthrobacter gallicola
CCCCTTCCCCCTTCCCCCCAGCACCCGACCGGCCCCGCCGGCCCGAACCGGATTGGAGTTCGCTCATGGACTCAGGAAACACTGCCTGGCTGCTGGCCAGTTCGGCCCTGGTCTGCCTCATGATCCCCGGCATCGCCTTCTTTTACGGCGGTATGGTCGGGTCCCGGCGGATCCTCAACATGATGATGATGTGTTTCGGCAGCGCCAGCCTGGTGGCTGTGCTCTGGGTACTGTTCGGCTACTCGGCTGCCTTCGGCAACTCCCTCGGAGCCCTGGGGCTGCTCGGAAACCCGCTGGAATACTTCGGCCTGGAGCAGCTGCTCACCGATGATCCATCGGCCACGCTCCCGGTGGCGCTCTTCGCGGCCTTCCAGCTGATGTTCGCCTGCGTCACCACCGCCCTGGTGGCCGGAGCCGCCGCCGGCCGGATGAAATTCGGGGCCTGGATGGTCTTCGCCGGGCTCTGGGCTGCCCTGGTCTACTTCCCGGTGGCGCACTGGGTCTTCGCCTTCGACAACCAGGACGGCACGGTCACCGGCGGCTGGATCGCAAACACCCTTGGCGCGATCGACTTCGCCGGCGGGACCGCCGTCCACATGAACGCCGGCGTCGCAGCGCTGGCCCTGGCCCTGGTCCTCGGCCGGAGCCGCGGCTGGCCGCAGGTCATCAGCCGCCCGCACAACCGTCCGCTGGTGATCCTGGGTGCCAGCCTGCTGTGGGTCGGCTGGTACGGTTTCAACGCCGGATCGGCCCTGAGTGCCGGCCACACTGCCTCCGTGGTTTTCCTGAACACCGCTGTTGCCGCCGCCGCCGGGCTGCTGGGCTGGGCGCTGATGGAGCGGCTGCGGCTGGGACGCTCCTCCACTCTCGGCGCAGCCTCCGGCCTGATCGCTGGACTGGTGGCAATCACTCCGGCCTGCGGCGCGGTCAGTCCGCTCGGCGCCGTAGCGATCGGCGCGGTTGCCGGGCTGGTCTGTTCCCTGGCGATCGAGTGGAAGTTCCGGCTGGGGTATGACGATTCACTCGACGTCGTGGGCGTCCACCTGGTTGGCGGCGTGATTGGCACCCTGCTCATCGGTTTCTTCGCTACAGACGCTGCGCCGGGCGGGGTCAGCGGAGTGTTCTACGGCGGCGGATGGAGCCAGCTCGGCATCCAGGCCGTGGCCACGGTGGCGGTGCTCGCGTACTCCTTCGTCCTTACCTGGGTCATCGCCAAAGCCCTGGACCTGGTGATGGGGCTGCGGGTCCCCGAGGAACACGAGGTACAGGGGATCGACCTTGCCGCGCACTCGGAGTCGGCGTACTTCAACGACGACGAACCCGCGGAACTCGGTGCCCCGATGCGGCAGTAGCTGCTGCATCGGACGTCGGCGGTGCCCCTCCCGGTATGGGCGGGGCACCGCTTTTTTATTTGCCGCCAGCTTTTTACCCGGCCCGCCAACCGGCGGAAGCCTTGGACTGCAAAAAATGTTGAACAAAGCACCGGAACACGGAAGGCTGGATGCCACACCACAGTGGGACAGGAACAAGACCGGACAGGGCGGAACAGGGCAATGACTACGATCGATCTGAACGCCGACGTCGGGGAGTCCTTTGGCCGCTGGTCTCTGGGGGACGACGCCGCCATGATCTCCGCGGTGTCCAGCGTGAATGTGGCCTGCGGTTTCCATGCGGGCGACGCCGGCACCATGTATGCCGCATGCCTCTCCGCCGCCCGGGCCGGCACCGCCGTCGGTGCCCACCCGGGGTACCGGGACCTTTCCGGATTTGGCCGGCGGGCCCTGGACATGGAACCGGAGCTGCTGACCGGGGAAGTCATTTACCAGATCGGTGCCCTGCAGTCCCTGGCACTGGCGGCCGGCACCCGGGTCAGCTACGTCAAACCACATGGCGCGCTGTACAACACAATCGCCCACGATCCCCGGCAGGCCCAGGCCGTCATCAACGCCGTCCTGGCGGTGAGCCCGGACCTTCCGCTGGTTGTCCTCCCCGGCTCGGTGGTGGAGAAGCTCGCGGGCGGGGCCGGCCTGCGGACCGTGGCCGAAGCCTTTGCGGACCGCGCCTATAACGCTGACGGCACCCTGCTCTCCCGGACCCGGCCCGACGCGGTGCTCGAGGACCTCGGCGAAATCACCGATCATGTGCTGCGGCTTGCCGTGGACGGCAAAATCCAGGCAGTGGACGGCACGGTGATCGATGTGGTTGCGGAGAGCATCTGCGTCCACGGTGATACGCCGGGCGCCGTAGCGATGGGCCAGGCGGTGCGGACAGCGCTGGAAGAGCACGGCGTTACCGTTGCCAGCTTCATCTAACGCCGGCAGCCCGGGTCGAGCCCCCGGCTCCGGGACAGCCGCGCTGCCCGGGGCAGGGGCACCTTCCGGTGGCTGGCCCCTGCGGATCCGGCAGGCAGGGAGCCGGGCGCTCCTGGTCGAAACCGCTGACACACCGGCGGCCTCCGCCCTGCATGCCCGGCTGCTCGCAGCTCCCCTGCCCGGGCAGGTGGAGGTGATTCCCGCTGCGCGCACCGTGCTGATTCGTCTGGCGGCCGCAGCGCAGATGCGGCAGACCGCAGATCTGCTCGCTGCCCTCGAACCCGTGGTGGCCGGCCCCGGCAGTTCCTTCCCGGCAGCCGGACCGCTGGTGGAACTGGACACCGTGTACGACGGCGAGGACCTCGCCGAGGTGGCCCGGCTCACCGGGCTGGGCTCAGCCGGCGCGGTTGCGGCGGCCCACAGCGGTTCTGTTTGGACGGCCGCGTTCTGCGGATTCGTGCCCGGTTTTGCCTATCTCACCGGCGGAGATCCTGGGCTGGAGGTCCCCCGGCGGGACGTGCCGCGGACCAGGGTTCCCGCCGGTGCCGTCGCGCTCGCCGGAGCGTTTTCCGCTGCTTATCCCGGCCCTTCGCCGGGTGGCTGGCAGCTGATTGGCCGGACATCGGCTCCGCTCTGGGACCTTGACCGGGAGGCCCCGGCCCTCATTGTCCCGGGAACCCGCGTCCGGTTCCGTCCGGTCCGCGGGCGCGTTGAGCTCCTGAGCGGGCACGGGCCGGCCGAGGACGCCGGTCCGCGACCCGGCAGCGCAGATGTTTCCGTCTCCTCCGGCAGCATGCCCGGGCCATTACGGCCAGCTGCAGCTGGGCCTGCCGCTGTAACCACCGCTGCGCCCGACACTGCGCCTGCCGCCGTAACCGCCGCTGCGCCTGCCACACGGCCCGCCGCCGTCGTCGTTTATCCGGGTCCCCAGACAACCGTGCAGGACCAGGGGCGCGCCGGCTACAGCAGCATCGGCGTCGGGGCGTCCGGCGCGGCCGACCGGTCCGCTCTGGCACGTGCCAACCGTCTGGCGGGCAATCACCCGGACGCCGCCGGGCTCGAGATCCTCTTCGGCGGGCTGGAGCTGCGGGCGGAACGGGACCTGGTACTGGCACTTACCGGTGCGGACGCCCCGCTGTCCGTGCTGTCCGCCGGCGGGACGGAGCGTGCCGGGCTGCCGGACGTTCCCTTCCTGCTGCGCGCCGGAGAGGTTCTGTCCCTCGGCATGCCGCTGGCCGGGCTGCGCAGCTATCTGGCGTTCCGCGGCGGGCTCAATTTCCCGCCGGTGCTGGGCAGCCGGGCTACGGATACGCTGGCGAAGCTCGGTCCGGAGCCGCTGGCTGCCGGCACCGGGCTCAGCGTCGGCGCTGATCCGGGTGCCGCCGTCGGGCTCCACGAAATCCCGCCGCCGCTGCCCGGCGCGGACGCGGAACTGAGGTACCTCCCCGGGCCGCGCCAGGACTGGTTCAGCGCCGCCGGCAGGGAGGCGTTCGCGGATCAGGGGTGGAGAGTGGGAACCGATTCCAACCGGGTTGGCATCCGCTTCAGCGGTGACCCGCTCCCCGGCCGGCGTACCGGCGAACTGGCCAGCGAGGCGGTGCTGCCCGGGTCCATCCAGATCCCGGCCTCGGGGCTGCCGATCCTGTTCCTCGCCGACGCCCCGGTCACCGGTGGGTATCCGGTGATCGGCGTCGTCGAGGAACGGGACCTGGACCTCGCGGCGCAGCTGCGCCCGGGCACTACTGTGCGCTTTGTGCCGGTTCCGCAGCTGCCTGCGCCGGGCGCGGGACAGGAGACGGGCGCGGGGCCGGGGCCGGGGCCGGGACAGGAGACGGGCGCGGGGCCGGGGAAGGAGACGGAGCCGGGGAACTAGAGGCCGCGGTTCAGCCCCTCCTCCTGGCGGAGGTAGGTTTCGAGCAGGTCCCGGGCGTGCTGGGTATCCCGGCCTTCCTTGCGGAGGGCATCCATCATGGTGCCGCCTTTCTCTTCCCCGGCGGGGAACGGCGGAAGCAGCGGCACATCCGGATCAGCCAGGACCTCGATCAGGACCGGCCGGTCAGCATCTAAGGCTGCATTCCAGGCAGCACCGATCTTGGCTGGATCATCGACCAGAATCCCCTGCAGACCCAGCAGTTCGGCATAACGTGCAAAGGAGAAGTCCGGCAGCGCTTGGCTCTGGTCAAAACGCGGGTCCCCCTCCATCTCCCGCTGCTCCCAGGTCACCTCGGCCAGTTCGTTGTTGTGCAGCACCAGCACCACAAACCGGGGATCCGTCCAGCGCGGCCACAGCCGGCTCACCGTAATCAGTTCCGAAAGTCCGGCCATCTGCATGGCGCCGTCCCCGGTCAACGCCACCACCGGACGCGCCGGATCCGCGAGTTTGGCCGCCAGCCCGTACGGGATCGAGCAGCCCATGCTGGCCAATGTGCTCGAAAGATGCGCCGGCACACCCTCCGGGAGGCGCAGCTGGCGCGCGTACCAGTACACGATGCTGCCGACGTCGACAGCCACCTGGGCGTTGGACGGCAGCCGATCGCTGAGTTCACGCACCGCGAGCTCCGGGTTCACGGGCCGGGCGGGTGTTGCCGCGCGTTCGGCGGCGAGCCGGTGCCAGCGCTGCACGGCCTCTTCCACGCTGGTCCGCCAGGCGGATTCCGGCCGGGGTTCCAGGAGCGGGAGCAGGGCTTCGAGGGTGGCGGCGGCGTCTCCTGTGACGGCGGCTTCCACCGGATAGCGGTTGCCGATGGCAGCGGCATCGATATCGATCTGCACCGCACGGGCCGCCCCGGGCGGCGGATAGAACTCGGTCCACGGGTCATTGGAACCGATGATCACCAGGGTATCGCACTCCCCCAGGACGAATCCGCTGGCGCTGGTGCCCAGATGGCCCATCACCCCGGCGGCGAGCGGATGCGACTCATCCACATAGGGCTTGCCCATCAGCGAGGTGGTGATCCCGGCGCCGATTTTCTCCGCCAGTTCCCGGACCTGGCCGCGTGCACCGCGCGCCCCCTGGCCGACCAGCAGCGCCACCTTGCCGCCGTCGTTAATCAGGGCCGCTGCCCTTTCGAGATCCGCCGGAGCAGGCACCAGCGTTGGCGGGCTCCAGACCGGCGCGGTGGTCAGGACGCCGTGTTCCTGCTCCAGCTCCGGCGCCGGAGCCTGCTGAATGTCATGCGGGATGATGACGACGGCGGGAGCCCGGTCCGCGAGCGCGGCCTTGAACGCCCGGTCCAGTACCAGGGGCAGCTGCTCCGGGCTGTTGACCTGCTGGCGGAAGGAGGACGCGACGTCGCGGGTGAGGTTCAGCAGGTCAACTTCCTGCATGTAGGCCGAGCCGAGCACGGTGCGGGACTGCTGGCCAATGATGGCGACCACCGGGACGCTGTCCAGCTTCGCGTCATAGAGGCCGTTGAGCAGGTGAACCGCCCCCGGACCCTGGGTGGAAAGCACCACCCCGACTTCACCGGTGTACTTGGCATGCCCCACGGCCATAAACGCGGCGTTCTCTTCATGCCGGGCCTGAACGAACCGGGGCGTTCCGGACCGGCGGAGTGCGCCAAGGACGGTATTGATGCCGTCGCCGCTGTAGCCAAAAATCCGCTGCACTCCCCAGGCCTGGAGCCGTTCGACAATCAGGTCAGCAACGAGCCGCTCTCCCATGGGACCTCCTGTAGTCAGCATGCTTATGGTTCTTCCACTATGGCACGTCCGCGGAGGAGGCGGAATTGAGGAGTTACCGCGCA
>NZ_JACSQD010000002.1:6158-56663 GCF_014836775.1 Arthrobacter gallicola
GATAAGGCGGGATACAGCACGTCGACCGGCAGCCGGTGCGCAGAAAAGGCGACCAAATCCGCCGCGAAGTCACCATATCTGCGCACCCAGCGGGTAGGAACAGCGGCCGACGGCAGCATCCCTACCCGGGCGGCCGCGGGGACGAGTTTCAGCGCGAGCGGCCGCGTGGGTGTGCAGATAAGGCGGGATACAGCACGTCGACCGGCAGCCGGTGCGCAGAAAAGGCGACCAAATCCGCCGCGAAGTCACCATAGCTGCGCACCCAGCGGGCAGGAGCGGCGGCCAGACTCAGCCCGGGCAGCTGTGCTCAGCGCGCCTTGACCGGATGCCCGCTGATGATGGAGACCCGGTTGAAGGCGTTCATCGTCACCACCGCCCAGCTCAGGACGGAGAACTGCTCCACGCTGAGCAGCGCCTGGTATTTGGCGAAGATCTCCTCGCGGTGCTCCCCGTCAGGCAGCAGCGTCAGCGCCTCCGCCAGACCCAGCGCCGCCCGCTCGGTGTCCGTGAACAGCGCGGTATCCCGCCACGCCGGCAGCACGGACAGCCGCTGCGGTGTCTCCCCTTCGTCCAGTGCCTGCCGGGTGTGCAGGTCCAGGCAGTAGGCGCAGCCGTTGAGCTGTGAAACGCGCAGATTAACCAGCTCCATCACGATCCGGTCCAGCCCCGCTTCCTGCGCCGCCGCCCGGACCGCTGACGCGGTGGCAGCCAGCGCCTGGTAAACCGGCCGGTTCTGTTTGTCGATAAAGACCCTGTTGCCGCTCATGCCTGGCCCACCGGATCTGTCACCGAAGGTTCGGCTGCCGGCCAGTCAACAATGCCGCCGTACTCCGGGTGCCGCTTCAGCCAGCCGGCGATGTAGGGGCAGTACGGCACCAGCCGCAGGCCCGCATCACGGACGTCCTCGACGGCGTAGCGGGCCAGCCTGGCCGCCACCCCCTGGCCGGCGTAGGCGTCGTCCACCTCGGTGTGCACAAAAATGCGGCTGCCGGCACGGTTGCGGTAGGCCGCGAATCCGGCGACCGACCCGCCGTCGTCAAGCACTTCATAGCGCAGCTGCGCCGGGTTGTTCTGAATCTGCATTCGTTCTGGGCCTTTCGGATCAGCGGCGCGGCCGGAGCCGGGCATTGGGCAGGGCCGGAGCGGGCAGCGGAGGCAGCGGATCCTGCGGAACGGCGGCGAACCGGCTTGGACCGGCAGCTGCGGCGCCGGCATGGTTCTCGGCGCCGATGTGCTGCTGCCAGTCGCGGCGGTACTGGACGATCTCCTCATGGCTGCGGCCGATGAAGTTCCACCACATAACAATCGTCTCACCCAGCGGCTCGCCGCCGATGAGCACGGCCCGGGCCGGCGCATCCGCGGGTGCGTTGATCCGCAGCGTCCCGCTCCCCGGAGCCAGGTAGGCCAGCTCGGACTGGGCGACGGCGGCACCCTGGAATTGAAGCGCCCCCGTGTCCGCGAGCAGGCCGTATTCAAACCGCGGGTCGGCGTCGAGCTCCACCACGGCTCCGGGCTCCAGGAGCAGCTCGGCACCCAGAATCGGTGAGTGGGTCCGCACCGGCGATTCGGAGCCGGCGAGCGCACCCAGGAAAACCCGCAGCTCCCAGCCGGGTCCGCGGACGGCATCCGGGACATAGTGTTCGAACCGCGGTTCCGTGCTGCGCGCTGCCTCCGGCAGCGCAAGCCAGAGCTGGACCCCGTGCAGGATGCTGACCTCCGCGGTCGAGACTTCGGAATGCGCAATGCCGCTGCCGGCGGTCATCAGGTTCAGCTCCCCCGGACGCACCATGGCGTGGGCGCCGGTGCTGTCGCGGTGCTCGATCTCGCCGGTGAAAAGCCAGCTCACGGTCTGCAGCCCGGTGTGCGGGTGGGGCGGAACCACCATGCCGCCGGTCAGGGCGACGTCGTCGGGCCCGTAGTGGTCCACAAAGCACCAGGCGCCAATCAGGCTGCGGCTGCGCTGCGGCAGGGTGCGGCGGACCGGCATGGCCCGCGGGCCACCCAGCGGAACGTTGCGCGGCGGATGGATTTCAATGGCAGAAACGGCGGGCGCGGCAGCGCATTCAACCTCCACCGGAGCCATTTCGGTATTGCTCATACCCCTGCCATCCTTCCCCTGCTCCTGCTGTTCCTCCCATAATACATGCAGATGCATATAAATGGCAGGGCTTCCCGCACTGAATTGGGGCATCCCTGCCCTCCGGAGGCCACCCGCCTGATGCCTGGACATCCCTGCCCCTTATCCTCAACGTATGGCTAAAGTCATCTACTACGTCGCTTCGTCGCTGGATGGCTTTATTGCCACCGAGGACAACAACCTGGACTGGCTCCTGTCCTTTGGCTTTGAGCCGTTCCAGGAGCACTATGACCGGTTTATGTCCGGTATTGGAGGCATCATCATGGGTGCGGAAACCTATGCGTGGGTCCGGGCTGAACAGCCGGACACCTGGGATTACGGCACCCTCCCCTGCCTGGTGCTGACCCACCGGAACCTCCAGCCGCCGCCCGGCAGCGGCGTCCGTTTTGTCCGCGGGGATGTGCAGGCCGCCCTGGACCAGGCTGCGGCACTGGCGGAGGACAGGAACATCTGGATCGTTGGCGGAGGCAATGTTGCCGCCCAGTTCCTGGAGGCCGGGCTGCTGGATGAACTGTGGATCACGTACATGCCGGTGGCACTGGGCTCCGGACGCCGGCTGCTGCCAGTCACTGCGCCGACCGGCCGCATGCACCTGACCGGCACCACACAGTTCAACGGCGGCGCAGCCGAACTGCGCTTCACCACCCGCTAGCCCAAACGGTTTTCCGGCCGGGCCACAATCAGCGGATGGCGCGCGGACCCGGGGTTCAGGAACGGTACGCAGGTGGCGGTAAAGTTCACACCAGCACCACCCACCCCGTAACCGAGCAAAAAGGCCGCCGTCCCATGACGACTGACGTTCTCACCCGCAACAATGTCCGAATCCTAGGCAACGAGACGGGTCCGGCAGTGATCTTCGGCCACGGTTTCGGCTGTGACCAGGCCATGTGGCGCCGGATCGTTCCGCATTTCACGGACAAGTACCGGGTCATCGTCTTCGACCACGTCGGTTCCGGGGATTCCGACAAGGCAGCGTACGACCCGACCAAGTACTCGTCCCTGGACGGTTATGTCAGCGACCTGCTGGAAATCTGTGCCGAGCTGGAGCTGCGGGACGCAACCTTCGTGGGCCACAGCGTCAGTGCGATGATGGCGGTGGTCGCCGGTGCCACCGCTCCGCACCACTTCGCGAACCTTGTGCTCCTGGCGTCATCCCCCAGCTACATGGACCGTCCCGAAGACGGTTACCAGGGCGGCTTTTCCGCAGCCGACATTGACGATCTGCTGGTCTCCCTTGAGGCAAACTACATCGTCTGGGCTGCCGCCATGGCCCCAGTCATCATGGGCAACCCGGAGAAGCCTGAGCTGCACGATGAGCTCGAAGGCAGCTTCTGCAGGTTGGATCCGACCATCGCCCCCGGCTTCGCCCGGGTCTCCTTCTGCTCCGACGTCCGCGCCCTGCTGACGGAGGTGAAGGTGCCCACGCTTGTCCTGCAGTGCTCGGAGGATCTGCTCGCTCCGCCGCACATCGGGTCCTACACCCAGGAACGCATCGCCTCCAGCACCCTGGTGCAGCTGAAGGCCACCGGACATCTTCCGCATGTCAGCGCGCCGGAGGAAACCGCGGAGGCCATCCTGTCCTATCTCGCCCGGGTTCCGGCGGCGTGACGGAAGCTTTCCCGGACACGGGATTCGCCACCCCCGCCGTCGAACTGGATTACCGGGAGCTGTTCCACCGGTCGCCGGCGGGATATATCGTCACGCTTGAAGACGGAACTATCACCGAAGCCAACCTGACTTTTGCCAACTGGATCAGCCGCAGCCGCGAAGAACTCATCGGCGTCAGCATCCTGTCCCTGCTCCCGATGGGTGACCGGATTGTCTACTCCACCCATGCTCTGCCGCAGCTCGGCGTCGGCCGTTCCTTCGCCGAACTGGCGGTGGACTTCGTCAGCGCCGACGGCACCCGACTCCCGGCCCTCCTCTCCGCGACGCGGCAGCCGGCGGAGGGAACCCGGCCGGCACTGGACCGGGTGGTGGTGTTCAACGCTCAGGAACGCCGCCTCTACGAGCGGGAGCTGGTTGCTGCCCTCCGGGCTGCCGAGAAAGCCGAAGCCGCACGCGCCAGCGCGGAAGCCGACGTGCTGGAGAAGCAGGCCGCCCTGCAGGAGAAGGACCGGATCCTGCAGGAAAGCCTCGCGGAGAGCCGGCGCAAGGAGTCCCTGCTCCAAACCGTGCTGGACACCGTGGAGGTTGGCGTCTCGGTGGTGGATGAGGACGGCAATGTCATCCTCACCAACTCACGGCAGCGGTTTATCCAGCGGCGTGCGCAGCCGCCGGGAACCACGCAGGCCAACGAGTGTGAACTTTTGATCTTCGGTCCGGACCGCGTGACGCCGCTGCCGCCGGAGCTGCGTCCGGTGCGCCGCACGGTGCAGGGACAGTCTTTTTCCGACCAGCTGGTCTGGTTTGGAACCGGCGATCAGCAGCGGGCCTTCAGCGTCACCGCCAGGTCCGTGCAGCGGCACGGCGGCTTTCAGGGGTCGGTGATCGCCTTTTCCGACGTCACCGGGCTGGTGAACGCCGTCGCCGCCAAGGAAGACTTCGTGGCCAACGTCTCCCATGAGCTCCGCACTCCGCTGACCTCGATCATGGGCTACCTGGACCTTGCGCTGGAGGACGAGACAGAGATCCCGGCGCATGTGGCCACCTCACTGAAGATCGCCTTGCGGAACTCTGAGAAGCTGCTCGAACTGGTCTCCGACCTGCTCTCTGCCGCCGCCGGCCCCAGCAGCATTAAGCAGAAGAGCGCCGATCTTGCCGAGCTGCTCCGAAGCTCCATCACCTCGGCGGCTCCCCGGGCGGAAATCAGCAAGGTCAAGCTCGTTTCCGATTTCCCCGCGCAGCTGCCGGCATTCGTGGATCCCCAGCGGATTGGGCAGGTGATCGATAACTTGCTGTCCAACGCGGTGAAATACTCGCCCGACGGCGGCCGGGTCACCGTGAGCGCGTGGTCAACCAGCGACAGCGTGCACTTCCAGGTGGCCGATACCGGGATCGGCATGACGGCGGCCGAGCAGAGTGAGGTTTTCACGAAGTTCTTCCGGTCCGGAACCAGCCGTAAGGCGGCGATTCCAGGCGTCGGTCTAGGGCTGGTCATCAGCAAGAACATCGTCGAGGCCCATCAGGGAGTGATCACGCTCACCAGCGAGGCGGGCCGGGGCACGGTGTTTACAGTCCGCCTGCCGGCGGCGGGCTGACCGCAGTGGACCGGGCAGGGGACAACCGATTTTGTCCACCTTGTCTGGATGTGGAAACATCCACTATGAACCCCGGTGTGTGGTTCCGTGGCGTGCAGTGAGGACTGTGGCCCGTCATGGCGCAGCCCTTTGCGGCTTGTCCTGGGAAAAGAACTGGTAGCAGAATGAACGGCATTTCGACTTCCCGGAAAATCCTCCGGAGACTGGGGTCGTTTTCCCTGGTTGGCACCGTCGCCTTCCTGGTAGACATCGGGCTGTTTAATCTGCTCTCAGCCACTGTCCTGCAGGACAATCCCATCACCTCGAAGGTTGTCTCCGTGGCGGTGGCGACAACCATCTCCTGGCTGGGCAGCCGCTACCTCACCTTCCGGCGCACCCGGGGCCGCAGCGTCACGGCCGAGACAGTGCTTTTCGGCCTGACCAACCTGGTGGGCCTGGCCATCGCGGCCGGCTGCCTGTACGTCTCCCACTACCTCCTCGGCTTCGACAGCCAGTTCGCGGACAACGTCTCCGGGAACGTCATCGGTGTCCTGCTGGGCAACGTCTTCCGGTACTTCGCCTACAGGTACGTCGTGTTCACCGAACCGAAGGACACCCGTTCCGGCGAGCTCGAGCGGCAGGACGCGTAGGGCACAAGCCCCTTGCACCGGCCACGCGCCGGAGCTCTCACATTGTCGGCAGGTCCGGGTCAGCGGGCGGCGGCGGAGCTGCCGGCGCGGTGGGAGCGGAGGGCGCGCGGTCCGGCTCCGAGCCCAGCTCTGCCACTTCGTAGTGGGCCAGACCGGCCGTTTCCCCGCCGTCAGCCACAAATTCGGCGCCGGTGGAAAAGCTGGATTCATCGCTGGCCAGAAACAGGACCAGGTCCGCTATCTCCTCCGGCTCCCCCATCCGGTGCAGCGCCACGTGCTCCTGCCCTATTTCCAGTCCCCCGGTCATGGGGGTCCGCACGGCACCGGGGTGCACCGAGTTAACCCGGATGTTGTACGGACCCAGGTCAATCGCAACAGACTTCGTGAGCCCGCGCACGCCGTACTTCGCGGCGGTGTAGCCGGGGAGATTCTGGTAGCCCTGCAGCCCCGCTGTGGAGGAAATGTTAATAATGGAGGCCCCACGGGAGCGTTTCATCGGTTCGACGGCAGCCTTGATGCCCAGAAAAACCCCGGTGAGGTTCACCGCGATGATGGTGTTCCACTGCTCCAGCGTGTAATCCTCAATGCTGCCAAAGTCCGCGATCCCGGCATTGTTTACCAGCACATCCACGCCGCCAAACCGTTCCTCGGCTTCCCGGATGGCAGCGGCCCAGTCCTCGGGGCGGGTGACGTCCAGAGGAACATAGGCCGCGGCCGCCCCAATGCTCTCCGCCAGGGCCCGGCCGCCGTCGTCGAGCAGGTCTCCAATGACCACCTGCGCGCCCTCCTCCGTGAGACGGCGCACCACCGCCGCCCCGATTCCCCGGGCTCCCCCGCTGACCACTGCTGTTTTGCCGCTGACCCGTCCCATGGACCCTCCTCATCACCGGCCGCAGGGTGCGGTGCACCCCTGTACAACAGCCGTTCCTGCACATCCAACTACCCTGCGGCAGGGAAGTCACGGTTTGCGGCATTAGAGGTGCCGCAGATACCGCTGCGGGGAGCCGAGGAAAGAGCGCCAGTTGCTCACGAGGTCAAGGTCCTCCCAGTCCCGGTGCCGCAGTCCCCAGGATCCCAGCTCCAGGATCTCCGCACCGGGCAGCGCAGCGAGCAGCGGCGAGTGGGTGGACATGATGACCTGTGATCTACCGTCCGCCAGCAGTCCTTTAAGCACTGAGAGCAGGCTGAGGCACCCCGAGAAGGACAGCGCCGATTCCGGTTCATCCAGCACCCACAGCCCGCGGCCCCGGAACCGGTCTGCGGTGAGCGCCAAAAACGACTCTCCGTGGGACATGTCATGGAACCCGAGATCGGGCGGTCCGACGGTCCTCGGGTTCTCCTCCAGATAGGTAAAGAAGCCGTGCATCGTCTCGGCCCGCAGAAAGTATCCGCGGCGGGTGGCCCCCGCGTTCCTGACCAGTTTCAGATGATCGGCCAGGATGGATTCCGTGGACCGGGTGGTGTGCCGCGCGCCGGTCGATCCGCCCTCGGCGGACAATCCGTAGGCGAGCGCGGCCGCCTCCACGAGGGTTGATTTCCCCGATCCGTTCTCGCCCACAAGGATGGTCGCCGGGCCCAGGTCCAGCCCCCGGTCCAGGACCTGTGCGACGGCCGGCAGCGCCGCCGGCCAGAGACTGCGGTCCAGCGGGTGCGCGGGGTCCTCCTCCAAACGGCGGACCGGATATCGGTGCAGGGTCATGCGCCCCATTGTTGCAGCCGTCCTGCAGCGGCAGCCCACGCGGAAAGGCCCCCGGCATCCGGTCCGGGTCTGCACCCGGACCGGGCCGGAGGCCTTCACCGTTCTGATGTGTTTTGCGGAGCGCTGAGCCTCCGGGACACCTGAGCCTAGACTGCGTCCTGCTTGATCACCTCGGGAGCCCGCCCGTAACGTTCGGTTTCGATGTCCTCCAGGCTCTTGCCCCGGGTATTCGGGGCCCAGAGGACACCGATGAGCATGGCGGCCACGAGGGCTCCGATCATGATCATGCCGACGAACGGCACGCCGCGTTCGGCCAGCAGCGTCGGGAACCAGTAGCTGAGCAGGCCGACGACGATGCGCGCCACGAAGAACAGCACGCCCTGGGCACTGGCCCGGAGGCGGGTCGGGAACATCTCCGCGGCCCACAGGGCATAGAAGGCCTGGGCACCGATGCCGGCCGAGATACCCCAGAGGGCAGCGAACACGATCAGCACCGGCATGGTGACGTGGGCGAAGACCAGCAGCAGCCAGGCAATGATGCCGAGCACGGCGCCGATGCCGTAAAGCACCCGGCGGTCCACCCGGTCGCCGTACTTCATAAAGCCGAAGTAGGTGGCTGCCACGGTCAGGGTCCACAGCAGCACCTGCAGCAGGTTCTGCTGCGTTGCGGATTCGACGCCGGCGGTCTCGTAGACGCGCGGCATGAAGATGCCCATCTGCCCGGCCACCAGGTTCCAGAGCGCGTAGACGCCGGTCAGGAACAGCAGTGCTTTGAGGTTGGTGGCGCTGGTGAGCAGTTCACGGTAGTTGCGGCGCTTCACTCCGCCGGCCTCGGCGGTTCGGCGCTCTTCGTCGGACTTCTTCCAGGTAGCCGACTCGGACAGGCCGCGGCGGATCCACCAGGTAACCAGGGCGACGACGAACAGGTGCGCGAAGATGATCCGGCTGCCGGTCAGGCCCAGCGGAACCACGAGCGTGGCGAACAGGAACACCAGGGCCGGGCCGAGCGACCAGGCGAGCTGGGCGGTGCCCACATGCTTGGCGCGGTGTTCCGCGGGGGCTTCCTCCGCAATGTAGGTCCAGGCGACCGGTACGCCGGCGCCGACGGCGATGCCGGTCAGGATGACGCCGGCGATCAGCATCCACGGTGCCACGGCGAAGATGACCAGCAGGGTTCCGAACATGTACAGGATCAGGTCATAGGTGTAGATGAACTTGCGCCCGTACCGGTCCCCCAGGGGGCCGCCGATGAGGGCGCCGACAGCGGCGCCGAATGCGTTGGCACTCAGCGCCGCGACCAGTCCGACGACGAGGTTGGTGAACCCGAAGTATTCCTGCCAGAGGGTGAGGCTGGTGGCCAGGGCGATGATGGAGCCGGCCTCGATGTAGTTGGACATGGACACGGCGATGGTGGCTTTCCATCCGCCGAGCTTGAGCTTGGGGGTGCTCATGGCGAGCCTTTCTGCAACGGTGAAGAAGGTGCTGAGAAGCGGGCACGGCTGTGCCCGGGATAAAACGGGTTCAGGAGAGGTGGAAGTACTGCGTCAGCGTCTGCGGGGAGGTGCCCTCGACGAAGTACTGGGCCATCTCGGACTGCCACCGGGTGTTGACCGGGTGGGCGTCCATCAGCTGCTGGGTTGCAGCGGCGTCTTCCGCCTCGAAATAGCCCACAACCAGGCCGTCCTCCGGGCGGAGGAACAGCGAGTAGTTCCGCCAGCCGGTTTCCCGCAGCGCATCCAGCATTTCCGGCCAGACCCGCTGGTGGACCTCGACGTACTCGGCCAGCCGCTCCGGACGGATGTGCAGCAGGAAGCACCGGCGGGTGCGGGTGGTCTCCGCGGGAAGCCGGACCAGCTCCTGCAGCTCACCCGTGGGTGGGGAAGAGCCCATTCATCACTCCTTCGTAATGTGGCGGGTCCGGGCGGACCTTCGCACCTGTGGCGGCAGCGGGGACGGCCGCTCGCGGAGTAGCCGTGAGGGCCGGTCTGTGAGGGGGATCTCATCCAGTGCCGGACTTATCGTACCCAAAATTTGAGACGTTTCAAGTCGACTGGGAGCGGATATTCCATGCAGCCGCGGAAGGCAGGTTTGACCGCATACGACTTTGCGGCTTAGTTTAGTGAAACGATTCAAAAGCGGTGTCCAGGTTTAACCGGCGCCGCCCGCCGGCTACCCACAGAGAAGTGACGCACATGCCTGTATTCGACGACATCGCCCCCCAGCTGGCCGCCCAGGCCATTGAGCTTCCGTCCTGGGCCTTCGGGAACTCCGGAACCCGGTTCAAGGTCTTCTCCACGCCGGGAACGCCGCGCACGGTGGAGGAAAAGATTGCCGACGCCGCCCAGGTCCACCGCTTCACCGGACTGGCTCCCGCCGTCGCGCTCCACATCCCCTGGGACAAGGTGGACGACTACACCGCCCTCGCCCGCTACGCCGCAGACCAGGGCGTGTCACTGGGCACCATCAACTCCAACACCTTCCAGGACGAGGAGTACAAGTTCGGCTCCCTGACCCACACCGATCCGGGGGTGCGCCGCAAGGCGATCGACCACCACCTGGAGTGCCTGGAGATCATGAATGCCACCGGGTCCCGGGACCTGAAGATCTGGCTCGCCGACGGCACCAACTACGCCGGCCAGCAGGACATGCGCGGACGCCAGGACCGGCTCGCCGAGTCGCTGGCCGAGATCTACGCCCAGCTGGGCGCCGAGCAGCGGCTGGTGCTCGAGTACAAGTTCTTCGAGCCGGCGTTTTATCACACCGACGTGCCGGACTGGGGCACGGCCTACACCCAGGTTGCCGCCCTCGGCGAGAAGGCCATGGTCTGCCTCGACACCGGGCACCACGCGCCGGGGACCAACATCGAGTTCATCGTGATGCAGCTGCTGCGCCTGGGCAAGCTCGGTTCCTTCGATTTCAACTCCCGCAACTACGCCGACGACGACCTGATCGTCGGTGCCGCGGATCCCTTCCAGCTCTTCCGGATCATGGTCGAGGTGGTGCGCGGCGGCGGACTGGACCCCGAAACCGGTGTGGCCTTCATGCTCGACCAGTGCCACAACATCGAAGAGAAGATCCCCGGCCAGATCCGCTCGGTGCTCAACGTTCAGGAAATGACGGCCCGCGCCCTGCTGATCGACGGCGAAGCCTTGGCCGCAGCCCAGACCGCCGGTGACGTGCTCGGTGCCCACCAGGTCCTGATGGACGCCTTCTACACCGATGTCCGCCCGCAGCTGGCGGCCTGGCGTGAATCCCGCGGACTGCCGGGCGACCCGATGGCCGCCTACGCCGCCTCCGGATACCAGCAGCGCATCAATGAAGAGCGCGTCGGCGGCACCCAGGCTTCCTGGGGTTCCTGAGCCCGCCCGCCCTGCGCCTGCCCCCTGACCCACAGATTCCGTCCACTCCCCGAGGAGACCTCCGCATGAACGCCCCCGCCAGCACCCCGACGACCGGCCAGCAGACCGTCGTAGCCGACCTCATCGCCCGTTCCAACCGGCTTGGCTCGGACCCGAAGAACACCAACTACGCCGGCGGCAACACCTCCGCCAAGGGCACCGCGGCGGATCCGGTGACCGGTGAAGACGTCGAGCTGCTGTGGGTCAAGGGCTCCGGCGGGGACCTCGGCACCCTCACCGAGCAGGGCCTGGCCGTACTGCGGATGGACCGGGTGCGGGCGCTGAAGGGCGTCTACCGCGGCGTGGAGCACGAGGACGAGATGGTCGCGGCCTTCGACTACTGCCTGCACGGCAAGGGCGGTGCGGCGCCGTCAATCGATACCGCCATGCACGGGCTGGTCGACGCCGCGCACGTGGATCACCTGCACCCGGATTCCGGCATCGCCGTCGCCACGGCGGCCGACGGCGAGGAACTCACCGCGAAGATCTTCGGCGACAAGGTGGTGTGGGTGCCCTGGCGCCGCCCCGGCTTCCAGCTGGGTCTGGACATCGCCGCCATCAAGGAAGCCAACCCCGCCGCGGTCGGCACCATCCTGGGCGGGCACGGCATCACCGCCTGGGGCGCGAGCAGCGGCGAAGCCGAGGCGAACTCCCGGTGGATCATCGACACGGCCGAGGCCTACATCGCCGAACACTCCAAGGCCGAGCCCTTCGGCCCGGCTCTCGCCGGATATGCGGCGCTGCCCGAGGCCGAGCGGCACGCCAAGGCAGCCGCCCTGGCCCCGGTGATCCGCGGCCTGGCCTCGCACGACCGCCCGCAGGTTGGCCACTACATGGACGATCCGCGGGTCCTGGAGTTCCTCGCCTCCACTGAGCACCCCCGGCTGGCTGCCCTGGGCACCTCCTGCCCGGACCACTTCCTGCGCACCAAGGTCAAGCCGCTGGTCCTGGACCTGCCGGCCGACGCACCCGTCGAAGACTGCACCGCCCGCCTGAAGGAGCTGCACGAGGCCTACCGCGCCGACTACCAGGCCTACTACGAACGGCATGCCGACGCCGGCTCCCCGGCCATGCGCGGCGCTGACCCGGCAATCGTGCTGGTACCCGGCGTCGGTATGTTCTCCTGGGGCAAGGACAAGCAGACCGCACGCGTGGCCGGCGAGTTCTACCTCAACGCCATCAACGTGATGCGCGGGGCCGAAGGCATCTCCAGCTACGCCCCGATCGACGAATCGGAGAAATTCCGGATCGAATACTGGGCGTTGGAGGAAGCCAAGCTGGCCCGCATGCCCAAGCCGCGCAGCCACGCCACCCGCATCGCACTGGTAACCGGCGCGGCGTCGGGCATCGGCAAGGCCATCGCCACCCGCCTGGCAGCAGAAGGCGCCTGCGTGGTGATCGCCGACCTCAACCTGGAAGCCGCCGAACAGGTGGCCGCCGAGCTGGGCGGCTCCGACGTGGCCATCGGCGTCCGCGCCGACGTGACCGACGCCGGGCAGGTCGCCGCTGCCATCGACGCCACCGTGCTGGCCTTCGGCGGCATTGACCTGGTGGTGAACAACGCCGGCCTGTCCATCTCCAAGCCGCTGCTGGAAACCACGGAAAAGGACTGGGACCTGCAGCACGACGTGATGGCCAAGGGCTCCTTCCTGGTCGCCAAGGCCGCTGCCAAGGCCATGATCGCCCAGGAAATGGGCGGGGACATCCTGTACATCTCCTCGAAGAACTCCGTCTTCGCCGGACCCAACAACATTGCCTACTCCGCCGTCAAGGCCGACCAGGCCCACCAGGTGCGCCTGCTGGCCGCGGAACTGGGTGAGCACGGCATCAAGGTCAACGGCATCAACCCCGACGGCGTGGTCCGCGGCTCCGGTATTTTTGCCGGCGGCTGGGGTGCCAAGCGCGCCGCGGTTTACGGCGTGCCCGAGGATGAGCTGGGCAAGTTCTACGCCCAGCGCACCCTGCTCAAGCGCGAGGTGCTGCCGGAGAACGTGGCCAACGCCGCCGCGGTCCTGACCAGCTCCGATCTTTCCCACACCACCGGCCTGCACATCCCGGTTGACGCCGGCGTCGCCGCAGCGTTCCTGCGCTAAGCGGCGCGGCGGGCAGCGAAAGGACAAACACGTGGCGACAGCGACAGCGGCAGCGGTGGCAGCCGTCGATCTTGGGGCGACCAGCGGCCGCGTCATCCTCGGCGGGGTGTCCGGCGGCCGGATCCGGATGCGGCATGTGGCCCGCTTCCCCAACCAGCCGGTCCGGCTGCATGAGGGGGACGGGCCCGGGCTGCACTGGAACATCACCGAGCTCTACCGGTCCCTGTCCGCCGGGCTCGCCCAGGCGTTCCGGGAGGAACCCGGTGTCCGTTCCATCGGCGTCGACTCCTGGGCCGTGGACTACGGGCTGCTGCGCGGCGGGAAGCTGCTGGGCCTGCCCTACCACTACCGGGACGAACGCACCGCTGCCGGGGTGCATGCCGTCCACGCGGCCCTGTCCCCGGAAGAGCTCTACTCCCGCAGCGGGCTGCAGCACCTCCCCTTCAACACGGTGTTCCAGCTGGCCGTGGACCGGCAGCGCGGTGACCTGGACATGGCGGACCGGGCACTGCTGGTCCCGGACCTCATCGCCTACTGGCTCACCGGCCGGCAGGTGACCGAGGAGACCAACGCTGCGACCACCGGGCTGCTGGATGCCCGCACCCGGCAGTGGGATACGGAGCTGATGGCCCGGCTCGGGCTGGCGGGCGATCTGTTCGCCCCGCTGATCGCCCCGGGTGAGCGGATCGGCGGCCTGCTGCCCGCAGTGGCGGCGGAGCTGGGTGTCCCGGCAGGTCTGCCGGTCACGGCCGTAGGCTCGCACGACACCGCCTCCGCCGTCGTCGCCGTGCCCTTCGCGGATGAGGACGCAGCGTTCATTTCCTCCGGCACCTGGTCCCTGGTTGGCGTCGAGCTGCCCAGCCCGGTGCTCACTGCCGAAAGCCAGGCCGCCAACTTCACCAATGAAGGCGGCGTGGACGGACGGATCCGGTACCTGAAGAACGTGTCCGGGCTGTGGCTGCTCTCCGAGTCCATCCGCACGTGGGACGGCCCCGGGGCCACCGACGCCCAGCACACCAGCAACCTCGCCGGGCTGATCAGCCAGGCGGCGGCCGTCACCGCCCCCGTACCGGTGTTTGATGTGCAGGACGAGCGCTTCACGGCGCCCGGCGACATGCCGGCGCGGATCGCCGCCTGGTGCCAGGAGCGGGGGCTGCAGCCGCCGCGCGGGCGGGCTGAGACGGTCCGGTCCATCCTGGAGTCCCTGGCGGCCGCGTACGCGGATGTCATCGAGCAGATTGAGCGGCTCACCGGGCGCAGTATCCGCACCGTGCACGTGGTGGGCGGCGGATCGCAGAACACCCTGCTCTGCCAGCTCACCGCCGACCGGACCGGCCGCACGGTGTTCGCCGGGCCGGTGGAGGCCACCGCCATTGGCAACGTGCTGGTCCAGGCCCGGGCCGCCGGCCTGGTCTCGGGAGGACTGGAGGAGCTGCGCCGCCTGGTGGCCCAAACGTTCGAACCGGTCCGCTACGAGCCGCGGGTCGCCGCCGGGCTTCCGTAGCCGCCGGGGTTCCGTAGCCACCGGGCTTCCGTAGCCGCCGGGGTTCCGTAGCCACCGGGCTTCCGTAGCCGCCGGCGCTGGCCGGGTCAGCCAAAAGGACATTCTGCTTACAATAAGACCCTGCCCGCGGGCCCGGCGCTCCGGTGGCTGCGCCCCCAGAGCAGTGGACCCGTCCGGACGGAAGTGAAGAGAGCATGGCCAGATTCCCGGTGAGCATCAAGGACGTCGCCCGGGAAGCCCAGGTATCAATCGGCACCGTCTCCAACGTGATCAACCGCCCCGAGGTGGTCTCCGAGGACCGCCGCCGCCGGGTCCTGAAGGCCATCGACCAGCTGGGATACGTCCGCAACGACGTCGCCCGGCAGCTCAAGGCCGGCCGCTCCCGGACCATCGGGCTGGTGGTGCAGGACACCGGCAACCCGTTCTACAACGAAATCGCCCGCGGAGCCGAAGCCGCCGCGGACGATCACGGCCAGGCCGTAATCGTCGGCAACTCCGGGCTCTCCCGCAGCCGGGAACAGGTCTACCTGGATCTGTTCGAGGAACAACGGGTGCGCGGGGTGCTCATCACCCCGCAGTCTGACGACCTCCGGCGGGTGGAGCGGCTGCGCTCCCGCGGCACCCCGGTGGTGCTGGTGGACGAGCGGGCTCCCGCTTCCCAGTACTGCTCCCTGGCCGTCGACGACGTCGAAGGCGGCCGGATGGCAGTGGCACACCTGCTGGCCGGCGGTGCCCGGAACATCACCTTCGTAGGCGGCCCGGCGGGCCTGCACCAGGTGACGGACCGGCAGGCCGGCGCCCGGGCCGCCGTCGACACCGTACCCGGTGCCACGCTGGACGTCGTTGGCACCGCGGCCTTGACCGTGCTGGAGGGCCGGCGCGTGGGCGAGGAACTGCTGCACAGGCCTGCCGCCGAACGCCCAACGGGTGTGTTCGCGGCCAATGACCTGCTCGCAATCGGACTGCTGCAGGCATTCGTCTTCGACCACCGGCTCCGGGTGCCGGAAGACATCGCCCTGATCGGCTATGACGACATCGATTTTGCGCCCTCCGCCGTCGTTCCGCTGTCCTCCATCCGGCAGCCGGCGCGGCTGATCGGGCGGACCGCGGTGGAACTGCTGGAAGATGAGCTGTCCGAGGACCACCACCACCGCCACGTCACCTTCCAGCCGGAGCTGGTCGTGCGGGACTCGACGGACGCCATTTAGGGCCTGCATGCAGATTCTCGAACGCACCCTCGCCGACCTCACCGCGGAAGCCCGCGCCCTCGCCGCTGGCCCCCGGCGCATCCTCGGGATCACCGGCCCGCCCGGCGCGGGGAAATCCACCCTGGCCGCTGCGCTGGCCTCCGCGCTGGGACCGGAACTCGCCGTCGTCGTGTCCATGGATGGTTTCCACCTGGCGAACCGAATTCTGGGCCAGCTTGGCCGGCAAACGCGCAAAGGCGCCATCGACACGTTCGACGACGGCGGCTACGCGGCTCTGCTGTGCCGCCTGAAGCGGCAGGAACCCGGAGATCCCGTGATCTACGCGCCGGAATTCGACCGCACCCTGGAGGAGCCGATCGGCTCGGCGGTGCCTGTGCGGCCCGACGTACCGCTGGTGATTACGGAGGGGAACTACCTGCTCCAGGACAGCGGTTCCTGGCCGGAAGCGCGAAAACAGCTCGACGCCGTCTGGTACCTCTCGCTGGCGGAACCTGTCCGGATGCAACGGCTTGCTGCGCGGCACGCGGCTTTCGGGAAATCCCCGGAGGAGGCCCGGCGCTGGGCGCAGGGAAGCGACCAGATGAACGCGGACCTGGTAGCGGCCCGCGCCCACACGGCTGACGCCGTGCTGAAGCTGACCCCGTAGCTTACGGATACCGGACACCCGGCGGGCGGTCACACCACGGCAGGCTGGTACGACGGCGGTGCCGGGCTTTTACCCAGCCCCGCCCAGGCATCCGCCAGCACTTCCACGGCCCGGGTGGTTTCCGGCGCTCCGTAGCTGATCGGCAGGCGGAGGAAACGTTCAAACACGCCGTCGCTCCCGAAGACCGGACCAGCGGCCAGCAGCAGGCCGCGGGAGCGCGCCGCGAGGGTGAGCTGGGAACTGACCGGACGGCCAATATTCACCCAGGTGCTCAGTCCCCCGGCCACCCGCGGCACGTCCCACTCCGGCAGCGCGGCCGCCAGCAGAGACTCGAGCCGATCCCGGCCGGACCGCAGCAGCTCCCGCCGCCCGGCCAGGATTTCCTCATACTTGGCCAGTGCCTGCACGGCCACCAGCTGCTCCAGGACCGGGGTGCCCAGGTCATTGGCAAACCGGGCCTGCACCAGCCGGGTAATGAGGTCCGGTTCAGCCCGGATCCAGCCGATCCGCAGCCCGCCCCACACCGTTTTGCCGAGCGAACCCACCAGCACGGCGGGCCCGTGGACGGCCAGGGGGGAGACCGGCCCGGCGGAATCGATGGACAGCTCGGCCATGGTCTCATCTGCAACCACTACCGTTCCCGTGCGGGCTGCGAGTTCCAGCAGTGCCGTGCGTTCCGGCGGTGCCATCACCGCCCCGGTGGGGTTGTGGAAATCCGGCATCAGGTAAGCCATGGCCGGCCGGGACCGGCGGAAGGCCTGGGCCAGACCCTCGGTGTCCCATCCATCGCGGGGTGTGACGGCAACCGGAACGATCCGTCCGCCGGCGGCCCGGATGGCTTCCGCTCCGTGGGGGTAAGTCGGGGATTCCAGCAGGGCCGTATCCCCGCGTTCGAGCAATACCCGCGACAGCAGCGCCACCGCGTGCTGGGCACCGATGGTCACCATGATCTGCCCGGGGTCAGTGGGCAGGCCGCGGAAGGCATAGCGTTCCGCGATGGCTTCCCGCAGCGCGGGCAGCCCCACGGGATCGTAGCCGGGTTCGGTGAGCCTTCCCGGGAGCTGCCCGAGTGCCGCCGCTGCGGCGTCGGCCAGCTGGGGTGCGGCCGGCAGAGCCGCCTTGCTGAGGTCCAGGCTGTCCGGTCCGGCTGCCTGCGCCCGTTCCGGCTGCTGCCCGGGGATTTTTACGACGCTGCCGGACCCGCGCAGGCTCTCCAGATACCCGGCATCCCGCAGTCTGGCATACGCGGCGCTGACCGTCGTGCGGGACAGCTGCAGGCTTTCGGAGAGCTCGCGTTCTGCCGGCAGCCGGGCGCCCACGGGGAGCCGCCCGTCCAGGACCAGCAACCGAATCCGTTCGGACAGATCCGCGTAGGCGGGCCCGTTTGCCCGCCAGGTACCAAGCATGCCCGCCAACCGGTTCGCACCCAGGATCAACATCAGGCCAGCTTATTCGAATTGGCATCTTGATATAAGACCAATTCGACGATTGGCTTGGACGTATGTCATGGAATTTTGTCCGCCGGGTGGCGCAGCTCTTGATTGGCCTCTTTCTGTATGGATTCGCCATCGGGATGATGCTCCAGGCGGGGGTCGGTTTGTCACCGTGGGATGTCCTGGGACAGGGCACCAGCCTGCAGACCGGCATCGCGTTTGGCTGGGTCACCAACCTGATTGGCCTGGCCGTGCTGCTGCTGTGGATCCCGATCCGGCAAAAACCCGGAGTCGGCACCGTGCTGAACGTCCTGCTCATCGGCCCCAGCGCAGAGGTGGGGCTGGCCGTAGTCCCGGCCCCGGCGGAGCTCTGGGCGCAGATACTCCTGTTTGCCGGCGGGCTCGTTCTGCTGGCCGCGGCGACGGGACTCTACATCGGCGCCCGCATGGGCCCCGGGCCGCGGGACGGGCTGATGACCGGCATACACGCCCGGTTCGGCTGGCGGCTGTGGGCGGTCCGCAGCGGAATCGAAGTCGCCGTCCTGGCCACCGGCTGGGCACTTGGCGGTTCGGTGGGCCTGGGTACGGTGGCGTTCGCGCTGCTGATCGGTCCGCTCGTCAGCCGGACGCTGCCTTTCTTCCACATCCCGGAGATTCCGTCGGCCATGCCTGCCGGTGCCGCCCCCGCAACTGACGCAGAGCCGGATCCCCGCCCGGTCACCGGCGGGTAGTGCCGGGGCTGGCGTTAGCCGGCGTCAGCGGGCGTCGACGCACTCCGGCAGGAGCTCGGCCATGCGGTCGTCGCTGAGCCGGGACAGTGCGGTGAGCAGGCTGGTGATGCGGTCCCGCTCGGCAGGGGTGAAACGGCTGGAATCGAGGATGTCGCTGACCCACAGCCCATCCATGGCCAGCCGGATCACAACGCCAATGATGCCCGCCGGGTCCCGCGGCCCCAGGTTCGACTCATCCAGTCGGCGGTTGAGGTAAAGCAGGGATTCCGCCAGGTTGGGACGCCCGACGGCGGTGGCCAGCAGCGCGGCCTGATCCATCGAACTGTTGGCCCGGACATCGGAGAAGGCCTTGATGTAGGCCCGCTCCTGGGCACCGACCGGATCCGGGTCCGCATCGGCCAGATCGCCAAGCCTGTGGACCAGCCCAACGATCATTTCCTCGACATCCTGCTCAATCTCGGTAATGGACGCTCCAGCGGCAAACATGGGTTTCTCTTTTCTTCGGTTGCTGCATCGACACCGGGCGGCCCGTCCGCCACGGTGAACCGGCTAGTCTAGCCCGTTCCGCGGGGTTTCTCAGCTTCGCCTCCGCTACGGGAGTAGGGTGTGCGCATGGCTATCGAGGTCCGCCCGGCAAACGTCTTCGAGGATGCCGCCGCCGTCCTGGGACCCAGGTCTCCGGATGCCAACGTCTGCTGGTGCCTGAGCTACCGGCTGATGTCCTCGAAGGAGAACCAGTCGCTGCAGCGGACGGCACGCGGCAGCCGGGTCCGGGAACTGGTCCGGGAAGACCCGCCGCCGGGTGTCCTGGCGTACGACGGCGGCGAGCCGGTGGGGTGGGCGGCCATTCACCCGCGGGCGGATACGTCCTTTGCGAAAAGCCGGAAAATCCCGCAGGTGGATGACGCTACGGTGTGGTCCCTGTGGTGTCTCCGGGTCCGTCCCGGACACCGCGGGCAGGGCATTTCCCACGCGCTCGTGGCCGGTGCCGTGGACTTCGCCCGCACCTTTGGAGCTCCTGCCGTGGAGGCTTATCCGGTGGACAACCGCGGCGCGAAGGTCGACCTCACCATGGCCTATGTGGGTACCCGCAGCCTCTTCGAGGCGGCCGGATTCACCAAGGCTGCGGACACCGCGTCCGTCCTGAACGGTTTTCCCCGCATCCTGATGCGGCTGGACCTAAGTATCTAACCTGCGGCACCTGACCCGCGCAGCCGGCGCCGCTGCCCGACTGTGCTGCCAGCCGGCGTCGTTACCCGGACACTCCGGCGGCGGCGCTCTCCCGTGGCCAAACCAGCACTGCCAGGCAGGCCGCCGCAGCGACGGCCGCGGCGAACCAGTACCCCGCCGCGAAGACCGCAAACTGCGGGAGCAGCAATCCTGCCGAGATACTTGAAACTGCGGAAACGCCGGCGGCCGCGCCGAACTCGTGGAAGGTGCTCAGCGCCCCCGAAGCAACCCCGGCTTCCTGCGGCTGCACCACCGAGAACAGGCTGCCGGCGGCGGCGACGAACACAGCGCCAATACCGAACCCGGCCACGCTGGTTGCCACGATGAGCACCGTCATGGAGAAGATCCCTGCGGCCGCCGCCAGCCCGGCACCCGCGGTCAGCAGTCCTGCCACCGAGACGGCACGGATCCCCCAGCGGGGAAGCAGCCGGCCGGCGAGGTTGGAACCAAGAATCGTCCCGAGTGCCACGGGCAGGAAGGCTAGCCCCGTCTCCAGCGCGGTGAATCCGTGCAGGTTCTGCAGGACAAAGGATCCCAGGAAGAACACGGAGATCATCAGCGCGGTGGCCACGAAGATCAGGCCCAGGCCGCGGAGCACCGGCCGGCGGCGCAGCATCGCGGGATCAACCAAGGGAGCGGCGGCCTTCCGGATCCGCTGCCAGAACAGCGCATATCCGATCAGGCCGGCAGCCACCGGAATGAGGGTCTGCGCGCTGACCCAGCCGAAGTCACCGGCGGAGACCAGCCCGTACACCACCGCGGCAGTGGCTGCGGTGACCAGCGCCGCCCCGGCGACGTCCACGCGTCCGCCGGAAGCGGGCAGCGGGCGGATCCACCGGGCCAGGCACACCAGCAGGATGAGTCCCACGGGTACATTGACGTAAAACACCCACGGCCAACCCGGTCCCGCCGTCAGCACACCGCCCATGAGCACGCCGAGGGCCGCCCCCGCACCGCCAAGGGCGGACCAGACACCCAGGGCACGGGAGAGTTCATCGCCGGTGAAAGTCCGGGCAATCACGGACAGGGCCGCCGGGGACATCGCAGCGGCTCCCACGCCCTGCAGTGTCCGTGCGATCAGCAGCATTTCCGGTCCCGCCGCCAGCCCGGCGAGCAGCGACGCCGCGGTAAACAGGCCAAGACCGGCCAGTACCACCCGGCGGGGGCCCAGGATGTCCGCTGCCTTACCTCCCAGGAGCATCAGCCCGCCGAACACCAGGGCATAGATGCTCGCCACCCACGCCAGGCCGGCCCGGTCCAGTCCCAGATCGGCCTGCATCGCCGGCAGCGCGACCGCCACGACAGTGACATCCACAATCAGCATCAGCTGGGCCACACCGAGCAGCCACAAAGTCCGCCAGCGGCGGGGAACACCGGCTCCCGCCGGTTCTGCCGCGGCCGCCGGGCCCGGCCCCGCTCCCGGCCCCGCTCCCGTCCCCGGATTTTGCTCTGAGTTCTCGAAGGCCTGCATCTCAAACACCTCTTCGCATGTTGGATTGTGATGCACGGCCCAACGTAACTCGAACATGGGTGTTCGACAAGAGGTTCCGGAAAGACAGCCGTCGGCGGGCTGATCCGGGGCGTCCCGCTAGCCGGTGAGGGCGGCCAGGACCGTGCTGCGCACCAGCGACGGCGCCTCTTCGGCGGTGATTTCAGCGCGGTGCACGGCGGCAGAAGCCCCGTGCAGGACGGCCTGAATGACGCTGACCTGCCATTCGAGCGGCATGTCGGCTCTGAAGCTCCGGTCGCGCCGTCCCCGTTCGAGCAGCACCCGGACCCGCTCGGCCGGCTGCTCATGGGCCCGCCGGATCTCATCCGGCGGAAGCGTTCCGGACGCCGCGACCACCAGGGCCCCAAACCGATGCGTCAGCTGCCAGCTCATTTCCAGCAGCCGCCCCAGCGCCTCCCGGGGATCGCCGTCGAACTCCACGCCGGCCAGCGTTTTATGCGTCTGGTCGATGGCACGGTCCACCACCGCACTGACCAGCGTTGTCCGGGTGGCGAAGTGGCCGTACAGCGTCACCCGTCCCACTCCGGCAGCCTTCGCGATCTCGCTCACGCTGGCGTTTGGATCAACGGCCAGCAGACGCGTTGCTGCCTCAAGGATGGCCTCGATGTTCCGGCGGGCGTCGGCCCGCATGCGGTCATCCGCAGGCGCACCCGGGGCGTTCCCAGCTCCAGACATCCGGCTACCTCCAACCGTGGACGTTCAGGAACATGCTAGCCGGGCTTCCCCGGCCACCGGCACGGCCGGCGAAGACGGTGGTGAGCGGCGGCATCCCCGCTTCCCTTCCTGCCGCCGTCCGGGGTCCCGGCGTAGACTCCCACGCACTGCCTGTGAGAGGAGCCAGCCATGAGTGATCCGCACGAGCCCGCGTGGTGGACCAGCGCCGTCGTCTATCAGATCTATCCGCGCAGTTTCGCGGACGGTTCCGGGAACGGCATCGGCGACCTCAGGGGTATCCTGGCCCATCTGGATTATCTGCAGGACCTGGGTGTGGACGTCATCTGGCTCTCCCCTGTCCACGAGTCTCCGCAGCGGGACAACGGATACGACATCTCCAACTACCGCCGGATCGACCGGCTCTTCGGCACCGAAGCGGACTTCGACGAGCTGCTCGGTGCAATGCACGTCCGGGGAATGAAGCTGGTGATGGACCTGGTGGTGAACCACACCTCCAGCGAGCACCCCGCGTTCATCCAGGCCCGCCAGTCCCGCGACAACCCGTACCGCGACTACTTTTGGTGGCGGGACGCGCGCCCCGGCTTCGAACCGGGTGAGCCCGGCGCCGAACCGAACAACTGGGGATCGCATTTCGGCGGCCCGGCCTGGACCTTCGAACCGGAAACCGGACAGTACTACCTGCACCTGTTCACCCCGCACCAGCCGGACCTGAACTGGGAAAACCCGGCCGTCCGGCACGAGGTCTACGAGACCATGCGCTGGTGGCTGGACCGCGGCGTGGACGGCTTCCGGATGGACGTTATCAACTTTATTTCCAAGGACCTTGCCCTGCCGGACGGACTGGTGGAACCGGGCAGCATCTGGGGCGACGGCGCTCCGTATTTCACCAACGGTCCGCGGATCCACGAATTCCTGCAGGAAATGCGGCGGGAGGTTTTCGGCGGGCGCGGCGGCGATTTCCTCACCGTCGGGGAAACGCCCGGAGCCACCGTGGAGCAGGCGCTGCTGTATACCGACCCCTACCGGGGCGAGCTGGACATGGTCTTCCAGTTTGAGCACGTGAACGTGGACCAGATTGGCGGCCGGAAATGGAACTACCGCCCGCTCAGCCTCCCGGACCTGAAAACCTCCTGGAACCGTTGGCAGCGCGGCCTGGCGGACCGCGGCTGGAACAGCCTGTACCTCAGCAACCACGACCAGCCCCGGCATGTGTCGCGCTTTGGGAACGACGGCGACTTCCGCTATGAATCGGCCACCCTGTGGGCCACGCTGCTGCACCTTCAGCGGGGCACACCGTACGTGTACCAAGGCGAGGAAATCGGCATGACCAACGCCGGTTTCACCTCCATCGACCAATACCAGGATGTGGAATCGCTGAACTTCTACGCCGAGGCCACCGCCCAGGGCATGCAGCCTGAGGAGGCGCTGGAGGCCCTGCGGGCAATGAGCCGCGACAACGCCCGCACACCCATGCAGTGGACCGCCGGCGCGAATGCCGGTTTCAGTGCCGGGGAACCGTGGCTGCAGGTCAACCCGAACTATCCGCAGATCAACACGGAGGCAGACCGGGCCGCCGAGAAATCGGTCTTCCGCTACTACCAGGACCTGATCCGGCTGCGGCATACCCAGGACGTTGTGGTCCTGGGCGATTTCCATCTGGAGGACGCCAATCATCCGCACCTGTTTGCGTTCCGGCGCACACTGGATGCCGTCGAATGGCTGGTGCTGGCCAACGTGTCCAGCGGCGGTTTGGAGCTGCCGGCCGATCTGTCGATTCCCGGGGAACTGATTCTGGGCAACTACGCAGAGCCCGGGGAAGCGGACCTGCTGCGCCCCTGGGAAGCCCGGGTCCTGAACATTTCCGCTGCTGGGCGCGGGGTTGGCTAGGGTGGCAGTAGCGCCCGGAATCCTGCAGTGAAAGGACACACCATGCCCAACGCGACCGCCCCCACGATCCAGCTCCGCAACGGCTTGGAGCTGCCGGCCCTCGGGATGGGCACCTGGCCCATGGACAATGCCCAGACGGCCGACGCCGTTGCTGCCGCCGTCGACGTCGGCTACCGCCTCTTTGATACCGCCGAGAACTACGAAAATGAGACCGGCGTGGGCGAAGGCCTGCGGCGCAGCGGCATTGCCCGCTCCGACGTTGTCATCACCACCAAGTTCAACAAGCGCTGGCACAGCCGCGACGGGGTCCGGACAGCGTTCGCCGCCTCGGCAGAGAGGCTAGGCACCAAGTACATCGACCTGCTCCTGGTGCACTGGCCCAATCCGGACCAGGACCGGTTCGTCGAGGCGGTGCAGGGAATCGCCGACCTGCTCGCGGAAGGGCTGGTCCGCGGGGTCGGCGTCTCCAACTTCAAGCCGGCCCACCTTGAGCGCCTGGTGGAGGCCGGGCTCATCCCGGATATCAACCAGATCCAGGTGGACCCGCGGCACATCCGCGAAGCCTCCCGGCAGGCCAACACCCGGTTGGGCATCGTCACCGAGTCCTGGAGCCCGCTCGGCCGGGACGGCGGCCTGCTCCAGGATCCGGCGGTGACGGCCCTGGCTGCGAAGTACGGGCGGACACCGGGTCAGATCGTGCTGCGCTGGCACGTGCAGCAGGGTCTGGTGCCAATCCCCAAGGCCTCCTCGCGGGCACATCTGGAAGAGAACCTTGCGGTCTTCGACTTCGCCCTGGAAGACACCGAGATCGCAGATCTTTCGGCCCTGGACACCGGGGAAGCCGGAATCCTGGACTCGGATTCCTTCGGGCACTGACACCGGCTGCGGGGCTGACGCCGGCCAGGGAAAAGCGCTTTGCAGGCGCAGCACCCCCTGTTAGCGTCGGGGCATGTCACGCAATCTTCTGCGCCGAAACCTCACCGAGCGCGCTCCGCAGACCACCCGTCCGCGCCGGGCAGCCGCCGTCGCCCTTGGTTTGTTCCTGGTTTTTGCCGGAACCAGCCACCTTAGCTTTGCCCGCGAGGAGTTCCAGGCGCAGGTCCCGGACTGGGTTCCGCTGAATGAGGACACCGTGGTGCTGCTTTCCGGCATCGCCGAGATCGGCCTCGGCGCTGCCCTGACCGTGCTGCCCAGCCGGCGGGTTCCGGTGGGCCTGGCAGCAGCAGCGTTTTTCATCGCCATTTTCCCGGGCAACATCTCGCAGTACGTCACCGGCACGGATGCCTTTGGACTGGACTCGGACCAGGCACGGCTGATCCGGCTGTTCTTCCAGCCCCTGCTGGTGCTTTGGGCGCTCTGGTCCACCGGCTCGTGGCAGGCGCTGCGGGCTGCGTTCCGGACGCGGAGCACCACCCGGTAAGTGCACCGGCAACACACGTTCCCACTCTTCGTAACCTCCTGGTGCTGGTGGGATCACACCAGCACCAGGAGTAGTCACAGAGTGGGAACGCGTGTCGTCAGCCGGCGCTCCCGCTGCCGGCTGATCCCCGGAGTTAGACCCGGGAGAACAGCCGCTCGGACGCCAGGCGCGCCCCGGCACCCAGGGACTGGAGCTTGGCGGCGGCAATCTGCGGATGCAGGCGCCCGCCCAGGCCACAGTCCGTTCCGGCGATCACGTTCTCCGGACCCACCAGCGAGGCGAACCGCTCAATGCGCTGCGCCACCAGTTCCGGATGCTCCACCACGTTGGTGGCATGGGATACGACGCCGGGAATCAGGAGCTTGCCGTCCGGAAGTGTGGTGTCCTGCCAGAGGGTCCACTCGTGCTCATGCCGGACGTTGCCTGCTTCGAAGGAATACGCGCCGGCATTGATGGAAAGCACCAGGTCCACGATGTGGCGGAACTCGATGTCCGTGGTGTGCGGACCATGCCAGGAACCCCAGCAGACGTGGAAGCGCACCTGGTCCTCCGGCAGCCCGCGCAGGGCGTAGTTCAGCGCCTCGACGCGGATCTGCGTGAACTTCCGGTAGTCCTCCACACTGGGTTCCGGGTTGATCTGGTCCCAGTTTTCGGCGATCGACGGGTCATCAATCTGCACCACCAACCCGGCGTCGACAATCGCCTGGTATTCCTCACGCAGGACATCCGCCCACGCGTAAATGAATTCTTCCTCCGTGGCGTAGTACTCGTTGCCGATCCGGCTGGCCGATCCCGGTGAGAGCGCGGTCAGGAACCCGGTGGAAGCTCCGGCAGCGTTCAGCCCGGCCTTGAGGTTCGCGATGTCCGAGGCAATCGCTGCCTGCCCCGTGTAGCGCAGCGGTCCGGTGGCGGAGGGGAACGCAGTGGCATTCTTGCCGATCTGGATGCCGCTGGACGGATCCTGGTACGCGTCGGCGAAGATCGTCCAGTCCCGCCGGTCCGCGAAAGAGGTCAGCCGGACGTTCCCCGGTTCGCTGCGGACCGGGGAAGCCAGGATGGGGTTGAACTCGGTCAGTTCCAGCCCCGCTGTGCGCTGGAAACTGTAGGTCCACCAGGCGCCGTAGTCGACGTCATAGGACATGGCCTTCCCGTATTCACCGTCGCCGGGAATCGTGATTCCGGCGTCCGTCTGGCGCTGGACCAGATCGACGACGGCGTCCGTAAGCAGCCCCTCGAATTCCGGTGTGCGTTCCAGGGTGAAACCGTCCCCGTCAAACCGGCGTGCGGCGTTGGCCGCGATGAGCTCCGGAGTGCGCGGCAGGGATCCTGCCTGGGTGGCCTGAATCTGGTCATGGTTGTGCGTGAGCGTCATTAGCTCTTTTCCTTTCCATCGTTCCTGCCATTAGCACCTTTCCGGACAGGAATTGTCCGGGGGAAGCTGCAGCGTCACGGAGGCAGGTCTCTCAGCTGCTCTTGATGGTGTGGTTTAGGGCTCTAATCCACCGGCAGCGCGGGTGCGCCCCTTCCACGGCCGCAATTGGCCGAGCACCAAGCGGAAGGGCTGGTAACAGCATGCACGCTGAAACCGGATTTGGCGAACGCCACACACGTGGGTGGGAAACACCACAGGACCCAATCCCGTGTTTGTGAGGCACGTTATGCAAGCCAGCTTCCAAGTTCTCTAGCCTTTTTAAGTGGGGAACGCGGCCGGCATCCGGCTGCCACTCCATCCCGGGAACCCAAACCATAGAAAGGAGGACCATGTTCCAGTCACGGTCCACTCACGGAACCACCAACCGGACGACAGCCCTCCTCACGGGCATTGCCATCGCCTCGGCCCTTGTTGCCGGCGGTGTCAGCGCCGTTGAGATGAACTTCGAGTCCGCGCCGGCCATCGCCGAATCGACCGCCACAGCCTAAGACCCGGGCTCCTGCCGCCCGCCGCTGGCTCAGCGGGGTTTCGGGAGAACCTTGCGGGCTGCGGGCTGGCAGGCGGACGATCGGTTTATGGCACTGCAGTTAAGCCCAGCCTGGTGGCAGCTGATGCCACAGATGAGATTTGAACCAACTCCCCGGCGCGTCCGGGCACAGTTGGGTACCGATACGGTGCTTGATACAACGGGCGCCATACTGGTCTACGAACCGCGGCGGGTGACCCCCGTTTTTGCCGTACCGGCAGAAGACCTGGCTGCGGACCTTGTCCCGGCTGCTCCGCCTGGAAATAATCCGGAGCCGGCACCGGTCATGGACCCCCGTTTTCCGTTCTCCGTGCACACCACCGACGGCACCGCCTTCGACGTCGTGACGTCCTCGCAGTCCCTTCCCGGGGCCGCTTTCCGCCCGGACGATCCGGACCTCGGCGGGCACATCCTGCTCGATTTCTCGGCGTTCGACCGCTGGCTGGAGGAGGACCAGGAAATCAAGGGGCATCCGCGGGACCCATTCCACCGGGTCGATGCCCGTGAATCCTCCCGGACCTCCCGGGTGCAGCTGGACGGAATGCTGCTGGCCGAAACCGCCCACCCGCTGTTCGTCTACGAAACGATGGTCCCGGTCCGCACCTACTATCCACGCGAAGACGTGGACTGGAGCCTCCTGGAACCCTCAGCCCATCACAGCGTCTGCCCGTACAAGGGATCCGCAACCTACTGGTCGGTGGCCGGGCAGCCGAACGGCCGGGACCTCGCCTGGTCCTACGAAACCGTGCTGCCCGATTCGGCGCAGCTGAAGGACCGGGTGTCGTTTTACGACGAGCGCACGGTGGTCTACGTGGACGGCGAGAAACGGGACGTCGCGTCGCTTTTCCGCTTCTGATTCAGGGTCCGCCACCACCGAGCCAAAGGGCTGCAGGCAATTTTGCCTGCAGCCCTTTTTGCTGTCCGGCGGCGGTGGAAGAATCAGGGCAAGACGGCGGAATCGGCACAACGTGCAGGAGCTGATCACACATGGCCACACCCCAGCGGACCCCCAATGCCGGCCCGAACTACGGCAACGTTCCCGTCATCGTCTCAGCCGTCATCGCCGGCTTTGTGGCGGTAACGACGGCGGTGGTCTCCACGGGCGGCGCCACGAACACGTTCCGCTGGGAACTGGGACTGGCGGCCGGCTGCATCGCCTTCATCGTCTGCCTGCTGACCTTCCTGCTGATGATCATTGCCGCGAAACCGAACCCGGAGTCCCTGGGCCGGGGCTCCGGCGTAAACCGCAGGTTCGGCGCGGTTCCCGGGGCAGAGGACAAAGACCCGGAGGAACCGCGCGGCAACGCGCCGCACTAGCTCCGGCGGCCCCTTCGCCGGGTTCCTGCCAGGCTGATCCCGCCTGCGGCGATCAACACCGCTCCGAGGGAGAGCAGTCCACCGGCGTTGCAGCACCGGTGCTGGGCAGCTCACGCTTCCCGTAGTCGAAGCGCTCCCGCGTGATCGTGCTGTACTCGTAGGCGTTGTTCAAGGGCGACTCCACAGCACCGCCCGCGGGGATGATCACGCGTCCGCCTCCGGCGGCAGTGGCGCTGATGCTGGCGGTTGAACCGTTCGCTGTTTCGGTGACACTGCAGTCCGATCCGGCCGGCAGCTCCGGAAACTCAGTGGTCACAGAACCCGTCGCACCGGCAGGAATCAGCACCGTGTCCTCGAGGACAGTGGCACCGCCAGCCGTGCAGACGACGGAGATCCGCACCTCGGTCTGCGCGCCGGCCGCTGCTCCGGTGATGGTCTTGCTCACCCGCAGGGTTCCGGGCGCGAAGCTGTAGTTGTCCGTGACCGCCGCTGCCGCCGTGGTATCCGCGGCGATAACAACCGGGTCCGGCAGCGCCGTCGTCACCAGAACACTCTGCGTGGCTCCGTTGGCTGGTTCCGTGATGGTGCAGGTGGAGCCGGCGGGGATATTCGTGAACGTCTCCGACACGCTGCCTGTAGTCCCGGCCGGCACGGTGACGGTGAACTCGAACCCGGGACCGCAGTCGATGCTGAGCAAAACGTCTCCCTGGCTGCCGGCGGCCGGTCCCGCGATGGCCTTGGTCACGTTCAGGGCACCCACCGCGTAAAAGGACACCGCGGCGTCCGCACTGGCGGTCAGGTCCCGGGTGGCCGCCAGGATGAGTTTCTGGGCGGCAGCCGTGCCGGGGGTGGCGCCGTCGTACAGATAGACGTTGCCGGTCTGTACGGTGACCACCGCGCGTGCGGAAACCCCTCCCGGACCGGTTCCGCCGGAATCGCTGCGGACCCAGAACTGGCTGCCGCTGGCTACGGGATTGACCACCGGGACCGTCCCGGCCGCATCCGAGTACACCGTGAAGCCGGGCTCAGCGGTCAGGGTGATCTCCGCGGCGTCCTCGGCGGCCGCGGTAAAAGGACCGGCCGCCCCGCCCGCCGGGGCTTCGGCGAGCGCCGGAGTGATGGAGATGTCCGGCGCCTCGGGTTCGGTCAGCGGTCCTGCGGTAATGGTGGCGTTGACGATCGCCGTCACCGCCGGCGCCAGCGAATCCGCCGGATTGATGACGTAGCCATCCGTGAAGAACCAGATAGCTGTCTGGACTGCTGCTGCCTTCTGGTCATTCGTCAGCCCGGCGGGCAGTTCGGTCTCCGGGTAGTAGGTGTTCAGGATGCGGTTCACATGGCCGATGTTGGGCACGTTGCCCTCATCCCAGGTTCCGTTCACGTACCCGAGGCCCACCCGGGTCTCCGTCCGCAGGTCAATGCAGTACATCTGCGCAGTGTTGGCACCGAGGATATCCGTGGTGTTGATAATCCCGGCAAAGCTGGCGTTGTCAGTTACATACCCCGGCGGAATGCTGGCGGGATAGCTGTCGATCAACCAGGTTTGCCCTGCAGGCGGCAGGGCGTCCTGCACCGCCTGACTTTCACCGGTGGACGTGATCACAATGTCCGTGTCCGCGGTGTACTGCGGGTCATCAACCGGAGCTTCGCTCCCGAGCTCGGCATGAGCAGTCCCGGCCAGCGGCAGGCCCAGCACCAAAAGCGAGAAGAGCACCGCCAGCAGGGTTGCTGCCCGCGCCTCGCTGCGGTGCGGACGCTGACGCTGGCGGGCAGCAGAATCAGAAGACTGGTCGGCACTCATAAGAGACCCTCACTACGCTAGGCACGGTGAAATGACGCCGATGGTGAGCATCGGCGAGCACCGACACTATGGATCCCGGTGGCTGTCGACTAGGGGTAATCCCGTTTTTAGTGCCCTGGATCAGAACTCCGTGCCCGTTCCGGGGGTCTCCGCCCTAAGCGCGGATAATCCGCCGTTCCCGCGCGACCGATATGGCCGCCGTGCGGTTATCCACCCCAAGCTTTTCGTAGATATGCACCAGGTGGGTCTTGACGGTTGCCTCACTGATGAACATGGTCCGGGCAATGGCACGGTTGGACATCCCCGTGGCCAGCAGCTCCATCAGTTCGATTTCCCGGCTGCTGAGCGACGGCTCGGGATTGCGCAGCCTGCCCATCAACCGGGCAGCGACCTCCGGCGCCAGCGCTGTCTGCCCGGCGGCGGCGGACCGGACTGCGTTCCGGATCTGCTCCGGCGGCGCGTCCTTGAGCATGTACCCGCTGGCACCTGCTTCCACGGCCGCCAGAATGTCAGCGTCGGTGTCATACGTTGTCAGCACCAGCACCGGAAGCCCGGGGTCCGTTTCCTTAATCCGCCGGGTCGCTGTGACCCCATCCATCCCCGGTCCCATCTGCAGGTCCATCAGCACCAGGTCCACCGGCTGGCCCAGAGCTTTCTCCTTCGCCAGCATCTTCAGGGCTTCATCGCCGTCGCCGGCTTCGGCTGCGACGGAGACACCGTCAAAACCTGAGAGCATCGCGCGGAGTCCGGATCGCACCACCGGGTGATCGTCCACCAGCAGCACCCGCAGTTCACTCATGATTCCGCCGTCCCGCCGTCGATCCTGTGTCCGGTAAAGCCTCGGCCGGCGTATCCGCTGCCGGCCGCCGGTTTGGCTCCGGTGACAGTGCGCCGGCCGGTTCCGTGCGCAGCGGGAGCCGGATGCCCAGCACCGTTCCCTCGCCGGGAGCCGACTCCAGGTCCATGCTCCCCCCGAGGGCGGTGACCCGGTCCCGGAGGGAAATCAGCCCGTACCCGGATCCATCCGCCCGCGGCTGTTGCCGTGCCGGAACGCCGGACGGATCGAAGCCGCGTCCGTCGTCGAAAATGTCGAGGGTCACGTCCTGTCCCACAAAGCCCAGGGTAACGACGGCGGTGGAGGCCCCTGCGTGTTGGAGCACATTGGCCAGCGCGGACTGCACCGCCCGGAGGATCGCCACCTCATACGGGGCCGGCAGCTGAACCGGATCTCCCTCCAGCCTAAACCGGCATTCCAGCGCCTGCCCCTGGGCCGCGGCCTGGTCCTGCACCGCTGCGCAGACCCGCAGCAGGCGGTCCGGCAGGGACCCGGCCTCATCCTGGGGGGCCTGCAGGTCCCGGACAAAGCGCCGGGCTTCGGTGAGGTTCTCCGCAGCTGTGGCCTCGACTGTCCGCAGCCGCTCACGCACGGCTGCCAGGTCACCGGCAGCGAGGGAATTACCGGCTGAGCGGCTGACCAGCACAATGCTCGCCAGCCCCTGGGCCAGGGTGTCGTGGATTTCCCGGGCCAGCCGCTCCCGTTCTGCCAGGACACCCTGCTCCCGCTGGCTGCGGGCCAGTTCCGCGCGGGTGCGGTGCAGTTCATCCAGCGCCCGGCGCTGGTTGGTGACTTCGGCGTAGAGGGCCTGGTAGGCCATGCCCATGATGACCGCGAATCCGGCGCCGATCGCCGGGCCCAGCAGCATCGCCGCGTGGAAGGTGCCGGCGTGCGCCCATTGCGCGGCGACCACTGCCGCCGTCGTCACGCAGACGGCGAGGACCGCGGACCGGACGGACAGCAGCCGCAGCTCCAGGAAAAACAGTGGAAAGGCCAGCCAGGAGAAGTCCGGGCTGAGCACCATCAGCACTCCCCACAGCCCGGCGACTACAGCCAGCCAGGCCAGGCCGTGCCGCTCGGGGTCGAATCTGCCGGTCCGCCGGCTGCCCTCCGAAGTCCGCTTTTCCGCCACGGTGCCGGTCACATACACCGCGGCAAGGACCGCTGAAAGGAAGAGTGCGGCGTAGGTGGTCCAGGACACGGGTGCCATCAGCAGCAGCCGTGCCACGGCAACACCGAGCAGCAGCGCGAATCCCACGTGGAGGGCCAGACGCAGGATTTGCAGGATGCGCTCGCCGGCCTGCGACCGGCCGAACTCGGCGGACATATCCGCCAGCCTAGCCACCCCTGACGGGCGCCGCATCAACCGTTTGATTGACCGGCCCATCAACCGGACGGTTCCGCCGGACCGCCCGCCCAGCCGATGCCGCAGGGGCCGCCTGACAGGAGAGTGGAGAGGGAGGGAACAGCCCAGTCTGCATCTGACGAAGAAACAACAGCACAACGAAGGAAACAGCCCATGTATCTGGCCCTGCGGGAGATCCGCTTTGCGAAAGGCCGCTTCGCCCTGATGGGAACGGTCGTCGCGCTCATCAGCTTCCTGCTGGTTATGCTCTCCGGCCTCACCGCCGGACTGGCCGATCAGTCCACGTCCAGCATCAAGGACCTGCACGCCGACGAGGTGGTGTTCGGCGCCCCGGCGGGAACGGAGCCCAAGGCGTCCTTCACCGAATCCCAGGTCAGTCCTGAACAGCTGGAGATTTGGCAGCAGGCTTCCGGTGTCAGCGGTGCCGAGCCGCTGGGCATCGCCCAGGGCCGGATTCAGGCCGGTGGAACAGCTTCCGCGGCACTGTTCGGTGCGGACCCGGACGGCGGCCTGGCCCCGGACGGCGTGGCCACCGGAAAGATTGTGGTGAGCCAGCAGCTCGCCGATGACCTCAGCCTGGAGCCCGGAACCACTGCCACCGTCAACGGTGAGTCCCTGACCGTCGCCGGAGTCATCGAAGACCAGTGGTACAGCCACACCCCGGTCCTTTGGGCCGCGACCCAGGACTGGAAGCAGTTCGCGCACGTCGAGCCCGGTGTGGCCGGGACGGTCGTGGCGGTGAACTACGACGGCGGGAGCCGGGACGATGCCGGGCTCGACGCCGCCAACGCCGCTGCCGGGACCACCAGCCTGACCCGCTCCGCCAGCCTGTCCGCCCTGCCGGCTTACTCCTCCGAGAACGGTTCCCTGCTGATGATGCAGGCGTTCCTCTACGGTATTTCCGCCCTGGTGATCGTGGCGTTCCTGACTGTCTGGACGTTGCAGCGCACCCGGGACATTGCCGTATTGCGGGCCCTGGGCGGGACCAAGTCCTACGTCCTGCGCGATGCCCTGGTGCAGGCCGCCGTCATTCTGGCCGGCGGAACCATTGCCGGCGGACTGCTCGGTGCCGGTGCCGGCGCCCTGGCCGCCCAGGTTGCTCCCTTCGCCGCGACGGCCGCCACAACGGTGCTGCCGGTGGCCGGTGTCTTCCTCCTCGGCCTGGCCGGTGCCGCCATTGCCGTGCGCCGCGTGACCCGGGTGGACCCGCTGCTGGCGCTTGGCGGAAATTAGACCGCCTGCCAATCCCACCCACACGATTCAAGCGACTGACAGGATCACCATGACCAACTCAACCACTCCCCTGCTCCTCGATAACGTCACCCTGGAATACCCCGATGGCCAGGACAACACCATCAAGGCCCTGGACCACGTCAGCCTGGCGGTGGAACGCGGCACGGTCACCGGCCTGGCCGGCCCCTCAGGGTCGGGCAAATCCAGCCTGCTGGCCGTGGCAGCCACCCTTATTCCGGCCACCTCCGGGACGGTGCTGGTGAACGGGTCCGACGTCGCCGGCATGGCGGACGCTGAACGGTCCCGGCTGAGGCGGGAAGAGATCGGCATCGTCTTCCAGCAGCCGAACCTCCTTCCCGCGCTGACCGCGCAGGAACAGCTGGTGGTTGTGGCGCATCTGCGCGGGGAAAGCACCCGGCCGCCGGAAGCGCGGGCCGCGGAGCTGCTCGACGTCGTCGGGCTGTCCGGCCAGCTGGCGAAGCGCCCGCACCAGCTCTCCGGCGGCCAGCGTCAGCGCGTGAACATTGCCCGGGCCCTGATGGGGCACCCGTCCCTGCTGCTGGTGGATGAGCCGACGGCGGCCCTGGACCATGAACGGTCGGCCTCCATCATGAAGCTGCTGCGGCAGGTCACCCAGGAGTTTGATCTGGCCACGGTGCTGGTGACCCACGACGTCGAGTTCCTCCCGCTGATGGATTCAGTGGCCCGGATGCGCGACGGCAAGCTGACCCTGCCGGCGTCCGTGGCCTAAGCGGACGCGCCGGCTCGGGCGGTGCTGCCTCGGGCGGTGCTGACGAACAGTTCGCAGGTGGTGTTGTAGTACTTCGCGGTCTGTCCGGCGTGTTCCAGGCCGATCCGCCGGCAGACAGATTGGGAGGCAGTGTTGGCCGGGTTGGTGACGGCCACAACTTTCTCCAGTCCGGAGGCAAGCGCCATCTCCAGGACGGCGGACGCAGCCTCAGCTGCGTAGCCGTGCCCCCAGAAATCCGGGTGGAGATGCCAGCCGATCTCGGTGTCGCCGGAGGGCTGCAGCGGCACCTCGCCGGAGGCCGGGATGGACTTGAGCAGGAGCGTTCCGACCAGCTGGCCGTCCCCGGCGCCGTCCGTACCCCTGCGTTCAATGGCCCAGATGCCGTGCCCGGGATCATCCAGGTTTCTCCACCGTTCGATCATGGCCAGGGCCTCGGCCAGGTCCGGCATAACCCGCGGCACCCGGCCCAGGTAGCGCTGCACCTCCCAGCGGGAGTACATGTCGTACACGAAGTCTGCGTCCCCGGTTTTCCAGGGGCGGAGAAGGAGGCGTTCCGTGGCCAGGATCTGCATCCGGTCAGTCTAAACTCGCTCCT
This sequence comes from Arthrobacter gallicola, assembly GCF_014836775.1. GTDB lineage: Bacteria > Actinomycetota > Actinomycetes > Actinomycetales > Micrococcaceae > Arthrobacter_B > Arthrobacter_B gallicola. The sequence continues at coordinate 41,415 of NZ_JACSQD010000002.1, forward strand.
GCTGTGCGGGCGCCCTTCGCCCGCTTGTCCGGCTTGTCAGGCTTGTCCGGCTTGTCCGGCTTGTCCGGTGGGCCGGGCTTGTCCGGCGGGAATGTGAACGGGCCGGGTTCCGTTTACACAGGTGAAAGGCCGCGGCCGGTGATCCTGGCCGCAGGCAAACAGGACTAACAGGACAGGGGTGCCATGCTGACGCTCAACCAGAACGTCATTGACTTCGTCCGGCGCTACGGACGTGTCCAGCCGCAGGACGTGGCGGAGGAATTCGACCTGGGCGGTGTGCAGACCCTCAGGGTGCTCACCGACCTTGAGGAGATGGGTGCGCTCCGGCTGATCGAAGGCGGCGACGGCGTCTACGCGGTTCCGAACGGCGGCCAGTCGCTGTGTGATCCGTTCACCGGCACCTGCACCATTTAGCCCCTGCGGCTTATCCCCGCGGCCCATCCCGCTGCACCAGTCCTCCTGCACCAGTCCCGGTGGACCGGCGTTCTGTCCCGGGAAGGCCGGATCTTTAATCGATGGTCAGCGCACCGCCTGGGAAACGTGCGCCAGCCAGCGGGCGACCGTATCCAGTTCCTGCACGCTGAACCCGTCAGTCACCAGGCCGTTGAGGTCAATGACGGCTTGTTGGACATCATTCATTGTGTCCTTCCCTGCCGGTGCCAGTGAAATCCGGATGCTGCGCCGGTCATCTGGATCCAAAGTGCGATGAATCAGCCCGGCGGACTCCATCCGGGCCAGCAGCCCGCTGGTTCCGGCCGCTGAGCCGTGGAGAGCGTCAGCCACCTGCCCGGTGGTTGCCGCCGGATGGGCCGCCACATGAAACAGGACCCCGGCAGCGGCGGCGCTGATTCCCCGGTTACTCCCCCGCCGGCTGATCCAGCGGCCCACGCGGCGTTCGGCTTCCATCAAAAGGAACACCAGGCGGGGAGGTGCCTGCTGATCCGCAGTCATGCGGCCACCCCGGCCGTTGCGGCGAGCCAGGCTGCGGCCTCCGGCCAGAGCACCGCGCCCGGGCCCCGCCGGAAATATCCCATGTGCCCGATCGCCGTCACGCCGGCGTCCGCCGGGGCGTAGGTCCGGGTCTGCACCTTGGCGTTCACCAGTTGGCGTGAAATCACGCCGATTTGTTCCGGGGTGGCCCACGGATCGTCGTCCAGGCCGACGCACAGCACCTTCGTCCGGACTTGCGCGGTCCGCTCCCGTGCGTGCATGGTCGGGTCATCAAAGAAGTAGCCCGGAGTCCGGGACCATTTGCTCCATTCCAGCATGGCGGCTGCCGGCATGTCCTCGCCGAGTCCGAGTTTTCGCCCCGGCACGTATCCCAGCAGGCGCGCCGCCCCGGGGCCCAGGACCCGCAGGATAAGTTCCACCCGGGCCCGTTCTGTCCGGTTCGGGATGGCCGCGCTGACTCCGGCGTGGGAGGCGACGGTCATAAAGCCTTGGAGTCCCTCGGTCCCGTTGTTCAGCGCCAGGGCATGTCCGCCCAGACTGTGTCCGACGGCGACCTGCGGCAGGTGGGCGAACCGTTCCCGCATCCATTCCGCGGTGGCCGGGACGTCGTCGTCCATCCAGTCCCGCATGCGGAGCCTGCGGTTCTCCTTCGCTGCACCGGAGGCGCCGGTTCCCCGGTAATCGTAGGTCAGGACGGCGAACCCTTCGCCCGCCAGGTATTCCGCGAAACCGTTGTAGAGCCGCTCCGGAACGGCCGTGGCCGGGTGGATGACGACTGCCGCTTTGGGGTGGTTGGGGGCGTGTTCGGCTGAGGTGGGTGGGGCTGGTTCGGGGCGGGCCGCGGCGGGCGTGGGGCGGCCGGGTGCGGGCTGATTTGGGCCCGGCACATTGCCGCCGGACTGGTTTTCGGCGGGCGTGGCCGCGGGAACATTGCTGCCGGACCGGTCCCGGACAGGCTCGGGCACATTGCCACCGGGCAGGCGGAGTGTCCCGCTGATGGCCCCCGTTCCCACACTAATCTGCACTCGTTCCGACTGAACCGCGGGGGCCCATTGGACCGCTGGGCCCGCTGGCACCTCATCAATATTTCGCATGCGAACTACCGTAGGCCGGGGAGGGCGCCGGCGCTAGGGTTTGTTGGCCAGAGGGGCTCGGAACGGAGGGGGCTCGTTGAGGACCACTCGCTCGCTGGATGGGGCTGGGTCGTTGTTCCGGTGCGGCGGAACTCCGCCCTGAACGCAGAAGATCCACCCGCGGCGTCCATATCGGCTGGGGCAAATCCGTTGAGCAACCACCCGCGGCTCTCCTCGGGCCACAACCTTCCTCAAGCAACAACGCCTGCCGATCTCCTAGGTTGTGGACCTTTCCCGCCGCAGTGGGACACCTGCCTGGGGGCTTTCCCCGTCTTGGAAGAAGAGACCGGTGGTGGGATCTTTGGCAGGGCACCTCCTCCCCCTTGGGACTTTCCAGCCAAGTTGGGACACCCAGGGCCCCAACCCCCTCCGCTTTGGGACTTTCCATCCAAGTTGGGACACCCAGGGGCCCCAACCCCCTCCCCTTTGGGACTTTCCCTCCGCGTTGGGACACCTATCCCAGGAGTTTTCCTCCGGTTTGGGACTTTCCCTCCGCGTTGGGACACCTATCCCAGGAGTTTTCCTCCGGTTTGGGACTTTCCCTCCGCGCTGGGACACCTATCCCAGGAGTTTTCCTCCGGTCTGGGACTTCCCAGCCGTCATGGGACACCCAGGGGGCACCAATTCCCTCCGTTGTGGGACTTTCCCGCCACTTTGGGATTTCCCTCCGGCGCGCCGCGGCAGGGAAGTCCCAAAACGGCCGATTTGTCCCAAACCGGAGCCTTTCCGCGACCCCTCAGGCCGACACCGCACAGCTCCGGCGAATCGCATGCCCGAGGACCCCACACTCCCCGGGGCCGGCCGCCCAAGACCCTGTTCTCCCAGGGCCCTGCCGCCCCGGGATAAGCAGGCAAGCCAGCCAGGCCAACCAGGCCGGGCAGCCCCTGACCAACCATGTCCAAACCCGGACACCGCCCCCAGCAAAGCCGGCAGGCAAGCCAGCCAGGCCGGTCAAGCCCCGAACCAGCTATTCCCAAGAACCCACCGCACCCAGCCGGACACCGATCCCAGCAAGCCGGCAGGCAGCAGGGCTGGCAGGTTGGGCCAGGCCGGGCAAGCCCCGGACACCCCACCCAAGAACCCACCGCACCCAGCCGGACACCCCACCAAGAACCCGCCCCCAACCAATTCCCCCCAACAAGAACGATTAGCCCACAGTAATGTTGCGTAATTCCGAGGAACTTAGGTTAGGCTAACCAGTGCTGCGGCGCCGATGCCGCCAGCGTTCAACTCACCGCCGTCCGCGTCCGTGGCGGCGTGCATTCCCTAGGAGCACGTCTTGCGTCTTCCCCTGCCCAAAAAGACCCTGGCGCTCACCGCCACCGCGATTATGGCCCTCACGCTCGGAGCCTGCAGCAGCGGCGCTGCCGACGCCGAGCCCACCGCAAGCGCGGCAGCCAGCACCGAATGGCCCCGCACCATCGTGCACGAGGCAGGCGAGACCGTCCTCGACGCCAAACCGGAGAACATCGTCTCCACCTCGCTGTCAGTCACCGGCACGCTGCTGGCCATCGACGCCCCGGTCACGTCCACCTCTGTCAGCACCGCCCGCAGCGGCACCGCGGATGAGAACGGCTTCTTCAGTCAGTGGGCCGACGTAGCGGTGGAACGCGGCGTCGAGCCCCTCTACACGATTGGGGAGCTGGACCTCGAAGCCGTCATCGCCGAAGACCCGGACCTGATTGTCGTCTCCACCTCCGGCGCCGACTCCGTGCTGGACCAGTACGACGCCCTCAGCGAGATCGCCCCGACCATCGTGGTCAACTACGGCGACCAGACCTGGCAGGACCTGGCCGTGGAACTCGGCGAAGCCACCGGCCTTGAGGAGAAGGCCGCCTCCGTCGTAGAGGAGTTCGACGCCTCCGTCGCGGAAACCGCCGAAGCCTTGGCCATCGAGGAAGGCACCACCGCCTCGATCGTCAGCTTCAACGCCGGCGACGTTTCCCCGGTCGGCAAGAGCACCGGCCCGCACTCGCAGCTGCTCACCGCACTGGGCTTCACCGTCGTCGACCCGGACGAGCAGTACGACACCTCAACCCAGAAGCGTGAAGACTTCGCCTTCACCTCCTACGAGGGGCTGTCCGCCTCAGTGAGCGGCGATTACACCTTCCTGATCAGCTCCACCGAAGCCACAGTGGAAGCATTCACAGCCGATCCGACCCTGGCCAACCTGCCGTCCGTGCAGGCCGGACAGGTCTACTCGATGGGCCCCGAGTCCTTCCGCCTGGACTACTTCAGCGCCAGTGACATCATCGACTGGTTCAACACGTCCTTCGCCGCGAAATAGCTCCAGCTACGCAGTAGAACACCGTGTTCCAAACACCGCGCACGCAGCACCGGCAGGCAAGCGCCTGGGCCCTCGGCCTGGCCCTGCTGGTGCTGCTGGCGTTCGCCAGCTTCGCCTCCGGCTCCCGCACCATCCCCCTGGCCGACACCTGGGCCGCCCTGACCGCCTTCGACCCGTCCCAGGACACCCACCTGCTGGTCCGGGAGCTGCGCCTGCCGCGCACCTTCCTGGCCATCACGGTCGGCGCCGCCCTGGGTCTGGCCGGCGCTTTGATGCAGGCACTGACCCGGAATCCGCTGGCTGAGCCCGGCCTGCTGGGCGTTAACGCCGGAGCAGCCTTCGCCGTCGCCATCGGCCTGGGCTTCTTCAATATGAGGTCCCCGTACCAATACATGTGGCTCGGCTTCGCGGGCGCTGCCGCCACCTCAATACTCGTCTACCTGCTGGGACGGGCGCACGACGCCGGCACGAATCCGGTGCGCCTGGTCCTGGCCGGTGCCGGGCTGTCCGTGATGCTGGGCGCAGGCACCAAGATCATTTTGATCGGAGGTCCGGACGAAACCATCACCGCCTATGCTGCCTGGGCCTCCGGGTCCCTGCAGGGCCGCGGCTACGATGTGCTTCCCTGGGTCCTCGGCGCCTGCCTGCTCGCCGCCCTAACAGCCCTGCCGCTCTCCCGGAGCCTGGACTCCATGTCACTCGGCGCTGATCTGGGCCGGACCCTGGGCGTGCGCATCCGCACCACCTGGATCCTCGGTGCCCTCGCCATCCTCGTGCTGGCCGGTGCAGCCACCGCCGCCGCCGGCCCCATCGCCTTCCTCGGCCTGGCCGCTCCGCACATCGCGCGGATGATTACCGGCCCGACCCACCGCCGGCTGCTGCCGCTGTCCATGCTCCTCGGGGCGCTGCTGCTCCTCTTCGCCGACGTGGTTGGCCGGGTCGTTGCCGCACCCGCCGAGATCGGCGCCGGCGTGATGAGCGCCCTGGTTGGCGCTCCCTTCTTCATTGCCCTGGCCCGACGGCGGAAGCTGGCAAAGCTGTGAGCACACCTAAGATTCGGCAGGCCGCGACCCGCAGCGGCGCCGGGACCGGCACCCGCACCTTCAGTCTGGGCCCGGTGCGGCTGCGCTACCGCCGCCGGACCCTGGTGACCGGCGCCATCCTGGCCGCCGCCGCCGTCGTGCTGGGCATTGCCGGGATGCAGACCGGCACCATCGCCCTGGCGTTCGGCGACGTGCTGGGTGCGGTCTTCGGCCAGGGGGAGAACAAAACCCTGAAGGTCGTGCAGAAGATCCGGCTGCCACGCACCGTCACTGCCCTGGGTGTTGGCGCCTGCCTCGGCGCGGCCGGAGCCACCTTCCAGTCGATTTCCCGCAACGCACTGGGGTCGCCGGACATCATCGGCTTCACCACCGGTGCCGCCACCGGAGCCGTGGCGCAGATCGTGCTGTTCGACGCCGGGCCAGGAGCCACCGCCCTCGCCGCGGTAGCGGGCGGACTGCTGGCTGCCGGCGTCGTCTACCTGCTTTCGCTCAGCGGCGGAGTGACCGGCGGCTACCGGCTGGTGCTGATCGGCATCGGGGTTGGTGCCATGCTCGCCGCCGTGAACACCATTCTGCTGGCCAAGGGGGATTCCGATCTGGCCGCGGAGGCGCACCTCTGGCTCTCCGGTTCCCTGGCCGCGCGGAACTGGGGTCACGCCGTACCGGTGCTGATCGCCGTCGCGCTCCTGCTGCCGGTGCTGCTGGGACTGTCCCGGAGCCTGAACCAGATGGAAATGGGCGACGACGCGGCCCGGGCCCTGGGCATCCGGACCGAACGCACCCGGATCATCGCCATGGCCGCGGCAGTTGGCCTCACAGCCGTGGCGACGGCGGCTGCCGGACCGATTGTTTTCGTTGCCCTCGCCGCACCCCAGCTCGCCTGCCGGCTCACCCGCTCCCCCGGCGTCCACATCGGCACCGGAGCTCTGATGGGCGCTGTGCTGGTGGCCGGTTCAGACCTGCTCTCGCAGCGGCTGCCCATCCAGGCGGCCATTCCGATCGGCCTGATGACGGGGCTGGTCGGCGGCGTGTACCTGCTCTGGCTCCTGACCCGCAGCAAGCAGGTCTGACCCATGCCGCATAAACCCATGCCCAGCAAGGAGAACCCCATGGAAGATGTCCTCTCCGGCCGCGGCCTGAGAATCGGATACGAGGGCCGTACGGTCTCCGAGCACCTGGACGTGCGGATCCCGCCCGGCTCCTTCACGGCCATCATCGGCCCGAATGCCTGCGGCAAGTCCACCCTGCTGCGTGCCCTCTCGCGGCTGCTGAAGCCGGCGTCCGGGCAGGTTTTCCTGCAGGGCAGGGACATCGATTCCTACCCCACCCGCGAGGTGGCGCGGCAGCTGGCGCTGCTGCCGCAGACGTCGACGGCGCCGGACGGTATCACCGTGGCGGACCTGGTGGCCCGGGGCCGGTTCCCGCACCAGTCGCTGCTGCGCCAGTGGTCCGAGGCGGACCAACAGGCCGTGGACGCGGCCCTGGCCGCCACCGGAGTGCAGGACCTCGCCGACCGCACCGTCGGGGAACTCTCCGGCGGGCAGCGCCAGCGGGTCTGGCTGGCCCTGGTCCTGGCCCAGGACACCCCGGTGCTGCTGCTGGATGAGCCCACCACGTTCCTGGACATCGCGCACCAGCTGGAGGTGCTGCGGCTGTGCCGGGGCCTGCACCGCACCGGCAACTACACACTGGTGACCGTGCTGCACGAACTGGGAATGGCCTTCCGCTTCGCTGACCATGTGATCGCCATGAAGGACGGCCGGATCGTGGCGCAGGGGACGCCGGCAGAGATCGCCACCCCGGAACTGATGAAGGAAATCTATGGGATCGAGGCACTCGTCATCCCCGATCCGGCCACCGGCGGGCCGTTGGTAGTCCCCCTGGAACCGGAGGACCCTTCCTCAGGTTTGCCTGGAACCGGCAGGGCCGGTCGAACCGAAGTTCATCCGCACGGCCTTCCCGGCACCGCCACTGATCCCACCGGCATTTCCCTGCAGCCCGGCACTCCGGCGCCGCTTACCGAAGGAGCACGCGCATGAGCGGCCACATCCTCACCGTCGAACGGGTCGAAGACGTAACCCCGCTGATGCGGCGGGTCCACTTCGGCGGCCCCGGGGTTGCCGGCTACGTAAACGCTGGCGCCCACATCCCCAACGTCAAGCTCTATTTCCCGGTCCCGGGCGAGCCCCTGGACCTGCCCGGACGCGGTGAGCGCGGCTGGGAATGGAAGCCGGGTCAGCGCGAACGCGTGCGCACCTACACCGTCCGCTCCCTGGCGGCGGATGCTTCCTCGCTGAGTGTGGACTTCGTCCGGCATGCCGGGACATCCGTGGCCGCGTCCTGGGCCGAGAACGCGGTCCGCGGCGACGAGATCGCTGCCCTGGCCGGCGGCGGTGTGGTGGTGGGCGAGGCCGCCTGGGTACTGCTGGCTGGTGATGAGACGGCCCTGCCTGCCATTGGCGGCACGATTGAACGCTTTGGCCCGCAGCAGCGCGGACTGGCCCTGATCGAGGTCGCCGGCCCGGCGGAAGAGCAGGAACTCCATGCTCCCGCCGGCGTGGAAGTCCGCTGGCTGCACCGCAACGGTGCACAACCCGGCTCCACCATGCTCCTGCAGGAAGCGCTGGCCGCAGCCAGGTTCCCCGCCGCCGAGCTGGCCGCCGGTGAAGTCCAGGTCTGGGTGTCAGCGGAGTCCGCCGTCGTCCGCTTTGCGCGGAGCTGGCTCAAGTCGCTGGGCTTCCCGCGGAAACAGCAGCTGATCATCGGCTACTGGAACCGCGGCGTCAACGAAGTCAGTTATGGCCGGGCCACGGACCACGACCGGGTGGAGGGTGAACTGGAGACCATCCTGCCCGGCCAGGAAGAAGACCACCACCACGGATCGCCCCGGTACGCCCATGACCACTAGGATCCCGGCCGCCGCGGAAGGTAGCTTTCCCCTGCCGCGGGATCCCGTACCGCAGCCCGCCCCCGCGCTCTCCACGCTTCCGGGACACTTCCGCGCGCACTGGCAAACGCTCTCCGTACCCGAACGGGCGCAGCTGCTTGCCGGCTGGGACACCCGCGAACTGCCGCTCATTGAAGAGGACCCGCAGGGCGATCCGGCGGTCCGGGCCGTCACCTTCCTGTACCGGAATCCGCTGGCCACGGCAGTCATCCTCTCCGCGAACGCCATGGTGCATCCGGACACGGTCAGCGCCTGTGAATTCGAAGCGCTGCCGGACGGGGTGTGGGCCCTGACCTGGCGGATGCCGGCGGATTGGGAAAGCAGCTACCGGATTACCGTACATACTGGTGCGCTGCCCGCGCCCTGGCAGTCCGCGGACGACCGGCGGGCTGTGCGCTTGGCGGCCGACGCCGGCGGTCCGGACCCGCGGAACCCTGCCTTGGGCACAGGCATGGCGGGGGCGCCGACGTCGGTGCTTCGGCTGCCCGACGCGCCCTCCGCCGGGTGGCTCGCCACCCCCACGCCGGCCGCAGAATCCGGAGCCAGCATCATGGGTGAACCGGCCCGGCCCCGGTTGTCCGGCCGCAGGAACGCGGGGGTTCCCGGGGTTCCCACTGCGCCGCGGCAGGTGCTTGGCAACTTTGTGCGGGGGCTGGAACTGCGGCAGGTCCGGGACCGGCAGTCGGGCCAGCTGCGCACGCTCTGGCTGTACCGGCCCCGCGTGTCCGGCGGCCGCCGGACACCACTGGTCCTGCTGCACGACGGCCAGGTCTGGGCGAAGTACCAGAACCTCCCGGCCACCCTGGACCGGGCTGTTGCCGACGGCGTGCTCCCGCCGATTCACGTGGCCATGATCGATTCAGTGGATGTTCCCACCCGTTCGCGGGAGTTGTCCGGCCCGAAAGGGGGTGTGGACTTCGTGGCACGGGACCTGCTGCCGGAACTGCGTCAGGCGCTTCCGGTCACGCAGGATCCGCTGCAGACGGTGGTCTCCGGCGCCAGCTATGGCGGACTGGCTGCGCTGTGGCAGCTGGCCAGATACCCGCAGGCGGCCGGTACAGCCCTGGCACAGTCGCCGTCCCTGTGGCGCTATGACCTGGCGGAACCTCTCCTGGCGGTTCAGGAACCACTCCGCGTCCGGATCCAGGCAGGCCGCTATGAGCCCAGCATCCACGAGCCCGCCGGGCGGCTCAACACCGTGCTGGCCGGCAGCGGAGTCGATACCGCTTTCCGTTCCATCACCGGGGGCCATGACTGGGCCTGGTGGCATCCCTGGCTGATCCGCGGACTCTCAGACCTGTTCAGCGGGCAGTGACCGTTCCGGGAGTCAAACCTGCCTAGCCGGCACTGTCTTCCGGATACTCAGCTCCCACGTCGCGGGGATAGTCTTCCTCGCCGTCTGGGCCGCCGCTGTCCCTGGCCTGCTCCAGCCGGTCTGCCTCTGACCCACCCGGCAGCAGCGGATCTCCGTGCGGCCGGACGGGCTCCTCGGCGCCGTCGTCCTCCACGGGGTCCGGATCAACCGGGACCTGCTGCTCCAGCGTGTCCTCCTCATTGCTTCCGGGAATTGCCGGACCTTCATGTGGTGTGGGCATGTGGGTCTCCTTTGCTGCTTCTGCACTCGAGCCAGGCGGGCCGATTCAGCCAGCGGTGCCGGCTGGGAGCGGTCCCCGGCCGCTGGACTACCCACCCTAGATCATAAGTTTGCTGAGCAACCCCGTCTTAAGAATCCGATTTAGTAGGCGGCCTACTAATCCGCTGGGCTAAACTTGTCCGCATGCCTGAAACCGTCAACCCCACAGGCGCCGGATACTGGTACCGGCAATCGCTTGAGACCGTCGGCGGCGTCGACGTCCTCAACTCTCTGCGCGCGTACCGGGCTGCCGAGGCAGCCATGCGGCGGCGCACCCGTGACTCTATGGGAATGAATGAAACCGATTTACTGGCGATTCGCTATGTGATGCGGGCACGGCAGGCCGGGCAGTCCATCGGACCCAAGGACCTTTCCCGCTTCCTGAAAATCTCCACGGCTTCCACCACTGCCCTGATCGACCGGCTGCAGAAGGGCGGTTACCTCCTCCGCCGCCCGCACCCAACAGACCGGCGTGCACTGGAGATCATCCCCACAGACAACGCGGACCGGGAGGTCCGGGAAACGCTGGGAACCATGCACCAGAAAATGCTGGATGCCGCAGAAGCACTGACATCGGAGGAGGCGGCAACCATTACCCGCTTCCTGCAGCAGATGACCCGGGCCCTTGAAGCCGACCGGTAAGATTGGCATTAGCTGAACACTCCAGACCTTGTCTGGTTAACAACTAGCTTGCCTGGCTAGCATCCAGGGGCGTACCGAAGGATAAAGACTATGACAGCAACAGGTTCCACGCAGGATCCCGCTCTTCCCACTCCCACCGAAGATTCGCTGTCCACTCTGGCTCTGGCCGCATCCCAGCTGGAAGCGCAGCAGTGGGCCGTTGACCGCGCCGAGCAGGTCCTGACCGACCTGGTGCAGACGGCTGTCAACGACGGCCTGGAGACCGGAAGCATCGCAGCAGTTGTCGGCCTGACCCCCGAGGAGATCGAGCAGATCTCCACCGAAGGCACGGCCAGCTAACCGCCGCTGGCCACCGCCACGCTTCCCGCAACTACTTGCTGCGTCACATAAGGCGTCCTTGCTGTTTCGGCTGAGTCCCGCGCTAACGTGATGCAGAGCATATTCGTGGCTGCAAGGGAGAAGCGTGGCGGTATCGGGCCGGACCAGAACCAATCAGCCGGTTCGTGCAGGCCTCGCCCTCACCGGCGTCCTGCTGATCGGGACAAACCTCCGCGTCGCGTTCGTATCCGTAGGGCCGCTTCTGGCGGACATCGGGCGGGAACTCGATTTCACCAGCGCCCAGGCGGGCTTCCTGACCGGCCTGCCGCTGATTGCTTTTGCACTGTTTTCGCCAGTGGCTCCGGCGTTCGCCGCCCGTGTCGGGTTGGACCGGGCCCTGTGGCTCTCCCTGGCACTGCTGGCCACGGGAACCGTTTTCCGCTCCATGCCCCTGCCGGCGGCGCTCTGGATCGGGACCATTCTCATCGGCGTCGCCATCGCCTTCCTGAACGTCCTCCTGCCGTCACTGATCAAGCGGGATTTTCCGGACCGGGTCAGCCAGCTGACCGGCATCTATATCGCGGCGCACAGCGCAGTCGCGGCGCTTGGTGCCGCCGTCGTTGTTCCGATTTCCCTCGCCCAGGGCACCGGATGGCGGCTTGCCCTCGGCATCTGGGCAGGTTTGGCGCTGATCGCCATGGCCGCGCTGCTCCCGACCCTCAAGGGCGATCCGGCACCCGCCTCCGGCCCCGGACGTACCCCGAAGGTCCGCTACCGTTCCCCCTGGACCACCTTGCTGGGCTGGCAGGTCACACTCTTTATGGGACTGCAGTCCCTGGCGTTCTACATCCTGATGACCTGGCTGCCGAGCATCGAACACGATCAGGGCATCTCTGAAACCACTGCGGGGCTTCATGTTTCCGTTTTCCTGCTGGTCGGCATGGTTTCCAGCCTGCTCACCGGCGGATTACTGCACCGCTTCCGCGACCAGCGCCCGGTCGCCGTCTTCGGCAGCCTCCTGGCAACGGCTGGATTCCTCGGGCTGCTGCTGGCGCCCGCAGTGCCCTTGCTCTGGGTGGTAATCAGCGCAGCGGGAGCGGGCAGCCTGATTGTCACGGCCCTGTCCCTGTTCAGCTTGCGCACCACCAACCATGTCCAGGCGGCCTCGCTCTCTGGCATGGCACAGTCGGTGGGCTACGGCATCGGCGCCGCGGGCCCGGTGGTGTTCGGCTTCCTGTACGACCTCAGCGGGGACTGGACCCTGCCGCTGGCCGCCAGTGCCGGGGCCATGGCTGTGTGCTGCGGCATGGCCCTGCTGGCGGGCCGCAACCGGGTCCTTCCCGAGGGCCCCCGCACGGGAACGACGCGCAGCGCCTAGCTTCGCTCGTACCGCCAGTCGCTTCCACGCATGGTCAGCCGGTGCCGTGCCCCTTCGCCGGGACGCCCCGCCAGGGCGGCGTCCGGATACTCCGGGTCGCCGTGCCAGGCGATCACGGCATCCGGCTCATAACCCTCCAGGAGGCGGCTGCTGAACGTCTCCACCGGACCTGTTGCTGCGTGTGCCAAAGCGGACGCGACGTCGGCGTCCTGCTGCAGCAGCGTCAGCGTGACGAAGGTCGGGGCCACCAGAAGCATTTTGCCTTCCCGGTGCCGGGCCAGGGCCGCAGCGGGAGTGAGCCAGGCGAAATCGATGAGTTCACCCGGGTTGAGCCGGACCTCACCGCCGGGATGCGCCGCCAGGAAAAACCAGGTCTTAAGCCGCTTGGGTGCCTGCAGGGGCGGGATCCAGCAGGACAGATCGGTGAGGGAATCCGGGGGAAGGAGCAGCCCGGTCTCCTCAGCCGTCTCACGCGCCCCGGCAACCCGGGCAGCAGCGAGGTCCCGGCTGGGGTCCGGGGGTCCGGCGGCACCGGCCGGTGGGGCGTACCCCGCCGCTTCATAATCCTGGGGGTCCACCCGGCCGCCCGGGAAGACCCAGGCACCCGCGAATGTACCCGTGTGACGCGGCCGTTCCAGCAGCAGAACTTCCAATCCCGCCGTGCCGTCGCGCAGCAGCACCACCGTGGCCGCAGTACCTACCAGTGTCATCGTGCCCCTGTCGTGAACTCTTCATTCGGTTTCCAGCTTGGATCGTATCGAACCCATGCCCCGGCATGAGGGGGCGGGCCCAGCGGGGTTGCCTGAGCCCGCAGCGTGGACTTGGATTGGGGTCCTGACCGAACACATGTGGAAGAGGCCCGCCATGGACAAGTTCGACATCAAGAAGGAGCGCCCGGAGCTCTATGCCCCGGGCACGGACTTCACCCTGGTGGAGGTTCCCGAGCAGAATTTCATCGCCATGGACGGGCAGGGCAACCCCAACACCTCCCCGGGTTACGCCGCAGCGGTGGAAGCCCTGTATTCAGTGGCGTACACGCTGAAGTTCGCAGCCAAGCGAGCGCTGGGACACGACTCCGTCGTCGGGCCGCTGGAAGGGCTGTGGCGGGCGGAGAATCCGGCCGATTTTGTGCGCGGAAATAAGGATTCCTGGGAATGGACCATGCTGATCAGCCAGCCGGAGTGGATCACCCCCGCCCTGCTCGACGACGCCGTGGCGCAGGTGCTGACGAAAAAGGGCCTGGAATCCGTGGAGAAGATCGACTGGCTTCCTCTGGCGGAGGGGCTCTCGGTGCAGATCCTGCACAAGGGATCCTACGACGACGAGGCCCCGGTGCTCGCCCGGCTGCACAATGAATTCATGCCTGAAAACAGACTCGGGTTCAACGGCGATCACCACGAAATCTATCTCAGCGACCCACGCCGCACCGCTCCGGAGAAGCTGAAGACGATCCTGCGCCAGCCCGTCCGCAGGCTCTGACCTGAATCCTGTCAAAAAGTTCCACACGACTGTTGCATTATTGTGTCTGACACACCATAGTGTGAGTCATGGACGATGAACTGCTCGGCGGACACCTGCAGGAACTGCGCCGCGGAACCGTGGTGCTGGCTTGCCTCTCCATCCTCAAGCGGCCCGGCTACGGCTACGGCCTGCTGGAGGCACTGGATAAGGCGGGTTTCGCCGTCGAGGCCAACACGCTTTACCCACTGCTGCGCCGCCTGGAAAAACAGGGCCTGCTGACCAGCTCCTGGGACACCGGGGAAGCACGGCCGCGGAAGTTCTACACCACCTCTGAACAAGGCAGGGAACTGCTCGAAGCGCTGCTGCGCGACTGGGACAGCCTGCACGGCTCCATTCGCCAGCTCAACGAAGGAAGACAATCATGAGTACTCTTACCGACCGCTATGTCTTCGCAGCCCTGAGGTCGATCCCCGAAGCACAGCGTGGCGATATCGAACGCGAACTGCGCGGCTCCATTACCGACGACGTCGAGGCCCGGGTGGAGGGCGGACAGCCTCCGGCCGAGGCTGAGGCCGAGGTGCTCACCGAGCTCGGTGATCCGGCCCGGCTCGCCGCGCGCTACACCGGCAGGCCCCTTTACCTCATTGGCCCGGACCTGTTCCTGGACTGGTGGCGGCTGCTGAAAACGCTGCTGCTGATCGTGGTCCCGCTCGCTTTTGTGGGCAGCATCTTGGTCCGGATGGCGATAGACCCCGGGGAACCGGCCGGTGCCTTCGGTGCCGCGATCGGCACCGCCGTCAGCGCCCTGGTGCACCTGGGCTTCTGGGTGACCCTGACGTTCGGGATCATCCAGTACAACGGAACCCGGCGGAAGGACCTCGGGCTGGGAGCCTGGACCCCCGCCATGCTTCCTGCCCTGCCGCGGAAGGCGCAGGTCTCCCTGGGCGACACCATCGCCACGGTGGTCCTCATAGCCTTCTTCATCGGACTGCTGCTCTGGCAGCGGATCGGATCGCTGATGTACCTGGACGGCGATCCGGTGCTGGTGCTGCAGGAGGCTCTCTGGAGTTTCTGGCTCCCCTACGTCATTGCACTGCTGGTCATCGAAGCCGGGTTCGCCGTCGTGCTGTACCTGGCCGGCCGCTGGACCTACCTGTTCGCGGCAGTGAACACGGTGCTGGCGCTGCTGTTTATGGTCCCGGTGCTCTGGCTGCTGGCCACGGACCAGGTGTTTGACTGGGCATTCCTGGCCAATGTGGACTGGGGTGCCGATGCCTCCGGCTGGATCGCGGGAATCACGGCCGCCGCGGTTCTGGTTATCGGGCTCTGGGATATCGGTGACGGATTCCTGAAGGCCTGGAAGGCCAGCCGGCCGGTTCCGGCGCAGCAGGCGCTGAGGTAGGCACAGTTCTGAACCAGGCAAGGCAGACGACGGCGGGGGGGGGGGGGGGGGGGG
>NZ_JACSQD010000002.1:56673-374556 GCF_014836775.1 Arthrobacter gallicola
CCCCCCCCCCCCCCCCCCCCCCCCCCCCCCGCCGTGGTCGTCGTTGTTGAAGAGGGGTTTTAGCTGGTCCGCCGGCGCTGCAGCCAGGGCTGCAGGAGCCCGGTAACCCAGGGCAGTACCCAGTACGCCATGATCGGGGTGAGGATGGCCGTGGTGATGAGCACGCGCAGCGGCATCAGGATCTCATCCCAGCCCGGAACGGCGAGGCCGACCAGCCAGGTAAAGATGAGGTTGACCGGGAAAAACCCCAGCCAGATCGCTATGGCCTGCTTCCACCGCGGCGGCGTGAAGGAGGCCTTAAGGTCAGTGGTGGCCGACGGCGCGTCGAACCAGCCCTCGATACCGGTGCGGCGGGTGACGGTGCGGTCTTCGACCAGATCCCGTCCCTTTGCCAGCCAGGCCTGCCGGTGTTCGGAGTGCTCCCAGGCATCCAGTGAGGGCTCATCGGCGAAGCGGTACAGCATGTGCCATTCGTCGGAGGTGGCGGAGGCGCGGACCCATCCCGAGCCGAGGAAGCCGGGCCAGGTATTGGCGAGGTTGACGCCTTCCTGGACCCAGTGCGTGGCCTCGGACACGCGGCGGGGATCGACCCGCCGGGTGATGGAGACCGTCACCGCCTCCGGCCCCCGGGCCGGAAGGGTGTCAGTGTGCGTTGATGTCATGCCTTCCAGTATCCGGATCCCGGGCCGGTGCTCCGAATCTGCAGGTCAGCGGCCCGCAGGGAGCTCCGGGACCGCTCCCGGGGCCACTCCAGGGAGCGCCCCCGGGGCCGGACCGCTAGCCGTAGAGCTCGGCGGCAAGGTCCAGCATGGCACTGACGCTTTGCGACGGGCGGACGGCGTCCGGCCAGACGATCGATACCGGGACCGGACGGACCGCCGGGCGGATCGGCCGCACCACAAGGGACCGCCCCTCGTAGGACTGCCCGCCGGCTGGCTGCTGAACCAGGATGGCGAAGCCCATGCCCCGCCCCACCAGGGAACGGGTCACCTCGTAATCGGTAGTCCGGAACCGGATATTCGGCTGCATGCCCGCGGCGTCGAACATGGTCATGGTGTTTTCGCGGCTGGGATTCACATCAAGCAGGATCATCGGTTCCGCGGCGACATCAGCCAGAGCGAGGTCCTCGCGGTCAGCCAGCGGATGGTCCGCGGAGAGCACGATCGATGGCTCCGCATCGTAGAGCTTCTGCCGGTTCAGGCCGGCCGGGAGGGAGAGATCGTAGGCAATGGCGACGTCGAGCCGGCCGCTTGCAAGCCGGCGCTGCACCTCGGTCTGCGGGCCGTCGAAGAAATCGAGCTGTACCAGGGGATGGCGCCGCCCGTAGTGGTCAATCAGCCGGGCAAGGACCGTGGGGGCCAGCGTCAGGTAGCAGCCGAGGGTCAGGGAGCCGCGGAGTTCCGCGCCGGCGTCACCGGCATGCAGCTCCAGGTCCGTGGCTTCCACCAGCAGGGACTTGGCGCGGGTCAGCACGTACTGTCCGGCAGCCGTGAGTGTGACGCCGTGGGCCTTGCGGCGGATCGTCAGTTGGGCATCAAAAACCCGTTCCAGGTTGTTGACCGCACCGGATACCGCGGACTGGGAGACGTGCAGGGACCCGGCCGCCGCGGCGATGCTGCCCTGTTCGGCCACGGCCACGAAGGCCTCCAGCTGCCGCAGTGTATACCGGGCCATGCATAACCTCGCTAAAACCGTGGATGGTGGACTCTTTCTTGTACTTTACCGGGGATATGATCCACACCACACTTGGTCTCAGACGAGTCGACTCAGATGTGTTGACGTGGACCCTTCCACCAGGAGACCAAAGATGACCTTCCCGGGAACAACGGAAACCACCGGCTGCCCCTTCACCGGAGCAGGCAGTAAAGCCGGAACCGCTGTCGATCCCCTGCCCGCTCCCCCGCTCCCCGCTCCGGCAGCGGACAACCCACCACCCCGGGACGCCCCGGTGGCCGACTGGGTCACCATCCCGGACCTGTACCGGGACCCGTTCCCGATCTACCGCCGCATGCGTGAAGAAGCGCCGGTCCACTGGGTCCCCGCCGTCAACCGCTACATGGTGACCAGCTACGCGGCGTGCCACACGATCGAGCAGGACGCAGAGACCTTCTCCGCTAATGAAACGGGCTCGCTCATGAAGCGTGCCATGGGCCACTCGATGCTGCGCAAGGACGACCCGGAGCACAAGCGGGACCGCGACTCCTACGGCAGCACGCTGCGGCCCGGGACCATCAAGAATCACTGGAATGCGGTCTTCGAGGCCAACAACGAGAAGTACCTCGGCGAACTGGAGCGGAAGGGGCCGGGTGCCGACTTCGTCTGGGACTACGCGGCACCGTACGCAGCGGAGAACCTGCGGCTGATCTGCGGCTTCCACAACGCCACGCAGGCGGACATGCAGCGCTGGAGCCAGACCATGATCGACGGCACGGGCAACTACGCCGACGACGCCGGGGTCTGGGCCAAAAGCGCGCAGTCCTCCGCCGAGGTGGACACCGCCATCGATGAGATGCTGCCCTACCTCAAGGACCACCCGGACCACTCGCTGCTCTCCGGGCTGGCGTCCCTGCCGATCCCCCTGGAAGCGATCCGCGCCAACCTGAAGATGACCATCGGCGGCGGCCTGAACGAACCGCGCGATGTGCTCGCCACCACGGTCTGGGCGCTGCTCAACAATCCCGGCCAGCTGGCCTCTATCAACGGGGATCCGAAACGCTACGCCACGGCCTTCGAGGAATCCGTCCGCTGGGTGGCGCCGATCGGCATGTACCCGCGGGAGGTCACCCGGGATACCGTCCTGGACGGTGTCCGGCTGCCCCGGGGAGCGCGGGTGGGCGTCGTCCTCGGCGCCGCCAACCGCGACCCGCTGGTCTTTGAGGACCCCGAGACCTTCAACATCGACCGGCCCAAGAAGCCGCACCTGGGCTTCGGCGGCGGCGCGCATTTCTGTGCCGGTACCTGGGTAGCCCGGGCACAGGTGGCGCAGGTGGCCATGCCCGCTCTCTTCGACCGTCTCCCCGGCCTCCGCCTGGACCCGGAGAACGCCTCTATCGACGCCGGCTGGGTCTTCCGCGGCCTGGTCAAGATGCCCGTCATCTGGGGCTGAAACCCCGTTTTTTGCTAGGAGAACCATGAACACCATTACCTTTATCCAGCCCTCGGGCGCGCCCGCCGTCGTCACCGTTGAGCCCGGCACGTCCCTGATGCGCGCTGCCGTGACCAACGGCGTTGACGGGATTGTTGGCGAATGCGGCGGCCAGGCCATGTGCGCCACCTGCCACATCTACGTCCGCCCGGAATTCGCCGGTGCCCTGCCGGCAATCAGTGACGACGAGGAAGAGATGCTCGACTGCACCACCGCCGAGCGGACCGACCGCTCCCGGCTCGGCTGCCAGGTCAAGGCCTGCACCGAGCTGGACGGCATCGTCGTCGACGTCCCCTCGGACCAGGTGTAGCGCATGCCGGTCGTCATCATTGGCGGAGGGCAGGCCGGACTGCAGGTTGCAGACAGCCTGCGCGGCGGCGGTTACACCGGCACCGTCACGATTGTGGCGGACGAGCCGGGCCTGCCCTACCAGCGTCCCCCACTGTCCAAGGACTATCTGGCAGCCGGCGCGGATCCGGCACCGCTTCCGCTGCGGGCCGCCTCGTTCTTCCCTGAGAAGGACATCGCGCTGCACGACGGCGTCAGCGCCGTTTCGGTGGACCGGGCGGCCAGGACGGTAGCCCTCAGCGATGGCAGCATCCTGCTCTATGAGCACCTGGTCTTCGCCACCGGCGCAGCCAACCGCTTCCTGGGCTGCGACGGCGCGGAACTGCCCGGGGTGCACGGGCTTAAGACCCTGGCCGACGCCGAAGCCCTGCACGCCGCGCTGCCGGCAGCCCGTGACGTTGTGGTGGTGGGAGCAGGCTTCATCGGCCTGGAATTCGCGGCCGCGGCCCGGGCCCGGGGCTGCAGCGTCACCGTCCTGGAATTCGCCGCCCGTCCAATGGGACGGGCACTGAGCCCGGCGATGAGCGACTGGTTCACCGCCGCACACGCGGAACTGGGGGTTCGGCTGCAGCTGGGCGAAGGCATCGCTCATTTTGAGGCCGGACCTGACGGCCGGGTGATGGCAGCCGTCTCCACCACCGGTGCCCGCTATCCGGCGGACCTGGTGGTCGCCGGCGTCGGCGTCGTCCCCAATGATTCGCTGGCTGCCGCGGCGGGGCTGGAAACCGCCAACGGCATCGTGGTGGACGAGGCACTGCGGACCGCTGACCCGGCGGTCCTCGCCGTGGGAGACTGCGCCAGTTTCCCCTCCGTCCACGCCGGCGCCCGAAACCGGCTGGAGTCCGTGCAGAATGCGACGGACCAGGGACGGCACGCCGCCCAGACCATCCTCGGGGCGCCGTCCGCCTACACCGAACTGCCATGGTTTTGGAGCACACAGGGAAGCCTGCGACTGCAGATCGCCGGCCTTTCCACCCCCGGGGACACCACCGTCATCAACGGGGACCCGGCTGCCGGCAAATTCTCCATCCTGTGTTTCCGGGACGGGCGGCTCGCCGCCGTCGAGTCCGTCAATTCACCCGGGGATCATCTGGGCGCCCGCAAGCTCCTGGCCGCCGGCCGCGGCCCCTCCCCCGAGGAAGCGGCAGCACCAGGCTTCAGCCTCAAGGCCTACGCCCGGCAAGCCGCGCCCAGTCCCGTCTAGACGTTCCGCCCGCTTTTCCGTTCCACCGTCCGCAGTTCCGCATCACTTCACCATCTGGAGACCCCATGAGCACACCACGGACCGACGCCGGTTCCCGGAGGACGCAGCGCCGCGTTGCCTTCGCCACGATCGTCGGCACAACCATCGAGTGGTACGACTTCTTTATCTATGCCACGGCCGCGGGCCTGGTGTTCGCCCAGGTGTTCTTCGCACCAGCCGGCGAGTCGATCGGCCTGCTGCTCGCTTTTGCGTCCGTGGGCATCAGTTTCCTGTTCCGGCCCCTGGGTGCTTTCCTGGCCGGGCATTTCGGCGACAAGATCGGCCGGCGTCCGATGCTGGTCCTGACGCTCATCCTGATGGGCATCTCCACAACCCTGATCGGTGTCCTTCCCACTTACGAAACGGCCGGGTTGCTGGCACCGGTGGTGCTGCTGCTGCTGCGAATCCTGCAGGGCATTTCCGCCGGCGGCGAGTGGGGCGGCGCCGTCCTGATGGCGGTGGAGCATGCTCCGCCCAGCCGCCGCGGACGGGCCGGGTCCTTCCCGCAGCTCGGCGTTCCCCTGGGCATGCTGCTCGCCTCCGGTGTGACCGCTGTGATGACTGGCTGGGTTTCCCCGGGCGACGCATTCATCGAATGGGGCTGGCGGGTGCCGTTCCTGCTCAGCATCGTGCTGATTGTGGTGGGCTACCTGGTGCGCCGGGCGGTGGAGGAATCCCCGATCTTCACGGAAATTGCCGAAAAGAAGCAGCAGACCAAAGTGCCCGTCGCCGAGCTGTTCCGCAAGCACTGGCTTCTGGTGATCCTGGCCGCCCTGGTCTTCGCGGGCAACAACGCCGCCGGCTACATGGCGACCGGAGGATTCATCCCCAGCTACGCCACCGGGGAAAAAGTAGGCCTGGACCGCACTGACGTCCTCCTGGCCATCACCTTCGCCGCCGCGATGTGGTTCATTTTCACCCTGCTCTCCGGCTTCGTTGCCGACACCATCGGCCGGAAGCGGACCTACCTCATCGGGTTCTCCGTCCAGGCACTGATGGTCTTCCCGCTGTTCTGGCTGATCGACACCGGGTCACTGCCGATGCTCTACCTGGCGCTGGGCCTCTTCGCGATCGGGCTGGGTATGAGCTACGGACCGCAGGCCGCCTGGTACAGCGAGATCTTCCCGGCCTCCGTCCGGTTCTCCGGGGTCTCGATCTCCTACGCGCTGGGAGCGATCCTGGGCGGGGCGTTTGCGCCGACCATCGCGCAGGCCCTGATCAATTCCACCGGAACCAGCGCGTCGGTGTCCCTGTACCTGCTGGGCATGACCGTTGTGTCGATTGCCGCTGTGCTCGTACTGCGGGACCGGCCGGGTATCGACCTGTCCATCAACAACCAGGCCGAGCAGGAGGTCGGTGCCACCGTTTTCGACAAGCGGCGGGCTCCGGCGTTCGAGAAGGTCAACAACTAGCCTCCGGCCCTCCTGGTGCTGCTAGCCGAACAGCGCAGCGCCCTGCTCGGCGAGCAGCACCAGGGACAGGCAGACCATGATGATGCCGCTGGCCAGGGTGACGGCGCGGGCTCCGGCGGGCCGGGAGCGCAGCAGCCGGCGGGCAGCGAGCGCCACGCAGGTGTAGATAACCACGGACACCGCGAAGTGGGACAGGCCGAGGATCAGTGACTGCAAAGGGACCGCCAGGACGGAGCCGGCATCAACGAACTGCGGGATCAGTGCCAGGTAGAGCAGCAGCGCCTTGGGGTTCGTGGCGCTGGTGCCGAGTCCTTTCAGGAAGTCCGTGCGTGCGGCAGGGTGCGCCGGTGCCGGTGCAGCCACGGCAATGCTCCCCGCCGTGCCCGGCCCGGCACCCAGGCCAGCGGCGGTCACGGCACGCCCACCCGCCGCCGTCGTCCCGGGAACGGCAGCCGCTGCTGCGGGAGCCGCCGTCGTCGTATCCGCTGTGAAGCCGGCCGAACGCCAGGTGCGCATCGTCGAGATACCGAGCCACAAGAGGTACGCCGCGCCCAGGAGGGTAATGCCCACCAGCAGCTGCGGAGTGGCGGCAATCAGCGCGGCCAGCCCGGCGACGATCAGCGCGGTGTGAAACAGGTAGCCGACGGACAGCCCGGCTACGGCCGGGGCAATCCGGTTGCCGCGCAGACCGGCGGAGATGCTGTACGCCCAGTCAGCACCGGGGGTCATGGCCAAGGTGATAGAGACGGCCGCGAAGCCCGCGAGCAGCGATAAATCCATCCCTTAACCCTAGTAATCCGACGGCGATAAGTGCTTACCGATTAATGCCTGCCAGGGGTGTTCAACAGTATGATTCTTGCGTGATTGACGATATCGACCGGGAAATATTGCGCCTGCTGCAAATCGATGGACGAATGACTGCCACCGCCCTGGCCAGCGAGGTAGGCCTTACCGTGGCGCCGTGCCACCGCCGGATCAAGGAGCTGGAGCGCAGCGGCGTGCTCACCGGATACCGCGCCGTCGTGGATCCGGCCGCCGTCGGGCTCACCTTCCAAGCCCTGGTGTTCGTCACCTTGCGTGACCGGCAGCAGATGCTCACCTTCGAGGACGAGGTGGGCCGGATCGAGCAGATAGTCAAAGCGGACAGGCTCTTCGGCGAACCGGATTTCCTGCTCAAGGTGATCGCCGCAGACCTGCAGGCTTACCAACGGTTCTACGACGAGGTGCTGGTGGGGCTTCCCGGCGTCGAAAAGCTGACCAGCACCATCGTGATGAAGACGGTGAAGGAGGAGGGAGCCCTCCCCCTGTGACCCTCGGGCCCTTCCCCGCGTAGATTGGACCCCATGCCAGTGCAGCAGCAGGAACTTGCCGTCAACGTGGGAGACGGGACTGTCACCGCCATGTTTGCGCGGCCCGATGACGCGTGGGCGTCCATGGTGGTCGCCCACGGTGCCGGGGCGGGAATGGAGCATCCGTTCCTCACCGGGTTTACCAACGCAATGAACGACGGCGGCGTGGCCACCTGGCGCTTCAACTTCCCCTACCGCGAGGCCGGGAAGAAGTTCCCCGACCGCGCCCCTGCGGCGATCGCCACCTGGCGCGCGGTGATGTTCGCCGCGGAGGATAACGCCGGCGGGGTGCCGGTGTGGGCGGCGGGAAAGTCCTTCGGCGGCCGGATGGCGTCCATGGCCGTGGCCGAGGGGATGCACGCGGCCGGGCTGGTGTATCTGGGCTATCCGCTGCACCCGCCCGGCAAGCCGGACAAGCTGCGGGATGAGCACCTGTACGGGCTGACCCTGCCCATGCTGTTCCTGCAGGGCACCCGGGATCCGTTTGCCCTGCCCGGGGAGCTGGAGCCGATCGCTGTGCGGATCGGCCCGAATGCCGTAGTGGAGCGCATCGAGGGCGCCAACCACATGTTCGAGGTGCGCGGGCAGAAGCGTTCCCAGTCGGATATCGGTGCCTCCCTGGCGGCTCCGGTGCTGGAGTTTATGCGGGCGCATCCGCCTGCGGGGTAAGGGCGGCTTTTCGGCGCGAAAACCCTCCGTTATGGGACAACTCGACCCCTTTGGGTTAAAACATCCGCGGCGCGCCGGAGGGAAACCCCAAACCGGCCGGAAAGTCTCAAACCGGAGGAAAAAGGTGCCACAAACCGTCCGGAGTTTCCCAAACCGGAGGGCAACGCGCCACAAACCGGAGGGGTTCCATAAGCACCGATGCCTGGGCTGCACGCATGCCGGGACGGGCCAGTACGCTGCGGACACATCCGCCTGGTCAGTAAAGCTCCGCAAGGCAACCGGTAACCACCGGGAGGAGCGCCCTCGTGTGCTCCTCGCCGTCCCGTTGAGGCATTCGGCTGAGCGCATCGTCCAGCAGGACACCGATCCGGTCCCACAGTTCTTCCGCCGAGCGGATCCCAGGAGGCAGTTGCAGATACCAGATGTACCCCTCAGGAACGGGCGGCACGCCGGCTAGAACCAGGTAGTCATTAGCCATCTCGACGATCCACTCGGAGTCATCTTCCAGCAGCTCTTCCCCGGCCGGCAGCGCTTCGTTGAGGCTTCCCGGCAGCGCTTCGTTGAGGCTTCCCGGCATCCGGCCCAGATGGCTGCTTCCCGCGGCCCAGGCGAGAAGCAGGAACCAGCCGTTGAACGGAACCTGCGCATACCCTTCCGCCGAGGGGATCAGCGGCACATCCTCCCAACGCTCATCCACGGGCACTCTTCCCGCCCTTCCGCAAGCGGGCGCGGCTGCCCCCACTCCCGTCCCCAGCCTGGCCCTTCCTGCCACCGACCGCGATGTCCAGAAACTCCCGCAGGGCTTCCGAGGAACTGTTGGCCGGACTCCACACAGCTTTGAACTGCCGCTCCAGCGGCTGGCCGGCCACAGGAACTTCCACCAGCCGGCCGCTTCTCACCGCCCCCTCGACGGCGAGAACGCTGAGCACTGCGGGGCCAAGACCCGTGACCACACCCTGGCAGATCGCCGCGTTGCTGTTCAGCTCCATCAACGGGTCAGCACGGTGGGAACCGACCAGCTGATCCAGGAAAGCCCGGGTTCCAGACCCTTGTTCCCGTTCGAGTAAACCGGTGCCGGCCAGCTCGTCGAGGCCCAGCGGCCGGGTCCGCGAGGCCCAGGGATGCCCGGTGCCGCACACCACCGCCATCCGGTCGGTCCATACGGTCACGGACTGCAGCTGCGCCGGAATTGCGGGCGTCTCCACGAAACCCAGCGTGACCTCCTCCGCAAGGACAGCATCCAGCACCTGGGCTGAGTTCAGAACCCGCAGCTTCGTCTCGACCGAGGGCATCCGGGCACGGAATTCTCCGATCCATCCGGGCAGCAGATGCTCGGCAATCGTCATGCTGGCCCCCACGGCGAGTTTCACCTGACCGGCATCGGCCAGCGCCGCAGCGCCGGCATCGAGCCGCTCCACGGCGTCGAGCACCTCCCGGGCCCACTCCGCAGTCAGGGCACCTTCCCGGGTCAGGGTGGACCCGCGCGTGGACCGGGTCACTAGGGGATAGCCCAGCCGTCGTTCGAGGGTCTTGAGGGAGCGGGTCGCATTCGACTGGGCCATGCCGGCATTCCGGGCAGCAGCGCTGAGGCTGCCGTGTTCGCCGATTCCCACCAGGAGCCGCAGCGCAGGAAGCTGCAGCCAGTTTTCAACGGGCGGACGCTGCATAGGCATATCAGCATCATATGCCTGCGGTGCCGAACTTGGGCCTACCGGCCGGTGAGTAAGGCTGAGAGGTTTTAACCATGGAAATCACGCAACATCAGGCGCCCGCTCCAGAGCATGACGCCAGCCTGTCCAACAGCACTTCTGCCTCCCGCACCAGCGCTGCGAGCCGGTGGATTTCTTATCTGCCCGGGCTCTCCGTGACCGTGGCCGGCGCTGGCGCAGCCTGGTTTATCGCACAGCTGATCCCCGGGATCAGCCCGCTCCTGATCGCCATCCTGGTCGGAGCGCTCTGGCGAAACCTCATCCGGGTCCCCCGCCGGCTTTCCCCCGGCATCGCCTTTTCCTCCAAGAAGCTGCTGCGCGCCGGCATCGTCCTGCTCGGGCTGCAGCTTTCCCTCTCCTCCATCCTTGGACTCGGGCCCGGAGTGCTGCTGGTTGTCGCCGCGTCCGTCGGCATCACCTTCGGTGTCACCCTCATCGCCGGGCGCCTGATGGGGATCAGCCTGACGCAACGCCTCCTCGTCGCTTCCGGCGTCTCCATCTGCGGCGCCGCTGCTGTTGCCGCAACGGAGAACGCAACCGACGCCAAGGAGGAAGAAACCGCGACGGCGATTGGCCTGGTGGTCCTGTTCGGCACCCTGATGATTCCGGCAGTTCCGTTCCTGGGCAGCCTGCTCGGGCTGGACGCGGAGTCAACCGGCATGTGGATCGGAGCTTCAACGCACGAGGTGGCCCAGGTGGTGGCCGCCGGCAGCGCGGTAGGCGGCGGCGCCCTGGCGGTGGCCGTCACGGTAAAGCTCGCCCGCGTCCTGACCCTGGCTCCGATGGTCGCCGGCATCTCGCTGTACATGCGCAAAACCGGAGCAGTGGCCGATGGAAAGCGGCCGCCCATTGTTCCACTGTTTATCGTCGGCTTCCTGGCAGCGGTGCTGCTGCGCAGTTCGGGAATTGTCCCGGACCCGCTTCTGACTGCGGGGCAGATTCTGCAGACCATCCTGCTGGCGGCCGCGATGTTCGCGCTGGGGCTCGGCCTGGACCTGAAAGGTCTGATCAAGGTCGGCGGCCGGCCGGTACTGCTGGGGTTTGGGGCCACCCTGGTGATTCTCGGCGTCGCGCTGGCAGGCACCCTGCTCTTCCCGCCGCTGTGAGCAAGCACCCGGCAGGACCAGGCAGGTCCGGCCGCGCACCCGGCAGGGCCAGGCCGGGCCTCACCCGGGCGCACCAGGCTGCGCCCGCCAGGGCCCCGGGAAATCCGGACAGAAATCCCGCGCACGCGCGTCTCGGATTTTGACGGACGAGTATCCCCACTGCCACGATCAAAGGGGACCGCAGACCCCCTGCGGCAGCTCTACCAGGAGGACCATTGACACCCGCTCCCGCACTGCAGGCAGTTTTTTGGGACATGGACGGCACGCTTGTGGACACCGAACCGTACTGGTTCGCTGCCGAGAAAGAGCTGATGGCCCGGTTCGGCGTCACCTGGACCGATGAGCAGGCAATGGAGCTGGTGGGCAACGCCCTGCCGGACTCGGCCAGGAGACTGCAGGAAGCCGGCGCCCACCTTGGCGCACGGGAGATCCTGGACACCATGCTGGCCAGCGTGGTCCGCAAAGTGCAGGAAGAGATCCCCTGGCGCCCCGGAGCACGCGAGATGCTGGCAGAACTTAATGCGGCGGGCGTGCCCAACGCGATGGTGACCATGAGCGAGAGCACCCTGGCGCGGGTCATCGCCGATCAGCTTCCGGAGGGAACCTTCCGGTTCCTGGTCACCGGGGAGATGGTGACCCTGGGCAAACCGGATCCGGAGCCCTACCTGCTGGCGGCCAAACTGATGGGCGAGGAACTGGGCACCTCTGTGGACCTGGACCGAGTGGTTGCCGTGGAGGATTCGCGCCCCGGCGTAGCCTCGGCAAAGGCCTCCGGCGCCGTGACAGTTGCCGTGCCGAACGCCGTCGACGTGCCCGAACAGCCCGGCATTACCCGCTGGGAAACCCTCGCCGGCCGGACGGTGGCGGATCTCGAGGCGCTGGTGGCGGAGCGGGCTTCCCTGCAGGTCTAACCGGACGGGCGCCCTCAGGCGGGCACCCGGGGAACCGCCGATTCCTTGAGCGTTCTGCCCAGGTCCGCGGCAGCCTCCGGCGGGATGTTCAGCCCGCGGGTCAGGGCATTGCGCACCGCCATGAAGTCCCGCGGGGTGTTGACACAGTCCGCGGCGATGATCCGTCCTTCCCGGTAATAGAGGACAGCGAACTTTTCACTCTCCGGATCGCCCCGCAGGACGGTGCTGTCGTGCCCGGCGGACAGGCCGGCGATCTGCAGCGTCAGGTCCCCCTGGTCCGACCAGAACCACGGCACCGTCCGGTAGTCCGCTTCCAGCCCCAGCAGGGACCGGGCAGCGGTTTTGGCCTGTTCGACGGCGTTCTGGACGCTCTCCAGCCGCAGGTTCCCGTTGCCGTAATCCGCCGTGAACGGATTGGGCGTATTCGCGCAGTCCCCGGCGGCAACCGTAACGCCGTCTGAGGCCACAGCGCGCGAATCCACCACGACGCCGTTGCTGACTTCCAGCCCAAGACGTTCGGCCAGTTCAGTGCGCGGCAGCACGCCGACCCCGATGACGACGACGTCGGCCGGGACCGTGGTGCCCCCGGCCAGTTCCACCCCGGTGACGCGGCCGTTTTCGCCGGCGATGCGGACGATGCCGGCGTTCAGGAGGACCGTGGTTCCGCGGCGGCGGTGTGCCTGGAGGTAGAAATCGCTGGTTGTTTCGCCCACGGCCCGGCCCACCAGGCGCGGTGCTGCCTCGATGATGGTCACCTGTTTGCCGGCCGCCCGGGCAGCGGTGGCAACCTCCAGGCCGATGAACCCGCCGCCGATGACCGCGACACTGCCGGCGCTGCCCAGTGAGCGGTGGAGGGATGCCGCCTGGTCGGCGTCGCGCAGGTAGCAGACGCCCGCCAGGTCGGCCCCGGGAAGGGCAAGCCTCCGCGGCGTTGCTCCGGTGGTCAGCGCCAGCCGCGCGAAGGGGAACACTCTCCCGCCGGCGCCGACGGCGGTGCCGCCGTCGGCGTCCCGGGAGATATCCGTGATCTGCTCCCCGGTCACCAGCTCAATATTCTCCCGGACAAACCACTCCGGGGTCCGGAACGTCAAGGATGCCGCGGTTGCTTCCCCCTTAAGGAAAGCCTTGGAAAGAGCCGGCCGCTGGTAGGGCAGATGCGGCTCCTCGCCGACCAGGATGATCGGGGCGGTGTCCCCCAGCTCCCGCAGCGTGCTGGCCAGCTGCACACCGGCCTGGCAGTTTCCGACAATCAGGGTGGCATCAGCGGAGGTGGCTGTTCCCATCATCTAAACCTGCGTTTCCGGAATGCGGACCCGGATGTCCGTGGACACGGGGAGCTGGCAGGAGAGGCGGCTGCCTTCTTCCCGCTCGGCTGCCGCGCAGTCCAGCATCTCGTCCTGCACAGCGAGCATTTCCGGCAGCGCCGCCCGGTCGCCGGGATCAACGTAGACGTGGCAGGTGGCGCACATGGCGCTGCCGCCGCATTCGGCAACAATCCCGGGAACACCGGAGGAAACCGCCGTGCGCATAACACTGGTGCCGGCTCCGGCGTCGACAATCATTTCAGTGCCGTCAGGCTGGACAAAGGTTACTTTTGGCATGGTGGGCTCCGGTGGGTTGGGCGGACGCGGTTCAGGCGGACGGGGTGAGGCGCAGCGGCAGGGAATCCAGTCCGCGCAGTGTGTTGTTGAGTTGCTGCACGGGCGCACCGATGATCTCGATCTTCTGCACGCGCCGGGCCAGTGCGGAGAGGATGCATTCACCCTCCAGCCGGGCGAGCATCTGGCCCAGGCAGGCGTGGATGCCGAACCCGAAGCCGAGGTGGCCCATGGTTTTGCGGGTGATGTCAAAGTCCTCCGGGTTCTCCCATCGGCGGGGATCCCGGTTGGCAGCGGCAATAAACATCAGGATTTTGGCGCCTTCGGGAATTCTGGTGCCGGAAAGTTCGGTCTCGCGGGACGTCGTACGGAAGAAGGTTTGGACCGGTGATTCGTACCGAATCGTCTCTTCGAATGCGGCGCGGGCCAGCGACGGGTCATTGTGCAGCAGCCGGTACTGTTCCGGATGTTGGGCAAGGCAGAGCAGGGCGTTGCCGATCCCGTGGACGGTGGTGTCCACGCCGGCTGAAAGGAAGGAGCGCAGCAGCCTCGCCGAGTCCTCGGCTGCGTAGCCGGCCTCTGCAGCGGCGGCGTGGATCCGGTTCCCCAGACCGTCCCCCTGGAGCGCACCGGGTTGGCACTGTTCCATCACCCAGCCGGCTGCTTGCGAACCCTTTTCCATGGCTTTTTCGAAGTGCCCGTTGCGGGGTCCAAAGGTATTAAAGACCATGGAGCCGTAGGGCAGGAGGTTCTCCCGGCCGTCTTTGGGGAGCCCCACAAAGTCCGGGAAGACTTCAAGCGGGTATGCCTCGGCCAGGTCCTTGACTCCGTCAATGTCGCCGCGTGCCGCAACCCGTTCCACCACGTGCTCCGCCCGTTCCTGGAAGCCGGCCTTGAGCTCGCGCAGGAATTTGGGGTTGAGGATGCTGGTGACAACATGCCGCGCCCTGGTGTGCTCCGGCGGATCGGCCTCCAGCAGCAGGCTTGGTGCCCGCCACGGTTTGTCTTTGCGGAAATCCGTGATGCCGACGCCAGCGGAGGAAATGAACGTTTCATGGTCCGCGAAGACCTGGGAGACCTCGTCGTGGCGGGCAACCGCCCAGACCTGATAGCGGTTCAGCCAGGTCACGGGTCCGGATTCGCGCAGCTGGACGTGGGCCTCGTACGGATCGGCCAGAAAATCATCGGCGAACGGGTCCAGGTCAAGAGCGGGAATCCCGAATTCGGTCGTGGTGGTCATGGCTTTCCTCCTACTCGGCGAGCAGTGGACGGGTGTCCAGTGCGGCGTCGATGATGTTGTATTTGTGCATCAGGTCTGCCGTTTTCTGCAGCTGACTGCCGTCGAGCCTGCCCTCGAACCTGGGCATTTCGATTTGCTCCACGACCTCCGCAGGAACCTTGGTAAACGTGGGGACCAGCTCGACCAGCCGCGCACGGTTGTCCTGGAGTTCCTGCCCTGAGGCCGCGATGGCCGTCCGGAACGCTTCGACTGCCTCGGGATTTTCCTGCAGGAACGTCTCCGTTGTGATCCATCCGGCCACCGGCATTCCGTCGACCGGACCGGTGAACAGGTTGGAGAGTTTGACGAACCCGGCGGCGGCCGCACTGGCCTGGAATGGCTCAACCTGCCAGATGGCGTCCACCGCCCCGCGTTCCAGCGCGGCCTGCATATCCGGGTACGGCATTTCGATCAGGTCCACGGCCGAAGGATCCAGGCCGGCGTCCTCAAGCAGCGCATAGACCGCAACTGAGCCGATGTTCTGGAGATTGTTCACCGCGAACGTCTTGCCGGCCAGATCCTCCACCGTGGTGATGCCTGAATCCTCCGCGACGAAAATGCCGTGGTCAGCGGCACCGACGTCGTTCCCTGAGATGAAGCGCACCGGCAGCCCCTGCTTCACCGCCAGCAGCGCCGACGTGTAGTTGGCATAGGCGACATCGATGTCGCCCGAGATCAGAGTGGGAATCGCAGCGGCCCCACCCTGCGTCTGAACCAGCTCCACGTCCAGCCCCTCGGCATCGAACAGGCCGTTCTCCTCGGCGTTGACGGCGGTGGAGGTGTGCACCAGGGGGAAGTAGCCCACCTGCACGGCTTCCCCCACCGCAGCCTGCCCCGAGGAACCGCAGGCAGCCAGCCCCAGAGCGGCGCCAGCCACAGCCGTGATTGCGAAGTAACGCCGGAGATTTCCGCGTCGATCCATGGTTTTCCTTCCAGAGGGCGCCTCATTGCGCCGGATGCAAAGCTCTGCCTGGAATCGGATCTTCACCGGCCCGACTCCGTTGCACTGAGTATGGGATGTGTCACAATTCAGGCTCCAGCTGGTTTCCGTTGAAAGGAAAATATGGCCAACGCTTCTGCCGGGAGGTCCGTGCTCAGCCGGATTATGCAGGTCCTGGGTACCTTCGACGTGGACTCGGCCTTCCTCACCGTGTCCCAGTTGTCGCAGCGGAGCGGCCTGCCGCTGGCAACTACCCACCGGGTGGTGGCGGAACTTGAGCAGTTTGGCCTGCTGGAACGGGAACGGGATAAGACCTACCGGATCGGTGTGCGCCTGTGGGAGATCGCCTGCCGCACGCCGGGCGCCCTGGGTCTGCGGGAAATAGCCATGCCCTACCTGCAGGACGTTCACTTCTCTGTTCGGCAGCACGCCCAGCTGGGCATCCTGCAGGGCCATGAAGTGCTGTTTCTGGAACGGCTGTCGACCCGGAACGCCGTCGTCAACGTGACCCTGATCGGCGGCCGGCTGCCGCTTCATGCCTCCTCCAGCGGGCTGGTTCTGCTGGCCCACGCTCCCGGCAGTTTCCAAGCCGAGGTTCTAGCCTCCGGGCTGGTGAAATACACCGAAGATACGGTCCAGAGCCCGGCTCACCTCCGGCGTTTGCTCGCCCAGATCCGCGAACAGGGCCACGCGGTGGGCAGCGGCTTCATTCATCCCGCTGCCCGGGGAATTGCCGTTCCGGTCTACGGATTGAAGGAATCGGTTGTTGCCGCGATCAGCGTGGTGGTTCCGAATGACTCCGCTCCGGCGCTTCCCACGGTCCGTCTGCTTAAGGACGCCGCCCGTCAGATTTCGGCAGCACTGCAGGCCGCGTATCTGCCGCCGGGTGGCCCCCAGTCAGCAGGCGGCGGCAAATACCGCGCCTTGGTGCATTCCTCCAGGAACTCCATGGAGTTCCTGGAGCAGCACCGGAAGGATCACCCGCTGTAGGGTTCCTGTACGGATCAACACCTAGAGGAACCACACCGAGGGGACAGGGCAGGACTATGCAGGAGTTTTTGGACCAGGCCACATGGACGCATCCGCCCGTCAGGAGCGAAGCCGACGGCGGCAATCTGCTGGTTGAGGCGGCCCAGGGCAGCGACTACTGGGAAAAGACGTACTACGGCTTCCAGCGGGATTCAGGGCACGCCCTCCTTGCGCCCGTCGCTGGAGACGGCGCCCTGGAGGTCACGTTCAAAACCTCCTACGACAGTCTTTATGACCAAGCCGGCCTCATGATCCGCACCGATGAGTCCAACTGGATCAAGGCGGGCGTCGAAATCACCGACGGTGAACCTCATGTGGGTGCTGTCGTGACGCGTGATTACTCCGACTGGTCCCTCAGCCCCGTGCCGGAATGGGCCCACACTAACGTAACCATCCGTGCCAGCTGGACCGGGAACTCGGTGGTCCTTCGAGCACGCAGTGAAAAGGCGCCCTGGCGGACTATCCGGGTAGCGCATCTGGACATCACCGGTTCCACCAGGGCCGGACTCTACGTCGCAGCACCGGAACGGGCGGGACTCACCATTTCATTCTCCCGGGCCGCCTTCGGTCCTGCCGATGAGAGTCTTCATGCCCAGCCCGCGGAGCAGCACTAGAAGGTTCAACCTCAGTACGGCGTGTGTTGGTGCAGGGCCAGCTTCCACTCGCCGTCCTCCCTGGCATAGACGCTGCTGAGCAGCGCGGTGTACGGCGTGCCGTCCCGGTCGGCCCGCACCTTGTAGGTGAGAAATCCGGCGTCAGACCCCAGATAGGTCTCCAGCGGTTCGATGATCTCGAAACTGGTCCACGGCGGACCGCCCATGGACGCGATGATCTGGTTGCGGTCGGTGATCCGCAGCCCGTTGGTCAGCATTATCACGGGCTCCCGTGCCAGCACCCGCGAGTAGTATTCAGTGGCCTCTTCCGGACCGGTGGAAAGAGCGTGCCAGCCCTCGGTTTCAAGTGCCACGAGTTCGTGTGCCATGGTCCGCGAGTCTAGCCCCGGGGCGGCCCGGGAAACAGTGGTTGCCGCATGCCCGGAACCGCGGCGGAATATCCGCCCCGGCCGGGGCGCTGTTGCAGATATGAAGAAAATTGGCTTCCTCTCCTTCGGCCATTACCGCGACGTTCCGGGCTCCCTGACGCCGACCGCCCGGGAGGCGCTGCTGCAGGCAATTGAGCTGGCCGTCGCCGCGGAGGACGTCGGGGCCGACGGCGCCTTCGTCCGGGTCCACCACTTCGCCCCGCAGCAGGCCTCTCCATTCCCGCTGCTGGCAGCGATGGCGGCGCGCACCAGCCGGATTGAACTCGGCACCGGCGTCATCGACATGCGCTACGAGAACCCGCTTTATATGGCTGAGGAAGCGGCCGGCACGGACCTGATCAGCGGCGGCAGGCTGCAGCTCGGCATCAGCCGGGGATCCCCCGAGCCCGCCCTGCGCGGCGCCGAGTCTTTCGGCTACGTTCCGGCCGAAGGCGAGTCCGACGCCGACCTCGCCCGCCGCCACACGGCCGTCTTCCGGGCCGCGATCGCCGGACACGGCATCGCGCCGGCCAACCCGGAGATGACCGGGTCCAGCGGCCTGCTCGCGATCGAACCGCAGTCGCCCGGACTCAGCGAGCGCATCTGGTGGGGCTCCGGGACACGGGCGACGGCGAAATGGACCGGCGAGCAGGGCATGAACCTGATGAGCTCCACCCTGCTGACCGAGGACACCGGTGTTCCGTTCGACGAACTGCAGGCAGAGCAGATCCAGGTTTACCGCCAGGCCTGGGCCGACGCCGGCCACCCGGGCACGCCGCGCGTTTCCGTCAGCCGCAGCATCATTCCGCTGGTCTCCGACGCCGACCGCCGCTACTTCGGGCTGCGGGCGCAGGCCGAGAGCCGCGACCAGGTGGGCCGGCTCGACGGCGGCCTGGCCCGGTTTGGCCGCAGCTACGTCGGAGAGCCGGACGTCATCGCGCAGGAGCTGGCCGCCGACGCCGCGGTCCGCGAAGCCGACACCGTGCTGGTCACCGTGCCCAACCAGCTGGGTGTTGACTACAACGCGGCACTGCTGGAGAACATCGTGAAGCTGGTGGCTCCCGACGCCGGCTGGCGGTAAGCGGCGCGCTCAGCTGCCTGGAAGCACCGTGGGAGCTCCAGTGAGAAAATGGGCCCATGAATGAGACGGAGCAGCAGCTGACGATTCGCCCCAGCCACGGGACGGCCGAGTACCCGCGCCTGGTGGAGATCTGGCGCAGTGCGGTGAGGGCAACCCACGATTTCCTGGCCGAATCCGACTTTGAACGGATTGAAGGAAACCTTGCCTCGGCGTATTTCCCGGCGGTGACGCTCATTGTTGCTGAGCGCGGGTCTCAGGTACTGGGTTTTGCAGGAGTTTCGGAAGGGACGTTGGAGATGCTGTTTGTCTCCGATCCGGCCCGGGGACAGGGTGTTGGTTCGGCCCTGCTCTCCGAGGCCATCGCCGGCTACGGAGTTACCCGGCTCGATGTCAACGAACAAAATGAAGGAGCCCTCGGGTTCTATCTGAGCCGCGGGTTCGTGCAGGTGGGCCGCAGCGAACTCGACGGCGACGGCCGCCCCTACCCGGTCCTGCACCTGGCGCTTCCGGCCTGACAGCCTGCCCCGGTTCCAAAAGCCTGATGCCGCCCCCAAGGATTACGCTTTGGCATTAGCGGGCCGGATAAGTAAGCCCTCGATCCGTGTCAACCACGGCGCCGGCGCTGAGTTCGGCCGGTTTCACCTGGCCCTTGCCGAGGATATGGCAGACCTCCGCGTCCCGGACCAGAAGGTGATCGGCAATAATCCGCCTGTGGCACCGCCACCACACCGCCTCCGAGCACATCAGCGCCGTCCGGGACGACGCTGCGGTGCCGAGCAGCTCCTCGAGCGCCTCACGGAATTCCGCGGAGAGCGCGTGGTCCGCGTAGTTGTGGAAGCTCCGGTTCTCCCACCAGGCGTTCACCTCGAACGGTACGTCCTTGCTGACCGGACGGCGGCCGGTGAGCGCTTCCAGCCGGATCAGCTTGATGCCGTGTTCCGCCAGGGACGCTTCGAGGGCATCGTTGTTGAACTGCGGGTATTTCTTGGAGCCCGGCAGCTTCCGGACGTCAGCCACCTGCTCGATGGCACTCTCCTGTAGGAGCTCCAGAAACTCATCCAAGGAACGGTTGGAGTGGCCGATGGTGAAGATCGGTGGTGTTTCCACCGCGGTCACTCCTTCAGGCCGCGGAGCGCACTGCCCTTGTGAGCGGCAACATGGTCTGTCTTGTCGCTCTGGATCTCATACTGCGGCTCCTCCGGGGACGCCCGGTGAGTGTGGCCCTTGTAATCGAAGTCCGACGTATGCACCTTGATGATCCGGCCCGAGACCCGGCCGGCTTCGGAGTTCCACGAAACGTGGTCCCCCACAGAGAAGTGTTCAGGCATGCCCGCCCCTTTCCTCAGTGAAAGTTCCTCGGTGAGTGAGTTCCTCAGTGAAAGCCACCGGTAACGCTACTTCCGCCGCCCGAACACCAGCGAGGCAGCAGCGGTGGCAGCAGTGACCGTGTACACCGCAGGCCAGGCACCCAGCTTCTTGGCCAGCGGATGGGACAGGCCGAAGGCGGCCACATAGGTGGAGGTGAGGGCGACGGCGGTCCCGGTGCCGGCGTCGCGCTTCCACAGGGCGAACGCCGCCGCACCGGCAGCGGCCAGCACTGCTCCGCCGAGCTGGCGGTTGCCGGTATCGCGGGCGGTCTTGTACCCGCCGATCAGGCCGGCGGACGTGATGAGCGGGGTCAGCAGGGATGCCACGGTTTCTCCTTCAGGTTGGACTTCTTCCACCCTAACCCCGGTCCGCACGCCCCTCCGATCCGCCAGGCCTGCCCGGTTAGCCCGGCCTGCCAGCGGCAAGCGCTACCCACCCAGCCGCCGCAGCCGGTACTCCAGCTTCGCGCGGCGCGTACCGTCATCGTCCATCAGCTGCGTGCGCTCCACATAATCCAACCCAAAACGGTGCAGCAGGACGTCGTCTGCGGCCCGGACGTGGCCGGGACGGAAACGGTACTCAATCCGCCGGGACACAATGGCCCAGTCAGCGGTCTTGAACAGGGCGTAGGCCTGCGGAACGGAGACCACGCCGTTGGCGCGCAGCACCTCCACCAGCCACTCGTACTGGTCGGCCCGGCTGCGCGGATTCTGCGGCAGTTCGTGCTCCAGGATGCCCCGGACCGCATCGGCAGTGAGCGTCAGTGACGGCGCCGCAACGGCGTGCACGGCCTCGCGCTCATCCCGGGCCTTCTGCGCCGTGACCAGTTCGTTGATGGTGTCGAATTCCCGGTCAGCCAGCTCGATCAGGCCCGATGCCAGGGTGAAGGCCCGGTTCACCTCCGGCGGCACCTCCCCGCCGCCCTTGTAACGGATGTCGTGCTCAAACTCGGCCCAGGCATGCTGCAGGATGGTGCGCAGCTGCACCTCGAACCGCTGGCCGCAGAACGCTTCGCAGCCAGGCGGCGGATTCCGGTCCGGAACGGCAAGCACCAGGTGCTGGCCCGAGTAGCCGAACTCTCCGCGGGAACGCTGCTCACCGGCTTTGTCCACGTGGCCCAGCTGGTCGAAAGCTCCGCTGAGGGCGTTGATGGCACTGCCGATATCCGAATCCAGGAAGAGAATCACCCGCAGCCCGATCACGTCGTCGATGTCCCCCATCCCGCTGGGATATTTCGGTGTGCCGTCGGGCAGGGTCCGGGACAGCTTCTCGCTGAGTGATCCGGCGCCCTTCACGCGGTGCTGAATGTGGTGGTAGTTCAATCCGTCATCGCCCAGCCGGGCCACAACGGCCGCATGGATTGCCGTCTCGGCGGCCTCAAACAGCGGGCGGTCGGCCCTAAAGGCCTGCGCCCACAGATCCACCTGGGAGCTGTGAACCGACGGTAATTCCACGTTTACTCCTTGCCTGGCAGCGGCGTCGGCAGCGGCGGGATCCGGCAGCGCGACGACGTCGGGCCCATCCCCAAGTCTTCGTCCGGTCCCCGCCAAAACACAATCGGATGCCGGAAGAAACAGCCCGAATCCGGACGGTTGCAGCCGGGCCGTGCGGACTTCTCCGGAACCCGTTGAATCTGCTGCCGGAGAAGCCAACACTGGGTTCAGTTACCAGTTCCCCACTCCTGCGCTTCTCCCGGCCGGGCGGAGCACGGGTGCTCCCAAGGCGGTGGATCATGACCGAAAACCCAACCCTCTCCGATTCCGCTTCGGCCGCTGTGCCCTGGCCGCAGCCGGAGGACAGCCTGTATCCGGCCCTCGCGGACGCCGTTTCAGGGACGGTGGTCCTGCCCGGCGACGCGGGGTATGAGGACCAGCGCCTGGTCTGGAACGGGATGATCGATGTGCTGCCCGCCGCCGTGGTGCGGGCGGCCAGCCCGGACGACGTCGCTCCGGTGCTGGCCTTCGCGCAGGCCACGGGGCTGCCGCTGGCTGTCCGGGGCGGCGGCCATAACGTGGCCGGCAACGGCACTGTCGACGGCGGCCTGGTGCTCGACCTCGGCGGACTGCGGACAGTGGAGGTCGATCCGATTGACCGTACGGTCACGGTGGGCGGTGGAGCCACCATTGCGGACATCGACACCGCAACCGTTCCGTTCGGGATGGCCGTTCCACTCGGAGTTGTGTCAAAAACGGGAGTGGCCGGGCTGACCCTGGGCGGGGGCGTCGGCTGGATGACCCGCGCCCACGGGCTCAGCGTGGACAACCTGATCGGCGCCGACGTCGTGCTGGCGGACGGCACGGCGGTGCATGCGTCGGCGCAGGAGGAGCCCGAACTGTTCTGGGGCCTGCGCGGAGGCGGCGGAAACTTCGGCGTCGTCACCTCCTTCACCTTCCGGGCCTGGCCCGTTCCGGAGACCGTGTACAGCGGCAACCTGGTTTACGGTGCGGACCGCTTCCCGGAGGCGCTCCGGGCCTTCGAAGCCTGGACCGGGGACCTGCCGGATGAACTCACCAGTATCGCGTCGTTCCTGGTGCCGCCGCCGGACTGGGACATGGGAGACGATCCGGTCCTGGCGGTGGGCTTCGCCTGGGCGGGCGAAGACCATCAGGCCGCCGACGACGCCGTCCGCCGCCTGCGCACGCTCGCTCCCCCGGATGCCGAGATGGTGGACCCGGTGCCCTGGACCGATTGGCAGTCCTCGCTGGATCCCCTGTTTCCGGACGGGTCACGTGCCTACTGGAAGAACACGTCCTTCGACGCGCTGGACGGGGACGTCATCGAGGTCCTCACCCGCCGCGGGCGGGAACAGGCGTGGCGCGGCACCGGCTTCGATATCCACCACATGGGCGGGGCTTTTGCCCGGGTACCGGAGGATGCGACGTCGTTCCCGGTCCGCGGCGCGGGCTACTGGCTGAACGTGTACGGCTTCTGGAATGACCAGTCAGACGACGCCCACCACACCGCGTTCGTGCGCGGACTGGCCGCTGACATGGAGCCGCACTCCGGCGGGGGCCAATACGTGAACTTCATGGGCGCGGAGGATCCCGTGCAGGCAGCCCCAAGCGTGTACTCCGGGGAGAAACTGGCCCGGCTGGCGGCCCTGAAGCAGGCGGTGGACCCGGGGAACCTGTTCCGGCGCAATCACAACATCGCCCCGGCGGGCAGCCCGGGGACCGCTCAGCGCCAGTAGTTGTTCGCCGCCGCGATAGTGGCGAATTCCAGGGCCACCACCTGGGAGGACGCAATCAGTTCATCCGGATCGGTGGCGTAGACCGTCCTGCCGGTCTTGAGGATCTCTCCATCCGGCTGGATCGCGTAAATGCTGTGCAAAGCCATGTCCATGGCCAACCTGCGTCCGGCTTCCGGTGTTTCCGTAATGAGGGAGTTGCCCGGGATCAGTTCCATGCTGCACCTGGTTTCAAAGTCGGTCTTGCACCGTGCCCCTGTTCCACCATCCCAGCCCCGGCCGGGTTTGGGAACCGGCCGCCGGGCGCTTCCCCCGCCGGCAGGAAGCTTAGGCTTCCGGGGTGCTGCCCCCGGCGATCCGGTAGCTCCACAGCTCAGCGCTGACGCCCACGGGCTTCTGCCGCGCCGCATCCGCACCTTCACCGTGGCTGTCACCGTGGCCATGCCCCCGGCCGAAGTTCTTGGAAGCAACCCAATCCTGGAAGGACTTCTCATCGCGCCACCGGGTGATGACCAGCCAGGTGCTGCGCTCGTCGGTCGGCTGAAGCAGCTCGAACCCTTCGAAACCCTCCTGGTTGTCGACGGCGCCGGCACGTGCTGCGAAGCGGTGGGCCAGCTCATCGCCGGAGTCGGCAGGGACAGTGATTGCGTTGATCTTGATGATGCTCATAGCCCATTATGCTCACACGGCCATGACGCAGCTCACCGCTAAGCTCGGAGAATGAGAACGGAATTCGAGCCAGCCGCCATGGGCGGGCGCGCCTTTTACCGCCTGCTGACCTCGGTGGTGGTGCCGCGGCCAATCGCCTGGATTTCCACCCTTTCCGCAGACGGCGTGGACAATCTGGCGCCGCATTCCTTCTTCACCGTGGCCTCCGTGAATCCGCCGATGATTTCCTTCACCTCGGTGGGCGAGAAGGACTCCCTGCGTAACATCCGCCAGACCGGAGAGTTCGTCGTCAGCCTGGCTCCGGAGGAACTTTTCGAGGCAGTGAACGCCACCGGCACGGGCTTCCCTGCCGGAGTGAGCGAGTTCGACGCCGCCGGCATCGCCCGGGAACAGAGCACCACGGTCCGTCCTCCCCGCGTTGCCGGCTCGCCGGTGGCGCTGGAATGCCGGCTGCGTGAGATCCACCCGGTGGGCGACTGTTTTGTTGTCTACGGCGAGATCATCCACGCGGCGGTGGCAGCGGAGGCACTCGACGCCGATGCCCACCCGCGAATCGAGAGGCTGCGGCCGCTCTCCCGGCTGGGCCTGAACGAATGGGGAACCATCGGCGAAGTCCGGACCATCTCCCGCATCCCCGCCGATGAGTGGCCCGGGCACTACCAGAAGGGCTAGGCAGAGCAGGCTGCCTATGCACGCGCCTGCCGGATTGAAATCGGTGTTCCGTATCTCAATCGGGCATCAATGCTGGCGGACTTTCGCTGCGGCCGATCTTTGCGCAGAGTTGATCAGTAGACTTACATGCTGCAGAACACGCAACGAAGCATTCATCAGAGCAGTCTGAGCGCTTCACAGCGCAGGAGGAGAAATTGGGAATGTCCGCCACACCAGGCGCCAGTACCAGCGAAGATCCGGAGAACGAACCAGAGGAAAGTACAGCGACCTCCAACTCCGAGGCGGAGGCGGAGGTGGAGGTGGAACCGGCACCCCAGGCGAGGCCCCCCGTCAAGAGAGTCGACAGATGGGTGTTCTGGCCCGCGGCCGCCATCATTGTGGTTTTCGCGTTCTTCGCGATTGTGTTTCCCTCCGCGGCCACGGAGATGTTCACTTCCATCCAAACCAACGTCATTAGGTGGTTCGGCTGGTACTACGTCGCAGCCGTCGCCGTGTTCGTTGCCTTCGCTCTCTGGATCGGGCTGAGCCGCTACGGTGACATCAAACTCGGCAAGGACGAAGACGAGCCCGAATTCTCGGTGATGTCCTGGTTCGCGCTGCTGTTTGCTGCCGGCATGGGCATCGGGCTTGTCTTCTTTGGCGTCGCCGAACCCCTTAGCCACTACGCATCTCCGCCGCCGGGCGTTGCGGGCACTCCAATCCAGCTCGCCCAGCGTGCCCTCACCCAGACCTACCTTCACTGGGGACTGCACGCCTGGGCCATCTATGTGGTGGTGGGTGTCTCCATCGCGTACGCCGTCCACCGCAGGGGCCGGCCCATTACCATCCGCTGGACCCTCGAACCGCTGCTGGGCACCCGGCGCGTCTCCGGCGGCTGGGGCAACCTGGTGGACATCGTCGCACTGGTGGGAACCCTCTTTGGTGTTGCCACCTCCCTGGGCCTGGGTGTCCTGCAGATCTCTGCCGGGCTCGAAGAAGCCAACCTCATCCAGGCCACAAAGCTGACGCAGATCGGTTTGATTCTCTGCATCATCACCCTCACCATCGCTTCCCTGGTCTCCGGTGTGGGGAAGGGCATGAAGTGGCTGTCCAACGCCAACCTGATCCTCGCCGGCGCCCTGATGCTGTTTGTCCTGTTCACCGGTCCCACCCTGTTCCTCCTACGCGAATTTGTGCAGTCCATCGGCAACTACCTGCAAAACGTCGTCGGCCTGACGTTCAACACCCTGGCGTTCTCAGGCGCCGAGGGTGAGGCCTGGCAGGCCGCCTGGACTACCTTCTACTGGGGCTGGTGGATCTCCTGGGCTCCGTTCGTCGGCATCTTCATCGCCCGTATCTCCAAGGGCCGGACGGTCCGCCAATTCGTGGCCGGCGTCCTCCTGGTTCCCAGCATTGTCGGCTTCCTCTGGTTCTCCGTCCTGGGCGGCACCGCCATCTACCAGGAACTCTTCGGCGGCGGTGGGCTCGTCGCCCCGGACGGCACAGTGGATACGGAAGGAGCCCTGTTCGGCATGCTGGACGGTCTTCCGGGCGGGACGCTGCTCACCGTGGGTGCCGTCCTGCTGATCGGGATCTTCTTCATCACGTCCGCCGATTCCGGTGCACTGGTGATGGGCATGCTCTCCACCGGCGGCGAGGTTGAACCCAAGAACTGGATCCGCATCTTCTGGGCGCTTTCCGCGGCCGCCGTCGCCATCGCACTGCTGCTGGCCAACGGCCTCGAGGCCATTCAGACGGCGGCGATCCTCACCGCTGTGCCGTTCAGCGTGGTCATCCTGATGATGTGCGCCGCCACGGCCAAGGCCTTCCACCAGGAACACGAAGCGCTCCTGCGGGCGCAGCGGAAACTGGCCCGCGAAGAGCTGACAGCCCACGTGGCCGAACATGTCGATGCCGCCGTCAAGAAACAGTTCAGGCGCCGCGTCCTGCCCATCCGGAAGGACCGCGGCAGCGGTTCCTAGAGCAGGCTGTCCACCGCGGCGGTGTGGTCCCCGATGAGCTCGGTGACCTCCCCCGGGTGTTCCAGCATGGGCCAGTGGCCGCCGGGCAGGATCTCGATCCTCCAGTCCGCCGCTCCACCCAGGGCCTCCGGCAGCTGGGTCCGTGCCGGAGTGACAAACACACCGCGCTGGGACCGCACCGGCTGCTCCAGGGATGCCTTGTCCAGGACAGTCCGGCCGGGGTGCGGGGTGAACCGCTCCGCCAGATAAGACCTCTCTTCCGGGCCCAGCCCTGCTTCCGCGTCCAGTGCCGCAGCGGGCGGGGCGGCCCACAGGTACCCATCGGCGATGATGTCTGCACGCTCCTGGGCGCGGGCATCGCCGTCGGGCCCCCAGAGATCAACGAGACTGCAGCCATCAACCGGCAGGAAGCTCTGGAAGTGGATGCTGGAGCGGATCTGGTCCCCCAGCCGGTCTGCGACCTGGGCGGCGACCATTCCGGAGTACGAGTGTGCCACCAGGACCACCGGGGCGCCGTGCTCGACCAGGTCACAGACCTGGTCCACGTGGTCAGCGAGACGGATGGCAGCACGTTCCTCCGCGGGCGTCTCGGGTTCCAGGCCCGCCAGCGTCACCTCCTGTGCGTCGAGTCCGCGGCTGCGCAGGCTTTCGGCGGTGGGTTCCCAGATCCAGGAACCCATCCAGGCGCCGGGCAGCAGCAGGACGCGGGGCGGGGTGCTGTTGAGAGCTTGTTGTGGATTCATACTTCGAGGCTAGGACCGGTCCCGGGCGCTTTAGCCGTGGCCCCTGACCTTGGTCCGTAATTCTGGGATACTCGTCCCAGGATCTCGGATAGGACCCGAATGGAATCGCATTCCATGGCTGTGATCGCCTACGACCAGGCTGAGCTGCTGGACATCGCCTGCATCACCACGCCCCTGTTTCTGGCCAACCACATCGGGAGGCTGGGGCATCCCTATCAGGTGCGTGTGCTCGCGCTGGGCGGTCACCCGGTGCAGTGCGCCACGGGGCTGACGCTTTCGGTGGACGGCGCCCTCGAGAAGTTCCTTGGCCCCGCGGAGACCATGATCGTGGCCGGAGGGACCGGGCATGAGGAAGCTGCCGCGTCCGGCCCACTGCTGCGGCATGTCCGGCGGCTGGCGGCCACCAGCCGCCGGGTAGCCTCCGTGTGCACCGGGGCCAGCGTGCTCGCTGCGGCCGGGCTGCTGGACGGCAGGCGCGCGACGACGCATTGGCGGTTCGCGCCGGACCTGACCCGCCGCTATCCGCAGGTCACAGTTGACGCGGCGCCGATCTACATCCGGGACGGCCGGATAGCCACGGCGGCCGGAGTCACCAGCGCTTTGGACCTCACGCTCTCCTTCATCCAGGAGGACCACGGTGCCGCCCTGGCCCGGCAGGTGGCCCGCGATCTGGTCACCTACCTCCACCGCCCCGGCGACCAGGCACAGATGAGCCTCTTCCTGGCCCGGGACAAGGGGCACAGCGGCACGGTTCACGCGGCCACCCGGTACGTTGCCGCCCATCTGGCGGATGATCTTTCGACGCCGGCCATCGCGAACCGGGTTGGTGTCAGCGGACGCCACCTCAGCCGGCTGTTCCAGTCCGAGCTGGGCATGCCGCCGGCCCGTTTCGTCCGCTCCGCCAGGCTCGACGCCGCCGCCCGGCTCTTGGAGTCCGGCCAGCTTCCCGTGGCCGTTATTGCCCGGCGCTGCGGATTCGGCTCAGCCGATCAGTTCCGGCAGTGTTTCGCCGCGCAGTACAACCTCTCTCCGTCCAAATACCGCAGCCGGTTCGCCGGCCCGGACGCTGCTGGCACGGATGAAGCAGCAGGCTAGGAGTACCCGCCGCCAGTTGCTGACGGCGGGTACATCTGTTGACTGCTGAC
Organism: Arthrobacter gallicola; assembly: GCF_014836775.1. Lineage (GTDB taxonomy): Bacteria > Actinomycetota > Actinomycetes > Actinomycetales > Micrococcaceae > Arthrobacter_B > Arthrobacter_B gallicola. The sequence goes on from NZ_JACSQD010000002.1 coordinate 85,259, forward strand.
TGCCCGGCCTACAGGACGTAGGCGTACTGCTCGATGTAGCGGGGTTTTATGCCCAGTTCCAAGGCGGCTTCGTTGGCCCAGGACGGGTTGCGCAGCAGCGGGCGGCCGAGAAACACCGCGTCCGCTTTTCCGGAAGTCACCAGTTCCTCGGCGAGCTGCGGGGAATCGATCCGGCCCACCGCAGCCGTCAGCACACCGGTTTCAGACCGGACGACGGCGGCTTTGGCTGTCTGGTAGTCCTGGTCCCGCGGGATGGGGACAATGTCCAGGCCTCCCGAGGACGCGTCGATGAGATCCACGCCGTGCTCAACGGCCCAGGTGGCCAGCTGCACCGTCTGTGTCACTGTCCAGGATTCGCGGTTGTCCTGGGGGTTTTCTTCCACCCAGTCGGTGGTGGAGACACGCATAAACACGGGTTTTCCGGCCGGCCAGACTGCACGGACGGCGTCGACAATTTCAAGGACAATCCTGGCCCGGTTCTCCAGCGGCCCGCCGTACTCGTCGGTCCGCTGGTTGGTAATCGGAGACAGGAAGGAGTGCAGCAGGTAGCCGTGGGCGGCGTGGATTTCGACGACGTCGAACCCGGCAGCCTCCGCACGGCGTGCCGCCTCGGCGAATGCCGCGGGCAGGCCGGCGATTTCCTCACGGGTCAGTTCATGTGGCACTGCTGAGCCGGGGAAGGCGAGCGCGCTCGGGCCCACCGGCTGCCAGCCGTAGTTTTCACCGCCGGCCTTGCTGTTTTCTTCGAGGGGCTTCCCGCCCAGCCACGGCCGGTCGACCGACGCCTTCCGTCCGGCATGCGCGAGCTGAATACCGGGAACGGCACCGTGCTCGCGGATGCCGCGGGCGAGCCGGGCGAAGCCATCCGCCTGATCGCCGTTCCACAGCCCGAGGTCGTACGGGGAGATCCGGCCTTCGGGCAGCACACCTGTGGCCTCGACCAGCACCAGTCCCACACCGCCGGCGGCGCGTGCGGTGTAGTGCGCGTAGTGGAAGTCATTGGGTCTGCCGGCCAGCTCCGGCTGGGGTGCGGCGGAGTAGGTGCACATCGGCGACATCCATACACGGTTGGGGATTTCCACATTCCGAATCTGGATCGGATCGAACACATTCGTCACAGCTGGGGTCTCCCTTTCACGGTTGCTTAGTACGCCATATGTCGTACAACGATCCCAATCGTACAACAGGGTATATTTGAGGATGTACTTCGTGATGAGTCACATCACCGCACCCAGTGGAGGAACACGTGGCACGCGAACTGGCCCATCCTGACATCACCTCTGTCTCGCTGGACACCGTTCTGGCTGCTCTCGCCGACCCGATCCGCCGGGAGATCATCACCCAGCTCTCCACCGGGCACAACGACCAGGCCTGCATCGCCTTCGAACTTCCCGTCTCCAAGTCCACCTCCACCCATCACTTCCGGGTGCTGCGCGAAGCCGGCCTGATCACCCAGCGCTACGAGGGCACCGCGATCCTCAACACCCTGCGCTGCGCCGACATGGAGTCCCGGTTCCCGGGCCTGCTGGGCGCGGTCATCAAAGCGGAATGCCGCACCCGCGGCCGGGCCGCCAGCGTCCCGGCGGACGCCGTTCACGGGCAACAGTGAGGCCAGCGCCGCTCGGTCCAAGGGCCGCGGCGCCGCAGCATGGTTTTTTGCTACCTTGGAACCAGGGCCCGCACCTCCGGCCCCCGGACGACGGTTCAGTACCCGGCACGCGACAAGACTGGCCAAAGGATCTCGCAAATGGCATGGGTCATTCTCATCGCTTCCGGAATGCTTGAGGCCGTCTGGGCCACAGCACTTGGAAAGTCGAACAACTTCCGCAAGCCCCTCCCCAGCATCGTTTTCGTCCTGGCACTGACCGCCAGCATGGCAGGACTCGCCTGGGCCATGCTGAGCATTCCGGTCGGCACCGCCTACGCCGTCTGGGTCGGCATCGGCGCCGTCCTTACAGCCGCCTACGCCATGGCTTTCGGCGGCGAAAAGGCCACCGTGGCGAAGGTGGTGCTGCTGATGGGCATTATTGGCTGCGTTATCGGCCTGAAGGTGGTGGCTTAGCCATGGCATGGGTCGTTCTAATTCTCAGTGCCGTTCTGGAGGCCGTCTGGGCTACCGCCCTGGAAGCTTCGAACGGGTTCACCCTCCCGCTGCCCTCGGTGATCTTCGCTGTCGCCGCCGCCCTGTCCATGGCCGGGCTCGGCTACGCCATGAAGTTCATCCCGATCAGCACCGCCTACGCCGTGTGGACCGGGCTTGGTGCCGTCCTCACCGTGGCGTGGGCCATGGCCACCGGCAGCGAGGAACCGGGAGTGCTGAAGGTCCTTTTCCTGGCTGGCATCATTGGCTGCGTGATCGGACTGAAGTTCGTGGACAAGGCTGCCCCCACAGCGGAGAAAACGGAAACCTCCTAGGGGAGCGGGAGGGCTCGATTCCCGCCCCAGCCGCCGCATAACCGGCCGTCAGGGGTTACAAAAGCCGCACATCGCGGTTGATACTGCACAGACGCATCCCCATCCGGTCAAGGAGCCGATATGTCCGTGTTAGATAAGCAAAGCTCAGTCTTCCGGCGCAAGCCGATCGAGGACACCGAGGCGGAAACCGGCGAAGGAACCAAACTCTTCAAGAGCCTCGGCCTGTGGCAGCTGACCGCCATCGGCGTGGGCGGCATCATCGGAATCGGCATCTTCACACTCGCCGGGCTGGTAGCCAACGGCGGACCGGATTCTGAAGGCGTGGGCCCCGCCGTCGTCATCTCCTTCCTGGTGGCAGGGCTGGCCAGCGCCGCGGCAGCCCTGTCCTACGCGGAATTCGCCGGCATGGTGCCGCGCGCCGGCTCGGCCTACACCTACGGATACGTGGCGCTCGGAGAGATTATCGGCTGGTTCATCGGCTGGGACCTGCTGCTGGAATACACCGCCATTGTCGCCGTCGTCGCCATTGGGATTTCGGGGTACTTCACCGAATTCATGGCAGGAATCGGCGTTGAGGTGCCGGTCTGGATGCAGGGCACGGGCGACGTCATCGAAGGCGGCCTGGTGAACCTGCCCGCCGTCGTCGTCTGCCTGTTCATCACCTTCATCCTCAGCCGCGGCACCAGGACCTTCGGCCGGTTCGAGCTGGTGGCGGTGGCACTGAAGGTCCTGCTGATCCTGTTCATCATCGGGCTCGGGGTGTTCTTCGTGAACACGGACAACTACACCCCGTTCCTGCCCAACGGTTTCGGTGTGGTCTTCACCGGGGCGGCCACGGTCTTCTTCGCGGTGTTCGGTTATGACGCCATGAGCACCGCCGCGGAGGAAGCTACGGACGGCAAAAAGCACATGCCCAAAGCCATTCTGCTCTCCCTGGGCGTGGCCATGCTGCTCTACATTCTGGCGACACTGGTGCTTACCGGCATGCAGAACTACACGGAGATCAGCCCGACGGCGGGATTCGCCTCCGCGTTCCAGAGCGTGGGACTGCCGATCATCGCCACGGTGATTTCGGCATTCGCCGTCATCTCGATCCTGACCGTGATGCTCACCTTCCTGCTCGGCGTCACCCGGGTCTGGTTCTCCATGAGCCGCGACGGACTGCTCCCCCGCTGGTTCGCCGGCACCGATTCACGCGGCACGCCCCAGCGGGTGACCTGGATTGCCGGCGGCGCTTCCGCCCTGCTGGCCGGATTCTTCCCGATCCGGGCGGTCGCGGATCTGACCAACATCGGCATCCTGGCGGCGTTCGTGGTGGTGTGCGTCGCCGTGATCGTGCTGCGGCGCACGCAGCCGGACGCGCCGCGGGAATTCCGGCTGCCGCTGATGCCCTGGGTTCCGGCGTTCGGAGTTCTGGCCTCCGGTTTCCTGATGCTGCAGCTGCACTGGGAAACCTGGGTCCGGTTCGGCATTTGGCTGATCATCGGCATGGCGCTGTACTGGTTCTACGGGCGGCGGCACTCGCTGCTGAATCCGGACAGTCCCAGGCACCGGACTCCGGGACCCGCAGCTCCGGCACCGGACACTGCAGGATAAACCGGTTACTGCGGCCGGCTGGACGCACCCCGGTCCGGGGCCGTTCCGGCCGGCAGCCGGACCGTGAAGACGGTGCGTCCGGGCTCGCTCTCCAGGTGAATGCTCCCATGGTGGGCACTGACGATCGCAGCGGCGATCGCCAGCCCCAGCCCGGAGGACGCCCGCCCGCTGCGCGCAGCATCGGCACGGGTGAAGCGGGAGAAGATGTGCTCCTGGAAAGCCTGGGGAATGCCGGGACCGTTATCCGCCACGGTGATCACCGCTCCTCCCCCGGAAGCCGGGGCCAGACTGGTGCTGATCGTGGTTCCCGGATCGGTGTGCCGGCTGCCGTTGGTCAGCAGGTTGATCAGGACCTGCCGCAGCTGGCCGGGGTCTCCCTGCACGATCACGGGCTCCTCCGGCAGGGAAATGGTCCAATTGTGGTCCTGGGCCGCCACCCGGGCGTCGCTGACCGATTCAATCACCAGCTGGGTGAGGTCCACTTCCTCACGCACCTCACCGCGGCCTTCATCCAGGCGCGCGAGCAGCAGCAGGTCCTCCACCAGCCCGGTCATCCGGCGGGACTCCGCTTCCACGCGCCCCAGCGACTGCTGGCCGTTGGCGCTGAGATCCTCCGTCAAGCGGACCATTTCGGTGTAACCGCGGATGGATGTCAGCGGTGTCCGCAGCTCGTGGCTGGCGTCGGCGACGAACTGCCGGACCTGCGTTTCGCTGCGCTGGCGCACGGCCAGCGCGTGGGAGACGTTGTCCAGCATCCGGTTGACGGCCAGCCCCACACTTCCCACTTCCGTGGCCGGGTGCGTCAGTTCCTCCGGCACACGCTCCGGCAGGTCGACGTCGCCGGATTCCAGCGGCATGGTGGCCACCTGGGTGGCCAGGGCAGAGACCTTCTCCAGGGGCCGCAGGGCCCGCCGGATAATCAGGTAGCTGAGCACCCCGGTGACGGCCAGCCCCGCGGCCGACACCCCGGCAATCGTCAGCCCGAGGGAGAAGAGAGTGTTGTTTTTTTCCGCCAGCGGCAGTCCGGAGACGACCACGGTTCCGGCCGAACCCGGCTGGGGCTGCGCCATCAGCCGGTACTCACCCAGCGAGAGTGTCCGGGTGACCGGCTCACGGACCGGCGGCACCGCCGCGATGACCTGCAGATCGGATTCCTGAAGGGGAGCCCGGGAGCCGTCCGGCTGCACCACGCCTGCGCTGACCACGGCGCCGTCCGTGACCCGGACCCCCAGCGTCCCGGTCCGGCCCTGGCCCGGGGCATCGAGCGGATCACGGTCCGGGTCCGGGAACCGGCCGTGCGGAAACTGGAAACCGGCTGCCCGGTCCGAGGTCCCGATCAACGCCTGATCCAGCTGCCGGGTCAGGTAGACGTTCATGACGGCGTGACTGAAGAACCCGATCGTCAGGCAGGTGAGGAGCAGCAGCGCCAGCGTGGCGACCAGGAGCTTGGTCCGCAGCCGCCACCCTTCCAGCCAGCGCTGCCAGCGCGGCTGCCCCGGCTGGGAACCGGGCGGGCTGTGTGATCCAGCAGCGGCCCGCGGCAGTGCCGTCCCCTGCCCTCCCGGGCTGCCCACGCCGCTCATGTTGCCGGTTTTAGCACGTATCCGGCTCCGCGGACGGTATGGATCATCGGCGGACGGTCGACGTCGATCTTCTTGCGCAGGTAGGAAATGTACAGTTCCACAATGTTCGCCTGCCCGCCGAAGTCGTAGTCCCAGACCCGGTCCAGGATCTGGGTTTTACTGACCACCCGGCGCGGATTCTCCATCAGGAAGTGCAGCAGTTCAAACTGGGTAGCCGTCAGCTGGATCTCTTCCCCGCCCCGGGTGACTTCCCGGGTATCCAGGTTGAGCACCAGGTCCCCCACCACCAGTTCGGAGGTGTCCGCCGACGCGGCTCCGGAGCGCTGGACCAGCCGGTGCAGGCGCAGCAGCACCTCCTGCATGCTGAACGGTTTGGTCACGTAATCGTCGCCGCCGGCCGCCAGGCCCGCGATCCTGTCCTCCACGGCATCCTTGGCCGTCAGGAAGAGGGCAGGAACGTCCGGGTCGAAGCTGCGGATCTTTCCGAGGGCCTCAACGCCGTCGAACTCGGGAAGCATCACGTCCAGCACCAGCACATCCGGACGGAACTCGCGGGCCTTCGCGACGGCGGCACGTCCGTCTCCGACGGTGGCCACCTCCCAGCCGGTCATCCGCAGCCCCATGCTGATCAGATCAGCGAGGTTCGGTTCGTCGTCGACCACCAGGGCCCGGATGGCTGTGCCGTCCGGGTGCGTGAGCTTGGGCAGATCGGCTGCGAAGTTGTTAGGGGCCTGGGTCATGTAAGCCTTTCCAATGGGTCCGCGGAAACCTGCTTCGGGGACAGCTTAGCCACCCGGATGCGGCTGGCCTGGCGCAGCGGCGCCCGTGGCGCCGTGTTCATCATCCCCCCGGCGGCTTTCACGATCCTTGTTCACAGCTGTGCGGGAACTGTGAATCTGCGTTCCGCCGGCGCTGCGCGCCTCCTGGCGGCGGTAGCCCAGCCCGGTTCCGATGCACAGCAGGTACGCGCCGGCGATGAACAGCCATCCGTCCAGGAACCCGCCGGAAAACTGCAGCAGCAGGCCCATCACCAGGGGTCCCAGCGCAAAGCCCGCGTACATGCCCAGCGACACTGCACCGGAGGCGGCGCCGACCCGCTGCTTGGGCACTTCGCGGAGGACCCCCGCCATCACCACCACATTGACGCCCAGGACCGAAGCCCCGTGGAACAGCACTCCGGCCCACAGCAGCGCCGGCACCCCCGTCTCGCCGGCGGCCAGGAGCAGGCCCGCTCCGCAGATTGCCCCGGCTGCCAGGGTCAGCAGCAGGCTCGAGGCACGGACGCCTTCGGCCATCTGCCGGCCCCACAGCACCCGGGAGGCGACCCCGACCACACCGGCTGCGGCTGCCGTGGCTCCCGCCAGCAGCAGGGAGAACCCGAGCTCCCGCTGGGCGAACAGCGGCAGATAGACGTTGGTGGCCTGCATGCCTGCCCCGGAGAACAGGGCGAAGGCGGCGAGCAGCCAAACCGGCGCGGGGAAGCTGCGGTCCGCCGCTGCGCGGCTGGCCTTGTCCAGGGCCGGACGGCGCGGTTCCTTCGGCAGCCGGTTCCAGGAGTAGAGCAGCAGCAGGCCCAGGACCACGGCCGCTCCGACGGCGGCACCGCGCCACCCGGCAAACAGTGCGGCTGCCGGGAAGAACAAACTGGAAAAGAGCTGGCTTGCCTGCACACCGGACTGCTTGATCCCCATCCATCCAGGGCGTTTGCCGGGTTCCACGGCGTGGATGATGATCCGGTTGGTGGTGGGGTTGGAAATGGCCTGCGCCGGTCCGGAAAACAGCACAGCGGCCAGCAGCCACAGGTAGTTTCCCGACACAGCCATAAAGGTCAGGGCCAGTGCGGTGCCCCCGAAAATGATGAGCAGCTGGGACCGGGCGCTAATGCGGTCACTGAGCCTGCCCAGGGACATGGAGGACAGCGCCGCACTGCAGAAGCAGGTGGCGGCCAGCAGCCCAAACTGGGCCTCGCTGATCCCCAGGTCAGCCATGATGAGGGTGCTTGTGGCTGACAGTCCGTAGTTCATGACCGGGCCGGCGCCCATGGCACAGACCAGTACGAAAAGCAGTCCGGGGCCGGGGGTGGAACGCAAGATTTTCCCTTCCTGGAACGACACACACCATTGTGGCCTGTGTATGCCAGTGTTACGGACCAAAAAGGACTAATATCAGCCGTAGGGTCCACCATCACCGGTCCCGTTTAGCTGGGGGAGTTCCAATTGGGCAGTGAGTCTCAGGCGCGAGTGCCTTCGCCGCGCCGCCGCTCGGTAATGCTCTACCGCCGCGCCCGTACGGCCCTGATTCTGGTTGGCGTGTTCTGGCTGTGGCTGCTTTTTGGCAGTGCTGCGTTTGTTGCGTCGCTTTTCGACAGCCCGTTTTACGCGATGCTCGCTCTGTATGCGGTTGGGGCTCTCACTCTGATCTCCCTGCTGATCGCTCCCGTGGCGCTGGCCTACCTGCTGATGAACCGCCGGACCGCCGCCCCGGCTCCCGCCGCAGCCGACCTGCCGGTCACGGTGATCCGTCCGGACCTGCCTGCCCAGCCGCCCCGGTCAGCCGAGGCTGCCCGTTTCCCCCGCTCGGACCTGGCGCCGGTGATCCGGATGATTCCACGCAAGGTCAAGGACAGCGGAACCGCCCTGGGCTCCCGTGCGGCCGCGAAATGGCGGGACCTGGCCTCCTAGCAGCTGCGCTGTTCTGAGGCGGGACAGCCCGTTCCACCCGGCAGGCACTGCCCGGAAGCAATGTCAGTGCCGGCAGCGACAGTGGAGTGCATGAGAGTATCCACGCGCCCCGCTCCGCACCCCCAGGCAGCTGCCTCCGCCCCCCGCGTATCCCACGCCCACTATCGGCGGGAGCCGTATATCCGCTGCCGGATGGACGGACTCGAGGTGGATGGCAAGGCCGCCGCCTGGACCCGCACCCATGTGCTTGTGCATTGGATCGACGACGACGCCCGGGCCCACAACCGCTGGGTCCCTGCTGCCGCCGTCGTGCGTATTCCCCGGGACGATTCTGCCTGGCGCGATCCGTACGACGATTTTGCCTTCTACTACGACGCTTCACCTCAACCGGCGGCTCCCGCGCGCTAGACCATTGACAGCGGACCGGCACGGGGCCGGCCGCTCCGCTTAAGGAACCGTCAGCACCGGGGCGGAAGCCTGGTCCTGCCGGGCAGCCGCAGCATCGCGGAAGGCCCGGACCAGAACCACAACTGAGATGAAGAGGGTAGCGATGCCGAACGGATTGGCCAGGGCCGCCGAGTACCCCAGGACGTCCTCGCCGGCCAACCCGGAGAATACCGACCCGCTGCCAGGTGTGCCGAAATCCGGAACGAAGAAGCCGAAGGCAGCCGCCAGGAGGTAGTTGCCCAGCAGCAGGAGCGAGGTTTTCAGCGGGGCCCCGAACGGGCGCCGGGCCTTGGCGTGAACGGTGATTTTCACGGCCGCGGTGAGCATCAGAACGGCGAGGACCGGACCGGCGGTCAGGGCAAAGATCGGGACGAGCTTGCCCTCCACACCGAACAGCACCCGGCCGGCGGTGATCCACAGCGGCATAACGATGGCCATGGGGATGCTGATGGCAGCCATCACCAGGGTGAAGGCGCGGGAAAACGCAGAGGGTGCAGGAGCGGGCATGCTTCAACTCTAGCCGTGCCCGAACCGGCGTCTCAGGTGCAGGGATGACCCCTGAGCCGCACCAACTCATCTTCAAGGATGATGTGCACCCCGGCACCGGAAACCTACGCTGGGAACCGTGCCGGCCGGACAACGGTTCAGTCCTTCCGGTTTAGTCCAGGATCCTCCCCCGTTTGCCTCCGTCGAAAGCACCCGGTTCAATCATGCCCGCTGAGTTTCTGATGTGGATTCCCGCAGCCATCCTGCTGCTGCTTCTTGTCCTCACCTTGACGGCCGGGGCGCTCTTCAGCCTGTACCGCACCGATGGGGCATCCGGTGGAGGGCGGGCACTCTGGTGCGCTGTGATCCTTCTGCTGCCGGTGGGCGGCGCCCTGGCCTGGCTGGTTGTGCTGCAGCACCGCACCCGCTGTGAACCGGCGGTCGAGGGCGGCAGCCCGGAAACCGCAGGGTAGCTGCTCTCACACTTTCGACGGCGGTCCGGCAGCCCAAAGGTGATGGTGACGACCAGTCCGTTAGATGTTGCGCACTCCTGTGTGAAACTCTTAGGCACGCCGAACTCGCGGTGCTACCTTAGCCATATGCTTCCGAAAGCAGCATCCCCCAACGCTGCCCCCGCGCCACACCGGGGCGCGGCAAAAACCCGCCTGCCCTGGCTGCTCGGCCCGGCACTGGTGGCCGGAGTTGCGTACCTGGATCCCGGGAACGTGGCCAGCAACATGACCGCGGGAGCGCGGTTTGGTTACCTCCTGGTATGGGTTGTTGTCGCCGGCAACACCATGGCCTGGCTGGTGCAGTACCTCTCGGCCAAACTGGGACTCGCCACCGGGCGGAGCCTGCCGGAACTGGTGGGCCAGCGGGTCAGGTCCTCCGCCGGCCGGCGGTTGTACTGGCTGCAGGCGGAACTGGTGGCTATGGCAACGGACGTTGCGGAGGTGATCGGCGGCGCCGTCGCACTTTGGCTGCTTTTTGACCTGCCGCTGCTGGCCGGTGGCATCATCACCGGCACCGTGTCGATGGCCGTGCTGGCCCTGCAGGGCAGCGGACGGCACCGCGGTTTTGAATACGTGATCGTTTCCATGATGGCGATCATCGTGATCGGATTCACCGCCGGCGTGTTCATCGCCCCGCCGGAACCGGGAGCCGTCGCAGCAGGATTGGTTCCCCGGTTCGACGGCGCCGAGTCCGTGCTCCTGGCCGCCTCCATCCTCGGCGCGACAGTAATGCCGCACGCCATTTACGCGCATTCAGCCCTCACCCGCGACCGGTTCCCCGACCGGACCCAGCACATGACCACGTCGACCCTGATTCGGGCTACCCGCTGGGACGTCACGATTGCCCTCGCTGTGGCCGGCACGGTCAACCTGGCCATCCTGCTGCTCGCGGCGACCTCGCTGCAGGGCGTCGACGGCACGGATACCCTCGACGGCGCGCACGCTGCCATCGAGGGCGCACTCGGCGGCGGGATCGCGTTCCTGTTCGCGCTCGGGCTGCTGGCCTCCGGGCTCGCGTCCACCTCAGTCGGCGCCTATGCCGGGGCAGAGATCATGCAGGGCCTGCTGAAAATCCGGATCCCGATGCTGCTGCGCCGGCTGGTCACGCTGCTGCCGGCGCTGGCCATTCTCGCAGCGGGCATTGATCCCACCTGGGCCCTGGTCCTGAGCCAGGTGGTGCTCTCCTTCGGCATACCCTTCGCGCTGGTGCCGCTGCTGTGGCTGACTTCCAGTGCAGACCTCATGGGCATCCACCGCAACCGGTGGTGGACCACCGCGCTGGGCGCCGTCGTCGCGCTCCTGCTGATTGCGCTGAACATTGCCCTGCTGGTCCTGACTTTCAGCGGCGCGGCTTAGACCCACATTTCACTAGTCCAGCGCTCCCTCCACCAGGGCGGTGGCAATGGCATCGGCGTCCTGGACGGCGGCCAGGTAGCGTTCAGCATCGAGCGCAGCCGAACAGCCGGTGCCGGCGGCGGTGATCGCCTGACGGTAGCGGTGGTCCACCGCGTCGCCGCAGGCGAAAACCCCGTCCACGTTCGTCTGTGTGGTGGGCGCCGCGACGCGGATATAACCGGCGTCATCCAGGTCAACCTGCCCGTGCAGCAGCTCGGTGCGCGGCACGTGGCCGATCGCCACGAAGACGCCGGTGACGGCCAGGTCACGGGTTTCGCCCGTAACCGTGTCCGCCAGGGTCAGCCCGGTCACCTTGTCCCCGCCCTGGACCGCGGTGACCTCGCTGTTCCAGGCGAAGCTGATCTTATCGTGGCATTTGGCGCGCTGGGCCATGATCCGGGAGGCCCGAAGCTCGCTGCGGCGGACCACCACCGTCACGCTCCTGGCAAACCGGGTCAGGAACAGTGCCTCTTCCATGGCCGAGTCTCCCCCGCCCACCACCGCAACATCCTGGTTCCGGAAGAAGAAGCCGTCGCAGGTGGCACACCAGGAAATGCCCCGGCCATTCAGCTTCTTTTCCTCGGGCAGGCCCAGTTCCTTGTAGGCGGAGCCGGTGGCGAGGATGACGGTGCGGGCTTTCCGCGTGGTTCCGCCGCCGGTGGCCACCCGCTTGGTGTGGCCGGACAGGTCCACTGAGACGACGTCGTCGAGCTCCACCACCGCACCGAACTTTTCGGCCTGCCGGCGGAGTGCCTCCATAAGGTCCGGGCCCTGGATTCCATCCGGGAAGCCGGGGAAGTTCTCCACCTCGGTGGTGTTCATCAGCGCGCCGCCAGCCGTGACAGAACCGGCCATGACCCGGGGAGCCAGGCCGGCGCGGGCAGCGTAAACCGCGGCGGTGTAGCCCGCGGGACCAGAGCCGATGATGAGAACGGAATCGAGTGTCATGGCTGCTCCTTGACGAGGGCCGGGCGGTGATCCGGTTCCTCCAGTGTGGAACCGGACCAGCCCCCGCTGCCAGAGCCCCGGGCTGCGCAGGAGCCCGCGGCAGCCCTATGCCTGCACGTGGATGCGCCGGCGGATGCGCATCGTTGCCAGCAGGGTGAAGAGCACCGCCATTGCCACGAGGCTGAAGAGCACGTACCCGGTGCCGACCTGCCAGTCCCCCACCTGCGCGGTGATGCCGAAGACGTCCTGCAGTTCCGCCGTCGCCGCCGCCTGACCGCCGGTCATCGCGGGGAGGGTGTCAGCGGTCATTTCCTGCCGCAGCAGCATGGAGGACTGCATAAACGGCAGGGCGCTCACGAAAGTGCGCACCCCCTCGGGGAAGTTGCCCACCGGAATGTAGGAGCCGGCCAGGAACCCGAGGACGGTGCCCACAATGGTGGACAGCGCGGAGTAGGCACCCGCGGTGCGGATGAAGGACACCACGAAGGCGCTCAGCGCAGCGAAGGCGATGCAGGAAAGTACCAGGTAGCCGCAGATCCGCAGCAGCTGCTCAGCCCCCAGAACCACGTCGCTGACCGTGTACAGGTAGACCAGGCTGACGATGAACACCAGCGCGGTCATGATCAGCGAGATCAAGGTGGCCGAGAGCAGGTAGCCGAGGATCAGTTTGCCGCGCTGGATAGGCGAGACCAGGAAGTCGCGGAACCGCCCGGATCCGGAGTCCTCCACAAACACGTTCATCGCACCCAGCGCCGTTGTAATGGAGGTGATGCCCAGGATTCCGGCGAACATCCAGCTGTCCACAAAGCCCTTGATCTCCGCGCTGGTTGCCTGCGGAAAGGACTGGCCGAGCCCCTCGGTCTGGAGGTTGCCCAGGAACAGGGTGTAGAGCAGGAAGATAACCAGTGCGGAGACCAGGGAGAAGAACACGCCCAGCCGGTCCCGGAAGAAGAGCCGCAGATTGCGGGCGGTGAGGTCCATGATGGCGTTCATTCCTGGGTTCCTTCCAGGGCAGGGGTCCGGCCGGTCAAAGCCAGGAAAACGTCGTCCATGGTGCCGTGCCGGAATTCGAAGTCCCGGACGGCGGCTCCGTGCCGGACCAGGATCAGGCGGGCAGTTTCCGCAGTTTCCACGCCAAGGCGCACGACGGCGCCTTCCGCGGATTTGACGGCGGCCCCCAGCTCAGCGGCGAGGGCCTCCAGACCGGGACGGTCGGCTGTGGTGATGGTGAGGATGCTGGAGCTGTGCAGGGCGCGGAGCTCCGCGGGGGTGCCGTCGGCGATGATGCGCCCCGCGTCAATGATGCAGACCCGGTCCGCTTCCTCCGTTTCCTCCATGTAATGCGTGGTGAGGAAGACGGTGAGCCCGTGGCGGTCGCGCAGCTCGTGGATGGTGGACCAGACGATTGCACGGCTGGCCGGGTCCAGGCCGGCCGTGGGTTCGTCCAGGAAGATGATCGGCGGCGCATGCAGCAGGGCGCGGGCAATGTCCACGCGGCGGCGCTGCCCGCCGGAATAGGTTCCGTAGCGGCGGTCCAGGAAATCGCCCAGGCCGATCAGCGTGGACAGATCATTGATCCGTGCCTCATTGGCGGAGCGGTCGGACGAGTAGAAGCGGGCCCGCACCCGGAGGTTTTCCCGGCCGGTGAGCAGCGGGTCAAGGATCGATTCCTGGAAGACGACGCCGATGTTCCGGCGCACACCCTCCCCGGCGGTCCGCACGTTGAACCCTGCTACCTCCGCCGTGCCCGCTTCGAACGCATTGACAGTGGTCAGGCAGCCGATAGTGGTGGATTTGCCTGCGCCGTTGGTCCCCAGGAACGCAAAGACACTGCCCGGTTCCACGTCGAAGGAAATGTCATCCACTGCTGTGGTGGAACCGTATCTTTTGGTCAATCCCCGGACGGAGATGGCCGGCGGGTTTACAGTCAATGCGCTCTTCCCAGGTCAATGGCCTGCCGGTTCACCCGGACGGCACGGAGAGCGGCTGAGCTGCCCCGATAGGGACAATCTAGCCGAGCCTGGAGAACCGAATGGCCCCTCCCGGCATTTATGTCGCGAGGGGCCAAAAGTGTTGGTGCGGGTGCCGGATTTGTTTACCCCGCTGCGGTCGGTGCCGCTGCGGGCTCGGACTCGGTCGCGGACGGCTTGGGAGCCGAGGTGCTCGGGCTGGGCTCCGGAACCGACGACGGCAGCACGGGCGCCGGCTGCGTGGGCTGCACACTGGGACGTACCGAGGGCGTAGCCGTGGGAGTTGCGTCCTTCGCCTCGTCCTCGGGCTCATCTGATTCCGAGGGGCTGGCACTCGGGCTTGGGCTCGGGCTGGTCAGCAGGTTGCTCGGCGGGTTGGCAAACGGTTCACCCGGATAGAGATCTCCGGCCTGCTGCATGAACTTGGCCCAGGAAGGAGCGGCAATCAGCGAACCGTCAATTTCCGGATAGGTCCTGCCGCCGATTTCCAGACCGGACAGCGAGCCGGTTCCGGCTTTCCAGTTGCCGATCCAGCTGGCCGTGGCCATACCGGAGTTGTAGCCGATGAACCAGGTCTGGGAACGGCTGTCGTTGGTGCCGGTTTTGCCGGCCATGGGCTGGTTGCCGTAGTTCAGCAGCGAACCCGAGCCCGTTTTCATGACTTCCTGCGTTGCATAGTTGACGGCGCGCGCAGTCTCCTTGCTGATGACCTGCTCGCACTCGGGTTCGGGGACCTCGTACGTGGTTCCGTTGGCGGCCGTGACCTCAAGCAGGGCGCGGGGCTCGCAGACATTGCCTTCGGCAGCGAAGCCGGCGAAGGCCTGCGCCATAACCATCGGGGAGACGTCCTGCACACCGCCAAGCAGGGCGGACGGCGTGACCAGCAGGGATTCCTCTTCCCCGGATGCGCTCTTGCCGTTGTGGATACCCATGGATTCGGCAATTTCCATGATTCGGCACAGGTCCAGCTGCTTGGCAGAGGACATGGTGATGGTGTTCAGGGACTGGGCCAGGCCGCGGAGCACGGTGGCATCGCCGTAGTTGGTGTCACCGTAGTTCTGCGGCGTGTACCCGTTAGCGGCGTCCACTACGTAGCTTCCCCCGTCGAGGCAGCTTGCCGTCCAGGTGTCTCCCTGCGGGTAGGTCTTCTTCCGGCCGTCCAGCTGCGTGTTCAGCGACTTTCCAGCGTCCGCCCAGGCCGCCACGGTGAAGGGCTTGAACGTCGAGCCGGGCTGGAACCCGCCCACGCCGCCGAGGCTCTTGGTCGGATCACCGTCCTGGTACTGGTCAACGTTGAAGTTCAGCACGGAATCGCCGGGGTTGTCGCCGGGAATGTACCGGGTGTTCTGGGCCATGGACAGGATGTTGCCGGTGCCCGGTTCCAGGCTCACCATGGAGTGGCCAACCTGTCCGTCGGTGGTGTCCGGGTTCGCGGTGTCGTCCACGGCCGCCTGCGCGGCCTGCTGGACCTGTGGATCCAGAGTGGTCTTGATGGTCAGCCCGGAGCGGTACAGCACGGACTCACGCTCCTCGACGGTACTGCCGAACTCTTCGCTGTTCAGGACCAGATGCTCCACATAGGAGCAGAAGTACGGCGCCTGTTCAGCTCCCACGCAGCCGTTCAGGGTGGGGGTGATGTTCAGGTCCAGGCCGGTGGCCACAGCGGCGTCGAACTGGGCCTGGTCAATCTTGCCGTGCTCCAGCATGGTGCCGAGCACCAGGTTGCGCCGTTCCAGGGCGCCGTCGGGGTTGGTCTGCGGGTCGTACATGCCAGGGCCGTTCACCAGCCCCGCGAGCAGCGCGCTTTCCTGGATGTTCAGGTCCCTGGCGTCCTTGTTGAACAGGTACTTCGAGGCTGCCTGCACGCCGTAGGTGTTGCCGGTGAACTGCACGATGTTGAAGTAGCCCTCAAGGATCTCGTCCTTGGACATCTCGTTTTCCACCGCGATGGCCAGCCGGATTTCCCGGATCTTGTCGGAAATGCCCTTGTTGCCGCTGTAAGTGGCTTCTTCGCCACGTTCGTTGGCGGAGTTAATCAGCACGTTGGTGACCAGCTGCTGCGTGATGGTGGAGGCACCGCGGTTCGTTCCGCTGGAAATGTTGCTCGCGAGTGCACCCATGATGCCTTCGACGTCAACACCGCCGTGTTCATAGAAGCGGTAGTCCTCGATAGACAGGAGCGCGTCCACCATGTGGGGTGAAATCTGGTCAAAGGTGACGGGCTGGCGGTTTTCCTCATAGAGGGTCGCGATCAGGGAGTCGTCGGAGGCAACGATCTTGGTGGGTGTCGCCAGGGTGGCCCGTTCCAGGCTTGCGGGCAGTCCATCGAAGAACTTGATGGAGGCCGAGGCCGCCGATCCGGTGCCCGCGGCCATGGGGACGAACAGCCCGGCAACGAGCACGCCGCAGAGCACACTGACTCCCAGGAAGGAAAGCAGTCGTCCGAAGGTGGTTGCCGTGGTGAACACGGAAGATTTACGTGCAGCCATGATAAGGGAGCATAACCCAGGAACCTTTGATTAATAGATTGGTTGGTCACCCAATACCGGGCCGTACCGTTGCGTCCAAGCGGTCAGTGAGGATAATTCGCCAGCAGTGAAAGTGACCGGATTCATGCTCCGGCCCAGGTGCCCGGGGTTTTACTGAGGCCCAACGAATCTTCCGCAGCCCATCCCCTGCAAGGGTCTGCCGCTGCTAGACTCCTGCACACTTCCCCGTGACGCCCGGGAGCGGCGGCGGACCTCAGCAAACCTCTCAGCGGTTGTGCTGCCGGCCCCGCCGACTTGGACACCGGCGTCCGGTGAAGCCCCGGAACCACACCGGACTAGGAGAATCATGGCTCGATTACTCCACGATCTGCGCCGCCTGCGGACAGCGGTGGACGGCCGGCTCAGAACGCCGCCGCCACCACCGCCCGGCAACCATGAAGAAATCCATGCCCGCCTGATTACGGCAATGAACTCCGCCAAGACAGCGGGACGGACCCTGGACGAGCAGGAACGAGTGGCTGTGGATGCCTCCGCTCATTTCGCCTCGGTTGCCGAGGCCTACCGGCTGCGCCGGGAAGCCGTGGAATCGGTGCTGGCCGGGTCCGCGAATGCCTCCCAGGCCGCGTTGTCCCTTGCCGGCACAGCCCGGCGGATGCACGGGCTGGCTATGGCCCGTGAGGCCAGTGCCCACGCCCACCTTGCCGATATCCGTTCCCGGCGTGAACGGGTGCAGGAGTTGGTTTCTGACCTGGTGAAAGCCCAGGCACAACTGCGGCTGGCCGTCACCGTTGAACAGAGCCGGTCCCGGCTGAACGGACTGGGCGGTGTGGGCGGTTCCGCGGTTCCGGGCCCTCACGGGACCGGGAATTCCTTTGATGAAGAACTGCGTGTTGCCACCCGGCTGGCGCGGGAAGCAGAAGCCCTGGCAGAGCTGAAAGGCGGATGGGAATGAGTGAAGAGTCGAGTGTGCGTATTGGAGTGCCATTCACCCCGCCGCGTTCGTATTCGGAAAAGGCCGTCAGCCGGCTGATTTTTACCGCAGCGGCCTTCGTGATCTTCGGCGGGTTTAACGTGATCGCCGTGCTGCTGGCCATCCTGCTGGTGGTTTATCCCCTTCTCATTGCCCGGGAGCGGCTGGTTCTGCGCCCGCGCCGGGAGGAGACGGAAACCACCGCCCTGAACGACGCCGTCGCCCAGTTCTTCCCCGACGCGCCGCAGCTGCGGCGCGAGCAGTGGCGTGCGCTGATGACGTCGCGGAAGGGGAAATCGTTCCGTTTCCCGGACGACGTCGGCGGGGAGCTGCGGGTCATTCGTACCGGCCGTGCCGCCCTGGCAGGTCAGGCGGCCCTGGCCGGACAGCCGATGCGGGCCCGCAGCCCGAAGCGGACGGAAATCGAGGTGATCCGCCGTTACGGGGACATCGGCCTCACCGATTTCGACACGATCATGACGGCTTCCGGGCGGGATCCCAACATTGCCCGGGCCATTGCGGAGGTCCGGCGTGGCTACCGGCATGGGCGGGAGTCTGCGTAACCGCCCTACCAGCACCCGGCCCCGGGCCGGAACAATGAAAAACACCCCGGTCCGAGGACCGGGGTGCCATCTGTAAATCCGTGGAGCTTAGGGGAATCGAACCCCTGACCTTTTCATTGCGAACGAAACGCTCTACCAACTGAGCTAAAGCCCCGTGCCCTGACTGCCGCCCGGCACCGAAGCACCGGATCACCATCGAATAACAGCCTTGTCAGGCTACGCCGATTCTATGCACTCGCCTAGGTTGAGGGCAAAATCTTCCGTCCTGGTTGAGGCCAGCCGAAGGCCACAGCTACGCTCGAAGCAGTGCGCGGCGGGGTGCACCGGGGGCGCGGATACCCTTCCGGCGCTGCCGCCCGGAACCGATGAAGGAGCCCACCGTGAGCCTGATCAAAGACATGCTTTCCTCCCATCCGGCAGGCAACTCGAATGTGGATATGGAAGCCCTGGCACGGTGTATCGAGTCGTGCTTTGACTGCGTGCAGACCTGCACCGCCTGTGCTGATGCGTGCCTGAGCGAGGACATGCTCGGGGACATGGTCAGCTGCATCCGCACCGACCTGGACTGCGCCGAGGTCTGCGCTGCCACCGGAAAGGTCCTGGCCCGGGCCGGCAAGGACTATGCCTCCACTGTGGATCTGGTCCGCGCGTGCGCTGCCGCCTGCCGGCGGTGTGCCGAGGAATGCCAGCAGCATGCCTCCGCCCACGACCACTGCCGGATCTGCGCCGAGGCCTGCCACCGCTGCGCTGCAGCCTGCGACGCCCTGCTGCTCACGATTTCCGCCTGATGGTGCAGGACCACCGGGTTGTCGTCCTGCACGCATCCAATGAACCCGCCGACGTCGAGCGGGCACTGGCCGCAGCGGAAACCCTGCGGACCAAGGGACTACCGGCCCATGTGCGGATCATCGTCAACGGCGCCGCCCTGGACGGACTGACCGGCACCGAACCCGTCAGCCTCCCGCCGGACACCGAAGTTGAAGCCTGCCTGGTCGGAATGGGCAAACGGGGCATCACCACCAACCAGCTCCGGCCCGCCGTCCGAACAGTTCCTGCCGCGGTGGCCGCACTGGCACAGGCCCAGTTCGACGGCGCTGCCTACATCCGGCTCTGAGGACCCGAAATCAGGCCGGCTTCACTTCCGTGAACGCAGCCCCCGCACCAGGATCCAGACGATTGGCGTCATCGCAGCAATGAGCGTGATGGGGTTCGGCCGGAACTCCGCCGGACCTCCCTCGCGGCCGGCATAAACACCCAGTGGAACCACCAGTCCCCCGGCACCCCCGCCGCCGTCGCCGTCGGCCTCTCCGCCGCCGCCGAAACCGGCCTGCACCAGTGCCACCGGCACCAGGGTTTCACCGCCGACCTGCACGGGCTCGCCGTAGGCCTTGCTGACGGCGGTGGAACGGAAGGTTTCGGCGAGCTCTGCCAGGATGTTCATGACCCCATACTTCCCCCCGCGAGCATCCCGCGGATGTAGGCGGCCTGCCCGGCGTGTTCCAGGCAGTCAGCCAGGGAGCTGATCAGCCGGACACCGAGCGTCACCGGCGGATCCCAGGAGGTGTCCACCACCTGGTCCAGGTCTTCGGGCGTCAACCCCGAGACGAACGCGACCGTCCGCGCGCTCACGGCGTCGTAATAACCCTGCAGCACCTCAGCGGACTGCACCTGGACCTTGGCCACCTCCTCGGAGGTGTGCCCGTAGCCGGTGTCCTCCACCATCAGCGGCAGGCCCACCCGGCTTGCCCATCCCTCCGCCGTCCACACCTGCTGGTGCCCGGCCATGGGAGCAATCTGGGCATCCTCCACCCGCGCCAGGTGCCAGATCAGCCAGGCAATGGAGTTCCCCTGGGGATACGGCCGGTGGTTCAGCTGCTCGACGGGCAGGTCATGGAGGACCCGCCGAATGGTCCCGGGCAGCCGCCCGAATGCGTCAATGAGCAGGTCGCTCGGTTCCATGACACTCCAATACGGATAACTGGACGACGACGACGGCCGCCGGATGGATTGTTGCCTTGCCGACATCGTTCCACCGTGAAGGAAAGAAAAACACCACGGGCCCGTTCCAAGCGGCCGAAGCGGTCCTAAACTGACCCGATGGAGTGGATTGATGAACGTCCCGCCTGGCTTCCTCCCATTCCTCCCCCGCACCGTGGACGAATGCGCATAGTGGCCGGGATGCTGCTGGTGATCGGCGTGCTGGTCACCGTGCTGGTGACTGCTTTTCTCGGCGGAATCATTTCCATGTTCCTTTTCTGGCCGCTGGCCGGCGGAATGCTCCTGCTGATCTCCGGACTCCTGAGCCGCCGCCGGCTGCCCTGAGCACCGCCGGCCCCCTTTGGTGGATGACGCTGCACCCAGCGGTTCTGGATAGCCCAGCGGTTCTGGAGAAAGTTCGGTATGCCGAACTTGTTTAATCGACATACCGAACTTAGGGTACTGCTCATGCCCTTACCTTCCCTGTCCCGCCGGCTGGCAGCGTTGCCCGCCGCCGTCTTGCTGCTCACCCTCTCCGCCTGCGCCGGTGCCTCCGGCTCCCCCGAAGGAGGCTCGCCCGGAGGAGACGACGGTAAACCCGTTGTCCTGACCACCTTCACCGTCCTGGCGGACATGGCCCGCAACGTCGCGGGGGAACACCTCCAGGTCGAGTCGATCACCAAGCCCGGGGCGGAAATCCACGGTTACGAGCCCACCCCCGGAGACATCCGCCGCGCTGCCGGCGCGGACCTCGTCCTGGACAACGGCATGAATCTCGAGGCCTGGTTTGAGCAGTTCACCGCCGATCTGGACGTTCCACGCATCACCGTCAGTGACGGCGTGGAACCGATCAGCATCACCGAAGATGCCTACGCAGGACTCCCCAACCCGCACGCCTGGATGTCTCCCCTGAATGCCATGATCTACGTGGACAACATGGCGGATGCCTTCGCCGGCCTCGACCCGGACCACGCCGCAGCCTTCCGGGCCAACGCCGAGACCTTCAAGGCCGAACTGCAGCAGATCCAGGACCAGCTGGTCACGGACCTCGGGGCACTGCCGGCGAATCAGCGGGCCCTGGTCACCTGCGAAGGAGCGTTTTCTTACCTCGCCCGCGACGCCGGCCTGACCGAACGCTTCATCTGGGCGGTCAACGCCGAGCAGCAGGCCACTCCGCAGCAGATCACCGCCGTGATCGGTTTCATTCGGGAAAACGAGGTTCCGGCCGCATTCTGCGAATCCACTGTCTCCGACGCCCCGATGAAACAGGTCCTGGCGGCAACCGATGCGGAGTTCGGCGGCATCCTCTACGTCGACTCGCTCTCCGAAGCCGGCGGCCCGGTTCCCACCTACCTGGACCTGATCCGGCACGACACCCGCACCATCGTCGATGCCCTGACCGGGAGCACCTCGTGAATCCGGCGGATGGGACGGCGGCACCGGCCCTGGAACTGGAGGCGGTGACGGTCCGGTACGACGACGTGACGGCGCTCGACGGCGTCAGCCTCACCGTCGAGCCGGGCCGGGTCTGCGGACTGGTCGGCATGAACGGTTCCGGCAAGTCCACGCTCTTCAAGGCGCTGATGGGCCTGCTCAAACCTGCCGCTGGAGAAGTCCGCATCGCCGGGCTGCCGCCCGCCAAGGCCCGGAAGGCCGGGCTGGTGGCCTATGTCCCGCAGAGTGAAGACGTGGACTGGAGCTTCCCGCTCTCCGTCCGGGACGTGGTGATGACCGGCCGCTACGGACACATGGGCCCCAGCCGCCGGCCGCGCCCGGCGGACCGGGATGCCGTTCGCGATGCCCTGGCACGGGTGGAACTGCAGGACCTCGCGGACCGGCAGATCGGCCGGCTCTCCGGCGGGCAGAAGAAACGCGCCTTCGTGGCCCGCGGAATTGCCCAGGGCGCCTCGGTGCTGCTGCTGGATGAGCCGTTCGCCGGCGTCGACAAGCGCTCCGAAGCCACCATCACCGCCCTGCTGCGCCAGCTGGCCGCCGAAGGCCGCACCATCCTGGTCTCCACCCACGACCTGCACGCTTTGCCGCAGCTGGCGGATGAAGCCGTGCTGCTGCTGCACCGGGTCCTGGCTCACGGGACGCCGGAAGAGGTGCTGCAGCCGGCGCAGCTGGCCCGGGCCTTCGGCCTCAATGTACTGGCGGACGCCGGCGCAGGATCCATCGCCGCAGACCGGAGCCGGCCATGATCGAAGCCCTGCTGGAACCGCTGGCCTACGACTTTATGGTCCGCGCCCTGGCCACGGCGGTGATTGCCGCCGTCGTCTGCGGGGTGCTTTCCTGCTGGCTGGTGCTGATCGGCTGGTCCCTGATGGGCGACGCCGTGTCCCATGCCGTGCTGCCCGGCGTCGTGCTGGCCTACATTGCCGGGGTGCCGTTCGCGGTGGGCGCGGTGGTCTTCGGGTTCCTGGCGGTGGGGCTGATCGGCCTGGTCCGGGACACCTCCCGGGTGAAGGAGGACGCCGCGATCGGCATCGTGTTCACCACGCTCTTCGCCGCCGGTCTGGTGCTGATCTCCGTGACACCCAGCCAGACGGACCTGAATCACATCATCTTCGGCAACCTGCTCGGCGTCAGCACGGGCGACCTGCTGCAGATCGGCATCCTCGCCGCCCTGACCCTGGCCGCACTGCTGTTCAAGCGCCGCGATTTCACGCTGTACGCCTTCGATCCCACCCATGCCCACGCCGTCGGCCTGAATCCGCGGGTGCTCGGGGCGGCCCTGCTGGGACTGCTGGCACTGACCGCCGTCGTCGCGCTGCAGGCCGTGGGCGTGGTGCTGGTCGTGGCGATGCTGATCATCCCCGGTTCCACCGCCTACCTGCTCACCGACCGCTTCTCGCGGATGCTGCTGATCGCCCCGGCGACGGCGGCAGCCTGCGCCGGGGCCGGGATCTACGCCAGTTACTACCTGGATACAGCGACCGGCGCCATGGTGGTGCTGGCCCAGGGCTGCGTGTTTACCCTCGTCTACCTCTTCAGCCCGCGCCAGGGTGTGGTGAGCCGCACACTGTCGGCCCGCCGCCGGCGCAGAACAGCGGCCCGGCAGCGCACTGAGCCTATGATTGGCGCATGACTTCTGCGTCCACGGGTGCCGGTTCCCAGTCCCAAACCCTCTCCCGCGGTATCCAGGCCCTGGAGCTGCTGGCGGACTCGGAAGCACCGCTGAGCATCGCTGAACTGTCCGCCGGCCTGGGTGTCCACCGGTCCATTGCGTACCGGATCCTGCGCACCCTGGAGGCGCACTCGCTGGTGATGCGCGACGACGCCGGCCGGGTCTCCGCTGCCCCCGGACTGGCAGCGCTGGCCCGGGGAGTCTCCCGCGACCTGCAGTCCGCCGCCCTGCCGGAGCTGACCATCGTGGCCAATGAGCTGTCCATGACGGCGTTCATCGCGGTGTGGGACCAGCACGACTGCGTCACCCTGGTGACCGTTGAGCCCCGGCACAGCCGGACCGCACTGATCCAGCGGCCCGGAACCCGGCATTCGTTCACGGTCGGAGCTCCGGGAATCGCCATCCAGTCCGCGGTGACGGAGGAGCATTGGAACCGGCTCGCTCCGGGGCAGCCCTACCGGCCAGAGGCCCGGCTGGCCCGCGAGCGCGGCTATGCCACCAGCTACAGCGAGGTGATTGACGGCGTCGGCGCCGTCGCGGCACCGATCCAGGTGCCCGGCCAACTGCCGGCGTCGTTGTCCGTGGTGTACTTCGGCTCCGGGAAGGACGAGGCTGGCATCGGCGCCCGGCTGATGGAGAGCGTCCGGCTGATCGAGGCGCAGCTGCGCTAGCTTCCCGCTGCCTAACCCGGCATGACCGAACCGGAACGGGCGGGTTTTGCCGGGTTAGGCAAGCATTCTCTTGCTGGAAAAGGGCCGCAGATAGGCTTACAACAAGAGCATGGTCTTCAACCGTGGAACTGCTGCCCGGACCGCTGCCAGCCGGGCGCTGCGGCGCTATCCCGTCGTCGCCGCCACCGTGGTGGTCATCGCCGTCGTCCTGCTCCTCCTCGGAGCCGGAGCGGACACCACGGCGCAGTGGATCGCCACCCTCTTCACCCTCGGCGTTGTGGGGCTGACAAGCGTGGGCATGGTGCGGGATATTCTGCGCGGACACTGGGGGCTGGACATCCTGGCTGTTGTCGCTATGCTCGCCACGGTTGCCGTCGGCGAGTACATCGCGGCGCTGATCATTGTCCTGATGCTCTCCGGCGGGGAAGCGCTGGAGGACTATGCCGCGGGACGAGCCAAGCGCGAGCTGAACGCGCTGCTGGACCGCGCTCCGGACGTTGCGCACCGGCTGCCCTCGGGCGTGGACACCGGCGAGCAGGTTCCAGGTTCCTCCAACCACAGCCAGGGCCCGGCGGAGGACATTCCCGCCACCGAGGTCGCGGTCGGGGATGTCCTGCTGGTCAAACCGGCCGAAGTGGTCCCAGTGGACGGCGTTCTGCTTTCCGACGCCGCGTCCTTCGACGAATCCTCGCTCACCGGTGAGTCGCTGCCCGTGGCCCGCATGGCCGGAGACACCGTGATGAGCGGCTCGGTGAACGGCACCCATGCTGTCCGAATCCGGGCCACAGCGACGACGGCGGACAGCCAGTACCAGCGGATCGTCGCCCTGGTGCAGGAGGCCTCGGAATCGAAGGCTCCCGTGGTGCGGCTCGCGGACCGGTATGCCGTGCCGTTCACCGCCGTGTCCCTGCTGATCGCCGGGATTGCCTGGGCCGTGTCCGGGGATCCGGTCCGGTTCGCGGAGGTCCTGGTGCTGGCCACGCCCTGCCCGCTCCTGATCGCCGCACCGGTTGCCTTTATGGGTGGGATGAGCCGGGCTGCCGGCAGCGGCATCATCGTCAAGGGCGGAGCGGTCCTGGAACAGCTTGCCCGGGCGCAGAGCGCTGCCTTCGACAAAACCGGCACCCTGACCTACGGCCGGCCCGAACTGGTGGCGGTGAACCCGGAACCCGGTTTCAGCGCTGATGACCTCCTGACGCTGGCCGCCTCAGCAGAGCAGTACTCCTCCCACGTCCTGGCGGCCTCCGTCCTGGCCGCCGCGGAACAGCGCGGCCTGCACCCTGCACCGGCCGACACCGCGCAGGAAGTCGCGACCAACGGCGTCGAAGCGCTGATCGGCGGCCGCACGGTCCGGGTTGGCAAGCGCCGGTTTGTCGCCGAAGTGGATCCGCAGACGCGTCCGGTGGACCTGTTCCCCGGCCAGATGGGCGTCTACCTCAGCGTCGATGGCCGATTCGCCGGCACCCTGGTGATGAGCGACACCGCCCGGGACAACGCGTCCGCCACCCTGGACCGGCTGCGGGACCTCGGCATCACCGAAACCGTGATGCTCACCGGTGACGGGCTGGCCACCGCGGAGAGCATGGCAGCGGAGGTGGGCATTACGGACGTCCAGGCCGAGCTGCTGCCCCAGGACAAGGTCGCCGCTGTTGCCGCCCTCCCGCACCGCCCGGTGATCATGGTGGGCGACGGCGTCAATGACGCCCCGGTGCTCGCCGCCGCCGATGTCGGAATCGCCATGGGAGCGCGAGGTTCCACCGCTGCCAGCGAATCTGCCGACGTCGTGATTGTGGCCGATGATATTTCCAAGGTGGCAACCGCCGTGGACATCGGCAGGCGGACCCTGCAGGTGGCGCTGAGCAGCATCTGGCTCGGGATCGCACTGAGCATTGTGCTGATGCTCGTGGCGTCCTTCGGCCTGATTCCTGCCGTGGCCGGGGCACTGACCCAGGAACTCGTGGACCTGGTGGCGATCCTCAACGCGCTGCGGGCACTGCATGGCCGGAAGCTGTTCCGGCGGGAGGCGAAAAGGACTACTGTACAGACGGCTGAAGTCTCAGGTTCCGTCTGACCCGGAACCTCCCCGACCCGCAAGGAGGGGTCACGCGTGAGCATCCAAGGGGAACAGGCCCGCCACTACATGGACGGTTTCCGGCGCAGCGATCACCAGGCGATCCTCGCCTGCCTCACTGACGACGTCGTCTGGCGCATCCACGGCGCCCGCACCACCCGGGGCAAGGCGGAGTTCGACGCCGAAATCGGCGCTCCCGGGTTCGAGGGCAGCCCGGATCTGAGTATTGAGCGCCTGATCAGCTCCGGGGACACCACGGTCATTACCGGTTCGGGCCACAGCAGCCATCAAAGTGTCGTCGGGCCCATCCATTTCAATTACTGCGACGTCCTGACCTTCCGGGACGGGCTGATCAGTGAGGTTGACTCCTATATGGTGGCGGTTCCCTGACTGCAGGTGCCTCCCCCATCAGGTTCCTTTCGAGCAAGGACAGATCATGCCTGGCACCTACGTCATTGAAGAAACGCACAATCCAGTGGTTTTTTCGGACAGTCCTGACTCGCCAGCCGCTGACTTTCTGGTCGAGGAAAGGCCCCGGTCGATCCGGGACCTCTACCGCCTCGGAATCATCCACCCGGCTATTCCGGAGGATGATCTGCACGACATCCAACGGAGTCTGGAGCATTCCGTTGTGCCCGATGTGGTTTTCTCCGAGGGGAATCACGGTGTTGTATCGGCCCGCACGGTCCAGGGCGTGGCGGCCATTCCGCCTGAGGTCGTGATGGCGCGGGAAGTGATCAGCCGTGCAACGGCGATGCTGATCGCCCGGGGCCACCCGCCGGCCCTGGCGAGGCTGACGGCTGAAAAAGGCGCCCGGTTCATCTCCCCGGTCCGTGATGCTTTCCCGGTGTGGCGGGAGGTCCGGTTCCCAAACCTCGATTTGGAGGTGCGGGGCCTGCTGTTTCTTAAGCGTTCGATCAATGCGCTGACTGCCCTGAACGTGCGGTTCCACGAGCACGGCTGGATCTTTCCGGAAAGCAGCCATTTCCTTCTCACCTGCAACGAGATGGTCGGCGTTCCGCGGAAACCCTGGGAAGTTCCACTGGTGATGCAGGAAATGAGCAAGCCAGGTCCCCATCCGCCCATCGCGGGTTACACGGACCGCCTCTCGGTTGCGGAGATTTTCGCTCGTGCGGAGGCTGTCACAGCCACCTGGCGCTGACCTTCGGCCGTCAAACCATGCCTACCCTTTCCGGAACAGGAGACCATCATGGGCGGAATCGACAAACGCGGAACGGACGGCGGAGAAGGAGCGCCGGGCGCCATTGGAGGTGAGGGACCGGCAGGACAAGAGGGGTTCGATGCGGTCTGCAGCGGCTGGTTTTTCGTCGGAGACACCGGCTCCACCCGCGGCGGGCGCGGCGGCGACGGCGGCCCCGGCGGTCCCGGGGCGGATGGCCTGCCGGGAGGCAAAGGAGGCACCGTGGAACTGCACGTGCGGGTCCTCGGCAGTGATGTCGTCGTCGACGCGTCCGGCGGCAACGGGGGTAAAGGCGGCAACGGAGGCAAAGGCGGCAAGGGCGGAACCGGTGGCAAAGGCGGCGACGGAAACAGCTGTGAACCCGGTGCCTACGGAGGCGGAGGCGGCAACGGCGCCCAGGGCGGCGTCGGCGGCAAGGGTGGTGACGCGGGCGCGGCCGGCGACATCCTGGTTTTTTACGTGTCTGATCAGAGCGGCGGCCAGAGCATTTTTAAGGCGAAGTCGGGAGACCCGGGAAAGGGCGGGGACCCGGGTCCGGGAGGAGACGCGGGAATCACCGGCGCAAACGGCGACAGAGGCGACTTCAGCCACGCCACCACCGATCCCGGCGAGCCCTCCACACCCGGAATCGCCGGAACCAGCGGCGCACCCGGCGCTAAGGGCGCACCGCGTGATGACAAGGACAAGGTCAAGTTCCAGCAGGTCACCGAGGTGTAACCCGCACGTCCTGGGACGAGACCATCTGCACGAAATACGTGTGCGGGCGTTCGGGTTTGGTGAGGATGCTGCCGTGGGTGCGGGGTCCGGGCCTACCCTGAACAGGGCAGAGGAGTTTCGGGCCGGACAACCGGCCCTGTTACTTCCCAGCAGCGTCTCTGGCAGGGGGCCACCGGGCAGGCGAAGCCATTCACCGCTTCGCCGGAACAGGGAGCATCAGCATGTGCACAGGCATTCGGTTCGGCAGTGACAGCGTCTACTTGGCCCGCAACCTGGACTGGACGTCCGGCTACGGGGAGCGGGTGGTCCTCACTCCCACCGGGTACGCCACCAGATCGCCGTTCGGCGCGGTGCCGGGTATCCGCCACGCCGTCATCGGCATGGGCATTGTGGAGGAGGACACACCGCTCTACTTCGACTGCGGCAACGACGCGGGCCTGGCCGTTGCCGGCCTCAACTTCCCGGGCTACGCGGACTACGCTCCGGAACCGGCCGACGGGGCGGTGAACGTCGCCGCGTATGAATTCCCGCTCTGGGTGGCGTCCCAGTTCGCCAGTGTTGACGAGGTGCAGGCCGCGCTCGGCAACGTCGTCATTGTGGACAAGCCGATCAACGAGAAGTACCCGAGCTCGCTGCTGCACTGGTTCATCGGTGACTCCAAGCGCGCCATCGTTGTGGAGTACACAAGCGACGGTATGCACGTCTTCGATAACGACGTCGATGTCCTCACGAACCAGCCCGGCTTCCCCTGGCACCACGAGAACCTGCGCAACTACCTCAATACCTCGCCGGAGTTCCCAGAGAAGGTTGTGCTTGGCCGGGCGGATCTGGTTCCGTTCGGCTCCGGGTCCCTGATGCGCGGAATCCCCGGCGACTACTACTCGCCGTCGCGGTTTGTGCGGGCGGCCTACGTCAACGCCCACTACCCGGACCAGACGACCGAGGAGGCAAACGTCACCCGCGCATTCCACACCCTGCAGCAGGTTGCGATGGTGGAGGGCTGCGCAGCCATGGGCTCGGGCGAGTTTGAGAAGACCATCTACACCGGGCTCTTTTCCTCCCGGACGATGTCCTATTACTGGAACACCTACGATGACCCGGCGATCCAGCGCGTTGCGATGGCCGACCATGCACCCGGAGGCACAGAGCTGGTGGTCGTTTAGCATGAATATTGAACCCACTGTGCCGACCACCAAGAATCCACCGGAGCAGTTTGCCGGCGACGTGTGGCTGGATCCGATTGCCCTTCCCCACGAAAGCGACCAGACGATGGTTGTCGCGACTGTCCGCTTCGCCCCCGGCGCGCGAACAGCTTGGCACTCCCACCAGCACGGCCAGTATCTGCGTGTCACCCAGGGCGTAGGCCGGTTCGGTACCCGGGACGGGAAAATTTTCGACGTCCACCCCGGCCAGACGCTCTACACCGCTCCCGGTGAGGAACACTGGCACGCGGCCGCACCCGGCTGCTTCATGGAACACATCGCCATGACCCAAAACGGTGCCAACCCGTCCGAGACCACGACCTGGGGTGAGCACGTCACCGACGACGAATATTACGGCCGGTAAACGACGGCGGATCGTTGTCCGCGGTTAATGCACCTCAGGGGAATCTCTCGTGGGCGCAGGTTTGCGGCCACCACGCGGCGTCGACTTTGAAGGCATCTTCCAGCGGGCGCCAGGTCCTTGAGCTGCAGCTTGGTCCGAGGGGTTGAGGATGCCGCAGGAGGACATTGAAAGGCATCCGCACCCAATGCAGTCCTCCAGCGATCTGCGCAGCTCCTCCAGTTCGCTGATGCGCTGGTCAATCCGGGTTTTCCACGGCTCGCTCAGCTGGCCCCATTCCTTCGGTGAGGGAGCGCGTTCCGCCGGCAACTGGTTCATCGCGGCTTGAATCTCAGCGATAGACAACCCAACCTTTTGAGCTGCCGCGATGAACGCCAAACGTCGAAGGACACTTCTGCCATAGACCCGGCGCCCGGCTACGCGTTGTCTGCTGGAGACCAGTCCGCGCTCTTCGTAAAAGCGAACCGCTGAAACCGATAAACCCGATCGTGCCGTGACCACTGAAATCGGCAGCAGAGTTTCCGGCTTGGTTTGCTTCATTTGACGAACGGTACCGGATAAATATTTGCGCTCAAGTTAACTTGAGCGCATACGATCGCCGGCATGCCTGCCCCCGTTCAACTCTCCTATACACAATCCCTGAAGAATCCCCGTTTGGCGTCATTCCTGGCCGGGGACATGCTCTCGAGAATCGGCGACGGAATGACCCTGGTCGCCCTGCCCGTCCTGGCCCTTGAGCTGCGCGGCACCTTGGCACCTGCTTTTGTGCTTTCGATGGTTTACGCCATTCCCCTGCTGGCCCCGCTGCTGGTCAGCCTCTGGTTCGGGCTGGGCACCCGCCGTTTCGACCCGGGAGCCGTAGTGGCTGCCGATGCGTTGCTGCGCTCGTTCTTCTACGGCATTGCAGCGCTGCTGGCCCTGACCGGGTCCCTGTCGCTGGGGTGGCTCGTGGCGCTGCTCAGCGCAGGTTCCATCCTGCGGCTGCTCGCTGCGAGCGGAAGGCGCTTGTTCGCCCTGAACCTGGTGGGACCGGCTGGTGCCTATGCCGTCAACGGCATGATCGGCACCTCGCTGGGCGTAGGAATGTTCATTCTCGGTCCCGTTTTCGGAGGCCTCACCCTCACTTCCGGATCGGCGGCGCCAGCCCTGCTGTGCAATGCGGGCACGTATTTAGTCCTGCTCGCTGTCCTCTGGGCTGGGAAACGGCACCATTCCGGCGCCATCCCTTCCGCTCCAACCGCCCGTTCCGGCAAATCCGGGATAGCGATTCTGCGGTCCCGGCCGCAGCTGATGCAGTTATTCTGTGTGTTTTTTGTTTTCGACCTTTTTTACGCGCCCGTGGAAGTGGCCCTGCCGCTTTTGCTAATGAACGACCTGAACCTGCCGTCCCCGGCACTCAGCGCCCTTTGGACGTCATACGGCATCGGCGCTCTGTTGGGAGCCCTCTCGGTGAACTACCTCCGCAGGCTTCCCGCGGTCCCCATACTGCTGGCCGTTATCGTTGGCTGGGCCCTATCCATGGCAGCTCTCGGGCTGGCAACATCGGGGACAGCTGCGTATCTGATCTTCGCGGTCGCCGGACTGGTGTACGGGCCGTTCAACCCGCTCGTCTTCGTTGTTCTTCAGCAGCAGGTCCCACCGGAGGAACAGCAGCCGGTGTTCACGCTCTGGACTGCTGGCATCACGCTTGCCATGCCCCTTGGCCTGGCCCTGGCTGGGCCACTTGTCTCCGCTCTGGATGCACGTGGTTCCCTGATCCTGTCCGCCGGAGTGTCTCTGGGCCTCGCAATGTGCGCACTCTGGATCCTCCGGAAACAACTGGGCCGGAAAGCCGCAAATGAACCATCAAGTGGTCAGGTGCTGCGGAAATCCAGCACAAACAGGTAACCGCAGGTGCAGACACGAATGCGGTAACGGTTTAGCCTTCAGGTCACCGGAGTACAGGCTTCGGGCAGTCTCATCCCTGGGGAGTCTGATGCCGACCACTACGTCAGCGTTGCGGCCGTTTTTCTTGGCCTTTCTGCTACTGACCAGACCGCACGTCCTAGGGGATCGAGGCAACCATTAAACGCCTGCTCGTAGAACTGCTCTTTCTTGGACCATTCTGCCTCCTGGTCTGGATGTACTCCGACTACGGGTGGATCGCAGCCGTAGTTACGGTAACCATCATGTTCCTCACCGCGGACCTCGCCGCGCGATGGGGCAGTGCCCAAGCCGCAGAGACCGCGAAGTACAAAGAGGAATGGCTCGTCAAGCGCAAGAAACGTCCGAAGTCGGACGGCAGTGACAGCCGAAGAGGCGAGAAGAAGGACGACTCGTCCAACTGACGGGCGCATCCGACCGGCAATTCTTGGGTGCTGTAGGGTGGCCGGAACATTAGGTCGACGTTGACCAGCCCAGTCTCCCCCAGGACCACCCGCTGGCACGCAAAACGCTGGGAGGCTGTATGCGCGCGAAAGTCCTGCCTGTTCTTGGTGTGAGTGCCCTGCTGCTGTGCGGTTGCACGCAAGCCGCCTCGGTGCCTGAACAGGTGAGCGTGGAGAACGCCATGTACCCCGAATATGCAGCGGGTGAGAGGGAGCTCGGCAGCGTGAGCGGATCCGGGACAGCCTCGGGTGGATTCGGGCCCGCCGGTGCCGCCGTCGCCGTCTACCTGGTTTGCCAGTTCGGCGGCGAATTGACGGTGAATGTTGCCAATACCGGAAAGACCACCATCCCCTGCGGCACCCGGGAGGATCCGACCCGTACCGTCTTTGAGCTGGACGCCACGGTGGCGGTGCTTTCCGTGGACGTGGAGTCGGCGGAAGGTTCTGCCTGGGCTTTGACGGTGACGGATGCCGGCGGATAGCGGGCCGGCCTCCGCAAGCCAAACGGATCCATCGCCCCTTGCCGTGCCCAACCGATACGGTGAGTCTGAGGGGCGCTGTGGATAAGCGCCTCGGATAAGGACCCACTTGGAACTCGACGATCTCCTCGCCGCCCTGAACGCCGGCGAGACCATAACCGCCGGCTCACCCCTGCACGAGGCCATGCACCACGCCAGCCAGCAGGCCCTGCTCATTACCGGGGAACTCAACACCGGCTACCACGAACCGGCCCGGGTACGGGAACTGCTCTCCCAGCTGACCGGGAGGCAGGTGGATGAAACCGTGGCCCTGTTCCCGCCGTTCTCCGCTGACTTCGGCAGGAACATCACCCTGGGCAAGCGGGTTTTCATCAACTCCGGCTGCCGGTTCCAGGATCAGGGCGGCATCAGCATCGGCGATGACTGCCTGATCGGGCACAACGCCGTCCTGGCAACGCTCAATCATGACCTCTCACCGGCCAGGCGCGCGGACATGCATCCGGCTCCGATCATGCTGGGCCGGAACGTCTGGCTTGGCTCCAACGTCACGGTGCTGCCCGGTGTGAGCATTGGGGACGATTCCGTCGTGGCTGCCGGCGCCGTGGTGACCAAGGATTTGCCGGCCCGCTCGCTGGCGGTCGGCGCCCCTGCCCGCGTGATCCGGTCGGTGGAGGACTAACGTTCCGCCGGGGTGAATTCAGGCCAAGAGAACGACGGCGCCCCTCCGCAGTGCGCGGAAGGCCGCCGTCGTTGACTAGGGCAGCACTCGGCTAGGAAACCGGAGCCAGCTCCGGGTAGTCCGTGTAGCCTGCGGCACCGTCGGTGTAGAAGGTGGCGTAGTCCACTTCGTTCAGCGGCAGGTCTTCCTGCCAGCGGCGGGCCAGGTCCGGGTTGGCGATGGCGGGACGGCCGACGACGACGGCGTCCGCCAGGTCTTCGGCCAGGAGTGCGACGGCGTCGTCGCGGGTCGTCATCACGCCGAAACCGGTGTTCAGCAGCACCGGACCGCCGAAGCGGCGGCGCAGCCCCTGGACCAGGTCATCGGCCGGGTCCTTGTGCAGGATGCTCAGGTACATGGGCTTCAGCGGCGCGATCCCGTCAACCAGGGCGTTGTAGGTTGCCAGCACGTCCGCGCGGTCCGCCTCCAGGACCCCCTGGATGTTGTGTTCCGGCGAGATGCGGATGCCGGTGCGCTCGGCGCCAATGGCCTCGGCCACCGAGTGGAAGGCCTCGATGATCAGCCGCGCCCGGTTTTCCGGGGAGCCACCGTAGGAGTCGGTGCGCTGGTTGGTGGCGGGAGACAGGAATTCCTGCAGCAGGTAACCGTTGGCACCGTGCAGCTCAACGCCGTCGAACCCTGCCTTCATCGCGTTCACCGCAGCTGCCGTGAATTCCTGGACGACGCCGGGGAGCTCTGCTTCGGTCAGGGCGTGCGGCACCGGGTAGGGCTGCTTGCCCTCGTAGGTGTGCGCCATACCTTCGAGCGCGATGGCGCTGGGGGCGACGGCGCCGCGGCCGCCGTTGATGTTCTCATGTGCCACCCGCCCGGAGTGCATCAGCTGGGCCACAATCCGGCCGCCGGCGGCGTGCACGGCGTCCGTGACCCGCTTCCAGCCGGCCACGTGGTCCTCGGTGACCAGTCCCGGCATCCGGGTGTTTCCCTGGCCGGTGAAGGACGGGTAGATGCCTTCGCTGACCATCAGGCCCAGCGAGGCCCGCTGGCGGTAGTAGTCCACCATGATGTCGGTGGGCACACCTTCGAGGTCTGCACGCATGCGGGTCAACGGGGCCATCACGAGGCGGTTGGGCAGTTCCACGGCACCAAGTGTCAACGGGGTAAAGAGGTTCACTGAGGGTTCTTTCTGTCGCTCGCCTCAGGGCTGATCGTGTCCTGGGCTGAAGTTTGTACATCAGAACAAGCGGCAGGAGTGGCGGGGATATTCCGGATAGCGGGGGAAGTCACATCCGGTGGCTTCCGGCGCACCCCTGATCCGGGAAGTCCCCTGCAGTTCGCAGCTGGGCGGTTCAGACCGGTGCAGCACCGCAGCCCCTATAAATGGCGCAGACGCGGGTGCTAGCGTGGATCACGGATTGAATCACTGCAGGGCCGCGGCCGTGCAGGAAGGAGATCGACATGACCCGGCAACTCCACGAATTTGCTGACCTCTACCGGCGCAAGGGCCCCTGGTGCCTCGCGTATGTAGATGCTTCAGCGGGGACTACAGACAGCTTGGAAGCTGCGGAAGTCCGTCCGGGCGATGTCAGGAAGGCGCTCGCCAAACAGGGTGCCTCCCGCGAGGACCAGGAAGCCGCGGAGACCGCGGTGCTTCCCGCGGACGGCTATCCCTCGCCGGTGTCGCGGTTCCTCCTTGTCCAGCAGGGCGCGGTGGCCTTGAACGAGGTGCTGCCCGGCCCGCTCGTGCTGCCCGAACGGGTGTCGCTCGATCCCATCCCGGATCTCTTGCCGCTGCTCAAACACCGGCCCGAGGAACTGCCCTATATTGTCGCCGAGGTTTCCCGCGAGGATGGCGAGATCCGGCTGCAGTATGCCGGCCTTAGCCGTCCCGCCTCCGTTCAGGATGTGGAGGGCGAGACCGAGGACATCACCAAACTGCCGGCAGGCGGCTGGTCGCAGGACAAGTTCCAGCGGCAGACCGAGCAGATCTGGCGGCGGAACGCGGATCAGGTCGCCGAGGAGATCGACCGGATCGTCGACAGCAGCGGAGCCCGGCTCATTGTGCTGGCCGGTGACGTCCGGGCACGGGGCCTTGTGCTGGATCAGCTCGCTGAAGCGCACAAGGGTTTGGTCAGCATGATCGATTCCCATCCCCGCCCGGCGGGAACATCCAACGGGCATTTTGAGGACGAGGTTCAGGAACGCGTCGCCTTGTTCTGGGCCGAGGAGCAGGAGCAGATCATGGACCGGCTGGCCCAGCAGGAGGGGCAGGCCAATCCGGAATCCGCCATGGGCTTTGGCCAGGTGCTGACCGCACTCCAGCAAGCCCAGGTGGAAATCCTGATCCTGAACGACGGCGCGCTGGCCGACCGCCAGCTCTTCGCCCTCGGTGCCGAGCCCTGGGTGGCCAGCGCAGAGGAACAGACCCTCGGCGCGGAGGTCCTCGGCAAGGTTCCCGCTCCTGCGGCTTTGGTCCGGGCGGCCGCCCTGACCGACGCCAGTCTCCTGCTGGTGCCCGACGGCGTCCTGCCCCACGGCACCGATGCCGCCGCGCTGCTGCGCTGGCCGACCGGACCCGAGGCTCCGGGCGGGAAAGCTCCCTAAGCCGGGCCGGCCGGTGGTTGGCCGGGTGGCTGGTGGTTGGGCGGTGGCTGGTGGTTGGTGGCGTTTCCCTCCGTTTTGGGAAAACCCGACCGTTCCGGGAACCGTTTCCCTCCGTTCTGGGAAAACCCGGCCGTTGTGTGCCACGGTTTCCCTCCGTTCTGGGAAAACCCAGCCGAGATGAGGTTTCCCTCCGGAGCGCGGCGGGAGGAAAATCCCCTAACGGTCGATTTAACCCAAAACGGAGGGTTTGGCGGTCATTCGCGCTGGTACCTCGAAGCGCAATGCTGCATTCTGTGAAGCCAGCTTCTAGTGTCTGTTGGGTCAACGAGACGCACGCTTGCCGCCGGGAAACTAGTTTCGGGCCCAGCCGCAGATGCCGGGTGCTTCCGTTGCCGCCGGTCCTGGGTAGCCCCGGCCGCCGGGCGCGCTTTCGCACAACTCTTCAGCGGCGGCCTTGCTCAAGCTGTACACGGGCGGCGACGCTGCAACGAGCAGCAGCACAACAGTACAGAGGGACAGCGCCCATGCCCGGCGGTTCGTCGTGGCTCGCTTCATCAGGACACCGGTGACAATCGCCGCGAGGGCTGCCGCGAGGAAAGGCAGGCCGGTCGCCGCCTGAGAATATCCGGCACCCGATGTTCCAATAAACGACACAAAGCTGACCGTTGAGAACAGGACAACGAACAAGACGGGGAGGAACGTGGGGATGAGTACCCACAGCACCAAGAGAATCGGCCGGTCTGAACGCACCGGTGCCCTTCGGCCCGCGGCGCCTTGTCCGGCACTCAACGTTGTCCGGCGCTCAACGCAGTTCGGCGATCGCGGCGTTCTGCTGCGCCGCGCGGCACAACTGCTCTTCGCGCTCTTCGGGGCTGAGCTTGTTCCAGGCCCGGGACTGGCTATCGATTTGAGCCGCCGAGTAGCCCCGGGACATCATCTCCTCGGGCGACAGCAGCACACTGTTTTCCGGGCCGATCATATTGTTCCGGTCCAGTTCCGCGCCGGGACCGTTCGCGTAGTCGGCGGAACAAGCGGCGAACGGTTCGTAGACCGCTGTGGCAGGATCATCCCCCAGCTCAGGAAACCCAGTGGCCGACGGCGGCAGGGCGGCGAGCGCTGCAACCGACGGATCCGGGCTGGTCGCCGGTGCGGTGTCGTCTCCACCAGACGCAGTCATTGTGCCGATCCCCAGGGCAAAGCCGCCCAGGATCGACAGACTGACGACCATTCCTACCGACGGTTTCCGGATCATGATGGTTCCCCCGAACCTCTAGCGTCACACCCCACCGGCGCGACGGCCTCAGCCTAGCGGAAGGCGCAGAACTTCCGTACCCGCTATCGAGTCACGTCCCGCTACCCGTAGCGGTAATAGAGAATCCCTCCGGGCGGCCTGGCGGGAAGCGGAGTTAAGCCCAGTCAGTGAGCGAAAGCAGCTGGGCCGCGACCTCTGACGGCTGCAGCTGACCGGTATCGATCCGGTGCACGGAAGCCGGAACCTGCTCATCGAGCAGGTTCGCCATCAAGGCGCTGCGGCCCAGCAGGTCGGCGTCGATTGCTCCGTGATTCCGGCGCTCCAGTCGAGGGCGGACCTCCTCGTCGCTGCCGCACAGCAGAACCGCGGTGACGAGCGGATCATCGCCCAGGGCTGCCACCAGGCTCGGAAGTGTCAGCACTGCTGCGGTGTTGGTGTAGATGAGCCGGCGGTAACCCAGTGAACGGTAGGCGCCCCACATGGCGGCAAGGTTCTGTTCGGCGAGGTTGGCAGCCGGAAACGCCAGGTGAGGTGCGGGATGGGCGAGGTCGAGGTAATCGCCTTCGATGACGGCGTGGGGAACTCCGCGTTCAATGAGCTGTTCGTGGAGCTGCAGAGCCGCGGTGGACTTGCCGACGCCGGACCGTCCGCTGATGAAAAGCACGTGGGAGCGCATCTGGTGGCCCTATTGGTTAATTGTCCCGGTACCCGGCTCCGCCACGGTGGGCCATCGACGGCGCGGCCGGCTCGGGCGCCCGCCAGATGACGATGAGCAGAGTCGCGATGGGTCCCAGCAGTATTGAGAGCAGGAACCAGTTCCATCTGGAGCGGTTCTTCTGCTCAGCGAGACCCGCGTTAATCAAGGCAAGCGTGAACCAGAATGTGCCGGAGCTTACGTAGTTGTCCATCGGGACACTCAATCACAAGTGGCCGGAGCGGACGGAACCGACGTCCGGCACAGCAGGGATCTGCACTTGGATCGGCTTTTCGACGGAACGCCCTCATAGCTGTAGCCACCGTCGATATCCGCTGACCGTCCGTGCCCGGGACGTTCGAAGGCAGAGACCTGTTGGTTCCCCACCAGCGCATCGGACTGTTCCCGCCGCGATTCCAGCCACGAACGGCTTTACCCAATCGCCGGCTCCTACCATTGTGAAGCTGCTTTGACGTCACCGGACGTGAGCCGGCTTGGTGGTGGCGAAGCGAGCCCGGTATTCGTTGGCGTGATGCCCAGGCCATCGAGCACCAGCTGCTGCGCCCTGCCCAGGCGGACGCGCTCAACCCAGCGGGCCGGCGTCGCACCCAGCTCTGTCTGGAATAGGCGGGTCAGATGCCGTGCGCTGACCGCTGCGGCGTCCACTGCTCCGCGGGGCTAAGAGCGCACCTCATTTTCACTGCGCAGGGACTGAATCATGCTCTGCAGGATCCTGTATGCACCGGACTGCTCTTCCTGCGTCATCCCGCTGAGCATCCTGACCTCGACAGAACGGACTGCGGCGGTCGCCTTTCTGAGTTCCTCCCGGCCCCGCGGCGTGAGCTGCGTGGGAAGCACCTTTCCGATGCGGCCTTCCGCCGGCCGGACCACGTACCCGTCCCGCTCCAAGGCCTGCAGCAGAACATTCATTGATTGCCGGGTCACGAACGCGCCGCGGGCCAGCTCGGAGTTGGACAATCCCGGGCGCTGGGCGAGGAGTTCGAGGCACGAGTAGTGCGTCACGGTCATCCCGAGGGGACGCAGAACGGCTTCCATCGCTGCACGCAGTTCGCTCGATGCCTCTTTGAGGAGATAACCAAGCGAAGTTTCGAGGTGAATACCTTCTTGACCCATGTCAGTATTCTGACATACCGTGTGTGTGTCAGCTAACTGACACAAACGAAAGAAGATACCCCATGCCTGTCACCGGACCCGATTTCATCTCCCTCCAAGTGCGTGATCGGAGCTCCTCGCAAGAGTTCTACGAGCGTTACCTCGGTCTTGTCCGGTCTCCCGCTGGTCCGCCCCACGCCGTCGTCTTCGAGACGACTCCGATTGCGTTCGCACTTCGCGACGCCGTTCCCGGCACCGATCTCGCGTCCGTCAGCCAGCCCGGTGTCGGCGCTGCCATCTGGCTCCATGCCACTGACGTCCATGCCATCCACGATGCCCTGGTATCCGGAGGACACCGGATCGTCGCTGCCCCGATCGATGGACCCTTCGGCCGCACTTTCACCTTTGCCGACCCCGACGGCTACCACATCACGCTCCACGACCGGGCGTAACGGGGCACCCGTCAGAACCCAACAAGAGGCCGGGGTTCTGACGGGTGTCACCGGAGGTGTTGCGGAGGGACGAGCTTGACACAAGCCATAAGCCACCGGTGCGATGCGGTCACTTCCCACTGAACACCGGGAACCTGCTGGACTTCCCATAGTCCTTGATCTGCAGACCGTGGAGCGTGTCCATGTCCTGGTCGGCGATGACGAAGTCGACCTGAGCGTTGCTCCGCATGTGCTCCGGGTTCGCCGTCTTGGGTAGCGGGACGGTTCCGAGCTGGAGCACATAGCGGATGCAGAGCTGCGGCACGGACACCTCGTACCGGGCAGCGATGGCGGCCACTGCTTCATTCTTCAGGATCTCGCCGTGGGCAATCGGTGAATAGGCTTCCACCAGCATGTTGTTGTCGGTGCAGAAATCCAGAAGATCGTCCGGGGTGCTGCCCACATGAACCAGAATCTGGTTGACCTGTGGAGGAACAGTGCACGCCGAAAGGATGTTCTCCAGGTCCGGCTGTTCAAAATTGGAGACGCCGATCGAGCGGAGCTTACCGGCGTCGTGCGCTTCCTCCAGCGCCCGCCAGGCTTCCCGGTTGCCCTCGGCGTAGGAGCCGCCGCGCCAGTCGTTCCATGGCTGCGGACTGTGGATAAGCATCAGGTCCAGGTAGTCCAGGCCCATCAGGGCCAGTGACCCGTCAATGGCGGTGACCGCGTCCTGGTAGTCCTTGATCTCGGCCGCCAGTTTGCTGGACACGAACAGCTCTCCGCGCGGCACCCCGCTGCTGCGCACGCCCTCCCCTACCGCGTGCTCGTTTCCGTAGGCCTGTGCCGTGTCGATGTTGCGGTACCCGATCCCGATGGCGTCCCGCACGGCCTGCGCCGCGGCGTCGCCGGGGATGAACCAGGTGCCGAGTCCGAGCTTTGGGATCGGCAGTCCGTTGGCCAGCGTGTAGGTTTCGTTCAGGATCATGGGTCCTGCTCCTCGCGGATTGGAAACGGGGTGCCTTCCTCCGCCATGGTCCTCCGGTTTGCCAGCCAGGGGAATGGTTGGGGGCGGCTCGGCAGCTTCCATTGACAACCTCTGCCGGCGCCATGTTGCCGCGGGGCGTCCCGCATGCTTGCATGGGAGGGGCAGCGCCGCGCAGCACGTTCCAGGGAGCACACCATGGACGCAGAAAATCAGCCCAGCCCGTCCCGCCGGGAGCAGGCAGAGGCAACCTACGAGCGGCTGTTCGGGCCCCGGGACCGGGACGCCCACCAGGACGATCCCGAACTGATGGAGATCCTCCGCGGCTTCGTTTTCGGCGATGTCTTCGGCACCGGCGTGCTGGATGACCAGACCCGGGAACTGATCACGGTCACCGTCCTGGCCTGCCTGCAGACCCTGCCGCAGCTGAGCGCCCACACCGCCGCCGCGCTCCGGGTGGGCGTCCCCCCGGTGCAAATCCGGGAAGCGGTCTACCAGCTGGCACCTTTCATTGGCTTCCCGCGCACCCTCAACGCCGTCGCCGCAATGAATACGGTGTTCCGTGAGCACGGCCTCGAGCTGCCGCTGCCGGCACAGGGAACGGTCGACGACGGCGCCCGGTACCAGCGCGGGCTCGCCGAGCAGGAGCCGCTGTATGGGACAGAGATCAAGGACAACCTCGCGGACCTGCCGCAGCCGTTCAACGAGGCCCTCCCCCGGTTCCTGACCGAGTTCTGCTTCGGGGACTTCTACACCCGCGGCGGCCTGACCGTGGCGCAGCGGGAATTGCTGGTTCTGTGCGCCCTGGCCGCGATCGGCGACACCTCGGCCCAGCTCGGCCCGCACGGCCGCGCCTGCCTTCAGGTGGGTAATTCAAAAACGGTGATCATCGCGGCCCTGGTCCACTGCTTCCCGTACGCCGGTTTCCCCCGGGCGGTGGCCGCTATCCGGGCGGTGAAGGACCTCTAAGGGCAGCGCCGCCTAGGGTCGGTCCACGAGGATCCACGCAGCGCCGTCGGGTGGGAGGAGCCCTTCCGGAGTCAGCGGCGCTGACGAGAGCAGGACAGTGCCCTCCGGAAGCGGGACAGATGCATCGCCCATCGCCACGGCAAGCAGGAACTGCTCCCCGCGTGCGCACAGCAGCAGCCCATGGTCTCCAACGCGCCATTCGCAGGCATCACCGGGCGCGAAAATC
The DNA here is from genome assembly GCF_014836775.1 of Arthrobacter gallicola. Taxonomy (GTDB): domain Bacteria; phylum Actinomycetota; class Actinomycetes; order Actinomycetales; family Micrococcaceae; genus Arthrobacter_B; species Arthrobacter_B gallicola. The sequence continues at coordinate 126,433 of NZ_JACSQD010000002.1, forward strand.
TCCTTCTCCAGCAACTGCCCGCGCAGCCGGAGCGCGTCGGTGACCAGGTGCAGGGTCGACTCGGGATCCTTCCGGTGCGCCTCCACGGACCGCGAGCCCCAAGCAGGCGGCGTCGGCAGCCACGGGGCCGCAGTGCCGGCGGAAAAACCGTACGCGTTACCGGGTGCAGTGGTCCACGGCAATGGCACGCGGGCGCCGTCGCGGGACACGCCGCCGCGGGCCCACATGGGATCCGCGCGGGCGTGCAGGGGCACGTCGACGTCGGGCAGGTTGAGTTCCTGACCCTGGTAAATGTAGGCACCGCCGGGCAGTCCGAGGATGGCGAGCAGGCCCGCACGCGCGCGGCGGATTCCGCGTTCCCCGCCACCGAACCGGGTCACGGACCGGGGAACATCGTGGTTCTCCAGTGCCCAGGTCGGCGGCGCGCCGTGGGCCCTGCGGGCAGCTTCCAGCTCCGTGCCGACGGCGGCCCAGGCCGCGGCGTCCCAGCCCAGCTTCACGAAGGCATAGGCGAAGGCCTGGTGCATCTCATCCTGCCGGGTGTACCGGGCGGCACGGTCCGGTGCCAGGTTCACCTCGCCGACAAGGATCCGTTCAGGAGAGTACGTTTCGGCCAGCCGGCGCCAGCGCCGGTACACCTCGTGCACGTCCTCCTGGTCGGAGACCTGCGGGTTGGAGCGCAGGCCGTCGACGACGGCGTCGGTGCCCGCAGCGTCCGGCAGGCCGTCGGCCTTGAACAGGGCGTGGGCCACATCAATCCGGAGACCGTCCACCCCCTTGTCGAACCAGAACCGGAGCACGGCTTCGAAATAGTCCCCCACTGCCGGGTTGCGCCAGTTCCAGTCCGGCTGCTCCGGGGAGAAGAGGTGCAGGTACCACTCGCGGTCCGTGTCGGAGCCGGGGTTCACCCGGCTCCAGGCGCGGCCGCCGAAAACGCTCTGCCAGTTATTCGGCGGGGCACCGGCGTCGTTCCCGGTCTCGAAGTGGAACATTGCCCGTTCGGGCGAACCCGGCCCGGCGGCGACGGCGGCCCGGAACAGCGGATGCTCCGAGGAACAGTGGTTGGGCACCACGTCCAGGAGGATCCGCAGCCCCAGGGCGTGGGCCGATTCGAGCAGCTCGTCGAACTGCTCCATGGTGCCGAAGAGCGGGTCCACGCCGCAGTAATCGCTGACGTCATACCCCTGATCCACCTGCGGGGAGGGCTGGAACGGGGTCATCCAGATGCCGTCCACCCCCAGCGACGCAATGTAGGGCAGGCGCTCCAGCAGCCCGGCGAGGTCGCCCACACCGTCGCCGTCGCCGTCAGCGAAGGACCGCGGGTACACCTGGTAGATGACGGCGTCCTGCCACCACCCGGGCCGCTGTCCGCGGATCGCCGAGCCGCTCATTTGGTGCCTCCCGAGGTGAGTCCTTCGACGATGCGGCGCTGGAAGATGAGGACCATGATCACCAGCGGAATGGTGACGATCACGCCCGCTGCCATCTGCTCGCCGAAGGGCGCCTGGAACTCCGTGGCCCCGGTGAACTTCGAAATGGCGACCGTGGCGGTCTGCAGTTCGGGGTTGTTGATCATCGACAGCGCAATGATGAACTCGTTCCAGCTGTGAATGAACGTGAGGATCGCCGTCGTGAAGACGCCGGGCGCGGCCAACGGCAGGAGAATTTTCCGGAACGCCTGCCACTTGGTGCAGCCGTCGATCATCGCGGCCTCCTCCAGATCGAAGGGAAGCGCCTTCATAAACGTCGTCAGGTTCCAGACCGCCAGCGGAATCGCGAAGGACAGGTTGGGCACGACCATTGCCTGGTAGGTGTTGATCCAGCCAATGTCCGTGAACAGGCGCAGCAGCGGCACCACCACGGAGATGCCCGGGAACATGGAGGTGGCGATGACGAGCCCTAGGATCACGGATTTGAACCGGAAGTTCAGCCGCGAGATGGCATATGCGGCGAAGATTCCCAGGACCAGGGCCGCCGTCGTCGTAATTCCGGCGACGATCAGGCTGTTCAGGAGGGCCTTGCCAAACAGTGTGGATCCGTCGAAGACCTTCAGGTAGTTCTCCACGGAAAACGGTTCCGGGATCAGGGTGTTGTCGAAAATGTCTGCCGTGCGGCGGAAGCTCGAGACCAGCATCCAGTAGAACGGCGAGAGGCAGTACACAAAGATGGCCCCGAGGCCGGCGTAGGTGAGGTAATTCTTCCAGCCGCGTTTTTTGGGTGCGCGCTGCGGAGCGTCGTCGGAGGTATCGGTGCGGGTGAGCAGGGGAGTTTGGGTCATGAGACTGCCTTTGCTTTCCGGGAGGTGCCGGCCTTGCGGAGGGTGCGCAGCTCCTTGGTCCCGGCGACGTCAGCGCCGAGGATTTTCACAAAGGCGATCGCCACCACGGCCACGTAGAGGAACAGGATGATGGCGAACGCCGACGCCGAGCCGTAGCGCAGCTGGTTTGATTCGTCCCAGGCCAGCATCGAGAGGGTTTCGACGGATTGTTTGCCGGGACCGATCAGCACAAACGGCAGGTCAAACATTCGAAGGGCATCGAGGAGCCGGAAGAGCACGGCGACGAGCAGGGTCGGTTTCACGAGCGGAAGGGTGATGGAACCCAGCTGGCGCCACCAGCCGGCACCGTCGATGCGGGCGGCCTCGTACACCTCCGCTGGAATAACCTGCATACCGGCCAGGACCAGCAGTCCGATGAACGGTGCTGTCTTCCAGACTTCCGCGATGATTACCGCGGCCTTTGCCTGGAATCCTTCCGCGGTCCAGAGGATTTCCGTGCCGATCAGGGTGTTGGCGATGCCGTCCGATTGGAAGATCCAGCGCCACAGCAGTCCGGAGACGGCGGTGGGGATAGCCCACGGGATGAGGATGCTGGCCCGCAGGAGGCCGCGGCCGCGGAACGCCCGGTTCATGGCCAGGGCGAGGCACAGGCCGAGCACGGTCTCGAGGGTGACGGTGGTGATGGTGAAGAACGTGGTGTTGCCCAGGGCGTTGAGGAACCGTTGGCCGGACTCCCCCACCAGGAGGTCGGTGTAGTTGGCCAGCCCGACGAAGCTCTCCCCTTCAGCGACGAAGCCGTTCTCATCCAGCCCGGATTCTTCCCGGAAGAGCGACTGGTAGAGGGCGGACACCAGGGGGTAGGCGATGACCAGGCCAAGGACCAGCAGGGTGGGAGACAGCAGCAGCGCCGCCATCCTGCCTTCACCGCTGATGCGGCCGCCTGGCTTGGGTTTTCTGGGAGGTTGGCCGTCGGGACGGCGCGGAGGCGCAGCGGTAATGGTACTCATGGAGTTCCTAACTGGGCGGGAGGACGGGAATCAGGCCGGAAGGCGGCCGCCGGCACCGGCGTCGACGGCCGCCGGCGGGCTATTCGGCCGAAAGCTCTTCGAGCTTTACCTGCATGTCAGCGAGGGCGGTCTCCGGATCCTTCTGCCCGGTGAGTGCCGCGTACGCCTCTTCCTGGATGGCCGTCGTCGTCGCCCCGTACTTGACGACCTGCGGCCTGGCCTGCGCGTTCTCCAGCGATTCCAGGAGTGTCGGGTAGAACGGGCGCTTTTCGACGACGGCGGGATCCTCGAGCAGCGAGGGGTAGACCGGCGCGCGCGAGCTCTTGTCCAGGCGGGCCTTCGACTCTTCCTCACTGGTGAAGAACTTAATGAAGTCCAGGGCCGTGGCCTTGTTCTGCGTGAACGGGGAAACCGCGAGGTTCCGGCCGCCCAGCGTGGAGACACCCGGGTTGTCGCCGATGCCGGGCACTGAGCTGATGCCGAATTTGTCCACGACGGCGCTGGAACCGTCCGTGGCGGTCAGCGAGGAGTAGACGAAGGGCCAGTTGCGCAGGAACACCAGGTCACCTTCCTGGAACGCGCGGCGGCCCTGCTCCTCGATGTAGGTGATGGCGTCGCTGGGAACGAGGCCGTCGTTGAAGGCGTCCGTGAGCTGGGTGAGGCCGGCGAGGGCCTCGGGGGTGTCCACCGTCGGGGTTCCCTCGTCGAAGAGCTGGCCTCCGGCAGATCCGACGGCTTCGGTGAAGTTCACCGTCAGGGCCTCATTTTTGTCGAACTGTCCCGCATAGCAGGACATCCCGTCGGCCTCCGGGAGGGCCAGCACTTTCTCACACGCGGCCGTCATCTCTTCCCAGTTCGTGGGCGGGGCATCGATGCCGGCAGCCTGCAGCAGGTCCGTGCGGTAGTAGAGCAGGGCGCCGTCCGTGTAATACGGGGCGCCGTACAGAGTGCCGCGGTAGGTGGCGGTCTCCACTGCGGCAGGGACCATGCTGTCGGTCGGCAGCGCATCCTCCGGCATCGGCATAATCCACCGGTTGGCGGCGAACTCGGAGGTCCAGACGACGTCCAGGTTCAGCACGCTGAAGGTGTCCGACTCGATCTGGGCGTTCTGCACCAGCTGCTGGCGCTGCTGGTCCGCGGAATCGGGCAGCTCGATGAACGTCACCTGCTCATCGGGGTGCTCGGCGTTCCATTTGTCGATGGTGTCCTGCGCGGCGCCGGAGGCGTCCCGGGAGGAGACATAGTTGATGGGTCCCCGGCCTTCGAACGCGGCGGCCGCGTCCTGCTGCGCTTCCGGGGACTCGGCGCCGCCACCGCAGCCGGTGAGCGCCAGGGCGGAGATGGTCAGTGCTGCCGTTCCGAGAAGAATCTGCCGATAGTGGCGTCGTTGCCTCATGCTGTGCTCCTTAGAGTGGTGCGTTGCTCTTACAGTTCCTGGCTGGGCTGGTGCTGGTGTGCGGGGTGCTGGTGTGCGGGCGGTCCGGTGGATCCGCGGGCAATGATGGAGTGCGGCATAATGCGCGGCCCGAGGTTGCGGGCGCGCAGCAGTTTCCGGACCGCTGCCCGTCCCATCTCCTCCAGGGGCTGGGCGACGGTGCTGAGCGGCGGGTGGACGTGCTGGGCCGTGGAGGTGTTGTCGAAGCCGAGCACCGAAACATCGTCCGGAACGCGGCGGCCGCGTTCCTGCAGTTCGTTGACGGCGGCGGCTGCCATTTCGTCGCTGACGGCGAAGATGGCGGTGAGGTCCGGGTCCTGCCGCAGCAGCTCATCCAAGCCCGGGGCACCGCTGTCATAGAAGAACGTGCCGTGCGCGACGACGGGCGGGTGGCCTGCCTCCGCCATGGCCCGTTCGTAGCCGCGCTGCCGGGGGTGGGCCACGAACACCGACGCCGGATCTCCGGCGAGCAGGCCGATGCGCCGGTGCCCTAGGGACAGCAGGTACCGGGTGGCATCGTAGGCGGCCCGCTCGTCATCAATGGAGACGCTGGGAGAGCCGGACCTGTCGCTGATGGCGACCGAGATGATCGGGATGTTCGGGCCGAGGATCTGCCGCGTTTCCTGCGTGATCACCGCGGAAATAAGGATTACGCCTGCTGCCCGGTAAGTCCGCAGCGTCCGCAGGTAGCCGTCAATAAAGACGGACTGGAGTCCCGTCCGGCCCAGCATGACGGCGTAGCCCTGCTCGCGTGCTGCTTCCTCGACGCCGCGCATCACTTCGGAGGCGAGCGCGTCAGAAACCATGGGGGCAAGGAGTCCGATAACCGACGTCTGCCGGGTCTTCAGCCCGCGGGCCATGAAGTCGGTCTCGTAGTTGAGGGAGGTGACGGCTTCTTCGACGCGGCGCCGGGTTTCCTCGGAGTAGCCCACAAGTCCGTTGACCACGCGGGAGACGGTCGCCGGAGATACGCCGGCATGCTTGGCGACGTCCCTGATGGTTACCATGACCCTCCTCTGTTCGGACTTCGTGTGGACTCCGTGCGGACGCTGTTCGGACTCCGTGCGGACGCAAACGGTTTACGTAAACGATTGCGCGACTCGCGTCACACCCTAAGCAGATATTTCTGAGATCCATGATGTTTCGTAAACAGAGCCGAAAAGATGTCTGGTTTCTGGGGGCAAGTTCTTCTTCTGCGGGGATCGTCCTTTAGGGTTGGCCGTGTCTCACGCCTGCCTACAGAATCTGAGCGAACCGCCCATGCCAGCGCACCATTTCAGCCCGCAGCTCCACCAAGTCCACGGCCCCCTTCTCGCACTTCGTCTCGCACGGTGCAACTGGCTATACGGCTGGAATTATTGGCCAGCGAGCCGACGACGGTTCCCTGGTCTCGGAAGATGTTGCGGCGCAGTGCGAGGCAATGATGAAAAACCTGAGAACGCTGTTGGAAGAACTCGACTTGAGTCTTTCGGATCTCCTGCGCACCACCATTTATCTGACCGATTACCGAGAGTTTGAAACAATTAACGCTGTGTACGCCAGCTATGTGCGTGAACCCTTCCCTGCCCGGACAACAGTTCAGGCAGCGGCGCTACCGCTCGGCGCGAAGGTCCAGATCGACGCAGTCATCGCCCTCCGGGATGCGGGCTCTTCTCCTGACCGGATCCTTAGTGACGGCTAATCCGTGAAGACGGACGTTTTCTCCTCAATCGGCGGGAACATTCGCGAGACGACCAATTCCGAAACTCGCGCCGCGGGACTGTCTCGCAGAGCCTGCCGGGGGCGGCGGCTGGTCCTTCCCCTCGCCGTCGGGCTCTCCCAGCGCGGCGCGCAGCTGCTGTTTTATCCGCGCCAGCCGTGACCGCGCGGTTGATGGATTGATACCCAGGACGGCCGCTGCCTCGTGGGACGCCAGGCCGTCCCAGTAGGTCAGCCGGACCAGCTCGGCGTCCTCCTCCGGCAGGCGGTCGAGTGCATCCCGCACCTCCAGGGCTGTGTCTTCCAGCGCCGGTTCGTTCTGGAGCCGCATATCTTTCACCAAACGCTCAACTGCAGCGGAGCGGCGGGCCAGCTTGCGGCGGGAGTCCCGCAGGACGTTGTGCGCGGTGGTGAACAGCCACATCCGGCCCTGGGTTGGATCCGCCGGCACCCGACGGCGCAACTTCCACGCGGTGAGCAGCAATTCGCCGTATGCTTCCGCGGCATCGCCGTCGTTCAGCAGACGGCGTTGGAAATACCGCAGCAGGTCGTCGGCATTGGCGCGGACGAGCTCATCGATCAACGACGCCGTCTCGCTCGCGTTACTCACTGGCAGCCCTGCGTGATGCTGAACAGGCTCACGGGGCCTTGTCCTTCCGGGGTTCGCAGGCCTCGGTTTTCTATCTCCGCAAACAGAAGGTCAGCTACGGTCCCGTGAACGGCGAACTGTGTGATCTCATCGGGACTGTTGTGCAGGACGCCGGGGGTGCCGTCGCCGAACGGTTTGTCGTTTTCTGCCTCCGCGCGAGCTCTCGCAGCGGACGTGTCCAGAGTGTTGAGGTCGAGTCCCGCGACGAACTCACGGGCGGCGGCGACCTCCGGTGCATCGTCTGGAACTCCATCCGGCTCAACTCTGAGAGCGGAGTAACAGGTCTGGCCGTTTGGGCCGGGGAACTGGTAAACGTTGTCGGCTGTCCACCCCCAGGGGGTCTGCATACCGTTGCCGGCCACCGCGACTGTTCCTCCGGCTGCGAGCACAGCGGAAGCCGCCGCGCCGGCCGCCCAGACGCGGAGGGTCCGCTGACGCCGTCTCCGCGCTCCTTCCAGGATCCGCGTACTGTGCTCAGCCAGCCCCAGCGGCTGGGATACGTGCGGGGCCGCTGCGCGGATCCGGGTTTCCAGGTCGAGATCATTCATGAGGGTGCCGCCTTCCTGACAGATGCTTTACCCATACATGGCCGCAGGCCCCACGATTGTCCACCGACTCAGGAGTCTCTTTGGCCGTCGGCCTACGGTAGCAACCGCTCTGAAGATGCTTTACTGGCCATTCCAGTCGCGGAAGTCTCCCCATCCGGTATTCCCGAAGCTAGGGCTCTGCCCGCCGCTGAGGATCGAAGCGCGCCGGTAGCTTGAACCGATGACCTCCCGGGGCTGTGCTTCCGTGCCGGACCCCCTCAATCGGCGGCCAACAATCCGGGACGCACGGAATCCTTGGGCCCTGGGCTCTCCCCAGCCAGCGGCCGGGAACCGGCAGGAATTATGCCGAGCGCCAGCCAACCGCATCCTCCGCCCCTATTGCGCGGCGGCTATCTGGCGGACACTGAGGACATTGGCCCCGGGACCACGGCGCCGGTTTGCGTATCGGCCTCAAGTTCCGGGATGCCGCCGTCAACAGCCCTCCAACGAGGACCATCAGGCGGACCCAGGTACCGGAAAGGCATTCCGATGAGACTTCCTTCTCCCTCACGGCGGGCTTTCTCCGCAGTTCTCGCCGCTGTCATTCTGCTTCTCCTCACGGGGACCAGCGCATTCGCTGCTTCCCCGGCATCCAGCCCGCAGTCTGTGTCCACTGCTGTGACGAACGACGGGTCAGGCCCGCAGTACTACAGCGGACTGAATATCGACGTCCGGGACGACGTATCCGGGGACGTGTACGCGTCGGGACAGAGAATCACCATCAGCGGAAACGTCACAGGGGATGTGATCGCGGCCGCCCAGACGATCACCATCACCGGAAACGTTGACGGAAACGTGCGCCTGGCCGGGCAGGACGTAACCATTAGCGGCGACGTTACGCGCAGCGGCACCATCTTCGCGTCGACTGTCGACGTGACCGATACCGGCTCCTTCGGGACCGATCTGGTGGGCGCCGCGGGCGATATCTCCATCGCCGGCGCGATCGGCCGTGATGTCCAGGTCGGCGTCGGGAACCTGACCATCGACGGGACTGTCGGCGGCAACCTGACGTACAGCTCCAACAAAGATGCGGACATCGCCGACGGCGCGGTCAGTGGCACGGTCGAGCGCATCGCGCCGCAGCCCGACCGAGAGCCGTCGCCGGGGGAAAAGTTCATTGGATGGGTCCTCGGGCTGCTCTATGCGTTGGTTGCCTTGAGCCTCATCACGGTGCTCGCAGGCTGGCTCTTCCCCCGTCTGCTGCACCGTGTGACCGACCGTTTGGTGCCCCAACCGTGGAAGGCCCTGCTGGTTGGTTTCGTGGCATCGATCGCCGTTCCGTTCGCCGTGCTGATCCTCCTGGTCACGGTCATCGGGGCGCCCGTTGCGCTGGCCATCCTGCTGGTCTGGATCTCGCTCACGCTCGCAACCTTCGTCTTCACTGCGTATTACATAGGCAGGCTCATCTTCCGCGGGAACCAGCATCCGGTGATCAAGGCGCTCGTCGGAGGCATCATCCTCATCGTCGCGCTGCATGTTCCGTGGCTTAACATCCTCGTCTGGCTGGCCATGGTGTTCTTCGGCCTCGGCGCGCAGCTCCTGGCAATCTACGACCGGCGTCCCTGGCGGCGCGTTCCGCCCGCAGTCGGCCCGTAGGAAAACGGCCGCCATTACGCGGGCGCACGACTTTTTACCTTCAGCAAGCCGAGGCTGTTTCTATGTCAGACGATCGTCTTGGCCAGGGACTTCATGGCGTCTTGGACATGCATGTTGTTGAGGTCCAATCGCTCGATGTTTCGCAGCGTCAACGGCGCCGATCTGGAGGGTGTTTCCCAGATGCCGATGATTTCCCAGTGTGGACGATGGAATGACCACCATTTAACCCCGGCCCATTGCTGCGCACCGGCGGTGTTCCGCTGGTTAAACACACGCAGGGCCCATGCCTGGCTGGCTGCCCGGTTGCGCGTGACAACCTCAGACGGCTTAATGCGAAGGTCAACGAGGTTCTGGGCGTTGTCCAAGTCAAGCAGGTTAATACTGTCCGGGATCTCAAGTGTGGCCAGGGCGCGCCGGGATCCGCGAAGGTACGGGACATCGAACATGTCGGCCGTCCACTGGTTCTGGTCGCCGAAGACCTCGGCTACAGCGCCGGCCGGAGTCATCGCCAAGTACCAGAGGTCATATGACCCGGGATTATCCAGTCGGCCTCCGGATTGCGGCTTGTGCAGGTAGAGAGGGTGGCCCGGTTCTCCGGGCTGGGCCCGCGGCAGGTACGGGAAAATCCTGTATGCGAGCATGCCTAGCCGAAGGCGCCGGACTGGGCGGCGTCGAGAGCGGCAATGACTTCAGCTGAACCACGGGTCTTGAGGACGTCGATGGGGCGGGCCCCGTCAAGGTAGGAGTTTGAGCCTTGAAGCCACTGGAGAGCGGCGTCCCTGCTCCAGATCATCCGTGCACGGGCCATCACATGATCGAGGTCGACAACCAGCCGCCCCGCTTCCAGGCCGGGCGATTCCAGGCCCCGGCTCCAGCGCGATGGCTGACTAGGGCTGACACCGAGTACCTCAGCCACGACGGTTGTGCTGCCGAAAGCTTCAATGAGCAGCTCTGTTCGCTGCTGCGCCCCGGAGAGCCTGCTCCCCCGCCGGGCTCCAGTTACGGATGTTCTGGAACCTCGTCTCGAAACGCTTGGGCTTGTCATGTCTTGACCCTACGCCCAACAGATTCGTTGGGCAATGCCGACTGGCTGACCCGGCTCTGCACTCCGCTGCGGAATGAGGCCGGCGCGGCTCGGCTAGATTGAACCCATGACTTTCCCGGGGGCCGTGCTCGATATTTCCAACCTATCCGTAGGCTACGGCGGCGCGCCGGTGTGCGGACCGATCACGGCACGCGCGGACGCGGGTGAGATCCTCGGCGTCGTCGGCTTTAACGGTGCCGGCAAGTCCACGGCCGCCCGCACCATCGCCGGGAAGCAGCAGATGCTCGACGGCGAGGTCCGGGTCCACGGGCTGCCGGTCAACGAGGACGCGATCCCGTTCCGCCGCCAGGTCGCCGCCCTGTTCGACGAGGACGCGTTCTTCCCCTCACTGTCCCTGCGCGAGCACCTGCAGCTGGTCGCCCGCGGGCACTCGGTCCCGGATCCGGACGCCGCCGTCGACGCCGAACTGGACTTCTTCGCCCTGCAGGAGCGGGCCGACGCCGTTCCCGCCTCCGTCTCCTCCGGCCAGCGCCGCCGGCTGCTGCTGGCTTCGGCCCTGATCCGGCCGTCGTCGCTGCTGATCCTCGATGAACCGGAGCAGCGCCTGGACCCCGCCATGCGCGAACGTGTCGGCGAACGTCTCCAGGCCTATGCCGCCGACGGCGGGACGGTTCTGCTGGTCACCCATGATCCGGCGCTGCTGCTGGCTACGGCGCAGCGGTGCCTGCTGATTGACGACGACGTCCGCGAGATCGCGCCCCAGCGCGCCGCCGCGGAAATCGCCGGACGCTGACCCATGACCACCCAGACCATCCATGCCCCTCCCTTCAACCCGGTCCGCTACACCCGGCAGGCGGCGCGGGCATATTCCCGTGGCCGGTCCCGGTTCCGGGATGCCTTCGTCGACGTCTATACCGCGGTGCTGGCGCTGGGAACCATCGGCGCGCTGGCCGTGGGGCTTGTCCTGGCCCTGCGCGAGCAGGTGGCCTTGGCCTGGAACACGGACGCGGCCGGGCGCACTCTGGTGGCGCCGCCGTCGTTCGCCCTGCCCGACGGCACGGCAGCGACCGTGCTGGTGTTCGCGGCCCTGGTGACGGTGATGACCGTGGCCCGGAAGTTCGGCCCCGCGGCGGTCAACGGACCCGAAGGATACTGGTGGCTGAGCCTGCCGCTGGACCGGCGGCCGATGGTAACCGGACGCCTGGCCCGCCGGCTGACTGCCGTGTGGGCGGGCGCGACCGTGCTGTATCTGCCGTTCGGGTTTGTGATGGATCTTCAGGCGGGCGTGGTGGGGCAGTTCCTGGCTGCCGCGGCATTTGGCGTGGCTGCTGTCTGCGCGGTGCTGCTCGCTGCCCTGCGGCAGGCCGGTCCGGGCACTGAGGGGTCGGGCGCGTCCCGGCCCGAGCTGCTCCGGCGGCTGTTTTCCGGACCGCTTCCCGGTCTGCTGCTGCTCGCGGTGCTGAGTTTCGTTCCGCGGCAGGCAGCGGCGGGTGTCCTGGGCCCGGCGTTCGTCGCTCTGGCGGCCGACGTCGCGCTGGGACTGCTGGTGTTCGCCCGACTGGATCGGATCCCGGGCCGGGAGCTGATCCGCGGCGGCGCGGTGTCCGGGCATGCCGGTGCGGCGGTGTTCCTGATGGATCTCAATGAGGTGGGCCGCGCGCTTTCGGCAGAGCCCGACGGCGTTGCCTCCGCCCGTGCTGCGCGGTTGTATGCGAGGGGCGGGCGGACTCCGTTTGGTGCTCTGCTGCGTGCTGACACCGTAGCGTTCCTGCGGACCCGCGGGTTGTGGGTGCGCCCCATGCTGGTGCTTGTTCTCTGTGTGGCCTTGTTGCTGACCGGCGGCGCGCAGCCTCCGCTGATGCAGCTGGGGATGATTGCGCTGGCTGTATTTGCGGCGGTTCCGTCGCTGGGTGCGGTGACCCGGCGGACCGCGATCATGCCGGGCCTCGACATGCTGCTGCCGCTGTCAGTCTCCGTAGTGCGGCTGAGCCGGATGGCGCTGCCTGCCGCTGCTCTGGCGCTGTGGACGGCGGTGCTGTGTGCCGTGCTGGTGCTGCTCGGCGTGGGGAGTCCGGCGCTGATTGCTCTGGGTGCACTGGCCGGCGTGGGGTTTGGTGCGTCAGCGGTGCGGGGCGCCTACCGGGTCCAGCCCGACTGGACCATTCCGCCCAAGGACACCCCATTCGGCCCGATGCCCAGTGCGCAGACCGGGGCACTGGTTCGCGGTTTGGACACGACACTGCTGGCACTGGTTCCCCTACTGCTCGGGCTGTTCCTTGGTTATGTGCCTGGGGTGTTGCTGCTGGCGCAGGCTGGGTTCTCGGCGGTGTGTGTTCTTGTGGTGATGTACTCGAGTCGATGACTGACTTAAGATCATCCGCAAATTTGAAGGGGTGTTCCCTACCCAAAGTGGGCGCGCGGGACCGCTGCCAAGGTCCACGGATAGGGTCGTGTTATCCAAGGAAAGGACCTGCCCGTGGTTTCCATCGCTTGGCTCCGCGACGATCTGCGCACAGCTGATAACCCTGCCCTCCTGGCCGCAGCGCACGACGGCGGCGCGGTAGCCCTCTATGTTCTGGATGAGGAATCACCGGGCATCCGGCCGCTGGGCGCCGCCGCCAAATGGTGGCTGCATCATGCTCTGCGGGCCCTGCGGCATGATCTTGAAGCCCTGGGCATTCCGTTGGTCCTGTTGCGGGGGCCGGCCGGCGACGTCGTTCCTGCTTTCACGCAGGAGGTGGACGCGGAGCGGATCCTCTGGAATCGGCGCTACGGCGGGCCGGAGCGAGAGGTTGACACTGCGGTCAAGGAGTGGGCGGCGAGCACGGATGTGCAGGCGGAGAGCTTTCAGGCTTCGCTGCTGCATGAACCCTGGACCGTGCGTACGGGCGGCGGCGGACCGTACCGCGTTTTCACTCCCTTCTGGCGAACGGTGTCCGCAATGGATTTCCGGGCGCCCTTTCCGGCTCCGGACAAGAATGCTGCCCCGCCGGACGGCATCCCCGCCGGGGAGGACCTTCAGGACTGGAACCTACTGCCGCTGAATCCGGACTGGGCAACCGGGTTGGCGGAAGCCTGGGCCCCGGGCGAGGAAGCCGGCTTGTCCGCACTCAGCGACTTCCTGGCCGGCCCGGTGCAGAATTACGACGACGGTCGCGACCGCCCGGCGAAGCCCGGGACCAGTCGGCTCTCCCCGTACCTGCGGTGGGGGCACGTGAGTCCGTTCCAGGTGTGGCACGCGCTGTCCCGCGTGCGCGGGAACGGGCCAGGGCCGGATGTGTTCGGCACCGAAATCGGCTGGCGTGAGTTCTGCTGGCACCAGCTCTTTCACAACCCGGATCTGGCCACCAAGAACCTGCGGCCGGCCTTCGACGGATTCCCCTGGGAACATCCGGAGGGCTCCGGACCGCAAACCCCGGCAATCCTGCGGAGGAAGGCAGCGCAATCGCCGTCGAGATCCCGGCCTGATGGCCTGGACCCCCTCGATGCGTGGAAGGCCGGGCTGACAGGAATTCCGCTGGTCGACGCCGGCCAGCGGCAGCTTTGGAGCATTGGCTGGATGCACAACCGGGTGCGGATGGTCGCCGCCAGCTTCCTGGTCAAGAACCTGGGCATCCACTGGCGGGTGGGTGAAGAATGGTTCTGGGAGACCTTGGTGGACGCAGACCCCGCGAGCAATCCCGCCAACTGGCAGTGGGTCGCGGGCTCCGGCGCGGACGCAGCACCGTTCTTCCGGATCTTCAATCCCCAGACACAGGCAAAGCGCTTTGATCCCCAAGGTGAGTACGTTGCCCACTGGGTGCCGGACGCGCTGACTCCCGCCTATCCCGAGCCGCTCGTGGACCTACTGGAGTCCCGCCGGCACGCGCTTGAAGCGTACGAGAGTATTCGCTGAGCCGCACAGTCACCGTCGCCGGGATCGACCTGCCCGTCTACTACGCCAACCCGCATCCCGCGGCTCTCGGCCGCAGGCACGTCCCCTGGGACACTGACGTGAGCACCATCGCCGGGAAGCAGCAGATGCTCGACGGCGAGGTCCGGGTCCACGGCCTGCGGGTCAACGAAGACGCTATCCCGTTCCGCCGTTCGGTCGCCGCCCTGTTCGACGAGGACGCTTTCTTCCCCTCGCTGTCCGCCCGGCTGGATCGAATCCCGGGGAGGGAGCTGTTCCGAGGCGGCGTGGTGTCGGGGCACACCGGTGCCGCGGTGTTCCTCATGGATCTTAACGAGATGGGCCGCGCGCTTTCGGCAGATCCCGACGGCGTTGCCTCCGCCCGTGCGGTCCGCTGGTATGCGCGGGGCGGGCGGACGCCGTTTGGTGCCTTGCTCAGTGCTGATACTGCCGCTTTCCTGCGGACCCTCGGCCTGTGGATCCGGCCGGTGCTGGTGCCTGTTCTCTGTGTGGCTTTGTTGCTGACCGGTGGCGAGCAGCCTCCGCTGGTGCAGCTGGGGATGATTGCTGCTGCGGTTTTGCGGCAGTTCCGGCGCTGGGTGCGGTGGCCCGGGGGACAGCAATCATGCCCGGCCTGGATCTGCTGCTGCCGCTGCCAGTGTCCGGCGTGCGGCTGAGCCGGATGGCATTGCCTGGTGCTGCCCTGGCGCTGTGGATTGCGGTGTTGTGCGCGGTGCTGGTGCTGCTCGGCGCGGGCGATCCTGCACTGATCACTCTGAGAGCGCTGGCTGGTGTCGGGTTTGGTGCGACGGCGGTGCGTGGCGCCTACCGGGTCCAGCCCGACTGGTCCCTCCACCCAAGGAGACGCCGTTCGGTCCAATGCCCAGCGCAGGCCGGGTCCATGGTCCGTGGTTTCGACACGACGCTGCTGCCCGTTGGTTCCGCTGCCGCTCGGACTGTTCCTGGGGTATGCGCCTGGGATGCTGCTGCTAGGGCAGGCTGGTTTTTCTGCGGTGTGTGTTCTTGTGCTGATGTATTCGAGACCGAAGTGACACTATATGATTCTCTGATGCCCCAAGCCGCTTCAACCGACGCTGAGCGTTTCCTTGGTAGCCCCCGTTGGGCACACATGACCGAATGGATGTCTACATCGGAAATAGGCGAGGCCCGGCCGGAGTGGCGTTTGCGTTGTTCTCAGAGATATCAACGTCAGCCAGGAGAATACCCTCAGGTGGGTACACCCCTGCTATTGGTGTCCTGGGAGCAAGCCGAGAGCATCGAGCCTTACGATGACCGACCATTCGATGAAATCGTAGGCTTATGGATGCCAGTAGTAGGAACCGAGTATGAGCCACCACGCAAAAACCAGGAACGTTCGGGCACAATCTATAAGGCTGACTTCGAGCTAGTGCCGGAACCGGGTAATCCTTATGATCACACCGCCCTCGCAGTAGATCTGAACGGGGTCCGTATTGGATACCTGGGTGCCAGTTACGCCGCCCATCACCATTGGAGAGTCCGTGCGCTAAACGTACTGGGGCATCGTGTCGTAGTTCCCGGTTTTTATCGATCCACCTTCAGTCCAATCGCTGAACGGGACTGCCTCGAAGCCTTTGCTCTTCGTCCTACCACGCAGATGTACGACGGGATCTTGGAAGATCAAGAAGAGCAGGCCTCCCGCATTAATGAGTTATGGGCAGCACTCAGTAACGAAACGCGAGAAAGGATTGCGTGTGGCGGCTTTCATCTCACTGATGAAACAGCAGGCGAGGTCCTGAAACTGCAGGAGCGTTTTCCCGACATCGGATTGCCTACGCTGCCTTACGCAGACGCGATGCCGCGGAGCATCCAACTCATGCTCCGTAATGCCCGCCACGAGCAGGCTGAGAGCAAATGGCGTAAGGCTCGCGAGCTTGATGCCAAGGCACTTGACCTCGTACGCGGCGGGTCAAGCGTGAGAAATGCAAGCCGCGAAATCGCTATTTCAGAAACACGTATTCGGAAGGCAATGAAAGAAGCCGGGGTAACGGCTCTTCGGAAACATGCGGATGAATCTCGAGACCAGACCGTCGTATTGCTCGCCGAGAAGGGTCTATCCCTGTCTGCTATTTCCGCTGAAGCTGGGCTGAGCGTTAGAGCAGTCTCAGCCGCACTCCGTCGACGAGATGTGCCCACACGCGGAGTATCCGGCGTGAATGAGTGGTCCCGAGCAAGCATGCTTCAACGGGTCTCCGACTGCGCTGACGCGCTAAAACTCCAAGGGCAGGGAAACACAAGAGAGGAAATCGCCAAACAAATGGGAGTCTCGGTCCACACAGTCAAGAAGCGCTTGAGCGATGGGCATTTCTTCGATAATCCAGCGAACAACCCTCAGCGGCTTGACCTCGCTCGGAGAGTCCGGGAACAGAGCCTCAAGCAATCTGAGTGCTCGGGTTTCGGTGAGCAGCGCGCCCTTACGGATGGCAACGTGCTTGACCTTATTCATGCCGGATGGATGCATCGGGCGTAGTCACCTGACCGAGCCCGGCTCCGTCGTTTCCTCGCGGGCGGACGGACACCGTTTGGCGCGCTGCTCTCTGCCGATAACGTGGCAGTCCGACGGAAGCGAGGCCTGTGCAACGTGCTGCTGATTAGGACTTTCAATCGACAGTAATCAGACGGCCGGTCGTGGGTGGATAGGTCTCCCGTGGTGATGCCCAGCCCTCGCTACATGCTCCTTCGGGATAGCCCCGCTCTCTCGCAAGCCGCGGCCCAGTCGCGCGGTAACGGACCCGTCGCTGCGACCTTAGACTTGCTAAAAGCGGAAAACCCGCATAGGTCTCGAAGCACAGGTAGGAACGCGGTGGCGTCGTTGGATTATGAGTATGGCTATCGTTTGTCGACTTTTTCGATATCAGGCACCCAACCCGGAGGGAGCTTCCTTCCGCTAGATCACCCGGCGCTAGGCGAAAACGGTGCGCTGGGTGTCTATTTTGATAACTTAACGCGCCTAGTACTCAGTCCAGGCGGGAAAGACCGAAAGGGCCGATACCTGTCAGTTGAATCGGTTCGTCGGCACGGCATATGCCTATTGGTGAACCTGCGCGGGGGTCCTTCTGGTGATGAGTCTGACATAGTCGTTGCCGGAACCAACGAAGTCCGCGGCAGGATCACGAAGGACGATGCTCTGACGTGGGATAGCCGCATTCTTTTGGTGTTCCCTCAGGGAAACTACCTTCAAGGATTTATGGTGGCGGAAGCTAAGGGCAGGAGCAACCACGGCCCGGCACTGCAGGATCGACTCGAGCAGCTACTGAAAGAGAACGAGTCATTGCGGCCAGAGGTGACTCATGATGTTGTCGATGCTCTAGCCTGGAAACGCTTTTTCCAAACACAGGACGCCAGAACCCATGAACTGGAGTTTACATTCGCCAATCCCGCAGGCGATGGCACCAACTTTACTGAGGATCATTCGGTTAGAAAGGTGCGGCTGGTCTACACGCTTGAAGCCGACGGATCGGCCGACCATAAATCAACCAAGGTCATCACGGGCCAAAAACAGGATCGAAAGCATGCTCTCCTAGCCGCTGTCGGGGGTCACAAGTATGCTTCTGAGGACGTCGAGGAAGCAGTCGCTACGGTTGTTGCAAATGGAAAGGCTCGCAAGTATCGAGTGAGTAACAGCCCTACCCGTTTCACTCACATAATTGAAAGCATTGGGCAACTCGATGAACCGGCATTTCTCCGGGAAGCCGGACGCACTGTGTTCGAGACCTCTACCGCAATGAAGATCAATCTACCGAATGATTGGTTACCCCTTCCTCAGGAGGACTAGGTAATGGGCGCAAACCGTTTCAGCCTCAGTCCCATCCTTCGTCGCCATTATGAGTCCATGCGCCCACCGGGTAGCAAGCGGATTTCCTTCGGCACCTCCGCAGTGCTCTTTGCGATACCTGGCATCATCGGCACCGGCGCGATTGCAGTGAATTTTAGGCTGCCAGCAGCTGCTCTTACCCCGAGTATGGCTGCGCTTGGTGTGCTCACGGGCGCTTTCCTCTCTGGATTCGTTCTGCTGATGAACACCCGTATCAAAGCGGCGGACGACGAGCATATGAACTATCGACATAACCTAGCCCGGCTCATCGGGCAGACAGCTGTAACATCGCTGTACTTGGTAATTTTCTGCGTCGCAATGATCGCTGCGTGTATCTCTGTCGCCATCGGTTGGGAGCTGCTGGCATCTCTGCCCTATGGCCTCAGCGTGGCCTCAGGGCTTTTACTGGCCGGGCTCGTCCATGTTGCCCTAACCGGCGCTACGTTCGTTCGCAGGCTTTTCGGCGTCTATTATCAACTATTCGCATCCGATTTCACCCCGGAATTGCAGTCGATACCGCCTCACCGTCCCGCACAAAGACACAGGAATTCAGCCTGACGCTCTCACGCCGTTCTGGCTCGCGGACCGGGAATGGAACTCAGTTGATGCCGGACCCTTGTGGGCCTGGCTCGTCCGCCGACGAGTAGCTAACCGCAGTCAAGGACAATCCCGGGGGTCTGGGTTACACAGATGCCGAGACTATCGATGAAATGATGCTGGGTGTCTAGTGCTACGGAGACGATGTAGCTGATGCATGGTATGCGTGGATGCCGCCGCCCAGGGAATTCAGGTACCCTGGTCCCGGTCAGCCACACAATCCCGGAGCCGCCTCCATATGGCATGGAGTCACAGCAAGCAAACCTAACTGCCACACGGTACCGTTGGCAGACTCCAATGCACCCCGGTGGATAGCACGCCTTTAGCTCCTTGTCATCGCTCCGTGCTGCGTGGCCTCTTCGCGTGGTTTTTGGCCGGGTTGTGCGCCAGCGTCAACGATTTGGCGTTGGTACGGCAAACCTCCCCGGCCGGCGATCCGCACGTGGGACAGTCATGGGAAAGATCCATGGTCATCAGCAAGTCGCGCTCGTACCCTTCGTAGAATTCATCCGGCATGCTGGCCGTCGCACGTTCAATGGCTGCTTCAACCTTTGCTTGGTTCTTTACCAGAGCTCGGTGGAACTTGGCAGCATCTCCGACAGCACTCATCACCTGTGGAGCTTCGTCCCAAAGCAGCAGTTGAAATGTCGGGAAGGGCCGCGGACCGCCGAAGTCCCCGTTGAGAAGAACCGATCCAGCAGCTCGCGCCTCCGCAATCTGAAGCATCTCCAGATAATGCAGTTCCAGCTCACTCGCCGCGGTCCCCACAACGCTCTTCCTGAGCCCTTCTGTACCGTTCTGCACAAGGGCTTTCTGAATGTAAACACCGCTGCCGAAGTAACCGTCCATGTGATCGACATCCAGACGGGTGCTCTGGCCAATATATGACCAGCCGTCTATGGCGTTGTCGGTCCGGAAGACATAGCCGACCGCACCCGGTTCGATAACCGCCTCGTTACTGATCGTTTCCCCATTCCGCGGTGCCAGAAGCATCCACTCTACGGAAAGAGACCACCAGCCCGCCTCAGGGAGGGACAGAGACAAGCCGTAGCCACCCAATAGCCGCAAGAGTATGCCCTCGTTGTGCAGTGGAGACCCATGAAGGGACGGTATAGCCACACCTAGCTGACACGTGTCAGCTAGGTGTCGGCTTACCTCGTTGCCCAACACATGTGGATTCCTTGTGCACCCAGACCTTGACGTGACCCACCCCACACGGCACACTGGATCGTATACGATTTCGTACTTGATCCAGGAGTGAGATGTCCACGAGCAGCACCGCCACACCGGAGACACTGGCACAGGCCGGCAAGGTCATCGCCGTCCACATCAACTACCCAAGCCGGGCAGCAGAACGCGGACGCACCCCGGAACAGCCCTCATACTTCCTGAAGCCCAGCTCCTCCCTCGCCCTCACCGGAGCCACCGTGGAGCGCCCGGCCGGCTGCGAACTGCTCGGCTTCGAAGGCGAAATTGCCCTGATCATCGGCAAGACCGCCCGCCGCGTCTCCGTTGAAGACGCCTGGAGCTACGTCGGCGGCGTCACCGCCAGCAACGACCTCGGCGTGTACGACCTCCGCTGGGCAGACAAAGGCTCAAACCTCCGCTCCAAGGGCGGCGACGGCTTCACCCCCGTGGGCCCGGCCATCCTCGACGCCGCCACCGTGGACCCCGCCGCCCTGCGCGTTCGCACCTGGGTCAACGGCGAACTCGCCCAGGATGACACCACCGAAGACCTGCTCTTCCCCTTCGCGCAGCTGGTCGCCGACCTCTCCCAGCTCCTCACCCTCGAACCCGGAGACCTGATCCTCACCGGCACCCCCGCCGGCGCCTCCGTGGCCGTCCCGGGCGACGTCGTCGAAGTTGAAGTGGACTCCTCCTCCACAGGGCAGACCACCGGGAAACTGACCACCACCGTCACCGAAGGCACGACGCCGCTGGCTCCCTTCGGCGCGCAGCCCAAGATCGATGACAAGCAGCGCGAGGAAGCCTGGGGCTCCGCCGAGAAAGCGGGCCTCGCACCCGCCCAGGAACCGGCGTCGGCTCTCACTCCGGAGCTGAAGGCCAAGCTCGAATCAGTCGCCACTGCCACTCTCAGCTCGCAGATGCGCGCCCGCGGCCTGAACAACGTCTCCATCGACGGCCTCACCGGCACCAAAACCGGCCGCAAGGTAGTTGGCACCGCCCGCACCCTGCGCTTCGTGCCCAACCGCGAGGACCTCTTCAAGTCCCACGGCGGCGGCTACAACGCCCAGAAACGCGCCATCGACTCCGTCCGCGAAGGCGAAATCCTGGTCATGGAAGCCCGCGGCGAAAAGGGCACCGGCACCCTGGGCGACATCCTCGCCCTGCGCGCCAAGCACAACGGCGCCGCAGCCATCATTACCGACGGCGGCGTCCGCGACTACTCCACTGTGGCCGGCATAGACCTCCCCGTCTACTGCGCCAACCCGCACCCTGCAGTCCTCGGCCGCCGGCACGTCCCCTGGGACACGGACATCACCATCGCCTGCGGCGGCTCCACCGTCCAGCCCGGCGACATCATTGTGGCCGACGACGACGGCATCCTGGTCATCCCACCGGCCATCGCCGAGGAACTGGTGGAAGCCTGCATCAAGCAGGAACACCAGGAAGAGTTCATCGCCGAAATGGTGAAGGCTGGTCACGGCGTCGACGGGCTCTACCCGATGAACGCCGCGTGGAAGGAAAAGTACGAGGCCTGGGCGGCGGAACAGGCGTGAACAGCGTCCCCACCAACCGTGCCTCGTCCAGCGCTGGCACGGTGAGCAAGGCCGAACAGGCCTACCAGACGGTCCAGTCGAAGATCGCCTCCGGTGAATACGGCCCCGGGTACCGTCTGGTGCTCGGCCGGATCGCCGCGGACCTGGGCTGCTCCGCCGTCCCGGTTCGGGAGGCGATCCGCCGGCTGGAGGCCGAAGGCCTGGTCCGGTTCGAGCGGAACGTCGGCGCCACGGTCACCGGCATCGACCCCACCGAGTACCTCTACACCATGCAGACCCTGAGCCTGGTGGAAGGGTACGCGACGGCGCTCTCCGCACCGCTCGTCACGGCGGAGGACCTGGCGAAGGCGAAGGCCATCAACGCAGAAATGCGCGGCTGCCTGGAGCACTTCGACCCGGTCCGCTTCACCGCCCTGAACCGGGACTTCCACTCCGCCCTGTTCACCAACTGCCCCAACCCGCACATCCTGGACCTGGTCCACCGCGGCTGGAACCGGCTGGGCGCCCTGCGCTCCTCCACCTTCAGCTACGTTCCCGGCCGGGCCCAGGACTCGGTTGCCGAACACGATCGCCTGCTCGAATTGATCGAGGCAAAGGCCGACGCCGGCACCATCGAGGCCGCGGCCCGCGCCCACCGGATCGCCACGCTCGAGGCCTACCTGAAGCACTCCCCCGCCAGCTCCACCCCGTAAATCGAACCCGAGACCAGACCCCGCATCAAAGGAGACGCCCCATGGCTGAGCACTACATCCCGGAGAACCTTCCGACCCACATCCAGCACTTCATCAACGGCGAATTCGTGGACTCCATCAACGGCGCCACCTTCGACGTGCTGGATCCGGTAACCAACCAGAACTACGCCACCGCCGCCGCGGGCCAGAAGGAAGACATCGACGCTGCCGTCGCTGCCGCCCGCGAAGCCTTCGTCAACGGTCCGTGGCCCAAGCTGAAGCCGCGCGAGCGCTCCCGCATCCTCAACAAGATCGCCGACGCCGTCGAGGCCCAGGAAGAACGCCTGGCGGAGATGGAAACCTTCGACACCGGCCTGCCCATCACCCAGGCCAAGGGCCAGGCCCGCCGCGCCGCAGAGAACTTCCGCTTCTTCGCGGACCTGATCGTCGCCCAGTTCGACGACGCCATGAAGGTCCCCGGCAGCCAGATCAACTACGTGAACCGCAAGCCGATCGGCGTCGCCGGCCTGATCACCCCGTGGAACACCCCGTTCATGCTCGAATCCTGGAAGCTTGCCCCGGCGCTGGCCACCGGCAACACCGTGGTGCTCAAGCCCGCCGAGTTCACCCCGCTCTCCGCTTCCCTCTGGGCGGACATCTTCACCGAAGCCGGCGTTCCGGCCGGTGTGTTCAACCTGGTCAACGGCCTGGGCGAGGAAGCCGGCGACGCACTGGTGAAGCACCCGCAGGTTCCGCTGATCTCCTTCACCGGCGAGACCACCACCGGCCAGACCATCTTCCGCAACGCGGCGGAGAACTTGAAGGGGCTGTCCATGGAGCTCGGCGGCAAGAGCCCGTGCGTGGTCTTCGCGGACGCGGACCTCGACGCCGCCCTGGACTCCGCCCTGTTCGGTGTCTTCTCCCTCAACGGCGAGCGCTGCACCGCCGGCTCCCGCATCCTGGTGGAGCGCCCGGTCTATGACGAGTTCTGCGAACGGTACGCCGCGCGCGCAAAGACCATCGTCGTCGGCGATCCCCACGACCCGAAGACCCAGGTGGGCGCCCTGGTGCACCCCGAGCACTACAAAAAGGTCGCATCCTACGTCGAAATCGGCAAGACCGAAGGCCGCCTGCTGGCCGGCGGCGGCCGCCCCGAAGGCCTGGAAGAGGGCAACTACATTGCGCCCACCGTCTTCGCCGATGTGAAGCCCGACGCGCGGATCTTCCAGGAGGAGATCTTCGGCCCCGTCGTCGCGATCACCCCGTTCGACACCGAAGAAGAAGCCCTGGAACTGGCCAACAACACCAAGTACGGCCTGGCCGCCTACATCTGGACCTCCGACCTGACCCGGGCGCACAACTTCGCGCAGAACACCGAGGCCGGCATGGTGTGGCTGAACAGCCACAACGTCCGCGACCTGCGCACCCCGTTCGGCGGCGTGAAGTCCTCCGGCCTCGGCCACGAGGGCGGCTACCGCTCGATCGATTTCTACACCGACCAGCAGGCCGTGCACATCACGCTCGGCAAGGTCCACACACCCAAGTTCGGCAGCGACGACGCCGCCAAGACCGACGCCTAACCCCCGCTCTGTTCAAAGGAGAACCATGAACGCCAACCCCAATCCGATCCCCACGCCGTCCATCGCTCCGCCGGACATTGTCCGCTGCGCCTACATGGAACTGGTGGTCACGGACCTGGCCAAGTCCCGCGAGTTCTACGTGGACGTCCTGGGCCTGCACGTCACCGAAGAGGACGAGAACACCATCTACCTGCGCTCCCTCGAGGAGTTCATCCACCACAACCTGGTGCTGCGCAAGGGACCGGTCGCCGCCGTCGCCTCCTTCGCCTACCGCGTGCGCACCCCGGAAGACGTGGACGTTGCCGAGGCGTACTACAAGGAACTGGGATGCCGCACCGAGCGCCGGGCCGAGGGCTTCACCAAGGGCGTGGGCGACTCCGTCCGTGTGGAGGACCCGCTGGGCTTCCCGTACGAGTTCTTCTACGCCGTGGACCACGTGGAACGCCTGACCCAGCGCTACGACCTGTACTCGGCCGGCGAGCTGGTCCGCCTGGACCACTTCAACCAGGTCACCCCCGACGTCCCCCGCGGCCGCGGCTACCTCGAGGACCTGGGCTTCCGAGTCTCCGAGGACATCAAGGACTCCGACGGCGTCACCTACGCCGCGTGGATGCACCGCAAGCACACCGTGCATGACACGGCGCTGACCGGCGGCGACGGCCCGCGCATGCACCACGTTGCGTTCGCGACCCACGAGAAGCACAACATCATCCAAATCTGCGACAAGATGGGCGCCCTGCGCATCTCCGACCGGATCGAGCGCGGCCCCGGACGCCACGGCGTCTCCAACGCGTTCTACCTCTACATCCTGGATCCGGACGACCACCGCATCGAGATCTACACCCAGGACTACTACACCGGCGACCCGGACAACCCCACCATCACCTGGGACGTGCACGACAACCAGCGCCGCGACTGGTGGGGCAACCCCGTTGTCCCCTCCTGGTACACCGAGGCTTCCCTGGTCCTGGACCTGGACGGCAACCCGCAGCAGGTTGTGCCGCGCACCGACTCCTCCGAAATGGAAGTGACCATCGGCGCGGACGGCTTCTCCTACACCCGCGGCGACGAGACTGACTTCAAGGTCGGCTCGCAGCTCTAGTTTTCGCGCGAACAGCCGGTAATCGAAGAACCGACGTACGACGGCGGGAGGGACAGTTTTGGCTGTCCCTCCCGTTTTTGTTGGCGTGGGGGTCGGGGGCCTGGCCCGTCTGGGGTCGGGGGCCTGGCCCGCGCTTCCGACTCTCTGTTGCTGCTGTAACCAGATGTGACCACTCCAGATAACAACCGTCACGAAAGGTGGGAAGGGCGGGCACACTGCCGGTTTGCGGGGCCGAAAGGCTGACGAGCCGGACGCCCGGGGGCTGGCCCAGAGCTGGCCGGGGTGCCGCGCGTCGGCTGACTGGGGCTGCCTAGGGGCTGGCCGGGGTTGGTCGGCGCTGGGTTCGGCCGCCCGGCCCGCGCTTCCCACTCTCTGTTGCTGCTGTAACCAGATGTGACCACTCCAGACACAACCCTCACAAAAGGTGGGAACGCCGGGCACATGCTCCGGTTTGCGGGGCCGAAACGCTGACAAACCCTACGCACGGGGGCTGGCCCAGAGCTGGCCGGGGTCTTGGCCCGTCTGGGGTCGGGGCCTGGCCCGCCTGGGTCGGGGCCTGGCCCGCGCTTCCCACACTCTGTTACTGCTGTAACCAGGTGTGACCACTGCAGCAACAACCATCACTAAGAGTGGGAAGGGCGGGCACGTTGCCGGTGTCCACAGCGGAATAGAACCGGACGCCCGGGGGCTGGCCGGGGTGCCGCGCGTCAGCCATACTTACGGCCTGACTCCCGCACTCCCCACCCGCACCACACCCCCACGAGCCCCACCACACCCCCAGGAGCACCCATGGGCAAGGTCGTTCTCTACGCTTCAGTGTCAGTTGACGGATTCATCGCGGACGCCGATGACCAGCCCGGCCCGCTGTTCGACTGGCTGGTCAGCGGAGACGTGCCGCTGGACGAGAGCGGCGCCTTGAAGGTATCGCAAACGTCCTACGACTACACACGGGCGTACTGGGACCGGATCGGGGTGACGGTCGCCGGCCGTCACGTGTTCGACCAGACGGATGGCTGGGGCGGGGAACCCCCGGGCGGGATTGACCACGTGGTGGTCGTGACGCACCGGCCGCCGCCGGAGGACTGGGACACCGCAGCCCCTTTTTCCTTCGTGAACGGCATCGCAGCAGCAATGGACCGGGCACAGGAGCTGGCGGGTGAGCGCACCGTGGAAGTTGCCGCCGGCGACGTCGGCGGGCAGGTCTTCGCTGCCGGCCTGGTGGACGAGGTGCGGATGGACGTCGTTCCGGTGGTGCTGGGCTCCGGGAAGCGCTACTTCGGCTCGGTCAACGCCCAGCACCTGCTGGAGGACCCGGATGTGGTGCTGAGGGGCAACCGGGTCCTGCACCTGAGCTACCCGGTCCGCCGCTGACCCCTTGGGTTCCGGCCTGGGTTCCGGGGCAGCGTTCGAGGGCCGCGTCCCGGGGCCCGGGCCGGGTTCCGTGGCAGCGTTCGAGGGACCGGGTCCCGGCGCCCCGTCCCGGGGCCGAGCCCACGACGACACGGGTTCCCACTGTATGTATCCTCCCGTGATTGGTGGGGTCACATCAGCCACGGGCGTTTACAAAGATTGGGAACCCGTGTCGGTCCGCCAGCCAGCCCACCCGTTCGGCCCAACCCGTTCGGCCGGGCGGCCCAAACCGTTCGCCCCAACCCGGGCGGCCCAACCGTTCGGCCGGACCGTTCCGCCGGAACCGCCGGGGCTCCAGGGTGGAACCGCCCGGCTGGACCAGGTGGGAACCCCCGGCTTAGAACGGCTTGGTCGGGAGGTACTTTCCGTCCAGGGTGATCACGGCGCGTGAACCGCCCTCGGGATCTTCAACCTTCTTGATGTCCAGCTTGAAGTTGATGGCGCTGATGATGCCGTCACCGAACTGCTCGTGCACCAGGGCCTTCAGCGTGGATCCGTAGATCTGCACCATTTCGTAGAAGCGGTAGATGGTGGGGTCGGTGGGGACGCCGCCGGGGATGCTGCCGCGCAGGGGAATGGTCTGCAGGATCATGCTGGCGTCCTCATCCAGCCCCAGCTTCTCGACAACGACGTCGGCGGCTTCCTTGGGCAGCGCGTGCTGGCCCAGCAGCGCGGCAGTGACGAAGGCAAGGCTCAGGCCTGTGCCGTCGGTCAGGTCCTGCCAGCTGAGGTTCCTGCGCATCTTGGCGTCAACGATGGCGGCGGTCAGCTCTTCGCGCGGGCCCTGGGTGTTCTGGGAGTGAATCATGGGAGTTTTTCCTTCTTCTTGTGGGGGTTGAGGGGGAAATCAGGCGGCCGGTGCGGCCGCGGCCTGGGTGGAGGTCGCGCTGGCGTGGGGGTTCTCGGCCAGGGAAACAAAGTTCCCGCTGGAACCGTCAAGGGTGTCGATGGAGCCGCTTTCAATGTCATATACCCAACCGTGAAGGGTCACCCGCTGCTGATCCAGTGCCAGGGACACCGAGGGGTGGGTCTTGATGTTGTTCAGCTGGGCCAGAACGTTCCCGCGGACCATTCCGTCCAGCCGTTCCTTGGCTGATTCATGGGTGCGGGCCGCGTTGACTGCCTTGGCGGCGTCGGCGTGGGCGAGCCAGCTGGCCACGGCCGGCAGGTGTCCCATATCGGCGTCGGTGGAAATGGCAGTCATGGCGCCGCAGTCGGAATGGCCGCAGATAATGATGTCCGTGACGCCCAGGACGGAGACCGCGTACTCCACACTGGCCGTGACACCACCGGGCTGGGGGCCGTTGGCGGGAACAATGTTTCCGGCGTTGCGGATCACAAAGAGGTCGCCGGGTTCCTGCTGGGTGAGCAGCTCCGGAACAACCCGGCTGTCGGAGCACGCGATGAACAGGGCCTTGGGTTTCTGGGAAGTGGACAATTCTTTGAAGAGGTCTGAGCGCTGGGGGAAAGCTTCCCGCTGGAACTTCAGAACGCCGTCGATGATCTCTTGCATGGGCCGTCTCCTTGTTGATAGTCGAGCACCTCAAGACTGACGGAAATCAGCGATAGTGTCCAAGAATCAACTACGATGGTTTCGATAGCAAAAACCTATAGTTGGAGACGTGATGCTGCAGCAGATCCGTTACCTCACCGCGGTGGTGGAGTACGAGAACTTCACCCGGGCGGCGGAAGCCCTGCGCGTGTCGCAGCCCACGCTCTCCCAGCAGATCAAACAGCTGGAGAAGCAGCTGAATGTCCAGCTGCTGGACAGGTCCGGCAGAAGCGTGCGGCTGACGGACGCCGGTGAGAACTTCCTGGGCTACGCCCGGCGTGCGCTGCAGGAGCTCGACGCCGGCACGCGGGCAGTGCACGATGTGCAGGATCTGAGCCGCGGTTCCCTGCGCCTGGCGGTGACACCTACGTTCACCGCCTATCTGGTTGGCCCGCTGATTGAACGCTTCAACGTCCGCCACCCCGGGATCACCCTGAGCGTGCAGGAAATGACCCAGGACCGCATCGAGGCAGCGCTGGCGGCGGACGCCCTGGACCTGGGCATCGCTTTTTCCCCGGCGCATTCTTCCGGCATTGAAGCCAAGGCGCTGTTTGTGGAGACCCTGGGATTGGTGGTGGGAAGCCACCATCTCCGCGCCGGCACAGCTGCTCCGATGGCCCTGCAGGAGGTGGAGCAGGAACGTCTGGTCCTGCTCAGCAATGACTTTGCCACCCGGCGGCACCTCGACACATATTTCCGGGACCACGGCATTGTTCCCCGCATAGTGATCGAGGCGGATTCCATCAGCGCAATCGTGGAAATTATCCGCCGGGGCCAGCTTGCCGCCCTGCTGCCTGAAGGTATTACCCGAACGCAACCGGGGCTGCATCCGGTGGATCTCTCGCCGGCCATACCGCACCGCACTGCCGCCCTGCTCCGGCGCGAAGGCGCCTACCAGAGTGCGGCCAGCCGCGCTTTTGGCGAGCTGGCACTGGCTTGGGACGAGTCCAGCGATGAGTCCGGCGGCATCCCGCGCACCGAACGCTGAGCTCACAGCGGCCAGTCACACCCCGCGGCGGGCCCGCGCATCGAGCCGGCGGACGGACTCACGTACGGCACCGTGGAGCATAATTTCCAGGTCGCCGACCACGCGATAGGGGTGTTCGACCATGCCGTCCGCAACCCACCGCAGCACGACGGCGAGCACGGCCGAGGTATAGAAGTCGACCACCAGCACACGGTCTTGCGGGCGCACCGGTCCGCCGCCGTTCTGGTCCATCACAGCCTCGGTGACGGGCCGCATCTGCCGAAACAGGAAACGCTCGAGTCCGGGCTGGCCCACGCCGTCGAGCACCCCGAGCGTCGATGAGCGGTTGTCGCGCATGTAGCGCATGAGCCGCACAAGTCCGTCCGCCCATCCCACCTCAACCGCGAAGGCGCGGACCTGGCGGGCAACTTCGGTCTCGAACACCCAGGCCGCGAGGTGCCGCACGTCGGGGAAATGGTAGTAGAACGCCTGGCGGGTCAGCCCGCAATCGCGGGTCAGTTCTGTAACCGTCACCTTGTCGAGCGGCTCCGTGCGCAGCCGGATTTTAAGCGCGGCCGCCAGAGCCACCCGCGCGCTCTCATGCCGATGCGCTTCCGTGCCCTCATCGCTCATGCCTGACGGTACCACCGGGGTTTTTTGGACACATCGCAACAGGTGTCTAACGGCCCGGGATGCGGCCCTTCTTATCGTAGAAACGACGGCACGCACGTCGCGGGCCGCGAAGGAGAGGTCCCCAAGATGTTCCTGTTCGAATCCATTCCCTGGTATTCCTGGGCGATGTTCGGCGTCGTCCTGGTTGCCCTCATTGTGCTGAACGAAGTGACGCGGCGCTGGAAGTGGGCCGGTCTAACCTTCTTCGTGGCGCTGCCTATCCTCCTGACCGTATTCGTGTGGCCCACGACGGCCGGAGAAGGCTCGTCCACAGGCACCTGGTTCCACTGGGTGAAGGTGTACTCGGCACTGCTCGGGTGCCTGGGCTTTATGCTCATCCGGTACGTCCCGCGCTTGGCGAAGAACCGCTGGATGCTGATGTTCCCTGCGCTGATCCTGGCGATCAACATCGCCGAGGCGGTCATCCGCGACTTCGAGGTGGCCGGCCTGCAGGGCATGCACGACGGCGTTTTTATGGTCGGCGGTCCGTGGAACTACATGAACGCCATCGCCGGCATCCTGAATCTGCTCACCATCTGTGGTTGGGCGGGCATCATCGTCTCACGCGACAAGTCGAGGGACATGATCTGGCCTGACATGATGTGGTTCTGGATCATCGCCTACGACCTGTGGAACTTTGCCTACGTCTACAACTGCGTCGGCGACCACTCGTTCTACGCCGGTGCGGCACTGCTCATCTCCTGCACCATCCCCGCGTTCTTCCTCAAGAAGGGCGCATGGCTGCAGCACCGCGCCCACACACTGGCGCTGTGGATGATGTTCACGATGGCGGTCCCAACATTCGTGAGCACCTCACCGTTCGCCGTCGACTCCTCGCACAACCCGACCGCACTGTTCGTCGTGTCTGCCCTCTCGCTGGCAGCCAACATCGCCGTCGCGGTCTACCAGGTGTTCATCATCGTCAAGCGGCGCCGCAACCCGCTGCGCGACGAGCTATACACCCATCTCCCCCAGTACCGCGAGGTACGCGACGCGAACCTTCCCGGGGAATCCGCCCTGCCGAAGACAGCGGGCCGACGGGTCAGCGTCTAATCCCGTTCCGCTCCGCCGGCTCCGGCGGGTGCGCAGCAAACACCACGCGCCGTGGTCGGGCCACCCTGGCCCGGCCACGGCGCCGCCGTATGCCGAAGTCTGCCGAGTCGCATGCGCGGCATTGCCGTCGACGACGGATAATGGTCAGTGCCCCTCGGGGCAGCCCCCGGAGAGGCCGGACGGGCCGAAGGAGGAACAGTGACGCTCGTCGACAACGCGGTGTACGTGGACGGCAAGCGCCTGCACAGTCCCGAAACGCTCGAGGAAACGTTCGAGCTCACCCGCAAGTCCGGCGGCATGGCATGGATCGGGCTGTACCGGCCGGACAACGTGGAGCTGCTCGCTGTCTCCGAGGAGTTCGGCCTGAATCTGCTGAGTGTGGAGGACGCCCTCTCGCTGCATCAGCGGTCCAAGCTGGAGCAGTACGGTGAGCAGCTGTTCGTGGTGCTCCGCCCCGCCCGCTACCTTGACGACGTCGAACGCGTGGAACTCGGTGAGCTGCACCTCTTTGTGGGACCGAACTTCGTGGTGACGATCCGGCACGCCGAATCCCCGGATCTGGCCCGGGTCCGCAAACGCATGGAGCGGGACGAACCGCTCCTGGCCCTGGGTCCGCACGCCGTGCTCTACGCGATCCTGGACCAGGTGGTGGACGAATATGCTCCGGTGGCCGTCGGCCTGGAGAACGACATCGATGAGATCGAGGATGAGCTCTTCGGCGGCGACGCGGAAGTCTCCCGCCGGATCTATGAGCTCTCCCGGGAGGTGATCGCCTGCCAGCGGGCCATCACACCGCTGGAATCCGTGGTGGGCGAGCTGCAGCGCAATCCCGGCGGCTACGGCATGCCGGACGAGCTCAAGGACAACCTGGGCGATGTCCTGGACCACGTCCTGCGCCTCACCGACCGGATCACGTCCTACCGCGCGCTGCTGGACAATGCCCTGCAGCTCAGCTCCACGCTGGCCTCCAACCGGCTGGCGGAAACGTCCATTGCCCAGAATGAACAGACCAAGAAGATCTCCGCCTGGGCCGCCATCCTCTTCGCCCCCACCCTGGTGGGGACCGTGTACGGAATGAACTTCGACAACATGCCCGAACTCAACTGGGAACTGGGCTACCCCATGGCCCTGGGCCTGATGGTGGTGCTGGGCATCATGCTTTACGCCGCGTTCAAGCGGAACAACTGGCTCTAGGAGGCCCCGTTATGCGTCCCCGTTACCTCATCCTTGCGCTGGCCCTGACACTGGGGGTTTCCGCATGCGCCACGGATGCCGGCTCAGGTTCAGCCGGTTCGGATTCCCCCTCGTCCAAACCGTCCGCCGAGGCACCCGCCACATCCGCCGCGGAGGTGGAAGGCACCTGGGGGAACCCGGATGAGATGCGTGAACCGTCGCTGAATCTCGGCTCCGATGGGCGGATCAGCGGCACGGACGGCTGCAACCGGCTCCTGGGCAGCTGGACGTTCGAGGACGGCAAGGTCCACTTCTCCGAAATGGGCATGACCATGATGGCCTGCCCCGACGTCGACCAGTGGCTCAGCAAGGCCTCCACGGCTGTGCCGGAAACTGACACGCTGCGGATTTACGACGCCGGCGGCACGGAGATCGGCACCCTCACCCGATAGCGGGGCTGGGTTTGCAGCGGGGCTCGCCCGGTAGCGGAGCCGGGCCGGCTGGCGGAGCCGGGCCGGCTGGCGGAGCCGGGCCGGCTGGCGGAGCTGGGCCGGCTGGTCC
This sequence comes from Arthrobacter gallicola, assembly GCF_014836775.1. Lineage (GTDB taxonomy): Bacteria > Actinomycetota > Actinomycetes > Actinomycetales > Micrococcaceae > Arthrobacter_B > Arthrobacter_B gallicola. The sequence goes on from NZ_JACSQD010000002.1 coordinate 158,552, forward strand.
AGCGCTCAGGCAGCGCAGCTTCAGGCAGCGCGGCTTCAGGCAGCGCTGATGACCCGGTTCCGGCCGGCGAGCAGGCCCATCAGCGCCAGAATGGCCATGATCCCGGCCGTGACCAGGAGCGGAAGAGTCCAGTCTCCGCTCAGTTCCCGCAGTCCGCCGAACAGCACCGGGCCCATCGCGCCCAGGCTGTAGCCGACAGACTGTGCCATGCCGGAGAGTGAGGCCGCCTGCGGGTAATTCACGCTGCGGAGACTGAACAGTGACAGGGCAATCACGATGAGGCTTCCGCAGCCCACCGAGCCGAGCAGGACCCACAGCAGGGTGAGGTCCGGGGCAAGAGCCAGCCCGAGGAACGTGGCCACCATCAGTGCGCCGCTGATAAAGGAGATCAGCCGCTGGTCCGAGCCCCGGTGCAGCAGGGCCCCCGCAGCGAGGCTGGCAAATACGTTGACCAGCAGGAAGACCGAGAGATGAATGCCCGCTGTCGTCGCGGACACCCCGTGGTCCTGCTCGATCGTGGGCAGCCAGGCCATCAGGACGTAGAACGCGACCGACTGCAGCCCCATAAAGAACGTCACCTGCCAGCCCAGCGCTGATCCCCACGGCGACCGGTACGTTTGCTCCGCCACGGCGGCCTGCTTGGTGCCCGACGGGCGGCGGCGCAGCCAGGGCAGCAGGACAGCCATCGCGATGAGCGCCACGCCAACCCAGATTCCGAGCCCCAGCCGCCAGCCCGCCGGGGATGTCTGTGCCACCGGCACGACGACGGCGGCACCGACCGCGGCGACCCCGGCCTGCACGGCCGTGTAGTTGCCGGTGATCTGGCTGACCTTCAGCGGGAAGTCCCGCTTCACCAGCGACGGCACCAGGACGTTGAGGAAGGCGATGGCCAGTCCGATCATCGCGGTGCCGGCCCAAATGAACCCGGGCACCGGGAGTGAGCGGAAGACGATTCCTGCCGCGAGGATGAGCAGGGACACCCACATGGTCCGGTCCAGGCCCAGCCGGGAGGCGACGCCGGGGGCCATGGGTGAGAAGACCGCGAAGGCGATGAGCGGGAGACCGGTCAGGAACCCGGCGGCGGTGGTGGTCAGGCCCAGGTCTTCACTGATGTTTGACAGGACGGGCCCAACGCTGACGAACGATCCCCGCAGGTTGGCAGCAATCAGCAGGACGCCAATGAAGGCAAACCCGAACCGTGCAGTGCGTTCCCGCTTTTGAACTTCCCGTGAGGTGCCCAGCATCGTTGCGTCCTTCCGTGTTTCGGAGAACCCGCGCTGAACCGCCACCGGCGTCAGCGCAGGCATCAACGTCAATGTCTATCACGTCACACGGGTTGCGTCCGGCCGGGGCATGCCGGCCGCCGCCGTCGTCGTCTCCGCTCCGGTCCGGCGCCGGGAACCGGAGACAGAAAACCGGCCCCTTGACGCTCCAAAGGGCCGGTTCCTGCTGTTTCTTTGTGGGGGGTGGGAGGAGGTTTGGTTAGCGCGCCTGCGGTGCCCGGTGGGAGTCCTCGACGCCGAGGTCCGCACCCTTGGTTTCCTTGACCATGGTCACTGCAGCAAAGGAGATGACGCACAGGACCATAATGTAGATGCCGATCGAGCCGGACCAGCCGGTCTCATCCAGCAGCAGCTGGGCGATCATCGGGGCGAACGCACCGCCGAGGATGGCTCCGATCGCGTAGCCAATGGAGACGCCGGAGTAGCGGACACGGGCCGGGAACATCTCGGCGTACAGTGCGGACTGCGGACCGTAGGACAGACCCAGGCCGATGGTCAGGATGAAGATCGAGAGGCCAAACAGGAACACATTGGCGGTATCGATCAGCAGGAACATCGGGATGGCCCAGAGGAACACCCAGGCGTAACCGATCTGGAAGGTGCGGACGCGTCCGATCTTGTCCGAAAGCATGCCGCCGTACATCGTGAAGATCAGCCAGCCGAAGGAGCCGACCGTTGTGGCCAGTAGCACCGCCGGACGCTCCATGCCCAGGGTTTTGCCGGCGTAGGAGGCGAAAAACGCGATGACCAGGTAGCCGGCTGCGTTGTTGGCAATGAAGATGAGCGCGGCCAGGATGACTTCGCGGGAGTTGTACTTGAACAGCTGGCCCAGCGGAGCGGAGGATTCCTTCTTGCGCTGCTGCATCTCCTTGAAGACCGGGCTCTCATCGACCGAGCGGCGGATGAAGTAGCCAACAAAGATCAGGACCACGGAGAAGAGGAACGGGATGCGCCAGCCCCATTCCAGGAACGCCTCGTCGGACATCACGCTGGAGAGCACGAACATCACGAAGGTCGCCAGGATCATGCCGACCGGAACACCGATCTGCGGGTAGGCGCCGAAGAAGCCTCGCTTATTGATTGGTGCATGCTCCACGGAGAGCAGTGCGGCACCGCCCCATTCACCGCCGGCGGAGAATCCCTGCAGGACGCGCAGGACCAGCAGCAGGATCGGTGCTGCGACGCCGATCTGACCGTAGGTGGGCAGCACGCCGATCAGTGCCGTGGCTGCGCCCATCATGATCAGGGTGAAGACGAGCATCTGCTTGCGGCCCAGCTTGTCGCCCAGATGGCCGGCGACGACGGCGCCGAGCGGGCGGAACAGGAAGCTGATGCCAATGGAGGCCCAGGCAACGATCTGCGCCAGTGCGGTGCCTTCGCCAACGGGGGCAAAGTACAGCGTGGCCAGGACCAGGCCGGCGGCCTGGGCGTAAATGAAGAAGTCGTACCACTCGATGGTGGTGCCCACCAGGGTGCCCGCAAGCACCTTGCGTTCCTCCCGGCTCATCCGCTGGGACGGCTCAGCAGACGCGCTTTTTGTAGTCATTGAAACTCCGTTGTCTTATGGCTGGGGGGTCAGGGGTATTACTGAAAGAACGGTCGGTAACCAGTCGCCCCAAGATACCGTGAACTGTGACGGGCAACACAGCTTTTTCTTTTTGTGACAGGGCTCGGCCCGCGCGGCCGATCCTTGACTGCCGGGGTGAATCACTGAACTTTGGCGACTGCATCCGAGGAGTAATCGTTGGGGCGTTGGGGCCGATTTATTCAGGGCGTTCGATAATCGAACGTCAATTCCGTATAAAGAACTACGGGGACTCTACTGGAATGTGACACGGCGCACAAGATTTACGCGTGGGGTCGATTTTGGATGCCTGCCCGGTGTGGCGGCCGGACACGCTAGCGGGTGGCGAAGTGGACCCAGACGCCAATGATCCAGGCTGTTCCCGCCGCGAGCGCGAGCGCCAGTTCCACCAGCAGCCCCAGCCCGGTTGCCTTCAATGCCGCCCAGGATGAGGAGGCGGCCGCGGAAAGACTGCGCTGGCGGGCAAACTCACTGATCAGCAGGCCCCCGGCGAAGCCAACAATCAGCCCGACGACGGGAATCACGAACATGCCGGCGATCCCGGCAATGAGGCCGATCAACACTGATCGGTTGGGGATTTGCCGCTGCTTCAGCCGCCGGCCTGTAAGGACGGCACTGGCGGACATGCCGGTGAGGGCAAATAAGGCACCGAAGGCGAAGGACCACCAGCCCGCACCGCTGCTGACACCGATGGCCCAGCCCAGGAACGTGAGCAGAATCAGGATGCTGCCCGGGAGCACCGGCACCACAATGCCTGCCACACCCACGGCAATCAGCAGGCCGGCGACGACTGTAATAAAAAGGTCGGTGTCCATGAAGGACAGTCTTTCATCTGCTGGCTCCGCCGGGGCCAGCGGACTTGGAGGTCCGGCGGGCTCGCGGGCCGGGAGGTCCGGCGGGCTCGGGGGCCAGGAGGTCCGGCGGGCTCGGGGTCGGGAGCCTCGGGGCCGGGAGGTCCGGCGGGCCCGGGGCCGGGAGCCAGCCAGCCAGCCACACCGTGACGACACGCGTTCCCACTGTTCGTTGCTGCAGTGGCAGTTGGGGTCACACCAGTCACGAGAGTTTACAGAGCGTGGGAACGCGTGTCGTCAACGCGGACCGTGCTGCCCAGCCTTCCCACCAAATGTTGCCGGTGTTACCTACGGGACCCCACCAGCCACAAGGGACACATAGTCTGGGAAGTTTGGGCCGCCACCTCCTCCCGCACCTGCCCACGCCGCATCCGGCCCCAGTCGCCCGCAGCCCCACGGTGCCCTACCCCCTCCCTCCCAGCCCGCCCCCTCCCCCAATAACCCCTGCCGCCCCTCACCAGCCGCCCGCCAAAACGGCCGATACAGTAAGGTTGCTTATGAAGTCATCGTCTTCAGTCAGCCAGCACTCGACGGCAAGGAGCAGCAGATGAGCACAGAGTCAGGCAGCACGGCCGCAGGCGAACGCCGGCGGCGGGCAGAGGATATCGCCTCAGGTCAGGGCGGCAGCGCCGGCAGTAACCCGGAAGGCAGCGAGCCGGACGTGACACGCCCGCTGAACACCAGTGGAGCCACTGATCCCCGGAGGAACGACACCGAGGTACTACGGGAGGGCCACGCCCGGCACAACGACACCGAAGTCATCAGCACCGACGGCCCGCGGGCAAACGACACCCGGGTCCTCAACACCGACGGCCCCAGGCACAACGACACCGAAGTCCTCAACACCGGCAACGGCCGGCAAAATGACACCGAAATACTCGGGCACAGCGGCGCCCGGCACAACGACACCCAGGTCCTGGGTACTTCCGGGGCCGGCGCCGGGACGGCAGCTGCCGGAACCAGGACCGCCAACGCCCGCGCGGCGGCAGCAGGCAACCGGGCCACTGACGGCACCCGGGCCGACGCCGAAGTTACCGGCACGCGCGACCCCAACGATTCCGCTTACAGAACGGACCATACGGATTACACCGAGGACACGCGTGCGGACGGTAACCAGCCGGATCGGAACCGCCGCGAGTCCAGCACCCAGACACGGCACGCCGGCCGCGGCCCCCGCGCCCAGGGCCTGCCCAACCGCGAGGGCCTGCTGGCCGCGGAACGGGAGCGTTTTGGCGGCATCAAATTCGGCGCCGCGTTCTTTGGCTGGCTGACGGCCACCGGCATGGTCGTCCTCCTGTCCGCCGCCGCGGCAGCGATCGGAGCCGCCGTCGGCGTCTCCACGGACACGGACCTCGGTGCGGCGCTGGAGCAGGCGGCAGCAAACCAGTCCGCCGGACTGACCGGGGCGATCATCACCCTGGCTGTACTGCTGCTGGCGTACTACGCCGGCGGCTATGTGGCCGGCCGGATGGCACGGTTCAACGGCCTGAAGCAGGGCCTCGCCGTGTGGCTGTGGGCGCTGGTCGCGGCCGCCGTCGTTATTGTTCTTGGCCTGGTTTTCGGCAACGACATCCGCAGCATCACCCAGCTGAACTCTGTGGCTCCGCTGCCGGAGGACCTGGGTGACATCTCCTTCGGAACCTGGCTGGCTGTGGCTGCGAGCCTGGTGGTCAGCCTTATCGGCGCCCTGCTGGGCGGCCTGGCAGGTATGCGCTTCCACCGCCGTGTGGACCGCGCCCATTTCCCTGCAGTTCAGGAAACCGACTAAAGCACCACGAAAAACGGGGCCGTCTCCACACAGTGGAGGCGGCCCCGTTTGGCGCTGATGAGCAGGTTAGGGGCTGGGCATCCCGCCGTTGACGTTGAGGGTTTCACCCACCACGTAGCTGGATTCCGAGGAGGCGAGGAACACGTACGCGGGTGCGAGCTCGGTCGGCTGTCCGGCGCGGCCCAGCGGGGTGTCCTTGCCGAACTCCGGCAGGGCATCCTTGGGCTGCCCGTCGGAAACCTGCAGCGGGGTCCAGAACGGTCCCGGCGCGACGGCGTTCACCCGGATACCCTTGGGCGCCAGCTGCTGGGACAGGCCCTTGGTGAAGTTGTTGATCGCTGCCTTGGTGCTCGCGTAGTCCAGCAGGTGCGGGGACGGGCTGTACGCCTGAATCGACGTGGAGTTGATGATGCTGGAACCTGCGGGCAGGTGCGGCAGTGCTGCCTTGGTGATCCGGAAGAACGAGTAAATGTTCGTCTTGAACGTGTCATCGAGCTGCTCATCGCTGAGGTCCTCAAGACTCTCCACCGCGATCTGCTTGCCGGCATTGTTCACCAGGATGTCGAGGCCGCCCAGGCCGTCGACCGCGTCCTGCACCAGCTGCGCGCAGTAGGCTGCGTCCCGCACGTCGCCGGGGATCCCGACGGCGGTGCGTCCGGTTTCCCGAATGACCTCCATAACGTGGGCGGCGTCCTCTTCCTCCTCCGGGAGGTAGGCCAGGGCGACGTCGGCCCCTTCCCTCGCGAAGGCGATGGCCACTGCCGCGCCAATGCCGGAATCAGCTCCGGTGATCAGCGCCTTGCGCCCCTGGAGCCGGCCGGTGCCGCGATAGGAATCCTCGCCGCGGTCGGTTTGGGGTTCGAGGTCTGCGTCGAGGCCCGGTTCCGGCTGATCCTGCTTGGGCGGCGAGATGGACGGATACCGGGTGACCGGGTTCTGGAAGGTGTACTGGTCCGCATTCTGTTCATTGGCCATTGAGTATTCCCAACTTTCCACAGTTTATGGACGTGGAGCCGCTTGCGGCGGCCCGCCAACCATTTAGGTAAGCATACTTAGTACCCTATGGCGGAGGCGGGGCTGGGTTCAAGCCGGGCTGACGCGCTAGCAAGAAGCGCTAGAAGAAGAGGCCGAGGAAGCCAACACTGATGCTCCCCACCAGACCAATGATGAGAAGCCAGACGATGGGCGTGCGGTACTTATTCATGTGTCGCATGGTCCGCCCAGTCTACGCGGGATGCCGCCCGCGGGTGAGGGCAACCGCGGCACCGGCCAGCAGGGCAGATCCGAGCATCACCAGGGCCAGCGGCAGTGCCGAGTTCTCGCCGGCAAGCCCGGTCAGCGGGGACACCGCGGCGCCCATCAGGAACTGCGCTCCGCCAAGAACAGCGGAGCCGCTCCCCGTGGCTCCCGCAGCCTCTGCGAGGGCCAGGGCTGTGGTGTTTCCCATGATGAACCCGAGCGAACAGACCGCACAGAACAGCGGGATAACCAGCAGCAGCGGCGGCACTCCGGTCAGCACCAGAATGAGCATCGCAGCTGCCGCCCCGGTCAGCACCGCAACGGCCCACACCACCATCCGGCGGGCCGGAACCCGGCGGGCCAGGCGGGCCGCGATGAACCCCGCACCCACCATTCCGGCCGCGTTCAGGCCGAACATCAGGCCGTAAACCTCCGGGCTCAGGCCCATGAGGCTCTGGTAGACGAACGGGGACGCCGAGATGTAACCCATCAGCACGCCGAAGGAACTGGCAAAGAGCAGAACGTAGCCGGCGAACCGGCCTTGGCGCAGCACGCGGCCCAGCCCGGCAAACGCCGGCCCCTGCGACCGCTTCCCTACCGGCAGCGTCTCCCGCACCACGGCTGCGGCACAGGCGAACATCAGAGCGGCAATTCCGGCCAGCGTCCACAGCACTCCCCGCCAGCCCCACACGCCGGTCAGAATCCCACCCAGCACCGGCGCCAGGACGGGAGCAACTCCGCCAATGGTCATCAGCAGGCTAAAGGTGCGGGCGGCGGCGGCACCGGAGGTCAGGTCGGAGGCCACGGCCCGGGCAATCACCGGCCCTGCGGCAGCGCACAGCCCCTGCACAAACCGCGCCGCGATCAGGACCTCCAGGTTCGGCGCGATCGCACAGACCACCGAGGCAAGGACGAAGGCGCCGGACCCCAGGAGCAGCGGACGGAACCGGCCGTACCTGTCGGACAACGGACCGAAAGCCAGCTGGCCCGCAGCCATGCCGATCAGGAACGCCGTCAGAGTCAGCTGAACGCCCGACGCCGAGGCCCCGAGCTCCCGGGCGATCTCGGGGAAGGACGGCAGATAGAGGTCCGTGGTGAACGGGCCCGTAGCGGCCAGGAACGCCAGCACCAGCAGCAGGCCGGTGCCCAAGGGAGCATTATTGGCTCGCGGGGAGGAGGTGGGAGACACGTCCTGATCCTACGGACCGGCACCGGGACCGGAGAATCCGTTACGCGTGTCCCGCTGGGGCCAACCGCCGTTCGGCGGGCCGCATACCGCCGCGCCGCCCGCGACAGGTCGTCCCCGCGGTAGGCCGTCCCCGCCGCATACCGCCGCGCCGCCCACCGCCGTCGGCCATCACAGCCCGGACAACCCACGGCAGGCCTAGTGGGACAGGCGGAGGCAGGGCAGACTGGGCAGAAGTTTCGACTCCCGGGCCCCCTCAAGAGGGTCCCGACAGACAGGAAGAAGACCAGATGAGTACGAACCCCGGCGGCCGGATCGTGGTCGGAGTGGATGGATCGGCGCTCTCACTGGTGGCGCTGCGGACCGCGCGCCGGCTCGGAGATTTGCTGCAGTGCCACCTTCAGGCAGTGTCCGTATGGTCGTATCCGGTTGCCCTGGCGGTTCCCGTTGCTTCCACGGAGTGGACGCCGCGGGTCGAAGCCGAATCTGCACTGGATGACACCCTGACGGCGGCTTTCGGAGAGGAATTCCCGGAAGGGCTCACGAAAACGGCCGTAGCCGGCCAGCCGGTCCACGTCCTGGTGGAGGCGAGCAGAGGGGCGGAGCTGCTGGTGGTGGGCAGCCGGGGCCGAGGAGGCTTCAAAGGGCTGCTGCTCGGCTCGGTCAGCTCCGCCGCCGCTGCGCACGCCCACTGCCCGGTGCTGATCGTGCACCCCGGTGAGTCAGACTCCAGCCTCCTCACCGGGGTTCCGGTCTCTGGCGGTTAGGCCTTGCTGCCGGCGGCCGCCGGCGCGGGCTTTTCAGCTGCGGGCTGCATTTCCTCAGGCTCACCGCTGTCCGGCGCCACGCGGCGCAGTGCCACCACGGCACCGGCAGCCGCGGCGACCATCAGCACAATGCCGATTGCCGACGTCGCCACCACACCGGAGTCGAACGCAGCCTGGGCCGAGGCCAGCAGGTCCGCGGCCTGCGGACCGGGGAGGGTCTTGGCTGCCTCGACGGCGCCGCCCAGGGTTTCCCCGGCGGCGGACGCCGCGTCCGGATCCATCCCCGCCGGGAGAACAACACCGTTGCGGTAGCCGGCCGTCAGGATGCTGCCCAGCACGGCGGTGCCCAGCACGGCGCCCACCTCATAGGCGGTTTCGGAGATGGCCGACGCCGCTCCGGCCTTTGCGGACGGGACACTGGAGAGGATGAGGTCATTGGAGATGGTCTCCGCGGAGCCAACACCGACGCCCAGGATCATAAACGCAATGATCAGGCCCAGCGGGCTTTCATTGTGTCCGGTCAGCAGCACCACGGTGTAGCCGACGGCACTGAAGAGCAGACCGCCTGCCACTGCGTAGGCGGGACGGACCCGGCGCACCACCTTCACCACGAGCAGCCCGGCGACGATGGTGAGCATCAGGCCCGGGAGCATCATCACGCCGGCCTCCCGGGGCGTCTGCCCCAGGACCAGCTGCAGATGCTGGGAGAAGAAGAAGATGAACCCGACCTGCGCGAAGACGCTAAGCAGGTTGGCGGAGATGGAGCCGCTGAACACCGGATTGCGGAACAGCCGAACGTCCAGCATCGGTTCGTCCCGGCGCAGCTGCCGGCGGACGAAGGCGGCTCCGAAAACCAGGGCCACAGCCATGGGCAGCAGGGAATCCACCCCGAACCCGTGCGTCGACACGGTCTTGATGCCGTAGACCAGCGGGAACATGGTGGCCATGATCAGTCCGATGCTGATCGGGTCGATCTTGCCCGGCTTCGGGTCCCGGGATTCCGGCAGCAGGCGCGGGCCGAAGACCAGCAGCGGGATGAGCACCGGCACGGCCAGCAGGAACACCGATCCCCACCAGAAGTGCTCCAGCAGGGTGCCGCCGACAATCGGGCCCAGGGCCGCGCCGCCGGAGAAGCCGGCAGCCCAGACCGCAATCGCGATCCGCCGCTGGCTGGGGATCACGAACATGTTGCGAATGATGGACAGTGTGGCGGGCATCAGCATGGCACCGAAGAAGCCCAGCAGGGCACGCGCACCGATCAGGGCCGACGCCGACGGCGCAAAGGCCGCGGCAACGGAGATGAGCCCGAAGCCGGCGGTGCCGATCATCAGCATCTTCCGCCGGCCGAACCTGTCCCCCAGGCTGCCCATCGGCACCAGGAGCCCGGCCAGGATCAGCGCGTAGATGTCGATGATCCACAGCAGTTCCGTACCGGTGGGAGCCAGTGCCCGGGACAGTGAAGGCACGGCAAAGCTGAGCACGGTGTTATCTACCGCCACCAGCAGGACGGCGAGCATCAGGACCGCCAGTCCCAGCCATTCACGCTGTCCAGCCCGCGCGAGCACGGGCCGTTCCTGTACCGCAGGCACAATTCCTCCTTGGATGCTGGCAGGGGTCTCCCTGCCGAAAACTTGTGGATTAAAAGACGGAACAGCACGTAGCCGGAGCCGGCCGAACGTTACTGTACCGTCTAGACTGTACAGGAAGAAATGGCGTACCGTAAAACCATGCCTGCACAGACATCCACCCGGGACCGCGTCCTGTCCGCGTACGAGGAACTGCTGATCAATGAAGGTCCGCGGGGGGCGACACTGGACGCCGTCACGGCGCTGGCCGGCGTCTCCAAGGGCGGCCTGCTGTACCACTTCAAGAACAAGGAAGCCCTGGCGGCCGGAGTGGTCGAGCGGCTGAAGGAACTGGCTGCCGCTGACCTGGAACAGATGCGCACCGATCCCGAGGGTCCGTCCAGATACCTGGTCCGCACCTCCGTTTATGTCGGCAGCCCGCTTGACCGTGCGCTGATCGCCGCGGTGCGGCTGGCCCAGTGCTCAGACCCCGCGGCGTCGGACCTGCTGCAGCAGATCCACCGCGACTGGTTTGATCTGGTGTTTCACGAAGTGGGAGACCGTGCCATTGCACGCGCAATCATGCTGCTGGGCGACGGGCTGTACTACAACGAGGGGCTGCCGGGCGGCTGGCCCCAGCAGGAGAACTCGCCAACTTCCGGCCCGGTGGAGGAACTCCTGGAAATCGTTGACCGGCTCAAGGCCCTTACTCCCGCCGGCCGCCCCTGATCCTTCCCTGCGCGTCCGGCCAGGGCTGGCCCGGTGCGGTGTGGCACAGTGTGTGCCATGGAAACAAGCACAGCTGACCTCTACGACGAACTCGGCGAAGCACTGGCTTCGGTCTCCCTGCAGTTCCAGGATCTGGGCGGACAGACCCGCTTTACCGGGACGGTGCGCACGATCCGCTGCCTGGAGGACAACGGACTGGTGAAATCCGTCCTGAACTCCCCCGGGAACGGCGCGGTGCTGGTGGTGGACGGCGCTGGTTCGCTCAACACCGCCCTGATGGGGGACATGATCGCCGAGGCCGCCGTGGCCAACGGGTGGGCCGGCGTCGTTATTAACGGTCCTATCCGCGACCGCGCCGCCGTCGCCAAGCTGCCGCTCGGCGTCAAGGCACTGGGTTCCAACCCGCGCAAAAGCGCCAAGGAGTCCGCGGGTGAGGTGGACGTGCCGGTGGAGTTCGGCGGGGTGACGTTCCGCCCCGGCGCCCGGCTCTGGGCCGATGAAGACGGCATCCTGGTCGAACGGTAGGCGTACAGGTGGCCAATGTACTGGTCTTCCATTCCGAGCTTGGCCTGACGCCGGGCCTGGAGGCCTTCGCGGACCTGCTCCGGGACGCCGGCCACACCGTCACCGCACCGGACCTCTATGACGGGCAAACGTTCAGCACCCTGGAGGCCGGGCTGGAGTACGCCGGAGAGGTCGGCCTGGAGACGCTCGAGGCACTGGGCGTGAGGATCGCCGAGCAGCTGCCGGAAGACCTGGTCTACATCGGTTTTTCACTGGGCGTCCTTCCCGCCCAGCGGCTGGCGCAGACCAGACCGGGAGCCCGGGGTGCCGTGCTCATCAGCACCTGCGTTCCTCCCGGCGCGTATGCCTACACCTGGCCTGCCGGCGTGCCACTGCAAATCCATGCCATGGCCGAGGATCCGGTGTTCGTGGAGGAAGGGGACCTCGACGCCGCCAAGAACCTCGTTGAGTCCACAGCCGCCGAGCCGGGCGGGGCCTGGGACGGAGGCGCGACACTGGATGAAGCCTCCGTCAAGCTCATCCTGTATCCCGGCAGCACGCACTTCTTCGCGGACATCAGTTCACCCGACTACGACGAAGACTATGCCCATGCCCTGACGGCAAGTGTCCTGCAGTTACTGAGAGGCATCGACGATGGGATCGAGGATTAAACACCGCAGCCCACCCCCGTAAGGGAGCGGGCTGCGGTTCTGCTGCGGATTTACTGCGGCCGAGGCGGAACGCTTACGCGTTCCAGAGACCGTAGGAGTCCGCCAGCGAGGAAATCTTCTGGGCGCGGGCCAGGCGGGGCAGGTAGGAACCATCGCCGACGACGGCGCCCGCGGCGTGTGCCTCCAGCAGCTCGTGCGCCCAGACGATTTCCGACTCACTGGGTGACAGGCCCTGGTTGATCGTGTCCGCAGCCTCGGGCATGAGGCACAGCTTGCCGGTCATGCCCATCGAAGCGGTGACCTTGCAGGCCTCCAGCAGCTTCTCACCCAGGGTGCCCACCGTCGGGCCGTCGATCGGACCGGGCAGCTGGCCCACACGGGACGCCACCACAAGCTTGGAACGGGCGTACGCGAGGGCCATCGGATCATCCGAGGCGCCGGTGTCACGGCGGAAATCGCCCACGCCGAAGGCCAGCCGGAAGGTACCCGGAGCGCTGGCAATCGCCGTCGCGTTTTCAATGCCGAGTGCCGATTCGACCAGGGCCAGGACCGGGGTGCCGGCCTGCAGCCGCATGGCCGTGTGCGTGACCTGCTCCGGCTTTTCGGTCATGGCCAGCATGACGCCGCGCAGGCCCGGAGCCTTGGACAGCGCCGCGAGGTCGTCTGCCCAGAAATCGGTTTCGATGCCGTTGACGCGGACCCAGGCGGTCATTCCGGTGGAGAGCGCCTCGACCACGCGTTCACGCGCTGCCGCCTTGCCGTCGGCGGGGACGGCGTCTTCCATATCGAAGATGACCGAGTCCGCTTCGGAGGCCAGGGCAGGCCCGAAGTTTGCTTCGTCCGCGGCTGATGCCAGGAGCCAGGAGCGGGACAGTTTCGCAGGCAGCGCCGCAGCGCGGCTGTTTCGGAATGGAGCCATAGCAATGAGACTACTTTCCAGCCACTGGGTTATCCCAACGCAGGGGCTGTTGATGTGACGACGGTTACTTCATATCCGGGTTATCCTGCGGCCGGCCGGGCGACGGCGGCGCTCCCCCGGCCGCAGCAGGTCCGGGCCGCCCTTCCCCCGGGCACGCTGCAGCGGGCGGTCAGCTGCCCCGGTAGGTGGAGTACGCGAACGGGCTCAGCAGCAGGGGCACGTGGCAGTGCTCCCCGGTTCCGCTGACGTTGAAGGTCAGGCTGACGGACGGAAAAAACGACGGCGTTCCGGCAGCTTCGAAGTAGGCCGCCGTGGCGAATTCAAGGCGGTAGGTCCCCCCCGGCAGCCGGTCCGGACCAAGATCGGCAACCCGGCCGTCAGCATCCGTGGTCCCTGCGGCGATTTCCCGCCAGCCCTGCTCCGCTTCGGCCTGGAGGGAGACCGGAATGCCTTGGGCCGGCCGGCCGGCGGCGGTGTCCAGGATGTGCGTGGTGATCTGGCTTTTCACTGGTTCAGGAGCCCTTCGAGTCGGAGGATGGCAATCTCGCGCAGCTGCGCGGCGATGACATCAAGTTCTTCTTCCGGAGTGTTGTCCAGGCGCTGGGAGAGGGCGGCCAGGACTTCCTCGGCGCTGCGGCCGGCTGCGCGGATCAGGAATACCCGCCCGAAACGCTCCTCATAGGCACGGTTTCCGGCCGCCAGCTGGGCCTGCACATCCGCTGAGGTTGCCACGCCCGACTGCTCGCGGCGTGAGAACTGCGCCTCGCTGCTGCTGCCGTCCGCCCGCTCGCCGATCCGGGGATGGTGCGCCAGGGCGCCGTCGATCTCTGCTTCGGTCCAGCCGGGAGCGGCCAGCTCGGCGAAGGAAATCAGTTCCGCCGGCGTTCCAAAGGGCCTGGCCAGGACAATTTCCGAGGTCCAGCGGGGGATGTCGACGCAGGGCTTCAACGCTGCATTGGCGTCCGCGATGGAGGCTGCGTTGAACGCGGAGAGGAAGTCCGGGGAAGATGTGAGGGCCACGGGTGTCAGCTTTCGGTAAGGGCGGAGATAGGACTTCCCGGCGCTGCACACCCTTGACCATCGGCGTTGGCCGACTTGATTCGATGTTCCGGTGAAGCTTCCTAGATGCTTTCCTGGTTTTCTGCTGTTTTCTTGATGCGTGTTCCGCTGAGTTTTTCTTGCAGTGTTTCCTTGCAGTATTTCCTAGATGTTTCCTTGATGCGGAATTTCTATTTCAAATAGTCTGTGTCTGGCGTCACAGCATGTCAAGCTGCCGGACGGTCCGTGGTTGCCGGACAGGTGCTGGACAGGCGCCCCGAACACTTTGCGCCGGTTGCCGGCGCCCGGGTGATGGACAGGGAATCCCGTGGTAGGCTCCTTCCAATTCCGGCCCGGATAATGCCCCTTTACTCGTGCGGAAGTGCTTTACGCGGCGCCAAGGTGCGGCGCCGAATGGTCTTGGTGAAAGCAAGAGACAAGAACTGGATTCGCGGATTTAAGGCCCGCCCGGCCCTCAGCCCGGTGGGGAACTCACCGCTTGGTTGCTGGTTAACCGGTAGCGGGTGCCGCCGGCGTAACCCCGTTGAAGGGCAGGTGCCGTGCTGGATCACTGGGACGACGTCGTCAACTCCCTGGCTGCAGGAATTCCCTGCGCGGCCGCAACGATTATCCGCACCTCCGGCTCGGTTCCGCGGCCAGCCGGCACCTCGATGATTACCAGCAGCAGCGGCGAGCTCTGGGGTTCGCTGAGCGGCGGATGCGTGGAAGCCGCGGTGCTGCACTCCGCCCTCGAAGCGATTGCCGATGGAAGCCCCCGGACCGAGGTCTTCGGCTACAGCGACGGCGATGCGTTCGCCGCCGGGCTGAGCTGCGGGGGCAGCCTCGACGTCCGGATCCAGCCGCTGGCACCGGGCGCGCTTCCGCCCGGCCCTGCCCCTGCGGCCCTGCTCCGGCGGCTCGACGGCGGCAGGCTTCCAGTCGCCGTGTCGTCAGGAGCGGCCCTGGACGCTGCCCTGCAGGATCTGCTCCCGGATGTGGAAGCGGCCGTCCTGACGGAGATGCGCGCCCGGCTGGAGTCCCTGCTCTCCGCCGGGAGGACCGGCGCTGTCCCGGTGCCCGGCCGGGACTCTGCCGGTGGCTCCGGCGGCGAGGCGCCAGCACTGTTTTTGGAATGCCGCCCGGCGCCCCCGCGCCTGTACCTGCTGGGCGCCAACGACTATTCGGTGGCGCTGTGCCGGATGGGCGCCCTGCTCGGGTACCGCGTCACGGTGGTTGATGCCCGGACGGCGTTTACGAATCCGGAGCGTTTTCCGGAGGCCGAGGACGTCGTCGTGCAGTGGCCGGATACCCTGCTGCGCGCCGAACAGGCTGCGGGCCGCCTGGATGCCCGTTCCGTGGTGTGCCTGCTCAGCCACGACGCGAAGTTTGACGTTCCCGCCCTGGCTGCCGCCCTGGGCTCACCGGCAGGATACGTCGGCGCGATGGGTTCACGGCGGACCCACCGGCAGCGGGTGCGGGCACTGCGGGCGGCCGGGATGGACGGTCCTTCCCTGGCCAGGCTGCACTCCCCCATTGGGCTGGACATTGGCGCCGGCACCCCCGAAGAAGTGGCAGTGTCCGTGTTCGCCGAGATCACAGCCGCCCGCCACGCCGGCGCCACCGGGCTGCCGTTGTCCGCGCTGAGCGGCCCCATTCATGCCTCCCCCCGTCCCGTTACCCAACTCACCGCCAGCTAGGAGATCCCTGCGCGTGGACATCAACACGATTACGGACCTGGTCCCCACCGCCGACCCGGCGCACTGGCGCCCCGGCGATGCCTGGCTGGGCGGGGGCACGGTGCTGTTCTCCTACGGCAGCCAGAGCCTGCAGCGGCTGTTGGACATCACCCGGGCCGGATGGGAACCGCTCACCGTCCGGGAGGACGGCCTGGAAATCGCGGCCACCTGCACTGTGGCCGAACTGTACGCTTTTGCCGGTGACCTGCCGGCCGCCGCCGCGGACTGGACCGCCCTGGAACTGCTGCGCCCCTGCTGCGACGCCTTTGTGGCGTCGTTCAAGGTCTGGAACGTCTCCACGGTGGGCGGCAACATCTGCACCGCGCTTCCCGCCGGACCGATGACCTCCCTGACCGCCGCGCTGGACGGCCAGGCACTGGTGCTCTCGCCGGACGGCACGGCGCGCACCCAACCGGTCACCGAGCTGGTCACCGGTGACGGGCAAACATCCCTCGCTCCCGGGGAGCTGCTGCGCAGCGTGACCCTTCCGGCCACGGCCCTGCAGGCCCGCACGGCCCTGCGCCGGCTGTCCCTGTCCAATCTGGGCCGCTCCGGCGTCCTGGTGATCGGCCGGGTTGATCCGGACGGGGCCTTCATCCTTACCGTGACCGCCTCGACCGTGCGCCCGGTCCAGCTGCGGTTCGGCAGCGTTCCCGGCCGGGCCGAGCTGCGCGCGGCACTGGATGCCGCCATTGAGTTCCCGCTCTACCACGACGACGTTCACGGGCTGCCGCAGTGGCGGCAGTACATGACCGAGCGGTTGAGCGAAGAAATCCGCGCCGAACTGGCCGCTGATCCGCAGGCACGGGAGGCAGCACAGTGACATACACGGTCAACGGACAACCCGTCCACGGCGAACCCGCGCCCGGGCAGTGCCTGCGCACCTTCCTGCGGGCCGCCGGAAACACCGGGGTGAAAAAGGGCTGCGACGCCGGCGACTGCGGCGCCTGCACGGTCCACGTGGACGGGGTTCCGGTGCACAGCTGCATTTATCCCGCCAGGCGCGCCGAAGGCCGGAACGTCACCACGATCGAAGGGCTGGCCGACGGCGGCACACTGCATCCGATGCAGCAGCAGTTCCTGGACGCCCAGGGATTCCAGTGCGGGTTCTGCACTGCGGGCGCCATCATGACCGCAGCCACCTTCGGGCCGCAGGAACTGGAGAATCTGCCGCGGGCGCTGAAGGGCAACCTCTGCCGCTGCACCGGGTACCGCTCCATTGAGGACGCCGTCTCGGGCACCCGGAACATCTGCGGGCAGGCGGGCTCCGGCTGCTCGGGCTGCTCCGCCGAACCCGACGCCGGCGCGCCTGACCGGGCCGCGGCATCAGTGGGGCACAACATCCCCGCGCCCGCCGGCCCGGCCATCGTGACCGGAGCGGCGCGTTACGCCCTGGACCTTCCACCGGGTTCCTTCCCGGGCCTGCTGCACTTGAAGCTGGCCCGCTCCCCGCACGCCCACGCCCGGATCTTGTCCATCGACACGTCGGCCGCCCTGGCAGTTCCGGGCGTCGAGGCCGTGTTCACGCACCACGATGCGCCCACTCAGCGGTTTTCCACTGCCCAGCACGAACTGCACACCGACGATCCCGCCGACACCCGGGTGCTGGACGACGTCGTGCGGTTCAAGGGCCAGCGGGTGGCCGCCGTCGCCGCCACATCCGTGGCTGCTGCCGAGGCCGGCGTCCGCGCCCTGGTAGTGGAGTATGAGCTGCTTCCTGCGGTCTTCGAACCGGATGATGCACTGGCTCCGGATGCCCCGCTGCTGCACGCCGCAGCCGCAGCGGAGAACGGCGTCGGCACACCTGCACCGAGTAACATCGTGGCCGAGCTGCACGCTGAGCTGGGGGATCCGGACGCGGGTTTCGCCGCCGCAGCGGCGGTGCACGAGGGAACGTATTTCAGCCAGCGCCTGCAGCACACCGCCCTGGAAACCCATGCCGCCATTGCGTCCTTTGACGAGGACGGGCGGCTGCTGGTGCGGACCTCCACCCAGGTGCCGTTCCTGGTGCGGCGCACCCTGTGCCGGGTCTTTGACCTTCCGGAGGATCGGGTCCGGGTGGTGTCCGGCCGGGTGGGCGGCGGTTTCGGCGGCAAGCAGGAAGTCCTGGTGGAGGACATCGCGGCGCTCGCGGCGCTGCGGCTGGGCAAACCGGTGCAGCTGGAACTCACCCGCGAGGAACAGTTCACCGCCACCACCACCCGGCATCCGTTCCGGGTCCGGGTGCGCGCCGGGGCGGATGCGGGCGGGCTGCTCACCGCGCTGGCCGTTGATGTCACCACCAACACCGGCGCCTACGGCAACCACGGACCCGGGGTGATGTTCCACGGCTGCGGGGAATCCGTGGCCGTCTACCGCTGCGCCAACAAGAAGGTTGACGCCCGGGCGGTCTACACCAACACCGTGCCCTCCGGCGCCTTCCGCGGCTACGGGCTAAGCCAGATGGTCTTCGCCATCGAATCCGCCCTCGATGAGCTGGCCCGCTCCCTGAACCTGGATCCGCTCGAGTTCAAACGGCGCAACCTGGTGGTTGAGGGAGACGCCATGCTCTCAACCTCCCCCGCGGCCGCCGAAGACGTGCTGTACGGCAGTTACGGCCTGGACCAGTGCGTGGACCTCGTGCGGAACGCGCTCGACGCCGGCGCCCGGGACCCGGACCGATCCGGGGAATCGCTGGGCCCGGGCTGGCTGGTCGGCACCGGCACCGCCGTCGCCATGATCGACACGGTGCCGCCGCGCGGGCATGTGTCCCATGCCCGAATCGCGCTGCGGCCCGACGGCCGGTACGGGCTCGACGTCGGCACGGCCGAGTTCGGCAACGGCACCACCACTGTCCACACCCAGCTGGCCGGCACCGCCCTGTCCACCGGCCCGGAGAACATTGTCATCCGGCAGTCGGACACAGATTTGGTGGACCATGACACGGGTGCGTACGGTTCCACCGGCACGGTGGTCGCCGGCAAGGCATCCCTGGCTGCCGCGGCGGAACTGGCCACCCGGTTGAAGGGCTTCGCGGCGTCGCTGTTCCGCAACACCTCGGCCCAGGTGTCCCTGGAGGACGGCGCCGTGGAGTGCGGCGGCGAGCGCGTACCGCTGGCCGAGGTCTATCTGCGGGCGCAGGAGGCCGGGGTGGAGCTGGTTGCCGAGGGCCGCTGGGGCGGAACGCCGCGGTCAGTGGCGTTCAACGTCCAGGGTTTCCGGATAGCGGTGGATCCGGGCACCGGCGAGATCCGGATCCTGCAGAGTGTGCAGGCTGCGGACGCGGGCGTGGTGGTCAACCCGATGCAGTGCCGCGGGCAGATCGAGGGCGGGGTGGCCCAGGCCCTCGGCGGTGCGCTCTACGAAGAGGTGCGGGTGGACGATGCCGGGGAGGTTGAGACCCGGATCCTGCGCCAGTACCACGTTCCCACGTTCGCCGACGTGCCGCGGACGGAGGTGCTGTTCGCATCCACCAACGATTCCCTGGGCCCGCTGGGCGCCAAGTCCATGAGCGAGAGCCCGTTCAACCCGGTGGCTCCGGCACTGGCCAATGCACTGCGGGATGCTACCGGGCTGCGGTTCAACCGGCCGCCCTTCGCCCGGGACCGGGTGTACCTGGCGCTGCGGGAAGCAGGGGTTGCCTTGGATTCGGCCGGGCTCAGGCGAGGGTGAGGAAGAGTTTCTCCATGTCCGCCTTGTCGGCCGTGGGATCCTCGCTCTTGAGGCACTGTTCGAGTCCGGTGGCGATGATCGAGAAACCTGCCCGGTCGATGGCCTTGGACGCCGCGGAAAGCTGGGTGACGACTGCCCGGCAGTCACTGCCTTCCTCCAACATACGGATCACGGCATTCAGCTGCCCCTGAGCCCGCTTGAGCCTGTTGATTGCCGGTTTCATCGTGTCCGCTTCCAGTTCCATGGCGGGCCCTTTCAGTGGTTGCCGTTTCGCTCATTCTATACCCCCAGGGGTTTCCCGGACCGATGCAAACATACCCCCGGGAGTATGTGCCACGCTCACATTGAGGCAACAGCGAAACCGCTGAAAAAGCGGCGATCGACCCCATTCGATGACGGGGCTGGTCGCCGCTTGTGCGTGCACAGCTGGTTCGGACCCGCCTGGATGGCCATTTGACCGATACCCCCAGGGGTATTAGCGTTGATGGCATACGGATACCCCCAGGGGTATCGTCATTCGAGCTATACCAGGAGAGAACATGCTGTTAGAGCGCATCTATGACGAGGACCTCGCGCAGGCCAGCTACTTCATCGGGTGTCAGGCCAAGGGCGAGGCCATCGTGGTGGACGCCCGGCGCGACATCCAGGTCTACCGGGAGCTTGCCGAGAAGAACGGCATGAGGATCACGGCCGTCACCGAAACCCACATCCATGCCGACTACCTTTCAGGGACCCGTGAGCTGGCGGCCGCGACCGGCGCCGCCACCTACGTTTCAGGCGAGGGCGGGGAGGATTGGCAGTACGGCTTCGAGGCTGAGCGGCTTTTCGACCAGAGCACCATCACACTGGGAAACCTCAGCATCAAGGCCCTGCACACCCCCGGACACACCCCCGAGCACCTCGCGTTCCTCGTGACGGACGGCGCCTCCAGTAACGAGCCGGGATTCCTGCTCTCCGGTGACTTCGTCTTCTCGGGCGACCTGGGCCGTCCGGACCTGCTGGACGAAGCCGCCGGCGGAGTCGACACCCGGTTTGCCGGGGCACATGACCTGTTCGTCTCCCTGAAGGAGAAATTCCTGGTCCTGCCGGACTACATTCAGGTCTACCCCGCCCACGGATCCGGCAGCGCGTGCGGCAAGGCCTTGGGTGCCATCCCATCCTCCACCGTTGGCTATGAGCGCAGCTTCGCCTGGTGGGCCCCCTACCTCGCAGCCGATGACGAGGCCGGGTTTGTAACCGAGCTGCTCGCCGGACAGCCCGATGCCCACGCCTATTTCGGCCGGATGAAGCGTGAAAACCGCCAGGGTCCCGCCATCCTGGGCGAACGCGCACCACTGGCCGAACTTTCGGCCGACAGTGTCGCCCAGGGACTGGCAGGCAACACGCTGGGCTTTGTTGA
The DNA here is from genome assembly GCF_014836775.1 of Arthrobacter gallicola. Classification (GTDB taxonomy): domain Bacteria; phylum Actinomycetota; class Actinomycetes; order Actinomycetales; family Micrococcaceae; genus Arthrobacter_B; species Arthrobacter_B gallicola. Next base: position 179,443 of record NZ_JACSQD010000002.1, read on the forward strand.
TACCCGCAGCCACCACCAGGTCCACGAGGGCACGGTACCCGGAGCCCTCAACATTCCGGCCGGAACCAAGACCGCAAGTTTCGGCGCGTGGGCCGTGGACCCGGAGTCCGACCCGCGCCCGCTGGTGCTGCTTGCGCCGGACAGCGAAACTGCCACCGCACTGTGGGACCACCTGGTACGTGTGGGCATCGACAACGTGGCGGGATACCTCACCTCCCTGGACGGATTGCCCGTTGTGGCGCCGCGCACCGTCTCCCCTGCCGATCTGGAGGCCTTTGATCCGGCCCTGATGCTGGACGTGCGGAACAAGACTGAACACGCCGCCGGGCACATCCCCGGTTCGCAGCAGCTCAGCGCCGGACGCGTGCTGTGGAACACCGGCCAGCTGCCCACTGACGGGGTCATCGTGACCTACTGCCAGTCCGGGGTCCGCAACTCAGTGGCGGCCTCCACCCTGCGCCGGGCGGGGTTTGACGTCGTTGAACTGGCCGGCAGCTACGCGGGCTGGGCCGAATGGCAGCAGGCCCGGACCGCCGGATAGTCCAGTACACCCTCAGACCCCAGACCCCCAGACCCTCAGACAGGACACACCCCATGAACCCCACACCCCAGACCGTCACCGCCGCCGAGCTCAAGACCTGGCTCGCCACCGGCACTGATGCCCTCGTCCTTGATGTGCGTTCCAGCGCTGAATTCGAGGCAGCGCACATCAAGGGCTCCTGCAACGTTCCACTACCACTGCTTGCTGAACACGCCGGGGAGTTGGTCCCGCGGCTGCGGTCCGCAGTCGTCCTCGTCTGCCAATCCGGAGTGCGTGCCTCCGAAGCCCGGAAGAACCTGGCCGCGGCCGGTTTCGAGGATGCGCAGGTGCTGGTGGGCGGGGTTCCCGGCTTCCGGGAGGCGGAAGGCCCCATCATCGAAGGGTCCAAACGCTGGGCGCTGGAACGCCAGGTGCGTATGGCCGCCGGTTCCCTGGTAGTCGCCGGGCTGGCCGGCGGGAAATTCCTCTCACCGCGTGTCCGGACCCTCACCGGCGTTATCGGCGCCGGCCTGACGTTCTCCGCAGCGACCAACACCTGCGCCATGGGCAAGGCACTGTCCGCGATGCCCTGGAACAGAACCGGGGACGAACCGACCCTTGAATCCGTTCTCGCCCAGCTCCCCGCAGCACCGCAGGAGCAGTAAGAGATCCCCATGACTCTTCCCCTCCTACTGACGCTCCTGTTATCGGTGCTGATCGGAATCTCACTCGGCCTGCTCGGCGGGGGCGGCTCCATCCTCACTGTTCCGATCCTGACCTATGTCGCCGGCATGAACCCGAAGGAAGCCATCGCGGCCTCCCTCTTCGTCGTCGGGGCGACCAGTGCGGTCAGCGCTGTGCATCATGCCCGCGGGAAGCGTGTGCGGTGGCGGACAGGCCTGGTCTTCGGCGCCGCGGGCATGGCCGGAGCCTTCGGCGGCGGCCTGCTTGGCGGACATATCCCCGGAACCATCCTCATGATTGCCTTCGCCCTCATGATGGTTGCCACTTCCCTCGCGATGATCCGCGGCCGCAGGAACGCCCCGGATGCACCCCGGCAAGGTGACCTGCCTGTCGGCAAAGTCATCGGCGAAGGCTTAGCCGTTGGCCTGGTCACCGGCCTGGTGGGTGCGGGAGGCGGATTCCTGGTTGTCCCGGCACTCGCATTGCTCGGCGGGCTGTCAATGCCCGTAGCGGTGGGCACGTCCCTGGTTGTTATCGCCATGAAGTCGTTCGCCGGGCTTGGCGGCTACCTCACCACCGTCTCCCTGGACTGGGCGCTGGTGGGCGGTGTCACCGTGGCGGCGATCCTTGGCTCATTCATCGGTGCCCGCCTCAGCAGCCGCGTCCCCGAAGCCGCACTGCGCAAGGGCTTTGGGTTCTTCGTCCTGGCCATGGGCGTCTTCGTCCTGGTTCAGGAGCTCCCCTCCCCCGCCAATTACGCCGTCGGCCTCGCAGCCACCGGCCTCGCAGCGGCCGCCGCCCTGTGCTGGTTCATCATCCCCGGGTGCCCCCTGCGCCGGACCCTGACCCCACCCCTGCCAGCCCGGTAGCGCTGCGGGTCTGCGCTGCCGGCGCAGACCCGCATCGGCGTTTGCACCCAGTGCAACCATGCACTTAGTGTAGTTATGTGCTTCCAGCCTGTTCCGTCCCGGACCGCCGGGCCGCTTTAAAGAGCCGCCACCGGCAGGCGATCATCGATGCCTGCGCGTCACTGCTCTCCGAACGGCGCGGCACTGACTTCTCCGTGGAGGAACTCGCGCAGCGCGCGGATGTTTCCCGCCGCACGGTGTTTAACCACTTCGCGTCCCTGGATGACGTCGTCACCGAGGTGGGAACCGGGATCGTGGGGGCTGTTCTCATCCTGCCCCCAGGCCCGGCCCCGGAAGGACGCTCACCCCTGGACGATCTGGTGGATCTGGTCAGCTCGGCTGAATTCATCGAGGCGGTCTCCTACCTGACGCAGGTCCTGGGCCGCGCGGACAGCCGGTCCTCATCCCAAAAAGCCATCCTGGCGTTCCGCTCCGTCACCATGGCGGGCAACCAGGTCATCACCGGGCTGCTGTCCCGCTACCCGGACGTGGACCCGCTGGAAATCGAACTCCTCGTCGGCACCTTCGCCGGCGGGGTGAGTGTCCTTTACGAACGCTGGAACGCCCAGACGGGAGCCGTGGACACGCCCGAATCCCGCGGCGCCTGGCTTGACCTGCTCCAACGGCTGGTCACCACCCTTCGCACGGGCCACGGCTCCGGCACGCCGCCCGGGGCATCCTGAGCCACCACCGCACACTGACCACCCCCTCCGCAGCAAACCACGCAAGGACCTCCAATGGCTGAATTTCTGTACCGCCTCGGACAGGCCGCCGCCCGGCGAGCACGCACCGTATTGGCAGTGTGGATCGCTGTGCTGGCTGTCGCCGGAATAGCGTTCGCACTGTTCGGCGGCACGCTCTCCTCCGCGATTTCCATACCCAACACCCCCACCACCCAGGTCACCGACCGCCTCCAGCAGGAACTTCCCGAGGCATCGGGTGGCACCGGTTCGATCGTGCTCCAGACGGAGAACGGCTCCGCATTCACGGCCGAGCAGCGCGAGGCCATCAGCGCGCTGGTCGAGGACGCCAAGGCCCTGGACGGCGTGGAAAACGCCGTCGACCCCTTCGCCACCGAGGCACAGCGCGAGGAACAGGCCCGGCAGGTCGCTGACGGCCAGGCGCAGCTGGACGCCGGACTGCAGCAGATAGAGGCTGCGCGGGCTGAGCTCGACGCCGGCCAGGAACAGCTGGACGCCGCCCGGGCACAGGTTGAAGCAGCCGGGATGCTCCCCATGGCCGCCCCGCAGCTGGATGCCCAGCAGGCCCAGCTCGACGCCGGACGGGCGGAGCTGGAGGCCCAGGCCGCCACGGCCGCAGAACAGGCACCGCAGCTGGAACAGGCCGCGGCACTGCTGAACATGGCCCAGGAAATCCGCATGGTCTCCGAGGACGGCAGCACGGCGGTCCTGACCGTGGTCTTCGAGGACACCCAGATGGAGATCCCCCAGGAAACCAAGGACGCCGTGGTTGCGGTGTTCGAAGACGCGGGGATCGACGGCGTCACCGCTGACTTCTCCACCGACATCACCCAGGGCATCCCCAGCATCGTCGGCGTCGGTGAGGTTGTCGGCCTGGTGATCGCGGCCATCGTCCTAGTGGTTATGCTCGGCACCCTGATCGGCGCCGGACTGCCGCTGGTGACCGCCCTGATCGGCGTAGGCATCGGGGCCCTCGGCGCCCTGGCGTTCTCCGGTGTCGTCGAAATGATTTCCGTGACCCCCGTGCTCGGCCTGATGCTTGGCCTGGCCGTGGGCATTGACTACACGCTGTTCATCGTCAACCGGCACCGCCGCCAGCTCAAGAACGGCTTCGACCTCGAAGAATCCATTGGCCTGGCCAACGGCACCTCCGGCAACGCCGTCGTCTTCGCCGGCGCCACCGTGCTGATCGCATTGCTGGCCCTGAACATCAGCGGCATCCCCTTCCTGGGCCTGATGGGCACCGTGGGCGCCGCCTGTATTGCGATCGCCGTGCTCATCGCAGTGACCCTGACTCCGGCACTGCTCAAGCTCGTTGGCATGCGCATCCTGAGCAAAAAGGAACGCGCGTCCATCTCCTCCGCAACTGAGGACGGCACACCCGCCGCCGCGGCTGCCCCGGTGAAGCCCATGTCCACGGTTAGCGCCCTGCTGACCGCCGTGGCGGCGATCGCTGCCCTGCTGTTCATCGCCGTCCCCGCGCTGGAACTGCGGACCGGGCTGCCGGACGGCTCCTCCGAACCGCATGACTCCACCCAGTACCGGGCGTACTCAACCCTGTCGGAGAAATTCGGTGAAGGCCAGAACGGCACGCTGCTGGTAGTCGCCGAGCTGCCGGACGAGCCCACCGAGGCTGAAGCCACGGCAGCTCAGGCCGAGATCGCCCAGATTCTCTTCGACCAGGACGGCGTCTCCGCCGTCGCGCCCGTCGGCTCCTCCGAAGACGGCAGCACCGTGGCCTTCCAAGTGGTTCCCACCGAGGGGCCCACCAGCGAGTCCACCGAGAACCTGGTGCACACCCTGCGGGACATGTCCCCGCTGAACGGTACCTACGAAATCGGTGTCGCCGGCTCCGCCAGCGGCAACATCGACATCTCGGACAAGCTCTCCGACGCCCTGCCGATCTACCTGGGCGTCGTCGTCGGGCTCTCCCTGCTGATCCTGATCCTGGTGTTCCGGTCCATCTACGTTCCGGTCATCGCCACACTCGGGTTCGTGCTCTCCTACTTCGCTGCCCTTGGCGGCGTGGTGGCGATCTACCAGTGGGGCTGGCTTGCCGGCGTCTTCAATGTGGAGTCCCCCGGCCCGATCCTGAATTTCCTGCCGACCATCCTGGTGGGCATCCTCTTCGGCCTGGCCATGGACTACATGCTGTTCATCGGTTCCGGCATGCGGGAGGCCTACGCCCACGGCGCGCCGTCGCGCGTCGCCGTCGTCCAGGGTGTGCGGGCCGGCCGGTCCGTGGTGACCGCCGCGGCCATCATCATGGTCTCGGTATTCGGCGGGTTCGTCTTCTCCCACAGCGCGATGATCCGGCCCATCGGCTTTGCCCTGGCGTTCGGCGTGCTCCTGGATGCGTTCGTTGTCCGGATGCTGCTGATCCCGGCGCTCATGCACCTGGCCGGAGACAAGGCCTGGTGGCTGCCGAAGTGGCTGGACAAGATCCTGCCGGATGTCGATGTCGAGGGCGCCTCGCTGGAACGCCGCCACCCGCATCTGCACGACGCCGGTGCGGAGCAGGACGCTGAGGGAACGGATCCCGTTCCGGCTAAGCGCTAGCTGTACTGAGACACCGACAGGTGCCGCTTCCCTGAGGGGAGGCGGCACCTGTCGGTTAAGCCCCTAGATCGCCTTGCCCGGGTTCAGGATGCCCAGCGGGTCAAGGGCGGCCCGGATGGTGTGCATAACCTCCAGGGAAACACCGCCGAGTTCCTCTTCGAGCCAGTCCCGCTTGAGCAGGCCAATGCCGTGTTCCCCGGTCAGGGTGCCGCCGAGGGACTTGGCCAGCCGGAACATCTCCCCCAGCGCCACCTTGGGCGGGCCTTCCGTGACCGAGTCCTCGGGATCCATCACGATCATCGGGTGCAGGTTCCCGTCCGAGGCGTGTGCGACGGTGAAAATCCGCACCCCCGTCCGAGCAGAGATTTCCTCCAGCCCGGAAACCACCTCCGCCAGGCGTCCGCGCGGAACCCCGATGTCTCCGATCGAGACCCGGCCCAGCTTCTCCAGCGACGGGATGGCCTCCCGCCGCGCCCTGACCAGGGCTGCCGCCTGCTCGTCGTCGACCGCCTTTTCGCAGGTGCCAAAGGGGGCGACGGCGTCCATCACCACATCCTGCTCCAGGAACGCACCGTGGCCATCGGTCTGCACCAGGAGGAACGAGGCGCCGCGGGACCGGTAATCCGTGCCCAGCGCAGCATCCACCGCTTCCAGGGTCTGCCCGTCCATCAGCTCCATCATGGAGGGCTGGATCCGGGACGCGACGACGGCGGACGCGGCCCGGGCCGCCTGCTCCACGTTCGGGAAGAACGCGGCCACCGTGGCGGTCTGCACGGGCAGCGGCCGCAGCCGCAGGGTCGCCTCCACCACGATGCCGAGGGTGCCTTCCGAGCCGATGATCAGTGCGTTGAGGTCGTACCCGCTGACCCCCTTGATGGTTTCCCGGCCGGTGCGCAGTTCGCGTCCATCGGCGAGAATGACGCGCAGTGCCAGCACCGCCTCACGGGTGACGCCGTACTTTGCGCAGCGCATTCCGCCGGCGTTGGTGGCGATGTTCCCACCAATCGAACAGATGGCGGTACTCGCCGGGTCCGGGGCATAAAACAACCCGTACTCCCCCGCAGCCGCATTCAGCTCCGCGTTCAGGACCCCGGGCTGGACCACGGCCAGCTGCTCCTCGGGGTCGATCCGCAGGATCGCGTTCATGCGGGACACGTCCAGCACCACTTCTCCGGCCCGGGCCGTGGAACCCGCGGCCAGCCCGGTTCCGGCGCCGCGGGGCACCACCGGAACCCGGTGCGCGGTGGCCAGCCGCAGGAGGTCAGCCACCTCCCCGGCGTCGTGCGCGTAGACAACTCCGTCCGGCAGGCTGGGCGGCTGGTAGCCTGACCGGTCCGTACCGGCCGCCACCCGGTCAGCGGTGTGTACGGAGGAATGCGCCGCTTCCGCCAGCAGCGCCGCCGCCGGGCCGGTCAACGCGGCGGCCCCGGTGCGGGAGGGCAGAGACTCGGTGCTCACACATTCTCCTTGCGGTAGTGCCTGCCTGGACGGATGCTACGGAACCATCCAGCCCAGAACGGACGTGGACTGCAGCCAAATGAGCAGGGTCATCAACACCAGAAGACCCAGGCTCCAGCCGATCAGCTTGCGCAGCAGCGTGCCTTCGACGCCGTTCAGGCCCACGGCGGCTGCCGCGATGGCCAGGTTCTGCAGCGACAGCATCTTGCCCAGGACGCCTGCCGAGGAGTTCGAGGCTGCCATCAGGGTCGGTGATAGTCCGGTCTCATTGGCCGCTGCCACCTGCAGCTGGCCGAAGAGCGAGTTGGAGGACGTGTCCGAGCCCGTCAGCGCCACACCAATCCAGCCCAGCAGCGGAGACAGCAGCGCGAAGAATCCGCCGGCGGAGGCAAGCGCTACGCCCAGCGTGGTGGTCTGACCGGACAGGTTCATCACGAAGGAGAGCGCAAGCACCGAACATACCGTCACGATGGTCCAGCGCAGCGTCTTGAGGGTTTCACCGTAGATACGTACACCGGTGCCCGGTTTGATGCGGTAGAGCAGCATGGTCAGGATGCCCGAGATCAGCAGCAGCGTGCCGGTCGACTTCAGGTGGTCGAACCGCAGGTTCTGCGCGCCCACCGGGTCACCGGCCGAGTTGACCACGTCCAGCCCCGGCCAGTGGAAGGTGACGCCGCCGATGCTGGTCAGCCAGGCCTTGATCGGCGGGATCTGCGCCAGGGAGAAAACCACGATGATGATCAGATAGGGCGCGATCGCGAGCCACACGCTGCGCCCCGGAGGCCTCCCGGTGCCCGGTTCCCCGCCGTCGTCGCTTCCTGCGCCTGCCCGGGAACCGGGAGCGCTCCCGCCGCCGGTCCGGGTCAGGGTGTCCGTCCCTTCGGTGGCCCCCAGATGGGCGCCCTCGCCGCGCACGCCCTCGGCCTCGTCGTTGACCGTTTCCCCGGTCATACCGATGAGTTCCTTGGGCTGCCAGACCCGAAGCATGGCCAGGACGGCGATCACCGTAGCCACCGCGGCCACAACGTCAGTCAGTTCGACCACAAAGTAGTTCGACGCCACAAACTGCGCCAGCCCAAAGACGAATCCGGCTACCAGCGCCACCGGCCAGGTCTGCCGGACGCCGCGCTTGCCGTCGACCAGGAACACCAGGATCAGCGGGACCACCAGAGCGATGAACGGTGTCTGCCGGCCGGCCATGGAGGAGAGCTCATGCAGCGGGATTCCGGTCACCCCGTTGAGCGCGATGATCGGGGCAGCCATCGCCCCGAACGCCACCGGCGCCGTGTTGGCCAGCAGCGCCACCATCGCCGCTTTCAGCGGTTTCATGCCCGCAGCCATCAGCATGGCGGCGGAGATCGCCACCGGAGCACCGAACCCGGCCAGGGATTCGAGCAGGGCACCGAAACAGAAGGCAATCAGGATGGACAGGATCCGCAGGTCATCGGAAATGGAGCGGATTGTCCGGCCCAGGACATCGAACCAGGGAGTGGCAACGGTCAGGTTATAGATCCAGAGCGCGTTGATGAGGATCCAAAGAATAGGAAAGACCGCGTAGAAGGCGCCCAGAGCCGTGGCTGAGAATGCCTGGTCCAAGGGCATTCCCCAGCCAAAGACACCCAGCAGAATGGACAGCACCAGGGCAATAATCCCGGCCTGATAGGCCTTGAGCCGGAAGACGCCGAGCATCACAAAAAGCAGGAAAAGCGGCAGCGCAGCCAGGATGGCTGAGAGCACCAGGGAACTGCCTACCGGATCAAGGACCTGTTCAAACTGCGCCGTCGGAATACCCACAAAAACTCCCTTGTTTTTGTTCGGCCGGATCGCTCCTGACCTGATCGGGACTTACGTTGGGTTGACCCTAGGCTTAGGCTCCCGGCGGGTCAACGCTTTCCCGCATCCTTTTGCCGGTGAACTTCAGAAACTCTTCCTTTGGGGCACTAATAGACCCGTTTCGCTATTGCGGGGAAGATCTCCCCGGCGCTGGGGCAGGATGTATTCATGAGTTCAAACAATTCCCGCACCGCTGTTATTACCGGAGCCGGCTCCGGCATTGGCCGGGCCACCGCCCGGGCGTTCCTCGCTGCCGGATGGCAGGTGGCCCTGGCCGGCCGGCGCGAAGAGGCGCTGGTTGAAACGGCCGACGGCGATCCGCGCGCCCTGGTGATCCCGGCCGACGTTACCCGGCCCGACGACGTCGAGCGGCTCTTCAGCGCCGCCGCCGAGGCCTTCGGCCGGGTGGATGTGCTCTTCAACAATGCGGGCAGCTTCGGACCGGCAGGAGCCGTGGACGAAATCACCCTGGCGGACTGGAACAACACGATTGCAGTAAATCTCACTGGGACGATGCTCTGCGCCGCAGCTGCGGTTCGGCAGATGAAGCGCCAGGATCCGCAGGGCGGGCGGATCATCAACAACGGCTCGATCTCGGCCATTGCTCCGCGCCCCTTGGCCGTTGCGTACACCGCGACCAAGCACGCGGTGACCGGCCTGACCAAGGCCATCGACCTGGATGGACGCGGCTACGGGATCAGCTGCGCGCAAATCGACATTGGTAATGCCGCCACCGGCCTGCTGGACGGCATCACCTCCGGCGGCGCACTGCAGCCCGACGGCAGCCGCCGGGTGGAACCGACGTTCCCGGTGGAAGATGCCGCACGGACAGTACTGTTTATGGCTGAACTGCCCGCGGCGGCAAACCCGGGCTCCGTGGTGCTCACCGCGGCCGGCATGCCCTTCCTCGGCCGGGGCTGACCTTTCCTGGGCCGGGATGAACGTTCCTCGGCCCGGGCTGAAGACCTATTTTTCGCGGGATTCCCGGGTTTTCTTCTCGTTGGCTTTCTGGATGGCGGTGACCAGCTCCTCCTTGGTCATACTGGAACGCCCGGAAATATCCAGCCGGGCAGCGACCTCGTAGAGGTGGTCCTTCGTAGCGTTGGCGTCCACCCCGCCGGCGGTCTGGGCACTGGATTTCCGGCCCTCCGCCGCCTTTTGATCCGATGGTCCGCTGGAGTCCTTAGCCTCCCAGTGGTCGCCGACCTTCTCATGCGTGCGCTTGAGCGAGGCGTAAGCGGTCTGCGCGGCCCGCTGCTCGTCGCCGTACTCGTCAAGCGCCGAATCGTAGGTCTTCGCAAACGTGTCCTGCGCTTTTTGGTCCGACCTCTGCAGGGTGGAAGGCAGCTCGTTTTTCCTGGCGGAACCACTCCCGGTGGTCTTCGGCATGCTTAGTCCTCCCCTTCCGCCTGGCCCACCCACTCTTCGGTTTCCGGGCGGTCCGGGGGCGGGGTGCCCATGGCGGCCTGAACTTCGGGGCTGTCGGTGTCATCGGCGAGCGGTTCGGGATTACGCCATTCCTGAGTGGTGTCCGGGGTGGCTCTGCGGGTGAGGTTCTGCGTTTCGTGCTTCAGTTCCTCGTCCATGCGGCGTCCGTGGGTGCTGTTTCCGCGTTCGGCCATGGTGCATTCCTTCCGGTCGGCAGGTTACTAAGCGTCCTTACGGTCTATCACCGTTCACCGGGGCGCTCAACCCGCCGCCGTCGGAGCGTGTCAGCACTCCACCACATTGACGGCGAGGCCGCCCATGGCTGTCTCCTTGTACTTGGAACTCATGTCCTTGCCGGTTTCCCGCATGGTCACAATCACTTCATCCAGTGAGACCCGGTGCTCGCCGTCGCCCCAGAGCGCCATCTTGGCGGCATTAACCGCCTTCCCGGCACCGATGGCATTGCGTTCAATGCACGGGACCTGCACCAGGCCGCCGATGGGATCACAGGTGAGCCCCAAATTGTGTTCCATGGCGATCTCTGCCGCGTTTTCCACCTGTTCCGGTGTCCCGCCGAGAATCTCAGCCAGCCCTGCCGCTGCCATGGACGACGCCGATCCCACCTCGCCCTGGCAGCCCACCTCCGCCCCCGAGATGGAGGCCTGCTCCTTGTAGAGGACCCCCACGGCGCCGGCGGCGAGCAGGAACCGGACCACGGCGTCGTCCTTCTCCTCCTGCGTGGCCGTGTCCATGCCGGGCGCGTAGTGGGTTGCATAGAACAGGACGGCGGGAATGATCCCGGCGGCGCCGTTGGTGGGCGCGGTGACCACCCGCCCGCCGGAAGCGTTTTCCTCATTGACGGCCAGGGCCACCAGATTGACCCATTCCTGCCAGAACCGCGGATCCCGGGTGGGGTCCTCCTGCCGCAGCCGGGTATGCCACTGCGGTGCCCGACGGCGGACGTTCAGCCCGCCGGGCAGCAGGCCGCTGCGGGAAATTGCGGAATTCTTGCAGTCTTCCATCACATCGCGGATATGCAGCAGACCGGACCGGACCTCCTCCTCCGAGCGGGAAACCAGCTCGTTGGCCAGCATGACCCCGCTGAGAGGCAGCCCGCTGGCGGTGCAGTGTTCCAGCAGTTCCGCGGCCGTCCGGAAGGGGTAGGGAAGCTGCTGCTTGGACGCGGCGAGCTCGCGGGCGGCGTCATCTTCTTCGCCGTCGCGCACAATGAACCCGCCGCCGACCGAGAAGTACGTGGCTTCGTGCAGCACTTCCCCGCCGGCGCCGGTGGCCGCGAAACGGATGCCGTTGGTATGCCGCGGCAGGACGGTCAGCGGGCGCAGTACGATGTCCTCGATACTGTACGGCAGCAGGACTCCGCCGCCGTACTGGCCGCCCAAGTTGATTTTGCCCGAGGACTCAATGGCGGCGAGCCGTTCCTCCACCTGCTCCGGCAGGATCTCCTCCGGAGCAAAACCCTCCAGCCCCAGCAGAACCGCGGGCATGGTGCCGTGCCCGCGGCCGGTCGCCGCGAGGGACCCGTACAGATCCACGCGGAGACCGGCCGTGAAGTCCAGGAGGCCGGCGGCGTCCAGTTCACGTGCGAAGGCAGCGGCGGCCCTCATCGGCCCCACGGTGTGGGAGCTGGAGGGACCGATTCCAACAGTGAACAGGTCGAAAACGCCGACAGCCATCAGGACTCCTTAGACGCGGGTTGGTGCTCCTGCAAGGTCGGCGACCTGCGGGTACAGCGGGTGTGCTGCCGCCAGGGCGTGGACGCGGTCCTTCAGCGCACTGAGGTCCGCATCCTCCCCGGCAATCAAGGCCAGGGCGATGATGTCCGCGACTTCACGGAACGCTGCCTCGCCGAAACCGCGGGTGGCCAGTGCCGGCGTGCCGATCCGCAGACCGGAAGTCACCATCGGCGGACGCGGATCGAACGGCACGGCATTGCGGTTCACCGTGATCTCGATCTGCGCCAGCCGGTCCTCGGCCTGCTGGCCGTTCAGTTCCGCATTGCGCAGATCCACCAGGACCAGGTGCACATCGGTGCCGCCGGAGACCACGGAGATACCCTTGGCCGCGACGTCGTCGGCAAGCAGCCGCTCGGCGAGGATCCGGGAACCGGCCAGGGTGCGTTCCTGGCGTTCCCGGAACTCGGGAGTGCCGGCGATCTTCAGTGCGGTCGCCTTGCCGGCGATCACGTGCTCCAGCGGCCCGCCCTGCTGACCCGGGAACACGGCGGAGTTGATCTTCTTGGCGATCTCCGGGTCATTGGAGAGGATGATGCCGCCGCGCGGACCGGCGAGGGTCTTGTGCGTGGTTGAGGTAACCACGTGGGCGTGCGGCACCGGGCTGGGATGCAGCCCCGCGGCCACCAGTCCGGCGAAGTGCGCCATGTCCACCATGAGGTAGGCGCCCACTTCGTCCGCGATACGGCGGAACGCTTCGAAATCCAGCTGCCGGGCGTACGCGGACCAACCGGCGACAATCAGCTTCGGCTTGTGCTCACGGGCCAGGCGCGCGACGTCATCCATGTCCACGGTGTGGGTGGCTTCGTCCACTCCGTAGGGAACGATGTTGTACAGCCGCCCGGAGAAGTTGATCTTCATGCCGTGCGTGAGGTGGCCGCCGTCGGCCAGGGAAAGCCCCAGCACAGTGTCACCCGGACGGATCAGCGCATGCATCACCGAAGCGTTGGCCTGGGCACCGGAGTGCGGCTGAACATTGGCGAAACCGGCTCCGAACAGGGACTTTGCCCGGTCGATGGCCAGCTGCTCAATGACGTCCACGTACTCGCAGCCGCCGTAGTAGCGGCGTCCCGGGTAGCCCTCGGCGTACTTGTTGGTCAACACCGAGCCCTGGGCTTCCATGATGGCCACCGCGGTGTGGTTCTCGGAGGCGATCATCTCCAGGCCGTCCTGCTGGCGGCGGCGCTCATTGTCAATCTGCTCGGCGACCTCGGGATCGATCTCCGCGAGGTGGGAGTTCAGGAAATCGGTCACAGCTCGCCGCCGTTCTTTTCTGCGTACTCGGCAGCGCTCAGCAGCTCACCCTCCTCCGTGACCTCAACGGTGAACAGCCAGCCGGCACCGTACGGGTCCTCGTTCAGGATGGCCGGGTTGTCCACGGCTTCCTGGTTGATCTCCACGATGGTGCCGGAAACCGGGGCGTAAAGGTCCGAGACGGACTTGGTGGATTCAACCTCGCCGCAGGTCTCGCCTGCAGTCACCGTGTCGCCGACAGCGGGAAGGTCAACGTAAACCACATCACCCAGCGCGTCAGCGGCGACGGCGGAAATGCCAACCTTGACCGGGCTGGAGGAGTCGACCCACTCGTGTTCGGCGGAGTAGCGGAGGCCTTCAATAACTTTGCTCATAATGTGTGCCTTTCAAATAGGTCTTGTGAACTAACTCAAAGTCTAGGTCGGGTGCGGAGGGTTGGTGCGCGGCGTACGGCAGGCGACGCGGCATTTCGCCGCCCCTTAGACACCTCGCTCGTTCCTCGCTCGGCGATGCGGGGCTACACGAAACACCGCACCGCCCGCGCTGGCTAGGCACCGACACACCGCCCGGCTTTGTGGACCCGTGGTTGGTGCCTCTTGTCAGTACTACTTTTCTCGCTGATAGAACGGAAGGTCGACCACTTCGAAAGATTCGGGTTTTCCGCGGAGGTCGACAGAGAGCTCAGTGCCGGGGGTGGAATGGGCGGCATCGACATAGGCGAGAGCGATCGGGAAGCCGAGGGTTGGGCTGGGCGCACCGGAGGTGACTTCACCAATGGGGTGGCCGTCCTTCAGGACCGGGTAGTGCGAGCGGGCCGAACGGCGGCCGGAACCCTTCAAGCCAACCAGCTTGCGGGCCGGAGTCTGCTGCTTCTTGGCTTCCAGGGCTGCGCGGCCTACAAAGTCGCCGTCCTTGGACAGGGCGACGACGCCGCCGAGGCCGGCTGCGTAGGGGTCCAGCTCCAGGCTGAGCTCGTTGCCGTAGAGCGGCATGCCGGCCTCGAGGCGGAGCGAGTCGCGGCAGGCCAGGCCCGCCGGAACCAGACCGCGGCTTTCACCTGCGGCGAGGAGTGCCTGCCACAGGGCGGGGGCGACGTCGTTGGGAACGTAGACCTCGAAGCCGTCCTCGCCGGTGTAGCCGGTGCGGGCCACGAGGAAGCTGCCCGTCACTTCACCGAAGTGCAGGGGAACCGCCGCGGCAGCGTAGTACTTCATGCCCGTGACCGTGTCCCGGTTTTCGGCGGGGACCAGGTCCAGCAGGATCGCCTGGGCAATGGGTCCTTGGATGGCCACCAGCGAGGTGGCTGCCGTTTCGTCCGCGACCGTGACGTCGAAGCCCTGGGCGCGGGCAGCGAGTTCTGAGGCGACGACGGCGGCGTTTCCGGCGTTGGGCACCACCAGGTACTCGTCGTCGGCCAGCCGGTAGCTGATCAGGTCGTCGATGATCCCGCCGTCGGCGTTCGTGATCAGCGAGTATTTGGCGCGCCCCACCGCCATGGCGGAGAGCTTGCCGGTGAGTGCGTAGTCCAGGAACGCCCCCGCCTGCGGGCCGGTGACCCGGACTTCCCCCATGTGGGAGAGGTCGAAGAGGCCGGCTGCCTTGCGGACAGCGTGGTGTTCAGCCAGTTCGGAACTGTACTTCAGCGGCATCTGCCAGCCGCCGAAGTCGGTGAAGGAGGCGCCGAGGCGCTTGTGCTCTTCGTATAGCGCGGTGTACTGCTCAGTCATAGCGGCGATCCCCTTAGTTTTCGAACTCTTCGATCGGCGGGCAGGAGCAGATCAGGTTGCGGTCCCCCGCGGCACCGTCGATGCGGCCCACCGGCGGGAAGTACTTGTCCGTCCGCAGGCTGCGGAGCGGGAAGGCAGCCTGTTCGCGCGGGTAGGAGCGGTCCCACTCATTCGCGGCCACCGCGGTGGCGGTGTGCGGGGCGTTGCGCAGCGGGCTGTCCTCGACCGCGAAGTCACCGGCGGCAACCTGGTCAATCTCGGCGCGGATGGCGATCATCGCGTCGATGAAGCGGTCAATCTCGCCCTGGTCCTCGGACTCGGTGGGCTCGACCATCAGGGTGCCGGCCACCGGGAAGGACAGCGTGGGTGCGTGGAAGCCGTAGTCCACCAGGCGCTTCGCGACGTCTTCGGCGGTGACGCCGGTCTTGGCGGTCAGGTCGCGCAGGTCAAGGATGCACTCGTGCGCCACCAGGCCGCCCTTGCCGGTGTAAAGCACCGGGAAGTAGTCGTTCAGGCGGGCGGCCACGTAGTTGGCGGCCAGCAGGGCGCTCTTGGTGGCAGAGGTCAGGCCCTCGCCGCCCATCAGCCGGACATAAGCCCAGGAGATCGGCAGCACGCCGGCCGAGCCGAAGCGGGAGGCTGAGATCGGAATGTCTTCGCCGCCGTCCCAGGCCGCCGCGTTGCCGGGCATAAACGGTGCCAGGTGCGCCTTGGCTGCCACGGGCCCGACGCCGGGTCCGCCGCCGCCGTGCGGGATGCAGAAGGTCTTGTGCAGGTTCAGGTGGGAGACGTCGCCGCCGAATTCGCCCGGCTGCGCCAGGCCCACCAGAGCGTTGAGGTTGGCGCCGTCGATGTAGACCTGGCCGCCGGCCTCGTGCACGGCCTCGCAGACGTCGCGGACGTCGTCGTCGTACACCCCGTGGGTGGAGGGGTAGGTGATCATGATCGCGGCGAGGTTCTCGCGGTGCGCGTCGATCTTGGCGCGCAGGTCAGCGTGGTCAATCGCGCCGTCGCCGGCGGTGCCAACAACGACGACCTTCATGCCGGCCAGCACCGCGGAGGCCGCGTTGGTGCCGTGGGCGGAGGCCGGGATCAGGCAGATGTTGCGCTGCTCGTCGCCGCGGGAGTGGTGGTAGCCGCGGATTGCCAGCAGGCCGGCCAGTTCGCCCTGGGAACCGGCGTTGGGCTGGATGGACACCTGGTCGTAACCGGTGATCGTGGCCAGCTGGGCCTCCAGATCCGCGATCAGTTCGCGCCAGCCCTCGGTCTGGGAATCCGGGGCGAACGGGTGGATGGAGGCGAACTCAGGCCACGTCATGGCCTGCATCTCAGCGGTGGCGTTGAGCTTCATGGTGCAGGAGCCCAGCGGGATCATGGTGCGGTCCAGGGCCAGGTCCCGGTCCGAGAGGCGGCGCAGGTAGCGCAGCATCTGGGTTTCGGAGCGGTAGGAGGAGAACACCGGGTGGGTCATGTACTCGGAGGTGCGCAGCAGTTCAGCCGGCAGCTCGAACCCGGCCGCGTCGGCGGAGGAAGCAGCCGGCGTTGCGCCAAAGGCGGCAGCGACGTCGGCAATCACGGCGTCGGTGGTGGTTTCGTCAGCGGAGACACCCACGGTGTCCGCGTCGACGAGGCGCAGGTTGATGCCCTTGGCCTCGGCGGCGGCCACCACTTCGGCGGCACGGCCGGGAACACGGGCGGTCACGGTGTCGAAGAAGGTGTCGGAAACCAGCTCGACGCCCGCCGCGGTGAGGGCCGTGGCCAGGGCACGGGCGTGGCCGTTGGCACGCAGCGCGATCGCCTTCAGCCCTTCGGGACCGTGATAGACGGCGTACATCGAGGCCACGATGGCCAGCAGGGCCTGCGCGGTGCAGATGTTGGACGTGGCCTTTTCGCGGCGGATGTGCTGCTCGCGGGTCTGAAGCGCCAGACGGTAGGCGGGGGTGCCGGCAGAGTCCTTGGAGACACCAACCAGGCGGCCGGGCAGCGAGCGCTCCAGGCCCTTGCGCACGGCCATGTACGCAGCGTGCGGTCCGCCGAAGAACAGCGGAACACCGAAGCGCTGCACGGAACCGACGGCGATGTCCGCGCCCTGCTCGCCGGGGGGCGTGAGCAGAGTCAGCGCCAAAAGGTCAGCTGCCACGGTCACCAGGGCACCGCGTTCCTTGGCTTCGGCGATGATCCCGGACTGGTCCCGGACAGCGCCGGAAACACCGGGCTGCTGCAGCACAACGCCGGTGATCTCGCCGTCGGGCAGGCCCGCCGAGAGGTCAGCGACCTCGACATCGAAGCCCAGGGCCCTGGCCCGGCCGCGGACGATCGCGATGGTCTGCGGCAGCGCATCTGAGTCGAGCACGATCTTGCCCTCGGACTTCGCCTTATTGGAGCGGCGCATCAGCAGCACGGCCTCGGCGACGGCGGTGGCTTCGTCCAGCAGGGACGCGTTGGCCACGGGCAGGGCGGTGAGGTCCTGGACCATGGTCTGGAAGTTCAGCAGGGCCTCGAGCCGGCCCTGGGAGATTTCAGGCTGGTACGGCGTGTAGGCGGTGTACCAGGCGGGGTCTTCCACCACATTGCGCAGGATCACCGGCGGGGTGTGGGTGTCGAAGTAGCCCTGGCCGATCATCTGCACGGCGGTCTTGTTCTTGCCGGCGATCCGGCGGAGCTCGGCCAGGGTCTCCTGTTCGCTGCGGGCCGCGTTCAGCACCAGCGGCGCGTCTTGGCGGATGGCCGCGGGAACGGCAGCGTCCACGAGGTTGTCGAGGGTGTCGTAGCCGACGGCCTTGAGCATGGCGTCGGTTTCTGTCGCGCGCGCACCGATGTGGCGGTCGACGAAGGCTGCGGTGGACGGTGCTGCTGTCATGTGGAGGCTCCAAAAGGCGGGCGAGGGTACGCCGATGAGACGATTGGTTCCTCCCCGCTCTGTATTGGACCTGAGAGATTCCGCGGGAGTTAGCCGCTTGCACCGTCGGTGAGGATCCGGAGTGATCCGGTCCTGCTTTCCAGAGTTGCCTCGCTGTGGCGGTACAGGGGCCTGAGAGATTCCCGGGGAGGGTTTGCTCCTACGGCGCCCGCGGCGTCGGTGGTTCGCTGCTGCAGGACTCTCCCGCCACGGCTGATAAAGGCATATTCAGTTGTTGCTGCGTTGTTGACTCTAGTCGGCTGCACCGGTGCCTTCAAGGTATGACGCAAGACCGTTGCCGAAACCGCCGCGCCCGCGTATAAGCCAGTCCGCCGAAAGTCTCAAATTGACATGTCCTCGGGCACTCCGGAGACTGAAATGATCGGCGGCGACGCCGCATCTCATGGTGCTCCATTGGTAATCCGGTGACGGCAGCGTGTCTTGGCGGCGGTGCCACGAATTGGTGCCTACGAGAAAGAACTCCATGTCAGGTAGCTCCACCCGCCCTTCCAGCACGGCGCAGTCCTCAGAGGTTTCACGTTCCAAGGACCCGGATCTCTCACGGTCGCTGTCCAGCCGCCATATTCAGCTCCTCGCAATCGGCGGAGCCATTGGCACCGGCCTCTTTATGGGGTCCGGCAAGACCATCTCCGTTGCCGGTCCCTCGGTCATCTTCGTCTACATGATCATCGGCTTCATGCTGTACTTCGTGATGCGGGCCATGGGCGAGCTGCTGCTTTCCAACCTGGAATACAAGTCCTTCAGCGATTTCGCCGCGGACCTGCTCGGCCCGTGGGCGGGGTTCTTCACCGGCTGGACCTACTGGTTCTGCTGGGTGGTCACCGGGATCGCGGACGTCGTGGCGATCGCCCACTACGTCACCTTCTGGTGGGCCGGTGCACCGCTCTGGATCCCGGCGCTGGCCTGCATCGTGCTCCTGGTCGCACTGAATCTCCCCACGGTGAAGGCCTTCGGTGAAACCGAATTCTGGTTCGCGCTGATCAAGATCGTGGCTATTCTGACGCTGATCGTGGTGGGCCTGGTCATGATCCTGACCGGGTTCTCCTCCGGCCCGGGCGAACAGGCCAGCTTCAGCAACCTCTGGGAAAGCGGCGGGTTCTTCCCCACCGGTCCCATGGGCTTTGTTGCCGGCTTCCAGATCGCTGTGTTTGCGTTCGTCGGCATTGAGCTGGTGGGCACCGCCGCCGCCGAAACCAAGGACCCGACCAAGAACCTGCCCAAGGCCATCAACTCCATTCCGCTGCGCATCATGCTCTTTTACGTAGGCGCACTGGTCATCCTCATGTCGGTGATCCCGTGGACGGACTTCACTGCAGACGAGAGCCCGTTCGTCGGGATGTTCACCCTCGCCGGGCTGGGCACCGCTGCCGCCGTCGTCAATTTTGTGGTGCTGACCTCCGCCGCGTCGTCGGCAAACTCGGGCATCTATTCCACCTCGCGCATGGTCTACGGCCTGGCGCGCGACGGCGACGCCCCCCACGCGTTCAGCCGGCTGTCCCGGCGCAAGGTTCCGCAGAACGCCCTGTTCTTCTCCTGCACGTTCCTGCTTGCCGGGGTTGTGCTGCTGTACGCGGGCGAATCGGTGAGCGCGGCCTTTACCCTGGTCACCACCATTTCGGCGCTCTGCTTTATGTTCGTCTGGACCATCATCCTGCTCAGCTACCTCGCCTACCGGCGCCGCCGGCCGCACCTGCACACCGAATCGAAGTTCAAGCTCCCCGGCGGCCGGGTCATGGTCTACGTGGTGCTGGCTTTCTTTGCGTTCATCGTGTGGGCGCTGACAACCCAGCCGGACACCCTGATGGCCCTGCTGGTTACACCGATCTGGTTTGCCCTGCTGGGCGGTGCCTACGCGCTGCTGCGCCGCACGCCGCTGCACCAGGCGCGGGTGGCCGAATACCAGGCGATGGCCGCCACGGAACGGGAAGCCGTTAAGGCCCTTAGCCGCGGGTGAACTTCAGGTACCGGGTAGCGGAGTCCTGGACTATCCGGTCCGCGGCCCGGGGCAGGATGAAGTCCCACCAGGCGCCGTAGAGCCGTTCGTAGGCCAGGGGCGCCAGCAGCTCCGCGGCTGCCTCGACAATGTCCGGGCGCTCCGGGATGAGGTTGGGGTAGCTGTACATAAAGGCCACGTGCGTGAAGTCGGGGATGACCTGGATGATGTCCCCGCTGAACAGGGCACCCAGCCCGTCGGGATCATCTTGCCAGTGCATAACCGTGCCGCCCGGGAAATGGACGCCCGGGCGGTACAGGACCAGGCCTGCGGCCAACTCCAGCCGGTCGCCGTCCCAGAACTGCAGCACCGGGTCGCTGCGGCCCACCCACTGCCGGTCCGCGGCGTGCAGGTACACCGGAACCTGGAACTCGCGGGCCCAGTCCACCATGGTGGAGTAATAGTGCGGGTGGCTGATCGCGATCGCTGACAGCCCGCCTTCGGCGTTGATGATGTCGATCAGCTCTTCATCCAGGTACGGCACACAATCCCAGAGCACGTTGCCGTCTGCGGCTTTGACCAGCAGTGCCCGCTGCCCGATCGCGAACTTGGGTTCGCACCCGATGCCCAGCACCCCGGGCCCCTGCGGGTGCACGCTGGCCCGGCGCGCTCCGGAGCGGAGCCGGGAGAGCGTGGTCCAGGCCTGGCCGGATAACGGCACATACTGCCGTTCGTCCTGGCACACCGGGCAGCTGGCCCGCGGTTCGGAGTACTGCATGCCGCAGGTCACGCAGATCGGATAGTCGTTCGCTGGAAGCGCTTCTCTGTAATGCTGCACCATCACCGTGGACCCGTTCATGAGCAGGTTTGCCGAAATGCCGGTCACGCTACCGGCTCGTTTCCGCTGCGAACACCTGACCGGGCCGAATCCGGGCACCTGCCTGAGTAACGATTTGGACTCGCCGTCCGCTCAGTAGACCACCGTTCCGGTCGATTCGACGGTGCTGCCGAGCTGGGCCGGTTTGCCGCTGACTTCCAGCTGGATACCCACAGAGTGCAGTGGGGCTTCCAGGGCAAGGCTCAGGTTGGGCAGGACCTCGGAGCGGATCCGACGCAGGGTCTCCTGGATATCTGCCCGCTCATTGACGGTTACCCGCAGGGCAAGGTCCGGCGCCGCGGCCGTGCCGCGCAGCAGCGCGGAGGAATTGACGACGCCGGGCATGCGGTTGGCGTCGTGCTCAACGGCGCCGGCCAGGACACCGGGATCACACCGGGTAATACCGCTGGCCGGATCTTCCTGCAGCCGGTAGCCGGAGGCTTCGCGCCGGCGGGGAATCTGGGCCAGGATCCACCACAGGCCCAAAATCCCAAGAATGAGCCCGCCTATCAGCACGGCCGGCGCCACCCAGTCCGGCGCCAGCAGGGTCTCGGGACTCTGCTCCAGCACCGGCGACTGGGCGCCGGGCAGCGTTCCGCCGGTGAACTGGTTCAGGAAGCCCGCGGAAACCAGCAGCGCGAAGACCCCCGCTGCCAGCAGCAGCACACCGATAATGACCAGCCACGTCCGGTTCATCGCCCCCGCATGGTGTCGCATGGCGCGTCCTTTCCGTTCCTGGCAGGTCCCGGGTCAATCCCGGGAGCGGATGTAAACCTTAACGCGGGGCGCCGGGTCCAGGCCGGAGGCAACCAGCCGTGACCGGACGCCGTCGCCGACCCAGCGGTGGAGATCCCGGGTGTCATGCAGGGCGGTGTTCACGGACACCCGCACCTCCTTGTCCGTTGCCGTCGCCGAGGCGGAGGAGACGCCGTCGATGTGTTCGCAGGTGGCAGCGGCAAGCTGCGCCACCGCACGGCGGGACATCACCACTGCCGCGTCCCCTTCCACCGCGTGCTCGGAATCCGGCTCCTGCGCAGCCGGCAGGCGCACACCGAGGTCGTGATACCGGCCGGGAACGATGCCGGCCAGCAGCAGGATCAGCCCGACGGCGGCCGTCACGGACCCGAGGACCCAGATCCCGGGTTCATCCCAGCTCACGCCCGCAAGCCAGGTGAGCGGAGCCTTAACCGGCTCCGGCCAGGATCCGGAGGTCAGGCGCACAAGAGCCACCCAGACCAGCACGACGCCCAGGGCAAGGAGTACCGCGGCACAGATGACCGCGGGAACCGAGCGGCTCGGACGCTGGCGCAGCGCCACGGGAGGCGCCCCCTGCCGGCTCACAGCAGCTGCCTTCGGCCGGAGCTGTGGGACCTCGGCCTCAGCCAGGCGATCGTGATGTCCACCTGCCTCACCTGCACCCCGGTCAGCTCCGTGACCCTCTCGGCGATGCGCTGGCGCAGCTGGTCCGTTGCCCGACGCAGCGGCAGCGGATACTCCAGTCCCACTGTCACCTTGAGGCTCGCGATGTTCCCGGCCAGTTCGACGTCGGCATCCGGACGGGCCGTGAAGTCCGCCCGTGAGCCGATACCGAGGAAACCGCCGGAGGTCCCGCCCGCCTGAGTCTCGTCCCGGGCTACCTGGCTGGCAATTTTTTCCAGCACTTTCTTGGACATGGACGTGCTGCCCCGGCTGCCCACATCACGGCGGGAACGGCCGGAAGCAGGCACCTCCGTGGTGGTCATCGGCTTGAGGCCCGGCCAAACAACCCGGCCATGTCGAGCTTGCCGTCAGCCGTCAGCCCCACCAGGAGTCCAATCAGCCCAAAGAGGATGGTCACCAAAAAGGCAAACCATCCGCCGAAGGCCAGCACGATCCCCAGAACCAGACCAACAGCCACGCACCATCTTGTTGCAGACATGGTGTTCTCCTTAGTTCCCTAGATTAGAACCGCCGCATACCGGGCGGATTCCCGTCACTCCAAACGGTTGGAGGGCGCCTTCTTGCCGGCGTCGTCCCCCTCGTCGCTGGACTCTCCGGGCAGGTGCACATCCGTGACGTTAACGTTCACTTCCAGAACTTCCAGTCCGGTTGCGTTCTCCACGGAGCGGATAACGTTCCGGCGGATGGCCTGGCTGACTTCCACGATGGAGAAGCCGTAGTCAACGATGATGCTCACGTCTATCGCGGCCTGCCGTTCACCCTTTTCCACAGTGACGCCGTTGCTGACGTTGGTCTGTGAACCGGGGATCCGGTCCGTGACGGCGCTGAAAGCCCGCCGGGCCGCGTTTCCCATCGCGTGGACGCCGGGAACTTCCCTGGTGGCCATGCCGGCCAGTTTCTGCACCACGGTTTCTTCGATCGTTGTATCTCCCCTGGGCGTGTGGAGTGGCCCCGAGCGGCGCTGCTGCTCCACCTCGTGATCGCTGCCGGCACGCTCGCCTGACACCGCTTCTGCGGCCGGGGCGGATGATGGTCCAGGGTTCCTGGCGGTTTCTGCCATGACACTCATCTCCTGCTCGATGCGGATCCGGGCCGAATGGCCTATCTCCATTAAGACGACCAAAAGCCCGTACCGTCACTCCCGCCGGGACTATTCGGGCTCTGGACACGGATATTCCTCTTCCGCGGAGCAGGTTCCGCTTCCACCGCGCCGGTGTCATATTTACAGAACCGGCAGCATCAGCCGCCGCTGCACCCGTCCTGCGGTGAAACACCGGACGCGGTGCCCGGGGATTGGAAGGTGGGACAGTGTCCGACAAACCCCTTCACGGCCAGCTGGTGGACAGCGCCCTGGTGGCAGGCATCGCCGCACGCGCGGCGAGGGAAACACCGGGAGTGCTGCGGCTGGCTACCGCCCGCAGCCACGTATTTGCCCGGCTCCGTTTGGGTGCCACCCAGTCCTGGCGCACGACGGCGGGATGGGCGGCCCGCCATTCCGGAGACCCTGATGCTCCCACTCTGCGGGACGGCGTCGTGGCCCAGATCCACGACGGCACGGCAACAATCGAGGTGGACCTGGCCACCGATGCTGCCTGGAACGCGCTGGACGTCGCTGCCGAAGTGCGGGAGCGGGTGGCCCAGGCCCTCCACGCCACGGGCATCACCACCGGTCCGGTGAATGTGACCGTGCTGGCGATTGAGCGTGCCCCTGGAGCGTAGCGCCGGGTTGGGAGTGGGTCGGGGTCCACTCCCCGTTCGTGGCGTGGGTCCCCTCCGGTTTGGGGGTTTCCGGCCGGTTTGTGGCATGGGTTCCCTCCGGTTTGGGAATTCCCGGCCGGTTTGTGGCGTGGTTTCCCTTCGGTTTGGGAATTTCCGGCCGGTTTGGGAATTCCCTCCGGCGCGCGGCGGCAGGGAAATCCCAAACAGGACGATTTCTCCCAAAACGGATGATTCTCCGTACCCCGGGTTCGAGCCTGCTACACTTGGCTCCCGGCCGGGCCGCCGTCCGCGGCCGCAGCTTCAGCTTCAGGCGCCGGCCGGTCACAAACCCCCAGGCGGCGCAGCGCGAGCGGCCCCAGGATGGCTCCGCTGAGGATGATCCCGGCGAAGACGAGGCACGGCAGGGCCCAGGTGCCGCCGTCGTACAGCAAACCGGCCAGCAGGGATCCGGCGGCCGCGCCAAGGAGCTCCGCGTTGCTGAGCTGACTGAGACCCCGGCCGGTCCGGGGCGCACTGACCTCCGCGGCAACGGCACGCTGGATCGGCAGGAGGATGGCCCAGGAAGCACTTGTGAGCGTCCAGAGCGCGGCGATCGCCAGCGGACCGGGAGTGAAAGCCAGTCCCGCTGCAGTGAGGGCCGACGCCACGGACGCGACGGCGTACCCCTTCCGCCGGCCGTGGCGTTCGACGAACCTGTGCAGGATGCGCGGCAGAACCGTGAGCGCTATACCGCCGGGCAGGTAGACGAGCGCAATCTGATACACGACTAACTGCAGCGAGTTCTGCAGATGAAGCAGCAGGAGCAGGCCAACGCCTGCCTCCGCGGCACCGGTGATCAACGCGGCCAGCAGCAGCGGTGTCAGCGGCTTTCCGCTACCCGCACCGTGGATTGCGCCAGTCTCGGCGCCCGCCTGCGGAGGCTGGGCCTGCAGCGACTGGGCCTGCGGGGCGCGGGATTCCTGCGAGGGCAAGGCGCGCTGAACGCGAAGCAGCAGAACGGCCGCCGTGGCGCAGACCGCGGCGAGCGCAGCGAAAATTCCGCTGAAACCGGCCAGTGGCAGGAGGACCATCGCCGGAATCCAGAAAAACCAGGATCCGAGAGCTTCGGAGGAGAGCAGCCCGGCGAGGGCTCCGGGGTCATGTCCCAGGTCTTCGGCCGTGATTGCCCGGACCGCAATCCAGAACAGTGCTCCGCCGGTCCCGCCCAGGATGGCGGCCGCGAAGGCGTGCGGCGGAGCCGCGGCCAATGCGTAGCCCAGACAGCTCAGTCCGTAGAGCAGAGCCCCGGCCGCAGCCACCACCGTCCTCCGGCGTGTGTCCACCAGCCGGCCGGCGATCGGACGCGCCAGCACCGAAACACCCAGTTCCACGGCGATCAGGGATCCCACCGCAGCCGGGGAGAATCCCAGCGCTGCACCGGCCCAGAGCGGGAGCAGGAAGTCGATCAGCTCCGCACTGCCGCCAAGCAGGGTGGCAGTGGTTCCCGCGGCCCTGGCCCGGGCTGTTCTCACTCGCATCCCCCGATCCTAGCCGCCGGGAATCTCCGGAAAATGCGGCCCGCAACCCTTGCTATTCCCTTGTCAGACGCCGTATATTCACGATACGGAAGAACTTTTTCATTTTTCAGTCCTCGGTTGCATCAACTGGCGGACCAGCTCGACAAAGCAGACCTGCAAGAGGGAGTAAGGCCATGGCCATTGAAGTAACCGATTCGAACCCGGCAGAGGGTGCCGAAACCATCCTGACCCCCGAGGCCCTGGCGTTCGTCGAGGAGCTGCACAGGCGCTTCGCGTCCACCCGCAATGACCTTCTCGCCGCCCGCACAGCGCGCCGCGAAGCTGTCGCTGCCGGCGGCTCCCTGGATTTCCTCCCCGAAACCGCTGAAATCCGCGAAGGGGACTGGAAGGTTGCAGCCGCACCGCCGGCGCTTCAGGACCGCCGGGTCGAAATGACCGGCCCCGCCTCCCCGGCGAAGATGGCGATCAACGCCCTGAACTCCGGCGCCAAGGTCTGGCTGGCTGATCTGGAAGACGCATCCACCCCCACCTGGCACAACGTGGTGGACGCCGAGTACAACCTGTACCGGGCCGCCCGCGGCGAGCTGTCCTTCACCTCCCCCGAGGGCAAGGAATACGCGCTGCGCACCGACGCGCCGCTCGCCGTCGTCGTGATGCGCCCGCGCGGCTGGCACCTGCCGGAGAAGCACGTGCTTATCGACGGCGAACCGGCTGTCGGCGCGCTGGTCGACTTTGGCCTGCACTTCTTCCACAACGCCAAGCAGCTGCTGGAAAACGGCCACGGCCCGTACTACTACCTCCCCAAGATGGAAAGCCACCTCGAAGCCCGGCTCTGGAACGAGGTCTTTGTGTTTGCTCAGGACTTCCTGGGCGTTCCGCAGGGTTCAGTGCGCGCCACCGTCCTGATCGAAACCATTCCCGCCGCCTTCGAGATGGAGGAGATCCTCTACGAGCTGCGGGACCACGCCTCGGGCCTGAATGCCGGCCGCTGGGACTACCTCTTCAGCATCATCAAGATCTTCCGCGACGCAGGCAAGGACTTCCTGCTCCCGGACCGGGCCGACGTCGCCATGACCGCACCGTTTATGCGCGCTTACACCGAGCTGCTGGTCAAGACCTGCCACCGCCGCGGCGCCTTCGCCATGGGCGGGATGGCCGCCTTCATCCCGAACCGGCGCGAACCGGAGATCACCGCAAAGGCGTTCGAGAAGGTCACCGCGGATAAGACCCGGGAAGCCAACGACGGCTTCGACGGTTCCTGGGTGGCCCACCCGGACATGGTGGCCACGTGCCGCGAGGTCTTCGACGGAATCCTCGGCGAGAAGCCGAACCAGGTGGACCGGCTTCGCGAGGACGTTTCGGTCACGGCGAAGGACCTGCTCAACGTCACCACCGCCGAAGGCTCCATCACCGAGGCGGGGCTGCGCTCCAACCTCTACGTCGCCGTTGCCTACACCGCTGTGTGGCTTTCGGGCAACGGCGCAGTCGCCATCCACAACCTGATGGAGGACGCCGCGACGGCGGAAATCTCGCGCTCCCAGGTGTGGCAGCAGGTCCGTAACGGAGTTGTCCTGGAGGACACCGGCGAGACCGTGACCGAGGAACTCGTCACCCGGATCCTGGCTGAGGAGACCGAGCGGCTGCGCGGAGAAGTGGATGAGGACAAGTTCAACCGTTTCTACGCGCCGGCCAGTGAGCTGATTGGCCGGATCAGCCTGGACCCGGATTACCCGGACTTCCTGACGCTTCCCGCCTATGAGCTGATCGACTAACTCCCGGGCTCTCGAAGCTGAGAAACGGACCTCCGGCGGACCACTCATCCGTCCGCCGGAGGTCCGTTTCCGGTTTAACCTCCAGCTTCATTTCGGTGCCGGCACACCGCCGTTTTGAGGCCCCTTTCGGCAGGCCGGCACGCCTGCTGAGTCCGACGCGCAGGGCTTAAGAGCGCCGCCTCGTGTTTCCCGGCCGCCGGGTTTGGCAAGATGATCAGCATGAGTCAACGGACCACCACCACTCCGGCACTTCCCGGCAAGGACGCCAAGGCGCTGGCCCGGGCGCTCGACGCCGGCGACGTCACTGTTTTCGTGGACGGCACCGCCCTCCGGCTTCCGCCTGCGGCCCGGGACGCGGTCCTGGATCTGCTCCGCAGGCTGGGATCCGGAGACGCCGTGAGCATTTCCTCGGCGGCGGCTCCCGCGGCTGTTCCGGAGGCGGGACATGATCCGCTCCTGACGACGTCGCAGGCTGCCTCCGCCGCCGGAATCTCCCACACCTATCTGCGGAATCTGACCGACGCCGGCGTTATCCCGGTGGAATACCGCGGAACGCACCGCCGCATCCGAATGTCCGACGTCGAATCCTGGCTGCAGGCGCAGCGGAGCGCCAGCGCAGCCAAGGCGGCCGGGCAGAAGTAGCGTCACCACCCCTTTGTTACCCCCTGAAGACCGGAGCTAAACGTGATTATCGGTATCCCTAAGGAGATCAAGAACAACGAGTTCCGGGTGGCGATTACCGCATCCGGCGTGCACGAGCTGAGTGCGCGCGGCCATACCGTCCTGATCGAAGCCGGCGCGGGTACCGGATCGAATATCACCGACACGGAATATAAGGCCGCCGGAGCGGAAGTCGTTCCCGCCGCGGAAGCGGTCTGGAACCGCGCGGACCTCATCCTGAAGGTCAAGGAACCAATCGCCGCGGAGTACGGATATTTCCGGCCCGGCCTGATCCTCTTCACCTATCTGCATCTCGCCGCGGCTCCGGAACTCACCCGCGCGCTCCTCGATGCGGGGGTGACCGCCATCGCTTATGAAACCGTTCAGGAGGGCCGGGCGCTGCCCCTGCTCGCACCGATGTCGGAGGTCGCCGGGCGCCTGGCGGTGCAGGTGGGCGCGCAGTGCCTGATGGCACCCGCCGGCGGACCGGGCCTGCTGCTGGGCGGTGTCCCCGGGGTGCGCCCTGCAAAGGTAGTGGTGCTGGGCGCCGGAGTTGCCGGCACGAATGCCACCGCCGTAGCCGTGGGCGCACACGCGGACGTCACCGTGCTGGACATCAACATTCACCGGCTGCGGGAACTGGACGCCCAATACGCCGGGCGGATCAAGACGGTGGCCTCCAACGGCTTCGAAATCGAGCGTGCCCTGCTGGACGCGGATCTGGTGATCGGGTCGGTGCTGATTCCCGGCGCCCGTGCCCCGAAGCTGGTCACGAATGACATGGTCGCGCGGATGAAATCCGGGAGCGTCCTGGTGGACATCGCCGTGGATCAGGGCGGATGTTTCGAGGACAGCCGCCCCACGACCCATGAGGATCCGACGTTCCGGGTCCACGGTTCCCTGTTCTACTGCGTGGCCAACATGCCCGGCGCCGTGCCGAACACCTCCACCTACGCCTTGACCAACGTGACCCTGCCCTACGCCGTCGCCCTGGCAGACAAGGGCGTGCGGGCTGCCTTCGAAGCAAGCCCGGCCCTGGCCCGGGGGCTGAACATCGCTGGCGGCAAGGTGGCCCACCACTCGGTTTCCGAAGCCCACGGCCTGGATCTGGCCGCCGGCTGGTCAGAGCTGGTCTCCGGCTGACCAGAGCCTGCTCGAACTGCGCAACAGGCCGGCAGCCCTGCGGGGCTGCCGGCCTGTTGCAAGTGATTCGGGGAAGAAACTTAGTGGGCTACCGGTACTTTGGCTGCCGCACTGCGGAGCACGGGTGCCCCGAGCATCGAAATCACGACGGCGCCAAGACCCATCGGAATCACGAAGAGGAAGTAGAGGTCTCCCGGCGTCCAGCCGCCGTCGATCAAGGTGCCCGCCAGGATCGGGGACACGATGGCGCCGACCCGGCCCATCCCGATGACCAGGCCCAGGGCGGTGCTGCGGACCTCCGAGTCGTAATAGGTGGGGCTGATCGCCAGCATGCCGGCGATCGGAGCGTTGGACCCGAAGCCCACCAGCGCGGCGGCAAACAGAGCCAGTGGCAGCGACCCCTCGGTGGAGTTCGCGAAGGCCACGAACGTGGCAGCACCGACCACGAAGAAGACCGCCAGGACCTTGCGCATCTCATACCGCGCACCGAAGACCCCCAGGGTAACGGCACCTGCGATGGCACCGACGCTGAACAGCACGCCGGCATTAATGCCGTCCTGAGCGCTGAAACCGCTGGCGGTGATCAGCTTCGGCGTCCACGAGTTGGCGAAGTAGAAGCTGGCCATCAGGATGAAGTACGCCAGCGAGAGCAGGATGGTCCGGCGGGCATTGGCCCCGGTGAGGACGTCGGCGAAGCGGGATTTTTCGCTGCGCGGTCCCGGATCCGGCAGTTCGCTGACGGGGTCCTGGCCAATGCTGCGCAGAGTCTTGTTGATGCGCTCCAGAGCATTAGCGGGACGGCGCACGGCCAGGTAATCAATCGATTCCGGCAGGACCTTCAGGACAAGCGGGATCATGATGAGGGTGGCGAGGGCTCCGAAAAGGAACGCGGAGCGCCAGCCGAAGGCAGTAATCAGCAGGCCGGTGATCAGGCCGCCCAGGACGCCGCCGATCGGCTGGCCAATGCTGACAATGGCCAGCGCCGTGGAACGGCGCTTGGCGTTGGAGAATTCCGAGGCGAAAACGTTGATGGTGGCCTGCAGAGTACCGATGGCGACGCCGGTGAGAACGCGCAGGATCAGCAACACTTCGTAGGACGGCGCAAACGCCGCCCCAAGCATGCCGAGGGCGACGACGCAGACACCAATCAGGAGGGTCTTCTGCCGGCCGATGACGTCCGCGATCGTCGAAACGAAGATCGATCCGACCGCCATGCCGACCAGGGCCGCGCTGAGCAGGAAACCGAGTTTGGCGCCGTTGAGGTCCCATTCCCTGGAGACGTCGGCTGCGCTGAAGGCCATGACCAGAACGTCGAAACCGTCGATCATGTAGAGGGCTGTACAAATTGCAATGATTCCGACTTGCCGCCGGCTCATGGTGGAATCTTCGATCCGGTCTTTGAGGTGCATTCCTAAAATGCTAGGGGAGACGAGCGCCACACCGTGATTTGCGTCCCGTTTGCGCTTTCGGATTACACACTGCCCGGAACCGGATTTTAAGGCCGGCATGGATCAGGCGTATGATTCCCAGCCCGCGCAGCGGAGTGCGGTTTCCCCCGGACGTTCGGTCAGGAGGGCTGGAAGTGTGTCTCGGAAGGAGCACCGTTCAGCCGCGCCACTAACTCGCCGGCCAGGACCTTGAGCTTAAGGTTGCGGCTGTTTGAGGCACGTTTCAGCGTTTCGAAGGCTTCGCGCTGGGTGCAGCGGTTCTGCCCCATGATGATGCCTACGGCCAGGTCGATGTCCGTGCGGGACTGGAGCACGGCCTGCAGGTCCTCCACCGTGGTGGCGCGCTGGGACATCCGCACCGCCAGCCTGAGGGCCAGGGACGCTTCGGCCGCGTAGGTACGGGCCACGCGCTGGAACTCCTCATCAAACACCCCGGGGGCGCGGGAATAGAGGTTCAGGGCTGCACGTGAGTGCCCCTCGAGGTCCAGCGGGACGGCGTACATGGTGCTCACACCCTGCGCGAGGACGTGCTGCAGGTACTCCGGCCAGCGCTCGTCCCGGGAGGTGTCAGGGACAAAAACCGGCTCATGGACGCGCAGCGCGTGCAGGCAGGGGCCGTCATCAAACGCATACTGCATTTCATCCATTTCCAGCGCAGTGCTGTCACTGCTTGCCACCGTGAAACTCAGTTCGCGGGAGCGCTGCAGGGTGATGCCGCAGTACACCATTCCCCTGGAGGACAGCGAGGATGAACTGAGCCTGGCCAGTTGCTGGAGGAACTCCAAAACGTCCTCGTGGTGCACCAGCAGATCCTGCAGCTGGGCCGCCGTTGCGGTCCCTGACCTCAGGTCATCCATTATTCATTTTCCCGCTCCAACGCCCGCACCCAGTGCACCTAATTGTCGTGTCCGAGGTTAGATACTACGATATCGAGATACGGTCAAGACGCGGCCACGGCTTCTGGACACCCTTACGGAGTTATAAATGGGCCTTCCGGCGCATTTGCCGCTGTGCCTCGACTGCGGCGTCGACGACTATTTGATCTACGAGTACTACACCGCGCCGGCCGACGGTGGCCCCGGCGTTGTCAGCTACACCTGTTCAGCCTGCGAGACTTTTGCGGGCCACGAGGTTCCGGCTGGCTGGACTCCCCCGGGGTGGCGCATTGCGCACTGATCCGCCCGGGCCTGCGGCAGGCACTCTGAGCCGGCTGCTCGGCGCTGCTGCACTCCTCTCAGGACAGGCCAGAGAGCACTTTTTGGCCGATTTGTCCCTGACCGAGGATTCCCTCCTCATTCTCAGAACACTTTCAGCAGTCGGAATGCCGGTGGCCGAAATTGCCGAAAAGGCACATCTGAGCCCTGGGAAAGCAGCTGCCGGACTCGCTGCCCTGCGCACCGCCGGCTATGCCGTCCGCTCGTCCCAGGAGACGTGGTCCAAGAGCACGGCCGGCCAGCAGATCCTGGCTGACCTCGCACTGAGGAAGCAAAGCTGCGAGGCCAGGCCGGACACGGAGGACCTGCGGCAGGCACTGCTGACGCTCATCAAAACCATGGATTCGCCGCCCCCGCATCTGGAACGGAACCCGTCCTAGGAGAAGGCGGCACCGGACACAGCAGCGGGCCCGGAGCCGGATTACTCCGCTCCGGGCCCGCTGCCCCCGACTGTCCGGTTAAGCTGTCTGGGCCACCGGGAAGCGTTCCCACACCCGGTGCTGCGACAGCAGTTCCGTCAGCGCCGGCACGATCTGTGCGGGGTCAGTGGAGATGATGCCCGGGGCATCGCCCGGAATGCCCGACGCCGCCAGCACCGCTGCGCCCGGACCCCAGGCGGCCAGCGCCTTGGAGTGCCGGTATGCCTCGGTGAGGAGGATCGCGACGCGGGGATCGATGGCGGGATGTCCGGACGGGTTCCCGGCCTTGGCATCGAGACTGTCGGCGTCGTCAGCACCGTGCCTGCCCGCCCCGGCAACGATCACGGCGTCAAACTCGGTGGAACGGGCGGTGAGGTAGGTCCGCTGCGCGGTCACCTGACCCGCCAGCTTTCCACCCTTCGGGGCGATAATCAGCGGGACCATGTTTGCTGCATCAATGGCTGCGCGGACCTGGTCCAAGGCGGCGAGATCGGTGGTCTCATCAGCCAGAATGCCGATGACGCGGCCGTCAACGGGCCATGCTTTACCAACCTGGCGGAGGGCCGGGCTTGGGTCGGCATCCTCCACCGCCACGGCCGGAGCCGGCGGGGTCAGCCCGAGTCCGGCGGCCACCTCGGCGCAGAGCCGCTCGTCGATGTTCGCGAGCTGCTGCAGCTGGCGGATCCGGATGTTT
Source organism: Arthrobacter gallicola (assembly GCF_014836775.1). Classification (GTDB taxonomy): domain Bacteria; phylum Actinomycetota; class Actinomycetes; order Actinomycetales; family Micrococcaceae; genus Arthrobacter_B; species Arthrobacter_B gallicola. The sequence goes on from NZ_JACSQD010000002.1 coordinate 212,022, forward strand.
TCCTCGTAGCACTTGCCCAGTTCGAAGGTGTACGCCTGAATCAAGTGATCCTGCTCCACCGGCGTCAGTGAACGGAAGAACTGACGCGGCTGGCTGTAATGATCGTCGAAGGTGGCCGGGTTTTCCCGCACCTTCCGCGATTCGGCCACCGGAGCGGGCACGTCGATGAACGCGCCCATGTCCGCGCCTGCAAGGAACGGGCAGCCGCCGTCCAGGGAGTTGGGCTGATACGGGGCAACCCCGCTGTGCACGGCATCCTGGTGGAAGCCTTCCCTGAACATGTCATTGACCGGCGCATGCGGACGGTTGATCGGAATCTGGTGGAAGTTCGGTCCCCCCAGACGGGTCAGCTGCGTATCGATGTAGGAGAACAGCCGGCCCTGCAGCAGCGGATCGTTGGTCACGTCGATGCCCGGGACCAGGTGTCCGGGGTGGAAGGCAACCTGCTCGGTCTCGGCAAAGTAATTGGTGGTGTTCCGGTTCAGGGTCATGGTGCCGATGATCTGCACCGGAGCCAGTTCCTCCGGAACGATCTTGGTGGGGTCCAGGAGGTCGATACCCGCGAACATCTCCTCTTCCGTGTCAGGAAAGACCTGAACACCCAGGTCCCACTGCGGGTAGGCACCCGCTTCAATGGCGTCCGCCAGGTCGCGGCGGTGGAAGTCAGGATCCATGCCGTTGATGATTTGGGCTTCTTCCCACACCAGCGAATGCACGCCAAGCCGGGGCTTCCAGTGGAACTTCACCAGCGAGGTTTCGCCCTTGGCATTCACCAGCCGGAAGGTGTGGACGCCGAACCCTTCCATGGTGCGGTAGGACCGCGGGATGCCCCGGTCCGACATGTTCCACATGGTGTGGTGCTGCGCTTCAGTGTGCAGCGAAACGAAGTCCCAGAAAGTATCGTGGGCGCTCTGTGCCTGGGGAATCTCCCGGTCAGGGTGCGGTTTGCCGGCGTGGATCACATCGGGGAACTTGATCGCATCCTGAATGAAGAACACCGGAATATTGTTTCCGACCAGGTCGAAGGTGCCCTCATCGGTGTAGAACTTCGTGGCAAAGCCGCGGGTGTCGCGCACGGTGTCGGAGGAGCCCCGCGAACCAAGAACAGTGGAGAAACGAACAAAGACCGGCGTTTGTGCGTCCTTGGCGAGGAAGCCGGCGCGGGTGATGCCTTCCGCTGCACCGTTGGCGGTGAAGACACCGTGTGCTGCGGCACCGCGGGCGTGGACTACGCGCTCGGGGATCCGCTCGTGGTCGAAGTGGGTGATTTTCTCCCGGAGGTGGTGGTCCTGCAGCAGCACCGGCCCGCGCGGACCGGCCTTCAAAGAGTGGTCGGTATCCTGCAGCCGGGCCCCCTGCGCGGTGGTCAGGTAGCGGCCTGACTGCGCATTGGAAGTCTTAGGCGCTCCGGTGGGGACACCGGTGGGGGATACCGTTTCCGGACCGTCCTGGTCCGGCTTGGGCGGCAAGGGCTCGCGCGGTTCGGTTGGTTCCGCCAGGCTCGGCGCCTGGGGCGCCGGTGCACCGGGAATGGGCAGTCCGTCTGCAGAAGTGCTCTGATCAGCCATGTAAGCCTCCATCTCGTGGAACGTTGCAGCGGCGCATCGCGCCGCCCCACATCCACCCTACCTAAAAATAGTAAGGGTGCTGAACAACTCCGGATTTTGGCGGGCAGATTTTCCGCGGCAGACATAAAGGACGGATCCGCCTGCAGGGGGGACACAGGCAGATCCGTCCTTGGGGGTGTCATACCCCTCGCCGCCGCTTCGTCATGGGCTCCCGCAGTGGAGCCGTCCCGATTCGGCGGACGTTTTGTGGTGCAGTTCAGTCCCAGAGACCGTCTGCCCAGGCAGCATCTCTCAGGTAGTCACGGGCCGGCCCGACGCTCCACAGCTCGCCACGGGACTCGACGTACCCCATGTCCCGCATGTCTTCTACGGTGCCTTCACTGCATCCCAGGACCGCTCCCAGGTCTTTCTGGTCCGCGGCCAGAACCAGTTCATTCCGTTGTGCCACAGCAGCGACCTCTTTCTTCTGCAAGATGTTCCCCCCGGACCATCCGGAGCGGCTAGTGCTTGTCCAGGAGCAGGGCTTCGCGCTCCGTGCTCCAGGTCCTTGCGTACAGCCCCATGGCCGCTTCCTCACGGAGCGACAAGCCAAGGCGGTTCAGCAGCATGTGTGCCTGGTAAACGGTGAGGTGCTGGGCACTGCGGCTGACACGGGCCTTGTCCGCCCGGTACAAGTAGGTGTCCATGGTGCGGAACCAGCGGCGCCGCCAGTTCTCAACCGCGGATTCTGCGGCTGTGGCCGCCATCAGGCGGTGCGTCGGCATGACCTTGGCGCTGACCTGGACTGTCATCGCCTGGCGGACACTCGCGGCACGGGGGCCGAAGCCCGCGGTGCAGCTGCGCAGATGGCTGTCCCAGTAATAGTCCCAGGAAAGCCGACGCCGGTCCGGCCAGCTGGACGCGCGCGGGCCCTTCATCATGCTGCGCGCCGAATCGAAAAGAAGCAGGGAGCCCAGCGCCCATCTGTTCTGCACCTTGGGAAAGCGGGCTGTGGCCCAGGTGCCCAGGTCGGAGGAGAGCTCGAAGACTTCTTCCGCGAGGGACAGGCCCTCTACTCCACCGTATTTGGCGAGATCGGCTTCCACCCGGGGGTCCTGCTGTTCGGCACCGCCGGGACCGAGCCGGTCACTGGCGGGATCCCCGAAGGCATGGGTGACGCTCAGGTGACCGATTACTCCGCTGGCCTGCTCCTGCAGTGCTCCGAGCAGTGACTGCAGCCGGTCCAGGGTCTCCTGCGGAGCCAGGATCTTCACCCGCACGTGGGCGTTCGAGGGTTCAGAGCAGCGGGTGTAAAACCATCGCTGCGCTCCCCAGAGCTGTGCCTGCGCCGCCAGCGGGGTAACCAGTTCTCCAATGATGCCGTCCGCTACATCGAAGCCACCGGTATAGATCGAAAGCGTCCACCAGTGAGTGCTTGCATTAGTTCGCGAGGCGTTTCGAACTGCTGTTAGCTGGCTCATGGCGATCTTCCTCCGGGTTCAAATCTGGTTACCACCGCTGGGGCGGGTCTATATGTGTACTGCTGGATGGTTCTTCCCCCAAAGCGAGGGGACTAAATCAGAACCATTCCCAGCTCTTGATGGAAACCGTTGATCCTGTAGCTTTCTCCATGGTCGTATCCCCTCTTTTTAGTTCGGCTGGTTGCACAGCCGGGTGTGTTTGACTCCGAAAGCTTCCCCCGCCCTGAGAGGGTGTGTCCACAGTTACGAATTTCAGCTTCCTGTCATGGCCTGTTGATGCCCGAAGCACTCCCGTTACCCGGCGCGGGGCGCGTAATCTCGCGCTGGGGAGCACGGATTTCGCCGGCTTAGGTGCCCAAACTGGGAATTTGCATGGAGAATGGCATTAACTTGCCATGTCACTTTCTCCGGGTTCCAATTTCGACCCGGAACGCTTTGTGCCCGCAGGGATGAGAAGACACCGGCGCTGACAAACGTAACGGCCCGCCAGGGCTCTACGCCGCGGTTTGAGGAGGAAAAAGGTGCTTGATCAGGTGTCGGTTGAGGTCTACCGCTATGCGGTGGCCCATCCTGGCTGGACCCCCGCCGAAGCCTCGGACGCTCTGGGGTACACCACGCGTGCCATTGACCAGGCTGTGGACGAGCTTCGCTCCCGGTGCCTGCTCTTTGCGGAAGGAGCGGATGTTCCGGTCTATACAGCGGTGTCCCCCGACGTCGCGCTGGCCGAACTTGTGGACCCCGACGAACGGGCCATGCTGGAGCTCCGCTCCCGGATCGGCGCCAAGCGCAGGGAGCTGGCTAGTCTGGTGCCCACGTTCGCCGAAGCCCGCCGGCAGGCATCCGCGGATGCCTCCGTGGAGGTGCTCGAAGACCCGGAACAGGTGCAGCGCGTCCTCATCGAATACGGCCGGTCAGCGTCCGAGCGGGTGCTGATTGCCCGGCCCGGGCACGGCTCCAACGCTGACTTCCAGGAGGAAAGCGTCCAGAAGGATCTGGATCTGCTTCGCGCCGGGGTCCGGAGGCAGACTCTGTATCACGCCAGCACCCGGGACCACGTTCCCACCCGCAAGGCCGTGGAAATGATCAGCGGCGCCGGGGGCGAGTTCCGGACCCTGCCCTACGTCCCTCTCCGCACGCTGATCTTTGATGACAAGGTTGCCGTGGTAGCGCGGCAGCTGCACACCTATGACCGCGCCGGACTGGTGATCCGCGACCCGAACCTGATCGGCCTGTTCGCCATGCTCTTCGAGTTCGCGTGGAGCCTCGCGGAGCCCTTCCTGGATGAGGACCCGGGGAAAGCCGGGCTCAACAGCACCCAGCGGTCGGTCCTGGCGGGACTGGCGGCGGGCCACTCCGACGAAGTGATCGCCCGCAGGGTGGGCATCAGTGTGCGGACCTGCCGCCGGCATATTGCGTGGATGCTCGAAGAACTGAAGGCCGAAAGCCGGTTTCAGGCCGGGGTGAAGGCGCACAAAGCCGGTTGGATCTAGGAAACGCATGTTGCTTCCCGGTCAACTCGAATGCCATGATGTGGCATGACTTTCGAGGAAACCACGGGATCGACGCTGACCCCGGAAGCACAGGTGGCGCTTGACCGGGCCACGGATTCAGCCCACCGGCACCATGACCTGCTCTCGGACCGGGCCTTCCACATCAAACAGTCCGCGGTCCGGGATGTTTTCGACATCTCCATTCAACCCGGCCTGATTTCCCTGGCGGGCGGCAGCCCCTATCTTCAGTCGCTCCCCTTGGACGGGCTGGCCGACACGGCAGCGGACATCATCCGCAACCACGGTCTGGAAGCCCTGCAATACGGTCCGGGGCAGGGCCTGCAGGAGCTTCGGGAGCTGGCCTGCGAAGTCATGGCGGCCGAGGGAATCCTGGACGCCGACCCCTCGGACATCGTCATCACCACCGGTTCCCAGTCCGCCCAGGACGTGGCGGCCAAGGTGTTCTGCAATCCCGGTGACGTGGTGCTCTGCGAGGATCCCACCTACGTGGGCGCGCTGAACGCCTTTGAGGCTTATGAGGTGGACCTGCAGCCGGTCCCCATGGACTCCGACGGGCTGATCCCCGAAGCGCTCGAAGAGCGGATCCGCGCCCTGAAGGATGCCGGCAAACGGATCAAGTTCCTCTACACGATCCCCAGCTTCAACAATCCGAGCGGAATCACCCTCGCTGCCGAGCGCCGCAGCGCCGTCGTCCGCATCTGCCGGGAAAACAACATCCTGGTGCTGGAAGACAACCCCTATGGGATGCTGCGCTTCGACGGGGAACCGCTGGTCCCGCTTCGTGCCGACCACCCGGAAGACGTCCTGTATCTGGGGTCCTTCTCGAAGATTTTCGCGCCGGGCCTGCGGCTGGGCTGGGCCCTGGTGCCCAAGCATCTCTTCCGCCGCTTCTACCTGGCCTGTGAGGCCGTGGTGCTCTGCCCCTCACCCCTCACCCAGATGATCACCGCAGCGTACCTTCGGGACTTTGACTGGATGGGGCGGGTCCGGGCTTCACGCACCTTTTACGCCGAACGCTGTGCAGCCATGCTCCGCGCACTGGACGAGCAGATGCCCGACGGCGTGAGCTGGACGGTCCCGGACGGAGGCTTCTTCATCTGGGTCAGCCTGCCCGAAGGCACCGACACGTACCCGCTGCTGACTGAAGCCATCGAGGCCGGGGTGGTATTCATCCCGGGAGCGGCCTTCACCCCGGACGATGCTCCGAGCGCCCAGCTGCGCCTGGCATTCAGCGCCGTCTCCCCCGAGGAGATAGCCGAGGGCGTCCGCCGGCTCGCGCCGGTCATCCGCCGGGCGGTTGAGGCCCGGGCGTCCTAGCCCGGACCGCGCCCGCCTGCTACTTCCGGTGCCGGCGGTCCACCATCGGCACCACGATCACGAACAGCAGCGCCATGATCGCCAGCCGCCAGAGCGTGCCGAGGCCGGGGAAGAGGATGATCAGCAGGCTGGAGACGATAAAGGCGCCCGCGAGGATCCACAGCGTCCGTTTCCAGTCGATCTTGGGCCCGCTGCCGCCGGGTCCGGGGTTCATTGCCATGCTTCTCCGATCGTTTGCCTGGCCTCGAGCCTAGTCCAGCAGCAGTGCCGGTTCCTCCAGGATGGCTGCGACGTCGGCCATAAAGCGGGCGGAAAGATCGCCGTCCACCACGCGGTGGTCGAAGGAACCACCCAGGGTGGTGATCCAGCGCGGGATCACTTCGCCGTCGAGCACCCAGGGCTTCTGCTTGATGGTGCCGAAGGCCACGATCGCGACTTCCCCGGGATTGATGATCGGAGTACCGGTATCAATTCCCAGGGCGCCGATGTTGGTGACGGTCAGCGTTCCGCCGCGCATGTCCGCAGGCGGAGTCTTGCCTGCCCGGGCCGTGGTTGCGAGGTTGTTGATCGCGATGGCCAGTTCCTTCAGGGAAAGGTCCTGGGCATCCTTGATGTTCGGCACCATCAGGCCCCGCGGGGTCGCGGCGGCGATTCCGAGGTTCATAAAGTGCTTCACATGGATCTCATCCTCCGCCCAGGTGGCGTTGACTGAGGGGTTGCGGGCGGCCGCCCAGATCACGGCTTTGGCCAGGATCAGCAGCGGGGACACCTTGATGCCCTCGAAGTCCCGGGAAACCTTCAGCCGTTTGACGAACTCCATGGTCCGGGAAGCATCCACATCCACGAAGATGCTGACGTGCGGGGCGGTGAAGGCGCTCTCCACCATGGCCTTGGCCGTAGCCTTGCGCACACCCTTGACCGGGATCCTCTCGATCCTGCGTTCCTGCGGCTTGGTAGCGGGCGACCAGAAGGTGTCGGCTGAATCCTGTTCAGACTCACGCTGGGCCTGGTAACTGATCAGGTCCTGCTTGGTCACCTCTCCCCCGGCGCCGGTGGCCGGAACGTCCGCGAGGTTGATGCCCAGGTCCTTCGCTGCCTTGCGGACCGGCGGCTTCGCGAGGACACGCTGGAGCAGCTGGTTGAAGCGGTCCTGGACGGCTGCCTGGCGCGGGGCTGCGGTGGGCTGCCGGGTTTCGGTTGACGGCCGGGTTTCAGACGGCGCTGGGCCGGCAGTGCTGGGGCTTGCCGTGGACGCGGCTGCCGGGGATGCAGGTGCCGGCTCTGCGGGATCCGCCTGCCCGGTCTCCGGCCCGTTGGCCTCGTTCAAACCCTGGCCCGCGGGACGGACGCCCGCCCGCCTCGGACGGCGCCGGACCGGGTCCGCCTTGGGTCCGCTGCCGGTCAGGGAGGCCGACGGCGGCGCGTCGGCTCCGGCGGGCGCTGCGGGGGCAGCGGGGGCTGGCTCGGGCGCTGACTCGGGTACTGAGGCTGCGGCCGCGGGCGTCGACGGTGCGGCGGCGGGCGCCGGCACGCCGGCTTCCGGAGCGCCGGCGGAGACCCGGAATATCGGGGTTCCGACATCCACCGTCTCCCCCTCCTGAACGAGGATGCCGGTGACCGTGCCGGCGAACGGGGAAGGCAGCTCAACCAGGGACTTGGCCGTCTCGATTTCCACGATCACGTCGTTGATCGCGACGGTGTCGCCTTCCTTGACCTTCCACTGGACTATCTCGGCCTCGGTGAGTCCCTCGCCGACGTCGGGCAGGTTGAACGTTTTCTCAGTCATGGAATCTCGATCTGGCGTTGGCCGGCGCACCGGCGGGATGAAGGATGTCAGGGGCGCAGTTAGTAGGAGAAGGCGGTGTCGAGGGCGTCCATCAGCCGGTCGATGTTCGGCAGGTAGTGCTCCTCGACGGCGGCAACCGGGTAAGGCATATGGAACCCGCCCACCCGGATGACCGGCGCCTCCAGGTGCAGGAAGGCTCGCTCCGTGATGCGGGCGGCGATTTCTCCGCCGATTCCGCCGAAGGTCGGGGCTTCGTGGGTCACGATCAGGCGCCCGGTCCGGCGGACGGATTCGGTGACCGTGTCGAAGTCGATGGGCGAGATGGAGCGCAGGTCGATGACCTCGACGCTCCGCCCGTCTTCCGCGGCAGCGTTGGCGGCAGCCAGCGCCACCGGCACCAGCGGCCCGTAGGCAACGATGGTGGCGTCCGTTCCCGCACGCAGAACCTGGGCCGTGTACGGATCACCCGAGGGCGCCGTCGTGTCCACTTCGCCCTTGAGCCAGTAGCGGCGCTTGGGTTCAAAGACGATCACCGGGTCCTTGCCCTGCATGGCCTGCTGGATCATCCAGTAGCCGTCCTGGGGGCTGGAGGGTGTGATGATGCGCAGTCCGGCCGTGTGGGCGAACAGCGCCTCCGGCGATTCGGAGTGGTGCTCGATCGAGCCGATTCCGCCGCCGTACGGAATGCGGATGACCACGGGGGCACTGAGCGCCCCGTCGCTGCGGGAGTGCATTTTGGCCAGCTGGGTGGTGATCTGGTTGAAGCCGGGGAACACAAAACCGTCGAACTGGATCTCGCAGACGGGCCGGTAGCCGCGCAGGGCCAGGCCAATCGCCGTGCCGATGATGCCGGATTCCGCCAGCGGAGTGTCCACCACCCGGTCGGCACCGAACTCTGCCTTGAGCCCCTCGGTTATCCGGTACACGCCGCCCAGGGATCCGATGTCCTCGCCCATCAGCAGTGCCTTGGGATCGTTTGCCAGGCCGGCCCGCAGGCCGGCGTTGATGGCCTTGGCCATGGTCATGGTCGTGGTGCTCATGCGCCGGCCTCTTTCGTGCTCTCGTCGGTGTCGGCAAAGCCTGCTTCGTAGGACCGGTGGAAGGCCTGTTCCTCGTTGATCAGGGCATGGGGTTCCGCATAGACCCCGGCGAAGGATTCCTCGAAGGTCGGCGGCTCCATGGCCTGCACATCGGCGCGCAGCTTGGCTGCCAAGGCGTCTCCCTCGTCAGCCAGGGCGGCGAAGAAAGCGTCATCGGCGGCGCCCGTGGTGCGCAGGTGCTTCTCCAGCCGGCTCAGCGGATCACGTCCGATCCAGGCTTCCTCATCCGCGGACACCCGGTACTTGGTTGGGTCATCTGCGGTGGTGTGGGCGCTCATGCGGTAGGTGAAGGCTTCGATGAGCACCGGCCCCTTGCCGGAGCGTGCGTGCTCCAGGGCCCACCGGGTGACGGCATGGACGGCCAGGACGTCGTTGCCGTCCACTCGAACACCGGGGAAACCGTAGCCCTGGGCGCGGTTTGCCAGCGGGATGCGGGACTGAACCTCGGTCGGCACCGAGATGGCCCAGTGGTTGTTCTGGCAGAAAAAGACGACGGGAGCATCGTAGGACGCTGCAAAAACCATCGACTCGTGGACGTCGCCCTCGGAGCTGGCTCCGTCTCCGAAGTAGGCAACGGTGGCGCCGGCGGGCTGTGACGGATCCATGAGCTGGTCCCGGGCCATGCCCATGGCATAGCCGACCGCATGCGGCACCTGGGCCGCCAGTACCAGCGTGTAGAGGTGGAAATTGGCTTCCCGCGGATCCCATCCGCCGTGGGAGATACCGCGGAACCGCCGCAGGAGGTGGGACAGTTCGAGGCCGCGGGTGAGCGCCACTCCGTGTTCCCGGTAGGTCGGGAACACGTAGTCCTGCGGGGCCAGGGCGCGGCCGGAACCGATCTGGGCGCCTTCCTGGCCGGTGAGCGGAACCCACATCACCAGCTCGCCCTGCCGCTGAAGCGCAGTGGCCTCGATGTCAAAGCGGCGGATCAGGAACATGTCCCGGTAGAAGGAACGCAGCGCCTCGCCGTCGATATCCTCGGCGTAGCGGCCATAAAGCTCATGGCCGGTCCGCTCTCCGTCCGGTGTCAGCAGCTGAACCATGCCGTCGGGCGGGCTGCCGGCAGCGCGCATGAGGGAATCGTCCAGCGCCGCCGAATCGAATTCGCTGGCGGGCAGTTGCTCCAAGGCCATACCTCTCCTCGCCGGGCGGGTTTGAGACCCTGCCCCGCTAGAAATATGCCTGTGCAGGAATAAGTACCTGACAAGACATATACGTGGAAGTTACTCCACACAGCCTAGCGAGAGCAGGGATCACAAAAGCACTTAGGACACGCTAGGAAAGCCGGGGACCTTTTGTATAGGTCGCACAGAGAGCAAGGAAACGGGTGTTTGCCTCTGGCTCTCCGATGGAGACCCGGACACCCTCAGTGCCGAAGGCCCGCACCGAGAGCGCCTGCTGCTCCGCCAGCGCCGCGAACTCGGGGGTATTCTCGCCCAGGTTGAGCCAGACGAAGTTGCCTTCCGCCTGTGGAATCTCCCAGCCAAGTTCCTTCAGACCCGCCACGACGCGCGTCCGTTCAGCGACCAGTTCTTGTATTCTTTCCACAATTTCGCTGTGATGCCGCAGGGACGCAATCGCGGCTTGTTCAGCGATCTGGGAGACGGCGAACGGTACGGCGGTCACCCGCAGGTACTGCGTCAGGTGCGGATGTGAGATCGAGTACCCGACCCGGAGCCCGGCCAGACCCGCCCCCTTGGAGAACGTCCGCAGAACCACTACGTTCGGGTGGCGGCGGTAGATATCGACGCCGTCAACCGCCTCTGGGTCCCGGACGAAGTCTTCGTAGGCCTCGTCAATCACTACGATCACGTCCTCGGGAACCTTTGCGAGGAAGCTCTCCACCCCGTCCCGCGTCAGAACCGGTCCGGTCGGGTTATTCGGCGTGCAGAGGAGCACCATCTTGGTGCGTCCCGTGACGGCAGCAGCCATGGCATCGAGATCGTGATGTCCGTCTGCGCGGAGAGGAACCTGGACATCGCGGGCACCGGCGAGTCCCACGCTGATGGGGTACGCCTCAAAGGAGCGCCACGGGTAGATCACTTCATCTGGCACCCCGTCTTCGTTCTGACCTGCGAAGGTGGCGAGCAGCTGGTTCAGTGCACCCAGGCTTCCGCCGCCGGTGACAATATCCTCAGCGGGTACATCAAGGAACGCGGCCAGTTCGGTCCGCAGCGCCGTCGACAGCGGGTCCGGATAGCGGTTGACGTTCGGATGGGCGCTGATGGCCTCCAGCACGGAGGGAAGCGGCGGGAACGGGTTCTCGTTGGACGAAAGCTTGTAGCTTTGCAGTCCGTCAATGGCGACCGGCGGTTTGCCCGCAGTGTAGCGCGGCAGACGGTCTACGACCGGGCGCGGACGGATTCCCGGTGCCGGAACTCCAGCAGCATTGATGTCATTCTCGGTGGTGGTCATGGCTTAACCCTAGTCCCGATTCACCCCCGCCCGTGTGACATGATCCACAGTCCGGGAACAGGGGTGTCTTGGGAACCGGCCTGCCCTGTGCCAGCATTGGGCCATGCGCCTGTTGCTCCGTATCATCATCAACGCCCTGGCCCTCTGGGTTGCCAGCTGGGTCCTGCCCGGTATCACTCTGGGGGAAGACGGGTCCTCAGCAACCGGCAACGCCACCCTGGACGTGGTGCTGGCCTACCTTTTTGTCGGCCTGATTTTCGGCGTCGTCAATGCTTTTGTACGCCCCATTGTGCGCCTGCTGGCGCTGCCTTTGACCATCCTGACGCTGGGCCTGTTCACGATCATCATCAATGCGGGGATGCTGATGCTGACCGCCTGGCTGAGCAGTTTCACCCCGGTCCGGTTTGAGGTGGATTCGTTCTTCTGGACGGCCATTCTTGGCTCGATCATCATCAGTCTCATTTCGATGGTCGCGGGCTCTCTGACGGGTGCCCGGAAGTAGCACGAAGCCCGATCTGCTGTTGTTGCTGAGCCGGCGCCTGCGGCGCAGGGGACGCAGGCGGCGCAGTTCCGGCGAGGGTCCGTGACGCGAACGGCACCGGCGGGGCCGGCAGAACCGGCACGCCCGGCTTGACCGGCAGGACACGTGGAGGCGGTTTGGCCGGCAGGACCGGCACGTTCGGTTTGACCGGCAGGTCCGGCAGGTTCGGCACGTTCCGCGGCCCGGTCAGACGGGGCGTCCGCGGCAGATACCGCGGGCCCCGCGGGGCGGGGATAGGCGGAAGCCCTTTGGGGACGACCTTCGGCGCAGCCCGGGCGGGTATCCGGGTGAACCGGTACAGTTCGCGGGTTGCGATACTCCCGGCGCCCACGACCGCGCTCACTTCCGCCAGAGTTGTCCGCAGGGACGGATCGGTGCTCGCATCGGCGGCAGCTGCGCCTTCCAGGTAGACCGGGAGTTTGTGGGCCGGTCCCAGGCCGCCTGTTTCTCCCGGGATACTCATTGCAGGGTCGGTGAGCGTCATTGTGGTCCGGTTTGGCGCATCCGGGTTGGAGGTCCCGTCTGCCCCGGCCACCCAATCCTGCTGGTGCTCCAGGTGCAGTACCTGTGTGCTGGACGGTATGTCGGCGTCGCCTGCGGGGGCGCCGGCGGTCAGAACGTGGCGGACTTCGACTCCCAGCTCGGCTTCGATCTGACCGGCGGCGTTGGCCGCATGAATACCGCCCTGGCTGTACCCGACCAGGATGACAGCATCGCCTGCCTCGGCCTGCGCCTGCCTCAGAGCTTCCGCAACTGCTGCTGCAATGTATCTGCTCCCGGCGGCCCGGCCTTCGGCATTGCCGTAGTTGTCGAAAGGGTTGGAGCCCGCCGTGCGTCCCCCGGGCTGCGTTCCGGGCAGAGTGACCACAAACACCGGCCCCCCGCCGCGGTCGATCCGCAGGACTTCAATGACACCGGGGTCGTTCTCCTCCAGCAGCACGGCACTGCGGTTCAGAAGCCCTGCCGCACTGCCATCCACCGGAATCCTGGCGCCTGAGCGCGGGGACTTCTCCACCGTGATCGGGCGAAGCCCGTGGCTTCCAGGCGAAGCGCCAGCCATAACAAGTTTCAGGATTCCTTCATCGACGAACCGCAGCGGAAGCCGCTCCACCACTGCCCGCTCCGGAAAGCCTCCAGTGCCGCGGCCGGCAAACAGCAGGGACAGGAACGGAATGAGACCGGATGCCCCGGCCATGCGTTCTGACCTGCCCTCTGCATCGCGGTACCTGCCTGCTGCTGTTCGCAGATCGGCAGCGCTGTCCCTGGCAGCGTCCCTGCACCGGGACAGAAGGAAGACGGCCTGAGCGAGTTCGTCCAGGGCTGTAGTTGCAGCTGCGGGCGGCTGCAGCCACATCAGTCCGTGTTCCTCCATCTGCATACGCCGGAGGTCATCAGCCACAGTGCTCATCTGCCCGGCGGCGTGCTCCAGCCGGGCGGCCTGTTCCTCCAAAGCGTCGTACTCCACGAGAATGCTGCCCGCCCCGCCGGTGACCGTAAACCCGGGGCCAGGTACCGGACAGGTTGGTGACATGCCTAGCCCCAGGCCTTGTCCTGAGGCGTGCGGGCCAGCTCCCGGCGGGCCGCTGCGGCCGCTGCCAGCGCCTCGCCGCATGCGGACAGGTCCCGGATGATGTCCTGCAGACGCTCCAGGAACTGTCTCCCGGCCCCGGAGCGCCAGTGCTGGGGGTCGAACCGGCTGTATTCATCCTGCAGCCTGCGGATCTCCTCCGCATGCATCTCCAGTACCCGAGCCGACAGTCCGGCGTTCTCGGCCAGGTCCCGCGCGTGCCCCTCCTCAAGTGGCAGAGTCACCGGCTGTTCCACCTTTCATCGGCTGCTTGCTATGAGCCTTCGCGAACAACGTACGGCCTGGATCCGGGTGCGGCGTCCGCTGCCCAAGGGTTGGGGACATCCTCCGGCGGCACCCCCTGCTGTGCAGGACCAGTGCCGAAATGTCACAGAGCCGGGTGCCACGGGAGGACGTGGAAGAATTGCCTCATGGCCGATTCTGTTCCCGCACCCCGCGTCCCCCTTGCCTCCGTGACCCCAGCCATTGCGCTGGGCCCGCTGGACGGACGCTACCGTTCCGCTACCGCCCCGCTGGTCGATTACCTCTCCGAGGCGGCCCTGAACCGGGACCGTACCCACGTTGAGGTCGAGTGGCTCATCCACCTCACCTCGAACTCCGTCCTCCCCGGCACCTCACCGCTCACCGCGGACCAGCAGGCCGCGCTGCGGGACATCGTCTCCGGCTTCGACGGAAACTCCGTCAATGAACTGGCCGAGATCGAGCAGGTGACCGTCCACGATGTGAAGGCCGTGGAGTACTTCATCGGCCGCCGGCTGGCCGCCATCGGCATCGAGAACCTCACCCCCCTGGTGCACTTCGGCTGCACCTCAGAGGACATCAACAACCTCTCCTACGCCCTGGGCATCAAGGGTGCGGTGGAGAATGTCTGGCTGCCGGCCGCCCGGAAGATGGTCGCGCAGATCGCTGCCATGGCCGAGGAAACGCGGTCGGTTCCGATGCTCTCCCGCACCCACGGACAGCCCGCCACCCCCACCACCCTGGGCAAGGAACTGGCCGTTACGGTCCACCGCCTGACCCGCCAGCTGGACCGCGTTGCCGGCACCGAATTCCTCGGCAAGATCAACGGCGCCACCGGCACGTACGCTGCGCACTACGCCTCGGTTCCGAACGTCGACTGGCAGCAGGTGGCAAAGACCTTCATCGAGGGCCTGGGCCTGACCTGGAACCCGCTCACCACCCAGATTGAGTCGCACGACTGGCAGGCCGAGCTCTACGCAGATATGGCCCGCTTCAACCGGATCCTGCACAACTTCTGCACGGATGTCTGGAGCTACATCTCCATCGGCTACTTCGCCCAGGTACCGGTGGCCGGGGCCACCGGCTCCTCCACCATGCCGCACAAGGTGAACCCGATCCGCTTCGAGAACGCCGAAGCGAACCTGGAGATCTCCAACGGCCTGCTGGACACCCTGGCGTCCACGCTGGTCACCTCCCGCTGGCAGCGCGACCTCACGGACTCCTCCTCGCAGCGGAACATCGGCGTGGCCTTCGGCCACTCTCTGCTGGCCATCTCCAACGTGGCCAAGGGCCTGGAACGTCTGAACGTTGCCGAGGACGTCCTCGCCGCCGATCTGGACACCAACTGGGAGGTGCTCGGCGAAGCCATCCAGATGGTTATGCGCGCCGAGGCCATCGCCGGCGCTCCCGGCATGGAGAACCCGTACGAGCGGCTCAAGGAACTCACCCGCGGCAACCGGGTGGACGCCGAGCGCATGAAGGAATTCGTCTCCGGGCTGGGTCTGCCGGCCGAGGCCGAGGCACGCCTGCTTGCGCTGACCCCGGCGAAGTACACCGGCATCGCCGACAACCTGGTGGACCACCTGCAGAAGTAGGGCCGCACATAACAACGCCGGCGGGAGGCCGGGTTTGCGAACCCGGCTTCCCGCCGTCGTTGTTATCTGATTTCTAGTCCGCAGCAGCCAGCTGGCCGCAGGCGCCGTCGATCTCCTTGCCGCGGGTGTCGCGCACAGTGGTGGGAATACCGGCGTCGAGCAGGGTGTCGATAAACTCCTGGATGACCTCGGGCTCGGGAGAGGTCCAGATGGAACCCGGAGTGGGGTTCAGCGGAATCGGATTCACATGGACCCAGCCGCGGCCGCGGGAGTTGAGCTTCTTGGCCAGCAGCGCCGCACGCCAGGCATGGTCGTTCATGTCCTTGATCAGGGCGTACTCAATGGACACCCGCCGCCCGGTCACGCGGTAGTAGTTGTACGCGGCGTCGAGCGCCTCGTCCACCTTCCACCGGCTGTTGACCGGAATCAGCTCGTCGCGCAGTTCATCGTCCGGGGCGTGCAGGCTGAGCGCGAACGTGACCGGGATGTTCTCCTCGGCCAGCTTCTTGATCGCCGGGACCAGGCCCACAGTGGACACGGTGATGTTGCGGGCGCTCATGCCCAGGCCTTCGGGAGCTTCAGCGGCCATCCGGTGCACGGCGTTCATCACACGCTTGTAGTTGGCCAGCGGTTCACCCATGCCCATAAAGACGATGTTGGTGACACGCTCGGCGTCGTGCCCGCCGTCGCGGCGCTTGCCGCCCAGCCCGCCTTCGGCGATGACCCGGTTGGCCTGGACAATCTGGTCCAGGATTTCCGCGGCAGACATATTGCGGGTCAGCCCGGCCTGGCCGGTGGCGCAGAACGGGCAGTTCATGCCGCAGCCGCACTGGCTGGAGACGCAGAGCGTGATGCGGCCGGGGTAGCGCATGAGCACCGACTCGACGAGGGATCCGTCGAACAGGCGCCAGAGGAACTTGATGGTGTCCCCCTTGTCCGTGGTCAGGCGCTTCACCTCGGTGAGCAGGGTCGGGAACATCTCCTTGACCAGCTCGTCGCGGCGCTCCTTGGGGAGGTCGCTCATTTTTTCCGGATCGGTCGTGTAGTGCTGGAAGTAGTGCACCGAAAGCTGCTTGGCGCGGAACGCGGGCAGGCCCAGGGACTTAAGCTTCTCCTGGCGTTCGGCAAGCGTCAGATCAGCCAGGTGTTCCGGCGGCTGTGAGACGCGCGGGGATTTGAACTGCAGCAGGGGCCGGCCGTCGGGCTCCTTGGCCTGCTCCCAGCCTTCGGTTGCGGGGCGCACCTGCGGCTTGGTGCCGGGCGCGCGCAGGGCAGCTGGGGGAATGTTAGGGGAAGTCATCCCTTCCATTTTGACATGCATCCGCCGAGCGTGTTTTTTCCTCCGCTGATTCTCACACAGCGGAAATACCGGGCGGAACTGCCGGCCACCCGGGCATCACCTGCCGCCCGGGCCGGCTGGTCCTCATACCCCTAATACTCGGTTCGGTTCGCGGCGGTCTTCCAGGCATCGAATGGATCGTTGCGGCTCTCGCCGGAAATCTGGATCACCGGCATGGACCGCTCCTCCACCGGAGTCTGGAAATACTCATAGAAGACGGCGTCGTCGAACCCGGCCCTGGCGGCGTCGTGCCGGTCCGCGGCGAACACCACCCGGTCCACACGCGCCCACAGTGCTGAGGCCAGGCACATGGGGCAGGGTTCGCAGCTGGTGTACAGCACCGCCCCGGACAGGTCGAAGGTTCCCAGCGCGGCGCAGGCGGTTCGGATTGCAGTGACTTCGGCGTGGGCTGTCGGATCGTTATTGGCGGTGACGCGGTTAACGCCGTCGAAGGCCTGCCCATCCGCAGCGACGATCACAGCACCGAACGGCCCGCCGTTGCTGGCGACATTGCTGGTGGCAAGCTCGATGGCCCGTTCCAGGTAAGCGGCATCTGTGGTCATGGGAACTTCCCCCTCGATCAGAATCCCGGCGGTCTTTCCGCCACGGGAAATGCCAGGTTGATAGCAACGATCGTGCCCGCCTTCGCAGTGATGAGACTAACATCAGCGGCAGTGTGCGGGGACCGGCTAGCCTAGGGGCTACCCACAGGAAGGCACCGGATGAGCACAGAACCATGGACACGCGTCAGCACCCACCCGCACGAACTGGGAGAAGGACTGCGCCGGTCCCCGGGCGGCGTCCGGTGGGTGGATCTGCTGAAGGGCGAAATGTACGCCTGGACACCAGGCGCCCAGGACTCCCCCGCCTGCACCCACAAGCTTGGTAAGCCCCTGGGCATGGCCGAGGAGGACGGCACCGGCCGGCTCCTGGCCATCGCCGGAACCGGCGTCGTCCAGCTTCTCGATGACGGTTCCGACGTTCCGCTGGCAGACACCGGGCTGGATCCGGCACGCTACCGCGTAAACGACGGCGCGCTGGCACCGGACGGTTCCTTCTGGTTCGGCACGATGGTGCACAACGGCTCCGAACCGGACGGCGCGCTGTGGCGCTGGGATCCTGCGGACTGCGGTATCGCCAAGGTACTGGCCGGCATCGACATCCCCAACGGACCGGTTTTCCTGCCTGGCGGGCAGGAAATGCTCATCGCGGATTCGGCAGCAGGCCGGATTCTCCGCTCCACCCTGGCAGATCCGGCGGACACCGTGCCCTTCGCGCAAACCGCCGGCGGGTCCCCTGACGGAATGCACGTTGACGGCCGGGGAAGAATCTGGAACGCGGTGTGGGGAGCTGCCCGCCTGGACGTCTACGCTCCCGACGCCACGCTCCTGGCGGCGTTACCGCTGCCGGTTGGTCAGCCCACCAGCGTTCTCCTCACGGATGAACCGGATCCCTGGATCCTGGTCACCAGCGCGGCCACGGGCCTTTCCGATCCTGGTCCCTTCGACGGGTTCACGATCGCTGCCCCCTTCTCACGGGTGGCTGCCGGGTTGAACCGCTAGCACCGCTCCGGCGCTGCCGGTTGCTGCCGGGCGCGGCCCGGGCTGCCTGGCGCGGCCGCGGCCCGGACGTGGGACGGCTAGCCATCCACGAAACTTACCCGTCCACGAAGCGGTGGCGTCCGGCCAGGCCGCCCATGACGGCAGCCGCGGCACCAATCAGCAGGAACATCAGCGCTGCCGGAGTGAAGGAGCCGGTGGAGGTGTGCAGGACGCCGACCAGCAGGGTCCCGGAGGATCCCACCCCGTAACCCACGCACTGCATCATGCCGGAGACCCGCGCCGCGGTTCCGGAGTTCCGGGTGCGCAGCACGATCAGAGTCAGCGCGAGCGCGGTCAGGCTGCCCTGCCCGACGCCGAGGAGCACAGCCCATAGCCACACCAATTCCAGCGGGCCGAGGATCACGAGGGCGAATCCGGCGCCGGTCAGCAGGGCAATCGCGGCATTCAGCCAGCCCTGGCTGCGCAGCCGCGCCGCCAGCGGCGGTGCGAGAAAAGATCCCAGGACCTGCACCACGATTGAACCTGCCACGATGTAGCCGGCGGTGCCGCCGTCGATCCCCCGGTCCCGCAGAACCGGTGCCAGCCAGGCGAAAACACTGAAGGACATCATCGCCTGCAGTGCCATAAAGGCGGTGATCTGCCAGGCCAGGGGTGAAGCCCAGACGGACGGGCCGGAAGCGGTCTGCCGGCCGCCGCGGGCGGGCCGGCGCCGCAGGGCCAGCGGGGCGAAAAGCAGCAGGACGACGGCGGCCGGCAGCGCCCAGAAACCCAGTGCCGCCTGCCAGGAGCCGGTGGCTTCCAGCAGCGGGTGCGTGAGTCCGGCACCGAGCGCGGCAGCGGCGCAGATCGCGCCGGTGTACAGCCCGCTCATCAGTCCCAGCCGATGCTGGAAGTCACGTTTAACGAGGGTGGGCAGCAGGACGTTGACGACGCCGATGCCTGCGCCCGCCGCGATGGTTCCGGCCACCATCGCGGGGAAGTCGCCGAGTCCGCGGACGGCGAGTCCCGCCGTCAGCACTGCCATCGCAGCCAGGATGGTCCGCTCGGTTCCGAACCGCCGGGCCAGCGGCGGTGCTGCCGGCGCAGCGAGCCCGAGCATCAGTACCGGACCGGTGGTCAGGACGGTGATCAGACCGGCCGGGATCCCGGATGCTGCCGTGATTTCCGGCAGGATCGCGGAGAAGCTGGAAAAGACCGTGCGCAGGTTCAGCCCGATCAGTACGATGCAGATGCCGAGCAGCAGCAATCCGCGCCCGCTCGGGCCCCCGCCCGCTGTGTCTTCCGCCCGGTGGGGTGCGGGTGCCTCAATGACGGCGGGGGTGTTGCCCATTGCTTCGGTGTCCTCTCCAGAAGCCCACAGGGCTCCTCTGTCCGGCTCCACGGTAAGAGGAACCCGGCCGACGAACCAAAACAGGCAGACGCCGGAGGCGCCGTCATATAACGGCGACCGCGGGATTTATGACGGAACCCGCGTCCAAAACCGTCATGCAGCGCCTCGTTGCCGCAGACATTTGGGCAGGACCCCGGGCGTTACCTACAGTGATCCCACCAACCATCAAGAGCGGCCGAGAGATCTGGCTTGTTGACGCCGCAGCAACCATCTTGCTGCCCTCCCCCGGGGCGGGCAGCGGGAACGGTGCTACCGCCAGAACCGATGGAGACGCATCAGCGAACCCACCTGCGGCCCCGGCGTGTTCTCAGCCCCGGATACCGCTGG
The DNA here is from genome assembly GCF_014836775.1 of Arthrobacter gallicola. Lineage (GTDB taxonomy): Bacteria > Actinomycetota > Actinomycetes > Actinomycetales > Micrococcaceae > Arthrobacter_B > Arthrobacter_B gallicola. Next base: position 231,761 of record NZ_JACSQD010000002.1, read on the forward strand.
TTCCGGAAACCCTGATGCACTCCCTCGCAGGACCGAGGAGAGGCACATGACACTTCACGCCCAAGCCGTTACAGCCAGCGAAGCGGCGGCCCTTCCATGAGCACCGGCGACGGCGGCTGCACAGCCACCTCCCTGATCCATGCCGGCTACGAACCCCAGGACCCGTACCGGCCCGTGGCCGTCCCTATCTACCAGACGGCCGCATACGAATTCCGCGACTACGCCTCCGCCCGAAGCATGTTTGCGCTGAAGGAACCGGGTTTCACCTATACCCGGACCGGCAACCCGACGGTGGCCGTGCTTGAGCAGCGAATCGCAGCGCTCGACGGCGGTGTGGCTGCGCTGGCCACGGCCACCGGACAGGCCGCAGTGGCCGTCGCCCTGTTAACCCTGGTGCGCGGCGGTGAGCACATTGTCGCCTCCTCGAAACTTTACGGGGGAACGGTGGACCTGCTCACCGACACCTTTGACGACTTTGGGATCGAAGTCAGCTTCGCCGATCCGGCCGACGTCGGCGCCTGGGCGGCAGCGGTGCGCCCGCGGACCCGGGCCTTCCTGACCGAGTCCATCGGCAACCCGCTCGCCACGCTGCAGGATCTTCCGGCGATTGCCGCGGTGGCGCACGGAGCCGGCGTCCCGCTGGTGGTGGACAACACCCTGGCCACCCCGGTGCTGTACCGGCCGCTGGACCATGGAGCCGACGTCGTCGTTTATTCGGCCACCAAGTTCCTGGGCGGGCACGGGACCACCCTTGCCGGCGCCGTCGTCGACGGCGGACGCTTCGACTTCTCTGCCTATCCGGATAAATGGCCGCAGCTCACCAAACCCAAGCGCCGCTACGGCGGTGAGGTCCTGTGGGAACGCCACGGGCACGGCGCGTACCTGGCTCTGGCGCGCAGTAAGTATCTGCACGATCTGGGTCCCTCCCTGGCGCCGTCCAGTGCCGTGCAGATTCTTCAAGGTCTGGAAACCCTGGATGTCCGGATAGCCCAGCACGGCCAGAACACCCGTGAGGTGGTCCGGTTCCTGACCAGCCATCCGGCCGTCGCTGCGGTGCACCACCCGTCAGTGCCGGATCACCCGCAGGCCGGGCTGGCGGTCCGGGACTTCCCGCGCGGGGCCGGAAGCGTCTTCTCCTTCGACCTCGCTGCGGATTCCGGCCAGGTGGGTCCGTTTATCGACCGGCTGCGGCTCTTCAAGCTGGTGGCCAATGTCGGCGACACCCGCTCGCTGGTGGCGCATCCGGCGGCTATGACACACTGCCGGCTCAGCCGGGAGCAGCGTGCTGCCGCCGGCATTGGCGAGACCACCATCAGGCTCTCGGTGGGGGTCGAAGCCGCGGCGGACCTCGTCGCCGATCTGGCCCAGGCACTCGAGCCGCTGGCTGGGGCTGCTCCCTTGACGGCAGGAACGCCTGCCGCCGTGATTTCTGCCGGATCGGAGGCCTGAAATGGCACAGTACGCAGGGTTTAATACCACCGCCATCCACGCCGGGCAGGAACCGGATCCCTTGACCGGAGCTGTGATCCCGCCGATCTACCAGACCTCCACCTTTGTGCAGGACGGGATCAATGTGCTGCGTGCCGGGCATGAGTACAGCCGCGGATCCAACCCCACCCGCAACGGTTTTGAAACCCAGCTGGCCGCATTGGAACGCGGAACGGCGGCCTTCGCTTTCGCCTCCGGTCTGGCGGCCGAGGACGCGCTGCTCCGGGCGGTGCTGCGGCCCGGCGACCACGTGGTGCTGGGCGGAGACGGCTACGGCGGCACCAACCGGCTGATCAACGGACTGCTGGGTCCCTGGGGTGTGGCAAACACGGCGGTGGACATCACCGATCTGGCAGCGGTCGCAGCCGCGGTCCGGCCCGGAAACACCGCGGTTCTGTGGGTGGAAACGCCGTCAAATCCGCTGCTTGGCATCGCGGATCTGGCCGGCTGGGCGAAGGTGGCGCACGCGGCCGGGGCCCTGCTGGTGGTAGACAACACCTTCGCTTCGCCCTATCTGCAGCGGCCGCTGGACTGGGGTGCGGACGTGGTGGTGCACTCCACGACGAAGTACATTGGCGGGCACTCGGATGTCCTGGGCGGAGCAGTGGTGGTGGCGGACCGCTCCTTCCGCGGCCGGGAGCTGGCCGAGACCGTGGGCTACCAGCAGTTCGCCGGCGGCGCCGTCGCCGGCCCCCAGGACTGTTACCTGGCCGCCCGCGGCCTGAAGACCCTGGGGCTGCGGATGGAGCGGCACACTTCCAATGCGCAGAGTCTCGCCGAATGGCTCCAGGACCAGCCCGGCGTCGCCGAGGTCCTGTATCCGGGGCTGCCCGGGCATCCGGGGCATGCCCTGGCGGCGCGTCAGATGACAGGCTTCGGAGGGATCGTTTCGGTTCGCTTCGACGGCGGTGCGCCGGCCGCCCGGGCCTTCGCCGAGTCCACCCGGCTGTTCGCACTGTCGGTGAGTTTGGGCGGGGTGGAATCCCTGATCTGTTACTGCTCGGAGATGACGCATGCCTCGGTGCGCGGCACAGAGCTTGCCGTGCCCGTCGACCTGGTCCGGCTGTCGGTGGGGGTGGAGGACCTGGCGGACCTGCAGGAGGATTTGGCCGGCGCGCTGGAGCGGACACATGAACGCTTCGCAGATGCCGTGGTGCTCAACAGGTGATTTGAGCCGCCCAGGGGTACGCTCGGGCTGCCGGATGCCCCGTGTGATGGACCGAACCCCGGAGTCTCCGGGGTTCGGCCCATCACAGCCGGTTAAGGGGCGGAATGCCCCTGCGGCGCGGGTTACTTCCAGAGCCGCCGGGAGGCTATCTCCGCGCCCTGGCCCAGGGCTTGAAGCTTGGCGGCGGCGATCTGCGGGTGCACGCGCCCGCCCAGGCCGCAGTCCGTGGAGGCGATGACGGCTTCCCGGCCCACCAGGCCGGCGAACCGTTCGATCCGGTCCGCCACCAGTTCGGGATGTTCCACCACGTTGGTGGCGTGCGAAACGACGCCGGGGATAATCACCTTTCCCTCCGGCAGTTTGGTGTCCTCCCAGACGCGCCATTCATGCTCGTGCCGGACGTTCGCGGCCTCGAACGAGTAGGCGCCGGCGTTGATCTGCAGCACCGCGCCGATGATGTCCTGAAAGGGGATATCGGTGGTGTGCGGTCCGTGCCAGGAGCCCCAGCAGACGTGCAGCCGGATCTGCTCCTGGGGCAGGTCCCGCAGCGCCCAGTTGGTGGCCTCGACGCGCAGCTGGATGAACTTGAGGTAATCCTCCAAGGACGGTTCCGGATTGATCTGGTCCCAGCTCTCAGCCAGCGACGGGTCATCCAGCTGAACGGTCAGGCCTGCCTCGATGATCGCCTTGTACTCCTCCCGCATGGCGTCGGCGCTGGCGTACAGCAGTTCCTCGTCACTGGCGTAATACTCGTTGGCAATCCGCGCACAGGAGCCCGGGGAGAGCGATGCGACGAATCCTTCCGTCAGCCCCGCGGCATCCAGTCCTTTCTTCAGGTTGGTGATATCGGAGGCGACCAGCTCATGCCCGGTGTACGTCAACGGACCGGCGACCTTGGGCTGTTTGACCGGCTTCCGGTTCGCCAGGATGCCCGAGGAAGGATCGGTGTACGCATCATTGAACGCGACCCGGTCGCGGCGGTCGGTGAACGAGGTCAGCACGATGCTGCCCGGGGAAGAGCGGCGGGCCTGGTTATCCGCCCAGCGGTCCACGTCCGTGGCTTCCAGGCCGCCAAGCCGGGCAAACGAGTAGTTCCACCAGGCGCCGTAGTCCACCGAGGACGACATCGTGTGCCCGTACTCGCCGTCGTTGGCAATGTCCACGCCGAGATTCTTCTGGCGCTGAACGACGTCGATCACGGACGTCTCAAGCAGGCCGAGGAACTCCTCCGTGATGCCCTCGGCTTCCTTCTTCTCATTCGCCGCGAGCAGTTCCGGGGTGCGGGGCAGGGAACCGGCGTGGGTGACGCGGATCCGGCCGGTGTTCAGGGGCATGGTGAGTAGTCCTTTCCATTGGTGCTGGCAGCAGCACCGCCGCCGTTGTGAAGAGCAGCGGGCACCGTCCTCTGCCAGGACACATCTGCAGATATTTCCTTAGTGAAAACCAAGTGTTTGATGACTTCCGGATCGGCACCGAGGTCGAAACCCGGGCTGTAGCCGGTGGCCAGATAGAGGTTCTTTGCCTCCGGCTGGCGCGGTCCGGTGGTCAGGTAGATCCGGCGGTAGCCCCGGCGCCCGGCCTCTGCCTCCAGCTCGGCCAGCACCAGGCGGGCGAGGCCGCGGCGCCGGTGGCCGGGATGGGTCCAGATGCGCTTGAACTCCGCGGTCTGTTCGTCGTAGCGGCGGAAGGCACCGCCGGCCACGGATTCTCCGCCCTCCTGGATGATCAGCAGCGCGCCGTGCGGGGCGGCGAACTCCTCCGCCGGGTAACGGAGCATCTCCTGGCTGGCGCCGCCGAAAATGCTGCCGTACCGGTGGTCATATTCCTGGGTGAGCCCCTGAACCAGCGGTTGCACACGGGGGTCCTCCAACGGCAGATGGAGCACGGTCAGCTCCGGCCCGGCGGGCGCAGGGAGAGTCATCAACGTTCCTTTCGTTCAGGCCAGGGAGGAGTGGAGCAGATTGACGGCGGCGCCAAGCCGCGTCCGGGAGAGCTCATCGGCAGCGGCGGACGCCGGGGCTGCCACGTCGGTGAGGATCTGCCGCGCCAGCGCATCGCTGTCACGGAACGGTGCGGCGTTGCTGTTCGGCCGGGCGAACGCTCCGCCGCCCCAGCCCGACGTCGCAGGTCCGACGGCGTACAGGCCCGGCCGGGTGCCGCCGTCCGCCCCAACGAGCCGTGCACGGGAGTCCACCAGCAGCTTGCCGGTGCCAGCCGCCGCCGGCCCGGCGCCGGTGTGCTCCTCAGCGCCGAGGCCGGACTCGTGGAGCGTCCGCAGCAGCGGGTTTGCCGAGCCCGCCACGGCCGGCGGGGGGAGCCGGGCCTCGATAAGCGCCGCCGCGGCCACCGTGTGGCCCGTCTGCGGGGAGGAGGCCGTGAACAGGCCACGCGCTTCGTCGGTGTCCACCTGCAGCGCGGGGCCGAGGAACCTGAGGTACCCGGCGTCGTGCAGCGCCAGCATTTCGCGCAGCCGGCTGGCCGGCGGACCGGAATCCACGTAACTGAAGAAACCGTGCCACCAGCCGCTGACCTGCCGGCGGGAGGAAGGCGTGAGCAGGTCCATGGGAACCAGCCGGCCCAGTTCGAAGTACACCCCCAGCAAGGCCAGGAACAGGCCAAGGGTCTCTGAGTTTGCTCCTCCGTCTCGCAGCCGGAGATCCTCGCGGATGTGCGTGGAAACTGCCGCCTGCATATCCCCGGGCCCGGCGAAGGCCATCCCGGCCAGCGGATGATCAAGCTCCTCGAACTCCAGCCGGTCCGCTGCCCGGGGCACGGCTTGGTTCACCAGGCGGCGCCGCTCGTCGGAATACCAGGGAACGGCGTCGAAACGGGGCACAAAAGCGGACCACGGCAGGGTCACCCGCCCCGGATGCCCGGTAAAAAGTTCCCGGTAATAGCCGAATGCGGCGTCCTTGGCCAGCAGCGGCCACAGGTGCTGCCGGAAATCCAGGCCGCCGTGCTGCTCATGCAGCGCGGCGACAGCGCCAGCGGTCAGGTACCGGGGCGGACCGGGCGGGTCGCCGCTCAGCTCAGCACTGATCTTGGAGCGGTACGGAACACCCCGGCGGGAGCCCGCCCACAGCACCGGTTCTTTTCCGGAAGGCAGGTAGCGCAGGGCACCGCCGGGCGCCTCGGCAAACCGCCCGCCGCGGCCTTCCATCAGCAGCACCATCAGGTCCACGAAGGCCAGCCCCATACCGGAAACGATCGCTTCCTGTCCCGGCTGCAGGGCCGAAAAGTCGACGTCGTTGGTGTAGGCCGGCGGGGTGTGGAAAAGCTTGTGCCGGGCCGCAAAGCCGGCAAAGCGGGTGGAGGCCGGCTCCGGCACCGAGTCCGTGTGACCCACAGCGACTACGACGGCGTCGCCCCGCAGCTGTGCCCCCGAGTCCAGCCGCACCAGGTAGCCATTGCCCTCCGCTGTGACCTCCACGGCGTGGTCCCGGTGCACGGTGACCGGCACCTGCGGGCCCAGCGCCCGGACCGTGCGGCGAAAAAACCATTCCAGGTACATACTCTGCAGCTGGCGGGTCGGGAAGGTCTCCGGGCGCAGGCCGGCCAGCTGGCGGGCCAGCTCCTCAGTCGGCACCGGAACGTCCGTGATGCTGCCGTCCACCACACCGGCGGCCCATTGAACCAGGCTGGGCCCCGCCACGGCCGGCCCGGCGCACTCCACCGAGTCATCGGTAAACATGGTGACGTCCGCGGCCCTGGAATTGAGCTTCAGCAGCGGGCTCTGGTCCTGCCGCCAGATCCGGCCGGAGCCAGGGGCGTGCGGCTCCACGACGTGCACGGCGAGCCGGCCGCTGAAGAGCCCGGCCCGGTTGGCGGCCAGCCGTTCCAGGACCATGGCTGCCCGGGGGCCGCCGCCAATGAAAATGACTGTCTTCGAGGTGCCGCCGGGCGGCTGGGCCAGCGTGTTGGTGACCGGCATGGCGCTCCTTTCAGGCAGCAGTCGGACCTGCATCCCGCTCAGCGTAGAGCCCCCGGCGGGCCGTTGCAGCGCGGCGGTAACCGGCCTTCACGAGCCGAAATATTGCGCAACTCCACGCCATGCAAGTCCTCCGGCGGGGCCGCGCCGGAGCCAATGCGTCGCCGGTTTACTCTGCACGACGGCGTGCTTGAGTGCGCCGCTGCCGCCGTTCTAGATTCATCCAACCTTCCGGATTCCGGCTGGGGTACAAAGCCTTCTGCACCGTGCAGGACAGGTTCGCAGACAAGAGCGAGGTGGCGCATGAGTTCCACAGCATCAAACAGCCAGACCCGCCCGGAGACGGCAAAGCCCGAAGCTGCCCCGCCTCCGGAGGTGGTTCCGGAACGGCAGTCCGCAGGTGCCGGCGGCTCCGGCCGCCCTCCGGCCAGCGGAGCCGGCACGGGCACTGCCGCGGACTACTCCGGTTACCCGGTGGTGGCTGCCCGCCATCCCTGGCGGTGGGCAGGGACCGGGCTGGTGGCCCTCGGCCTCGCCGCGGTTCTGTGGTCGCTGGTGACGAATCCGCGCTGGGAATGGGACGTGGTGGCCCAGTGGTTCACCGCTGAATCGGTGCTGCGCGGCCTGGGCGAAACCTTGAAGCTGACGGCCATCGCCGGCAGCCTCGGCTTTATCCTCGGCTTTATTCTGGCGCTTATGCGGCTGTCCTCCTCGCCGCTGCTGGTCTCCGTGTCCTGGACGTTCTCCTGGATCTTCCGTTCCACCCCGCTGCTGGTGCAGCTGCTGCTTTGGTACAACCTCGGGTACCTGTACGAGAAGGTGTCCCTGGGAATCCCCTTCACGGACGTGCGCTTCTTCGAAGTCCAGACCACCACCTTGATCAGCCAATTCGCGGCGGCCGTTCTGGGTCTGACCCTGAACCAGGCCGCCTACTCGGCGGAGATCATCCGGGGCGGCATCCTCGCCGTGGACCAGGGCCAGCTTGAGGCGGCCGCAGCGCTGGGCATTCCGGCCTGGCGCCGGTCCACCCGGATCGTGCTGCCGCAGGCCATGCGTTCAATCCTTCCCACAGCCTTCAACGAGATCATCGGCCTGGTCAAAGGCACCTCGATTGTGTACGTGCTGGCCTATTCCGAGCTGTTCTACACGGTGCAGGTCATCTACAACCGCACCCAGCAGGTGCTGCCCCTCCTGCTGGTGGCGACCCTCTGGTACGTGGTGATTACCTCGGTGCTCAGCGTGTTCCAGTACTACATCGAGCGCCACTACTCCAAGGGTGCCGTGCGTACCCTGCCGCCAACACCGCTGCAGCAGGCGCGGCAGTTCTTTGCCACCCATGCCAGGAAAGCCGAGGTCTCCCGATGAGCCGGTCCGCCGCCCCAGCCGCCCTCGAACCGGGCACCCCGGCCGCCACCCGCGGCCTGGTGGAGATCACCAATGTGTACAAGTCCTTCGGCCAGGTGGAAGTACTGCGCGGCGTCTCGTTGACCGTGCAGCCGGGCGAGGTGGTGGTGATCCTGGGCCCCTCCGGGTCCGGCAAGTCCACCCTGCTGCGCACCATTAACCACTTGGAGAAGGTCGACGCCGGCCACATCGCTGTGGACGGGGATCTGGTGGGTTACCGGGCCCGCGGCGGAAAACTCCATGAGCTTCGGGAGAAAGAGATCCTGGCCCAGCGCACCCACATTGGCATGGTGTTCCAGAACTTCAACCTGTTCCCCCACCTGACCGCCGTCGAAAACATCACCGAAGCCCCGCTCTACGCCCAGAACCTCCCGCGCGGCCAGGCACGCACGCTCGCCCTGGAGCTGCTGGAGCGTGTGGGGCTGTCGGACAAGGCCGATGTTTATCCGCGGCAGCTCTCCGGCGGACAGCAGCAGCGGGTAGCGATCGCGCGGGCACTGGCGCTGAATCCGAAGGTCGTGCTGTTCGACGAGCCCACTTCCGCACTGGACCCCGAACTGGTCGGTGAAGTGCTGGATGTCATCCGGAGCCTGGCGGACTCGGGCACAACCCTGATCGTCGTGACCCACGAGATGGGCTTCGCCCGCGATGTGGCGGACCGCGTGGTGTTCATGGACCAGGGCCACATCGTGGAGCAGGGCACCTCCGCACAGATCTTCGGGGCACCGCAGCACGAGCGCACCAAGGCTTTCCTCTCCAAGGTCATCGAACCGGCCTTTCACCTCTGATTCCAACTGACGCAACAAAAAGGGAACCAATGGCTAACACCTTGCTCCATCCGATTCCGGCACTGTCCGCGGCAGCCGCCGTCGTACTTCTGGCCCTGACCGGCTGCTCCGATCCAGGTTCCGCAGGCGCGTCGGAAGGCAGCGCCTCTGCGGCACCGGCCGCCAACGGTGTGGTCTATAACCTGGCGCCGGAGCAGAACCGCATCCGCACTGAGAAGGACGCCGACGCCGCCGCGCAGGTACCGGCGGACATCGCCGAGGACGGCAGGCTCACCGTCGGTGTCAGCCCGTTCGCTACCCCGCTCTCGGTTTACGCCACGGACGACAAGACCGTGATCGGCAACGAAACCGATATTGCCCAGCTGGTCGCGGACAAGCTCGGCCTGGAGCTGGAACTGCAGGTCACGTCCTGGGAGAACTGGCCGCTGAAAACCCAGTCCGGAGACTTCGAAGCGGTGTTCTCCAACGTCGGCATCAACGGCGACCGCGTGCAGCTCTTCGACTTTGCCACGTACCGCGCCGCGTTTATGGCCTTCGAAGCCCGGAAGGATTCGGGCCTCACCGTTGACGGTTCCGATGACATCTCCGGCAAGAAGGTCGCCGTCGGCGCCGGCACCAACCAGGAGAAAATCCTGCTGGCCTGGAACCAGGAACTCGAGGACGCGGGCAAACCCCCGGCGCAGCTGCAGTACTACGGCAGTGACGCGGATACCATCCTGGCGCTCTCCTCCGGACGGCTGGACCTGAACCTCTCCCCGTACCCGAGCGCCACCTATCGGGAGAACACGCGGGACGACCTGGAAATTGTCGGCAAGGTAAACGCCGGCTGGCCCTCGGAGACCCTGGTGGCAGCCACCACCCTGCGCGGCAACGGCCTGGCCGCACCGCTTGCGGCGGCCCTTAACTCGGCCATCAAGGACGGCAGCTACGCCAAGGTGCTCGAACGGTGGGGCTTGTCAGAGGAAGCCATTCCCGAGTCGGTCGTGGTCGATGCCTCGAACTTTGAGAAGTAGGCAGCAAACGTGAAATTCCAGGTACTGGACATCATTCCGCATCTGAAGAATCCGGTGACCGGCAGGATTGTCTCCGCCGCAGACCGGCTGGACCAGGTCATCCGCACGGCGCAGCGGGCCGAGGAGCTCGGCTTTGACTCCTTCTCCGTTGGGGAGCGGCACGCCGGGGAGTTTATTTCCTCCTCGCCCACCACGGTGCTGGCGGCAATCGCTGCCGTGACCAGCCGGATCCGCCTGCAGAGCGGGGTTACGGTGCTCTCGGTACTGGATCCGGTGCGCGTTGCCGAGGACTATGCGACCATCGACCAGCTCAGCCGGGGACGGCTGGAACTGGTGATTGGCAAGGGCAACGAGGTGCTGCAGTACCCGCTGTTTGGCCTTGACCTGGCGGACCAGTGGGACCTGCTCGAGGAGAAATACGCCCTGCTGCGGCGGCTCTGGCGCGAAGCGGACGTGACCTGGCACGGCCGGTTCAGGCCGCCGCTGCCGGAACCGGTAACGACGACGCCGCGGCCGTTCGCCGGGCCCCCGCGGGTATGGCACGGCTCGGCAACATCGCTGCGGTCAGCCGAGCTCGCGGCTTACTGGGGCGATCCGCTGTTCACCGCCAACGCCATCCAGCCGCGGGAAAACTACAAGCGCCTGATCGATCACTACACCGAACACTATCTGGCCGCCGGGCACGACCCGGCCAGGCGCTACATCGCCTCCGGCAGCGGAGCCGGCGGCGTCTTCCTGGCGGACAGCACCGCCGAGGCGAAGCGCGCGTTCGGACCGGTTTATGAAGCCCTGACCGCCGGCCGGAACGTACCGGGGAACAACTCTCCGTTCCGCAATATCGACCACGCTGTGGCCGAAGGCCCGGCACTGGTGGGCAGCCCGGAGGATGTTGCAGCCAAGATCCTTGACTACCACGCCGAGTACGGGCACTCACTGCAGTCCGTTTCGCTGCCCACCACACTCCCCTTCGGGCAGCAGCTGGAGATTCTGGAGCGGTTCGCCGCTGAGGTTATTCCGGTGGTCCGCGCGGCGGCACCCACCACCCTGTGGGAGGAGGCGGACCCCTGGGCGGGGCGCCCGGCGGGGGTGGCCGCCGTCGAGCATGCCGGGAATCCGGCGGAAGGAGCAGCATAATGAGCCAACACCAAGCCGGCCGGGGAATCCTGGCCCTGGAGGTCGACGGCGAGGGGACTCACCCTGCCGCATGGCGGGTTTCCGGCCGGGCACCCGGCGGGGTACTGGCGGCCGCCCGCACGCTGGAGGCGGTCCAGGCCGCCGAATCCGCGGGGTTTCACGCCGTCACCTTCGAGGACAGCCGGCTCCTCCGGGAGCAGGGACCGGCCCGGCTCGACGCCGTGCAGCGGGCTGCCTTCGCGGCACCGCGGACCCGTTCCGTTGCCTTGGTTCCGGTGCTCGACGCCGTGTACACCGAACCGTTTCATGTAGCCACGCAGCTTGCCAGCCTGGACCATATTTCCGCCGGACGGGCCGGCTGGATCGTCTCCGCAGCCGGAACAGCTGAAGAAGGTGCCGCGGTGGGACGGGCACCGCTCACCGGGGATGCGCTGGCGCAGGAGGCGGCGGACGCGGTGGAAACCAGCCGCCTGCTGTGGGATTCCTGGGAAGACGGCGCGGTCATCCGGGACGTTGCCGCCGGACGCTACCTGGACGCCGGGAAACTGCACTATGCCAACTTCCGCGGCCGGACCTTCTCGGTCAAGGGACCGGCCATCATCCCCCGGCCGCCGCAGGGACAGCTTCCGGTGTTCGCCCCGGCCGGGCTGCTGGCCCCGGGCACCGGTCAGGGCGCGGACGCAGCGCTGGTGTCTGCTGCGGCCCCCGAGCTCCTGCTCAACAGCGTTGCCGCACACGCAGCTGCGGGGAGCGTCATCGCCGAGCTGGAGGTCGTGCTCGATTCCCGCGGCCGGAGCGCCGCGGACCGGCTCGCCGAACTGGACGGCTGGGAACCGGGCTCAGACGCCGTTCCGCAGCGGGCCCGGCTGGCCGGTTCCGCCGCGGAGCTGGCCGACTATCTGGCCCAGCTGCTCGGCACAGCCGCCGGGGTGCGGCTGTTCCCGGCGGTGCTGGACACGGATCTGGAGGAGCTGGGCCAGCTGGTGCTGCCCCGGCTGCGGGCCTGGGGACTCCTGGCGCAAACAGCACCAGAGCGCACCTTCCGGGATCTGCTGGGCCTGCCCCGGCCCGCCAACCGGTTCGCGGCCGCCGGCCGCGGGCACGCCTGAGACCAAAGGAGCATCAGCATGACAAACACCACTCCTCCGGCATCCGGCCCGGCCGGCACCGGGCAGCTGCAGTTCGGCATTTTCTTCCAGGGCGTGAACTCCGGAACCATCTGGAAGCTGCCCGAATCCGGATCCCAGACCGACTTCCAGTCCTTCCGCCGCCTGGCGCAGACCGCCGAGCGGGGCCTCTTCGCCGCCTTTTTCCTCGGTGAGGGGCTGCGGCTGCGCGAGCACCTGGGCCGTCCGCACGAACTTGACGTGGCCGGACGCCCGGACGCGCAGACCATGCTGGCCGCTTTAGCCTCGGTCACCAGCCGCATTGGACTGGTGGCCACGCAGAACACCACGTACAACGACCCCGCGGATCTGGCGCACCGGCTGTCCTCCCTGGATCTGCTCTCCGGCGGTCGCGCCGCGTGGAACGTTGTGACTACGGACAACGCCTGGACCGGGGAGAACTTCCGCCGCGGTGGCTATCTGGACCACGCGGACCGCTACGTCCATGCCGAGGCTTTTGTGCAGACGGCCAGGGCCATCTGGGACGCCTGGGAACCCGGCGCCGTCGCCCCGGGGCCGGGAGCCGAACGGTGGCTGGCGGACGGGGCGGTGCGCCGCGTACACCGCGAAGGGCAGCACTATTCGGTGAACTACGCTCCCCGGCTGCCGCGCAGCCCGCAGCATCACCCGGTGCTGTTCCAGGCCGGCGACTCCCCTGCCGGACGGGATTTCGCTGCGCGGCAGGCGGACGTGATCTTCTCCGCGCATCCGCAGTTCGACGCAGCCGTGGCGTTCCGCGCCGATATTACCGAGCGCACCCTCCGCGCGGGCCGGCCCGCGGACGCGGTGAAGATCATGCCCGCCAGCGAATTCATCCTGGCCCCCACGGACGCGGAGGCAGCGGAAAAGAAGGCGTGGGTCCGCGAACTCCAGATCGGCCCGCAGCAGGCTCTCGCCTATCTGGAACAGTTTTGGGGCCGGCGGCTGGACGGTTGGGATCCGGACGGTCCGCTGCCTGACATCGCTCCCGCGGTCGAGGAAACCTCGGAAACCCGCGGCAGCGGATTCCACGGGGCCAAGGCGGCGCAGCTTACCGCGCAGTGGCGGCAGGAGGCGGCCGAGAAGGGGCAGAGCATCCTGGCCTTCGTCCGGGCCAAGGCCGGGCGGGCGGACGCCTCCTTCGTTGGCTCCTACTCCGAGGTCGCCGACAGGCTCGCCGGATACGCCCGTGCCGGCGCGGTGGATGGGTTCAATATTTCCCCTTGGCTTATCCCCTCCGGCCTGGACGACGTCGTCAACCACCTGGTCCCCGAACTTCAGGAGCGGGGCGTCTATCCCACGCAGTACCGGGGCACTACGCTGCGCGAAAACCTGGGCCTCGCGGTCCCGGAGCGCACGGCAGCCGGGGAACCTGCCGTCCGCTGACCCGCTCCACCGCCATTCAACCCATCACACACTGGAAGGCCCCACCATGCACACCAGTTCCATTCCGCCCTCCCGCCGCCCGCGGCGCACCGCACTGTTGGGCGCAGCCCTGCTCGGCCCGGCACTGCTGGGCCTGGCCGGCTGTGCCGACCCCGGCACGGCGGCGGCCGGGCAGGCAGACGGCGCCTCGCCGTCCGCGGCTGCTGCGTCCGGATTCAACCTCACACCGGAACAGAACAGGTTCACTTCCGATGTCTCCGGCGAAGCGCAGGCCCTGCTGCCCGACGAAATCAGCGCTGACGGCAAGCTCACCGTGGCGGTGAACCCGTTCGCTGCTCCGCTGGCGGTGTACGCCTCCGACAACACGACTCCGATCGGCAACGAGGTGGACATCGCCTATGCCCTCGCCGATTCACTCGGCCTGGAGGCGGACGTGGTGCCGGTGGCCTGGGCCGACTGGCCGCTGGGCGTGGAATCCGGCAAGTACGAGGCGGTGATCAGCAACGTCACCGTCACCGAGGAGCGCAAACAGAAATTCGACTTTGCCAGCTACCGCAATGACCTGCTCGGCTTCTACGCCAAGGCTGATTCCGCGGTCAGCGAGATCACGGAGGCCGGCGACGTCGCCGGGCTGCGGGTCATTGTCGGCTCCGGGACCAACCAGGAGAAAATCCTGCTGGAATGGGACGCGCAGAACCAAGAGAACGGGCTGCAGCCGGTTGAGTTCCAGTACTACGACGACGATTCGGCGTCTTCACTGGCCTTGCAGTCCGGACGGGCGGATGTGACCTTCGGCCCCAACGCCACCGGCGCGTATAAGGCAAAGACCGACGGCGAGACCAAGCTGGTGGGCACGGTGGAAGGTGGCTGGCCGGCGAAGGCCAACATTGCGGTGACCACGCGGAAGGGCAACGGCTTCGCCGTGGCGGCCCAGGCCGGGCTGAACCATCTGATCGATAACGGCACGTATGCCAGGATCCTGGACCGCTGGGGACTGGCTGCCGAAGCGATTGAGGAGTCTGAACTGAACCCGCCCGGGCTGGGGTCCTAAGCGGGGTTCAGGACGGCTTGCGGACCGGTGCGGGATCCGGTTCCGCGGCGCTGCCGGCGGACCTCCGCTGCGGCGTCCTGAACCTGACCTTGTCCGCCGCACGGTCCTTCACGGCAGGAAGGACAGCGAGGAACCCCGCAAGGCCGGCGGCGGTGAACGCCGCCGCCGGCTCGACCGGGTTGAGCAGGAACCCCAGGACCACCGCACTGACCGACTGGCCAACGGCAAGCGCGACAAACGCTGCCACGGTAGCGGTGGAGGCACGCTCCGGCATCAGGCGTACGGCCCAGAGAATCAGGACACCGCTCATGGCCGTGTAGGCCGCACCAAACACCGCTGCGGCGGCGTAGGCGGCCGGCAGTACGCCGGGAAACAGGCCCAGCGCGATGGTTGCGGCGGCCATCGACGCGGAGGTCAGCGCCCACGCCGCCGCGAGGCTCAGTGCCTGCACAATCCTTCCGGCGAACGCGCCCAGCACCCCGAAGGCTCCCAACACCATCCAGGCACCGATGGAGTATGCGTCCCCTCCGTAATCCGGCGCCGCAGCCGTCACCGTGCGGCCAAAGGTCCAGACGGCGGCACTGGACGCTCCGGCGAGCGCTGCAGCCGTCAGCGGCCAGGCCAGGGTCCGGGCCAGGGAAATGCTGTTCCCGCCGCGAGCTTCCGCAGGCGGGCCACCATCCGCACCGGCCCGGCCGGAAGAAGCAGTGGGTCGGGCAGAATCCGCACGGGTAGAATCCGCACGGGCAGAATCCGCACGGAGCACGGCGGCTGCGGTGAGGGCGGCCAGCACAGCGATCACGGCCCAGCCCGCGCGCCACTGGGCCGCGGTGAGCAGCATCAGGATCCCCGCGCCAACAATTCCCGCGCCGGTTCCGGCGTTGACGATTGTCTGCGCGCGTTCCTGGCGCCCCGGGCTGATGTTGCGGCCGATCAGGGTGACCAGACCCGGCGAGGCAAAACCGGCGCCGGCTCCGGCGAGGACCAGTCCCGCCGCCAGGACACCCGGGCCGGGCGCCGCCGCCACTGCTGCTGAGCCCAGCGCCGCCGTCGCGCCAGCCAAGCCAATCACCAGGCGGGGACGCGCGCCCAGGCCGGCGGCCAGCACCGCAGCAACACAATAGGATGCGAAGCTGCCCGCCTGGATAGTCCCTGAAACGGCCGAACCCAGGTCGAAGGTTTCGGTGAACCGTGGGAGGAACAGCCCGTAGCCGAACCGGGCCAAACCGTAGACGGCTGCGATCAGGGCCATCCCGCTGATAACCAGGTTTCGCAAGACCTGACCTCCCAAACATCGAAAACAGAACGCTCGTTACAGTACAGGAGAACTACCGTTCTGAAACAGGGGTGGCTAGGGTTGGAGGATGACAACCGTCCAGCGACCACCGGCGCGCACCCGGCTGCTCCAGGCAGCCGACCGGGTGCTGTTCACCAACGGCATCCGGGCCACGCCCGTCGATGACCTGCTGCGGCAGGCAGAAGTCTCCACCGCCACCCTGTACGCACAGTTCGGCAGCAAGGACGGCCTGCTCGCCGAGGCGCTGCGGCTGCGGCTCGCCGACTGGCGGTCCATCTGGGACGAATGCATCATCTCCGCAGGTGACGATCAGGCGCGGCTGCTCGCCGTTTTTGATGCCCTCGAGGCCTACCGCGGGCAACGGCTCCCCCCTGCGCGCTGGTGCGCCTTCCTGGCCACGGCCACGGAACTGCCCAATGCCCAGGGCGAGATCGGCGACGTCGTAGCCGCGGATACCGCGCTGCTCAACGACCGTCTCCGGCATTTGGCCAGCCCGCTGGCCGGCGCGCGGGCGGCAGAGCTGGCTGACGACGTCGTCCTGGCTTACAACGGAACGCTCGCGGCGTTCCTGCGCGGACACCCGGCAGACCCCATCGAGGCAGGGCGCCGTTTGGCCCGTGCAGCGGTAGGGGCATACCGAACGGCTTAGCTTCACGGCCCCGGGGGTGGACAATGAGGTGCCGGGATCCTGAACCGCATCCGGGAGGTGTCCCATGCAGATCCCCAGCCGAATCGCCGTCGTTGTGGGCAGCACGCGGCCTGCCCGGATCTGCCCCGTGGTGGCCGCCTGGGCGCAGGCCGAACTGCAGGCAGGCAGCCCGCTTCACTACGAGCTGCTGGACCTGGCGGAGGTGGACCTGCCGCTGCTCGATGAACCACTCAAAGCCGCACTGCAGGACTACCGGCACGAGCACACCCGCGCCTGGAGCCGGCTGGTCCTGTCCTTCGACGGATTCCTCTTTGTGTTCCCGCAGTACAACTGGGGTTACCCGGCCGTGCTGAAGAACGCCCTGGACTACTTATATGTGGAGTGGCGGGACAAGCCGGCGAGCGTCTTCACCTACGGGACCCGCGGCGGACACAAGGGCGCCCAGCAGCTGCTCACTGTCCTGAACGGCCTGCACATGGCCGTGCTTGAAAACCATGTGGAGGCCGTGATCACCGACGACGACGTGGACCCGGACTGGCAGCTGACCGATCCGGCAGCCACCCTGCGCCCTGCGCTGCCGCAGCTGCGCAGGGTCGATGAGGATTTCCTGGGGATCCTGACCGACCGGCAGTGAGAACTGTCCATGGAAGGAGCCGCCCAGTGACCTGCCGCCTACAATCTCCAGGGGCGGCCAAACAGGGCGGAAACGCCCGGGGAGAACAGGACCGATTCCGGTGCGCCATTCACCGGGAACCCAGCTGAAGCCAGCAGCTGAGTGTCCCATTCCTGGAGCTCAGCCTTGTACAACGGCCACCGCCGATGCGTGTTCGGCACAAAAAACGTCCGCCCGAACAGACTCGCGTGTGCCCCAAAGCGGGCAGTGACTTCCAAAGACAGGTCGTCGGTTGCCTCCGCCCCGTAATCCGGATGCACGCTGAACCTGGAATCCAGCGTGCTCCCCCAGCGCCTCACCTGATAGCCATAGCTGCCTGTGGCCCCGGACGCACGCGTTGGCACGCACCTGGACCAGATATACGGAACCCTCAGTGCCCGCGCTCCCAGGACGGTGGGCAGGCGGGCTGCATCAAGGGAGACGAATAAAACCCCGCGGGTCCCGTCCCTGCCCCGCGTGTAAAGCCGGACGTTGATTTCCGTGAAGGAACCAAGCCAGGGCAGCGGAATCCTGCCGGCCAGCCGGGTTCGGTGAAGCCGGAATCCGATCAATCCAACCCACGTGGAACCGAAAAAGACGTCCGGCTCCACACCGTCCGGCAAATAAGGCTCAGCCCAGGCCGGCGGTATTGGCCAATGCAGGAAAACGGCATCAGACCATCGCTGGGACACCAGCGTCGGACCAGGCAGCACCTCGGGCCCTTCCGGCCAGGGGTCCCCCGAAGGACGAAATCCGGCTTGATGCCGCACAACTACGCCGGCCCCTTGTTCCACGAAACCAGGGGGATTCCGCTGCGCGGGAAGGCGGCGAGCTGGGCCAGGCGGTTGGGGTCGCCCCTGTCCGAACGGGACCGCTGGGGCGTGGCGGCGGACAATTTGATGGGCATCGGTCTCCTTGGGGTGGGGGACGCAGACCGTCCAGCAACGGCCGGAAATCATCAGTTTACTGACCGCGCCACCCGGGAAGCCATGGCCAGGGACGCGGCGGCGGAAATCATGGCCGTTGCAGCACCCGGGGCCAGTATCGGCATCTCCTGGTCCCGCACCCTGGACCTGGCTGCCGGCCATGTCACCCACCTGCCCGCCTGCGGCATAGTCCGGCTAGGCGAACACCACCAGGGCGTAGACGACGAACACCGCCAGGTGCGCGGCCCCGTGCATGGCCGTGGTCCTCTTCGCCGCGAAGGTGGTGATGGACAGCAGCAGGCTCACGCCCAGCAGCAGCAGGTTGGCGGGTGATTCGCCCAGCACAACGGTCTGGCCGGTCAGGGCGCCGATGATCAGGACCGCCGGAATCGTCAGGCCGACCGTTGAGACGAGGGCCCCGTGGCACAGGTTGCTGACCCGCTGGACCTCGCCTTTCAGCGCGGCCCGGATGGACGTGATCGATTCGGGCAGGAACACAATCATCGCGATCAGGATTCCGGCCAGCGCTGCCGGCGCGCCAACCCGTCCCAACCCATCGTCCAGCAGTGCGGCCATGTCGTGCGAAAGCAGCACGATGGGCAGGACAGTCACCAGGAGCACGGCAACGCGCAGCACCAGCTCGGTCCGGTGTCCGGCGATGATCTGGCCCACTCCCGGGCGGGTGCTGCCGTCCGGGGATGTCCTCTCGCCGGCCGCCCCGCCCTGCTCCGGCGCGGTGCTGACTTCCCGGAAGTCGTCTGCCTGCCGGCCCATTTGCCGGACCAGGAAGAAAACGTAGAGGGCCAGGGTCAGGATGATGATCGGAACCGCCTGCCCGGGGGTGTAGGACCCGCCGATGCCGATGAGCGCCGGCAGGGCCAGGGCCAGCGAGGACAGAACGACCAGCAGGGAAAGGTAGGCCGAGGTGCCGGTGCGGTTGTGCCGCATACCGCCATGCCTGAGCCCTCCCACAAGCAGGGACAGTCCGATGACGGCGTTGAGGATGATCATGGACACGGCCATCACCGAGTCGCGGGCAATGGTGGCGTGCTCGCCCGGCCCCAGCATCACGGCCGCGATCAGGATGACCTCGATCATCACGATCGACAGCGTCAGGATCAGCGAACCGTAGGGGTCGCCGAGGCGGCGGGCCAGGTGCTCGGCCTCGTGGACGACGCCGAAGGCGCAGACCAGGATGACGCCGACAATGATGATGAGGGCGATGATGAGCACCGGGACCGCAACCGGCGGTTCGAGTATGGGTCCGGCGATCATCAGGCCAAGGAACGTGCCCCAGCCAAGCACAATGCGCAGGATGGCGGCGGGGGTGATGATGGAGCGGGGATGAGCGTGGCTCACAGCAGCGTCCTGTTCAACGGGGTCGTCCCCGTATCAAAGGAAATGAGCGGGTCGTCCCGCCCATCAAGTTCGCGGCTGCTGTCCAGTGGTACCGGTACCCGGTGTGGCGGCCGGACAGCGTGTGGCTGCTCCCAATTATAGCCAACGTCCGGCTGCCAGCTCGGGGCTCCCGCCGCAAGGGCCTTGACCCGGGCGGCTGCGCCGTTAGATTTGGGGCCATACACCCGCCGTCCACCTGCATGGGAGCAGCCATGGAACGCATGATTTTCCCCAACCTGCCGGTCAATGATCTGGCCGCGTCCACGAACTTCTACCTGGGACTCGGTTTCGAGAAGAACGACCTGTTCAGTGACGAGCAGGCCACCGCCGTCGTCATCTCGGATGCGATCGTAGTGATGCTCCTGGAAAAGAGCTTCTTCCAGAGCTTTTTGGCCGACGGCGATGCGGTGCATACGGATGCGTCCAGCAAGGCGGTCATTAACGGCATCAGCTGCGCCAGCCGCGCTGAGGTCGATGCCCTGCTGGCGAAGGTCGAGCCCGCGGGCGGGGCCATCTACTCTCCGGCCCGGGAAATGATGCCCGGTATGTATTCGGGCTCCTGCACCGATCCGGACGGGCATATCTGGGAATTTATGTGGATGGACCCGGCCAGCGCGCAGTAAGCGCGCCGGCCGGACCCGGAAAACAGCCGCGGCGGCGGCCCGCACGCCCAGCCGGGAGGTGACTTCAGTCATCTAGAATCAGCTGAACAACACCTAGTCGATCAGGCGGAGAAGGCGGGCTGAACCATTACCGGACCAGGCACGTCACACGAAGAGCTGCTGGCCAGGATCGGCCGGGACTACTACCTCAGCAACCACTCCAAGGTGGAAATCGCCCGGAACTACGGCCTCTCACGCTTCCAGGTGGCCCGTTATCTGGACGAAGCCCGCGCCCTGGGCATCGTGAACATCGATGTCCGCTTCCCGGAGGCTGCCACAGACCTGGACCCGGCCAGCCTGGCCGCGGCACTGGGCGTCGACCGGGTGCGGATCACCCCTACCGGCCCGGACGACCGCGCCACCCGGGAAGCCATGGCCAGGGACACGGCGGCGGAAATCATGGCCGTTGCAGCACCCGGGGCCAGTATCGGCATCTCCTGGTCCCGCACCCTGGACCTGGCTGCCGGCCATGTCACCCACCTGCCCGCCTGCGACATAGTCCAGCTGGCCGGAGCGCTGCCCGTCCCCGGCAGCGGCAATTCACTGGAGCTGATCCAGAGCCTGGGCCGGCACGACGGCGTCCGGACCTGGCCGCTGTGGGCGCCGCTGGTGGTGGAAGACGCCCACACCGCAGACAGCCTGCGCCGCCAGCCGGAAATTGCCGACACACTCAGCAAGGCCGGCGCGCTGGATTCCGCCGTCGTGGCTGTCGGGGCGTGGGCACCCGGGCTCTCCACCGTCTGGAACCGGGTGGATAACCGGCTGAGGCTGGAGGCGGCCAACGCCGGGGCCGTCGCCGAATGCTCCGGCCGCCTGCTGGATGCTGAGGGCAATCCAGTGAGTTCCGAACTCGATGACCGGGTTCTGGCGGTGACCGTGGCCCAGTTGAAGAACACCCCCAAGGTGGTGGCGGTGGCCCAGGGCGCGGCGCGCGCCGATGCCCTGCATGCGGTGCTGGCCGCCGGATTCGCCACCACCCTGCTGATCGACAGTGAACTCGCCGTTGCCCTTTCGGGGCGCCCCCTCCCCGCTTAGGCCCCAGTGCAGCCACCGGGCAGCATAGTGACGGGGACCACGTGATTAGCAGCTCCGGCAAGGGTGCTGTAGAGTTCTAAGTACGACGCGGGGTGGAGCAGTTCGGTAGCTCGCTGGGCTCATAACCCAGAGGTCGCAAGTTCAAATCTTGCCCCCGCAACCATTATGAAATAGTCCTGAACCGGCATTAGCCGGTCGGGACTATTTTTTTGCCCTGGCACCGCATCGAGCCCGGTTTTGCGGGAAGTCATGAACGAAGAGTTGTGACACAGATATTAAGGCCCGGCATCCGTCATTGACTATTATCAGCGTTGAACGGATGGGATTCTTTGCTGCCCATCAATAGGGCTATACAGCGGTAAAAGAGTGCGCTTCGACCAGACAAGTGCGTCCATTCACCCCGCAGGAAGTAAGGACAGTTTTGGAAACCACTCTGAACCGCCGGCTTGGGGTGCCCGGCATCGTCTTGATGGTGATTGCCGCCGCCGCGCCGATCACCGTAGTCGCCGCGAATTTCCCCATCATTATTACGGTTTCGGGGTCAATCGCTGTTCCACTGATGGCGCTCACCGCGATGGTGATCCTGCTGCTTTTCTCGGTCGGATTCTCCTGGATGACACCCCGTGTGCCCGATGCCGGCGCCTTCTACTCCTACGTCGATAAGGGACTGGGCAGGCGGGCCGGGCTGGGCACTGCGGGGATCGCGCTGTTCGCGTATGTACTGCTGACCGTCTCCATGACCTGTTACCTCGGCGTGCAGGCAGGCAACCTGATCCACCTGTGGACCGGGGCGGCAGTGCCCTGGTGGTTAATCTCTGCCGTAATGCTGGTCATTGTTGGACTCCTTGGCTTCCGCGACATCAATCTTTCCGCGAAGGTCCTCGGCATTGTCCTGGTGCTGGAAGTCGTGGCCGTACTGGCCATTGATCTTGGCGTGCTTTTTTCCGGACGGGAACTGACTTCCACCCCCTTTAGCCCGGCGGAAGCCCTGTCAGGGGCTCCGGGACTGGGCGTGCTTTTCGTTTTCCTGGGATTCTTCGGATTCGAGGCTACCGCGGTATTCCGCAATGAGGCACGCAATCCGGAACGCACCATTCCGCGCGCAACCTACATTGCCGTCCTGTCGATCGGAGCCCTGTACGCTCTGTCATCCTGGCTGGTCATCAGCGGACTCGGTGAGGAAACCGCAGTCACCGCTTCGAGCGAAAATCCGGACCAGGTGGTGATCGGCCTGGCAGGGCAGGTAGTGGCTCCCATCATGGCCGATTTAGTCCAGGTGCTGGTGGTAACCAGCATGTTCGCCTGCATGCTGGCGTTCCACAACATCGTGACCCGGTACCTGTTCACCCTCGGCCAGCGCGGCGTTCTGCCCGGGAGCCTGGCCCAGGTGCACCGCAGGCACCACGCCCCGTCCCGGGCATCGCTGTGGGTCAGTGCCGTAACATCGGCCGTTGTTGTAGTTTCAGCCGCCGCTCAGCTGGATCCCGTGCTGCAGATCTACACCTGGTACTCGGGGGCGGGCGCGATCGGCGTCATTGTAATGATGGCGCTGACCAGCTTCGCCGTGGTGGTTTTCGGGTCCAAGACCCGGAAGGCCGCCGGCCAGGCTCCCCCCGCCATGGTCACAACGGCAGCGGTTCTGGGCGGCATAGGCCTGCTGCTGGTGCTGGCGCTCTCGATCTGGAATTTCCCGCTTCTGGTGGGCGGTGGTCTCGCGGCGGTTATCTGGGGAGCCGCGCTGGTGATCGTCTTTGCGGCGGCCGCGTCGCTGCCCCGCCGGGCAGGGATGACCCCCGCTGCGGAGGAGCCGGCCATTCTCGAGCCGCGGCCGTAGGACGCGTTTACGCCGTCCCGGCCCCGCCTGCAGCCAGCTTTTCCACCGTGGCCCGGGCGCCGGCGTCGTGCAGCAATGCCAGCGCCTCGGTGTAGGCCTGCACAAACCGGTCGTTTGACGCCAGGTCGCCGAAAAGCTCCGGCTGGGAAATGAAGGCAAGCGGATCCTCGCGGTTCCGGGAGGCCGCTGCCATCAGCGGTCCACGCAGCCGGTCCACCACCGTGATCGGTTCGCCCTGTTCATCGGTGCCCTCGGTGTACCTGGCCCAGCTGGCGACGATCGCCGCCGAGCGGTGAATCTCCCCGCCGGCGGCGAGGTTTTCGCGGATAACAGGGAGCAGCCACTTCGGAATCCGGTCGGAGCTTTCGGCACAGAGCCGGGCCAGGGTGTCACGGACGTATTCGTTGGAGAAGCGCTCGATCAGCTTGCGCTTGTAGGCCTGCAGGTCGACGCCGGGCAGCGGCTTCAGGGTGGGAGTGGCCTCCAGATCCATGTAGTCCAGCAGGAACCGGGCGAACAGCGGGTCCTGGCACACCTCGTGCGCGTACCGGTATCCGGCCAGATACCCGAAGTAGCACTGGCCCTGGTGACTGGCGTTGAGCAGCCGCAGCTTCATAAGCTCAAAGGGTTCGACGTCGTCCACCACCTGCACCCCGGCGTCCTCGAACGGCGGACGGCCGAGCGGAAAGTCCTCCTCCAGCACCCACTGTTCAAAATCCTCGCTCACCACGGGCCAGGCGTCCTCCACACCGAAGTCCTCGGCGACCATGGCGCGGTCCTCCTCGGTGGTGACGGGGGTGATGCGGTCCACCATGGAGTTGGGAAACGCCACGTTGTCCCGCATCCATTCCCCCAGCCCGGGCGCGCGCAGGTCCGCGTAGGCGGTGAACATTCTCCGTGCCACATCGCCGTTGCCCTGAATGTTGTCGCAGGACATCACCGTGAACGGCGGCAAGCCGCGCTCCCGCCGGCGGACCAGCGCCTCGGTGACCAGCCCAAAAACCGTTGAGGGCACTGCCCCGGGTTCCAGGTCGGCCGCCACCGCGGAATTGCCGGCGTCGAATTCGCCGGTGACGTGGTGGAAGTTGTAGCCGCCCTCGGTGATGGTCAGGGAAACTATGCGGGTGCCGGGTGCGGCCATCTTTTCGATCACCGCTTCGGGATCCTCCGGCGCCAGCAGGTACTCGACGATTGAGCCGATGACCCGCCCCTCGCGGGTGCCGTCCGGGTGCTTGAGAACAAGGGTGTACAGGCAGTCCTGGCTGTCCACGACCGTCTTCATGGCGGCGTCGCCCGGTAGCACGCCCACCCCGCAGATTCCCCAGTCGAGTGCCTGGCCGGCGTTCATCAGCCGGTCGACGTACATGGCCTGGTGGGCGCGGTGGAACCCCCCAACACCGAAGTGGACTATGCCCACGCTGATCGCCGAACGGTCGTAGGCCGGGACAGACAATGTCTCCGGCAGGCCGGACAGGGCTGCTGTGCTGAGTTTGCTCATGGTCACACCTGTTGGGAGGAGCGGATACGTGCGGCTCAATTTATCATGTGAGCACACAGCATCCACTCAAACGAGCAAACGCAGCAGCGAGCTAATCCACCAGTTCTGACTGCGTTTCGATAAAGTCCCAGTCCCCGACGCCGAGAATGGGGTCGATGACCGGTCCGCCGGCTTCAGCAATCCGGTCCTGGA
This sequence comes from Arthrobacter gallicola, assembly GCF_014836775.1. Classification (GTDB taxonomy): domain Bacteria; phylum Actinomycetota; class Actinomycetes; order Actinomycetales; family Micrococcaceae; genus Arthrobacter_B; species Arthrobacter_B gallicola. Next base: position 256,409 of record NZ_JACSQD010000002.1, read on the forward strand.
TTTTGGACGGAATACCGTCGTGGCGGAGGTTTTCCCGAAGCCATTGCTTGGCCGTGGTGTCCAGATACGGCCACCACCGCTCGATCCTGATTGGTTGCACAGCAGCCCCCTTTCCTTCGCGGTAGGTCCACCGTGCCACCGGCCCTTCAGGGGCGCAAGGGGGGCACTGAAGACGGTCCCGGAGGGGCCTGCTTCGACCTATGGCCGAACGGAGATGCTCTCGATCGCCGCGCGCGCCTGCACCGCCAGGCTGTCCGGAATCGGCGCGCTCTTCGCGGCTTCCGCGGAGGCCTGCTGGCCTTCCTCACTCACCACATACTGGCCGAACGTCTTCACGAGCTCAGCGGTGTTCGCGTCCTCATAGCTGGTGCAGAAGATCTGGTAGGAAATCAGCACCAGGGGGTAGGCGCCGGGTGCGGTGGTGGTGCGGTCCAGGTGCAGGGCTATGTCGTGTTCGCCGCGGCCCTGGACCCGGCTGGCCTGCTCGACGGCGATCGAGGCTGCCTCGGCGCTGATGGGCACGTACTCTTCGCCCACTTTTAGGTTGACGGTTCCGAGGGAATCGTCAACCACGGAGTCATCGGAGTAGGCGACGGCGCCTTCCGTGCGGGTCACGGTGCTGATCACACCGGCGCTGCCCTGGGCGTTTTCGCCGCCCAGCCCGCCGGGCCAGGACCCGGAGGGAGCGGTCGGCCATTCCTCCGGAGCGGCCTCGTGCAGGTATTCGGTGAAGTTCTCCGTGGTGCCGGAATCGTCCGCGCGGCTGACGGCGGTGATCCGCGTCTGCGGCAGCTCCACACCGGGGTTCTGCGCGGCAATCACGGGATCATTCCAGAATTCGATCTCGCCGCGGAACAGCTTGGCAATGGTGCCGGCGTCCATGTTCAGCGAGTCGATGCCCGGCAGGTTAAAGGCCACCGCGATGGGGGAAATGTACGCAGGAATATCCATGGCGCCGTCGGGTCCGCAGGTCTCACGGGCCTCGCCGAGTTCCTCTTCCTGCAGGTAGGCGTCGGAGCCGGCGAAGTTCACGGCACCGGCCAGCAGGGCGTTACGGCCGGCTCCCGAACCGTCCGGGGAGTACTGAACCTGCACCTTGGGGTGCAGCACCCGGAAGCCGCCGATCCAGGCATCCATGGCCGGACCCTGGGCTGTCGAGCCGGAGCCGGAGATGATTCCGGCAAGGGTGGAGGTGCTGTTTTCCGCAGCTTTGCGCTGTTCCTCGCCCAGGGGGTAATCGGAGCCGCAGGCTGAGAGCGCAAGCACTGCGGCGGCTGCGGCTGCCAGGGTACGAAGCGGACGGGAAGTGCGCACGTTGGTGGGCTCCTTTGGGGGAAATGGCATCGGGCGACCGGGCGGCAGTGCATTATGCACTGCGCTTCCCCTTCGCAACTTCAAGGCTAGCCGCCGATTAGTCTTCACCGCCAACTGGGAGCATCTCCCGCTCTTGGCTCGGCGGCTCCAGAGTGGAAGGATGAACGGCACCGCGGACCACAGCTGTTCATGCGGCATTGTCCGTCCGCCAGGGTTCCAGCGCCGAGGGGGTTGCAGTGCTGATTGCCGCCGCCGTATTCACGCTGGTTGCCGCCGCCGTCCACTTTTACTTCTTTGTGCTGGAATCCCTGCGCTGGACTGCTCCCGAAACCATGGACGCCTATGGAATCACGTCGCCGCAGGACGCCGAGGCCACGCAGCCGCTGGCCTACACCCAGGGTTTCTACAGTTTGTTCCTCGGCGTGGGTGCCGTTCTGGGTGTGCTGCTGCTCGGCGTGAGCAATCCGGTTGCGGGGCTGACTCTGATGAGCTTTTCCACCGCCTGCATGGCCCTTGCGTCAGTGGTGCTGCTGGCCGGGAAATGGCCCCTGGGGCGGATCGCCCTGATCCGGGGGATACCGGCGCTGCTCGCACTGCTGCTGGCACTGCTGGGTTCCTAGGCACCGGCCTGCGCGGGCAGCGGAGCGCCGTCGTACGCGTGGTCCGTCCAGAGGTGGAAGAGGGCGTAGGCCCGCCAGGGCCGCCATGGTTCAGCCAGGCCTTCCGCTTCCCGCGCCGTGGCGACGCCGAGGGCGCGCCGCAGAATCAGGTCGCCGGGAACAAACGCATCCCGGTCCCCTCCGGCACGGACCGCCAGGTAGTCGGCGGTCCAGGGTCCGATGCCCGGCAGCGCCAGCAGCGCGGCCCGCTGACCGCCGTTCCCCACGTCAAGACCGCCGGCGACAGCGACGGAGAGTGTGTGGATGGTCCGGGACCGCGCCCCGGTGATCCGCAGGGCGGTCTGCAGCTCCCCGGCGGGAACCTCCGCCAAGGCTGATGCCGAGGGAAACAGCCGGAAGCCCCCGGGACCAGGGGTGCCGTACTCGGAAACCAACCGGGCGCCGAAGGTCCTGGCAGCGGCGAGGGAGACCTGCTGGCCCAGCACGGTCAGCACGGCGGTTTCGAACGGGTTCACGGCTCCGGGAATCCGCAGGCCGGGGTGCCTGGCTACCAGCGGGGCCAGGCGCGGAAAGCCCGCCAGGAAGCCGTCCACGGCGGGGGTGTCTGCGTCCAGGTCCAGCCAGCGCCGGACCAGCGCGAGGCGCGCGGCATCACCGGCCGGGGTGCCGCCGTCGAACCGCACGGTCAGTCCGTCCGCGGAACTGAACTCCACGCGTGCCAGCACCGGACCGTCCGGGGACGGCAGCAGCCGGGTCAGGGCGGCACCTGCCGCGGTGCCTTCCACGGATTCAAGTCCCGGAACTGCGTGTGCGGCCAAGCTGCGGACCAGGGGTTGCCAGGGGAACGGCCCGCCGGCTTCCAGCAGGTGGGTCCGGCCGGCCGTCTGAACTGCCTGCGTCGCCGGGATTCCGGGGACGCAGACTTCGGGGTTGCTCATTGAAGTCCGGTCATGCGGAGGGTGATGTTGATCCGCCCGCGGGGCAGACCGGTTTCCGGGTCCGCTGTGCCGGGCAACGTCTTGGGCACGCCGTGATAGGCGAAGCGTGACGGGCCGCCGAACACGAACAGGTCCCCGGAGACCAGCTCCAGATCGGTGTAGGGCTTGGTGCGGGTCTGTGTATTCCCGAAACGGAATATACAGCTGTCACCGATGCTGAGGGAGACCACCGGGGCACTGGACTTCTCATCCTTGTCCTGATGCATGCCCATGTGGGCACCGTCGGCGTAGTAGTTGATCAGGGCCGTGTCCGGGGTGTAGTCCTCCAGGTCAAAGATCTCCGGAGCGTAGCCAGCCTGCCCCTCGGCGAAGTAGGCGGTGCGGAGGGCGTCGCGTCCCAGGTGGATGAGCCAGTCCGGAACCTCGGCCACCCGGCCGCCGCCGGCGTCGTCCGCTGTGCGGGTGTATTTGTACGGCTGCCAGTGCCAGCCCAGGCAGACCGTCTGGACCGACATTTTGTGTCCGCCGGGGAGGACGGCGGAGCGCATCGGCACCGGGCCGATCGCCCAGGCCCGGCAGGCCTCCACGATGCTGCGCTGCTGGGCGGTATCCAGCCAGCCAGGAACATGGACGGCACCGGCGGACGGAGCGGAACGTTCCCGCGGGAAAAGCTGCCCGGTCATGCGGCGGCTTCCATCTGCAGCAGGGTGCGCTTGGCGTCGCTGCCGCCGAGGTAATTGCCGATTTTGCCGTCCGAGCGCACCACCCGGTGGCAGGGAACCACCACGGGCAGTGGATTCCGGGCGCAGGCCGTACCGGCGGCGCGGACCGCGCCGGGGTTCCCGGCCAGGGCGGCGAGGGCCGCGTAGCTGGCGGTGGCGCCGTAGCCGATGTCGGAGAGGTGCTCGACGACGGTGCGGCGGAAGCCGGTGGCCAGGCGGAAATCCAGCGGCAGGTCGAACCGCTGCCGGGTGCCCGCGAAATACTCTTTCAGTTGGCGGACCGGCGCGGCCAGGCGCTCTGGAGCGGCAAGGATGCGTGGACTGATCCGCGCGGCGAGCTGTTCCAGGACGGCGTCGTGGCCTTCGATGCCGAACCCCACCCGGACCAGTCCGGCAGGGGTGGCGGCGAGCAGCAGGTCCCCAACGGGTGAGTCGATGACGGTGTAGGCGACGTCGAGCAGGTCTCGCTGTTCGGCCCCGGCCGCGAGCCGGGCCTGCAGCCGGGCCAGGGCTTGCTCTTCTCCGGCGGCCAGGGCAGAGCTCAGTCCGGCGTCCGGCACGGTATCCACAGGCAGGCTCATCGGAGGTCCTCTCCATCCATGGTTCTCAGTTTCTTCATACCGTCCGCGGCGGAGCGGCGGACGGCTGCCTCGGTACTGCCCAGCAGCACAGCCACCTCGGCGAAAGGCAGTCCGGCAAGGTGGTGGTAGGCCAGCGCCTCCCGCTGGCGCTGCGGCAGGGTCCGCAGGGCGGCCCACAGTCCGTCATGGTCGCCGGGACCGGGTGTCTCTGTGCTCCTGCCGCCGTCGCTCCCAGGCTCGGGGAGTTCAGGCACCAGCACCGGGCGGCGGGCGGCGGAACGGTGGACATCGATGGCCTTTCGCTTGGCAATCGTGACCAGCCAGGCCTGGACGTTGGCTCCAGCCTGCAGTTCCGGGTAGGCGCGCAGGGCAGCGAGGAACGTCTCGGACCAGGCGTCCTCGGCGTCGTCGGGTCCCAGGACAGCGCGGCACACGCGCAGCACCACGGCTCCGTGTTCCCTGACGATCGCTTCGAACGGTTTCACTTCCACATACTGTAGACGCGCGGCAGCAGGGTTTTGTGAGGTTCCGGATTAGCCCAGGCCCGCGTGCGGCAGTGGTGACCAGCCGAAGCCGGCGCGCGGTCCTGTGGCGAACCCTCCGGCGGCATCGGGCCCTGCAGGCTCCTGACCCTCCGCCTCAGGACCCGCGCCCAGCAGGCTGCGGGTCAGGGCTTCGCGTTGTCCGGAGAGGCTTTCGGCTGCACCGAGCAGCTGTGCGTCGCCGGGGTCCTCCCCCGCTTCCGCCGCCGCCAGGACAGCGCGGCGCACCAGTTCCCGGGCGAACGACGCCGTTGCTCCCTCTGTTTGTTCCGCCACCTGTGCCAGGGCGGCCGCGGAGAACGTGCCGGCCGGTGCATACAGTTCCAGCAATCGGGCGCGGTCGGCGGCATCCGGCAGGGGAATTTCGACGGCGAGGTCCACCCGGCCGGGCCGCTGCGCCAGTGCCCGTTCCAGGACGTCCACCCGGTTAGTGGTCATGATGAACGAGACATCCGCATCGGCGTCGAGTCCGTCCAAGGCATCAAGGACTTCGAACAGCAGCGGCTGAGGCCCGTGGCCCATGCTCCGGTCTTCAGCAATCAGGTCAATGTCTTCCAGCACCACCAGGGACGGAGCCATGGCCCGGGCAAGTTTCGCCGCGTGGGAGACAGCGCCGAGGGAACCGCCGGAGAGGAGCACCGCCGTCGTGCCGGGAGTTTCACTGAGCAGGTGTCTGACGGTATGGGTCTTCCCGGTGCCGGGCGGACCGTAGAGCAGGACACCGCGCTTGAGGTGCTGGCCGGCTGCCTTCAACTGGCTGCGGTGCCCGGCGATGCCGATGACGTGGCTGCGGACCCGCTCCAGCACGCCGTCGGGCAGGATCACTTCGCTGATGGGAAGTAAGGGCCTGGAGAGGAACGTGACGCCGGCGCCGTTTTGGCCATAGGGGTCAAACCCTAGCGACACCACCTGGCCCCGCAGGACGCTGTTGGTCCGCAGGTCTTCCTGGACGGCAGCCAGCACGGCGGCTGCCGCGGAACGGTCCGCTGCCATCACCGCGATGCTCGCGTCCGGACTGCCGGTCTGCGGATCCCCGTTGCGCTGCATTACGGCAACGGGAATCCCGCGGTGGCGGAAGAGCCGGATACCCAGGGCCAGGGCTTCGCGGCTCTCCCCTGGACCGATGGGGACGTTCACATAGTCCGGCTGGCCCACCGGAACGTTGCTATAACCGTCCTCCTGCACTACATCGGAGAGGGTCAGGTGCCGGCGCTGCTGGCCGCCGCCCATGCCAATCAGCACATTGTCCGGGTCCGCCGCAGCCAACCGTTCCAGCGCGATGTCCAGGTCCGCGAACCGGTGGAACGGAATTGTCTCGGCCACGATCGGCACATCCTGGGCCGGGCAGCCCAAATGGCGGCTGATGGCATCCCGCAGCCGCTCCCGGTCCGGGGACTGGAAGCGCTGCTGCTGGGCGAGGTCGATTGCGGCGCTGAAGCTGGCCAGGAAGTCCGCGAGGTTCTTCTCCATGGGCGCCGACCCTATCAGCGGAAGGCGCCCGTTCCGGTGAGGGCGCGGCCCAGGATCAAGGCGTTGATGTCATGGGTCCCCTCGTAGGAGTAGACCGCCTCGGCGTCCGCATGGAAACGGGCGACGTCGGTGTCCAGGGTGATGCCGTTGCCGCCCACCACTTCGCGGGCCAATGCCACGGTTTCCCGCATCGCGGTGCAGGTGAACATCTTGGCCATGGCTGAGTCCTCGTCCCGGAAGATGCCCTCTTCCTGGCGCTGGGTCAGCCGGACCACCATGCCCAGTGAGGCCGTGACGTTGGCTGCCATGGTGGCGAGCTTCTGCTGAGTGAGCTGGAAGGAGGCCAGCGACCGGCCGAACTGCTGCCGTTCCAGGGTGTAGCGCAGGGCCGCCTCGTAGGCGCCGGCCTGCAGCCCGCAGGCGATCCACGCGACGTCGGAACGCAGCCGGCGCATCAGCGCGGCGACGTCCTTGAACGAGTTGATGTTACTGAGCCGGGCGGTATCGGGCACCCGGACGGCCCGGAGTTCGATGTCGGCGTTCTGCATCATCCGCAGGGAGGTCTTGCGCAGGATTTTGCTCATCGAGACGCCGGGGGTTTCGCGCGGAACGAGGAAGGCTTTGACCTGCCCGTCGGCTTCATCCCGGGCGAAGACCGCCAGCACGTCGGCGGTGAAGGCCCCGCCGATCCAGCGCTTGGCGCCGTTGATCACCCAGTTATCACCCTCGCGCCAGGCGGAGGTTTCCAGGCCGCCGGCTATGTCCGAGCCGTGGTCCGGTTCGGTCAGGGCGAAGACGCCGGTGTACTCGAAGGAGCGGATCTTGGGATCCAGGTCCGCCGCCTGTTCCGGGCTGCCGCCTTTCAGAACGGTGGTGCGGAACAGGCCGGACTGGGCGTTGTAGAACGTGGCCACAGACGCATCGGTGCGGGCCAGCTCAAAGTTCCGGAAGCCGGTGTACAGCCCGGAGGTGCGTCCCTGGCTGTCGGTGGCGCCCTCGGGTGCCATGAGGTTCAGGTCCACCAGCGGCTGGCGGATCTGGTACGGGAATTCCCCGGCTTCCCAGTACTCGCCCAGCAGCGGGGCGACCTGCTTATCCAGCACGGTCCGCAGCTGGCCCAGCGCTGCCAGTTCCGGGGTGCTGAGCAGTTCGGAGTAGCCGTAGCGGTCCGAGGGGTAGAACGCTGCTGCGTCTCCGGCACTCACCCGGGCGCTCATGAGCCCAGTCCCAGCAGACGCACGGCGTTTTCCTTGAGGATCTTGGGCCGCACCGCGTCCTTCAACGGCAGGTCCGCGAACGCACTCATCCACTTCTGCGGGGTGATCAAGGGGTAATCGGTGCCGAAGAGCACCTTGTCCTGCAGGACGGAGTTGGAGAGCTTCACCAGCGACTCCGGGAAGTACTTGGGCGACCAGCCGGACAGGTCGATGAAGACATTCGATTTGTGTGTGGCGATCGAGTTGGCTTCGTCCTGCCACGGCACCGACGGGTGCGCCATGATGATCTGGAACTGCGGGAAATCCGCGGCAACCTCATCCAGCAGCAGCGGGTTCGAGTAGCCCAGCTTGATTCCGGACCCGCCGGGTGTACCGGCACCCATGCCGTTCTGCCCGGTATGGAAGACCGCCGGCAGGCCGAGCTGCTGCAGAGCTTCCCACAGCGGGTAATACCGTTGGTCCGAGGGATTGAATCCCTGCAGGCTTGGGTGGAACTTGAACCCACGGACCCCGTAGTCCTCAACCAGCTGTTTCGCCCGGTCGATGGCGTCGGCACCGGTAAGCGGATCTACAGACCCAAACGGGATCAGCACGTCATTGTTCCGGGCTGCGCCCTCGGCAATCTCCTCGATGCTGTTCGGCTCGTGTTTCAACCGGGTCCGGGCGTCCACAGTGAATACCACGGCAGCCATGTTCAGTTCACGATAGGTCGCGGCGATCGCGTCCAGCGACGGCGTCCGCTCCTCGGCCTTGAAGTACTTGCTCGAGGCGTCCATCAGGTCCTGCGGCAGCGAAACGTGTCCGTGGCCGTCGATTTCGATATGCACATGCATGTCGATCGCGGTCAACGAGGCAACATCCAGGCCCAACTCGTAGCGTGTGGGTGCCATGGCTACTTCGCCACCGCTTCGGGCTGGAGTTCGGCGGGCAGCGGCGGGAACTTCTCCCCCACACCCTGCAGGCTGCCGGCGAACGGGAACGCCGCCGCGAGATCCTGATAGGTCCAGCCGCCGTCCCGGTACTCCGAGGCAATAGCTTCCGGATGGGACCACAGCTGCAGCCGGTCCCCACCCACACCAATGGCCTGACCGGTGATCCCGGCAGCATCCTCCGAAGCCAGGAACGCGATCAGCCCGGCCACATCCTCCGCCGTGCCGAAGCCCAGCTCCTTGCGGAAGAAGTCCGGCATCGCCTCACCGCGCTCCTCGGCCTCAACCGCGGCAGCGAAGTACGGAACGGTCTTGGTCATCGCCGTCGCCGCGACCGGAATGACGGCGTTCGCGGTCACGCCGGCCTTCTTCATTTCCAGCGCCCAGGTGCGGACCATGCCCACGATCCCGGCCTTCGCTGCAGCGTAGTTGGTCTGCCCGAAGTTCCCGCGCTGACCCGTCGGGGAACCAATCGTGATGATCCGGCCCGCCACATTGTTTTCCTTGAAGTACGCGTACGCCTCCCGGACACAGGTGAACGTGCCGCGCAGGTGCACGTTAATGACCAGGTCAAAGTCCTCATCGGTCATCTTCAGCAGGCTCTTATCCCGCAGCACCCCGGCATTGGTCACCAGAATGTCCAGGCCGCCGAAGTTCTCCACGGCAGCGGCCACCAGGGCCTTCGCCGTCTCGGTCGACCCGACCGGAGCCACCACCGCAACCGCGCGGCCGCCGTCGGCCTTAATCACCGCTACCGCTTCATCAGCAACGGCCTGATCGACGTCGTTCACCACTACCGCTGCGCCCTGCCGGGCCAGTTCCCGGGCGTAGGCCAGGCCCAGCCCCCGCCCGCTGCCGGTAACAATCGCGGTTTTGCCGTCCAAGGACATGGTGGCTCCTTTTCTGCCGGCAGTGCCGGGCGCCGTTGACCTGCTGTTTTGTTCCATCCTTGCCGGAATGGTTGAAAAAGTCAACGGTTTAAGAGTGCACCTATCCCTGGCGCAGCACCTTCCGCTGGACTTGCCGCCCCACGCCCTGGACAGCTACTCCGGCCGGTGGCGCTGCGCAATGCCGGACGCCAGCTCATAAAAGCGCCGGCGCGCCTCCGGCGGCGAAAGCACCTCGATATGGTCTCCGAACTGCAGCAGTTGCCGCACCGATTCGACATCGGGATAACTGATCTCCGCCGGGCACCACCCCCGGCTGGCCGGTCCGGTGTTTATGAGCCGCGAACCCAGGATCCGGCCCGCCAGATCGAGGCGGTTTGCCCGTAATCGCGCGTGAAGCACAACCGGACCGAGCGTCTCCGTCCGTTGCCTGAGGTCCGCCCAGACCGTGCGCAGGTCTTGGCCCGCCCGGGTCTTCGCGGCGTCGGGCAGCACCACATAATTTTCCAGACGATCGAGGTTAAAAAGCCTGGGTTCCTGCTCACGATCGGCCACCAGGTACCATCGGCCCGCTTTGGACGCCAGACCATACGGGTCCACCACCATCCCGGCGGCCTGCCGGTTTCCGCTGTGCCGATACCAAACCCGGAGCCGGTTCCCTCCGCGCAGGTCGAGTGCCAGGGCAGCCACATCCGTGGCCTGCCCGGCGGCGGAAAGCCAGCTGGCGTTATCAACGATGACAAGGTCTGCCAGCCCCGGTTTCGAGGCGGCAACTGTGGCCTGGCGCGCGGCGATCTTGTGAGTTGCCATTTCGTGGGCGGCCGCCAGACCAAGCTCTTCCCGCTGTGCGCTGTCCAGGCCAGCTAGGGACAGAGCTTCCATCTCAGCCGGTTCAAGCTGGGAGGCGTTCAATCGGCTGCCCGGGAGCAAAACGATGCCGCCCCGCCTGCCCCGCTCTGCGTAGACGGGAACTCCAGCGGCTGACAGTGCTTCCACGTCACGAAGAACCGTTCGCTGGGACACTTCCAGCCGTTCGGCCAGTTCGCGGGTGGTCATCCGGTTCCGCGTTTGCAGGACCAGAAGCATGGCCAGTAGGCGGGAGGCTCTCATGATTCACCATCATGGCGTAAAACATGACAGGTTCTGTCGGGATTCAGCGCTTGAGTCAGTCTGAAGTGTTTTTCCCGTCGCTTGAGGAGACCCCCATGACTGCCCCCAACTTGTTCCTGATCTATGTCCGGGAAACTGAAGCTGCTACCGAGTTCTATCGTTCGCTGTTCGAGATGGAGCCTGTGTTTATCAGTCCCCGGTATGTCGCTTTCGAGGCCGCGCCGGGAGTGCTCTTCGCTTTGTGGACCGGACGCAGCGACCACGCGGAGCCCGCTACGCCGCGGACCTCTGAAATCGGCCTGATGATTCCAGGGGCCGCATCTGCGGTAGACGAGGTCTTTGCGGAGTGGGAAGCCAAGGGAGTCACGGTGCTGGAGCGACCCCACGATGATGTCTTCGGCCGCACGTTTGTGGTCGCCGATCCGGATGGGAACCTCATCCGGGTCTCACCCATGGACTGATGTTCGGGAGCGAACTGGCGCGGCGGGATCAGCGCGGCCTTTGGGCACCTAACCGGGCTGCAGCACCCGGAAGCGCAGGTGGATGCCACCGGCGAAGGCCTCCGTCTCCAGCCGCTCCAGATTGACCGGACGCTCGAGCCCGCTGAACAGGGAGATGCCCCGGCCCAGCAGGATTGGCACCACATGCAGCTGGATTTCATCGACGATCCCGAGTTCGAGGCACTGCCGGGAGATGCTGCCGCCCAGCAGTGCCACCGCCTTCTCCCCCGCCGCGGTCCGTGCCTGCTCTACGGCCTGCGGGAGATCGTCCAGGAACGCGTAGGTGGTGCCGTCCTTTTCGATGGGGCCGCGGGGCGAATGGGTCATCAGGAACACCGGGACTTTCAGCATGCCCCCGTAGGGTTCTTCTCCCGGTTCGATCGTCTGGGTTTTGTTCGCGCCGCCCACCACGGCACCGATCTCCCGGACCACGCGGTTCACCAGCGCGGTGTCCGCCTCCACCGACTCGGCGTCGAACATCCAGTCGACGCCGCCGTCGCTGTCCGCCATAAAACCGTCCACGGTCACCGTTGCGTGAATCAGGACTTTTCCCATGGTTCCGCCCGCCTCTTCGCAGTTTCCCGGGCCTGGCCGTGAAGTTCGGGGCCAGGTCGCGGGGGTTCAGGCTATTTCTAACGCGCAGGCGGGTACCCGCGCCAGAGCCCGGGCACCGGTCAGCCGCCGAGCTCCCCCGAAAGCCGGCCCTGCAGGGACAGTGAAGAGTCATTCAGGCCCGTGATCCGGACGGTTTTGCCGCGGCTGCGGTACTTTTCGGTGATGGAATCCAGCGCCGCGACGGTGGAGGCATCCCAAACATGCGAGCCGCTCATGTCGATCACCACGTCTGCCGGGTCCAGCGCGTACTCGAACTGGGTATAAAGGTCGTTCGAGGAGGCGAAGAACAACTCGCCCCGCACCGCATAGGTGACCGCGGCGCCGTCGTCGGCCACCGTCCGCTGCACGGTGACGAAGTGCGCCACGCGCCGGGCAAACAGGACCATCGCCACCAGGACACCGATGCCGACGCCGATTGCCAGGTTGTGCGTGAGCACGGTCGCGACGACGGTGGTCACCATCACCACGGTTTCCGACCGGGGCATCCGGCGCAGCGTGGACGGGCGGATGCTGTGCCAGTCGAACGCGGCCCAGGCCACGAAGATCATCACCGCGACCAGCGCCGCCATGGGAATCAGCGCCACGATGTCGCCCAGCACCACCACCAGGATCAGCAGGAAAACACCGGCCAGGAACGTGGAAATCCGGGTCCGGGCGCCGGAGGCCTTTACGTTCATCATGGTCTGCCCGACGACGGCGCAGCCGCCCATCCCGCCGAAGAACCCGGTGACGATGTTGGCGATGCCCTGCCCGGCGGCCTCCCGTGGCTTGGAGGAGCGGGTGTCGGTGATGTCGTCCACCAGCTTGGCGGTCAGCAGCGATTCGAGCAGACCCACGAACGCCATCGCCACGGCGAAGGGCGCAATGATCTGCAGGGTTTCCAGGGTCAGCGGAACATCGGGGAAAAGCAGGGCCGGCAGGCTGTCCGGCAGCTCACCCTTGTCCCCCACCGTCGGGACGTTCCAGCCGGCGGCGACGGCGGCAGCCGTGAGCAGGACGATCGCCACCAGCGGTGCGGGCACCGCCGTCGTCAGTTGGGGCAGCAGGAACACAATCAGCAGCCCGACGGCGACGATCGGGTAGACCAGCCACGGCACCCCGATCAGTTCGGGCAGCTGGGAGGAAAACACCAGGATGGCCAGCGCGTTCACGAAGCCCACCATCACGGAGCGCGGAATGAATCGCATCAGCTTGGCGACCCCGGCGAGCGCGAGCAGGATCTGAAAAATCCCGGCCAGGATCACGGTTGGCACCAGGTACTCCACGCCGTGGCTGGCAACAACCGGGGCGATGACCAGCGCCACGGCTCCCGTAGCCGCGGAAACCATGGCTGGCCGTCCGCCCACGAACGCAATGGTCACGGCCATGGTGAAGGAGGCGAACAGGCCCATCCGCGGGTCGACGCCGGCGATCACCGAGAAGGCGATGGCCTCCGGGATCAGGGCCAAGGCCACCACCAGTCCGGCGAGCACCTCGGTTTTCAGCAGCCGCGGCGAGCGCAGGGTGGAGAGGACAGTTTGCGGGGCGGAGTGCGCTGGAACGGGAGTCGGGGCAGGTAGGGACAAGGCGGTTTCCATTCGGGTGTGCGGGGGCATTCGGCGGCCGGGGCGGAATGCCGGGGGCCGTGCGACGAATCCGGTTCCAGAATACCGGCGCGGTGTCCCCGCAATGGAAGTCCAGCCGCTGGCGGAGACGCAGTCCGGAGCGTCGCTCGGCTCGCGGTGCCCGCCGGATGGGGGGTCCGGGTGGCCCTTTCCCTGCGTTTCGGGACATCCCTGCCAGATGGGGACCTCCCGGGTAACCCTTTCCCTGCGTTTCGGGACATCCCTGCCAGATGGGGACCTCCCGGGTGACCCTTTCCCTGCGTTTCGGGACTTCCCTGCCAGATGGGGACCTCCCGGGTGACCCTTTCCCTGCGTTTCGGGACTTCCCTGCCAGATGGGGACAATCCTGCGCGGCGCCGCGGCAGGAAAGTCCCAAACCGGAAGGATTGTCTCAAAACGGAGCAAAACACGGACGGCCAGCCGCTCAGGCCCAAACAGCTCGTATGAGAGGGTCAAAACAGGAACAGCAGCCGTAGAAAGCAGGAAATGTGGAAGAGGAACCATCATTCGTGCCGGGCGTCAGCCGGTGGCGTGCAGACGGCACCAGACTCACCGCGGACTTCGGAACCTGGCGTGGACAGGAGTACGAACTCCTCAGCCGCAGGCGGGATGCGGAGGGAACGCTGTGCCTTCTCTCCCGAGCCGATAAAGCGCCAGGACCCGACTGGCGAACCAGGAAAATGCACCCGAACAATTTCGCCGAAACCCCGTACAGGCATTTCCTCGATGTCCCCGCAGCGGAAGTGACAAACATCCTGCGGGTCGAAACCACTGGGGAATTGGGCCGCAACCGGAAGGTCCAAATCCTGGCTGAGGACGCCGCGGGCAGGCTCGCGGTCATGCAGTCAAGCCTGTGGGATGAATCGGACCAGCGCAGACTCATCACCTCTTACGGTTTCCGTCCGTTCTCTGACAGCGAGCCTTTGTCGCACCAGAGCGTCGCCGGCTGGATCCCGGCCGAGCCCGAACGGAACCCTGACGCTGGGCAGCAGGACCGAGAATTTCTGACGCCCTGAGCCAAGACCCACCCGCTTTTGGGTTCCACGCTCCGGCATGAGGCATAAGGCATACTCGTCCGCATGGCCATCACGGACTTTGAGCGCTATCCCCTGACCTTCGGGCCCAGCCCGGTCCACCCACTCCCCCGCCTAAGCCAGCACCTGGGCGGCGGCGTCGAGATCTGGGCGAAGCGGGAGGACGTCAACAGCGGCCTCGCGTTCGGCGGCAACAAGACCCGCAAACTGGAATACCTGGTGCCGGACGCGCTGGCGCAGGGTGCGGACACGCTGGTGTCCATCGGCGGCTACCAGTCCAACCACACCCGGCAGGTTGCCGCGGTTGCCGCAAAGCTGGGCCTGAAGGCACGGCTGGTGCAGGAGAACTGGGTGGACTGGCCGGACCCGCTCTCGGACCGGGTGGGCAACATCCAGCTTTCCCGGATCATGGGGGCGGACGTCCGGCTGGACAGCGCCGGGTTCGACATCGGTTTCCGCAGCAGCTGGGAGGCCGCCATCGACGAGGTGAAGGCCGACGGCGGCACGCCCTACGCGATTCCGGCCGGCGCCTCTGACCATCCGTTGGGCGGCCTGGGCTTCGCCAACTGGGCGTACGAGGTTCAGCAGCAGGAGCGTGAGCTGGGCATCTTTTTCGACACCATCATTGTCTGTACGGTCACCGGTTCCACCCACGGGGGCATGATCGCCGGCTTCGCCGGACAGGACCGGCCACGGCGGGTGCTCGGCATCGATGCCTCAGCGACCCTGCAGAAGACCCGGGACCAAGTGGAGCGCATCGCCCGGAACACGGCGGAGCTGATCGGCCTGGACCGGGACCTGCGCGACGATGAGATCACCGTCCTGGAGGGCTGGGCCGGGGACCTCTACGGCATTCCGGTGGACTCCACGCTGGAAGCGATCCGGCTCGGTGCCTCGCTCGAGGCGATGATTACCGACCCGGTCTACGAGGGAAAGTCCCTCGCGGGCCTGATCTCCCTGGTGACCAGCGGGGAGATCCCGGCCGGCAGCAGGGTGCTCTACGCCCATCTGGGCGGTCAGCTGGCACTCAACGCCTACAGCGGACTGTTCCGCTCGTAACACTTGCCCACCCCGCCGGAAGGCACGGTTACAGTCAGCTCATGTTCACCGGCCTCAGCGCATTTCCCCTGACCCCGCTCAAAGACGACTCCGTTGACGAGGCCGCCTTCACCGGCCTCGTCCAGCGGCTCGCGGACTCCGGCGTCGACTCCATCACCGCACTGGGATCCACCGGTTCCTACGCCTACCTGACCGCCGCGGAGCGTGCCCGGGTGGCGCAGCTGGCCGTGGAGCACGCTGGCGGAGTACCGGTGTTTGTGGGTGTCGGCGCGCTGCGGACCTCGCATGTCCTGGCGAACGTCCGCTCCGCGGAGGCCGCGGGCGCGGCCGGCATCCTGCTGGCACCCATGAGCTACCAGCCGCTGACCGACGACGACGTCCTGGGCCTCTTCCGGAGCGTCACCGGCGGCACTGACCTGCCTGTGATCGTCTACGACAACCCCGGCACCACCCATTTCAGCTTCAGCACGGAGCTCTACGCACGGATAGCGGAGCTGCCCGGGATCGCGTCCATCAAGATCCCCGGTGTCCCGCAGGCTGCAGCTAAGGCCCGCGAACGGGTCGCAGGAATCCGGGCAGTGCTTCCGGAGCACGTCACCATCGGTATTTCCGGTGATGCGACGGCGGCGGACGGCCTGGCCGCGGGGTGCGACGCCTGGTACTCGGTGATCGCCGGAACGCTCCCGGCCCCCGCACTGCGGATCCTGCGCGCTGCCCGGGCGGACAGTGCGAACACAGCGGACGAGGCAGACCAGGCGGACCGGGCGCACCAGACGGACAGAGCAGCCGCCGCCGCCGCCGAATCGGCGCGGCTGGCTCCCCTGTGGCAGCTCTTCGCCGAGTTCGGCAGCCTCCGGGTTACGGCCGCCATTGCCGAACAGCTTGGGCTGGCGCCGCACGCAAGCCTGCCCCTGCCCCTCCGCGGGCTGGACAGCAACGGACGTACCCGGGTGGCCCGTGTCCTGGAAGAACTCCGGCTGGCCTGAAAACTGCCCGGTTTGGCCTGACGTGAGCCCGGCCACCGCATTCGGTGACTCCGACCGGAAGTCAGTAGGCTTAGGATCCGCGAAATTGTCCGTTTCGCTGATTGTTGCCAGGAGGAATGCCCATGTCACCGTCCCGCGCCGATCTGCAGCGCACAGCTGCCCGGGTTTTTGGCTGGGAGGATTTCCGTCCCGGCCAGCTGGAAGCGATGGAGGCCGCGTCCACGGGCCGGGACGTGCTCTGCATCATGCCCACCGGCGCCGGAAAGTCCGCCGTCTACCAGGTGCCGGCCATGGCGATGCCGGGGACCGCCGTCGTGATTTCACCATTGATTGCCCTCCAGCAGGACCAGGCGGACGCCATTAACGAGGCGGTTGGCCGTACCGCTGCGTACGTGCTCAATTCCGCGCAGTCCCAGGCCTACTGGGACGAGGCGTGGGCCGCGGCAGAGGGGGACGGCGCCGGTCAGGCAAAGTTTCTTTTCCTCGGTCCGGAGCAGGTGGCCAGGGCGGAAGTAGCGGAACGGCTGCGTGCCCTGGACGTCTCCTTAGTGGTTATCGATGAAGCACACTGCGTCTCCGCCTGGGGGCACGATTTCCGCCCCGACTACCTGCAGCTCGATCTTCTGGTCAAGGCCCTGGAACGGCCCGTCGTCGCCCTGACGGCTACGGCTTCCCCGCCGGTTCGAGCCGAGATCGTGGAGCAGCTCGGCATGCGGAATGAACTGCAGGTTTCCCTTGGCTTCGACCGGCCCAACCTGCGCCTGTCCGCGGCACGGCACGAAAATCCGGAGGACAAGCGGCGCGCCATCCTGGCCCAGACCGCGCAGCTGCCCGGCCCCGGACTGCTCTACGTTGCCACCCGCAGGGAAACCGAGGAATATGCGCAGGCCCTGCAGGAAAAAGGGCTGCGCGCTGATGCCTACCACTCAGGGCGGCGCCACGAGGACCGGCAGCAGATCCATGAACAGTTCCTTAACGACGCACTGGACGTGGTGGTGGCTACGACGGCGTTCGGCATGGGCATCGACAAACCCAACGTGCGGTTTGTGGTGCACGCGGATGTGCCCGACTCCGTGGACAGCTATTACCAGGAGATCGGCCGCGGTGGGCGCGATGGGGAACCCTGTGGGATCTTCCTGCACTACCGGCCGGAAGACCTCGGGCTGCGCCGGTTCTTCGCCGCGAAATCCCCCAACGAGGAGGCGCTGAGCCAGGTCTTCAAGGTGGTGAAACGCCATGATGCTCCAGTCTCCGCGGACACGCTCCGGCAGGACCTGGATATCAGCGCCCGGCGGCTCTCCGGGCAGTTGAGCCTGCTGGAACAATCCGGTTCGGTCCAGGCCAGCGGCGCCGGGTATACCGCGCTGCCTGTGACGGCGGCGAAAGCCGTTCAGGCCGCCGTCGAATTCGCCGAAAAGCGGGAGAACATTGACTCATCCCGGCTGGAGATGATGCGCCAGTACGCCGAAACCGGTGACTGCCGCCGGCGCTTCCTGCTGAACTACTTCGGTGAGGACGCTCCCGACATGTGCGGGAACTGTGACAACTGCGAGCGCGCGGAGGAACGGGGCGAGGAACTGGGTCCTCAGGAACCCGCCGGGGAGCAGCCCTTCCCGCTGCAGTCCGAGGTGACCCACGCAGAGTGGGGCCGCGGCATGGTGATGAGCTACGACGACGGCACCGTGACCGTCCTGTTCGATTCCGAAGGCTACAAAACGCTCTCCGTGGACGTGGTGCTGGAGAAGGAGCTGCTCAGGGCACAGTGACGTCCCGGCCCCTCCAGCGGGCAGCGGTTATTCCGGGACCGGTCGCCAAGGACCGCCAGGTTCCGCCATCCCGGCGGCTGAACGAAGGTCACCCGCCGGGATGATGCCTCAGGCCTGCCTGGCGAGTTCAAGCAGCCGCTGCAGCGCCGCCGCTTCGGTCTGTTCGATGACTTCCTCCGGAGCGCCGTCGAACTGATGTTTGGAGCTGCCCGTGGCGCCCTTGCAGCTCCAGCCAATGAACACAGTGCCGGCGGGCTGTCCCTCCAGCGGGCCCGGACCGCCAGCCCCGGTGGTGGAAACGGCGACGTCGGCTCCGAACAGCCGGGCCGCTCCAGCCGCCATCTCCTCGGCGCACCGCGCACTGACCACCGGACCTGGACTGACGCCCAGCACGGACTGCTTGACCTCCGTCAGATACGCCACGATCCCGCCGCACAGCCACTGCCCGGTATTGCCGCCCTTCCCCAGCGCTCCCGTCAGGTTTCCGCAGGTCAGCGACTCAGCCAGGGCCACCTTCAGCCCGGCCCGTTCCACCTCCTCCGCGATGCGGTGTGGAAGCTCTTCCAACTGTCCGTTTGTGGCGTTCATACTCAGCCGCTGCCCACCCTTTCCGGTCCGTATGCTATTGATTAGTAACGCTACTTACTATTTCACCACCCGCGCGGCACCGGTTGTTGCTCAGACCTGCCGCCGCATAACGGAAAAGGGGTCACAGATTGCAGCCGCGCAACACCATTCGGGTCGCCAGTGTTCCCTCCGGACACGTATACATCCGCCATCTGGACCCGGTCCCTGGCGCCACAGCCGGCCAGGCAGAGAAGCTTCCGAAAGTGGTCCGGCTCCCCGATCCGGACCCCGATTCCCCGGACAATCCCGCGACCGGCAAGTGGTGGCCGCCGGTTATGCTGCACGCGGACTGGATCGACGCCAATGCCGCTTCCTTCGACGTTTTCCACATCCACTTCGGATTCGATGCCCTGGACCCGCAGGATCTGCAGGACGCCGTGACCGCATTGCGCCGGCACGGCAAGCCGCTCATCTACACGGTGCACGATCTGCGCAATCCCCACCACAACAGCCCCGAAGCGCACAACGCGCACCTGGACGTCCTGATCCCGGGTGCCGACGCGTTGATAACCCTTACCGCCGGAGCTGCCGCGGAGATCGAACGCCGCTGGGGACGGACTCCCCACGTGATTCCGCACCCGCACGTCGTCGAACTCGACACGATGGAACAGTACGTCCGCCGGGCGGCGCAGACCCCGCCGGGGCAGGAGTTCCGCGTCGGGGTCCACGTCAAAAGCCTGCGGGCCAGCATGGAGCCGCTGCCCGTGATCCAGGCACTGCTGGACGTTGCCCGGCAGGACGGCGGCATGGTGGTGCAGGTTAACGGGCACAAGGATGTCCTGGAATCCGGCGGGGCCCGGTACGACGCCGGCCTGGCACACTTCCTCACCGCCCAGGCCGCTGCCGGGGAACTTGTTCTCCACGTCCACGATTTCCTGCCTGATGATGACCTCTGGGAGTACCTCGCCGGCCTGGACCTCTCGGTGCTGCCCTACCGGTTCGGCACCCACTCCGGCTGGCTGGAGGCCTGCCGGGACCTGGGCACCGCCGTCGCCGCTCCCGACTGCGGCTACTATGCCGGCCAGGGACCGGTGTTCGGCTACCACCACGACGAAGCAGGACTCGATCCGGAATCATTGAAGGCCGCCGTCCGCGCCGCCCGGCTGGCCGGCCCGCCGGAGCCGCTGCCCACCCTGGCGCGCGCCGAACAGCGCACGGTGATCGCGGCCCAGCACACGGAAATCTACGCCACGCTCCTGGACCGGAGCGGGGTGCTGCAGTGAGGCTCTGCGTCATCGGACCCTCCCGGTTTCCGATCAGCGAGCCGTTCGCCGGCGGCCTGGAAGCCCACACCCATGCGCTGGTCTCCGCGCTGACCGCCCGCGGCCACGAGATCACGCTTTTCGCTGCCGCCGGTTCCGACCCGGACCTGAGGAATATGAGGCGCTGCTGCTCGAGGCCGCACAGGTGGTGGCCGCGTGATCGGCTACTACATCCACCATCACGGCAGGGGACACCTCCGCCGCGCCCTGGCCATCGCCGCGGAGCTGCCCACGGGCAGCGTCACCGGGTTATCCTCCCTGGCCTGCCCGCCTGAATGGCACGGTCCCTGGATCCAGCTGGAGCGCGACGATGCCTCCAGCCAGCCGCAAAGCGTTGACGCCAACGGTTTCCTCCACTGGGTTCCGCGTGATGACGCAGGGCTGCGCGGCCGCATGGCCCGGCTTTCGGCCTGGATCCGGGATGCCGCCCCGGCTCTGCTGGTGGCGGATGTGTCCGTGGAAGTTGCCGTCCTCGCGCGCCTGCACGGGGTACCCGTGGTTTCGGTGGCACTGCCGGGCGTCCGGACAGATCCGGCCCACACTCTGGGATTCGGGATCTCCGACGCCGTGATTGCCGCCTGGCCGGCCGCTGCTCCGGACATGCTCCGCACGGCGGATGCCGGCCTGGCCGGGAAACTGCACCCGGTGGGCGCGATCTCCGGGGTGCCGGTGCAGTCCGGCCGGCTGCCCCGCCGCATTGAGCAGGTCCTGGTCCTCGGGGGCGCCGGCGGCGGCGGGATGAGCGACGACGATATCCAGGACGCACGCCGCCAGACGCCGGGCGTGGACTGGGTAGCAGTGGGAACCACACCGGAAAACCGGACCGGCGATCCCCTCCCCCACCTGCGGGCGGCGTCGTTCGTGGTGACCCATGCCGGGCAGGGGGCGGTGGCGGACGCGGCAGCTGCCGGCATCCCGGCGCTGATCGTGCCGCAGGAGCGTCCGCACCAGGAGCAGTTCACCACGGCGCGGGCACTGGCAAAACTGCAGGATCTGCCGGTCATCGTCTCCCCAACCTTCGCCCGGACGGATTGGCGGGAGGTTCTGGAAACGGCCGGAGGGCTGGACGGCAGACAGTGGCACGCCTGGAACGACGGACGCGGAGCGGCCCGGGCAGCGCGGATCCTCACCGCAGTTGCTGACCGCGCGGGGGCACCGGCAGAGGTGGACGCATGAAGATCACCGTCATCACCCTGGCGCAGGGCCGCCACCGGCACCTGGCCGCCCAGCAGCAGGCCCTGCTGCTGTCCTCACGTCCCGTGGATGACTATGTGGTCGTAGCCATGAACGATCCGGACATTGGCGCCCGCGTCCGGGATCCCCGGCTGCCCGGAACAGTCCTGAACGTCCCGGCCTCCGGCAGCAGTCTTCCGCTGGCGAACGCGCGCAACGCCGGTGCCCGGGCAGCGCTGGAGCGCGGTGCCGGCCTGCTGGTCTTCCTCGATGTGGACTGCCTCCCCGGCACGGATCTGGTTGCCGGCTATGCCGCCGCCGCAGAGCAGGCAGACGGCCGCCTGCTCTGCGGACCGGTGACCTACCTGGATCCGCCCGGCCCGGACGGTTACGACCTGATCCGGCTCCAGGACCTGGACGCACCGCATCCCGCGCGGCCGGCGCCGGAACCGGGCAGCATTGTTCCGGACGGCAACCCGGACCTGTTCTGGTCCCTCTCCTTCGCCGTCACGGTCGAAACCTGGCAGCGGATCGGCGGTTTCTGCGAGGACTACACCGGCTACGGCGGGGAAGATACCGATTTCGCGCGGCTCGCCGGGCAGAAGGGCGTGGGGCTGGCGTGGGTGGGCGGAGCCCGCGCCTACCATCAGTGGCATCCCACCCAGGATCCGCCGGTGCAGCACCTCGCGGACATTGTCCGCAACGCAAACCTGTTCCACGAACGCTGGGGCAGCTGGCCCATGGGCGGCTGGCTGGAGGGATTCCGCCGGCGCGGCCTGATCCGAGGCGGTACCGGCTCCGAGCCGTGTGCCCTCAGCGAATCTGTGCCGCTGCCCGGGTGAGCGGCGTGCCGGGTGGCGCGACACTGGCTTGAGTGGGGCTCCCGGCACGGTGCCGGCGGCGGAGCGCACGCAGCGAATGACCCGCGGTCTTCAGCCGTCCTCCGCCATACGGGGCACCGCCGGTGAGGCGAAGCACGGCGGCCACCCACGCGCTCACGGCCCGTTCCAGTACCCAGACCGGCGCCCACAGTGCTGACGACGGCGGAAAGACTGCCCTTCCGCCGCTGCGCCTCCGGCCCAGTTCCGCCAGCCCAATGGCCAGCAGGCCGGCAGCTGCCAGGAGCCGGCGCCGGAGGTGCCAGCCGAGCACGGCTGCGGGCAGCAACGCCAGCTCTGCGGCCAGCCGCCACGGCTGCGCGAACCCGTCGTAAGCCTGCCGGACACGCTGCCCAAGGAAATGCCTGGCGCTGCACGGCAGTCTGGCCACGAACAGCGAAGGTGCCGAAATTTCGGTTCCGCCGGCGGCCCGGACCGTGCGGATCAACTCCAGGTTTTCGAACAATACGTCTCCGTCGTAGCCTCCTGCGGCGAGCAGGGTGGACCGCCGCACTCCCAGGGTGCCGGGAAAGTACGCCCCGAGTGCCCGGTTCAGCAGGGTGCGTGCGGTATCCCAGCGGGCATGCCAGGGCAGGGGTGTGAAGTAGTTCTGGGGCCGCACCACGTCTGCCGTTTCCAACAGGCCCACCATCCGGCGGAAGGAAGCCGCGGTGTAGCGCACGTCGTCGTCGGCAATGACCAGCAGCTCGGTGTGTGCGGCAGCCAAACCGGTCATCACCCCCGCCGCCTTGCCGTTGAGGCAGGCATGCTGCGGCGGCCGGTGGTCCACCCCGGCGGGCCATAACCGGGCATGCTGCTCGAACACGGCGGGCGGGGAGCCGTCCACCACCATGACGGCGGCCCAGTCCAGCACCTCCCCGAGGTAGCGGGGCAGGTTATCGAGTTCCCCCGGCTGCCCGCGGTACAGGGGCAGAATGTAGGTCACAGCATGATTTCCGCAGCTTAACCGTTCCGGCTGGCCAGTCATGGAAAGTAGTGTAAACCAAGACCATAAGCCTGCTTAGCACTTCTCAGTCCGGTTGAACCCGGCTACGTTTTTGCGCAACGGTCCGCCACACCGGCTCGTACCGAGGGCCGGGGACCCTGTGCCGGGCCCCACCGTTGGAGAGTGCAGAATATTCTTTCACAAACAGGAATTGCAGTTCAAATCCACGCCCGATAAGCCGGACGCCGTGTACGCCCGCAAGCTCCAGGAAGTCCTGGGCGGGCAATACGGCGAAATCACCGTCGCCCTGCAGTACAGCTTCCAGGCCTGGAATTCCCATGTCCCCGGAAAGTACCGGGACATGCTCTTCGGTATCGGGTCCGAGGAGTTTGGCCACGTGGAAATGCTCGCAACCATGATTGCCCAGCTGCTGGAGAAGGCGCCGCTGGGGATTACCGACGACGCCGTCCAGTCGGACCCGGCGATCGCCGCCGTTATTGGCGGGACGGACATGCAGCAGGCCATCGTGGCCGGCGCCGGCGCGCGGGCGGTGGACAGCAACGGCAACCCCTGGCAGGGCAGCTGCATCACCGCCAGCGGCAACCTCCTGGCTGACTTCACCGCCAACGCGAACGCGGAAATGCAGGGCCGGGTCCAGGTGGCACGGCTTTATCACATGACCGATGACCACGGGGTGCGGGACCTGCTCTCCTTCCTGCTGGCCCGGGACACCATGCATCAGAACCAGTGGCTGGCCGCTGCCCGGGAACTCCAGGAAGAGGGCGCAGAGAACCTGCCCGTCCCGAGCAACTTCCCAATCAAGAAGGAGGAGCGCTCGGTGTCCTACCAGTACCTGAACTTCTCCGACGGCGCCACGGCCGCAGACGGCTCCTGGGCTTCCGGGCCCACTCCCGACGGCAAGGGCGAGTTCAGCTACCACGACGGCCCGACGACGTCGGCGCCCATGCCGCCGCCCACCCATCCGGATGCGCGGTTCTACGGCACCACCGAACTGCCGAACACCGTGGAAAAAGTCGCCGGATCCGTGCAGGACAAACTGCGGAAGGAATAACGCACGGCGGACCCCGAATGCCGGTGCGGGCCGGGCCGGCTCTCCCGGCCGGCCCCACCGGGCATCAGGGCATGGCCGCCATGGTCTGCCGCAGCAGCGACGGGATGACGCCGCCCGCACGCAGGAGACTCACATCCAGCCCGGTTTCCACGGCTGCCGTGGCGGTGAACTCTTCCCGGTGCC
This sequence comes from Arthrobacter gallicola, assembly GCF_014836775.1. Classification (GTDB taxonomy): domain Bacteria; phylum Actinomycetota; class Actinomycetes; order Actinomycetales; family Micrococcaceae; genus Arthrobacter_B; species Arthrobacter_B gallicola. The sequence continues at coordinate 280,444 of NZ_JACSQD010000002.1, forward strand.
CGTCTGCGGAGTGGAGGATGACGGGGATTCCGGCACGCGGGGCAAGGTCGTCTGCGCCGGCTTGGATCTCCAGGGTGCCACCCGGGCGCAGGGCCCTGAGTTTGGCGCCTGCTTCCGCCGTGACGGTCAGGGGCAGGATGCCCATCCCAATGAGGTTGGAGCGGTGGATCCGCTCAAAACTGCCGGCCAGGACGGCCCGGACACCGAGTAGCCGCTGCGCCTTTGCCGCCCAGTCCCGGGAGGAACCGGTGCCAAAGCGTTCTCCGGCCACGACCACCACGGAGTGCCCGTCCAGGCGGTATTTCTCCGCTGCTTCGAAGAGCGGCAGGATTTCCCCGCTGGGGGCGTGCACGGTATGCCCCACCGGCAGCCCGTCCGGGATGTCCGCCGCCAGGTGGTTCACCACGGTTTTGTTATGGAACGCTCCACGGAGCATCACTTCCCAGTTGCCCCTCCGGGAGGCGAACACATTCAGGTCGTGCCGGTCCTCGCCCCGCTCGGCCAGGAAATCCGCCACGAACCCTGTGGCGGGAATGGCACTGGCCGGTGAGATGTGGTCCGTGGTGATGTCATCGCCCAGGACCAGCAGCGGATGGGCCGTGTATCTGCCCAGCTGACTGCCCTCCGAGACCGAGGCGAATGGCGGCCGGCGCAGGATGGTGGAGTCTTCCGCCCAGGGAAAGAGCGGTCCGTCCGGTGCCTCGAGGCGGGACCACATCGGGTTCCGGACGGCCAGGGAAAAGTCCCGGGCAAAGTCGGCGGGATCCTGTCCGCGTTCCCACACCGCATCGATTTCCGCCTGGTCAGGCAGCAGGTCAGCGAGCCTCACCGGAGCCGGCCCCGTCCCGGCCAGGAAGTCAAAGGAGGTGAGATCCACGTCCGCGCGGCCCGCCAATGCGTAGGCAACCACCAGGGGCGGGGACATAATGAAGCCCAGGTCAAGATCCGGATGCACCCGGCCGGGAAAGTTCCGGTTCCCCGAGAGGACCGCCACCGCTCGAACCCGCCCCGCATCGACGTTTGCCTTGACGGAGTCCTGGAGCGGGCCGGGGTTGCCGATGCAGGTGGTGCACCCGAAGCCGACGATGTCGAATCCGACGGCGCCCAGGTCCTCCAGCAGACCGGAACGCGAAAGGTAGCTCGCAGCGGCCGGTGATCCGGGGGCCAGGGAGGTTTTGACCCAGGGCGCGGGCCGCAGTCCCAGCTGCCGTGCTTTGCGTGCCACCAGGCCGGCAGCAATCAACAGCTTCGGGTCCGTGGTGTTGGTGCAGCTGGTAATCGCGGCAAGCGCGACGGGGAAGCGGGGCAGGTCCGACGCCGGTTCGCCCGTGAGCACTCCCTCAGCAGCCAGTGCATCCGGGATACCGCCCAGGGCCAGCAGGTCCTGGGGGCGGCGCGGCCCGGCGGCGCGCAGCTGGACGGTGCTGAGGTCCACGGTGGTGCTGCGGCTGTACTCGGGGCTGGCCCCGGGATCAAACCAGAAGCCGCATGCCTTGGCGTAGTGCTCCACGAGCGCACGCTGGGACTCGTTGCGCCCGGTCTGGCGCAGATAGTCCAGCACCTGCTGATCCACCGGAAAGAACCCCGTTGTCGCCCCGTACTCCGGGGCCATATTGGCCACCACCGCGCGCTGGCCGACGCTGAGGCCGGAGACTCCCGGTCCGCAGAACTCGATAAACTCCCCCGATACACCCATTGCGCGCAGCCGATGGGTCACCGTGAGTGCCAGGTCGGTCGCCGTCGCTCCGCGGGGCAGGGTGCCCGTCAGCCGGACGCCCACGACGTCGGGGATCCGCAGGGTGGTGGGCATCCCGAACATAACAGTCTGGGCCTCCAGTCCGCCCACACCCCAGCCGAGCACGCCCGCTCCGTTGATCATGGGGGTGTGGCTGTCCGTGCCGATCATCATGTCCGGCACGGCCCACACCGGCCCGCCGCCGCCGTCGTCGACCGTGGTGACCACGGTGGCCAGCTGTTCAAGATTGATCGTGTGCATGATGCCGGTGCCCGGCGGATTAATGCGGACCGTTTCCATGCCCTGCGCAGCCCATTTCAGGAAGCTGTAACGCTCGTTGTTCCGGCGGTACTCGTGGACCAGGTTCCGCCCGGCGGCATCGGGACGCCCGTACTCCTCCACGGCCAGGGAATGGTCAATCGATACATCCACCGGAACCACCGGGTTCAGCACAGAGGGGTCGAGCCCGGCCTCGGCCAGGGAGTTCCGCATTCCCGCGATGTCCACGAGTGCCGGTGTGCTGGTGGTGTCATGCATCAGGATGCGCCCGGGCCAGAATTCCAGCTCCTCCAGGGATGTCCGCGCCTGAAGCCAGCCCCGGAGGTTCTCCACCGTCCGCGCACTTTCCCCGGCGGAGGAATTGCGCAGGGTGTTTTCAGCGAGAAGGCGCAGGACTACCGGCAGGCGGTAAAAGTCCCCGCCCAGGGCCGCGCGGGCGTCAACGGCGCGGAAGTCCTCTCCGTTCACCCGGAATTCCGTGGTCCAGTCCTTCGCTGCGGCACCACTCGCCATTTCGCCCTCTTTCATCGGTTACAGGTTATAAGCTATACCGAATTCACCCAACACCGCCTTCGCCGTCGAAATATTTTCGGGGTGCACACGGACCTTGAACGGCCAGGCCACGTGGCGACACTTATAGTTCACACGTTATAGGGTATTTTTGTGGCCAGCGTCACAGTGTTTGAAATTCTGCTCATCGATAGTTCCACCGGAAGGAATCGGCCGTGAAGCCCAGCGTCGAGCCCACAGTGCGCCCACGCCTAGCCAGACGCACAGCAATGGCTGTTTTCGCCGTCCTCGGCGCTGCCGCCGTGGTTATGGCGTCGGTTGATGCCTCTGCCAGCGGAAGCGGTGACGATGCGCGCAGCCAGTTGACCATCATCGCTCCGGCCGGGGCCGGCGGCGGCTGGGACGGAGCAGCCCGTGAGGCGCAGCAGGCCATGCGCGCCCAAGGCATCGTCAACAACGCCCAGGTGGTGAATATCCCGGGAGCCGGAGGAACCATCGGGCTGACCAAGTTCGCCGGCATGGAGGGTGAGAACACCACCGTCATGATGATGGGCATCACCATGCTCGGAGCCATCAACATCAACGGCTCGGAAACCACACTGGAGGATGTCACCCCGCTGGCCCGCATCACCGAGGACTACGACGTCCTGGTGGTCCCGGCGGATTCCCCCTACAACTCCGTGGATGAACTGGTTTCCGACTGGCAGCAGAACCCCAAATCCTTCGCCTTCGGCGGCGGCTCGCTTGGCAGCGTGGACCAAATGATCATCACGCAGCTGGCGCAGGCCAGCGGGATCGACCCCACCGCGGTGAACTACATTGCCTACTCCGGCGGCGGTGAACTGGCCACCTCCCTCATGTCCGGCACCATCAAGGCATCGGTGAGCGGCTACGTGGACTTCGCGGACCAGATCGAGGCCGGGCGGCTGAAGGCCCTTGCGGTTTCAGCTCCGGAACCGGTCGGGTCCATCGACGTTCCCACTTTGAAGGAGCTGGGCTACGACATTGAGCTCACCAACTGGCGCGGAATTGTCGGACCACCAGGCATCAGCGACGAGCAGAAGCAGGAGCTTCAGGCCATCCTCGCCGAAGTGGTGGAAACGCCGCAGTGGCGCGATGCGATCGAGCGCAACCAGTGGACTGACAGGTTCCTGGCCGGCGAGGAGTTCGAACGTTTTATTGCCGAGGAGACATCGGCCGTCAATGACATCTGGAATGACCTGGGCTACTAAGAGCCCCCTAGCGCTGGAGACACCATGACAATCCTGGTTGGATACACGAACACCATTGAGGGAGAAGCTGCCCTCCGCCACGGCCTTGATGCGGCAGAGTCCACCGGTATGCCGGTGACCATCTTCCCGTTGACGGAGAATCCTCCGGCAGCAGGCAGTGACGCCGCCCTTGAGGAGGCACTGACCGCCGGCGCAAAACTCCTTGAACGCGATCCGCAGGGACGGCACGCGGCGGAGGAGCTGCTTGATACCTCCGCGGAAATCGCGGCGCACCTGATCATCATCGGCGTCCGGAACCGCTCCCGGGTCAGCAAAATCATCCTTGGCTCCGACGCCCAAACCATCATCCTGGGCTCCCAGGTTCCGGTGCTGACCGTGAAGGCAGCATCCGATGACGACTGAGGCACGGGACGGTACAGAAACAGCGGACCCCACACCGGAGGGCACCACCGCGGGCGGTTTCTGGACCGGTCGCAGCGGTTTAGTAGTGGCAGGCATCCTGGCTGCCATCGGCGTTTACCTGGTCGCCGGCATCATCACCATGGATGTGCCGGACGGCGCTAAATCACCGGGCCCCACCTTCTTCCCGATCCTGATTGCCACGGCGGTCTTCGTCCTGGCAGGTCTGTTGGCAATCCAGACATTGCGCAACCCCGATCCGATGCCGGCCGGGCCTGCGGAACACCGCTTCTACACGGACTGGAAGTCACTGGGACTCGTGTTCTTCTCCTTCCTGGCTTTCGCGCTCCTGCTGGTGCCCGTTGGCTGGCTGCTCTCCGCAGCGCTGCTGTTCTGGGGCGTGGCCCGGGCCTTGGGCAGTAAGCGCCCGCTATTCGACATCGGGCTCGCCCTGGTGTTTTCCTCCTGCATCCAGCTGGCCTTCGGCGCCGGACTGGGCCTCAACCTGCCTGGCGGCATCCTGGAAGGAATCTACGGCTGATGGAATCCCTATCCCTGCTTATGGAGGGCTTCTCCCAGGCGCTGACTCCCATGAACCTGCTCTGGGTTTTCGTGGGGGCGTTCCTCGGCACCGCCGTTGGCGTCCTGCCCGGCCTGGGTTCCTCGATGGCCGTTGCACTGCTGCTCCCGGTGACCTTCAGCCTGGATCCGGTCGGAGCCTTCATCATGTTCGCCGGTGTCTACTTCGGCGGCCTGTTCGGCGACTCCACCATGGGCATCCTGATGAATACGCCCGGCGGATCCACGGCAATTGCCACCACTTTCGAAGGCCACCGCATGGCCAAGCTGGGGCGGGCTCCGCAGGCGCTGGCCACCTCAGCCATTGGCGCCTTCATCGGCGGCCTGATCGCGACCACACTGGTGGTTTTCTTCGCACCGAAACTCGCGGACCTCGCCGTGATGTTTGGTCCTGCCGAGTATTTTGCCCTGGCCCTATTCGCGTTCATCGCGACGGCATCGGTCGTGTCCGATTCCGTTATCAAGGGACTGGCCGCTCTGGGCATCGGTTTGGCCCTCGCCGTCGTGGGCATCGACGGCATTTCCGGTGCCTCCCGGTTCACCGCGGATATGCCCCAGCTCTTTGACGGCATCAGCATCATCGTCATCACGGTCGGAGTCCTGGCCCTGGGTGAGGTCCTGCACGTTGCCTCCCGGATCCACCGGGATCCCGCACTGTCCGCGATCGCTGTTTCCGGCCGCCCCTACCTGTCCAAGCGCGAGTTCCGCGAGGCTCTGCCGGCTTGGCTCCGGGGAACCGCCTTCGGCGTTCCCTTCGGCGTCATCCCCGTGGGCGGCGCCGAAGTGCCGACCTTCATGGCGTACGGGACGGAACGGCGGCTGGACCGTAAACGCCGCAACCCGCAGTTCGGCAAGGGAGCCATCCGCGGCGTGGCCGCTCCGGAAGCCGCAGGCAACGCCACCTCCGGCACCGCGATGGGTGCCCTGCTGGCGCTGGGCCTGCCGACCTCCGCCACGGCTGCGATCATGCTGGCTGCTTTCCAGCAGTACGGCCTGCAGCCCGGGCCGCTGCTCTTCGAACGCAACCCGGACCTCGTCTGGGCACTCCTGGCCAGCCTCTTCGTGGGCCTGGTGATGCTGCTGGTCCTTAACCTGCCGTTCGCCCCGCTCTGGGCCAAGCTGCTGCTCATTCCCAAGCACTACCTGTTTGCCGGAATCACGGTCTTTTGCGGCCTGGGCGTCTACGCGACCAGCGCCGCGGTGTCTGACCTGCTGATTGTCCTGGCCATTGGCTTCCTGGGCTTCATTCTGCGCCGCTATGGTTTTCCGCTGGCCCCGATCATGATCGGCGTGGTGCTCGGCCCGCTGGCGGAAACCAGCCTGCGGAACGCAATGATGTCCAGCGGCGGCGAGGTTTCGGTTCTGGTCAGCAGCCCCATCACCTGGGCTCTCTACGGGGTCCTGGCCATCGTCATCATCTACACGCTCTGGCGGAGAATCACCACGCGCGCCCGGGCGGACGTCTAGGCCCTCTTCGGGGCGGACACCGCGTGGCTGCTGCTTAGGCCCCGCGGTGTCCGCCGCCGCAATTCCACCGGGTCCCGGAGCCCAGCGCGCCGGTAGGCTATAAGAAACAGACTATTTCGGCTGTCGTTCCTGCGTCGGTTCCGTAGGAGGGGCCCGCCAGGGACAAGGAGTCAGCCGTGCCAACCCCTCCTGTTGCACTGACCAAGAGTGCCTACGCCTACGAAGAGCTCCGGCGGCGCATCCTCACCGCGGAAATCCAGCACGGATCTGTGCTGAGCCAGGCTCAGATGGCCCACGATCTGGGCGTCAGCACCACCCCGCTCCGGGAAGCCCTGCGGCGGCTGGAAGCTGAGGGCCTGGTCCAGCTGGAATCCCACCGGGATGCACGGGTTGCCGCCCTCACGGCGGAGGAGGCCGGCAATCTCTACGTCATCCGCGAAAACCTCGATCCGCTGGCAGCCGGCCTGGCCGCAGAGAGCAGGAACCAGGCGGACATCAGCGCCATCAAGGAATCCCTCCGCCGGCTGGTCCCGCTGAGTGACGCCAATGACCTGGCGGCGATGACGGCGCACCGGGAGTTCCACCGCAGCATCTACACCGCGTCCCATAACCCGCTCCTCACCGGCATTCTGGAGGGCCTCTGGGACAAGGCGGACCGTTACCGGCAGATCGGGCTGCAGAGCCAAAAGGACTCCCGGACGGATCGGGCCAGGGTCCAGGCCGAGCACAAGGACATCGCGGCAGCTGTCATTGCCGGGGACGCCGAGGCAGCCCGCGCCGCGATGCACCGGCACGTTGTGGGAAGCCTGGGACGCCGTGCCATTGAGGTGCTGTCATCGACGAAACCTGACGCTTCGTAGCTGATGCCGCCCAGCCGGGGACCGCATAAGACGTTCCCAACGGCGGCGGGGCTGTGTAGCCTCGGGTGCACTGCGGCCGCAGCTGGCCCCGATCAAAGGAGATCGTCCATGCCCAACCTCGCCGGAATCCTGACCGAGACTGCCGCCCGTGCTCCCGGGAACACCGCCCTGCAGCTGGACGACACGGTGATCAGTTATCAGGTGCTGAACGCCATGAGCGCCAAGGTGGCCGGCCTGCTCCGCGCCCGCGGCGTGCAGCGCGGCGACCGCGTGGCACTGATGATGCCCAACATCCCTCCCATGGCGTCCGTCTATTACGGGGTTCTGCGCTACGGGGCCGTGGTGGTGCCGATGAATCCCCTGCTAAAGGCCCGCGAGGCCGCCTACACGCTGCAGGATTCCGGTGCCAGCCTGCTCTTCGCCTTCGAACTGATGCTTCCCGAAGCCGCTGCAGGTGCCGAGAAAGCCGGCGGCGTGGACGTGATCCCCGTCAACGCGGACAGCTTCCGGCAGCTGCTGGCCGACACCGAAGCGGACGACACCGTTGCGGAGGTCGACGGCGAGGACATCGCCGTCGTCCTCTACACCTCCGGCACCACCGGCCGGCCGAAGGGAGCCGCGCTGACCCATAACAATCTGCGCAGCAACGCCGAGGTTGCCAGGGACCTGCTGGGCATCACGGAAACGGACGTGATTTTCGGCGGGCTGCCCTTCTTCCACGTCTTCGGACAGACCGCCGCCCTCAATGCGGCCGTACTGGCGGGTGCCGCCATCAGCCTGCTCCCCCGGTTCGACGCCGGCCGGGCGCTGGAAATCATCGAGCGGGACGGGGTAACTCTCTTCGAGGGGGTGCCCACCATGTATATCGGCATGCTGCGCCACCCGGATGTGGCAACCCGGAACATCACTTCCCTGCGCGAGGCGATTACCGGCGGAGCAGCGATGCCGCTGGAAGTCCTGCGGGAGTTCGAAGAGGTGTTTGGCGCGGAGCTGCTGGAAGGCTACGGACTGTCTGAGACCTCCCCGATCGTGTCCTTCAACGTCCCCGGCGGGGAGCGCCGTCCCGGCTCCATCGGCAAACCCGTCTACGGGATGGAGGTGCGGATGCTCGACGACGCGGGCCACGACGTGCCGATCGGAGAGATCGGTGAACTGTCCGTCCGGGGCCTGGGCGTGATGAAGGAGTACTGGAATAATCCGGAGGCCACCGCGGCAGCCATCCCCGACGGCTGGTTCCGCACCGGGGACCTGGCCCGGTTCGATGAGGCCGGCAACATCTACATCGTGGACCGGAAAAAGGACATGATCCTGCGCGGCGGCTACAACGTGTATCCCCGCGAAGTGGAGGAAGTCCTGTACGAACACCCTGCCGTCGCGGAAGCCGCCGTCGTCGGAGTCTCCGATGAACTCAACGGCGAGGAAGTAGCTGCCGTGATCGGGCTCAAGTCCGGGTCCCTACCGGGCGGTGACGCCGCGCGCGAAGCGCTTGCCGCGGACATCCTGGCGTTCGCCAAGGACCGCCTGGCTGCTTATAAATACCCGCGCAGGATTATCTTCACCGATGAACTGCCCAAGGGTCCCACGGGCAAAATCCTCAAGCGCGAAATCCAGATCCAGCCGGTCCAGGGAGCCCAGCCGGTCCAGGGAGCCCAGCCGGTTCAGGGGGTCCAGCCGGTGCAGCCGACCGCCAGTGAAGCGCAGGCCGACCCGCTCGGAGCCTAGGACCGGGACCCGTTCAGCAGGACTCAGCGGCCCACCTTGCCCATGAGTCCTGCGACCGGACGCAGGAAGACCGGCCGGGCTGCCACCCATGCCACCACCATCACCACCAGCGAGGCAGCGAAGAACCAGAACCCGGTCCAACCGGTGCCATCCGTGGCCGCGTACATGTGGTTCAGGTTCCGCAGCGCGCCGGTGGTAAGCACCAGGGTGACGTGCACAATGATGAACAGGACGAAGAAGGCCATCACGGGAAAGTGCACTGCCCGTGCCGTTTCAATGCGGAGGAAACGGTTGATCCGCGCTTTCGCCGGCCAGGACGGGGACATCCGCAGGCCGGAGATGATTGCCAGCGGGGCGGCGATAAATACGACCGCGAAGTAGGAGAGCAGCTGCAGGCTGTTGTAGTTCACCCAGCCGTTTTCCAGGGGCCACTCCAGCGAGGCGTACTGCAGCGCCGTGGAAGCGGCGTTCGGGAAAACATCCCAGCTGGTGGGCACCAGCCGCATCCAGTGCCCGGTGGCGAAGATCAGCACATAGAAGATGAGACCGTTCAGGACCCAGAGCACATCCAGGCTGAGGTGGAACCACAGGTCCAGGCTGATTTTCTTCGGCTGGTTCCTGGTGCGGATCAGTCCCTTGTTGTTCCGGGTCCAGGAACCGATCGGCCGCTGCCGGGTCCGAATGAGCCAGCCGGACCGGATAATCAGCAGGATCAGCAGCGAGTTGAGGAAGTGCTGCCAGCCGACCCACGCCGGAATCCCGACCGGAGCGCCGTCGGGCAGTTCAGAGAACCCCGGGTACCGGGAAAGGAAATCCTGCAGCGCAGGGGTGTCCCGGAGCCAGCGGGCAGCCAGCACAACACCGGCGAGGATCAGCAGCGCCGCGGGCACCATCCAGGCCAGTTTCAGCCAGCGGGACCGTGGCGAGGTTCTGGCGGGGCTGGGACTCATATGGTGCCTGCTGTCGTCTGCACCCCGTTGCCGGAACCGGCGAATTCCGTCCGGACCTCCGGCAGCGCGCAAGGATCAGTCTTCACGGTTTCCCCCGTTGGTCGAGCCGCTTCATTGCCGGTGAGCCTACCGGAGATAGGCACTAGGAGCGCCGTTGTCCGGTTATTTGATCCGCGGCAGGCGCCTCGGCTTCCGCTCCGGTGTCAGGCAGGTCAGTGTGCTTGTCAGACCGGACCAGGACCAGTCCCGTAACGATCAGAACTCCACCCACCAGCTGGATGGTGCGCGGGAGTTCGGAGAGCAGCAGCCAGGCCCACAGCACGGCGAAGAGCACTTCGGTGAGGGAGACGAACGAGGCAATCCGGGGCCCGAGGGCACGTGCGGCGATGATGCCGGTGACGTAGGCCAGCACGGTGGAGAGCAGCACCAGGCCGATCAGCGGAACCCACCAGCGCGTGACCCAGCCGGCAAGTTCAACGTCGGCGGTGCTGAACCCGGTGGGCAGCAGCCCGGTCAGCCCAAGCAGCACCATGGTTCCGGCGCCCACCAGCAGTCCGCCGGTGGTCAGCACAAGCGGCGGCAGCGTGTCGTTTTGCTTGGCGGTGATGAAGAAGTACATCGCCAGGCAGACGGCGGCTGCCAGGCCCCAGGCGATGCCCAGCGGATCAACCCGCAGGTCACCCCCCAAGTCCAAGACCAGGACCAGGCCGACGACGGCGGCCGCGGCACCGAAGATGGTGGCGGTCCCGGGGCGGCGGCGGCTGCGGAACCAGATCCACAGCACCATCAGCACCGGCGCCAGGAATTCCAGCAGGAGGGCCACGCCGACGGAAAGGCGCTCCACGGCATTGAAGTAGAAGAACTGGCATCCAGCCACTCCCACCAGGCCGAAGAGCAGGATGGTTTTCCAGTTCTGCCGGACCTGGTACCAGCGGCCGTGAAGGGCTATGAGCGCCGGGACCAGCAGCACGGCGGCGGCACCGCCCATGCGGAAGCCGACGGCGGTCGCAGGCGTCCAGCCTGCCTCCATCAGCGACTTGGCGAATGATCCGGAGAGCCCGAAAACTGCGGAGGAGAGGAGCGCAATCAAAATGCCGGAGGCTCCCGCTGCCGCAGCGGGCGGCAGCGGGGAACCGGCGGACCTGGATTTTTCCATGACGGACCTTTCGCAGAAGAAAGGCCCGCCCCCATGGACAATCTCACGAGCCAGATGTCACGGGTAAAAACCCGGACTGGTAACGAGCTAAATGGGCCTATGCTAGTGACAGTAAGGTGGTCAATGTCAGGAGTCAAGATGGTATTCACTTATGACACCGAGGTGGCGCTGGCCAGTGCCGCGGCCCTAGTGAACACCGCCTCCGAGGAGCCGGATCCACTCGCCGGCGACGACGGGCTCACGCGCTTTCTGGACCAGGAGGGCTTCTCCGGTTCCCGGACCCATACGTCCGCCGAGCGGAAGGCAGTACTCCGGCTCCGCGGAACCCTGCGGGAGCTCTGGGCATCCGGTGAGGAAGAACTGGTTGAAGGCATCAACAGGCTTCTGCGGAACTCCAGGGCGCTGCCGCAGCTGGTCCGGCACGACGGATGGGACTGGCACCTGCACTGCACTCCCCCAGAGGCGGCCCTCGCGGACCGGATGGCGACGGAGGCAGCCATGGCCCTTGCCGACGTCGTACGTTCGCGGGAACTGGAGCGGCTGCGTGTCTGCGCGGCTTCTGACTGCAGTGATGTCCTCGTTGACCTCTCCCGCAACCGTTCGCGCAGATACTGCGGAACCGGAAACTGCGGCAACCGGGAAAACGTGCGCGCCTACCGCCGCCGGCGCTCTGTGTCCCCGACAGGCCCGCAGTAGCCTTACGAATTGCCAGACGGGAGTTTACCCGCTAGGCTCCGGGGCAGTTCCGGGACACCACTATGTCACCGGAATGCCAATTAAGTCTCGGATTCCCGGTGCGCGTTCTTTCCTGCGAAATGCCCGGGCAGCATGAGCGTGGCTCACGTCTGATGGGGGTATTCAATGAGGAGAACGTCACTAGTCCGGTCCGGCGCAGCGCGCGCCGTGGCCGTTACCGCGGCCCTGGTGGTCGGCGGCGCCTTGATCGGCGTGCCGGCCCAGGCCGCGCCGGGCGCCGGTGAGCCCAAGGAGCCGGCTGCGTCCCAGCCGGCTACGGCGGCCGGAGGAACCGGGGATCTGGCCGGCGCGCTCCCGCCCGGCCTGGCCGAGGCACTGCAGCGCGATCTAGGCATCACCGAGGAAGAGTTCCGGGCAGCCGGCGAGCTGGGCCAGCGCGCCGCCGCCGCCCTGCCGCGCCTCCAGGCCACGGAAGGCTTCGCCGGCCTGGCACTGGAAGACGCCGAAATCGTGATTTACGGATCGGGCACCGCCCTGGAAGCCCTGGCCGAAGAGCTGGACGCCCGGCTCGAGGCACCGGCGGCCAACGACAAGGCAACCGAAGCCGCCGATGACGAGTCATCTGACGACAAGACGGCGACGGACGCCGGCAGCACTCCTGCCGCTCCCGCTCCCTCCGAGACGGCGGCACCTGTTCCTTCGTCCGAGCCCGCAGCCGAAGAGTCCGCCGCAGAAGGAACCCAGGCAGACGCGGCAGCGACCCGCACCGCGACCGACCTCACTTCCCTGGCACGCGACTACATCGCTAACGTGGGCGTCGAGGGACTCCAGTCCATCAGCCTCGGCTCTGACGGCTTCACGATCAATGTCCAGAACCCGGAAGCTCCCGTCACCGCCTCAGCGCGGACGCTGCAGGATTCAGCTGCACCGACCACACCGAAGGAATTCGCCGACGAGTACACCAACGTCAAGGCTGAATCTTCCGGAAGCGGAGCCGGCGTCCCCCTGGAGGACGTCTATGGAGGCCAGGGATATGCCATAGACACCGGACAGGGCTTCTTTGCCTGCTCAGTCGGCTTCAACGGCTGGAACCCGGAGGGTGATCCGGCCGTGATTACGGCAGGACACTGCACCGGCGATGGTTCCCTCAAGGACACCTACCTGGCCCCGACGGATGGCACCAACGTTGTCACAACGGAACTGGGCACCTTCGGCACCTCGGTCTTCGGCGGACCGGGCAACACGCCCTCGAGCGTGGAAAATCCTAACATCGGCACCGACGTTGCCGTGATCGACGGCATCAACAAGGACCTGGACCTGCTGGCGGAAGTTACCCAGTGGGCACCCGGAGGACTGTCAGAGACCACCACGCGGATCACCGGCGTCGGCTCAGCCGTCGCCGGGCTGCCGGTCTGCCGTTCCGGGCTGACCACCGGCTGGAAGTGCGGGACGGTCGACAAGCTGGCGGTGTTCCTTGTCGGCGGTCACAAGATGGCTACCGATCCCAAGGATGTTCGTGCTGTCCTGGGCTTCGAATCCACTTTGAAGGCAATGGAGGGCGACTCCGGCGGACCGGTCATCTCCGGCAATACCGCTCTGGGGCTGGTCAGCAGCGGCATGGGCGCCCCGGATGGCGACGGCTTCTACAACACCGTAGGCGCCGCTGATCTGACATCAGCCCTCTCCGTGACCGGCGGCTACACCGTAGCCCTGCATGTCGAGGCACCGGCACTCAACGTCAAGAACGGCGACACGGTGGAAACCGATCAGGTGCTGACCGGCACCGCTCCGGCCGGCTCCACCGTGAAACTCACGGTCAACGGTGGCACGGCTGAAATCCCCGTAGCCGAAAACGGAACCTGGTCCATGAAGGTTCCGCGCACCGTCGCCGACGGCGCCACTGCCAAGATCACGGCCACAGCCGTCATCGGCTTCAACGAGTCGAAGACCACCACCTACAGCGTCACGGTAAAGCATTCCCCGCTGGCCGCTCCGGTCCTGACCAACCCCGCAGACGGTGCTTCAGTGGTGAACGAGCTCCGGACCCTTGAAGGAACTGCGGATCCCGAGGCGACCGTAACCCTGAAGGTCGCACCCGTGAGCGGAACAGAGGAAGCCGGCGAAGCACAGTCCCTGGCAGCAACCGATCCGCAGGTTGTGACCGCCGAGGTTAACGAGAACGGCACCTTCTCCGTCGAACTGGACGAGGCACTGTCCTTCGGGGCTTACACGGTGTCGGCCAGCCAGGAGGGAACTCCCGGTAAGGCTGCCTCCCCGGTGGCCACCACTTCCTTCAGCGTGATCTACCCGGCGCCGGCCATCACGTCGCTGCGCGACGGCGAGGTCTTCACCGAGGCCACGGCACCGGAGACCATCTCCGGAACCGGCGTCCCCGGAGCAACGCTGACGCTCACCGTCGGTGACGCTGACCCCGTCACCGAGGTGGATGAAGACGGCAACTGGACCGTGGAGCTGGGTACCTGGGCCGCCGGTGAATACCTTGTCACCGCCACCCAGGAACTCAACGGCGTCGGATCCGCAGCGGCAACCGCCACGATCCAGGTCACGGAACTTCAGGTGGCTGGCGTAGCCAACCCGAAGCCGTCCGGCAAGCTTCCCAGCACGGGAGTGAGCGGCACCACCGCACTGCTCTCAGCCGCAGGCATCCTGCTTCTGGGCGGCGCAGCGGGCGTAGGCATCAGCCGCCGCCGCCGCAGCAGCACCCGCTAGCCCGCTAGCGGGCTGACGGAACGGTCCGGGATCCGCCTTAGCGCGGAACCCGGACCGTTTTGGTCTGGCATGATCCCCCGCGGAGACCAATACTGGGAAGGCCCTCCGGGTCAGGACTGAAAGGATGAGGTTCGATGCAGTCAGTACGGTTCGATTCCATAGTCGGTTCACAGTCCACAGCCGGTTCGCAGTCTGCGGTCCGTCCGAATTCCGCAGTCCGCCCACTGTCCACAACGGCACCCCTGGCGCGGGCACTGGCCATGGGCGCCCTCCTGCTGCTGCCGCTGGCCGGCTGCGGTCCTGCACCGGAGCCGGTCTCCACTGAGGCAGGAGCTGACGCCACGTCTTCAGCGCAACCTGCAGCTGTCGGCGAGTCGACCGCCCCGGAACCCGAAACACCTTCCGGCGGGGCACCAGAATCACATACGGAGAACGGCATGCCTGACCTGGCAGAAACCATCACGGCCCTCAGACAGTCCCTCGGCCCGGCTTATACCGATGCCTGGGTCGTAGACGGCACGCTGCACGTGGCGGTCACGGATCCGTCCTTCTTTGAGGCTATCCGAGCCGCCGGAGCCGTCCCGGTGCAGGCAGCATTTTCCGCAGCGGAGCTGCAGGAAGCGGTTCGCCTTGTCCACGACACCGGAGCTGCGGCAGGGACGGAGTTCCACAGCCTGAGTTTTAGCGGTCAAACCGGCATCACCGCCCACGTACCCGCAGATCAGGTGGAGCACCTGCGCGCTGCCCTCGCAGCCGCAGCACTTCCCGGCAATGTGCCGGTAGCGGTAGCGGTGTCCTCCGGAGTGGCAACGCCGCTGGACTCAAACGGCTCCTGACCGCCCGGTTTCATCCGTACCGGGGCGCACCGTGGCACCTGCGCTCCTAGACTGATTGGGTCAAGCAGTCCGGCATCCGCCTGTCTCCAGGAGCTCGTATGGAGCAGAAACTGCGTTCCACCCTGTCCCCACGCACCGCCTGGATCCTGATCGGTGTCTGCGTCATCTTCTGGATCATCTCAGCGTTCGGGCTGCTGCAGCTGCCCACATCTGCTCCGTCGCTGCTGACATTCTTCTGGCTGTACCTGAACGCGCTGGCGGCCCTGACCAGTGCCGTGGCCGTGGCGGCCGCGGTGGCTGCGCTGGTGCTGCACCGCCGGGCAGCGCTGGCCCTGGAACCGGAGCGGCCCGGTGGCGGGCCCTCGTCCGCCCCGGACGACGGCGGGGAAACTGACGGGGAGGAAACTGACCTGTTCCGGCTCCTGGACGAAAACCCGGAACCGGAAAAGACCACCCGGCCAGCGCGAAAAAAGCGCAAGCGGGGCTAGCTGCGCCAGGATTTGGGCCCCGGGAAAGCGGGCCGCTCCAGGCCTGGAAGCGCTGTGAGCCTAGGCCTTGCCGGCTGGGCCTTCGGTGGAATCGGATGCTGCAGGCGGTGCCGCCCGAGTGTTTTCGGGAGCCTTTTTGGCACCGGGCGCTCCGACGCTTCCGGCACCGCCGGGGATTTTTGCGGAGGCGCGGTGGACGCCGGAACCTTCACCGATATGGTCCGGGTTGGGCTTCTCAGTCATCAGCAGCAACGAGGAGATCAGCAGCGAGGCGATAAACGCGATGCCCGCTGCGGTGAGGCCCAGATCGACCCGCAGCTCCTTGGTTGCTCCGCCGGTGGCGAAGATCATGGTGGCGATGCCGGCAATAACGGCCAGAACTGCGGAGAAAACCAGCGGGGCTTTCACGGAATTCCGTTTCTGCGGCCCACCGGGCTGGCTCTTCGCCACTATCTGTCCTCCTGCGTTGTCGATTGGGCGGTCTTCTACCTCAGGTAGAAGCCGCGGTCAGTTCTAGTTTACGGCCTTCGAGGCTTCCATGCTGTCCCGGCTCAGACTCGCGTCATGACGCAGCCCCAGACCGGAGATCGCGAGGATCACTGCGGTAATGACGGCGGCTCCCCCACTGACACCGAGCAGGGCCTGGGCATGGCTGCCATCCGGCAGGGCAAGGAATACCGGCAGCAGCACGCCGGCACCAATGCCAACCACTCCGGTAATCAGCCAGTCACGGGCCGGAACGAACAGCTTCCGGGCGCGGAACCAGAGCACAAGCTCAACGACTCCTCCGAAGACCAGCGCCGCGCCGGCTGCATACGCAAAGACCTGCACCGACTGAACAACAGCCACAAGAACGCCAACCACTGCGTAGACAGCGGCCGCGGCAAGCAGGGCGGCCGGAACCAGTGCAACTCCACACGTCTTCGCCAGGGCGGACATCCGCCAGACGCTGACTCCGGTGAGCACCAGGTAGATTCCGCCTGCAACAGCCAAAACCGCCACGGTGGGTTCCTGCCAGAAAATGGTCACCGCGCCGTAGACCGCCGCTATGGCGGAACGCAGCAGAATAGGGACCCAAGGTGCCTTGGGGTGGGATACGCCCACGGTTGGCCTCCGCTTTCAGGTTGCTTGGCGGCCGGTCTGGCCGATCCTTAGCTTAGTCCTTCCGCTTCCCCGGTGCCGCACCGGTGCGCATCCAGGCGTCACCGCGGGCCCGCCAGGCGAGGGTTATGGCCCGCGCTGACATGTAGCCGAGCCCAAAAGCGGCCCACAGCCAGGCGATTCCTGTCCCGCCTTCGAGTCCGGAAACGTGGACCCACCACAGCAGCGGCAGATAGGCCAGCAGGTTCACGACGCCGGTGAGGGCCAGATATTTCGCGTCCCCGGCCCCGATCAGCACTCCGTCCAGCACAAAGACCAGACCGCAGACCGGCTGTGCAGCGGCCAGGACCCACAACCCGGCCGTGAGCGCCTGCTGCACACCGGCGTCAGGAGTGAAGATCCAGCCCACAAACGGTGCCGCCACGGCCAGCAGCGCTCCGGTGATCACACCGAAGCCAATGCCCCACCGGGACATGGTCCGGGTCAGTTCGCGGACCGTCCGCCGGTTCCCGGCGCCCAGTTCCTTGCCAATCATCGCCTGCGCGGCGATCGCGAGCGCATCCAGCGCGAACGCCAGGAAGGTAAAGAAGGTCATGACCAGCTGATGAGCGGCCAGGGACACCGGGCCCTGGGACGTGGCGACGAAAACGGCGGCAAGCACCGCGATCCGCAGGCTCAGGGTGCGCAGCATCAACCAGGACCCGACGTGCAGACTGGCGAGGATGCCGGAGGCAGCCGGACGCAGCGGCACCCCTTCCCGCCGTGCCATCCGCGCAACCATGATCAGGTAGACCGCCGCCATGCCCCACTGGCTCAGACTGGTTCCCAGCGCCGCGCCGGCGACCGAAAGGTCCAGTCCGTACACCAGGGCGAAGTTCAGGCCAATGTTGACGCTGAAACCTGCCACCGCGACAACCAGCGGCGTCCTGGTGTCCTGGAGTCCGCGCAGCACGCCGGTGGCGGCCAGCACCACCAGCATCGCGGTCAGCCCCGGTGCCGACCAGCGCAGGTAGTCCACGGCGTAACGCTGCACTTCCCCTTCCGCGCCCATCACGCCGGTCAGCCAGGGGGCCAGGAGGATGGCTGCAGCGGAGAGCACGATGCCCAGCAGGACTGCCAGGGCGATGCCGTCGCGGCCGGCTGCCACTGCCTCGCGGTGCCGGTTTCCGCCCAGGTAGCGGGCCACGGTGCCGGTGGTGGAATAGGCCAGGAACACCATCAGCCCGACGGCGGTCTGCAGGACCGTGGAGGCCAGGCCCACACCGGCGAGCTGGTCAACGCCCAGGTGCCCCACGATCGCAGCATCGGCAAGCAGGAACAGCGGTTCGGCGATCAGCGCCCCGAGGGCAGGCAGGGCCAGGGCAAGGATCTGCCGGCCGAGGCCGCGGTTCGCCGCGGGAGTCCTGGTTTTCACTCCTCTAGCGTACGGCGGGTCGGACACGGGCTGCCGGCACACACCGCCGGCCGGTACGGCCGCCTACGTGGGTCAGGAAAGCGTTCCTGACCTCATTTACCTGCCGGCCCCGGCTCCCCGCCCCGAATCCCGGCTCGCCGGATCCACAGAGCCGGCGAGCACAGCGAGTTCGCGCCGCAGGTTTGCCCGCGCCGCTGTTCCCCACAACTCCTCGCCCCGGTCGGTGAAAAACAGCCGGCTGCGGCCCAGCAGTGTGTCGAGGACCGCGCTGCGGCCGGCGCGGAAGGTCTCATCGTCCAGGTGCCGGTATTCCAGCCGCACGTCCGCGGCATACCTGTCATACCCCAGGGCGTCCCGGCCCAGTACGGCCAGGTCCGCGTCGACGAGCAGTGCGCCGCTGATATCCCCGGGCTCCGGGTTGTGCCCGGCCGTCAACCGGACCAGCCGGGCAGCTTCGGCTGTCTCCGCCCGGCCGACGCCGGCAGCCGGCAGCAGCTCCTCCGAGAGGACCGCGGAGGCCTCCTCATCCGCCCCGGGGACGCCGTCGTACACCGCGTCATGGAACCAGGCCGCCAGCAGCACCGTCCGGTCCCCGCAGCCCAGGCGGTGCAGGGCTTCCAGGGCCTGGAGCAGGTGGCGGCGGTCGTGATAGTGGCGGTGCGGCTCGCCCCAGCGGTTCAACAGCTCCGCGCCCAGCTCCGGGGCTCCCGGCAGCGCCGTCTCCCAGCGGCCGCGCAGCGGGTGCACGAGCGACGCTGCGCGCTCACGTGCCGGAATCCGGAGTCCGCCGCGGATCAGGGCCCGGACCAGCGTCCCGCCGTCAACCGCCGCAGCTCCGGCCTGGACCAGGTCCCTGTACCGGTGCGCCGGAACGTCATAGTGGTCCTGGTCAAAAGCCCGGCGGGGAATTCCGGCAGTTTCGGCGAAGGAGTGCAGTTCTTCCAGCGAGGTGTCGGACACCAGGTGGGAAAAATGGGTGTTGTGGGCTGGCCACAGGGGCGGGTCGATGAAGATCACGCGGACTCGGAGGGCCGGGGTGCAGGTGCAGGAACCATTCCTCCATCCTTAGCCCACCCGGTCCGCAATTTCCATCCGGCCGGCTGCCTTCGGGCAATCGTCCGCGGCTCCATTGGGACAAATTCTCCTGCCGAAGGCACCACCCGCAGGAGAATTCCTCCGCGGGACGGGCAGCCCATCCCGCGGAGTGTTCCACTGTCCCTCCCTCTGTCCGGCTAGTGTCCGGCGGACTCCGTTGACGCGCCCCCGTGGACAATCCGCGCGGTCTCATCCTCCGCCGGTTCGGACAGATAGCGCTCGAGTGAGTCGTCAAGCTCGCTCAGCCACGGCGTGTGGTGGACCACGGATTCGGTGCCGGTCATCACCGAGGTGTGGACGCCGTCGCGGTAGGTGAGGATGTTTTCCTTCTTGTCCTGCTTCCAGGCGAGGAACACGTCAACAACACGGTCCAGATCGAACTCCGGATAGTCGGTCGCTCCCACCAGGTCTCTGATGTAGTCCGCCTGGAACCGCACCTCGTCTGCGGAGCTGCCGATGGCCCGGAACCGGGCCTGCCATTCACCCTGGTGCTGCAGGCGCTCCGCCGCGGACGGCAGCTCAGCAGCACCGAGGATGAGGTCCCGGACGTACCAGGCCTGCGCATCGAACATATTAAAGGTGAACCACTGGTCCTGGGCGCCGAGGTAGTAAAGATGCGGGTTCTGCTCCCACACCACACCCCGGTACAGGCGTTCGGGATAGACGTTGTTCGGGGAGTCCAACGCAAGGTCGGCGGGCAGGAACGGATACTTGTGCAGGTAGCCGGTGCACAGGATCACGGCATCGAAGCGGCGCGTCTGGCCGTTGGAGAACCGCACGGTTTCGCCCTCGAAACGCTCCAGCAGCGGCAGTTCCTCCATACCGTCCGGCCAGTCCAAACCCATTGGAGCCGTCCGGTAACTCATCGTGACTGACTTCGCGCCCATCTTGAACGCCTGCACACCGATGTCCTCGGCGGAGTAACTGGCGCCAACCAACAAGACGTCCTTGCCTGCGAGCGCCTCCGCGCCGCGGAAATCGTGGGCGTGGCGCAGCGATCCGGGGAAGGTTTCGATGCCGTCAAAGTCGGGCACGTTCGGGACGGAGAAGTGCCCGGTGGCCACGACAACGCGGTCGAAGCGCTCCGTCGTCGTCGTTTTGGCCCGAAGATCCTCGACCGTGACTTCGAAGCCGCCGTCAACTTCCTTCACCCAGCGCACGGCGTGTGCGAAGCGCACCCACTTGCGGACGTCCGTTTTGCTGACCCGGCCGTTGATGTAGTCCCAGAGGACCGCCCGCGGCGGGTAGGACGAGATGGGGCGGCCGAAGTGCTCGTCAAAGGTGTAATCGGCGAATTCGAGAGCTTCCTTCGGACCGTTGGACCACAGGTTGCGGTACATGCTGGAGTGGACGGGTTCACCGTAGCCATCCATCCCCGTGCGCCAGCTGTAGTTCCACTGGCCTCCCCAGTCATCCTGCTTTTCAAAGCAGACAATTTCGGGTATTTCCAGGCCCCCGCGGGCCGCCGACTCAAATGCTCTGAGCTGGGCCATGCCGCTGGGGCCGGCTCCGATAATGGCAATTCGTGCAGTCAAGGCTGCCTTTCCGGCCTTCCGGCCTCGTGTCACACGGCGCGGAGGCGTCCCGTGGGCCGCCTCAACATGCCGCTTCGTATAACCGGGAGCACCCGCCGCGTGGCAGGTGCTCCCGGGGGCGCCAAAGGGGGCGCCCATCCGGGTCATCTTATCTGTTGGGCTCTTCCGGCCCCCGGGCCAGGACGGATCCTGTACCGTCTGCGGCGCCCCACCGGCACCCTCCGGGCGGTTCCGCTGCCGCCTACCCCTTGTCCGCCAGCCAAGCTGAATGGTCCAATGATGGCCATGACGCAGACAGAGGACACTGTCCTGGCCATCGGAACGCGCAAAGGCCTCTGGCTGGCGCGCAGCACCGACCGTGCGGACTGGACGCTCAGCGGACCGCATTTCCTGATGAACGAGGTTGCCAGCGTTGCCCTGGACACCCGTTCCTCACCGCCGCGGATCCTGGCCGGCCTGCTCTCCTCCCATTGGGGACCCACGGTGGTGATCTCCGATGACCTTGGCGCGAGCTGGTCAGAGCCGGAAGAGGGAGCCATCGCCTTTCCTGCCGCCGCCGGGGAGTCGCTGGGGCGGATTTGGCAGCTGCAGCCGGACTCTGCGGACCGGCCGGGAGTCGTCTGGGCCGGGTGCGAACCGATTTCAGTGTGGAAATCGACCGACGGCGGAAGCCGTTTCGAGCTGAACCAGGGCTTGTGGGACCACCCACACCGTGCGGAGTGGGGCGCGGGCTACGGTGGAGCGGCTGCGCATACGGTGCTGCCGAGTCCCGTGGATGACACGGTGCATGTGGCCATCAGCTCCGGCGGTGTCTACCGGTCCGACGACGGCGGCCAGAGCTGGCAGGCGCGCAACCAGGGCATTTCCGCGTATTTCCTGCCGGATCCGAACCCGGAGTTTGGCCAGTGCGTGCACAAGGTGGCGCGCGACGCCGAACTGCCGGACCGGCTTTACGCGCAGAACCATCACGGCGTATACCGCTCGGATGACTCAGGCGAGACCTGGACCTCGATCGCCGACGGGCTGCCTGCCGACTTCGGGTTCGTGATGCTCTCGCATCCGCGCAGCGGCGGAACCATCTGGACTATTCCGCTGGTGGCAGACGGTGAACGGATACCTCCGGACGGGCGTCTGGCGGTCTACCGCAGCACAGATGCCGGGGACTCCTGGACCCGTCAGGACGCCGGGTTGCCGGAGGCGGAGTACAACGCCATCCTCCGTGATGCAGCGGCCGTGGACACGGGCGACCCGGTGGGTGTCTATTTCGGTACCCGGGCAGGTGACGTCTACGCCAGCTCGGACGAAGGCGGCAGCTTCACCCTGGTGGCCTCCAATCTTCCCGATGTCCTGTGTGTCCGTGCGGCTTCCGTTCCCGGGTCAATGGGCCCATGACTGCGGGTGAAGTCAGGGTCCTGCTGCCGGAGATCCTGGCAGCCACGGCGGACGGCCAGCGCGAGCTCACCCTCCCCGGGTCGGAGGGATTGACCGTTCGATCACTGCTCACCGCCATCGGGGCCCGGTATCCCGTGCTGGAACGGCGGATCCGGGACGAGACCGGGACAGTCCGGCGGTATGTGAATATCTACATCGACGGACAGGACATCCGCGGCCTAAACCGGCAGGACAGCGTGGTTGGCGCCGGTGCCGAGGTGATGGTCCTGCAGTCCATTGCGGGCGGATAGGGGCGTTTAACGCAGGAATGGCTGGACTCCCGAAGGAGTCCAGCCATTCTCAGACAGCGCCGCCTTAGGCGGGGAGCTGCAGGACCTCGCCGGTGAAGATGAGGTCGGGGTGGACGATCGTGCCGGCGTTGGCAGCATAGAGAGCCTGCCAGCCGCCTGCGATGCCGAGCTTCTCGGCAATGGAGGACAGGGTGTCGCCAGCCTGAATGGTGTAGGTTTCACCGCTGACTGCCGGGGCCTGGACGGGTGCTGCCGGAGCCAGTGAGGATGCGGGAACCTCGACAGGTGCTGCAGCAACCGGGGCCGGCTCAGTGTAGACCGGGGCGGGAGCAACTTCCTGCACCGGGGTCTCCGGGACGTAGGTCTCCACCGGAGCGTAGGTCTCTACCGGAGCGTAGGTCTCTACCGGAGCGGTCTCAACGTACTGTTCCTGCGGTGCGACGGTGGTGCTCTGGGTGGTTACCTCGGGGGCGGTCACGCCGGTGGCGCCGCCGGAGAGGCCCAGCTTGGCAGAGCATGCGGGCCATGCACCCCAGCCCTGACCTGCCAGGACGCGCTCAGCAACAGCGATCTGCTGCTCACGGCTTGCGTTTTCGGGGCTGCCGGTTCCACCGTAGGCTGCCCAAGTGGAAGGCGTGAACTGCAGGCCACCGGAGAAACCGTTGCCGGTGTTGATGTTCCAGTTGCCGCCGCTCTCGCACTGTGCCAGGGCGTCCCAAGTACTCGCATCGGCCGCCTGGGCACCGGGCCCAGCAAAGGTGAGGCCTGCGCCGGCCACTACGGCAGCAGCAAGTCCACGGCGAACGTAACGGGTAATCTTAGAGTTCTTCATCAGCTGTATCTGCTCCTGAGGGCCCACCTGCGTTCCGTCCGTCCCCGGACTTCACAACACCGTCGCCGACCCCGCCAATTAGAGGTCTGGTTCAAGTGCTCCCACCGCGGCGACTTATGGTGGCGTGGGGCACCTTGCATTCATTCACGGCCGCACCATCTCGTGTGGGGTGCTGGCCGGCCGGATCAGCCTCAGCGGACTCTCTTGGATCCGACGTCGTCCCGTATCGGGTACATATCCAAGCTAAGGCGAGTTCGAATCGATACCAAATCGAGACCTTCGGAAATGAACCGTTACCATCCCGGTCTTCCGCTTATTCATGCCGATCGAGGCCCCAATTGTGTACTTTGCCACAGGGCGGTTTTAACGCTATTTAGAGCTGTCTGGACTTGGTTCTGTAACCGGTCTAGGGTTTGTCCTCGTGCTCACATTCTTCAATGCGCTCAAGCGCATTCTGGTGGGGCGTCCGTACGGGAATGAACGGCTTTCGCACACACTGCTGCGTAAGCGTGTCGCCCTGCCCGTATATGCCTCGGACGCGCTTTCGTCTGCAGCGTACGCGCCGGACGAAATCCTCCTCACCCTGGCCCTTGCCGGGGTCGCCGCCGTCACCCTCTCCCCCTGGGTGGGCCTGGCTGTCATCGTCGTCCTGCTGACCGTGGTGGCATCCTACCGGCAGAACGTTCACGCCTATCCCTCCGGGGGCGGGGACTATGAGATTGCCAGCGAGAACCTGGGCCGGCGTGCCGGGCTGACCGTCGGGTCCGCCCTGCTGGTGGATTATGTCCTCACCGTTGCCGTCTCCATGTCCTCCGCCTCGCAATACCTGGTAACCGTTGTTCCAGCGCTTCACGGCCGGCAGGGACTGCTCGCCGCGGCCGGGGTCGTCATCCTGATGCTGGTGAACCTGCGCGGTGTGAAGGAAGCCGGCAAGGTCTTCGCCATCCCCACCTATGTGTTCCTTGCTTCCGTCCTGGGCATGTGCGCCGCGGGCCTTTTCCAGGCCGCCACCGGCACCCTCGCCCAGGCGCCGTCGGCCGCCTTTGACCTGGTTCCCGAAGCGGGACTCGACGCCGGTTTGACCGGGCTGGCGGGCGCGTTCCTGCTGCTGCGGGCGTTTTCCTCCGGGGCGGCGGCCCTGACCGGGGTGGAGGCCATCAGCAATGGCGTACCCACCTTCCGGAAACCGAAGAGCACCAACGCCGCTACCACGCTGCTTCTTCTCGGCGGGCTCGCGGCTTTGATGCTGGCCGGGATCCTGACTCTCGCCTCCCTGACCAAAGTCCACTTCGTGCAGAATCCCGCCACGCAGCTGCTCCTCAACGGTGCTCCCGTGCAGGACTACCTTCAGCACCCGGTGATCAGCCAGCTGGCCGAGACCGTTTTTGGTGACGGCTCTCTGCTCTTCTACCTTGTGGTGGTCGCCACCGGACTGATCCTGGTGTTTGCTTCCAACACCGCCTTCAACGGGTTCCCGATTCTGGCTTCGGTGCTGGCCCGCGACGGTTACCTGCCCCGGCAGATGCGCACCCGCGGCGACCGGCTGGCCTTCAGCAACGGCATTATTGCCCTCGGCCTGGCTGCCCTGGTGCTGATCCTGGCGTTTAATGCCGATGTCACCCGCCTGATCCAGCTCTACATCGTGGGGGTTTTCGTCTCCTTTACGGCCAGCCAGCTGGGCATGATCCGGCACTGGACCAGGAAGCTGCGGACCGAACGAAACAAGGAGGCACGACGGCGGATGATGCGTTCGCGGGTCATCAACGCCTGTGGTTTCGGTATGACATCCGTGGTGCTGGTAATTGTGGTCATCACCAAGTTCGAGCACGGAGCCTGGATCGCACTGTTGGCCATGGCATTCCTCTATGTCGTGATGAACAGCATCCGTATCCATTACCAGTCCGTGGCGGAGGAGCTCCGCGTGGAGGACGACCCGGAGGTGCTGGCCCTCCCCAGCCGGGTCAACGCCGTCATCCTGGTGTCCAAGGTCCATAAGCCGGTGCTCCGCGCGCTTGCCTACGCCCGGGCTTCCCGCCCGTCCAGCCTGAACGCCATCATCGTGGATCTGGATCCCGAGGAAACGCAGAAGACGGTGGATGACTGGGAGCGGCTGCGCATTCCGGTGCCGCTGACCATCCTCTCCTCCCCCTACCGCGAAACTGTGTCCCCGGTTCTGGCTTACCTGCGTGAGGCACGCCGCAGTTCACCGCGGGAACTTTTTGTGGTGTACATCCCCGAGTACGTGGTGGGCCGCTGGTGGGAACAGCTGGTGCACAACCAGACGGCGCTGCGGATCAAGACCCGGCTGCACTTCGAGCCGGGAATCATGGTGGCGAGTGTCCCCTGGCAGCTGGCCTCCAGCCGGGATAAGTCCGGTGCGTCCGGCCCCGGCGATTAACCTGCCTGGGAATCCGGCGCCGCAAGGCTGAGCCGGGAGCCGGTCCAGCGCCGCCGCAGCCAGTGGTCATGGCTGGCCAGCACCACGGTGCCCGGATAATCGGCGAGGGCTTGCTCCAGTTCCCCGGCGAGGGCCAGGGAGAGATGATTGGTCGGCTCATCCAGCAGCAGCAGCTGCGGTGGCTCTGCCAGGAGCACCGCCAGCGCCACCCTCCGGCGCTGCCCCGGCGAAAGCTCACCCAGCCGCTGCTCCTCCTCGCCCGGATGCAGCAGGCCCAGCTCCGCCAACGACGGCGCCGGGCCGGGTTCCGCCAGCCGTGACCGGTAGGCTTCCCCGGCGGTGACCGCCAGATCCGGCCAGCGGTCTTCCTGGTGCAGCATGCCCACCGTCAGTCCGGCGGTGCGGACCACCTCTCCGGAGTCCGGGGCCACGGTTCCGGCGAGCAGCCCCAGCAGGGTCGATTTGCCCGCGCCGTTGGCGCCTTCCACCAGCAGGCGCCCGCCGGTCCGGAGCACCAGGGTCTGCGGAGACAGCCGTCCGGACACCCGGGTCTCAGCCAGGCAGAGAATTTCCTCCGGCTCCGAAGACAGGGCACTGCCGGGCCTTCCGTCAAAGGCCGGTATCCCGGCAAAGCGCAGCGGCGGCGGCGGGGCTGGAACCGCGGAGCGCTCCAGCTCGGCCAGGCCACGCCGTGCGGACTGGACCCGGCCGCCCACGGTTTTGGCAGCCTTGTCGCTGTAAAACTTCCGGGCCCCGCGGACTTCGGTTTTCGGCGCCGTGGTGTGGAAGACAGTGCGCCCGTCCACGTCTGCTATCCGCTGCAGCCGCTGCCGCTCCGCCTCCTGTGCCCGCCAGGCCTCATTCCAGCGGCTGCGCGCTCCCGCCCTGGCCCGCAGGTACTCCGAATAGCCGCCCGAATAATGGATGCCCTGAACGGACGGCCCGCTGTAGCTTTCGGGTCCGGAGCCGGAATCCAGGTCCACCAGGCCGGTGGCGGCGGCATCCAGGAACCACCTGTCATGGCTGGTCATCAACACCGGCCCCGGCCACGTGGAAAGTTCGGCGACCAGGAAGCCCACAGCGCCGTCGTCGAGGTGGTTGGTGGGTTCATCCAGAAGGAGGGCGAAGGGGCGTTCGAGCAGCACTGCGGCAAGTGAGAGCCGCCGCCGCTGGCCCCCGGAAAGAGCGCTCACAGGACGGCTTCGCGGCACTGTTCCCAGCCCCAGCCCGTCCATAACGACGGCGATCCGGGCATCCAGTGACCACAGTCCGGAGTGCTCCGCCTCCTGCAGCACCTGGTCATACGCCTCGGCGGCGGTGGAATCGTCCGGCGCGGTGCCCAGCCGCTCCGCCAGGGCGGCCAGGTCCGCTTCGAGTGAGCGGACGGGTGCGACAGCGGCCTCGAGCACCCGGTCCACGGACAGTCCGGGGGCGGATGCCATTTCCTGCTGCAGGAATCCGACGGATTCCGGACGGTATACGGAGCCGCTGTCCGGAGTAAGCCGTCCTGCGGCTATACGCAGGAGGGTGGACTTGCCCGCTCCGTTTTCACCGATCAGACCGGTGCGCTGTCCCGGAGAGACGGTGAGGGACACATCGCTCAGCAGCCGGCGTCCCGGATAGCGAAGGGTCACGGCTGCCAACCGGAGGTAACGGAGATGTCCGGCGGTTACTGACCGGGGATGCGCTGCGGGAAGGTGCTGTTCAGCCAATGAAGGGTCCTGACGTCCATTAGGAGGCCCCGCCGGGCATAATCCACACGGTGTCCGCCGCCGCTATCCGCTCAGTGCGGGTTACAACGGGCGTAACAGTGGAGCCTCGGGCGCGGGGATGGGGTGTCAGGACAAGAGCATGCACCGATCCTAGGTCCGGACCGGGCCGGGTGCAACTGCAGTGCCTAGGGCTGGCGGGCTCCGCGGCCCGCCAGGACCGACTGGTAGGCGTAGTCCGTGAGGCGGCCTTCGCGGGCAGCCTGAACCACAGCCTCGAAGGACCGGGGTCCGTCGTCGGCGCTGTAGGGGAAGTGGATCAGCTCGGCAATGAGTTCCCATTCCTCGGCGATGGTGTCGATCAGTTCTCCGGGGGTTTCGTCCGGGCCTGGACCGCCGCCCAGAACCGTCCAGTCCCCTTCCGGAACCCGGTAGGACTCCAGCCGTTCCAGGTCCGCTGCCAGCTCATCCAGTGAGGCGTATTCCCGCTGCGCCTCAGGCGGGACCGAGCCGTCCGGGGTGGCGAGCTGGCTGACAAAGCCGGTCTGGGTTGGGAACACGGAGGTGGGTACCGGCTCGCCCTCTTCGAGGTAGGCGGGCAGCTGGGACGGCATCCAGTACCAGGCGTCCCCCTGGTCCGGCCCGCCCGGCTGGTTACGCTCGCTGATCCAGCCGCGGGAGGTCAGCAGTTCCTCACCCTCATCGCTGCTGAACGCTTCCGTATCGCCAAGAATCCGATTGGTCTCGTGGGCGCTGCGGCGTGCCTGGGTTTTCTTGGCGGCTGCCTTCTTGCGCGGTTTGGACTTGGGCACTGCGGGCTCCTGGAAGGACGGCGGCGGGTGGGGAAAGGAAAGGAAAGGGGGTGCGAAAGCGGCTCCCGGCTAGAAGCCGGATCCGCCTTCGACCGCCATATTGGAGAATCTGGAGTAGTGGCCCTGGAAGCCCACCACAATGGTTTTTGTGGGGCCGTTTCGGTGCTTGGCGACGATCACGTCGGCTTCACCGGCGCGCGGAGACTCCTTGTCATAAATGTCCTCGCGGTGCAGCAGGATGACCATATCGGCGTCCTGCTCGATCGAGCCCGATTCACGGAGGTCGGAGACCATGGGCTTTTTGTCCGTGCGCTGTTCGGAGCCACGGTTCAGCTGTGAGAGCGCGATAACCGGAACGTCGAGTTCCTTGGCCAGCAGCTTCAGGGCACGGGAGAACTCGGAGACTTCCTGCTGGCGCGATTCAACCTTTTTACCGGAGGACATCAGCTGCAGGTAGTCCAGAACCACCAGTTTGAGGTCGTGCCGCTGCTTGAGCCGGCGGCATTTGGCCCGGATTTCCATCAGGGACATGTTCGGGCTGTCATCGATGAACAGCGGGGCATCGTTCATCCTGCCCATGGTGGTGGCGATCTTGCCCCACTGTTCGTCCTTGATCGTTCCCTTGCGCAGGTCCTGCAGGCCGATGGTCGCCTCGGCCGACAGCAGGCGCATGGCGATCTCGTTGCGGCCCATTTCCAGGGAGAAGAACACAGTGGTCATGTTGTTCTTGATCGCTGCGGACCGGGCAAAGTCCAGCGCGAACGTGGACTTACCCACGGCCGGACGGGCTGCGATAACGATCATCTGGCCCCCGTGCAGGCCCTGGGTAAGTTCGTCTAGTTCGTAGAAACCGGTCGGCACGCCGATCATGCCTTCGCCCCGATGGCCGGCGGACTCGATCTCATCGACGGTGCCTTCGATGATGTCCTTCAGCGGAACATAATCCTCGGCCGTGCGGCGTTCAGCGACGGCGTACACCTCGGCCTGCGCCGCGTTGACGATGTCGTCGACTTCCATCCCGTCGCTGGAGTAGCCCAGCTGGACAATCTTGGTTCCCGCGTCCACCAGCCGGCGGAGGACGGCACGTTCCCGGACGATTTCCGCGTAGAACCCGGCGTTAGCCGCCGTCGGAACGGACTGGATGAGGGTGTGGAGGTAGGCGGGGCCGCCGATCCGGCCGATTTCACCGCGCTTGGTCAGCTCATCCGAGATGGTCACCGCGTCAGCCGGTTCGCCGCGGCCGTAGAGGTCGATGATGGCCTCATAGATGGATTCATGGGCGGGGCGGTAGAAGTCCACACCGCGCAGCACCTCAACGCAGTCGGCGATAGCGTCCTTGGAGAGCATCATGCCGCCAAGAACTGACTGCTCAGCGACCAGGTCCTGCGGCGGGGTGCGGCCGAAATCCGAATTGCGGGTTGATTCCGCGGCATCCGCATGTGCAAGCGACACGATGGCCACCCTTTCCAAAAAACGTTAGATCCATGGCCCCGTCGGGCGGACGGCATGAGGCTGTTGCTGGATATCTGTCTACCCGACGGCACTGACACCGCCGGAGCTGCCGGCAGCGCCGCGCCGCTCCCCGCGCTGGTGCGCCGATGAAGGAGTCCACCGCAACCGTAGTCCCGTAAGGCCCCCTCAACAAACGAGTTATCCACAGGTGCTGTGGATACGCTGTTCATAACTGGGCGTGTCTTGTGCACAGGCTGGGCATAAGGCTGTGGATAACAAATTAGTTTTGCCGCTAATATGCCTCTGACTAGGGCAAACACTCGTCCACACCTGTGCACAGAGATGTAGTTTCCCGAACATTCACCCTCTACCTTCGGGTTGACAGATCGGCGTGAGGCGCGTAGGTCCGGCATTATCCACAGTTGATATCCACATACCTGTGGGCTGCGGAAGACTACTTGGATTTGGCGGCCCGTACGGCCTCCCTCACCGGCAATGGAGGTGCTTGACGCCACGGAAACGGGCGCGGAAGACCCGGGCAGCCGGCACGCAAAAGCGCCCCCCGCCGTGAGGCGGAGGACGCTTTTAGTCACGCAGTGCGCAACGGGCGGTACTAGCTGGCTACGACCTCGAGGTCGATAACAGCAGCAACGTCGTCGTGCAGGCGGACGTTGGCCTGGAAGGAACCAACCGACTTGATGTGAGTCGGCAGTTCAACCTTGCGCTTGTCGATGCTGCCGAGGCCGGCAGCTTCAACGGCAGCGGCAACGTCAGCGGGCTTGACCGTGCCGAAGAGGCGTCCGGACTCGCCGGCCTTGACGGTCAGCTTGACCGGCTTGGCGGAGAGAGCAGCAGCCTGCTTCTGGGCATCTTCCAGCGAAGCGTGCTCGCGGGCAGCGCGGGCAGCCTTGATGGACTCAACCTGCTTCTCGCCACCCTTGGTCCAGGTCAGGGCGAAGCCGCGGGGGATCAGGTAGTTACGTGCGTAACCATCCTTTACCTCAACAACGTCGCCTGCAGCACCGAGACCGGTCACTTCGTGGGTCAGAATGAGCTTTGCCATGAGTTAGGTTCCTTTCCTTTAGCCGCGGCCAGCGCCGGAGTAAGGCAGGAGAGCAACTTCACGGGCGTTCTTGATTGCCTGTGCGATCTTGCGCTGTTCCTGCACGGTTACGCCAGTTACGCGGCGAGCGCGGATCTTTCCGCGGTCGGAAATGAACTTGCGCAGCAATGCTACGTCCTTGTAGTCGATGACAGTGATGTCAGCGGCCTTCAAGGGATTGGACTTTGGTTTGGGCTTGCGAAGTTCAGCCTTAGCCATCGTGGAGCTCCTTATGTCTAGTGGAGCCCGTGGATTGATTCCACGGGATGGGCTCGACGGCGGTTGCCGTCAGAGGTTGTGCCTTGCGGCACAGAGGTGTTGCTTTAGAAGGGCGGATCGTTGGAATCCGGACCGGCTCCCCAGCCGCCTGAGTTGCCGCCCGCAGGCGCTCCCCAGGGGTCGTCCGCAGGTGCGGACTGCTGCTGCTGCTGGCCGCCCCAACCGGAGTTGGAGTTGCCGCCGAAGCCGCCGGAGTTTCCAGCATTGCCGCCAAAGCCGCCGCCACCACCGCCGGAGCGCTGGGTGCGGGTGACCTTTGCGGATGCGTACCGCAGCGAGGGGCCGATTTCGTCGACCTCAAGCTCCATGACGGTGCGCTTTTCGCCTTCTTTGGTCTCGTACGAACGCGACTTCAGTCGGCCCTGGCAGACGACGCGGGTTCCCTTGGTGAGGGATTCGGCGACGTTCTCCGCAGCTTCGCGCCAGACCGATGCACGGAGGAACAGCGTTTCGCCGTCCTTCCACTCATTGGACTGCCGGTCGAAGGTACGCGGCGTCGAGGCAATGGTGAAGTTCGCCACTGCCGAACCGGACGGAGTGAACCGGAGTTCCGGATCGTTCGTCAGGTTGCCGACCACGGTGATCGTTGTCTCGCCTGCCATTTATGCCTCCTGGTGTCTCGGCCCGGGATACGGGCCTTTCATTGACGAGTAAAGGTTGGGCCGAAATTACTCGGCGACGACCTTCTGGTCTTCGGGGCGGATGATCTTGGTGCGCAGGATGGTCTCGTTGAGACCAAGCTGGCGGTCAAGTTCAGCAGCCGCTGCAGGGCTGGCGGTGAAGTTAACCACCGCGTAGATGCCTTCGGCCTTCTTTTTGATTTCGTAGGCCAGGCGGCGACGGCCCCAGATGTCCACCTTGTCGACGGTTCCACCATCGTTGCGGACAACGTTGAGGAACTTGTCGAGCGAAGGCTCCACGGTACGCTCTTCGACCTCGGGGTCGATGATTACCATCAGTTCATAAGCACGCATTTGTGAACCCACCTCCTTTGGGCTATACGGTCACGGTATTTCCGTAACAGGAGGTTCTTTAGCGTTGTCTTTGCTCCGGGTGCGCAGCGGATAGTTCCGCCGCATGCCAAGAGCCTGCCAGCCAAAGGCCGACAGCACAGACTCCACTATCCTATCGGACTTTCACCCCCGGCTTTGACGCCGCGGGGCACCTGTGGACAACTGGGAGGAACCGGACGGCACCCGGGGTCAGCGGTTGAAGAACAGCTCCGCCGCCCGCGAGAGGGAGAAGGGATCCTGCACACCGGCCATTTCGCGGGCGGAATGCATGGACAACAGCGGAATTCCGACGTCGACGGTCCGGATCCCCAGCCGGGTCGCGGTGAGGGGGCCGATCGTGGAGCCGCAGGGAATCGAATTGTTGGAAACGAACTCCTGATAGGGCACTTCAGCCTCGCGGCACAGTCCCGCCCAGTAGGCTGCTCCCGGCGCGTCGGTGGTGTACCGCTGGTTGGCGTTGATTTTCAGCAGCGGCCCGCCGTTGAGGACCGGCTTGTTAGCGGGGTCGTGCCGCTCTGCATAGTTCGGGTGCACGGCATGTCCGGCGTCCGCGGAAATGCAGAACGACGCCGCGGACGCCCGCTGGGCTTCCACGGCACCGGCGCCCAGGCCGGCACTGATCCGGGCCAGCACGTCCTCGAGGAACGGGCCCGCCGCACCGGAGCGGCTGCCGCTGCCGACCTCTTCATGGTCAAAGGCGGCGAGGACCGCGATGGATCCCCCGGACTTGGCAGGAGCTGCGGCGATGAGTGCCTGCAGCCCGGCGTGCACCGAGGACAGATTGTCCAGCCGGCCGGAGGCGAAAAACTCACCCTCCGCACCGAAGACCTGTGCCGGCTGGGTGTCGGCGGCAACGACGTCGTACCCTCCGATCTCCGCCCGGTCCAGGCCAGCCTTGGCGGCGAGCAGTCCCAGCAGGTCCGCGGCGGACGGGTCCCCGAGCCCCCAGACCGGATTCAGGTGCTGCTGCTTGTCCAGCTTGAGGCCTTCGTTGACGGCCCGGTCCAGGTGGATCGCCAGCTGCGGAAAACGCAGCAGCGGCCCGGTCGCAACGAGGTGTTCTTTTCCATCCAGGGTGACCAGCCGGCCGGCCAGTTCCAGTTCGCGGTCCAGCCAGGAGTTCAGCAGCGGCCCGCCGTACACCTCCACGCCGGCCTGCAGCCACCCGAACCGGCCGGTTGTGGGTGAGGGCTTGAGCTTGAACGTGGGTGAGTCCGTGTGGGTGCCGAAGATGTTGAATCCGGTGGCCGGCCCCGCGTCTTCCGGAACGATCCAGGCGATAAACGCTCCGTCGCGGACCACCACGTAGCGCCCGGGCACTGCCGGCCACTCCTGCGCCTCGAACAGCTCGGTGAATCCGGCGGCGGCCAGCCGGTCCGCCGCGGTGCGCGCGGCGTGGAAGCTCGAAGGTGAGGCGCTGACGTATGCGCCGAGGTCGTGGATGTGCCCGTGCGGCTGCCTGGTGGGAGTCATGATCCGATCTAACCAGAAACCGGACACCACCGGACATAGACGCTGCCGGACATAACAGTGGAGGGGAACACGGCCGTTCTTCCGCGTTCCCCTCCACCGGGTTTGTGCAGCCCGGCATGTGGCACCGCGGGCGGGTCTATGGGGGCTTAGACGTCCCGGATCTTGTTCACGACCAGCGCCGCGATCAGCAGCGCCACCGCCCACCCGCCCAAAACAAGCCCGCCCTCGAGCTGGTTCAGCGCACCGTCAGAAATGCTGGTAGCCACAAGCTGGGCACCGGCACTGCTGGGCAGGAAGCGGGCGGCATCGGGAATCCAGTCCGCCAGCCCGGAGATCAACTGAACAATCACCGGCAGGACAAACAGGGCACCAATGATGGTGACGACGCCGCCGGCCGTGCTGCGCAGCAGGGCACCGATGGCAACGCCCATCACCGCGATGGCGGCCAGAAACGTTCCGGTGTTGATAATGCTGGGCAGCACCCAGGGGGCATCCAGCGTGAAGTCCAGGTTCTCCGTCGCCAGCAGGGGCTGGCTGATCAGGAAGCTGGCAAACGCCCCAGCGACCCCGATGACGAAGGCAACCACCGCAGTGATGATGGCCTTGGCGAACAGAGCCGGCGTACGGGTGGGAACGGCCACCATGGTGGAGCGGATCATTCCGGTGCTGTATTCGGACGCAACCAGGACCACGGCAAGGGCAGCGATCAGCAGCTGGCCGAACAGGACGCCCGAAGCGGGGGTGTCATAGACCATGGCCTGCAGGTCCATGCCGGATCCAACACCCATGGCCGGGGCCATTGCGGGATCTTCGGCGAGCAGTTCAGCGGTGGTCGCCCAGCTCCAGGCAACAAGTGCCGCGATTCCCACCATCACCACCAGGGTGGTGGCCAGCAGGATCACTGTGGACGGGACCGTGGTCACCTTGATCCACTCAGAGCGCAGGATCCGGGCGAAGTTCACGCCGCTGCCGTCGGTGCGGGACGTCCGGCGGGACGGCGCTGGTGCGGTAGTGGTGCTCATGCTCGGGTTCCTTCCACAACAGGCTCGGCTGCTGCCGGTTCCTGGCTAAATCCGTGGGACTTGTACTCGACGTCGTCCCGGGTGAGTTCCATGTAGGCGTCTTCGAGCGAAACCTGCAGTGGAGTCAGTTCCGTGAGCAGGATCCGGCGGTCCAGTGCAATTTCCGCGATAGCGCGCGAATCGGTGCCGCTGACTTCGAAGAGGCCTTCCTCGAGGCGGTTGATCTCCGCGCCCTGCCCTTCAAGGACCGGCAGGAGATCAGCAGCATTGTCCGTCCGCACCCGGGTCCGCTGGCGGCCGCCGCCGTCGATAATGTCCTGGATGGGCGCGTCGGCGATGATGCGTCCGCGGCCGATCACAATCAGATGGTCCGCGGTGACGGCCATTTCACTCATCAGGTGGGAGGACAGGAAGACCGTGCGGCCTTCGGCTGCCAGGCCGCGGGCCAGGTTGCGGACCCAGAGCACGCCTTCAGGATCAAGGCCGTTGACAGGCTCATCCAGGATCAGGGTGCTGGGATCCCCCAGCATGGCGACGGCGATGCCGAGCCGCTGGCCCATGCCCAGGGAGAACCCGCCTACGCGCTTTTTCGCCACGGGCTCCAGCCCGGTCAGCTCAATGACTTCGTTGACGCGCTTGTTGGAAATGCCGTGGGTCGCGGCCATGGCGCGCAGGTGGTTGTACGCGGAGCGGCGGGTGTGGACTGCCTTGGCGTCCAGCAGGGCTCCGACTTCATGCAGCGGTGCCTTGTGCCGGGCGTACGGTGCTCCGTTGACGGTGACGGTGCCGGCGCTGGGCCGGTCCAGGCCCACGATCATCCGCATAGTCGTGGATTTGCCGGCGCCGTTCGGGCCCAGGAAGCCGGTGACCTTGCCTGGCTGAACAGTGAAGGAAACATTGTCGACGGCGGTTTTGGCGCCGTAGCGTTTCGAGAGGCCGTGTGCCTCGATCATGGTGATCCTCATGTTGGAACGGACAGATTCTTTGGGGGCTGCCCCCACCCTATGCGAGTGCAGGCGCCGCCGGACCGTTCCAAGGGATGAATCAGGTGTATTCAGGAGTCACCCTTAGGGATGACTCAGGGTCCGCCCTGACGGGTGTTCGGGCATCCGCGGCGCCTTTGAACCTAGACGTCCCGCTTCTTCAGGACAACGACGGCGGCCGCCAGCAGCACCACGGCCCACCCGGCGAGGATCAAGCCGCCCTCCACCTGGTTGAACTGATCCGGCGCGATGCTCGTGGCCACGAGCTGGGAGGCCGCACTGCTGGGCAGGAACCGGGCGGCATCTTCGACCCAGTCAGCCAGTCCCGTGAGCAGGCCCGCAATGATGGGCAGGACAAACAGCGCCCCGACCAGGGTGACCACTCCCCCTGCGGTGCTGCGCAGCAGGGCACCGATGGCCACACCCATAACGGCGATCAGCGCCAGGACAGTGCCGGTGTTGATGATGGCGGGCAGCACCCCTTCTGCGTCCAGCCCGAAATCCAGGTTGGAACCGGCGAGGATCGGCTGGGCCAGCAGGTAGGTGGCGAGGGCGGCGACAACGCCGAGCAGGAAGGAGATGACGGCGATCACCAACGTCTTGGCCAGCAGGGCCGGCGTGCGGGTGGGCACCGCCACCATGGTGCTCCGGATCATGCCGGTGGTGTATTCGGAGCCGATCAGCACCACCGCCAGTGACGCTATCAGCAGCTGGCCGAACGGCAGCCCGGCGGCCGGAATGTCGTACGCCACGTTCTGCAGGGGCTCACCGATTCCCTCCGGAGGTCCCGCCGCGGGGTCACTGGCCAGCTGCACGGTACCCCACGCAACCAGCGCACCCAGGCCCACCATCACCGCGAAACTCACTGCCAGGAGAATAACCGTGGAGGGCACCGTGGCAGTCTTGATCCATTCCGAGCGCAGCACGCGCCCGAACGTCACCGGACGGCCGGCCCAGCTGCGCGGTGACCGGGACACGGGAGCTGCTGCCGTGCTCATGCGCCCTGTCCTTCGCCTGCCGGGAGCGCCTGCTCACCGGGCTGCCCGGACCGGTACTCCACCTCGCCGCCGGTCAGTTCCATGTAGGCGTCCTCCAGCGAAACCTGCTGCGGTATGAGCCCGGTGATCAGGATTCCCCGGGCGAAGGCCGCTTCGGCGATGCTGCGGGCAGGCAGTCCAAGGATTTCGAGTTCGTCCGCCGCCGTCCTGCGCACCTCCACGCCCGGCGACCCGACGGCGGCACCCAGGGCACCGGCGTCGTCCGTGCGCACCAGGACGCGGTCGCGCTTGCCGCCGGTCAGGACGGTTTCGATGGGAGCGTCGGCCAGGATCCGGCCCCGGCCGATCACTATGAGATGGTCCGCGGTCAGCGCCATTTCACTCATCAGGTGGGAGGAGATGAAGATGGTGCGGCCTTCCGCCGCCAGACCCTTGACCAGGAACCGCACCCATTTCACGCCTTCGGGGTCCAACCCGTTCACCGGTTCATCCAGGATCAGGGTCTGCGGATCCCCCAGCAGGGCCGCGGCAATGCCCAGGCGCTGACCCATGCCCAGAGAAAAGCCGCCCACCCGTTTCCTGGCTGCCGGTCCCAGCCCGGTGAGTTCAATAACCTCCCGGACCCGGGAGGCCGGGATGCTTTCGGTTGCGGCCATCGCGCGCAGGTGGTTGTACGCGGTGCGTTTCGGATGGACGGCCTTGGCCTCGAGCAGTGCACCGACCTCATGCAGCGGCATCCGGTGCCGGTCGTAGGGTTTCCCGTTCACGCTCACGTTCCCGGCGGTGGGATGGTCCAGTCCGACGATAAGCCGCATGGTGGTCGATTTCCCGGCGCCGTTGGGCCCGAGGAATCCAGTCACCTTGCCCGGCTGGACCGAAAAGGTGATGCCGTCGACGGCGGTCTTGCCGCCGAAGCGCTTGGTGAGTGCGTGTGCCTCGATCATGGTGGGTCCTTACGTTCGGGAAGAGCGGGACCTAACGGGAACTCACCGCCTCGAACTTGCGCACTGCCAGCGGCACGAACACCACGAGCATGAAGGCCGAGCCGATCAGGACAGTGGCGATCGGATTCTGCATGGGCCAAGTATCCGGCACCGGCGTTGTCCCGAGGTTGCCGAAGAGCTGCCGCACTGCCTGGACCAGAGCCGAGACGGGGTTCCAGTCGGCGATGGTCCGCAGCGGTTCCGGCA
This sequence comes from Arthrobacter gallicola, assembly GCF_014836775.1. Classification (GTDB taxonomy): domain Bacteria; phylum Actinomycetota; class Actinomycetes; order Actinomycetales; family Micrococcaceae; genus Arthrobacter_B; species Arthrobacter_B gallicola. The sequence goes on from NZ_JACSQD010000002.1 coordinate 318,173, forward strand.
GGGTGGAACTCTGCACGAAGGCGTTTGAGATAAAGGTGATGGGAAACAGGATGATGAAGGACGCGTTATTGATCGCTTCCGGGGACCGCACGGACATTCCCAGCAGGGCCATCACCCAGCTGAAGGAATAGGAGAACAGCAACAGCAGTCCAACGCCGCCGAGGAAGCTCCAGAAGTCGGTGTTGACGCGCCAGCCGACCAGCAGTCCGGTCCCCATCATGATCACTATCGAGATGCTGTTCAGCACCAGGTCGGAGTTTGTCCGGCCAATCAGCACGGCTGAGGGACTCATGGGCAGGGTGCGGAAGCGGTCGATAATCCCTTCCTTCAGATCCTGCGCCATGGCCGACCCTGAGAAGGTGGAGCCGAACACCACCGTCTGCGCGAAGATTCCGGCCATCAGGTACTGCGTGTAGTTGGTGCCGGCCACCTGGATGGATCCGCCGTAGACCTGGCTGAACAGCAGCACGAACATGATCGGCTGCAGCACGGCGAACACCACCATGTCCGGTGTCCGGCGGATCTTGATCAGGTTTCGCTTGGTGACGGTCCAGCCGTCGGAGGCCCAGCTGCCGGCGGTTGTGCCCGAACCGGGCCGGAAATCAAGTGTCTGTGTGGCGGTGCTCATCGCGCGGCCTTCGCTTTCCCGGCGTCGTCCTTCTCCTCTTCTGCAGCGTGCCCGGTGAGCTTGAGGAAAACGTCGTCCAAGGTGGGGCGGCGGATCCCGGCGTCGTGCAGCTCGATCCCGGAGGATTCAAGATCGCGCAGCACCTGCTGCAGCGCCGCGGGTCCCTCGGTGACCGCAACCTCGAGAGTCCGTCCGTCACTGGCGGTCTGGACCTCGCCTTCGCCGTACCGGGCCAGCACTTCCCGGGCGGTACCGGCGTCGAATGCGTCCACCAGCGCCACAGCCACCCGGTGCCCGCCGATCCGGGCCTTGAGCTGGTCGGAGGTGCCTTCTGCGATGACCTTGCCGCCGTCGATTACGGCCACGGTGTCCGCAAGCTGGTCTGCTTCCTCCAGATACTGGGTGGTGAGCAGGAGGGTGGTCCCGCCGGCGACCAGGGACTTGATGACCTCCCAGAGCGCCAGCCGGCTGCGGGGATCCAGACCGGTTGTTGGTTCGTCCAAAAACAGGACCCGGGGCTCGTTCACCAGCGCTCCGGCCAGGTCCAGCCGGCGGCGCATACCGCCGGAATACCCCTTGACGGGGCGGTTGCCGGCATCTGAAAGCTCAAACTGGTCAATGAGTTCCGCTGCCCTGGCCCGCGCCTTCTGGGCCGGGAGGTGGTAGAGCTTGCCGACCATCCGCAGGTTCTCAATGCCGGTCAGGTTCTCGTCCACGGCAGCGTACTGGCCGGAGACACCGATGATCCGGCGTACCTCCTTGGGCCGCGCTGCCACGTCGATTCCGTCGATGGAAGCGGTTCCGGCGTTGGGTTTGATCAGCGTGGTCAGGACCTTGACCGCAGTGGTCTTGCCAGCCCCGTTGGGGCCGAGGAGGGCGGTGACGGTGCCTTGGGGAACTCCGATATCGAGTCCGTCGAGGGCATGCACCGGCCCCGATTTTGATCGGTAGATCTTGGTCAGCCCGTGGGCCTGGATCAGGGGATCCCGCCGGCCCACCGGGCGTTCCGGACGTGGGGGATTTTGGGGAAAAGACATGCGAACAGGGTAGGACTGCGCCGCCGCAGCCGAAAGGCCCTTTCCGGACAGCTTTGGTCCGCAAGTCCCAATACCGCGGAAAGTTGTCCGGATTTGGCGGTTAAGCGGCAGGATCCTTCGCTGGGTGCGGGTGCTTTCGGCGCTCGGCTGCCGCGGGCGCGAAGATAATCGAGAGCAGAATCGCGGCACCGACCATCAGCAGGGCATTGCGCAGGCCCCAGAGTTCACCGAGGAAGCCGAGCACCGGCGGTCCGACGAAGAATGCGGTGTAGCCCAGGGTGGAGACCACGGAGACCCGCCCGGCCGCGAGCGCCGGATCGTCCCCGGCAGCCGACATACCCATCGGGAAGCCCAGCGCGGCGCCAATTCCCCAGAGGATGACGCCGATGCCGGCCAGCCACAGTGACGGCGCGGTCACAAACAGGACGAGTCCCACCAGGGAGGCGCTCATGCACAGGCGCAGCGCCCGGACCCGCCCGAGCCGGTCAATCAGCCGGGCGCCAAACCAGCGGGTGGCGGTCATCGCCGCCACGAAAACACCGAACATCACCGCACCGGCTGTTTCCGAGCTGGAAAGCCCGTCCACTGTCGCCTTGGCCACCCAGTCGTTGGCGGCTCCTTCGGTTAAGGCGGCGCCCAGGACGACAACGCCGATCAGCAGGGTGCGCCCTTCCTTCCATGCCGCAAAGCTGGACGGCTTGGCCGCTGCTTCCCCGTGGTCCGGCGCCGGGGTGTCCGGCAGGAACGCCCGGGGAATCAGGAGCACCAGGACAACGGCGATCACGATGATGCCGATCAGGTGCAGCGGCAGGCTCACACCGACGGCGGAGAGCACGGCACCGATCATGGCGCCCACGAAGGCTCCGCCGCTGAACGCCGCATGGAACTGGGGCATGACCGTCCGGTTCAGCCTGTGCTCTACCTCGGTCCCCTCCAGGTTCATGGCTACGTCCCACAAACCGATGCCGGCGCCGAACACCAGCAGGCCGCCGGCAGTCAGCGGAATGGAGGTCCAGGCCAGGCCTGCGGCAATCACCAGGGCGGCGAAAGACGCCAGCAGCCCACCCAGCCGGACGGCGTTGGCCGTGCCGACCCGCTGGGCCACGGCACCGGCCAGCGGCAGGGACGCCACTGATCCGACGGCGGAGAACAGCAGGAGCACGCCGACACCGGCGGATCCTATCCCCAGTGCCTCGGCAGCCGCGGGGATCCGGGCTGCCCAGCTGGCGAAGATCATGCCGTTCAGCCCGAAGATGGCGAAAACCGCCAGTAGTGCCCGATCCAGTGATGTGGTTTGCACGTGCTCATTCTGTGGCACGGGTGCCGTCCAGGGGAAATTCCCCGGCCGGTGAGGCTTAGCGGACCCGCTGCACCCGCTTCTCATCCCAGACGGGTTCCTCGGATTCGTAAACCTTCCCGTCGGAGCCGAAGACCAGGAACCGGTCGAAACTGCGGGCGAACCAGCGGTCGTGCGTTACGGCCAGGACCGTTCCCTCGAAGGCCTCGATGGCTTTCTCGAGTGCCTCGGCCGAGTGCAGGTCCAGGTTGTCGGTGGGCTCATCCAGCAGCAGCAGCGTGGCGCCGGAAAGCTCCAGCAGCAGGATCTGCAGCCGCGCCTGCTGGCCTCCGGACAGCGAGTCGTACTTCTGCTCCCCCTGGGAGGCCAGCCCGTAGCGGTCCAGGGCCCCGGCCGCGGCTTCCCGCCCCAGACCGGAGCGGTGCTCGTCACCGCGGTGCAGGATGTCCAGCAGCGTTTTGCCCAACAGGTCCTGCCGCATCATGGTCTGGGCGAAGAATCCGGGACGGATCCGGGCGCCGAGCTTCACCGACCCAGCGTGGGGAACGGGCGCGATTTCCACTTCGGAAACGGGCTCGTGTTCCTTGTCCGGGTCGCTGCCGCCCAGGGCCAGCAGGCGCAGGAAGTGGGACTTGCCGGAACCATTGGAGCCCAGGACACCTACCCGGTCACCGAACCAGATCTCCGTGCTGAACGGTTTCATCAGCCCGGTGAGTTCCAGCTTCTCTGCCACAACGGCCCGCTTGGCCGTGCGCCCGCCGCGGAGCCGCATCTGCACATTCTGTTCAATCGGCAGGGCTTCGGGCGGACCTGCCTCGAGGAACTTCGCCAGCCGGGTCTGGGCTGCGTGGTACCGGTTGGCCATGTCTGAGCGGAAGGCCGCCTTGTTCTTGTACATGTTGACGAGTTCCTTGAGCTTGAGGTGCTCCTCGTCCCAGCGCCGCCGCAGCTCCTCGAACCGGGCGTTGCGGTCTTCACGGGCCTGGACGTAGCTTTCAAACCCGCCGCCGTGGATCCAGGCGGAGGCTCCGTTGATGCCCGGTTCCAGGGTGACGATCCGGGTGGCGGCGTTGGCCAGCAGTTCCCGGTCGTGGCTGACGAACAGCACCGATTTGTTCGATTCGGCCAGTTTCGCTTCAAGCCAGCGCTTGCCCGGAACATCCAGGTAGTTGTCCGGCTCATCCAGCAGCAGCAGCTGATCCGGACCGGAGAACAGCGCCTCCAGCACCAGGCGTTTCTGCTCTCCGCCGGAGAGCGTGCTGGCCTTGCGGTACTGCGCCCGGTCGAACGGCATCCCCAGGGAGGCCATGGTCACCTCGTCCCAGACGGTCTCCTGCTCGTACCCGCCGACGTCGCCCCAGTCCGCGATTGCCTGGGCGTAGCGCATCTGGGTGGGCTCGTCGTCGTTCTCCATCATGGCCAGTTCCGCGTCATCCACCGCCCGGGCGGCGGCAGCGAGCACCGGCGGAGCGGCGGAAACAAGCAGGTCCCGCACCGTGCTTCCGTCGCGGACCTGGCCGACGAACTGGCGCATGATGCCCATGTTCCCGGAGCGGGAGACAGTGCCCTCATCGGGTTTGATCTCGTCCGAAATGATCCGCAGCAGAGTCGTTTTACCGGTGCCGTTCGGGCCGATCAGGGCTGTCTTGTGACCATCACCGACCTTGAAGCTGACACCGCTGAGCAGCTGCCGTCCGTCGGAGAGGAAGTAATCGATATTGGATACGTCGAGGTGAGCCACGCTTCCATCCTCCCATTACCGGCCGGCAGTGCCCGGCGTGACGGCGACGCCCGGCGAAGCATAGGATTGCTGTCCCGTTCCCTACCGAAAGCAGGAGAGATGATCTTCATTGTCGTTAAGTTCAAGGTCAAGCCGGAGTGGACTGACCGGTGGCCGGAACTCACCGCCAATTTCACTGCCGCCACCCGTTCCGAGCCCGGAAATCTGTGGTTCGACTGGTCCCGCAGCCTGGAAGATCCCAACGAATACGTGCTGGTGGAGGCGTTTAAGGACGACGCCGCTGCGGCTCACGTGAACAGCGACCACTTCCAGCAGGCCATGAAGGACATGGTCCAGGCGCTGGTGGAAACCCCGCGCATCATCAACACCGTCATTGACGGTGAGGACTGGTCCCGGATGGGTGAACTGACCGTCGAGTAGGCCGCCGCGCCTGGACGCTGCCGGTTCCCGGGCAGCGGCCAGATCGGGCGGGAGGCACCCGGAACGTTCAGTTCTCCGGCGTGTATCCTGCCCGCTCCAGCATTTCCCGCAGATCGACCACAGTCTGTTCGTCGATGTCCTTGCCCTTCGGCGGGGTGAGGACATCGGTGCGGCCCGCGAGCGTGACCTCGTATTTGCCGTTATGTTCCCGGGTGGTGTCTGCGACCGCCTCAAGCAGCGAACGCACCCGCTTCCACTCGATGTTGTGGGATACGGGATGGCGCATGATCTGGTTCAGCGTGTCCCGGTGATGGTTGTTCAGGTGCTCAGGTGTCTCCGTCATGGCAACCTCCTTCATCAAGTTCGCCATGCACCGGGCGGCAGTGCAAGAGGCTAGGGCCGGAAGTTGAGCTTCAACGTGTTCCCGGCCAGCTCCAGCTCCGAGGTGAACGGAATATTCACCAGATCGGACCGGGTCTCCCAGCGTCCGTCACCGCCAGCATCCTCCTGGTAGGTGACGCGGGCCTTGCCGCCGGTGGCATAAACAGTCAGGCCGGTGTCCGGGGTGCCGGTGATCCGGTAGACGGGTGCTCTTTCCTCGGTCCACTGAACCGCCCGGTGGCCTGCGGTATCCCCGTCGGAGGTGTACGCCGCGTTCGGACAGGCCACCGGAGCGGTCTCCTCCCGGTCCAGGCAGTCCCGGAGGTAGGCCTCTCCCTGAGCCTGCACCTCGGCAGCCAGTTCTTCCGTCACGGACGCAGCCAGGCGGACGGGATCCGGGTCTCCGGCCATTCCCGGCTCCACCAGGACCGTGTGCGGGCTGCCGAAGGTGAGGTAACGGGTGTCCGGGCCTTCGAGCCGGTACCGGCCCGGGAGCAGCCGCACCTCGACCGTTCCTGCACCGGCAGACGGCAGCTGGAGATCCCGTCCGTTGATCCGGAGAGTCCCGGTGCCGGAGGGAACCGTCACCGCCACCGTGCGCGCGGCCGTGTGCTGGAGCTGCCAGCCGGTGAAGAAAAGCAGCCGCTGCCCGTCGGCCTGGAGTTCGAACTCCACGGTGGAGCGTCCACCGTTCTGTTCCAGCTCAGCACGGACAACGGCTTCGCTGCCGGTGATTTCTTCGCCCAGCACCCTGAAGCCGGTGATCCGGTCCTCCGCCGCGGCGTAAATGCCCGCGTCCTCCGGGGTTATCGCTTCTGAGTGTGGCAGCAGCGCCACCGCCGCGCTTTGATCCCCCGAGGCCAGGGCAGCCAGATATGCGTCCACCTGAGCCTGCGGACCATAAACCTCGTGGCTGAGGAAACGGAACCCGATAATCCCGGCGGTGATGAGCAGCAGCGCCCCTGCAGCGGCCAGTCCGACGGCGGTTCTCTTCCCGCGCCGGGTCCGGCGGCGGGAAGCGCGTGGCCGGAGCTCCGTTGCCGGCCGCGGGATGTCATCAGCGGCGCGGGTGCGGGGGGCCACTGGTGGCGAAACGGTCATCTGATCCCCCGGCTAAACTCTGGCGGCCGCTCTCAGCAGCGGCGGCTTCTCTTCAAGATACAGGCCGCGGACGCAGGTTCCGCGGCACGGCGCGGCCGTTGCCGGGCGGGGCACCATGGCGACGGCGGTTGCCGGGGTGCGGGGGCCGTTTGCCGGCGCCGTCATCCGGTGGGCGCGAGATCCGGGACGGGAAGGTCAAAAACCTGCCGCAGCGCGAGCGAAGCAGCGTGGTAACCGCCCATGCCGTGGACACCCGGTCCCGGCGGCGTGGACGCGGAACACAGATAGACGCCCGGCAGCGGTGTCGCCCAGGGCGTTGGGGAGGCCACGGGGCGGCGGATCATCTGGGCCAGGGTCACCGCCCCGGCACCAAAGTCCCCGCCCACATAGTTCTCGTTGTACGCGGCCAGTCCTGCCGCCGTCGTCGCCTGCGATTGAACAATCAGGTCCCGGAAGCCGGGAGCGAACCGTTCGATCTGAGCCGTCACGGCTTCGGTCATGTCCCGCTCTGAGCCGGCCGGCACGTGGCAGTAGGACCAGAGAATATGCCGGCCCGCGGGCGCACGGGAGGGGTCAAACCCGCTGGGCTGGGAGACCAGGACATACGGGCGTTCGGGGTGCCGGCCGGAGGCGACCTCCGCCTCCGCTGCCGCGGTTTCCGCCCGGGTTCCGCCCAGATGAACCGTTCCCGCGGCAGCGACTTCCGGATTGGTCCAGGGCACCGGACCGGACAGGATGAAGTCCACCTTGCAGGCAGCGTTGCCGTAGCGGAACTTCTCCAGGCGATGCGCGTACCGGCCTGGCAGCCGGTTCCCGGCCAGGCGCAGCAGCCCGGTGGGTGAGGTATCCAGGATCACTGCCCGCGAGGATATTTCCGCCAGCGAATCCACCCGCTGCCCGGTTTCCAGCTCTCCCCCGTGCTGGCGCAGGTCCGCTGCCAGGGCATCGGCGATGGACCGGGACCCGCCTTCGGGAACGGGCCAGCCCACGGTGTGGGCCAGCACGGCCAGGAGCAGCCCGGCCCCGGCCGAGGGCAGGGAGGGCAGCCGGCCCACCGGATGCGCCATCACCCCGGTCAGCAGGGCCGGGGCCGCGTCCCCGGAGAACCGGCGGTTCCAGGCGGGGGTTCCCTGTTCCAGTGCGGCCAGGCCGAACCGCAGGGCGGCGGCGGGATTCCGCGGCAGGCGCAGCAGCGGGTTCATCAGCATGGCGGTGATGGCTTCGGAATGCTGAACCAGCGGACGCATCAGCGCACCGAATGCCTGCCCGTCCGCGCCAAGGCCCAGGATGGTGCGCTCCAGGCTGCGGTAGGCGACGGCAGCACGGCCGCCGTCGAGGGGCTGGGCGTAGGACGCCTCCGGTACGGTGAACCGGATCCGTTCGGCCAAGCCGAAGCGGCGGAAAAACGGTGCTGCCAGCGCCATCGGATGGACAGCCGAACAAACGTCATGAAGGTGCCCGGGCTGCATCAGTTCCCGGGTGCGGGATCCCCCGCCCGCAGTGGGGGCAGCTTCCAGGACACGCACCGAAAGTCCGGCGCGTGCCATGGTCACGGCTGCAGCCAGCCCGTTGGGCCCGGCTCCCACCACGGTTACATCAGTCACGGCGTCCCTTCACGGCGGCGGGCAGGTTCTTGAGCCGGCCCAGGATGCCCGCCACAGCGGACGGGGCTTCGCGGCGGACCCGCAGTGCGCTGGCCAAGACCCGGTAGCGGACCGGCCGCAGCGGAATGTCGTAGGTGGTCGGCACGGTGACGATGGTCTTGGAGAAGTTCCGTTTGAACGTGGTGACGTTCGCCAGCGAGGGATAGTTCTCGCTCTCGATTCCGGTCAGGCCGCAGCCGGTGTTTCCTGCGTCCTTGAGTACCTTGAAGGCCTCCCAGAGGAGCAGGTACGGCGCGTTGGTCTTGCGGGCGTCCCGGGAACTGGCCGCAAAATAGTAGACCGAATAGCCGCGGTACTCGGTGGTGATCAGCCAGGAGACGGGCTTGCCGTCCATGTAGGCGACCATCAGGCGCAGGTAGTCCCCGAGCTCGTCCAGCAGGGTTTCGTAGAACGCCGAGTCAAAACTGGAGAACCCGTCGCGGGCCGCGGTTTCCTGCATGATGGGGAAAAGTTCGGTGCGGAACACCGTGGTCCACTGCGCGCGTTCGATCGTCCGTACTTCAACCCCCAGTTTCTCCGCCTTGCGGATCAGGTTGCGGGCGTTGGGCCGGAAGCCGGCGAAGATCTTTTCGGTGTCCGGGGTCAGGTCTACGACGATCTCACGTTCGTACCAGCCGTGTTCCAGCGGACCGGTGACCGGGGGCTGGGGATGTTCCACCTGCATACGGACGTACAGCGGATCCACGGCGGGGTCGGCGCGGAACTGTTCCTGGATGGTCTGCACCAGCCGGGCTTCGGCCGCAGGTGTGCGCTCGGCGAACCAGGTGGGACCGTTGACGGCCACCAGGGAGGGCCTGAAACGGCGGGAGGAGCGCAGAAAGCTGGCGGTGGCGATCAGCTTCCCGCCGTCGTAGTAGGCCCAGATACCGTAGGGGTCACGGCCCAGGCGGGTTTCGAAATCCGCCCAGTACGGGGTCTGTTCAAGCGGAATCACGACGTCGGCATGCCTGGCGGCAAGAGCCTCGAAGTCCTCGCGGGACAACTGCTGGAAACGGTAGGGAGCGGGTGTCACAATGCTTCTTTCGCTGGGGCTTCGTCCGTTTCCAAGGGTACCTGAGCGCGGCGGCCGGGCCTGAGCCGCCACCGGTCAGGGGCATGGTCGAAGGGCCCGCCCTGCGGATCGTCGATGTCCAGCCGGCGGATCGGATCCGTCCGCGGGTTCAAAATGTCCCCCACCACACGGCCCATCAGGTACAGGGTGGCTCCCATGTGTCCGATGACGGAGGCGACGAACCATCCCGAGTCCAGGTTGTTCTCCGGCGGACCGCCGCCAACCACGGCAGCCAGGTACAGCCAAATGGCCCACCAGTGCATCACCTCGAAGAACTGCCAGATGAGGAAGTCCCGCCAGCGCGGCCGGGCCAGGGCCAGCAGGGGAACCAGCCACAGGACAAACTGCGGGGAATAGACCTTGTTGGTGAGGATGAACGCGGCGACGATCAGGAACGCCAGCTGGGCCAGCCGGGGCCTGCGGGGAGCCGCGAGCGCAAGCAGGGCGATGCCCGCACATGCCAGGGCGAAGAGGAAGTAGGCCCAGAACGTGATGAATGCGGGACTGACCGCCAGCGTGGGAAAGGTAATGTCCCAGGCCTGCCAGACGCTGGAGTTCCCGGACCCGCGGTCCCTGGAGAACTCGTAGAAGTGCCTCCAGCCCGGGTAGTCCCGAAGCATAAAGGGCACGTTGACCACCAGCCAGGTCCCCGCGGTCGCCGCGAAGGCCAGCAGGGCGGCCCGGAACTTCAGGGTCCGCAGCGCCAGCACCAGCACGGCACCGAGGATCAGCACCGGATACAGCTTCAACGCTGTACCCAGTCCCAGGAAGATCCCCGCAGCAACCGGTTTGTTCCGCGCGAATGCCAGCATGCCCAGCGCCGCGAGCATCACGGCCCAGATATCCCAGTTGATATAGATGGACAGGATCACGGCCGGGGCCACGGCAACCATGGCTGCGTCCCAGGGGCGCCGGTTAGCCATCCGCATGGTTGCCACCACGGTCACGATCCAGGCAATCGTGGCAAGAACGGCGTTCAGGTCGAAGTACACCAGTCCGCGGGATTCGGCGCCGGCCGGGACCAGCCAGGCTACAAACCCGGCCAGCAGACCGAGCAGCACGGGGTACTCGAACTCGGAGCCCGCGCTGATAAACGGATAAACCCCGTCCCCCAGACCGCGTGCGCTGAAGAGCGCCGGCCAGTCCGAATAGCAGGCCATGTAGAACTGGTTGGACCAGCCGGTGAGCCGGCAGGGGGTTTTGGCCAGCAGCGCGGTCAGGGCCGCTCCCGTGGTCATGAGAATGAGCACACGCTCCACGGTGAAGAAGCCCGGGGACACGACTCCCGGGGCGGTGAACCGCCCCAACGGCCCGCCAATACCTTCGGTAAAGCGGCGCAGCAGCCGGTCATTTCGGCTGGGGACGACGATGCGCAGCGGCCGCCGGCGGGGCTTGTGATCCATGCCTACCAGTATGCAGGCGCGTGGTTCAGCGCAGAGCCAGCCTGGTCTGGGTCTGGATCGCCCCGGAGTCCGTCTTCAGCCGGTGAAGCAGCTCATCCAGGGCCTTCATGGAGGGCACGCTGACGCGCAGGAGGTAGTCATAGGGACCTGTCACGTGTACGGCGTCCTGCACGGCAGGGTCCGTGCGGGACCATTCCAGGAAGGAACGTGACTCTGTCTCCGGTTTGAGCCGCACATCGATAAACGCCTGCAGCCCGGGGCCCGCCGCTGGGGTCTCCGAGCCGAGGACCGCCCGATACCCCAGGATGACGCCGCTGGTTTCCAGGCGGCGGATGCGCGCTGCGGCGGCGTTGGTGCTTAGGCCGATCCGGCGCCCCAGCTCGGCGTAGCTGATCCGCGCATCGTTGCGCAGAATGCCGAGAATTGCGCTGTCTAAAGCGTCCATGCCGTGATTCTAACCAGCAAACGGCGTAAATCTCAGTCTGCGCCGCCGTCGGGCCGCACAGTGCTGGAATGGACGTACTTACCTCATTGGGCGCCGGGATCCTCGCCGGGCTCGGCGTCGCCGCACCGCTGGGCGCCATCGGGATCCTGCTGCTGCGCGAAGGGCTGACGGCGGGATTCCGGGCGGGGGCACCAGCCGCGTTCGCCGTCGCCGTTGTTGATGCTGCCTACTGCGCGCTGGCCGTCCTGGCTGGCGCCGCTGCCGGACCGCTGCTTGCCGCCTGGGGCGCACTGCCTGCCTTGGCCGGTGGGACGGCGCTGCTGCTTCTGGGTTTGACGGGAGTCTGGCGGACCTGGCGGGCCGCTGCCCGCCCGGTGCCCGGCGGCACCGCTGCACCGCCGTCGTCCAACCGCCGGCGCTTTCTGCTCTTTCTGACCTTGACCGCGGTCAATCCGATGACGCTGCTCTACTTTGCCGCGCTGGCGGCCGGCCTGCGGGATCTTCTTGCCCTGCCTGCCGGGCCGGCGGCATTCACGGCCGGGGTGGCCCTGGGTTCAGCGGGCTGGCAACTGGGACTTGTCTTCGCAGGAGCGTTCCTGCGGGGTCGGATGACCGCCTCGGTCCAGCGCGCCGTCTCCCTGGCAGGACACGCGGCGGTCGCGGTCCTGGGTGCGGCGGCCCTCTCACCTCGGTCACATTCGCTTAATCCACACAGTGATTCCGCTACTGGCGGCAGTCTGCCGGGAGTCTCTCCAGCTTGGACCTGATGTGACCGATTTAACAAAGTAGACTGATGCAGTTGCCTGCGCCGTGTGCGGCGGCACATGAATGTCTTCAAAGGAGAACAGTGGCAAAGAATCCCATCCGGGTGGCAATCGTTGGTGTTGGAAACTGCGCTGCATCGCTGGTGCAGGGCGTCCGTTACTACCGCGATGCTGATCCGACAACAACCGTCCCCGGCCTGATGCACGTCCAGTTCGGCGACTACCACGTCAACGACGTGCACTTCGCGGCCGCTTTCGACGTCGACGCGAAGAAGGTCGGACTGGACCTGGCAGACGCCATCGGTGCCAGCGAAAACAACACGATCAAGATCTGCGACGTTCCGGAGACGGGCGTCAAGGTCCAGCGCGGCCACACCCTCGACGGCCTGGGCAAGTACTACCGGGAAACCATCACCGAGTCCGATGAGGATCCGGTGGATGTTGTGGCGGAACTGAAGGCTGCCGACGTCGACGTGATGGTCTGCTACCTGCCCGTCGGTTCCGAGGAAGCGGCGAAGTTCTACGCCCAGTGCGCCATCGATGCCGGTGTGGCGTTCGTGAACGCACTGCCCGTCTTCATCGCCGGGACCAAGGAATGGGCGGATAAGTTCACCGCCGCCGGCGTGCCGATCGTCGGTGATGACATCAAGAGCCAGATCGGCGCCACCATCACCCACCGCGTTATGGCCAAGCTCTTCGAGGACCGCGGCGTCACCCTGGACCGCACCTACCAGCTCAACGTCGGCGGCAACATGGACTTCAAGAACATGCTGGAGCGTGAGCGGCTGGAGTCCAAGAAGATCTCCAAGACCCAGGCCGTTACGTCCAACGTGGCAGCCGAGCTGTCCGCCAATGACGTGCACATCGGCCCGTCCGACTTCGTGGCCTGGCTCGATGACCGCAAGTGGGCCTTTGTCCGCCTGGAAGGCCGCAACTTCGGTGATGCTCCCGTTTCCCTGGAGTACAAGCTGGAAGTCTGGGACTCCCCCAACTCTGCCGGTGTCATCATCGACGCCGTCCGCGCGGCGAAGATTGCCCTGGACCGCGGTGTGGGCGGTCCGATCCTCTCGGCGTCGAGCTACTTCATGAAGTCCCCGCCGGAGCAGTACAACGACGATGTTGCCCGCGAAAAGGTGGAGCAGTTCATCCGCGGTGAGGTGGAGCGCTAGGCTCCGCTCCGCCTGAACGGCAAGGGCCGCCCTCCCACCGGAAGGGCGGCCTTTGCCGTTCGCTGTTCCGGGAATTCCCCGGCTGTACGCCGTGCGGGGCTAGAAGAGGCCGGAGGGTGTCCCGTCCGGCGCCACACCCATACGCAGTGCCGCCGGCGACTTCGGCAGGCCGGGCATGGTCATCACCGCCCCGGTCAGCGCCACGATGAACCCCGCACCGGTTTTGGGCACCAGGTCCCGGACGTGCACCTTGAAGCCTTCCGGCGCGCCCAGCTTCGAGGCGTCGTCCGAGAAGGAGTACTGGGTTTTGGCCATGCAGACCGGGAAATTCTCCCAGCCGTTGGCTTTGATCTCCTCCAGGCGGCGCAGTGCGGGGACGGAAAACTCGACGTCGTCCGCGCCGTAGATTTCCCGGACCACCGTGCGGATCTTCTCCTCAACGCTCATCTGCAGCGGATAGAGCGGAGCGAAACTGGACGGCTTTTCCAAGGCTCCCAAAACCTTGGCAGCAAGTTCGTCGCCGCCCGGCCCGCCGCCTCCGCCGGCCCAGACATCTGTGACGGCCGCTTCGGCTCCTGCCTCCGAGCACCACTGCAGCAGCCAGTCGAGTTCCTCCGCGGTGTCTGAGGTGAACCGGTTGATCGCCACCACGGGATTCAGTCCGAACTTGGCTATGTTGCGCAGGTGCCGGCGCAGGTTCGCTGTCCCGGCTGCCAAGCCTGCCGGGTTGGATTCATCAAGCCGGTCCCGCGGTACGCCTCCGTGCAGCTTCAGTGCCCGGATGGTGGCCACTACAACAACGGCGTCGGGTGACACCTCCGCTACCCGCGAGGTGATGTCCATGTACTTCTCCGCGCCGAGATCGGCTCCGAAGCCGGCTTCGGTCACCACGACGTCGGCAAGATCCCGTGCCAGCGACGTGGCGATCACCGAGTTGCAGCCATGCGCAATGTTCGCGAACGGTCCGCCGTGCACCAGCGCCGGGGTCCCGGCAATGGTTTGCACCAGGTTAGGTTTCAGCGCGTCCTTCAGCAGCAGCGTCAGGGCGCCCTGCACCCCCAGATCCGCGACGGTGACTGGCCGGCGGTCATAGGTGTAGCCGATCGTGATCCGGGCGAGCCGGGCGGTGAGGTCCTCAATTCCGGTGGCAAGGCAGAAAACGGCCATCACCTCGGACGCCACGGTGATGTCGAACCCGTCCTCGCGCGGCGTTCCCTGGCCGGGCCCGCCGAGCCCGATCACCACGTTGCGCAGCGCGCGGTCATTCATGTCCAGGACGCGGCGGAACGTGATCCGGCGCGGATCGATGCCAAGCTCGTTGCCCTGGAAAATGTGGTTGTCCACCAGAGCGGCCAGTGCGTTGTTGGCGCTGGTGATGGCGTGGAAGTCGCCGGTGAAGTGAAGGTTGATTTCCTCCATCGGAATGACCTGGGAATATCCTCCGCCCGTGGCGCCGCCCTTCATCCCCAGAACCGGACCCAGCGACGGTTCACGCAGTGCGATGACGGTCCTGCGGCCGGCCCGCGCCAGTGCGTCGCCCAGACCGACCGTTACGGTGGATTTCCCTTCCCCGGCCGGGGTCGGGCTCATGGCGGTGACCAGGACAACTTTGCCTTTTTCCGCCCGGGCCGGAACCCGGTGCGGGTCTACCTTGGCCTTGTACCGGCCGTAGAGTTCAAGCGCCTCATCGGGAATACCGGCGGCGGCGGCGATGGAGGTGATGGGCTGCATGGTTGCGGCGCGGGAGATGTCGAGGTCGTTGGCCATAGGTCAACGCTCGCACCAGCCCTGTTATGCGTCAATCCACGCGGTGGCGCGTCGGAGCGTCAGTTCCGCACGGCGTGCGCGGAGGACTGTTCGGCAGCCCGCCGGTAACCCTGGGTGGTGAGCATCGCCGTGCGCTGCCAGCCGAAGGACCGGGCGTGCACGGCGGCGCTCCGGCCCAGTTCGGCACGCCAGGACGCATGGTCATAAAGCGTTTCGAGTTCCGCCGCCCAGCGCGCCGGATCATGCCCCTGGACCAGGATTCCGGTCCGGCCGGAGCTGACGGCCTTGGGCAGGCCACCAACATCAGCCGCGATGACCGGTGTGCCGCAGGCCTGGGCCTCGAGCGCCACCAGCCCAAACGATTCACTGTAGGACGGCACAGCAACGACGTCGGCAGAACGGAACCAGCCCGCAAGTCCACCCGCCGCAACCGGCGGATGCAGCACCACCGTCCCCTCCAGCCCCAGGGAAGCGACGGCGGCCTCCAGGTCCAGGACCTCTGATCCGCTCGGGGCACCGAGGATGCTGATCCGCAGCGGGATGTCCGGGCGCGCAGCCCGAAGCCTGGCAGCCGCTTCAACCAGCACCTGCGGCCCCTTCATCCGCTGGATGCGTCCGGCGAACACCACATGAAACTCATCCCGGCGGATACCGTGCAGCGGTTTGGCCAGCGCGCGCCCCGCCGGGGAGAACACCTCGAGATCAACTCCGGGTGCCACCACGTCGATGGTGGATTCATCAGCCCCGTACCAGGTGGCCAGCTCTGATGCTTCGGTAGTGGTGTTGGCGATCAGGCGTGCCGCGGAGTCCACGATGTCCTGCTCCCCCTGGATGCGGACCTGCGGTTCGGCACGCTCACCAGGCTGCAGCTGGACGTTCTTCACCCGGGCCATGGTGTGCATGGTGTGGACCAGCGGGACGTCCCATTGGCGCGCCAGCGCCAGGCCGGCAATTCCGGAAACCCAGTAGTGGGAATGGAGGACGTCGTAGCGTCCGTGCCCGTTCAGGCCGCGTGCTGCGGCGCTGATGCCTTCCACCAGCTCGTCAGCCAGCCCTGGCAGCGATTCCTTGGGCAGGCGGCGCCGGGGTCCGGCGGTGATATGCCGAACCGTTGCTCCGGGAGCTATCTCCACGGCCGGCGGCTGCTCGGGGGCCGATGCGCGGGTGAAAATGTCCACCTGCACGCCCATTCTCGCCATCTGAACTGCCACGGAACGGACGTAGACGTTCATTCCGCCCGCGTCTCCGGAACCAGGCTGTTCGAGTGGAGAGGTATGCAGCGAGAGCATGGCCACCCGGTTAACCTGGGGCACAGCACTCCCTTCGTCGCTGGCCTGTGTTCCCTACCTATCGACCATACAACGCGAAGGGGTCCCGCTTTGTTTCCTAACCCGGCGGCCGCTATCGGATGACAGCGGCCGCCGCGGCGGAACCGTCAGCCTCTGTCACTGCCTGCTGCGGCTGTTGACGTAGTGGGTGAGGAGGTTGAACTGGCGCTCTTCCTGTTCCCGAAGCGAGTTGTGGCTGGCGCCCAGATGCACAGCCAGGCGGCGCCGGAGGGCACGCACCAGCCTCCGCACCGGCGCGGCCGGCCACACAACGCCTGCGCGCTTTCCGGCTGCAGTCCGGACTTCCTCCTTTCCAGAAGGAGGCGCCGGCGCATTGTGGATCTGTTTCCCGGCATTTAAACCCAAAAAGGGCAGGTTGTGATAAGGCATGGCAATACTCCGAAGAATGGCGCGCTAAAGGCGCGGAAAAGTTCAAAGATAATAAAGAGAGGTCAACGGCCCGTTTTATAACCCAGGTATTGGCGGAAAGCTCCGCGTGCTAATTTGTGCCCGCATTACGCGGACAGGCAGCGGAGCCGAATGCCAATCAGGGACGGCCAGGCAGATGACCCGGCGGCCGGTCAGGGAAGCCGAGGGCCAGTCAGGGCCTTCGAACCGAAACCGTGCGGAAACCCGGAACCCAGGGGGTGAGCTGCTGGAAAGCCGCTGAACCGCAGACCGGTACCCAGCGGGACGCTGGCAGTCTACGCGGCAGTCCGGCGGCGCATGGCCGCTGCGGGAACCAGTCCGGAACCAACCAGCCCGAAACCACCGGGCCGCCTGCCTGTGGCAGGCAGCTGGCTGCGAAACTGCACTCCAACCGGCAGGCCGGACATGGCAGCAGGGAGCTGGGACCGCCGGGATGTGCCCGTAAAATTCTTATCCATTCTCCACCTCCATTGTTTGTCCGGGGCCTCTTCTGAGCTTCGGGACACCGTTTGCCCGGAATGCTGAGAGGCCGCTGCACTGGTTGTTGCATGCCTTGTTGCGTACTTCTGCAGACTCATGCCTGGCATGTACTTCTACAGGTACTTGCTGCGGGTATTACTGCGGCCGGAACCGGCCGCTGAAAAAAATATAGCCGACTTATGCGGGGCTGCCAAGCCCAAAACAAACTTTCTTTAAAAAGTCTTTCTACATATTCCATTTCAGCAGAGCCGGAGTGTGTTTATCCCAGCCAAGAACGCACACGGCAGCAGTCCCCAGCACCAGGTGCCGGCCCTGATCGGGAGCCAGTCCCAGCCAGCGGGCGGCAAGAATGCGCAGGAAGTGTCCATGGGCCACCAACAGGGCCCGCTGCAGCGGAACGGCATCCGGGTCCTGGTCCATCGGCGTTCCGCAGCCGGCCTGCACGGTGGAGATGATCCGGTCGGCGCGGGCTGCCACGGAGTCCAGTGATTCGCCGCCCGGAACGCCGTCGTTCCAGATGATGTAGCCCGGATTCTCTGCCCGCACTTCCGTGCTCTTCCGGCCTTCGTTCTGTCCGTAGTCCCATTCGTGGGCGTGGGGCAGGATCTCCGCGTCAGGGTAACCCAGGAGTTCGGCAGTGCGCCGGGCCCGGACCAGCGGGGAGGTGAAGACCCGGTCGAAGCTGAAGCCGCTGATCTTCTCAGCCGCGGCCGAAGCCTGTGCTTCCCCTTCCGCGGTGAGGGGGATATCCGTCAGACCGGTGTAGTTTCCGTCCCGGGACCATTCCGTCTCCCCATGCCGGACCAGCCAGAGGATGGGCAGCGGAGTTCCGGCGGGTGTCAGGTCCGGAACCGCCGGTCCAAGGTTCTGCACTGTCATGAGTTTTCCTCCGTTTTGTTAAGCTCGGCTTCCCCGGTCTCCTGCCGGCTTTCCGGTTGTTCCTGCCACCAGGCGCGCAGTTTCGCCTCCGCTTCCCCGGGGCTCGCGGGACCGTTTTCCATCCGTTCCTCCAGCAGGTAGCGGTAGGCGCGGCCCACCACGGGTCCCGGCCGGATGCCAAGCAGCTCCATGATCTGGCTGCCGTCCAGGTCCGGCCGGATCGAGGCCAGTTCCTCCTGCTCGGCCAGCTTCGCGATCCGCTCTTCCAGGTCGTCGTACGCGAAGGCCAGCCGTTCGGCCTTGCGCCGGTTCCGGGTGGTGACGTCGGAGCGGGTCAGGCGGTGCAGACGCTCCAGCAGCGGGCCGGCGTCCGTGACGTACCGGCGGACCGCGGAGTCGCTCCAGCCCGCGTCGCCGTAGCCGTAGAAACGCATGTGCAGTTCCACCAGCCGGGACACGGCCTTGATCGTGTCATTATCAAAACGCAGTGCCTTCATCCGTTTTGCCGTGAGCTTGGCGCCAACGACGTCGTGGTGCAGGAAGCTGACCGACCCGGCGGGTTCGAAGCGGCGGGTGGCAGGCTTTCCGACGTCGTGCATCAGTGCGGCGAAGCGCAGAATGAAGTCGGGTCCCGGCACCGGCCCGTCAGGCCCGGTTTCCTGTTCGCAGGCCTGCCGCAGCACGGTCAGTGAATGCTGGTACACGTCCTTGTGCCGGTGGTGCTCGTCCATTTCCAGTTTCAGGGCCGCGACCTCGGGCAGCACATAGCCGGCCAGTCCGCTCTCCACCAGCAGGTCCATGCCCGCGGCCGGTGACCTGCCGTTGATCAGCTTCACCAGTTCGTCACGGACGCGCTCCGCCGAAATGATCTCAATCCGCCCGGCCATATCCTTCATAGCGTCGAAAACCTCCGGCGCCACGGTGACATCGAGCTGGGAGGCAAACCGTGCCGCCCGCATCATGCGCAGCGGGTCATCGGAGAAGGACGACGACGGCGCACCGGGCGTGCGGACCACACCGGCATGCAGGTCACGGACCCCGCCGAAGGGGTCCACCAGCTCGAGCTGCGGCAGGCGCAGTGCCATCGAGTTCATGGTGAAATCCCGGCGGTACAGGTCGTCTTCGAGTTTCTCGCCGAAGGCGACCACCGGCTTGCGCGATTCCGGATCGTAGGCTTCGGCACGGTAGGTGGTGATTTCTATCTGGAAGCCGTCCTTGCGCATTCCGATCGTGCCAAACTCCCGGCCTATCTCCCAGTACGCGTCACACCAGCCGCGGACTACGGAAAGGATGTCGTCCGGGCGGGCGTCCGTGGTGAAATCCAGGTCCGGGGAAACCCGGCCCAGGAACAGGTCCCGCACCGGTCCGCCGACCAGGGAGAGTTCAAACCCTGCTGCCTGGAACATCTCTCCCAGCTGCGGGATTACGCCAGGAAGCGGGGGATGCGGGACAGAGCCGTCAAAAAGGTGCGCCATAGTGCTTTAAGCGTGCCAGATAAACCGGGCGGAGCGGACAACAGAGCCTGCCTGTGACCCGGACACGCCGGGGTTGCCGCGGCCCGGCGGGGGTGGGCTGGGAACAGTCATCATCGCTGGGGAAAGGTAGTTACAGTGGGGGTATGGCCCATCCTGTCCCGAGTGCGCCCAAGCGGACCCCATTGACTGCGTCAATGGGCTCCTCCGGCGCGCATCCGGCGCATGCGGCCCTGCCCACCGTGGAAGAGGTCTCCGCCGGTGGAATTGTGGTGGATACCAGTGATGCCCAGCTGCCGGTGGCCATCATTGCCCGCCTCAACCGCGGCGGACGGCTGGAGTGGTGCCTACCCAAGGGCCATCCGGAGAACGATGAGGACAATCAGCAGGCGGCCATCCGTGAGATCGCCGAGGAGACCGGCATCAGCGGCCGCATCCTGAGTCCGCTGGGCAGTATCGATTACTGGTTCACCGTCAGCGGCCACCGGGTGCATAAAACCGTGCACCACTATCTGCTGGTTGCCGTCGGCGGAGAGCTCACGATCGAAAATGATCCTGACCACGAGGCGGTCGACGTCGCCTGGGTACCGCTTTCGGTCCTGAGCCGGCGCCTGTCCTTCCCCAATGAACGGCGTATTGCGGACCTTGCCCGCGAGATCCTGCCCAAACACCTGTGACCGGCTGCGGTTGCCGGCGGGCCTCCCCACCCCCTGGTTTTGCGTGATTCTCCCGCGAAGGTGAGAGCATAAGGACATCATGGCCGCACAGAAAACCGCTCCCAGCACTGCCCGCTCCAGCGCCGTTATGGCAGCGGGAACCATGGTTTCCCGCGTACTCGGATTGGTCCGGACCGCTTTGCTGGCCGTGGCCATTGGCAATACCGGGCTGGTCACGGACATCTTCAGCTCCGCGAACGTCCTCCCCAACTTCATCTACCTGCTGGTGGCGGGCGGCGTTTTCAACGCCGTGTTGGTCCCGCAGATCATCAAGGCCAGCAAACGCGAGGACCGCGGGGCGGATTACGTTTCACGGATCCTGACCCTGAGTCTGGTCTTCCTCGCCGTCATCGCGGCCCTGGCCACCATCGCCGCGCCGCTGATCCTGCCCCTGGTGACAGCGCTCAACCCGGACCAGCTTCCGCTGGCCACGGTTTTTGCCTACTGGCTCTTCCCCCAGATTTTCTTCTACGGCGCCTACGCCGTGATTGGCCAGATCCTGAACGCGAACGGGCGGTTCGGTGCGTATATGTGGGCGCCGGTGGTCAACAACCTGGTGGCCATCGCGGGCCTGATCGTCTTCATCACCTTCGTGGGCCGGCAGGAGACCGAGCAGTTCTCGCCGGAAACCTGGACCTCCACGGCAACCCTGATCCTTGCCGGCAGCACCACCCTCGGAATCGTGCTGCAGGCCGTGGTCCTGCTGTTCCCTTTGAAGAAGCTGGAACTCGGACTGCGCCCGTCCTTCGGGCTGCGCGGGGTCGGTCTGGGACAGACCGGCAAGGTGGCCAAATGGACCGTCCTCACCATGCTCGTCGGCAACGGCGCGTACCTTGTGTACACCAAGGTTGCGACCATCGCCTCCGCCGCGCGGCCGGAGTACCAGGCCATGACCCCGCCCCAGGAGATCGCCGGTCACCTCAACCTGGAAACCGCCGCGATGCTTTACATCATCCCGCACTCGGTCATCACACTCTCGCTCGCGACCGTCCTCTTTAACCGCATGTCCCACGCGTACGTGGAGAAAGACCTGGACGGGGTCCGGGAGACCATTTCCCGCGGGCTGCGGGCCATTGGGGTGGCAACTGTGTTCTGCGCGGCTGTCCTGGTGGTGCTGGCCGGTCCCATCAGCATGTGGTTCAGCGGCGGATCCAACGCCTCGGCCGTGATTCAGGCGCAGGTGCTGGTCCTGCTGGCGGCCAGTGCCCCGTTCCTCAGTGCAACCTTCCTCATGAACCGTGCCTTTTACGCCAATGAAGACGCCAAAACGCCGCTGATTATGCAGGTGATCCTCTCCATCCTCGGCGTGTCCCTGGCGATTGCTGCGGCCGCGCTTCCAGCGGACCGGATCGTTTTTGGCCTGGCCGTGGCCTACTCGATCGGCAACATCGCGGCTGTGGTGCTCAGCCACATTTTCCTGAACCGCAAACTTGGCCACTACGGTGCGGGCCGCGTGTTCGATCTGCATGTGCGGTTGACCGTCGCAGCCCTCGGGGCTTCCGTCGTGGGAGCCGCAGCTTTGGCGATGCTGGGCGGCTACACCGCGGACGGGTACGCCTGGAGCTCCCTCGCCAGCGCCGTCGTCGTCCTGGTGGTCTGCGGCACCTTGATGGCCCTGTCCTACGCCGCGATGCTGCGGGGCCTGAAGGTCAAGGAACTGGACGAGTTCCTGACACCCCTCCTCGCCCGCCTCAAGCGCAGGGCCTAAAGACACCAAACTCAGGTTTGACCGCCGCCACAGGTAGCATGGAATAAGGCGGTCAGTACGGGAAAGTCCTTCGTGGCGTGCGCGTACTGTGTTAACCGCACCGGCAGCCTTTACGCCCGCCGGTGGCAACATCTCGCAGAAGTTACAGCCGTTTCCACGGGAGGAACACGTGCCACAACCGGTAAACGTTGGTTCAGTGCTGGGCGGCCGATACAAGGTCACCGCTCAGGTTCTGGCCTCGGCAGAGAATGACCTCGTCCTCGATGGCATGGACCAGGTACTGAACCGTGCCGTAAGCATCCTCGTTGCCGCACCGCAGAACGCCAGCCAGGTGAGTGCCAGTGCGCGGGAAATCGCCATTGGGGAACGGCATTCCACCGTCCAGATCCTGGACCTCGGCGTCAGCGACGGCTGCACCTACCTCGTCACCTCCACCGGCAACGCTGCGGACCTTCTGGACCTCGTCATTGAACGTGATGCCCCCTACGTGGAGCCGTTTTTCACCGACACGCTCGGCTCCGAGATCTTTGGCATGCCCCGCTCGCGTGAACCCGAGACGGTCGAAGAAGACCGCTATGTGGAGGAAGCACCGGACCGGGACCGCAAACCGCTGCTTTCCGGCCTCTCCAAGCCCCACCTCCCCCGGTTCGGCCGCGGGGCTGGTGCCGCCGACACAGCCGCAGCCTCCGGCACAGCCGGTGCGGCTGGTGCCGCAGGCGCCGCAGGGGCTGCCGCTGCCGCCAACGCCGAACGCGACCTTGAGTTCGGCGGGTCCCAGGAAGCCCCGGCCGAAGCAGCCACCGGCGCCGGAGCCGTTCCTCCTCCGCCCCGCCAGAGCCCGCGCACAGCCGCCTACTCTGCGGTCCCGCCGGAGACGGCTCCCGTTGCCACCCCCAAGGTGAGCCGCTGGGAAGCTGAAGATGACTTCCCCGCGGAAGGCTACGCTCCCGCCGGCGGAACTGACCGCCCCGCCTCCAGCTTCCCCCGCACAGCCGTGGGCGCCGGTTATGACTCCGGTGCTTATGACGACTACGAGCCGGAGGACGAGGAAGAGCCCCGCCCGTCCGGTGACCGCAGGTACGGCCGCGTGCTGGTCGGAGGTTTCCTCAGCCTGGTACTGATCGTGGCCGTGGTTCTCGCCTTTACGAACCTGGACAAGGTCGGGAATATGTTCGCTTCCGAGGAAGTCACGGCCTCCCCCGAAGCCTCCGCCCCGGCGCCGGAAGAGGGCCCCGCCGAAGAAACCGGTGTCTCTCTGCCTGCCCCGGTGACCGCCGGTGTCTCACGGCTGGTTCCCGGCAACCAGTCCCTGGACTCGGTGAATGACGGCGCGCTCCCGCAGATCATCGACGGCAATACGGCCAGCTACTGGTCCAGCTATGTGTACGCTTCGGAGACCTTCGGCGGACTGGCCCCCAGCCTGGCCCTGGTGGTCGAACTCGAAGAGGAATCAGCCGTCAGCAAGATCGACATCACGCAGCTGAACGGCAGCGGCGGCAGCTTCTCGGTCATGCTCAATGACCAGCCGTCCCTGGAAGGTGCCACCACCGTCGCCCAGAGCGGCTTCACCGGACCAACCACCAGCATCACGGTGCCCAAGGCGGACGGGGAACCGGCGTCGGCCAGCTATGTGATCATCAACTTCACCCAGCTGCCCCGCCTGAGCGGTGTACAGGCCGAATACCCCTGGGGACTGCGCATCGCAGAAATCGCAGTGTCCTGAGTTAAGCCATTTGAGCCGCCGGGAACCGGCCCGGCGGCCCGGCATGTGACGCAGCTGCCATTCGGAATAAGCTGTTCCCTGTCAGTGTTGTGCCGGGTGGTTAGAGTCCCCGAGCGTTTCCATCACCGGATCACGCCCGTTCTCCAAAGAAAGAGGTTCACAGCACGTGAGCAACGAAAATCTCTCCGACGCCACAGCTTCCGCACCCGAAATCCGGGACGTCATCATCGTTGGCTCCGGCCCCTCCGGCTACACCGCCGCCGTCTACACCGCGCGTGCCAACCTGAAGCCGCTGCTGATCGCCAGCTCCGTCACCGCCGGCGGTGAGCTAATGAACACCACTGACGTGGAGAACTTCCCGGGCTTCCCCGAGGGGATTATGGGCCCGGACCTCATGGCGAACCTCGAGAAGCAGGCTGCCCGCTTCGGCACGGAGATCCTCTTCGAGGATGTCACCGACGTGGACCTTGCCGGCGACATCAAGAAGGTCACCATCGGCACCGGGGAAACCTTCCTGGCCCGCGCCGTGATCATCTCCACCGGCTCCGCCTACCGTGAACTGGGCCTGGAGGATGAGAAGCGGCTTTCCGGCCGCGGTGTCAGCTGGTGCGCCACCTGCGACGGTTTCTTCTTCAAGGGTCAGAACATTGCCGTCATCGGCGGCGGAGACTCCGCCCTGGAAGAGGCACTGTTCCTCACCAAGTTCGCCGATTCGGTCACCGTGGTACACCGCCGCAGCACCCTGCGTGCCTCGAAGATCATGCAGGACCGTGCGCTGGCGAATGAGAAGATCCGCTTCGTCTGGGACTCTGAGGTTGTGGGAATCCACGGTGCGGAGAAGGCCACCGGGCTGCGGCTACGCAACACCGTCGACGGCTCTGAGTCGGATCTCGAGGTCACCGGCATCTTCGTGGCGATCGGCAACGATCCGCGCGTTGATCTGGTCCGCGGCCAGCTGGAACTGACCGAAGCCGGCACCATCGCCGTCCAGGGACGCACCTCCAAGACGTCCCTCCCCGGCGTTTTCGCCGCCGGCGACGTCATCGACCCGACCTACCGCCAGGCCATCACAGCGGCGGGATCAGGCTGTGCGGCAGCGCTCGACGTCGAGCACTACCTGGCAGACCTGGGTTCCGCTGCCACTGCGGCCACCGTTCCCACCCCGGCGTCGGAAACTGTTTCCGAAAACGCCGCCGTCTAGAGATCCACAAGGAGTAAAAACCATGAGCAATGCCAAAGACGTATCGGATTCCACGTTCAGCACCGATGTGCTGGCCGCAGACAAGCCGGTCATTGTGGATTTCTGGGCCGAATGGTGCGGTCCGTGCCGGATGCTTTCCCCGATCCTGGACGACATCGCCGCCGAGTACGCGGAGAAGGTTGACGTGGTCAAGGTCAACGTTGACGACAACCCTGCTATCGCCGCCAAGTACGGCATCACCTCCATTCCTGCTGTTTACGTTTTCAAGGGCGGTGAGGTTGCTGCCACGTCTATCGGGGCGAAGCCGAAGCAGGTCCTCGAGCAGGAATTCGCGGCCTTCCTGAAGTAGGTTTTATGACCATGCACTCGGCAGATGAAAGTCTGCGGAGACTGGACTCCAGCCGGCGCGTAGTAACGCTTCGCGAAGCATTGCTGCGCGCCGGCATTTCCATGTCCTATCTCGCCCCGGACGCCGTTAATAATCCCGCCGTCTTCGACGATCACGTCGATGCCGCCGTTCGAGCCTTCCAGCAGAGCCGGGGGCTGATTGTCGACGGCGTCGCCGGACCCGATACCCAGCGCGCCCTGGCAGAGGCCCAGTTCCGTTTCGGCGACCGTACGCTTGCCTATACCGAGGACCAGCGCACTGTGCGCGGGGATGACGTTGCGGAGCTGCAGCGCCACCTGTCCCACCTGGGTTTCTATTACGGGCACATCGACGGCGAGTTCGGGGTCCGCACGCGTTATGCCGTTGCCGAACTGCAGCAGAATCTGGGAATTCCCGGAACCGGCGTGTGTGACATGGAGACCATGACGGCCATGCTGCGCGTGAACCGCGCCCTGTCCCCAAGCCAGGCCTTCGCGCTGCGCGACTACGAGCGGCTGGACCGTTCCACGGCAGCCCTGCGCGGCCGGACCATCACCTTGAACATTGGCCGTTCCGAAACCCCTTCGGCTCACGTCACGGAACGCCTGACCGGCCAGCCCCTCACCGAGCTGCTCGTTGCCTCCGACGTCAGCGCCCGGGTGGAACGCATACTCCACGAATTCGGTGCCGAGGTGGTCCCCTACGATTCCGAAGCCAGCGGCCACGATCCCGTGGACCGGCTGCCGAGCCTGAACGTCAACATTCACTGTGACTGGCTGGACCAGCCGGCCGCCTCCGGCGTCGCCGCCTACTACTGGGGCCTTCCCTCCTCCGGCGAGCCCCGCTCCCCCATCGGACAGCGCGCGGCCATCCTGATGATCAAGGAACTGGCGGCCCGGACGGACATGAACAACCTCGGAACCCATGCCCGCACCTGGGACACGTTGAAGCTGCCCGGTATCCCGTCGGTGGGAATCGATTTGGGCTATCTCAGCAACTTCCACGACGCTCACCGGCTTGCGGATCCGGTGTTCCGGCAGACCGTCGCCGATTCCATTGTCATCGCCATCCAGCGCCTGTACCTGCTGGAAGAAGAAGACCAGCCAACCGGCACTCTGGCCCTCGACGACGTCAGCCGTTTCAATCCGGCAGAGGAACAGCGCCGGGTGTCCGGGCTTTAGGCTGTTTAGCCCCATTGAGGCCGCAGCCTTAGTTATCAGATGGTTTGTCCTGCATCGGCGAGCAGTGTGCTGCCTGTCATGATGGTGGACAGGTCGCTTGCGCAGAAGAGGACGACGCGGGCGATATCGTCCGGGGTGCCCATTCGGCCAATGAGGCTGTTGGTCATTACCGCCATAGCTGCGCCTGAGTCTTCGCGCGGCGTGTGGGCTGCTGCTGCGGCCATATTGCCCTCGGTGGGAACGAAGGTTGGGGCGACGCCAAGGACGCGGATTCCGAGGGGCGCGAATTCGAGGGCCATCTGCTTCGTCATTCCGCGGACAGCGTGTTTAGATCCAACGTAGGCGGAGAGCCCGGGAGCCGTCCCGGTGAATCCCGCAGTGGAGACGATGTTGATGATCACCCCGCCACGGTCGTCACCGGCCATGTGCCGTGCTGCTTCACGGGACCCGTTGAAGACTCCTCGGGCATTCACTGCGAAGACCTGCTCCCAAGTCTCATCCGGTGTTTCCAGGACCGGAAGGCTGGGGAAAATTCCGGCGTTATTCACCCAGATATCGATGTAATCAAACTCTTCGGAAGCTGTTTTAGCAGCGGCGCCGACCGATTGTGAGTCGGTAACGTCCATGGCTGCCCCGAGTGAGCGCACTGGGAAGCGGGCAGCGATATCGGCGGCAGCTGTCCTGGCCCTATCAGCGTTGACGTCGCCAATGAGGATGTTGGCACCCGCCTCTGCAAGCCGGAGCGCGATCGCTTTACCGAGCCCTTGCGCCCCACCGGTGACTACGGCGTTCCGTCCGGCCAACGAAATAAGTTGTGCGAGTGGTGTCGAGGACGCGTCCGCGAAGGCAGTTGTCATGAGCGAACCTCTGCGTCCAGTTTGTTGTGCCGGGCGACTCTGCCGAGCCAGGCGAGGCTTGGCTTGGGGGTGCGGGCGAAAGTAGCCCGGTCGACGGTGATCAGGCCAAAGGTGGGCTCCCAATGTCCCCACTCGAAGTTGTCCAGGAGTGACCAGTGGAGGTAGCCCCTCACATCGATTCCCTCAGCCATGGTTTCTTGAAGGCCGACGAGCGCTTCGGTGGTGTAGCGGATTCGTTGTCCGTCATCGGCGGTCGCGATCCCGTTCTCCGTAACGAGGACAGGAACTCCTTCGGTGATGTCCCAGGCGTGGCGGACAGCCATACTGAGTGCGTCTGGGCGGTATGCCGTGCCGACGAGGGTGTTGTCCGGGTGGGGCGGATGCGGGACGAGGCCGTTGGCGTCAACTTCCTGGCTGGAGTAGGCCTGGACGCCAACGAAATCATCACCGCGGCTGCCTTCCCAGTAAACATCCTCTTTGCCGTATCGGATTTCAAGGAGCTTTTCTTCGCCGCCGGGGGCTGGGGTGAGGGCTCCGGAAGCGATGGTCCATCCTACTTTGGCGTTGGTACGTGCCCGCACGATGTCCCGCGCAGCGTGATGGATGGCGGTGAACGTGCGTCCGATTTCGGGATCCGCGTAAGTGAGGAAGTCGCTGTGTGTCTGCTTCTTCTCCCCTTCACCTTCAACGGTGGGGCTTTGCCACTGGCCGCCCTGGGTCTGCTGCATACGCCGCATGGCCGTCATGATGGCCGCCTGCATGTTGGGTTCGTTCATGGTGACCACCCAATCCACCCCCTCCAGGATGTCCGTGGCCGCCATGACGTAGCGCTGGAACTTTTCGGATGCGTCCTCAGCCAGCCAGGCGCCGTCGTTCGCGAACCACTGCGGAGTAGTGAAGTGCTGCAGAGTGACCACGGGTGTCACATTCCGTTCGAAGCAGTACTCGATCATGCGGCGGTAGTGGGCAAGCTCGGCCCGGGAAAAGTGTCCCTGGACCGGTTCGATCCGGGCCCACTCAAGGCTGAACCGGTAGGCCGTCAGGCCTGCGTCGGCCAGGAGGTCAATGTCCTGCCGGTAGCGGTGGTAACTGTCGCAGGCGTCACCGGAGAGTTCCATACCGGGCATGGTCAGCTCGCGGGCCCACCAGTCGCTGTTGACATTGTTGCCTTCTATCTGGTGGCCAGCAGTTGCGGCGCCCCACAGGAAGCCGTCGGGGAAAGTACTCATGTCATCCTCTGTGTTTTGAATGGTTGGTGGCGCAGGCAATTAGCTGGTGGTGCCGGCGTAGGTCGGGTGGTTGCCGGTGGAAGAAATGGATCGTGCGGCCAGATACCTGCCCGGGCCGGCAGTGTATTCAGTCCCGTCGGGGAAGACGACCCGGGCGGTGGTTTCAGCCGGGATGTCGGCGTCGATCCGCAGTTTCTCACCCTCGAGCTGCCAGTGCACCCTGATTGTCCCGTTGGGAGTCTGGTGCGAACCTTGCGCCCAAGTAAGCCCGTGACCGGGGGTCGGCGCGATGACGATGGACCGCCACGCCACCGATCCGGAATCCTGCCTCAGGCCAAGAGTGTATTCATGAAGGAACCGGAGCACAGTGCCCTTGCTGTAATGGTTCAGGGACTCATGGGCGTTACCCTCGTCGTCGATTCCCTCCCAGGATTCCCAGATAGTGGTGGCACCCTTGTCCACCATGTACAGCCAAGACGGCGAGCTGCGCTGCAGGAGCAGCTCGTACGCGACGTCCTCCCGGCCAGCCTCAACTAGAACCGGCAGGAGGTCTCCCGTGGAGAGGAACCCCGTGCCAAGATGCACGTCCTCGGATCGGATCAGCTCGACGAGCCGGTCGGCGGCAGGTCCGCGTGCTTCGTCGGGCAGGAGACCGAATGAGAGCGCCCGGACATAACTGGCCTGACTGTCCATGGCAGTGTTTCCATCCGCGCGAAGATAGGTGCCCTGCCACGCCTGTCTGACAGACTCCGCGATGTCTGCATACCTTGCGGCGTCTTCCGTCCGGCCCAGGACCTGCGCGGTCCGGGAAAGTGTTGCCGCCGAGCGATAGAGATATGCCGTGCCCACCTCTCCCTTGTCTTCCATGAACCAGGCCATCGGATTGTCCTGGACAGGGTCGATCAGGTTACCGTCGGCGTCGCGTTTTTTAGGTTCAGTCCATTCGCCCCAGTGGAAAGTGCCGTCCCAGAGGAATTCCTCGAAGGGTTCCGGCTCGGGAGCGAGCTGTGCGCGGGCGTGGTGGCGGGTGGTGCGGGCCTTCTCGAGGGCCCATCGGACCCATCGGTCCATGGCCTCCCAGTTCTCGGCCAGAACCGCTTTATCTCCGTACGCTTCGTAGAGCGCCCACGGAACTGCGGCAATCGCGTCGCCCCAGCCTGCGGACCCGGTCATCATCGCGAACTGGTCATCCAAGTTGTTCTTGATGCGGCGGCCGTCGGGGGAAAAGTTAGCTATCCGTCCGTCTTCCAGCTGGTCGTCCCGGACGGACCGCAGCCACTTTCGGCTGAAGCCGAGGACATCCCGCAGCCTGGTGGCTGTGGAGATGAACACCTGGTAATCGCCTGTCCAGGCCAACCGTTCGCGCGTAGGGCAGTCGGTAGGCACGTCCACGGCGTTTCCGAGGAAGCTCCACTCGCCTGCGCTGTGCAGGCGGTTAAGATCCTCGTTGCTGCACGAGAACTCACCGGTCCTGCGAAGGTCACTGTGGACTACCTGCATCGACAGCGCTGAGGGGTCCAGAGCGCCACCTTCACGGCTGATACGCACGTACTGGAAACCGTGGACCGTGTGGCGCGGCTCGAACACTGCGGGAACAGGTCCCGCTGTCACTTCATCACGCTGGGAGAAAATCCTTGCCGGCTCTCCCGGCCGGTGGGAATCGAGGTGGGAGGTTGAGAGGTCCCCGTCCGGGCCAAGGTGTTCGCCGTACTCGATCACCGTGCGGGTTCCCTCGCTTCCGAGGTCCTCGAGCCGGATCCATCCGGACGCGTTCTGGCCGAAATCGACCACCCATACACCCGGTCTGATTTCGTGGGTGTGCTCCGGCAGACGGGAGTCGATAACACGCACGGGCGGAGCCGGAGACCAATCGATCGGCGGTGCGTCGACCACTCCAACAAGGGCTTGCACGGGATGGACTTCGGGCAACGAGAAGTCAACCGTTTGCCCATCCATGAGGTCTGCCCGGACAGTGCACGACGGCGCACTGGTCCAGGTGCCGTCCGTACCGATGACCCGGCGGGTTCCGTCCCTAAGTTCGATGTGCAGTTCGGCACGCGCTCCCAGCGTGGTGCCCCAGCCGGCCGGCAGACGGAAGGCGCCCACCTGGCCCCGGTACCAACCGTCGGACAACTCAAGGTCCAAACGATTACGGCCCGGTATGAGTGATGAGGTCACGTCGAAGGCCTGCGCATAGAGCGTGTGGTCGTAGGACGTCGACCCCGGGGACAGTTCTGCGGTGCCCGCCCGTTCTCCGTTGAGTGCTGCCGTGTAGACGCCGAGTGCCGTGGCGTAGAGCCGTGCAGACTCCACGGCACCTGGCAGGTCGAAGGTAGTGCTGAGAAGGTAGGCGGGCCGTCGGCCGTAGCCCGGGTCCTCCGGCTCAACCGGCGAAATCCAGGCGCCCGTCCAGTCCGGCTCCAGCAGCCCGGTTTCAAAACCGGACCAGCCAGACCAGTCGCCCGAGGCCGCAGCCCGAACCCGCCACTGGATTCGCTGGCGGCTGCGGAGCGTCCGCCACGGCCAGGGCACATACAGGCGCATCTCCGTGGTCGCGGCTGGCTGCAGTACCCCGTCGATGGTCGCTTCGAGTTCATAGCCGGCGGGACTATCTTCAGGAGTCTTCCACGACAGTCTGGGTGCGGACCCGGTAACGGGGAATTGGTCTCCACCGCTGTCCACGGCAAGATCGTAGGGCGTTCCGCCCATGGTGGTCCTTCTTCCTTCGGAGAACGTTCTAACGGACTGCTTTGACCTTGAGTGCGATCACTGCGCCGCCCAGCAGGGCCAGGACCGCGCCGGCGAGGTATAGGAGCGTGTAATTCTTCTGCGCTCCGGTGGCGCCGATCGTAATGACCAACGAGGCGATGAGCGGTGCCACGGCGCTCGGGATCTTCTGCGCGAAGGCCACCACTGCCATATAGCGCCCGGTTTCGTTGCGGTTCGGAAGGATGGCGAAAATGATTGCCTGGTCGACTGTTGCGAAGACGGCGATCGCGCTCTGCATGAGCACGGCACCGATGATCAGCTGGGGCAGGGACCACGCAGATGCCTCCACCAGCGCGCCGCCCGCAAAAAGCAACGCTGCGATCATCACGAACAGGCGGCGCCGCTTCAGTTTGTCTGACAGGAATCCACCCAGAAGGGCGCCTGCTGCAGCTGCGACGACTCCGAGCATGCCGATGGTGGCGACCACCCCGGCCACTTCACGCACTGGAAGGTCGAGCCGTTGTGCATAGAAGAACGTGCCGAACGTGGTGTTGAAGTACAGTCCGATGAAGAACACGAACCGACCCAGCCAGTTCCAGGCGAAGTCCGGGTACTTGCGGATGTTGAAGCCGTAGCTGGCAACCACCGATTTTGCTGTTACCCGTGAAGTAAGGGCTATGTCCTTGGAACTGCCCTCAGGCTTAATGATCGGGAGCAAAGCAAGGAGCACGGCTCCGATCAGACCGGGGACGACGAAGACCAGCAGGGTGTTGGAGGAGACCGCGTAAGCCACCCCGATCCCCAGCACGGGTGCGATCTGGGTCATGAGTGAAGTCAACGCTGAAACCCGGCCACGCTGCTGGTCCGGAAGCTTGTCGGCCATCAGGTTTTGGATGGCCGCGCCGGAAATCGACCAGCCAGCCATGCCCAGGACCCAGCCAGCGCCCACGATCAGAAGATCGGGGGCCAGCCCCATCACCACCAGCCCAGCCAGGCCGATACCCGTCCCGAGGAAGATGAACGGGGTGCGTCTGCCCAAGCCCGAGCGCATGCGGTCGCTCCAGATACCCACCATCGGACTGATCAGCAGGTAAATCAGCTGAGCCGTGCCTGTGATGTAACCAAGCACCTCTTCATGGCCGGGGGCCAGTTCACTAATCCGCACAGCGATGCCATACGACAGCGGCACCATCATGGCGATGGATGCCCCAAAGCTGGCAAGCATCAACCAAAGAATGTAACTCCGGCTGACGGGTGACTGAGGTTCTTCGGGGACCGTCAAGACACCATCGGTAGCCTCGCCGGGATTCTGGTTGCCTGGCACCGGCTGGGCTGCCGCAATGCCGCTGCCGACACCAGAAGCCTCTTGTTCGTTCGTAGTCACCTTTGACTCCTTATTCGGATGGCTGCTGGTGTCCGCAGCACCGCTGACGCCAGGCGACAGCCAAGTTGAAAACCAGCTGAATAGTAACCACTGTGGTTACTCTTCGAAAAGAGTAGCCACAGTGGTTACTATTGGCAATAGCTCCAGAGAAGCAACATCAGCTGATTTAAGGGAGAAGATTTCCGTGACCACTGCTGCCGAGCCAGAAACCGGGAAAAATGCCGGCCCGCGGCGGCGCGGTCCCTACGCGACGACTCCTGCCCGGCGGGCTGAGATCGTCAGGGCAGCGTCAGCAAGCTTCGCCGAACATGGCTATGAACGCGCCTCCCTCAGGGATATCGCTTCCCGGGCGAATGTCACCCACGCAGCTTTGCGCCGTCACTTCCCCACCAAGGATGACCTGCTACTCGCCGCACTCGCCCAGCGCGATGCCGATGACTCGGAACTGGCCCGCCGCATCATCGAGTCGAAGGTCCCCAGGGAACAGGTGCTATCCGCCATCCTGCAGGACGAGTTTGCTCATCCTGACCAGCAGCGGCACTGGCTCGCCATCACCATCGCGGCAACAAATCCAAGCCACCCTGCGCATAACTTTTTCATTGCACGCCGTGAGAAGATGCGGGACCACTTCACCAGCACGCGTCTTGCCACTGCGCAGGACAGTGAAGAACTCAGCGCGGACGACAAAGTGACCATGGTTATGGCAATGATGGACGGTCTTCGGATCCAATCTCTCCTGGACCCCGGACGGAAAACACTCCACCTCATGGAGACATTGATGAAGTTCCTCGCCCCTGATGAGGGCAGATAGCGCTATCCCAAAGACTTCCGAGCAATGACGAGACCTCGTGAGAAATTCGCGCGGAAGGTAAACGCCGCAACCAAGCGATCATTGCTCTTGCCCGGCGTCGCTCCGATGTCCTCATCGTCATGCTTCGCGACGAAACCCTCTACTCAGACCCCGCACCAAAGAACCTGCCCTTAGCGACCAAAACCGTAGAGGCACCCCAATCCTTCACCCATGCCCGGGAACTCCGCGAACCGGAAGGGCAATAACACCTACAACTACCCCTATGCCGACGTGACTCAGAATGAGCTGGCATCCCAGACGACACCGTTGGGCGCCAGTAACCCCACCTACGGCCGAGCCGATGCCCCCGGACTGCCTGTTATGCCACCGCGCCGCGGGCCTGAACCGGGCCGAAAAAAGCTCTACGACCAAGGCCCTGCCGCAGGACGAAACGAAGATGCGGGCCAGCATCGCCAAGCTCACCGACCTCGGGAACGTCCTGGTCATCGTGGACCAGGACGCGACCATCGGAGCGCTGCCTGTCGCAATCGCCCGCGCCGCCCGTTCCATTCCGCATACGCTGCGGTCGGTCGAATCGACTATGAAACCCTGGCCGAATTCGCTGTGCGCTGCGCGTTCGACGATGACGTCACCGGACAAATCACAGCCCTCTAACGAGATCCGCGGGCTGTTTACCCACGTCCATCCCGCGTTGGAACAGGCACTGGGCCCGCACCTGGACCACCCTGCTGTCGCGGACCTGCGCACCGGTGCAGCTGGGATCGTGCTGCCGAAACTCGCTGAGTAGCTACTGGCGTTTCGATGGCAGAGGGACGAGATCATTGCCCAAGTCGGTGCCCTTGTGGAGGCCGAGCCGGCGGAGTAGCAAGCAGCTCAGACGTGCCCTGTTCCTCTCGTCCTTTGCCACCCTGCATCACCCGGCCTCGAGGGCGTATTGCGACCCGAAACGTGCCGAGGGTAAACGGCATAACCAAGCGATCATTGCTCTTGCC
Source organism: Arthrobacter gallicola (assembly GCF_014836775.1). Lineage (GTDB taxonomy): Bacteria > Actinomycetota > Actinomycetes > Actinomycetales > Micrococcaceae > Arthrobacter_B > Arthrobacter_B gallicola. The sequence continues at coordinate 352,507 of NZ_JACSQD010000002.1, forward strand.
CGGCTTCGTTCTGATGTGCTGTTCACGATGCTCCGAGGCGGGTCCCTCGGGGAAGACCCTGGTCCCAGGCAGCTGCCCTCAGCGACTTGACGAAAGCCTGTGAGTCTTTATGCGGCTGGTCCGGGACCGGCTGGCAGAGTACGCTCCCCTGAACTAGCCAGGGTGCTTGGATGGAGGGACGCCTGTACCGTCGGTTGATGATTCAAACGACTCCTTCCTGTGCCGCTTACAAGCGTTGACCTGGTCAGTGGGCCCCCTCGGCTTATACGTGGGTCGTTCGAACTAGCGGTCCTGACGTTCGCTGGTTTCGTTTATGGGCCTGTGTCGATGTCCTCGACTGCGTCATTGATTGGTGGTGAGCAAAGTTACTGGTGAAAGGCTGCTGAATCGCAGGCATACAGTGCGTCAGTGCGACGTGAGCGCCGGGGTGCTCGCGTTCGCGGCGCTTGGAATCGCGTTAGCACCTGGTCCACTTCCCTTCGGGGGCAGGGGCCCAATATTCCTGGGCGCTCTGTCGGTGCTGGGCATGATCATGAATGGGCGCAGAGCCACGCGGAACAAAGAGATAATCAGGGTTGTACGAAGAGCCAAGGTACAGGTGACTCTGAGCACCGCGATACTCTTCGTCGGGGCTGTCGTTTGCGCTGTTACGATGGTCGCCATATCCGATTTCTGGGGCCCATTCGGGCTATTCCTTATGCTGGCCGGACTAGTGTTCCAGTTGCTGGTTAAGTGGGAATCGCCCAACAGATCCCCCACCCAGAACAAAGACTAGCGATGGAGAGAGCCGGACGCGATTCATGCCTGCGGACATGTCAAGAATGATGCACACGCAAGCTCGGGAGGACTTCCACAGACCAACCAACCCGTATACGGGTGTAACGTCCGGCCTGCGTCGGCTCATATAGTCCTGAACTATTCCTAAACACCGACAACAGGATTTCTCCCAGGGTTGGGTGCCAGCGATGCTCCGGCACGGTCTGCTGGGCCGAGTTTGACAGGCCGTTTATGACTTCAAGCGTTCCCCACAAACCACAGGGAGAAGCGCTGCCGGCAAGCAGACATGAAGTCCGATAATCCGCTGCACCACAGATTGAAACGGGTTGGGCCACGGTCCACAGGTCTTTAGTTGAAACGGTGACCTGAACAGGCCGTAAAGGGTGAAGGCGGGAGTCGCATCACGCTGCTCCCGCATTCCTTACTGCTCGCCACAACCAACGATGGAAATCCATTCTGCTTGCGTCCCTCTTATTTGAGTTTTCGTCGACGGGGACGCAGGGCGCCAGCTTTTCACCGGTGTCCGCACCAGCGAAGTGCAGGGTACGGGTGCTGGTTTCTCGCCTCGTAGACCGTTGCGCCCTCCCGAAGTGACTGTCCGAAGGCAGGCTATCCACTCCCGCTCGACGCCCCCACTGCCAAGACCTCCCCGGTAGACCCTCTAAACCGCATGGCCATGGACTGCTTCGCAGACTCCGCAGAGAATGCACCCCGTCATTCGCTTCTTCCGCATAACAACACAACCAGAAAGTTCTGCAGTCACACGGGAATGCATGGCAGTGAACACCCTATGGAAAGATGCACTTGGGACGACTACTTTGTCGACAACCCCGCAACGGATCACCCAGGTTGCGAAAGCAAGCCGCAACCTACCTGTCCACGGCCGGCGAAGCATCCATCAGTTGATGATCGGGCAAGGTTTCACGACGTGCAGCGATAGCGATGGGTAAGTACTTGCAGGACAAGCCTTTGGTGCACCTTTGAGAACACGAACACTTGTCCCTGCTGGGGCACTCACCCCGGCGCTTTGCATAAGAGCTTCCATCAGACTTAGAACCGGCGGGCGCATATCACCGTGAAAATCATGAGCCTGCTAGCTCGTTTCACGTGAAACGTCTCCGCGCAGCACCGTGACTCAACACGACAGCTGCAATGGAGAACCGCTGAGACAGACGAGGGAGTCACGTAGTTCCCGATGAGAGACCCTTGACCGCTAGTGCCGCGAGTCCGGCGCCGCTCTATAGAACACCACGTTAGAGGAGCATATCGGGCATATCGGGGTGGAGAGCTCAGATAGGACTCGCCCGCGACAAGCGTTGTTCCCCCAAATAACATGTCTTCTCGGTAGCCATGATGGCGAACGTATCAACAGACGAGGTTCAATAGCCCGCCTTCGTTTCGAGTAGGGAGCTGTCTCGGGAGATGCTGTGGGGCACCTAACGGACGATGTGTTTCACGTGAAACGCGGACCTGAAGGATCGGTCATGTGCATGCCTCCGCATCAGACAGTACCGCGAGCACCTCGTAATCACCGGACCACTCACCCGCAGCGCACCCACGCGGTCAGGTGAACGCCCGCTCAACTGGGGATGGGGAGGGCGCCGGTGACCGAAGCTTGTCGGCACCTTACCTGACATGGACAAGTGGACAGTAAGTTGTACGTATGCAGACGGCACGCTGCACACTGGCAGACCCCAGCCGCTACGCGCCGCATGGCCCCAAGATAGGCCGGACACCCACGATGAGCACGGCGTGCCTGTCGGCCTCGTCGCTGCTTGCTTTCAGGGCACTGAGCGCTGGGCCCTGGGGACCGGCACTGGCACTGGCACTGGCACTGGCACCGGCACTGGCACTGGCACTGGCACTGGCAAAGGGTACCAGGCACCGGGCAACGGGCTCTCCTGACAGGCGTCGCTAGCAATATTGTGTACCCGCAGCGAAATCAGGTCTCACATGTGTGGCGTTGTCCCAGACCGACAACATTCGATGCTCTTCGTACTCACCATGACGACACTGCCCCGCCGCTAGGTGTGTTTCACGTGAAACGGACCCGCCGAACACACGGAACTGTTTCACGTGAAACAAGCGACAAGAACACCGGACCGAAAGCTCGGGCCTGAAATGGACAGAAGCAGGCAGCAACGTAGGCCCCTGCCCAGGAGCTCTACGTGCTGACAGGGCGCTCGTGGGTCAATGCGACGTAGGATCGAGTCTTCGATTCCCAAGTCGAATCCCTTCAACTCGCCCTTGAACCCACCTGCCAAAAGGTGACATGCATCGCTCGTCAGCAGGTGCGGGGTGTAAACCCCCTCACCTGCTGGGACATTGCGCTTAGCACACAGCCGTGAGGGACAAGCCGATCCGCCCGGGTGATGGCAAGTCGGTCAAAGTAAACACACCGGAGCAAGACTCAAAGAGGTACGGATGGCGGCGAATCCATGCTCCAGTACGTTCGTTTCACGTGAAACATGTTCCCTCAGCGGCCGCTCAGAGCACTTTTAGCTTCTGTATGCCAGAACACCTCGTATACGTGAAACACACCAGGGGGTCAGTGACATCAGCCTCAAAGACGGCGAACACGTAAAACAAGCAGACCGTAAACCGAACAGTCTACAGACCTGAAAGGTTGGCCTCCCCAACCATGTACCCGGAACTTCGGTCTGAAGGACCGAACCAGCCGCCCAGCGTACCGACACCAAACCAGTGCCGGCCTAGGACCAACGAGCTGTATAACGACTATTCTGCACTTCAAGACCGATACGCGCGAGTAGTCCAAGAACAGCGCGTGTGGCAGAAGGCCATAAGAAGAATCAACTGATAAGAGCTGTGGCTACAGACAGTAGGAGCAGCTAGCGTACAAGACAGAGTTCGGGCGCGATTGTTCGGGATCCACCCCGACAAGGCATCCAAGAGGACAAGGCATCCAAGAGCTGAACTCTCGGTCCCTGACCAGACGTGTGGTCGTGCTTCGCCGGCCAAACCTTGGATCCGGTGCTGGGCCTCTTGACCTCAGGTGGTCATGTTTCACGTGGAACATGACCATACAGGCCATGGCCGCGATGCCAATGCTTCGCATACAGCGGGCGGAATCCCGCTCAACCCGCCTGCATGAATAACTCTAGGTGGGCCAGCGCCATTCCTGGTTGCAAATCAGATACTCTCGCCTCTGGCCACAACGACCGCGGGTAGGAAAACGTGATCCCGAGCGCCGCATTCGACGGACTGAGAGAACGTCCCAGCATCCCGCGGTACCTCTAGCACTACCAGCAGTCGAAGAGTGTTTAAATGCGAAAGGGCCGTCCGTTTCACGTGAAACAGACCGCCCTTTCGTAGCGGACTATTCGGAAGGGGTGGGTGCAAGGACTCCCATGATCCGGTTCAGATCCTCAACACTGGCAAACTCGATGCTGACCTTGCCCTTCCGGGCACCCAGAGTGATCTTTACGCTGGTGTCCAGACGGTCGGACAGCGAGGTTGCGAAGTAATCCAGGCGCTCATGCCGGGCACCCACCTTCGGCTTCGATTCCTTGGCGGGACGCCGCAGGCCGTCGGACAGGGAGACTACTTCTTCGGTCGCACGGACTGACATCCCCTCAGCTACGATTTTCTGCGCAAGTTTCTCCATTTCCGCAGGGTCATTGAGACCCAGGAGCGCGCGGGCATGGCCGGCAGACAGTACACCGGCGGCCAAGCGCCGCTGCACCAATGGGGGGAGCTTCATCAACCGAAGTGTGTTGGAAATCTGCGGCCGCGACCGCCCGATCCGCTCGGCCAGTTCCTCGTGAGAACACTCAAAGTCGTCCAGAAGCTGCTGATAGGCGGCTGCCTCTTCAAGTGGATTAAGTTGGCTGCGGTGCAGGTTCTCGAGGAGCGCGTCTCGGAGCAGGTCCACATCCTGGGTGGAGCGGACAATTGCCGGAACGAAATCAAGGCCGGCCTCGCGGCTGGCACGCCAACGCCGCTCACCCATAACGAGTTCATAGGGGTGCTCAGGATCGCCCTCGGCAGACGGACGGACCACGATGGGCTGCAGAACGCCGATTTCACGGATGGAGTGCACCAGCTCGGACATGTCTTCTTCATCGAAGACGCTGCGAGGCTGTTTACGGTTGGGGTGAATTGAGTCGATCGGAAGTTCCGCGAAACGTGCGCCGGGAACTTCCATGAGCGTTTCACGTGAAACGTCGTCCACCGGGGCGACAGCCGGCTCTGTCACCTCAACCGGTGCAGGCTCAGTTACTTCCGCGGCGGCTGCTGCTTCCGTGGGGGCCTCCGAGGGAGCCACTGGGCTCTCCGTACCGGCTGACGCCTTAGACTCCGGTGCAGAGCCCCTGCCCGGCTTCGTGGAGGGCTTACGCGTGCCCTTAGCCGGGGTGGAAACCTGAGAGGTCTGGCCCGCCGGAGGCGCATCACTTTCTGCAACCTCGGGAACAGACTCTTCTGCCTTGGCACGGGTACCGGCTGAGCGGGAGGCTGCGGTACGGGGTGCGGTCTTTTTCGGTGCAGGGGCACGGAGGGCGTCTTTGTTGATTCCCGCGCCACGGCGGCCTCCGGCGCGTCCGGGCGCAACCTCGTCACTCGCTGCAGCGAAGAACAGGTCGACGGGCCTCCCCGCCCGCGTACCCTGCGAGGTTTCAGTTGTCTCAGAAGCCGTACTGGGAATCAGCGCACCCAGACCCCGGCCCAAACCCCGACGCTTCTCGGTCATGGGTAAGTCCTTCCCTTATGCACACAGCAAGCGGCATGGATTGATTGTGAGAGTATTCTACGGTTTTACGACAGGAACAACCGGCATCCCCGTGGGGGTGTCTAAGAGCGCTGCGCGATCTCTGCCGCAGCCTCCAGATACGAGAGCGCACCGGTGGAGGACGGATCATAGGTCATCACCGTCTGCTGGTAGCTGGGGGCCTCAGAGATGCGCACCGACCTCGGCACAACAGCCCCAAGGACCTGCTGCGGGAAATGTTCCCGGACCTCAGCAGCCACCTGTGCGGCCAGGTTGGTGCGGCCGTCATACATCGTGAGCAGAATGGTGGAAACAACCAAATCGGCGTTCAGGTGCTTCTGGATCATCTCGATGTTCTTCAGCAGCTGGCTGAGGCCCTCAAGCGCGTAGTACTCACACTGGATGGGAATCAGCACCTCTTTCGCAGCCACAAAGGCGTTGACGGTCAGCAGGCCAAGGCTCGGCGGGCAGTCGATGAAGATGTAGTCCAGCCGCTCTTCGCCGGCCTTCTTGCGTTCAGCGGCATACACGTCGATAGCCCTGCGGAGGCGCTGCTCCCTGGCGACCAGGGAAACAAGCTCGATCTCAGCCCCGGCAAGATGGATGGTCGCCGGCGCGCAGATCAGGTTCTGAATGTCAGGGCACTGGGCAACCACCCGACCCAACGGAAGATCATCAATCAGTACGTCGTAGATGCTCTCAACTTCGGCCCGGTGATCGATGCCCAGTGCGGTCGAGGCATTGCCCTGCGGGTCGATGTCGATGACGAGCACGTTCAGTCCGGCCGAAGCCAGCGCGGCGGCCAGGTTGACGGTGGTGGTGGTCTTCCCCACACCGCCCTTTTGGTTGCTCACCGTCATGATGCGTGTTTCGGCCGGGCGCGGAAGTACACGGCCGCGGAGCCGTTCACGCCGCCTGTTCTCGCTGGCGAGCTCTCGGGCTAGTGGGGTGCTCTCATCCATCAGGTCCATAACGTCTACCGGTTCGGACGGAACAACCGCCTGGCCGGCTACACCACCTTCGCTGGTCTCGGAAACAGGCACATGGGATGCGCCGGCAGACAATGTTGCAACAGCATGTCCTGTTTCACGTGAAACAGGCAAGGGACGCTGTGGTTTTGCAACTTCTTCGGGTTGATTCCTTGAAAATGCGGATGAGAAGGCAGAACCCAGCGCAGCAAAGGGGGGAATTCGTTTTGCGGCAGAATCGCGCACACTCACCTGGACATGCTCACTTTCACAACATAGGCATTACTCTGCCACCAGCCTATCGGCTGCCCCGCCAAAACCCCGGACCGTCCGGGGCATGTACACAACGCGTTTACGTCCTAGACCACGATCCGGACGACCGTGGTGTGCTCTTCGAGTACATCCTCGCCTGCCGTAACCACCGAAGTTTGTCTGCCACCCAGTTTGCGGATCTGCTTAGCTGCCTTCTCGATCTCCTCTGCAGCGCTGCGGCCCTTGATGGCAAGCACTTCGCCCTGACCGTGCAGCAGAGGAATGGTTAGTCCGGCCAGCCCGGACAAAGCAGAGACGGCACGGGCGGTGACAACGTCGACGTCGACCCTGTCCACCACCTGTTCGGCGCGGCCGCGGATTACCTGCACGTTCTCCAAGGCAAGGTCCGCAACTACCTCATTGAGCCAGGTAACCCGGCGTTCCAGCGGTTCGATGAGGGTCATCTGAAGGTCGGGACGCGCAATCGCCAGGCACAGCCCCGGCAGGCCAGCTCCGGACCCGACGTCGGCGACTTTGCTCCCCTCAGGGATCAGGTCGGCGACGACGGCGCAGTTCAGAACGTGCCTGCTCCACAGACGCGGAACTTCACGGGGACCGAGGAGGCCGCGTTCCATCCCGGATGTGGCCAGGTGCTCCACGTAGCGTTCGGCCAGCGGCAGCTGGGAACCGAACACCTTGACCGCCGCCGCGTGCTCGGCAGGCGTAATTTCAACCACGTAAACAGATCCTTGTCTTGGCGAGTCTAGAACGAAAAGCGGCCCGCAAGCCTAGGAGTCGAGGGACACCACAATGTGGCGGGAAGGCCCTTCACCCTCGGACTCGCTGATGAGTCCGAGTTCAGCCACGGCATCATGAACGATCTTCCGTTCGTAGGCACTCATCGGCGCCAGGGCGATGTCCTTGCCGGACGTCTTGGCCCGGGAGACCGCGTCTTCGGCGATCCGGTGCAGTTCCTCGCTGCGTTCCTTGCGGTACCCGGAGATGTCCAGCACGAGCCGGGAACGGTTGTCCGTGGCTGTCAGCACGGAGAGCCGGGTGAGTTCCTGGAGAGCTTCCAGGACCTCTCCGTCCTGGCCCACCAGGGCCTGCAAACCGGAGTCGTCTCCCTCCTCGGAGACCACGGAAATGTAGGTCCGCCCGCTGCGTACTTCGATGTCGATATCGCCATCGATGTCGGCGATGTCCAGCAGTTCCTCCAGGTAGTCGGCGGCTACGTCGCCTTCCTCCTCCAAGCGTCCCGCCGAGCCGCTCTCAGTACGCTCCGGCAGTTCTTCAACGGACTCTTCGACGTGCTCAGTGCTCATCTTTTCTTCCTGTTCTTACGCTGCGGCTGCTGGCGCTGGGCCTTGGCTGGGACGGGGATTTCTTCGACCGGTTCAGACTTCTTTTCGCCCAGCAGCGGAACCATCGGCAGGCCCTTCCGGGCACGCCGCTCGGCCAGGGCCTTGGCTGCGGGGGAACCCGGTGTGGGCATCCGGCGGATCACAAAGAACTGCTGCGCCATGGTCCACAGGTTAGTGGTGGTCCAGTAGATCAGGACACCGATGGGGAAGTTGATGCCGCCGATGCCAAAGACCAGGGGCAGTACGTAGAGCATCATCTTCTGCTGGCGCATGAACGGGCTCTGCAGCGCCTCTTCAGACATGTTCTTGGACATGATCTGCTTCTGCGTAATGAACTGCGAAGCCGTCATGGCAATGATCATGATGATCGAGAGGACGATGACAGCGGTGTGCCCTTCGGTGCCGAAGCCGTGCAGCAGCGAAGAGGACAACGGGGCGCCAAGGATGGTGGCCTCGTCGAACTGGCGGATGGCATCAGGGGTCAGGGCACCAATGCCCTCACCGCCCGCGCTGGCGTTCGATACACCGTTGAGCACCTGGAACAGTGCGAAGAAGAACGGCATCTGGATCAGCATCGGCAGGCAGGCCGCGAACGGGTTGGTCCCGTGCTTCTTGTAGAGCGCCATCTGTTCCTGCGTCATTGCCTGACGCGAGAGCTGATCGGTCTTGCCCTTGTACTTCTGCTGCAGCTTCCGCAGGTCCGGCTGCAGTGACTGCATGCCGCGCTGAGCCTTGATCTGCTTGACGAAGACAGGAATCAGGGCGGCCCGGATAACGATCACCAAGCCGATGATGGACAGCGTCCAGGTCCAACCCGATGCGGCATCCATCCCGAGGAAAACGAATCCCTCGTGGAAGATCCACATGATCCATGACACCACCCACTTGAAGGGGAACAGTATCGTGTCGAAGAAACCCATTTACTCTCCTAAGCCGCCGAGCGGCTGTCTTCGTCTGCCGGAATCACGGGATGATTCAGAACAATAATCCGGGGGACCGATTCCTGCGGCCACGGCCTGCGGCCTTCGGGCACGTGGTCTACTCCGCCGTCATTCCAAGGATGGCAGCGGATGAGCCGTCGCGCGGCGAGCCACGTTCCTCTGACGGCACCGTGAACGGTGACGGCTTCGAGGGCATACGCCGAACATGATGGAAAAAACCGGCACACAGGGCCGTAGAGCGGGGACACCACCTTGCGGTAGCCCATCAGAAGCCCGATCAGGACATTCCGGGGAAGGCGCCACAAAAAAAGCAGGATCGGCAGGAAAAAGGCAGCGGGAAGGGAAGCCTTCGCCGGTTTACTACCGGTTCGGCCCATCTTCAGCCCCTCCCTCACCTGTGTGGTCACTGCCGCGAAAGCTTGCCAATGCATGCAGAGAGGGCACCAGCATAGTCGGCGCTTAACTGCGCCCACGAGGCCGTTGCCGCCGGCGGCAACGCCCTGACGACTATGTCCAGCCCGGTGGGATGATCGGCCAGGCTCTGCGCTGCTGCTTCTCTCAGTCTTCTCTTAACGAGGTTACGTGTCACGGCGTTCCCGACTGCCTTCGACACAATGAACCCGACGCGCGTGGGCGCGGCCGGGTTAGGCACTGCGTATAAGACTACGTTCCGGCGCCCGCAACGGGCACCGGAACGTACGGTATGGGAAAAATCCGCCGCCGAACGCACCCGGTTCCTCGCGGCCAGCATTCAGAACGCCAGGATCGGGGGGCATAGCTGCTGAGGCAGCATCGGCAAACCTAAGTCTGTTTTAGGCCGACAGTTCGGTGCGGCCCTTGCCACGGCGTGCGGAAAGAATGGCACGGCCGGCGCGGGTACGCATGCGAAGGCGGAAGCCGTGCTTCTTGGCACGACGGCGGTTATTCGGCTGAAAAGTCCGCTTGCTCACGGTGGTTACTCCAAGACAATCTGCGCTGGCGCTTGCTGCATCAAGGGGAAAGCACAAGCGGCGCTCTTTTCATGTGACTGACTACACTCAACCCGGACCTGGACCCTGATTCCCAGAACCCTGATGGGCATGAATGAGTGCAGATAGCAGACACAAAGGACTACTCAACGTTAGGTGAGACCCCGTTGGCAGTCAAACCGGGGGATACGGGGGCTGTTCATACAGAATCTTCCACACCTGTGGACAAGTGCCGGGTACCGCGGTCCGCGGCCGAATGTGAGTCCCGCCGCATGTCACGCAGGAGCGCCGGATTCCAGCTACCGACAGCCGAAATGATGCTCTAGGCTTGGCGCTGGGTGTTTTATCCACGACTGTGCATAAGTCTGTGGATGAACCTTCGGGATCCAGGCCTGGATTCCGGTTTCTTAGACCGCCCCTGACGGGCGTCACGAGAGGTTTTTGTGGGTACGGACGAAATCAACGATGTCGGCAGTTCCTGGCGCAAGGTCATCAGGACGCTGGAGACCGATGACAGGGTCTCCCCCCGGCAGCGCGGATTTGTGGTTCTGGCCCAGGCACAGGGGCTGATCGGCACCACTCTCCTGGTGGCTGTTCCCAACGAACTGACGCGCGAAGTCCTGCAGACCCAGCTGAAGAACATCCTGGATGAGGTCCTCAAGACTGTTTTCCAGGCGGATATCCAGTGCGCCTTCGTGATTGACGCAGATCTCACTCCGGTTGTCCAGGCCGAACCGGAGCCGGAGCCCGAAGAAACCGCGCCGTCACCCGTGCCGACTGGCGAGAGTGCTCCCTCTCCGACGCCGCCGAGCACGTCCCAGGAGTTCGGCCGGCTGAACCCCAAGTACGTTTTTGAGACTTTTGTCATCGGGTCCTCGAACCGGTTTGCCCACGCCGCCGCCGTTGCTGTGGCCGAAGCTCCGGCCAAGGCCTACAACCCGCTGTTTATTTACGGTGACTCCGGACTGGGTAAAACCCATCTGCTGCATGCGATCGGGCACTATGCCCGGCACCTCTATACGGGGATCCGCGTGCGGTATGTGAACTCCGAGGAGTTCACCAACGATTTCATCAACTCCATCCGTTATGACGAGGGCGCCAGCTTCAAGCAGCTCTACCGGAACGTCGACATCCTGCTCATCGACGACATCCAGTTCCTGGCGAACAAGGATGCGACGCAGGAGGAGTTCTTCCACACCTTCAATGCGCTGCATAACCACAACAAGCAGGTGGTTATCACCTCCGACCTGCCGCCCAAGCAGCTCTCCGGGTTCGAGGAACGCATGCGCTCACGTTTTGAATGGGGCCTGCTGACCGATGTGCAGCCGCCGGAACTGGAAACCCGGATTGCCATTCTGCGTAAGAAGGCGATCGGCGATTCCCTCAGCGCCCCCGACGATGTTCTGGAGTACATCGCTTCGAAGATCTCCACCAACATCCGCGAACTGGAAGGCGCCCTGATCCGGGTGACCGCCTTCGCCAGCCTGAACCGCCAGCAGGTGGATGTTGGCCTGGCCGAGATTGTCCTCAAGGACCTGATTACCGACGACGGCGCCCAGGAAATTACTGCCGCATCGATCCTGGGGCAGACTGCTGCCTATTTCCAGATCAGCCTGGAAGAGCTGTGCAGCAAGTCGCGGACCCGGACGTTGGTCACTGCGCGCCAGATCGCCATGTATCTCTGCCGTGAGCTGACGGATATGTCACTGCCGAAGATCGGTCAGGAGCTTGGCGGGCGTGATCACACCACCGTTATTCACGCAGACCGCAAGATCCGGGAACTTATGGCTGAGCGCCGCGCCATCTACAACCAAGTGACCGAGCTGACGAACCGCATCAAGCAGCAGCAGCGTGAGGCCTGAGATCCGCGTCAGCACGCGGATGTAAGGGCCCCGAAGGGGCTCGAAATTAACACGTGTGGACAAGGGTGTGGATAACTCAGTGGATAACACGTTCTTACGGGTATTGGCCTGTGGATACGCGGAACTGCAAAATAGTTCCCAACAGCCACCTGCTGCACGTAGGCTAAGCGTCCACAGGTTATCAACAGGCTTAAAACGCCGGGACGCCCCGCAGGACCGAGTTATCCACAGTATCCACAGCACTTATTAACACTACGAATCTTAAGAAATTGGGTTCCACCAAATAACATCCGACCTTCCCGGACAAACATCCGATGTTCCATCTGCCTGCTTCGCAGGTCCCAGACCTGTCTCGGTGGACGCTTTGGGCGATAGCACAACGACATCGGTGGACCGGTGCCGCACCGGCCGGTAAATGACAACCTCCCGGCGGTAAGCTGGCACAGGGTATTGTTGTGATTCCCAGCGGGCAGACCGGGCGTCCTGGCAACCCGAAATGCTCCCTCACGTGTTCATGAAAGCTCAGTAGTACTGATAAGTACGTTGTGAAAGGCGGCACCCTGCAGTGAAGTTCAGAGTTGAGCGGGATGTCCTGGCCGAGGCGGTTACGTGGACAGCACGGTCCCTCTCACCCCGCCCGCCGGTCCCCGTACTTTCCGGGCTGTTGATCAAGGCCGAATCCGGCTCATTGAGCATCGCCAGCTTCGACTACGAGATCTCGGCCCGCCTGCAGATCCCGGCGGACATTTCCGATGAAGGCACCATCCTCGTTTCCGGACGCCTGCTGGCAGAGATCTGCCGCAGCCTTCCGTCAGCGCCGGTTGAAGTCGAGACTGACGGTTCCAAGGTGACTCTCACCTGCCGGAACAGCCGGTTCAACCTGGCTACCATGCCCGTTTCTGAATACCCGGAGCTTCCTGCCCTTCCCGATGTCAGCGGCGTCGTGGACGGTGACGCCTTTGCCCAGGCTGTCTCGCAGGTGATCATCGCGGCCAGCCGTGACGACACCCTGCCGATCCTGACCGGTGTCCGGATGGAAATTGAAGACGACCTCATCACCTTCCTGGCCACCGACCGTTACCGCCTTGCCCTCCGTGAGCTCTCCTGGAAGCCGGCGACACCGGGCATCTCCACCAGCGCCCTCGTCAAGGCCAAAACCCTGAACGAGGTTGCCAAGACTCTCGGTGGCGGCGGAGACCTGAACATCGCACTCTCCGGCGACAGCGAACTGATCGGTTTCGAAAGCGGCGGCCGCCGCACCACCTCCCTGCTGGTCGACGGTGACTACCCCAAGATCCGGTCCCTTTTCCCGGAAAACACGCCTATCCACGCAACGGTGGAAACCCACGCACTGGTCGAAGCCGTCCGCCGTGTTTCTTTGGTTGCCGAGCGCAATACCCCGGTCCGCCTGGCATTCACCGACGGACAGGTCACCCTGGATGCCGGCACCGGCGAAGACGCTCAGGCCTCCGAAGCCCTTGAAGCCTCCCTTGTCGGTGATGAGATCACGGTTGCCTTCAACCCGCACTATCTCAGCGAAGGCCTGGGGGCTTTCGCCAGCAAGTACGTCCGTTTTTCCTTCACTACCCCGCCGAAGCCTGCGGTAATTTCCGCGCAGGAAGAACTCACCGGAGATGACCAGGAAGATTACCGTTACCTGCTGATGCCGGTGCGGCTTCCGAACCAGTAAGGCTTTCACCAGGCATTTCGAGAGCCTTTTGCAGTCCGCTGGCGTGGACTGCCGAGAGAGGAACCGACATGCATATTGGCCTTATCGGACTTGGCAAAATGGGTTTCAGCATGCGCGAGCGGCTGAGGCGGAACGGAATCCAGGTCACGGGTTTTGACCGGAACCCCGTAGTCAGCGACGTCGGGTCGCTGCCGGACCTGGTTGCTGAACTGCCGCCGCCGCGCATCGTGTGGATTATGGTTCCCAGCGGCGAAACCACGGCCGCGGTTGTCAGTGAACTCGCCGGGCTGCTTGACTCCGGGGATCTGGTCATCGAGGGCGGCAACTCGCACTACACCGAGGACAGCCGGCACGCCGGCATGCTGGCAGCCAACGGAATCCGCTACCTGGACTGCGGGGTTTCCGGCGGGATCTGGGGCAAGGACAACGGTTACGGGCTCATGGTCGGGGGTGATCCCGCCGATGTGGCGGCAGCGATGCCGCTCTTTGACGCACTGCGGCCAGCCGGAACACGGGCTGACAGCTTCGTCCACGCAGGTGCCACCGGGGCCGGACACTACGCCAAGATGGTGCACAACGGAATCGAGTATGGCCTGATGCAGGCCTACGCAGAAGGTTATGAGCTGCTCGAATCCCAGGACATTGTCCAGGACGTTCCCGGGATCCTCCGGGCCTGGCAGGACGGAACCGTCATCCGCTCGTGGCTCCTGGAACTGGCAGTCCGGGCCTTGGAGGAAGATCCCGGACTGGCCCGGATCACCGGTTATGTGGAGGATTCCGGGGAGGGCCGCTGGACTGTCGAGGAAGCGCTGTCTGCCGGAGTGCCGGCGCCGGCAATTACCTCCGCGGTCTTTGCCCGGTTTAGCTCCAGGCAGGAAGATTCCCCGGCCATGAAACTCGTTGCGGCGCTGCGCGGGCAGTTTGGCGGCCACCCGGTCAGGTCCGCGGACCCCGCCGGATCTGAGGCATCCGGAGGCCACCGGAGTGCTGCCGAGCAGTCAATCGAGGACGCAGGCGCCCCGGAATAGCGGGCGGTAGGCTGGTGACGGACCCGGACGGGCAAACCGCGTGCCAGGCAGGAGAGGACTTGAGGAAACGGACAGGACGGAAACACCGGGTGGAGCAGCGTGTACGTTGATTACCTTTCGCTGACGGGGTTCCGCAGCTATACGCAGCTTGATCTGAGCCTTGAACCCGGGGTGAGCATCTTCGTCGGACCCAACGGGACGGGCAAGACCAACATTGTCGAGTCCATTGGGTACCTGTCATCACTGTCCTCCCACCGGGTTAGTTCGGATGCGCCGCTGGTGGCCTTCGACGCCGAACAGGCCGTGGTCCGCGCCCGCCTGGTCCGGGGATCCCAGGCCACAGCCCTGGAGGTGGAAATCAACCCGGGACGGGCGAACCGGGCCAGAATCAACCGCGCCAATCCGGTCCGGGCCCGGGACATCCTGGGGATCTGCCGCACAGTGCTTTTCGCCCCGGAGGACTTGGCCCTGGTTAAGGGCGATCCTTCCGCCCGCCGCCGGTTTCTGGATGACCTGATCGTCTCTCTGGTTCCCCGCCATGCAGCTACCCGGGCCGACTATGACCGCGTTCTGAAACAGCGCAATGCGCTGCTGAAATCGGCACGTGCCAGTGGACGGTTTACCTCGGCACACGAGGCGACGCTTGAGGTCTGGGACCATCACATGGCGGTAGCCGGGGCACAGCTGGTGGCCGCCCGGCTGCAGGCCGTGGACCAGCTCCGACCGCATCTGGAGGGGGCCTACAAGGACCTGACCGACGGGTCAAAAACGGCGCGGGGCATCTACCGGTCTACACTGCTGGGCCAGGTTGACGACGACGGCGCCGCCGAAGGACCGGCGGATTCCGCCGATCTGCTGGGCCTGGGACAGGAAGAGCTGCAGGAACGCTTCCTGCAGGCTTTTGCCGCGAACCGGAAACGGGAGATCGAGCGCGGCATGTCCCTGGTTGGTCCCCACCGGGACGAGATGGAACTGGTTCTGGGCAAGGCCCCGGCGAAGGGTTTTGCTTCTCACGGAGAAACCTGGTCGCTGGCGCTGGCTATGCGACTGGCCTCCTACTACCTCCTGCGGGATGACGACGACACCCCGGGAACGGCACCCATCCTGATCCTGGATGATGTTTTCGCGGAGCTGGACACCAGCCGCCGGGAACGTCTGGCCGCCATAGTTGCCGGGGCCGAACAGGTCCTGGTGACGGCAGCTGTGGCGCAGGACATCCCTGCCGCCCTCTCCGGTCAGCAGATACCCGTTATTCCAGGAGGCGTCAGTGTTGCCGGCCGGTGAGGACCCGCAGCCGGAAGGGCCCGGGAGCGGCGCCTTTCCCGGGGATGACCGGCCGGATGCCGCCAGGGAACAGCTGAACCGCATGCGGCAGGCAGCCCAGGCACGGGGAAACCAGCGGGTTCCCGCCAGCCGCCGCAAACAGGGCCAGCGCCGGCAGACTCCCTTCGTTCCCGGCGAGTACACCGGGCGGGATCCGCAGGGCCTCGGCAAAGTCTTCAACCGGTTTGTCAACGAGCGGGGCTGGAACTCGCCGGTTGCCGTCGGGTCCGTCATTTCCCGGTGGGATGAGCTGGTTGGCCCCGATGTCAGCGCCCACTGCAAACCGGAGTCCTTCTCCGACACCACCGTGCAGGTGCGCTGCGATTCGACTGCCTGGGCCACGCAGCTGCGGCTGCTGCGTTCAGCCCTGATTGCACGTTTCGATGCGGAACTTGGTCCCGGCGTCGTCACGCGCATTGAAGTGATCGGACCCGCAGCGCCGAACTGGCGCAAGGGCCTGCGCAGCGTCAAAGGCAGGGGTCCGCGGGACACCTACGGATAAACGCCCGCCCGCTGGGGACAGTGTGAAAAAAGTTGTTGATATATAGCCGCAGATGTGCTCCCAGACACAAACGCTGCACGGTGTTTAGCGGGCAGGAAAACCCTCCGGACGTATCGGGCCTCATCGGATGGCAGGAAAATCGCTCAAAACCGGCTTTGGTGGCCGCTGGCGGGGTGTTTTGGCGCGCAAAGGTACCCTTATCGCGGTAGAATTGGTAGCAGAGGCACCCTCTCCCGCTGGACAGGGTGCCAAATTCTGACCGACACAAGAGGAGTCGACAGCACCTGTGGCTAACGACAATGAGCTAGACAACACGGAGCCCGCACCCCAGGAACGCAGCGACCAGCCTGCCCCGCACGAATACGGCGCCAACGAGATCACTGTGCTGGAAGGCCTGGAGGCAGTCCGTAAGCGTCCGGGTATGTACATCGGCTCCACCGGTCCCCGCGGCCTGCACCACCTGGTCTATGAAGTGGTCGACAACTCGGTGGACGAGGCGCTGGCCGGATTCTGTGACCGGATCGATGTAACGCTCCAGGCCGACGGCGGTGTGCGGGTCTCCGATAACGGCCGCGGCATTCCGGTGGATCTTCACCCCACCGAGAACATTCCCACCGTCCAGGTTGTGATGACCATCCTGCACGCCGGCGGTAAGTTCGGCGGCGGCGGCTACGCCGTGTCCGGCGGCCTGCACGGTGTGGGCATCTCCGTTGTCAACGCCCTCTCCTCGCGCGTGGAAACGGAGATTAAACGCCAGGGATTCGTCTGGCGGCAGTCCTTCGAAAACGGCGGGCATCCCGTGGGCGGGCTCCGCCAGGGGGACCCCACCGAGGAAACCGGGACCACCCAGACGTTCTACCCGGACCCGGAAATTTTCGAATCCACCGAGTTCGACTTCGAGACGCTGCGTGCACGGTTCCAGCAGATGGCTTTCCTGAACAAGGGCCTGCGCATTGTGCTCACCGATGAGCGTGCCCTGGATGAGACCGCCACGGAGATCGCCGAGGAAGATGCCGAGTCCGCCGAGGCCGCGCCGAAGCACCGCACCGTGGACTACATGTACGCCAACGGCCTCCTGGATTACGTTCAGCACCTGAACAGTTCCAAGAAAGTCGATGTCATCCACGACGACATCATTGCCTTCGAAACCGAAGACAATGACAAGAAGATGGCCGTGGAAATGGCACTGCAGTGGACCACGGCCTACTCGGAGAGCGTCCACACCTACGCGAACACGATCAACACCCATGAGGGCGGCACGCACGAAGAAGGCTTTCGTGCAGCCATGACCTCGCTGATCAACCGCTACGCGCGTGAGAAAAACATCATCAAGGAAAAGGATGACAACCTCACCGGCGACGACATCCGTGAGGGCCTCACCGCCGTCATCTCCGTGAAGATTGCCGAACCGCAGTTCGAAGGCCAGACCAAGACCAAGCTCGGTAACTCCGAGGTCAAGGGCTTCGTCCAGCGCGTTGTCACCGACCAGCTGGGCGACTGGCTGGAGCGCAACCCGGGCCCGGCACGCGACGTGATCCGCAAGTCCATTCAGGCATCCCAGGCCCGGCTGGCGGCCCGTAAGGCCCGCGAGTCCACCCGCCGCAAGGGGCTGCTGGAATCCGGCGGCATGCCCGGCAAGCTCAAGGACTGTTCCTCCAAGGACCCGTCGAAGTCCGAAATCTACATCGTGGAGGGTGACTCGGCAGGCGGTTCCGCAGTCCGCGGCCGCAACCCCGAAACCCAGGCCATCCTTCCGCTGCGCGGCAAGATCCTCAATGTGGAACGCGCCCGTTTGGACCGCGCCCTGGGCAACGCCGAAGTCCAGTCCATGATTACGGCGTTCGGCGCCGGTATTGGCGAGGACTTCGACGTCGAGAAGGCCCGCTACCACAAGATCGTGCTGATGGCCGATGCAGACGTGGACGGCCAGCACATCACCACCCTGCTGCTGACGCTGCTGTTCCGCTACATGCGGCCGTTGATCGAGCAGGGCTACGTGTACCTGGCACAGCCGCCGCTGTACCGGATCAAGTGGTCCAACCACCCGCACGACTACGTGTACAGCGACCGGGAACGTGACGAGACCGTGGCACGCGGCCTGGCGAACAACCAGCGCCTGCCGAAGGAAAACGGCATCCAGCGCTACAAGGGCCTGGGCGAAATGGACTACACGGAGCTCTGGGACACCACCATGGACCCGGATCACCGCACCCTCCTCCAGGTCACCATGGACGACGCCGCCTCCGCGGACCAGATCTTCTCGGTGCTTATGGGTGAGGACGTCGAATCCCGCCGAAACTTCATCCAGCAGAATGCCAAGGACGTGCGCTTCCTCGATATCTGATGCGTTCCGAGCCGCTCCGGCGGCCTGGAACGCAGCGGCAGCCGGAGCGACTTGCCCGGCGAGCAGCGAACGCACATGGACTTGAACTTAGAACGGAACAGAACCAATGAGTGATGAGACCCCGGAAGTTCCCGGCGGCGAACTCGAACCCGTCAGCGGGAACGTCCTCTCCGACCGGGTCGAGCAAATCGACCTGCAGACCGAAATGCAGCGCTCCTACCTGGACTACGCCATGGCGGTCATCGTGGGACGTGCGCTTCCGGATGTGCGCGACGGCCTGAAGCCGGTGCACCGCCGCGTGCTCTACGCGATGTACGACGGCGGCTACCGGCCCGACCGTGCCTTCAACAAGTGCGCCCGCGTGGTCGGCGAAGTCATGGGCCAGTACCACCCACACGGCGACTCGGCCATCTACGATGCGCTCGTGCGCCTCATCCAGGACTGGGTCATGCGGGCACCGCTGGCGCTGGGCCAGGGTAACTTCGGTTCCCCCGGCAACGACGGCGCGGCCGCCCCGCGTTACACCGAAACCAAAATGGCTCCCCTGGCCATGGAAATGGTCCGTGACATCGACGAGGAAACCGTCGACTTCATGGACAACTACGACGGCCGCAACCAGGAACCGACGATTCTGCCGGCCCGCTTCCCCAACCTGCTGGTCAACGGTTCCTCCGGCATCGCCGTCGGTATGGCCACCAACATCCCGCCGCACAACCTGCGCGAAGTCGCCGACGGTGTGCAGTGGTACCTGCAGAACCCCGAAGCCTCCAACGAGGAACTGCTTGAAGAGCTGATCAAGCGGATCAAGGGTCCGGACTTCCCCACCGGCGCCACCATCCTGGGCCACAAGGGCATCGAGGACGCCTACCGCACCGGCCGCGGCTCGATCACCATGCGTGCCGTGGTCAGCGTCGAGGAACTCCAGGGCCGTACGTGCCTGGTGGTCACCGAACTGCCCTACATGGCCAACCCGGACAACCTGGCCATCAAGATCGCTGAACTGGTCAAGGACGGGAAGATCACCGGCATCGCCGACATGCGCGATGAAACGTCCGGCCGCACCGGCCAGCGCCTGGTCATCGTACTCAAGCGCGACGCCGTCGCGAAGGTTGTGCTGAACAACCTGTACAAGCACACCCAGCTGCAGGAAAACTTCGGCGCCAACATGCTGGCGATTGTCGACGGCGTGCCGCGCACGCTCAGCCTGGACGCGTTCATCCGCCACTGGGTCACCCACCAGCTCGAAGTCATTGTCCGCCGCACCCGGTACCGGCTGCGCAAGGCCGAGGAAGTCGCGCACATCCTGCGCGGCCTGCTCAAGGCACTGGATGCCCTGGATGAGGTCATCGCCCTGATCCGGCGGTCCTCCACCGTGGAGGAAGCCCGCAACGGCCTGATCCAGCTGCTGGACATCGACGAACTGCAGTCCCAGGCCATCCTGGACATGCAGCTGCGCCGGCTCGCCGCCCTGGAACGGCAGAAGATCCAGGACCAGCACGCCAAGCTCGAACTGGAAATCGCCGAGTACAACTCGATCCTCGCCTCCGAGGAACGCCAGCGGCAGATTGTCAGCGAAGAACTCGCCGAGATCGCCGAGAAGCACGGTGATGACCGCCGCAGCAAGATCCTCATGGGCTATGACGGCGACATGAGCATGGAAGACCTCATTCCCGAAGAGGAAATGGTTGTCACCATCACCCGCGGCGGCTACGTCAAGCGGACCCGCAGCGACAACTACCGTGCCCAGCACCGCGGAGGCAAGGGAATCCGCGGCGCCCAGCTGCGCGGGGACGACGTCGTCGACCACTTCTTCGTCACCACCACGCACCACTGGCTGCTGTTCTTCACGAACCTGGGCCGCGTCTACCGTGCCAAGGCCTATGAACTGGCCGAAGCCGGGCGCGATGCCAAGGGCCAGCACGTCGCGAACCTGCTTGCCTTCCAGCCGGGCGAGCATATTGCCCAGGTGCTGGACCTGCCCGACTACGAGGCCGCTCCGTACCTGGTGCTTGCGACCAAGCGCGGACTGGTCAAGAAGACCCAGCTGCAGGACTATGACACGAACCGGTCCGCAGGCGTCATCGCGATCAACCTGCGCGAAGGCGACGAAGTTGTGTCCGCCCAGCTCGTGAGCGAAACCGATGACCTGATGCTGGTTTCCCGCAAGGGTCAGTCACTGCGCTTCACCGCCACGGATGAGGCCCTTCGGCCGATGGGCCGGGCAACCTCCGGCGTTACCGGGATGAAGTTCCGCGAGGACGACGAGCTCCTGGCAGCGGACGTGATTACCGAGAACTCCTACGTGTTTATCGTCACGGAGGGCGGTTACGCCAAGCGCACCAGCGTGGACGAATACCGGGTGCAGGGCCGAGGCGGCCTGGGCATCAAGGTCGGCAAGTACAACGAAGAACGCGGCCACCTGGTTGGCGCGATGGTCGTCCAGGAAGAGGACGAAGTCCTGGTGGTTATGCAGGGCGGAAAGGTTGTCCGCTCCGCTGTCTCGGGTGTGCCGGCCAAGGGCCGCGACACCATGGGCGTTATCTTCGCCAAGCCGGACAAGAACGACCGCATCATCGCGGTGGCCCGGAACTCCGAACGGGACCTGGCGGTAGAGGCAGCCGAAGACGACGGCGGCTCTGACAGCGGGTCTGTGGAGGCACCTGTGGATGAAGTACCGTTGTCAACAGAGGAAATGGCTGGGCCCGACGCGCAGTCAGCAGACGATGGAGGTAGCGAGTGAGCTCGACCAACTCAAATGCCAGGCCCGGCGGCGGCCCGCGGGTGAAGACCCCGGCGCGGCCCGCACAGCGGCCTGGAACGGGTCAGAGCGCGCCCGGCAACCGGCAGCCCCTGGTAAAGCCTGCTCCTAAGGCCAA
This sequence comes from Arthrobacter gallicola, assembly GCF_014836775.1. GTDB lineage: Bacteria > Actinomycetota > Actinomycetes > Actinomycetales > Micrococcaceae > Arthrobacter_B > Arthrobacter_B gallicola. Next base: position 374,128 of record NZ_JACSQD010000002.1, read on the forward strand.
GGCCCGGAAGGCCCGCCTGCTGGTCAGCAAAATTGATCCGTGGTCGGTGCTGAAAATGTCCTTCCTGCTGTCCGTAGCCCTCGGCGTGGTGACCGTTGTCGCTGCGATCGTGCTGTGGACCGTCCTGGACCTCACCGGGATCTTCGACCGGGTCAATGACCTGCTCGGTGAAATTGCCGGTTCCGAGTCCGGCGGATTCGATCTGCGGGAGTTCGCGTCCCTCGGCCAGGTGGTCTCCTTTGCGACCATCATCGCCGTCGTCAACGTCCTGCTGCTGACAGCCCTCTCGATGCTCTCAGCGGTGCTGTACAACATCGCTTCGACCCTGGTCGGCGGCATCGGTGTGACCCTCACCGACGACTAAGAACGGTCTATTTCCGGCGCGGGGGGGCCCCCCCCGCCGGCGCCCGCCCTGGCCAGCCCCAACCC
>NZ_JACSQD010000002.1:374566-591716 GCF_014836775.1 Arthrobacter gallicola
CCGGCGCGGGCGCCCCCCCCCCCCCGGAACAGGAACCCGGATTTGGGGAACTGGCCCGAGGTACGGTAGAGTCTTATCTCGGCCCGGTGAGGTATCGGGGCGTATAGCTCAGGCGGTTAGAGCGCTTCGCTGATAACGAAGAGGTCCCAGGTTCAAGTCCTGGTACGCCCACGGAAGATCATGAAAATGATCGGCCACAACGGCAAGGAGACACTGTGAAGAAGTTGTTCGCGATTGCAGCAGCCGCAGCAGCAGGAGTCTTCGCCTTCAAGAAGTGGCAGGAAACTGCCGCGGAGAAATCCGCCTGGAAGGCCTCGACCGATAAGGTCGAGTAGCTCCATCAGGACCGGATTGGTTTTGACCGCCCCCACGGGTGGGATATACTGAATCTGGTTCAATTCGGGGGCATGGCGCAATTGGTAGCGCACCTGCTTTGCAAGCAGGGGGTTCGGGGTTCGAGTCCCCGTGCCTCCACCGAAAGAAAGTCCCGGTCACAACGACCGGGACTTTCTGCTTTAACCCGGCCTCCGCGTCCCGACCCGGAGCGTGCCGGTCAGCGGAACCGCTGGGCGGCAGGCACTGGCCATAACCTTGTCCCATGACCTTTTTCCTTGCGGCCGTGGGCGTGCTGGGTGTCTCAGCCTCCGGCCCCATTATGGCGGCAACAGCAGCTCCGGCCCTGGCCATCGCGTTCTGGCGCAATGCCCTGGGCGCCGTCATCATGGGTGTGCCCGCCGGTCTGCGGGACAGGGACGGGTTCCGCAGACTGAGCCGGACCGAACTGAAGTGGGCCGCACTGGCAGCTCTCGCCCTGGCCCTGCACTTTGCCTGCTTCATCTCCGCGCTGCGGCTCACCTCTGTCGCCGCCGCTACCGCACTCGTCTGCCTGCAGGCAGGCTGGATCGCGCTCTTTGACCTGTTCCGGGGAAACCGTATGGCCCGGCAGACCCTCGCGGGACTGTTCCTGGCATTCGCCGGCGTCGTAGTTATTACCGGTTTCGACGTTGCTCTCTCGCCGGAAGCGCTGACCGGTGATGCGCTGGCCCTCGCTGGCGGCGCCCTGGCCGGGCTCTACACGGTCGCCGGCGGCAAGGCCCGCCGGACCATGTCCACCGGCACCTACACAACCCTGTGCTACGGCGCCTGTGCCCTCATCCTGCTGGTCCTGTGTGCGGCGTTCAGGCAACCCCTCATTGGTTTCGAGCCCGCGGCCTGGGCCGGGATCCTGGCCGTCACGCTGATGGCCCAGCTGCTCGGCCACACGGTGTTTAACCATCTGCTGGCGGTGATCAGCCCGCTGGTGGTATCGATGATCATCCTGCTCGAGATTCCCGGTGCAGCCCTCCTGGCTGCGGTATTCCTCGGCGAGGCACTGCCGGGCGGCACCTACGCCGGGCTGGTGATCATTCTGGCCGGGCTGGCCGTTGTTCTCTGGGGACAGGCCCGGGGACGGGTCCCCGCCACCGGCGACAGGCTTGCAGGACAGATTCCCCCGGCGCCCCCGGCGCTGGGCGGAGACGTCGAAAAGTAACCTTTCTGAACTTCCGGAACCCGGCTTAAACCGAAAGGGACCCCGGAGATCCGGGGTCCCTTCCTGTTTTTTTGCGCTGTTACTTCTCCGGCTTGTCAGCCTTGGCCTCAGCAGAGGTGCCCGTGTGGGCACCAGCGGGCTTCGAAGCTGTGGCAGCGGCATCCTTGCTGTGCTTGGCGGCGTCTGCGGCCTTCTCGCCTGCCTTGGCGGCAGAGGAGGCTGCAGCTTCCTTGACGCCCTGCGCTGCTTCCTTGGTCTTCTGGGCCGCAGTGGCGGCGCTTTCCTTGGCCTTTTCAGCGGGCGCAGCGGGCTTGGGTGCGGCAGACGTGCTGCTATCGGCCGGCGCAGCCGGGGCCGGTGCGGGGACCGGAACGACGGCGGGCTTCGGCTGGGAAGGAGCCGGCGTCTTCCAGGGATCTTCAACCGGGCGGGAAGCCCGCCAGGCAGCAACTGCGGCCACAACCGCCGAAGCGACGATGCCGAAGACCAACCAGCCCTTGCCGCCGCGCCTCTGCTGCTTCTTGAGTTCCTTTGCCGCCTTGGCAGCTGCCTTTTGCGCCTGCTTCAGAGCCTTCTTGTTGCCGGTGGCTTTGGCCACCGCAGTCTGAACGGGCACCGAAGCATTTCCGAGTCCGCGGGAGACGGATTCAGCGGCGTCGCCAAGCCGGGTGGAGATCGTGGGGATGTAGCTGTCCACAACCTTGTCCTTGGCATGGGTCAGGGCCGGTGTCGCCTTGTCCAGGGTGGTCTGGATCCGCGGAGTGGCGTCGTCAACAACCTGGCTGATCCTGGGACCGACTTTCTGGAGTCCATCCTGGAGCCGGGGGGTCACGACGGCGACACCCTGAGCGATCTCATCGGCGGCACGTTTGAGCCCGTCCTGAATCTTCGGTGAAGCGGTTTCGATCCCCTTTTCGATGCGGGGAACTGCCCAACCAACGGCGGCCTCTACCTTGGGGGTTGCCCAGTCACGTGCCGATTCCACGCCTGCGGTGACATTCGCTTCGAAGTCACGGGCAATGCGGTCCTTCTTGTTCAAAACTACCTCCCGGGATAGTGACGGTTCAGCCTTAGCCTACGTGCAATGACTCTTCTGTGCTATCAGCGGGCCCCTGGGCGCCAAGTTTTCACTGTGCGCTGAACAGCCCGGATTCCGCGCGTATAAAGGGCTGCCGTGGAAGAATAAGCTCATGACTGCTATTCCTACCGCAAAAGCGACCCTCCATACCTCCAAGGGCGATATCCGGATCAACCTCTTCGGCAACCACGCGCCGAAGACGGTCAAGAACTTCGTCGGCCTGGCAACAGGTGAGATTGAGTGGACCGATCCGGCCACCGGCGAGAAGACCAGCCGGCCGCTCTACGACGGCACGATTTTCCACCGCATCATCAAAGACTTCATGATCCAGGGCGGCGACCCGCTGGGCCGCGGCACCGGCGGACCGGGCTACCAGTTCGACGACGAGATCAGCCCCGATCTTGACTTCACCACCCCGTACAAGCTGGCCATGGCCAACGCGGGGATCCAGATGGGCCGCGGCACGAACGGGTCTCAGTTCTTCATCACCTCCGTCCCCACCACCTGGCTGCAGGGCAAGCACACCATCTTCGGCGAAGTTGCAGACGATGAGTCCAAGGCCGTTGTGGATGCACTGAACGCAGTAGCCACCGACATGCGGGACAAGCCCACTGAAGACGTCGTGATCAACAGCGTCACCGTGGAACAGCTCTAACCCTGGTTGGCAGCACACCCCGGCCGGACCTCCGGCCGGGGTTTTCCCATAAGAGCCCCTGGAGCCAAACCCAACATGTCCTACGGAATTCCGGCCGGCCAGCCGGCCCCTGAAGTACCGGTCTGTCCGCGGCATCCGGACCGTGTCAGCTATATCCGCTGCCAGCGCTGCGGCCGGCCCGCCTGCCCCGAGTGCCAGCACAGTGCACCCGTGGGAATCCAGTGCGTTGACTGTTTCCAGGAGAGCCGCCGGAATGCCCCCGCATACCGGACCCCCTATGGGGGCGCCGCCCGGCCCGGAAAGCCGGTTGTCACGACAACACTGATGATTCTGTGCGGAATCGCCTACGCCCTGCAGTGGCTGGTTCCGGGTTTCTCCGAACAGTTTCTGTTCGCCCCGATCCTCGCGGCCTCCGAGCCCTGGCGGCTGTTCAGTGCTGCGTTCCTGCACTCCCCCGGATTTATTCTGCACATTGCGTTCAACCTTTATGCCCTGTGGCTCCTGGGCCGGTCCCTGGAACCACTGCTGGGGCGGGTCCGATTTATCCTGCTGTATCTGATTTCCGCCTTAGGCGGCTCCGTCGGGGTGCTGCTGCTGGCCCCCGCCTTCCAGGCGGTAGTGGGCGCCTCCGGTGCCATCTTCGGACTTTTTGGTGCTCTGTTCGTCATTCAGCGGCAGCGGGGCGGAGACGTTAAGGCCCTTCTGATCCTCATCGGCATCAACCTGGTGCTGGGGTTCGTCTATCCCAGCATCTCCTGGCAGGCGCATCTAGGCGGTCTGGTGACAGGAGCCGCGTGCGCTGCGGTGCTGGCCTACGCACCCAAAGGCCCGCGCCAGCCGCTGGTGCAGTTCGGCGGCCTCGCAGCGATAGCCCTGGTACTGCTCGGTCTCGCTTTTTTCTGGACCCCCAGCTTCTAGCGACCCGTTATCGCAGCTGGCCCCCGGTAAACCCGGGGGCCAGCTGCGTTTAAGCCGTCATCACCAGACCCACGCAGGTGAGTTATCCACAGAGATACCCACACTGTTAGTAACTTACAGGCGTGTAACTCAAGGGTCTGGAGCATCTCCGCCGCTCCAAATCAGGCGGCTAGCGGGTGGAGCGGCCCGTTACCCACAGGCACATTGGTGAGTTATCCACACCCGGTGGGAAACTGCGATGTGAAGTTATCCAGTGCACGGACTGAGTTACACACATGTAATTCCACAGCTGTGGATAACTAGATCCCTGTCAGCGCGGCAAATCCGGCCGGCTTGGCCACAGAGTTACCCACAGTTGTGGATAACTCTGTGCACATGGTGGGTACAACCTCGGGTCCGGCCCGAGTCGGTTGTCCCCAGTTTTTCCACCGGTGCTGTGGAAAACCGGGGAGATGTTCTGTGAAGCAGGCCTGCCCCAGCGGATCCCTGTTCTGAACAGGTTATGCACGCCTGTGGAAAACACCCTGTGGAAAAGCGGGCCGACTGTGGGTAAGGCTGTTTAAAACGCGAACTCCCGGCACACGCAGGAGTGCGTACCGGGAGCTGGGCCAGCTGGGGGTGTCTTACCGCCAGCGGGTTGTCATCAGGAAGCCGACGATCGCCAGGCCGAAGCCGACCAGGATGTTCGCTGATCCCAGCGCCGGAACCGGGTAGACACCCTGGGAGATGTAAAAGACGATGATCCAGATCAGGCCAACAAGCATCAGCCCGAACATGACCGGCTTGTACCAAACCGGGTTCGGTTTGGGCGCACTCTTGGCCTTGGCGGGAGCGGGTGCATCAGCGGCTGACGCCTTCTTGCGGGACTTCGACTCGGGCACGGATCCTCCTAGCGGAACCGGCTCACTTCACGCCGGTGCGGTTATGGTCTGCGGGAGCTCCGCACGCCCCGCTTCCACTGACGATATCCTGACTGGGTGTCGGCGGTAAGCTGGGGGGCTTGCAGGTTCCCCTCGTCCAATCGTAGCGAATGACCAGCAGCACAATGCCCGGTACCACCGGCTGAATATGGAGAGGACCGGGGACCGGTTGCAGAGTTCAACGGACAACATCACAGGGACAGTTCCTCCTGCACCCGAATCCCGCCGGGCCCGCCGCCGCCGTCTGCAGGGGGCACCCCGCGGCCGCGGATCCATGGCCGTTCAGGTCCTTGGGGAGCTGCTCATCACTGCGGGACTGGTGCTTGTCCTGTTTGTCGCCTGGGAACTGTGGTGGACCAACATCGAAGCTGACCGCCGGCAGGAACAGGCCATGGAGGAGCTTTTTTCCGGCTTTGACATCCCTGCGGCACCCGCCGAGGCGGCCGGCCCGGAAGGCTACGGCGATCCCCCGGTGCTTCCCGCTCCGGATGCTGACGGGGACACCTTTGCCGCCATTTACATTCCGCGTTTCGGTCCGGAGCATGCCCGCCCGGTTACCCAGGGAGTGGGAACGGAGGTCCTGGACACCCTGGGCCTCGGTCATTACCCGGAAACCGCAATGCCCGGGGACGTAGGAAATTTTGCTCTGGCCGGCCACCGGCAAACCCATGGCCAGGTCCTGGACGCCGTCGACACCCTGGTGCCGGGCGACCGTATCTACGTGCAGACGGCGGAGGGCTACTACACCTACATCTACCGGAACAGCCAGATCGTTCTGCCGGACCAGGTGGACGTGCTGGCACCGGTGCCCGCAGAGCCCGGCGCGGCGCCCACAGAACGAATACTGACGCTGACCACGTGTAATCCGCGCTTTGGCTCGCAGGAACGCTTCATCGCCTATGCGGTGATGGAATCCTGGCAGCCGGCTTCTGCCGGCCCCCCGGCCGAGATCGCAGCAATTGCAGCAGGCAAGACAGGAGGACAGGGATAAAATGTACGCTTGGATCTTCCGGCATCTGCCCGGCCCGCTGTGGGTGCGCATCATCACCTCCGTAGTGCTGGCCGCGGCCGTGGTGCTGGCACTGATGGTTTATGTTTTCCCCTGGTTCTCGGAATTCAGTTTCCTGAGCCCACTAACGGATTCAACGATTGGCGGTTCCTGAGGCAATGAGCACGCGTATCCTCGTGGTCGATAACTACGACAGTTTTGTCTACACGCTTGTGGGCTATCTCCAGCAGCTGGGTGCCCAGACAACTGTGGTGCGCAACGATGATCTGAGCCTGGATGAAGCCAAGGAGCTGGCCGCGGCCCGGGACGGTGTGCTCGTCTCCCCCGGTCCCGGAGCTCCTGCGGACGCCGGTGTCTGCATCGAACTCATCCGCTGGTGCGAGGAAAACGCCAAGCCGATGCTGGGGGTCTGCCTGGGGCACCAGGCACTGGCCGAAGCCTTCGGCGGCACCGTCACTCATGCCCCGGAACTGATGCATGGCAAAACATCGGAAGTTGAGCACCAGGGAACGGACGTGTTCAACGGGCTTCCCAGCCCACTGACGGCCACCCGTTACCACTCCCTTGCCGCTGTTGCGGAGCAGATTCCGGCTGAACTGGAAGTCACCGCCCGGACTGCCAGCGGCATCATCATGGGACTGCGGCACCGGAGCGCACCTCTGTCCGGGGTGCAGTTCCACCCGGAATCCGTCCTCACTGAAGGCGGCTACCAGATGCTGGGCAACTGGCTGGAAAGTCTGGGGCTGGAAGGCGCCGCAGCACACGCAGCAACGCTGAGCCCGTTGATCAGCTCCGGCTCGTAGTTCCTTCCGCCTCTAGTCGTCGTCCCGCCGGTTACCGGAGCTGGACGGGGACGCGGAGGAACTGGGTGATGCCGACGGCGACGGACTCGGCGGCTCCTTAGCCACCGTCAGCGTGACGGTGCTGCCCTGTGGAACATCCGATCCTGGCGGGGCGCTCTGATCAATGACGGTACCCGGCTTCACCACCGAGTTTTCGACTTCCTCCACTGCCACCTCCAGCCCGTAGGCAGGATCAGCCAGATAGGCGCGGGCCTCTTCGATGCTCACGTCCCGGAGATTGGGAACCGTGACCTTTCCTGAGGACAGCACCAGGTCAACAGTGCTGCCAACCTGGACCGACGTTCCGATCCCCGGCGTGGTTTCGATGACCCGGCCTTCCGGCACAACCGGACTGTTAGCCGTGACGGTATTCCCGCCCTGCAGCCCCATCAGGCGCAGGACATCCCTGGCCTGGGCCTCACTCATGCCGGGCAGGGTATTCGGGATTACCACCGCGGACGGGCCCTGGGACACGAACAGCGTGATGTCGGCGTCGAACAGTGTGTCTGTCCCGGCCGCCGGAGAGGTTCCGATGGCCAGACCGGACTCAACCGTGTCGCTGTACTGCTGTTCGATCACGGGTGCCCGGAACCCCTCGCCCATAATGGTGTTGATGGCCTCCGTCTGCGTCATATATTCCACATTGGGAATACTTCCGGTGGGTGGGGGCGGCGGCGGCTGGTTGGCCAGGCTGTAGGCGAAAACCCCGCCGGACGCGAGCAGCAGTGCCACCCCAAGGAACAGTGTGATGATCCAGGCCCGGCGGCGTTTCCTCTGCTTCGGGTCCCGCTCCTGGACAGTGCCTGCCGGCAGCCGGGAAAGGCCCTCTTCCTCGCGCAGGTCCTCGGCCGGCATGCTCGTGAGCGGACCGCCCTCCATGACGCGGGCCATGGCACGTGTGCGTGGTTCCTCTTCAGGCCATGCCTGGACAGAGGTCTTAGGGATCTGGATGGCTTCGGTGGCGGCGGTTCGCACCGGCTCCAGCTCACCGCGGCGTGCAGCCTGGAGGGCTTCGCTGAAGGCATGTGCGTTCTGATACCGCTCATCCCGGTTCTTAGCCAGGCCGCGCTCCAGCACGGAGTCCAAAGCCGGAGACACTTCCCCATTGAAGCTGCCGGCCTTGGGCGGCTGTTCCCGCACATGCTGGTATGCCACAGATACCGGGCTGTCCCCCAAAAAGGGCGGGCGTCCAGCAAGCATCTCAAAGAACAGGCAGGCAGCGGAGTACAGGTCGCTGCGTGCGTCGACCGTTTCGCCGCGGGCCTGTTCCGGGGACAGGTACTGCGCGGTGCCAATTACCGCCTGGGTCTGCGTCATCGTCGCAGCCGAGTCAGCGATGGCCCGGGCAATGCCAAAGTCCATCACCTTGACGCGCCCGTCGGCAGCAACCATAACGTTGGCGGGCTTGATATCCCGGTGCACAATCCCGGAGCGGTGGCTGTACTCGAGGGCAGCCAGCACACCGAGCGTGTAGTCCACCGCCGCGTCAATGCTGATCTCCCCGGCTTTGATGAGGTCGCGAAGGGTGCGGCCGGAGACGTATTCCATGACGATAAAGGGCAGACGGACCTCATCATGGGAGCCGTCCTCCGCTTCCTGGTCCCCGGTGTCATACACGGAGACGATGGAGGGGTGGTTCAAACCGGCGACAGCCTGTGCTTCCCGACGAAACCTGGATTGAAACAACGGATCACGCGCCAGGTCCGGCCGGAGCACCTTGATGGCCACTGAGCGTCCCAGCCGGGAGTCACGGCCGAGGTAGACGTCGGCCATGCCGCCGCGGCCGATGAGTTCACCTACCTCGTACCGCCCGTTGAGGATACGGTCAGTGTTCAGCGTTGGGTGTCCTTTCAGGAAATCCGCACTCATGGTCGTTAAGGACTGGCGGGGCCGGAAGCACCCGCAGCGGGTTGTGAGGGCTCAGCGGGAGGTCCGCTGGAGACAACTACCGTCACGGTCGATCCGGCGGGGACGGTTGCCCCTTCACCGGGGTTGACGCTGATGACAGTGCCGGCGGCGGCGTTGTCGGAGGGCTGCTGCACCTCGTCGGGCACGAGCCCCGCGGCCACGATCGCCTGACTGGCAGCGGACGCCTGCGAGTTCCGCAGCCCACCCGGGACCGTGACCATTTCAGGCCCGGATGAGAAGGTCACAGAGACAGCATCTCCCCGGGACAGCGCGCCCACGGGATTAACATCGAGCACGGTGCCTTCCGGCTGGTCCGAGGCAACGGGGACGCGGCTCACGGCCAAGCCCAGGGCACTGAGTTCCTGCGACACGCTGTTTACATCCCGGCCCTGGAACTGGGAGGCGTTGATGGTGATTTCCGGCGCCGTCGTGCTGGGGCTCGCCGAAGGGGTAGTCGGTGATGCCGAGCTTGTGGTCGGTGAGGCACTGCTCCGGGTGGGGCTGGCCGACGTCGACGGCGAGGAAGAGGTGGACGGCGACTTGGTGGTCTCGTTGTTGCCGGCCGGATCGGAGTTCAGGTTCACAGCGATGACCGCAATGATGGCGATCAGCGCCAGGGACAGGAACACGATGAGCGGAATGAGCCACTTTTTGCGCTGCGGCTGGTCATCGTAACCGTCGTCGCTGCCGTAGCCATCACCATCACCGTCACCGCCGTCGATGTCCTCGTCCGTCCAATCGCGCGAGGCTGCCAGGGCACCGGTTTCCTGCCCGTTGGCTGCCGAGGAAGCCACCGGCAGTGCGGAGGTCGCCGGCGAAGTATCCACCACGCGCGTTGCGGAGGTATTGCCGGGCATCGGAACCGGAGCCGTGACGGCACTGGTTGCCGCAGTTCCGGCGGCACCAAAGAGGAGCATGCCGGGGACGGCCTGCTGGGCGGCGCTGATATCGCCACGGCGGATGGCTTCAACAGCACGGGCCAGGGCCTCGGCATCGGCAGGGCGGTCCGCCGGGTCCTTGGCCAGCATGGACATGATCAGGGCCCGCACCGGAGCGGGAATGGACTCCGGCAGCGGCGGCGGAGTGTCGTTGACCTGGGCCAGGGCAATGGCGATCTGGGATTCGCCGGAGAACGGGCGGGTGCCGGCGAGCAGCTCGTAGCCGATCACACCGAGGGCGTAGATGTCGCTGGACCCCGTTGCCTGCTGTCCCGTTGCCTGTTCCGGCGCCAGGTACTGGGCAGTTCCCATGACCTGTCCGGTGGCGGTGAGCGGCACCTGGTCGGCAAGGCGCGCAATGCCGAAGTCGGTGATCTTCACCCGCCCGTCGGGCATGATCAGCAGGTTCCCGGGCTTTACATCGCGGTGCACCAGGCCCTGCCGGTGGGCGACAGCCAGTGCAGTGGCGGTCTGGCCAATGATCGAAAGGGTCCGGTCCGGGGAGAGAACCTTGTCGCGTTCGATGATGCTGGAGAGCGGCTGGCCCGGGACCAGTTCCATGACCAAATAGGCTGAGCCCTCCTCCTCGCCGTAATCGAAGACGTTGGCGATGCCCTCGTGATTCAGCAGGGCGGTGTGGCGTGCCTCGGCGCGGAAGCGGTTGAGGAAGCCGGGGTCGCCGGTGTACTCCTCCTTGAGGATCTTGATGGCAACGATCCGGCCCAGGACAAGGTCCCGTGCCTTCCAGACCTCGCCCATGCCGCCGATGGCTATACGATCGGTCAGCTGGAACCTGCCGCCTAAGGTGATACCCGAAGTAGGCCTCACTTATTCAACACCGCCTCTAGGAGTTTTTGCGCGCTTGGAGTGGTCAATTGGGAACCGGTGGCCAGGTCAACGTCTTCCATGACGATCGAGATGGCCACCTGGGGGTCGTCTGCCGGGGCGAACCCGGTGAACCAGGCGTTGTCGCCGCGTCCCTCGACTTCGGCGGTGCCCGTCTTGCCTGCCACCTTGAATCCGGGAACACGGGCCGCGGACGCGGACCCGTTGTCCACAACGCTCACCATCCAGTCCGTCAGCTGCGCGGCTGTGCCGGGGCTGACAGAGGTGTTGAGCACGGTGGGTTCCGGTTCGTCGATCACTGACAGGTCCGGTGCCCGGACCACCTTGATCAGGTTCGGGGTCATCTGTACGCCATTGTTGGCGATCGCAGCAGAGATCATGGCCACCTGCAGCGGGGTTGCCGTGACACTGCCCTGGCCAATGGAGGACAGTGCCAGCTCGGCCTGCCCCTCCGTGTCGGGGAACTGGCTGGCCGTGACATCGGTGGGGATATTCAGCGTCTGGCCGAACCCGAACTTTTCCGCCTGCTGCGCCACTGCGTCCTCCCCGACATCCCATGCAACCTGGGCGAAAACGGTGTTGCAGGACTGCTCGAGAGCGAACTCAAGGTCCGCTTCGCTTCGGGTGGAACACAGCCCGTTGGTGAAGTTCGGCAGCGAAATCGTGGTTCCCGGCAGCGGCAGGGCAGCAGGGTTCGGGATTACGGACTCCGCGTTGAATTTACCGGTTTCCAGTGCTGCCGCTGCGACCACCAGTTTGAAGGTGGAGCCCGGGGCCAGGAGGGACTGGGTTGCCGGGTTCGTGTACGGGGAGAGCCCCGGAACGCCCAGCAGTGCTTCCATGTTGGCCTCAACCTCGGGCGTGTTGTGACCCGCCAGGAGGTTCGTGTCGTAGGAGGGCTTGGAAACCATCGCCAGGATGTCGCCGGTCTTGGGATCCATCATCACGATCGATCCCTTCTGCCCGTCGGGAATCAGGTCGTAAGCCATCTGCTGGAGCTCCGGGTCGATGGTGAGCTCGACGGACGCCCCCTCAGCCTGCGCGCCGGAGAACAACTGGACCAGACGGTCGTAGAACTGCTGGTCACTGTTGCCGGTGAGTTCGTCGTTCATGGCCTGTTCCAGCTGGGTCACTCCATATACCAGGGAGAAGTACCCGGTGACGGCCGAGTAGACCTCGGCGTTGTTGTATACCCGCTGGAAGTTGAACTCGTCGTTGGAGGGCACCGATTCGGCGATCGGAACCCCGTCTACCAGAATCGAACCGCGGTTCTGGCCGAAGTCCTGGTAGAGGCTGCGGACGTTGATCGGATCCTTATTGAGCTGGTCCGCGGCGAAGAACTGCACGTACGTCAGCGAACCAAGGATGGCCAGGAACATGGCCAGTGCCACGATCCAGCTGTTGCGGATGGCCTGGTTCACGCGCCCCTCACCTCCGTGGTCTCGTTGCCGGAGCGCCGCAGCGGGTTCCCGGTTTCAGCAGGTGAGGCCAGGGCAGGCTCCATATCAGTAATCATGCCGGTGGCGGCGGGACGCCGGGCGGCGTTGGAAATCAGCAGCAGCAAGGCAATGATGATCCAGTTGGCCAGCAGCGAAGAGCCGCCGGCGGACATAAAGGGTGTGGTGAGACCGGTCAGCGGGATGAGCCGCGTGACTCCGCCGATCACGACGAAGCACTGGAGGGCGATGGTGAAGGACAATCCACAGGCCAGCAGCTTGCCGAACCCGTCCCGCGTACCGAGTGCCGCCCGAAAACCGCGCGAAACGAGCAGCACGAACAGCAGCACAATCGCAAAGACGCCGATCAGCCCGAGTTCTTCCCCGAGGGCCGCGATGATCATGTCCGAGTTCGCGTAAGTCACCAGGTCAGGGCGGCCTTGTCCGAGACCGGTGCCGGTCATGCCGCCGCTTGCCAGGCCAAAGAGGCCTTGAACGACCTGCCAGCTGCCACCGGGACTGCGGTTAATGACTTCCGGTTCAAAGGCGTTGAGCCAGCTGTCGATGCGCAGAGCCACATGGCTGAACAGCTGGACGGCAACCAGCCCGCCGGCGCCGATCAGGGCCAGGCCGATCAGTACCCAGCTGACGCGGCTCGTGGCGACATAGATCATGGCCATAAACAGGCCGAAAAACAGGATCGATGAACCCAGGTCCCGCTGGAAGACGAGGACTCCGATACTCACGCCCCAGGCGGCCATCATCGGGCCCAAGTCCTTGAACCGGGGGAACTGCAGCGGGCCCACCTTCCGGCCGGCAAGCAGGATCAGGTCCCGGTTGGTCGAAAGATACCCGGCCAGGAATATGGCGAGGGTGATCTTGGCGATTTCGCCTGGCTGGAACGTTCCGAAGCCTACGTTGATCCAGATTCGGGCGCCGTTGATGGTCAGGCCGAGCGGAGTCAGCGGCAGCAGGAGCAGGACGGCACTGACAATCAGTGAGATGTAGGTGTACCGGCGCAGGATGCGGTGATCCTTGATCACAAACAGCACACCGATCGCGGCGGCGACGGCAACCGTGCTCCACAGCAGCTGACGGTCTGCAGCCGAATCGCCTTCGACAATGTCCAGGCGGTGGATCATGGCCAGGCCAATACCATTCAAAGCCGTGACGATCGGAAGTATTACCGGATCGGCATATTTCGCCCGAATGCGAAGCACAATGTGGAAGGCCAGGACAAGTGCCACCAGGGTTCCGCCCTGGATCCAAAAATCCTCGTCAAAGGCGCGGTCCTCGTCGATGCCGACGAGCATATTGGCGCCAATGCCCACACCGAGGGCGAGCAGCAGCAGGACAGCCTCAACATTGCGCCGGGGCTTTGCGGGAGCGGCGAGTTCCGACATTATTTCTGCCCTCCACACGGGTTGGTGACGGTGGGCAGGGAGTCCGGATCCGCCGTGGCCTCCAACGCGTCAGCGAGCACAGTAGGTGAGGGCGAAGGGGCAGCATCGTCGGGGGCCGGGCAGAGAATCGCTTTTGCGGTGCCGCGCAGCTGGCTCACGATCTGTTCGGCATGTACGAGGTCCCTGGCAGGGACGGTGTCGTTCACCCGGCTGCGCCAGTATTCGGGCAGGCTGTCGACGGGAATGTCGGTTGTCTCCGTGACCTGTGACAGCTTGATGGGGCCCAGTGTCTGCGAGACACCGTTGAAGATAGCCACGCGGTTGTCCGAGGAACCTACGTAATAGCGGGTCTGGGTCCAGGCATAACCGACCCACAGCACCGAGGCCAGCAGGGCCGCCAGGACAGCGAGCACCACCACGAGGATCCAGCGCCTCCGCTTGGGCGGTGCCTCTGGTTCCGCGGCACTGTCATTGGTGCCGGCGTCGTCGGCCTTATGCATAAGCATGCGGGCAGCGCGGCGCTCCGCAGTCCGTTCCGTAACGATCGGAATCTGCCCGGTTTCCGTCGCCAGGGAAGCGGCTCCCACCAGGAGGTGGGGCCGGGAGGCAAGGTCCTGCCGGATCAGCTCGGCGCGGACGGGATTGTCAACATCCCGGTCTCCGTCACTTTCCGGAACCGGTGCCGGAACATCCCCGGCAGCAGGAGAAGGGTCAGGTTTGCTTCCCCGTGCTTCGGCAGGAGATGGAACAGATGCATTTGAGATAGCAGTGCCACCGGTGACCGGAGCGGGTTCCCGCTGCGGACGCAGGATATCCGGGGCGGCATCTGCCGGTTCTTCAGCGATTTCGACGACGGCAACAGTGACGTTGTCCGGGGAGCCGCCGGCAAGGGTGAGGTCCACCAGGGTGTCGACGGCATAGTCAATGTCTTTTGACCCGCGCAGGACGGACTCGATGTCGCTGTCGCGCAGGACGGCGTTCAGGCCGTCGGAGCACAGCAGCCACCGCTCTCCGGCCGTGACCTCGAAAGTGGCCAGATCGAGTTCAGGACTGGCATCAACATCGCCGAGGACCCGCATCAGGACATTCTTATGCGGATGAATTTCGGCTTCCTCGGGCTTCAGCCTGCCCTCATCGATGAGCCGCTGGACGAAGGTGTGGTCAACGCTGATCTGCTCGAAGACGCCGTCCTTGAGGCGGTATGCACGGGAATCGCCAATATGCGCGAGAGCTGCACGGTTCCCCTGAAGGAGCATGGCGGTAACCGTGGTTCCCATGCCGGAAAGTTCCGGAGACGTGGTCACCAGTTCCGAAAGCAGCGAGTTGGCCGCCTGGATCTCGTCGGCCAGCACGGTCACAGCTTCGTCGTCCAGGTCCGGGCGGTCCAGATGGACCAGATCCAGCACGGTGGACGCAGATGCCACGTTGCCCCCGGCGTGGCCGCCCATACCGTCGGCGACAACGGCGAGGTAGCGGCCCACGTACGCAGAATCGTCGTTCTTAAGCCGGACCATGCCCACATCTGAGCGGGCAGCGTAGCGAAGGACCAAAGCCACTGCTATGGCCTCAATTCGATGACCGTTTTACCGATGCGGATCGGCACGCCCGGGTCAACGGGCTGGGCACGGGTCAGCTGGGCGCCGCCCAGGAAAGTTCCGTTGGTTGACCCGAGGTCTTCAATGAACCACCGGCTGCCCTGCGGGAAAAGGCGGGCGTGCCTGCCGGAGGCATAATCGTCCTCCAGCACAAGGGTGGCTTCCTGGGCGCGGCCCAGCAGGATGGGGCTGGAGGCGAGTTCCAGGGTGGTGCCCCGGAGCGGACCTTCGGTGACGACCATCTGGCGGGCCGTCACCCGCGCGGGCGGCGGCGTTTCGCGTTCCAGGGCCGGATTCTTGCGGACCTGGCGGGCGGACGGTGTTCCGGTCCGGTTCCGCATGCCAAGCACCAGATCCCGCCGGATTGCTCCGACCACCCCGAGAACCATGACCCAGAGCAGGATCAGGAAGCCGTACCGCAGCAGGGTCAGCGTCAAAGAGCCGTCCACTAGCGCCCCCCGGAACGGATCGGAAGAAGACGGAAGGTGATGCGGGTCCGTCCCATGGCAATAGTGGAGCCGTCGGTGAGGATGGTTTCCCCCTGTACTTTCTGGCCGTTGACGTAGCTGCCGTTGGTTGAGCCCAGATCAATTGCCCTGACCGTGCCGCCTTCGGTACGGATTTCCAGGTGCCGCCGGGACACCCCGGTGTCGTCAACCAGGATGTCCGCCTCGGAGGATCGGCCAAGCACCACCGAGGCAGCATTCAGGGAATACCGCTGGCCGTCTATGTCCAGCACAGGCTGCATCCGGGTCGGGCTTTGGCGCGGGGCCGGAGGCTGAGCCTGGCGTGGCCCTCCTGAGTGGGACTTCTCGGTGGCGGAATCCACTTCAAGGGAACCGGGTTTGAGGGACGAATCCCGGGTAAAAGACACCCGGACAGGGCCTTGAAGGGTGTAGGACTGGCTGCGCGCGTGTTTGATGACGACGTCGCAAAGCTCTTCAGCGAGGGGCGCACCCCATTCCTGGGCGCGGGCAAAGTCTTCATCGGAAAGGCGGGCAGTGAAGACATTGGGGGCGAGCGTGCGGCCCTGTGCCAGCGTCATGGACTTCTCATCCAGCTCACGGCGGAGGGTGATTGCCAGTTCGAGTGGTTCAACGCGTCCCGAGGAACTGGAAAACGCCCCTCGGACCATCCGTTCGATGCCTCGTTCGACGTTGTCGAGTAGACCCATCTCTGCCTCCTTCCCTCTGCCTGGTGTTTTCTAACCTTGCTGACGGCTTCTTCCTGCGCTGTTCCGGGCCAATCCGCTGGTCAAAGGTCCGGCGGCCTGGCCCAGTGAGTGTAACTGCGGCACGCTTCCTGCCAGCCGTATGAAACGCGGACGTGCAGGCAGGCGGCGTGTCTATCCATTCCGATACTACTGGGGTCAGCTGATAAATGTCTTAACGCCTGGGCGGTGTCCCCGGCCGGTCTCCTGCGGTCCCGCTCACAATGCGGGACGGGTTTCGGTGCGTTGAACCGCCAGGGAGAACACTGTTTTCGGTGCGGTTCCAACCCCAGGAAGCGCGCTGTCAGGCCTCATCAGGGCCCGTTTAGGTGTTTGGCGGAAATGCCGGTATGCTTGATTCTGCTGTTCCCGAGGAAACGGAATACAGGATCTCGCCGATGTGGTGATATTCACGGTAATCCCGCCGAGGGAAGACACTTTGCGCGAGTGGCGGAACGGCAGACGCGCTGGCTTCAGGTGCCAGTGTCCGAAAGGGCGTGGGGGTTCAAATCCCCCCTCGCGCACCAATGAATATGGCCCCTGATCCGGTGTTTGAACTCCGGATCAGGGGCCATTTTCGTTAAGGAACGGTCATGTACCCCCGCCGGGTCTTTGGGCCACGGTTCGCGGGTGGCAGTGTCCACTTCCGCCGATGCCGGCGGCACGCGAACCGTTTCTCACTGACCAGCTAGGGAGCCCGGAGACAGATCCGGGCATCGAATGGAGAACACAGATGCCTGTTCGGCACTCCGCGGCCGGCCCGCGCCCGGCAACCGGGATCCCGCCGTGGATGATGGCTGTCGCCGCCATGCTCGCCGTGCAGCTCTCCAACGCCCTTTCGGTCGGAGTGGTTGAGCAGGTCGGTGCGGCCGGGACGGCTTGGCTGCGCATGTGTTTCGGAACGATGCTGCTGTGGATGATCGCCCGGCCGGCGTTCCGGTCGCTGCGCCGCAAGGATGTTCCGGCGCTGATCGTGCTCGGCGTAGTTACCGGATTTATGACCGCTTTTTTCCTCGGCGCCGTCGAGCGCATTCCGCTGGGCACGGCGGTCGCGATCGAGTTCCTCGGTCCGCTGACCGTGGCCGGTCTCATGAGCAAACACCGCAAAGCGCTGGTCTGGCCGCTGCTCGCCCTAGTGGGCATAGTGCTTCTGACCGAGCCGTGGCACGGGGACATCGACCTGGCGGGCGTCGGGTTAGCACTGGCGGCGGGGGCCTGCTGGGGACTGTACAACGTGTTTACGCAGCACGTAGGCGACCGGTTTTCCGGCATCAGCGGGCTCTCACTGACTATTCCGGTCGCGGCGCTGGCCACCATGCCGGCCGGCCTGCCGCAGGTCATTGGCGCAGATTTCACCTGGTGGGTGCTGCCTGCCGCTGCGGGCATCGCATTGATCAGCCCGGTCATCGCGTTCGGACTGGAAATGCTTGCCCTGCGCCACATGACCCACACCGCGTTTGGCACGCTGCTGTCCGTCGAGCCAGCCTTCGGGATCCTCCTGGGCCTGCTGATGCTCGGTCAGACTCCGGCGCTGATGCAGCTGCTCGGCGTCGCCATAGTCATCCTCGCGGGTGCCGCCGCGCAGCGTGACGGCACCCGTCCGGTGGCTCCGGTACCGGAGTCAGCATTGGAGCTGCAGAAGGGCTCCTGACCGGGACAAGCGGTTCTTAGGCGCGGGACTTCCTGGCTGCTTCGTCCTTAACCCGCTTGGCTTCGGCCCGGACAGCAGCGAAGCTGGCGCGTTCGGAAACAAGCCACTGGGGAGGAGCAGCGAGCAGCTCGGTGATCTGCGCCGTCGTCAGCGGATCCGTGATGCCGCCACGGGCGAGACCGCCGATGGAGATATTCAGTTTCTGTGCAACGACCGGCCGGGGGTGCGGCCCGTTGCGGCGCAGTTCGGCCAGCCATTCCGGGGGCGTGGCCAGCAGTTCATCGAGTTCGGCACGGGTTACAGGCTTCTCCTGGAACTCCTTCGGTGCCGCGGGAAGGTAAATACCCAATTTCTTAGCGGCCGTTTCAGGCTTCATGGATTGGGAAGATTTTTGGGACGTCATAGCTTAAGGGTATCCGCCGTCTCCACAGGGGATGGTGAGCTAGTGTGAACAGGTGCCCCAAGAGTCCCCGCCGCTGTCCGGTCCTGCGGTCCCGCCGCTGAAAATCGCCTATGTTCCCGGAGTGACACCGGGAAAATGGATTACCCGCTGGACCGAACGCCGCCACCGCGGCCTCGAAGCCGAACAGGTTGAGGAAACAGCCGTTTTGCAGCGTATGGAGAGCGGCTCGGCGGATCTGGTGTTCCTCCGCATTCCGGAAGAAGGATTCCGGCGCCCGGAGGGCCTGCACGCGATTGCGCTTTACCTGGAGCAGCCGGTGGTTGCCGCGCCCAAAGATCATCCTGTGGCGGCGTTCGAAGAGGTGGACCTGGCCGACCTGTCCGGTGAGAACCTCATGGAGGCAGCTGAACTCGGTGGAACTGCCATGGCGCTGGAGGTTGTTGCTTCCGGTGCCGGCCTGCTGATCCTGCCCATGCCCGTGGCCCGGGTCCACTCCCGGCGGGACATCATCAGCCGGCCCGTACACGGTGTGGCGGGGACCCGGATAGCCGTGGTGTGGCGCGAAGCCGCCGAGGACCCGGACATCGAAGAGTTCATCGGGATTGTCCGCGGCCGCACCGCCAACAGCTCCCGTCAGCCTTCGGCGCAGGGAGAACCCTCAAAGACCCGGAAATCCACGGCCCGCGGCAAAGCAGGCGCCGGATCCACCAGCGGCAGGACGGCTGCCGGCAGGACAGCAGGGGGCAAGGCTGCCGGCAGGAGCCGGAACAGCAATCCGGACAAAGCAGGCAAGTCCCGGCGCCGGCCCGGGAAGGGGCGCGGCTAACCCTGAGGCGCGCTGGCCTTAGGCCAGCAGTTCACGGAGTGCGGCGAATCCGGCTTCAATGACCCCGTAGATGGCATAGACCGAGACCGGGACCATGATCGCCCATTCCCGCCAGGACCCGGCGCGTCCGATGATCGGCACGGAGAGCGATCCACTGGCCTTCCACAACTTGGACAGCACCGGCATTGAGGCTATTTTGCGGGGGCGTTTAATCCGCAGCGGCCACAGCACCATGACGCCCTGATGGGTCAGCAGATCCCCGATGATGTGCACCCCGACACCGAGTCCCACGGCGACGGGGAGCCATCCGTTGTTCTCCGGCGCGTACAGGGCGATGAACAGCGACAGAAGAATAGCCAGCAGCCAGCTCCGGGCCGCTCCGCCGGCAATCTTCAGCGCTTTCAGGGCGAATCCCATCAGCAGGACCGACAGCATTCCGGCGCCGATCTCCACGGTTCCGAGGCCACGGATTTCCGCGGTCATGTTGCCCAGTGCGCCGGCAAGTGCGACGAACACGGCCAATCCCAGCAGGGAGTGGGTTCCGCGCCTGTGGCCGCCGCTGATCCGTTCCGTGATGCGGGCAAGGACCCGGGTCAGGGGCGGGAGTGAGTTGGCTATGGTTCCGCTGTGGTGGTCGAGATCCGGCAGCAACGCGGCGCCGGCTGTCAGCAGGGCTCCGCTGACAATGCCGAGCGGACTGACCGGGTACCAGCCCAGTGCGTAGGGGGCGGTTGAGGCTACGGCTACCCATGCCGCTGCGCCGCTCGCGGCGTGATGGCCACCCATCATGGTGTCTTGCGTTCCTTCCGGGCAGTCCATGCGCCGGGAATCCGGCAGTGTTACATGCTGTCACCTGCCACTGACATTGCCAGCGGCGGACGCCTGGTCCGTTGTGTCCGGGCCAGGTCCAGGCCGCGGCTACGCGATGTCCAAGAGCAGTCTGTCGAGGATCTCCGCCGTGATCTGGGCAGGGGTCTTGAGGATGTCAACGGTGAGTCCGGGCTCGTCAGCACCCAGCGGTTCCAGCGCAGAGAGCTGGGAGGGCAGCAGGGACGCGGGCATAAAGTGACCGCGGCGGGACTGCATCCGCTCGGCAAGAACTTCCGGCTGCCCGTTCAGGTGGACGAAGTGGACCTGTCCTTCCGCCTCCGCCAGCACATCGCGGTAGCTGCGTTTCAACGCCGAACAGGTGATGATGGTGCAGCGTCCGTTCTGTGCCTGGGTGCTCATCCAGCCGGTGATGGAGAAGAGCCACGGCCAGCGGTCGTCATCGGTCAACGGCACACCGGAAGTCATCTTTTCAATGTTCGCCGCGGGGTGGAATTCATCAGCCTCGGCGGCAATCCACCCCAGATGCTCGGAGAGCGCCGTAGCGGTGGTGGTCTTTCCTGAACCTGCCACGCCCATGATGACCAGATGCTGGGTGGGGGAATTCACGGTACTGCTCCTCAGGACGCCGTTGTCGCCGAAGATGGGATACCCACGCTTCGATCCATGGTGCAGTCAAAGGTATCACCATAGACTGAGGGTGGGATGCCCACTGAGGGGATACGCTGGATGAGCCTGGTCACGGACCTTGCCGGACCACAAAGGATGAGCCTTGCAGGACAATGGAGTTATTGAGCGGGACCGCCCTGCCGCCGAGGTGATGAACAACCGGATCATTGAGGTTGTCGGCAGCGAGATTGTGACCGGTGCCCTGACTCCCGGGACGCGGCTTACCTTAGACGGACTCCAGGAACAGTTTGGCGTCTCCCGTACCGTTGTCCGCGACTGTATGCAGATCCTTGAAGCCATGAACCTGGTGTATTCGAAACGGCGCATCGGGATTGTGGTCCTGGAAGCAGAACACTGGAACGTTTACGATCCGCGGATCATCCGGTGGCGGCTGGCCGGGCCGGGACGCAGCAGCCAGTTCCGTTCCCTCACGGAACTGCGCATCGCCGTCGAACCCCTTGCCGCCGCCGGGGCGGCACGCGCTGCAAGCGCTGAGCAACGCCGGGCCCTGGAGGATCTGGCGGCCCGGATGCGCCGTGATGCCGGTGATCCGGAAGCTTTCCTGGCAGCCGACATTGCCTTCCATGCACTGCTTCTACAGGCCAGCGGCAACGAGATGTTCGCTTCCCTGCGCACGGTCTTCGCGGAGGTGCTTTCCGGCCGGAGCCGGCAGAATCTCATGCCGGCCGGCCCCCGTCCGGAGGCGTTGGACCTGCATGCCGGTGTAGCCGAGGCCATCGGCCGGGAAGACCCGGCGGCAGCCAGGGCATGCATGGCCGAGCTGCTGGTTGAGGTTGAGGAAGCCATTCGGCTTCAGGGCTGAATGGCCGCAGGGAACCGGCCGGATCCTGCACTGGAAGGTGCCGGGCCCGGCCGGAAGGTGCGCGGACTAGACAGTGGCCTTTTCGTTGGCACCCTTCGCGGTCACAACTTTTGCGGTCGGCGTGATGTTTTCGGCGTCGACCATCCAGGCGTACTGTTCCAGCTTTCCGATGAAACCATGGAGGATGTCCGCCGTCGTGGGGTCCTCTTCGTCAACCTGGTCGTGGACGTCGCGCATCGTCTTGACGGTGCCTTCCAAGAGCGCGACAACGAGCGTTACTGTGTCCCGGGTGTCAACCAGGCCTGCGGGGAAGGGCGGCAGCGAGGTGCCTTCGGCGACGGCCCGGCTGCGTCCGTCCGGAACAGCCTGGAGGGCGCGCATGCGCTCGGCGAGCTCGTCGGCGAACAGGCGGGCGTCTTCAATGATCTCGTCCAGCTGCAGGTGGAGGTCGCGGAAGTTCTTGCCGACTACGTTCCAGTGCGCCTGCTTGCCCTGCAGGTGAAGCTCGATCAGGTCCACCAGAATGGCCTGGAGATTAGTGGTCAGCTGTTTTGATGCCTTCATGTTTCCTCCTGTATTGACGAAAAATGTTGACTCTAAGACCCAAGCCGGAAATGGGTTTCTCCCGTTCAGCTGTGCCTCTATAAGCAAGCTTACCTTCAGGTTGTGATCCATTGTCCAGTTCGTTACCGTGAGGGGACGGGGCTCAATCAGCAGCCTTACTATCGGACACTACTATCCGGTGCGTTCCGTTGGAACCGCCGATATCCGCGACCGAAAGGACAGTATGAACACCGTAGAAGAATCCATTGACGTTGCAGTGCCTGTGACCACCGCCTACAACCAGTGGACGCAGTTCGAGTCCTTTCCGCACTTTATGAAGGGCGTTGAGTCCGTCACCCAGGTCACCGACAAAGAGTCCCGGTGGGTTACGAAGATCGGCGGTGTGGAACGGACCTTCGACACCACGATTACCGAGCAGCACCCGGACGAGCGGGTGGCCTGGAAAAGCACGGATGGCAAATCCCACGCGGGCGTGGTGACGTTCCACCGGCTCAGCGACAACGAAACGCGGGTGACGGTCCAGCTGGACTGGGACCCGGAGACCTTTGCGGAGAAGGTTGGTGCCGTTGTTGGCGCCGATGACCACCGCGTTAAGGGAGACCTCAAGCGGTTTAAAGAATTTATTGAGTCGAGGGGAGCAGAGACAGGTTCCTGGCGCGGAAACGTGGACGCGGCCCCCACCGCCGCCACAGGAGACGGCGGCCTCAAGGCTGCCCCAACCGCAGACCCTTCGCTCGATGACCCGGAATCGGGTGGACCCAGGGCAGCGGGTATCTAGCCGCAGAAGCGGCAGGATCGGACGGAAAAGCCCGGTGTTTCCTACCCCAGCTTTGGGGAGGAAACACCGGGCTTCTGTGCGTCAGGAAGCGGGGCGTGCCGGCGTCCGCAGATCAGGCTGGATCCAGCCGTCAGGCCGGGTTCAGCCCCCGGGTGGCCGGTCCTTCGAGCAGTTCTCCACTGGCGGCAAAACGCGACCCGTGCAGCGGACAGTCCCAGGATGTTTCGGCGTCGTTCCAGGTAAGAATTCCGTGCAGATGCGGGCAGATGGCGGACCGCCGGGTAGTGACTCCATTTACCGTGCACACTGCCACAGGCGACCCTCCTTCCCGCACAACAACGCCGAGCCCCTCGCCCGGTGCGGCATCGGTGGTGCGGGCCAGGCCGCCGGCCCAGCCGCTGACCATCTGAAGGCCTACCTCGGCGTTGTCCTTGACGGTGGTCACGGCGTCCGGAACACTGATCCGGGCTTTGAAGAGGCCTCCCGCAGGGTCGGGCCGGCCCAGGATCCGGGAACTGATAGAGAGGGCGGCAGCCACACCATTGGTCATTCCCCACTTATTGAATCCGGTTGCCGCGTAGATCCGCCGTCCCAGCACCGGAAGCTCGCCAACATACGGAACGGCCGCCGCCGGCTGGTAGTCCTGTGCCGACCATTGATAGCGGGCTTCTTCCACACTGAAATGCTCCTGAGCCCAGCGTGAGAGGCCGGTCAGTCTGTCTCTGGTGTGCGCAGCCCGCCCCACCGGATGCCCGTTTCCGCCCGCCAGAAGGTACTTGGTGCCTCCTGCCTCCGCCGTCCGGAGCGACTTGGCAGGCTGATCCACGGAAAGATACATATCCTCCGGCACGGGACCCGTAATCGGGAAAGCCGCCGCATAGGAGCGCATTGGCTTCACGACGGCGAAATATCCTCCGCGGTCAAGAATCGGGATGCCTGTCGCCAGAACCACCGAGCCGGCGTCCAGATCTCCCGCGGCAGTGACCACCCGCACCCGTTCTCCGGTATGCAGCACTTCCGTGACACGTGATCCTTCCACCAGCACCCCGGACCGCTGTCTCAGTTCCGCCGCCAGCGCACCGAGTGCCTCCAGCGGATGAAACTGCGCCTGGTCCGGGAGTTTCAGGGCTGCTTCAACAGGGAACGGGAGTTCAGTTTCGACGCTGCTTTGGACCGGCAGTCCCGCGGCACGGCAGGCATCCCGTTCCTCCACGACCGCGGCGGCCCCCTGCGCGCTGACGGCGTAGGTCCAGGCATCCCGGGTCTCATAGCTGACGCCCGCATCGGCGCAGAACTGCAGCAGCCAGTCCTGACCGCGCCGGTTGGCGTTGACGTACTCGGTTGCGGTGCCGGTGTTGTGGTGCTTCGCCACCCCGGAGACCACGCTGCCCTGCAGGAGACTGACTTTTGCGGTCGTGTTGCCGGTGGTAACGGCGCCTACCGTGCGGGCTTCCAGCACGGCCACGCGCTGGCCGCTCCTTGCCAGTAAGACGGCGGTCACCAGGCCTGTCAGTCCGGCGCCGACGACCACGGTGTCGAAGGACGATTCGGGGACAAAGGTGTCGGTGGGGATAACTGGTGCGGTGTCGATCCATAGCGATGGCATGGGGGTCCTTCCTGCTGGAGCTCCAGCCCACAGGGTCGCAGGCCATCCGTCAAGGCTCCTGCGGGGCTCTTGTGAGGTAACCGCAGGGTGAATAGTAAGCCTACTTCCCAACCAACAGCCGCTGTGCAAGAGTTAAATGCGTACGATTACGGGCCTCCGTATGGCCGGAGTCCACGCTCTCCGCCGGAGTTAGGAGTTGGCCATGTCATACGCAAGCAGCAGTCAAGGACTTTCAGCCCGAAGGACAAGCGCCCAAGTGGCAGCCCTTGTTTTTGGAATTATTTTCCTGGTAATCGGCGTACTTGGTTTCATCCCCGGGATAACCGCCAACTACAGTGCGCTCTATTTTTCCGGCTACGATTCGGAAGCCGTCCTGCTGGGAGTCTTTCAAGTTTCCGTGCTCCACAACGTGGTCCACCTGCTCCTCGGGTTCCTCGGGCTGTGGATGGCCAGAACGCATTCATCCGCCAAGACCTACCTGATCGGTGCCGGTGTCCTTTACCTGCTCCTGTTCCTCTACGGGTTGATCATCCCGCTGAACGGGGCCTGGAACTTTGTGCCGTTCAATTGGGCCGACAACTGGCTGCACCTTGGCCTGGGGGCAGTGATGATCATTCTCGGATTCGTCCTTGGATCAGACAACACCCGGCGTACCAGCGGCAGCCGGGGATCGCCTGGAGAGGGACAGATTCCCAACTAGCAGCAGGAAATCCCGGAAAAGGCACGGCTGGAAAGCCGTGCCTTTTGCTGTTTTCTCCGTCCGATGTCTTCACGGTAAATTAGACAGCACCCTTAGAAAGGAGGGCTGGGTCTGTGTCGAAGAAGCTGTCTCACGCCGTTCTCTGCCCGTTGTGCACCAAGGATGCGCCCGCTGCTGACCGTTCTGCCGGGGGTGGCGCATGATCCGCCCGGTGCAGCTCGGGCCAGACCCGCTTTCCCATAGTGACGGCGCTGCCCTCACCGACCTGGGAACGCTGGCTGCTGAAACCAATGGTTCAGCCGTCGCCGCCCTGGAACTGATCAAGCCCGCCACCGCCAACGCTCCGCTTCCCGGGCAGGGGTCAACGCTCCGGCTTTGGGAGCTGCTGGCGACCCTTGGCGCGGCGGACCTCACCGCAGCCAGAGTGATTGAGCCGCACCTGGACGCCGCGGCGATCCTCGCCCAAGCCGCTGACGAAGCAGGCACAGGCAAATATGCCACAGAAGGAATAGACCCATCCGCCGGCGCCTGGGGGGTTTATGCCGCTGAGTCATCCGGTACCGTCCTGGTGGCGGACAAGCACGACGGCGGCAGCTGGCATCTGTCCGGCACGAAACCCTGGTGTTCCCTGGCTGCCCAGCTGGACTACGCGGTAGTCACCGCCCACACAGGGCCGGAGTCCCGGCGCGCATTCGCCGTCGACCTCCGGAATCCCGGCGTCCGGGCAGGACAGGGGCTGTGGGTGAGCCGCGGCCTTGCTTCAGTTGAGAGCAGCGCGGTTGACTTCTACGACGTTCCCGCCGTCCCGGTGGGCGCGGACAACTGGTACCTGGAACGCAGCGGGTTCGCCTGGGGCGGGATGGGGGTGGCTGCCTGCTGGTACGGCGGAGCGGTGGGGGTTGCCCGCCGGATAGCCAAGGCCAGCCGCCAGCGCCAGCCGGACCAGATTGCCCACATGCTGATTGGTCAGGCGGATGCGTCCCTGCATGCTGCCCGGCAGGTGCTGGCCGCTGCAGCCGCGGACATCGATGCCGGCCGCGCGGACGGTGCTGCCGGCGCCGTCCTGGCCCACCGTGTCCGCGCCGTCACAGCCGGGGCTGCCGAACGGGTACTCGCAGCCGCCGCGCACGGACTTGGCCCTGGGCCATTGGCTGCGGATGAGGAGCACGCCAGGCGAGTTGCTGACCTCCAGATCTACGTCCGCCAGCATCACGCCGAACGGGACCACGCCGCGCTGGGGAAGGCGCTCCTGGCCGAAGGCGGAGATCCATGGTGACCTTTACGCACCAGGACCCAACCCGAAGCGAGGAAGCCTGGCTGGAACTGCTGAGCGGTGTACCCGATCTGGAACAGATCCTGCCTCAGCGTCCACGGCGTCTGGTGGTTCTTGCAGCGCATCCGGACGATGAGACGCTGGGGGCAGGCGGTCTGATTGCGTCCCTGGCGGCTACCGGAACC
This sequence comes from Arthrobacter gallicola, assembly GCF_014836775.1. Taxonomy (GTDB): domain Bacteria; phylum Actinomycetota; class Actinomycetes; order Actinomycetales; family Micrococcaceae; genus Arthrobacter_B; species Arthrobacter_B gallicola. The sequence continues at coordinate 401,162 of NZ_JACSQD010000002.1, forward strand.
GCCGTCGACGTCATTGTGGCCACAGCGGGGGAGGCCTCGCATCCGCACTCACCGACCCACACCCCCCAGGTGTTGTCCGAAGTGAGGGAGAAAGAGCTGCGCGGCGCCGTCGAGCAGCTTGCCCCCGGGGCCAGTGTCCGGCTGTTGGGCCTTCCCGACGGAGGCCTGGCCGGGCACCGCCAGGAACTGGCCCGGGTCCTGGCCGGGCTGGTGGCAGATGGCGGGGACGATGTGTGGCTGGCTGCTCCGTGGCGCGGTGACGGCCATACGGATCATGACACGGCCGGGGCCGTTGCCGCTGAGGTCGCCAAGACCATGCGGATTCCCCTGCTCGAGTACCCGATCTGGCTGTGGCACTGGGGAGCGGCGGCAGACCTTCCTGAAGGCCTGCATCTTTTCGGGCTGGATGGCACCTCGGAGAACCGTAAGAGTTTTGCGATGGCCGCCCACCACAGCCAGGTGGCCCCGCTCTCGGATGCTCCCGGAGACGAGGCGCTGCTGGCTCCGGACGTCCTTGAGCATTTCAGGCGACCGTTCGAAGCGTTCATCCTCACTGTTCCGCGGACAGCGCGGCGGGTCTTCGAGGAGCTCTATGCAGCCTCCTCGGATCCGTGGAACTTTGAGGAGAGTTTCTACGAACACCGCAAACGTGCACTGACCCTGGCGATGCTGCCGCGGGAGCGTTTTGCCCGGGTCTTCGAACCGGGCTGCTCCATCGGGGTGCTCACCGCGGGTTTGGCTGCGCGGTCGGACTCTGTGGTGGCCATGGACATCAGTGAACGGGCCCTTGTACTGGCCCAGGAACGCCTGGCTGGAACCGATGGCGTGGAGTTGGTTCAAGGCTCCATCCCTGCGAACTGGCCGGAGGGCAGCTTCGATCTGGTGGTAATTTCTGAAATCGGCTACTTCTTGACTGCCGGCCAGCTGCAGGAAACGGCGAAGCGCGCTGCCGCGTCCTTGACGGAGGAGGGTGTGCTGCTGCTATGCCACTGGCGGCATCCGAATGACGGTTGGCCGTTAACCGGAGATGACGTGCATGCGGCATTCCGTGCCGGCAGCGGGCTCCGGATCCTGGCAGAACACTGCGAGGAGGACTTCCGGATTGATGTCCTGACGCGCCCGCCGGTGCGCTCCGTGGCCCAGCGCGAAGGCCTGCTGTGACGCCACGCCACACCGGCGTCGTTATTCCAGCCCGTAACGAGGAAGAGCTCCTGCCCCGTTGCCTGGCAGCGGTAGCGGCAGCCGTGAAAAGCGCGGAATCTGAAGGTCCCGCACGGGTCAGCGTCGCCGTCGTTCTTGACTCCTGTACTGACCGCTCCGCGGCGGCTGCAGCAAAGGCAGGCCGTGACCACGGGCTGGAGCTGCACCTGTTGGAGACGGCAGCCGGGACGGTGGGCGCAGCGCGGGCGCTGGGTGTTGAGGCGGCGGTGCGGCTGGGGGCCCAATGGATTGCCAATACGGACGCGGACACCGTGGTGCCCCGTAACTGGCTTCTGACGCAGCACCAGCTGGCAGAGGCGGGCTACGGCCTTATCCTGGGCACGGTGGTTCCCGACTCCGCCGATCTGACTCCGGAGCACCTGAGCATCTGGCATTCGCGCCATCAGCTGGGCGAAAACCATCCGCACGTGCACGGTGCCAACCTCGGGTTCTCTGCCGAGTCCTACGCCGCCGGCGGCGGATTCGCTTCCGCAGCTGTGCATGAGGACATCCAGCTCGCCGAACGGATCAAAGCAGCGGGGGTGCCCTGGCTGGCCACTGACTGGATTCGGGCGGTGACTTCCGGACGCCGCGACGGCCGGACCCCCGAGGGATTCTCCGGGTTCCTCCGGCAACTGCTCAATTGATCCGTCCCACGCTGGGGGGCTATGGTGCAGGACTGCCGGGCTGGTTAGCGTGGGTGAATGGATACTTCAGAAATTCAGCAGCAGATCCAGGCACTGGTGGAGCGCGAACAGGCGCTGCGTGACGCCGGCCCTGCCGCGGACCCGGACCAGCATGCCGAGCAGCTCCGACAGGTAGGTGAACAGCTGGACCAGTGCTGGGATCTGCTGCGGCAGCGCCGGGCCCGCCTGGAGGCAGGCGAAAACCCGGATGATGCAGCCGTGCGGCCCGTGAGTGAAGTCGAGGGGTACCGCCAGTAAGGTCCTGTGGTCAGCGGGTGAGGGACCGCACCAGTGCCGCTGCGCCCACCGTCCGGCGGAACGGGCTGCGGCCGCCGAAGGCCTCGCCGGCGGCCCACCACATCATTGCCGCCTGGCTGGCCCGGTGCAGCAGGCTGCGGTAGCGCGGCGTCAGCGCCATGCCCGAAGCCGCGCCGAAACCGGCCCAGGCCAGCAGCGGCAGGTTAGGCGGCAGGAAGACAGTCTGCCTGCCGGCACGGTCGCGGAAAAATCCTGTGATGGCCATCCTCAAGCGCCTTTCCTGGTTTTTTTGCCGGCAGATTTCGCTGCTGGTTTCTTGGCTCCGGCTTCCTTCTCCGGTACGGCCCCGGACTTCTTTCCTCGGTTCTTCTCCACGCTTCGGCGCAGGGCTTCCATCAGGTCAAGGACCTTGCCGCCCTCTTCCTCGGATTCTTCGCCGAAGGTCTCCTGGGTATCGAGGGCTTCACCCTTTTCCAGCTTCGCTTCAATGAGCGTGCGCAGCTGCTCCTGGTACTCATCGGTGAAGCCGGAAGGGTCAAAATCGGAGCTGAAAGACTCCACCAGTGCCGAGGACATCTCCAGTTCCTTGGCCGAAATGCGGACGGTCTCCTCCAGCGAGGGGAAGGCCGCCTCCCGGACTTCGTCCTCCCAGAGGAGGGTCTGGAGGGTCAACACGTCGCCGCGGACCCGCAGTGCACCCAACCGGCTCTTCTGCCGCAGCGAGAACTGCACAATGGCGGTGCGCTCTGATTCCTCCAGGGTGCGGCGGAGCAGCACATAAGACTTGGTGGACTTCGAATCCGGCTCCAGGTAGTAGGTGCGGTCAAAAAGGATGGGATCCACCTGGTCACTGGGGACGAACTCCACCACTTCAATCTCCCGGCTCTTCTCGACCGGCAGGGACGCGAGGTCTTCATCGGTCAGGACGACCGTCTGCTCGCCATCGTCGTAGGCCTTGGCGATGTTCTTGTACTCCACCACTTCACCGCAGATTTCACAGCGGCGCTGATACCGGATGCGGCCGCCGTCCTTTTCATGCACCTGATGCAGGCTGACGTCGTGATCCTCGGTGGCCGAATAGACCTTGACCGGCACGTTGACCAGCCCAAACGCTATGGCACCCTTCCAGATGGCTCTCATGTACCAAGTGAACACCAAGCAGGCTGAGAGTTGCCAGACTTTGGCCGGACCTAAGTCCCCCGGGCGCAGCACGGTCTTTCCCGCCCACCCTTGGCGTCCGGTGGGCGCGTGCATACCCTGTGAGCAGTTTTCCGGTGCTCAGGCCGGCGCATCCGCCAAAGACCAGGTGACCACCCCAACCCGCCGGGAGCAGCCATGATTCAGGAAGCAGACCTTGAAGCACTCCGCGGGAGTGTCCGCGGCATCGTGAGCAGGCCCGGCGAGGCCGCCTACGCGGAAGACACTGCAGCCTACAATCTGTCCCAGGTGCACCGGCCGGAGGTTTCCCTGGGGGCGCTCGACGCCGATGACGTCGCCAACGCGGTGGCCTGGGCTGCGCAGCGCGGAGTCCCGCTCGGCGTGCAGGCGACCGGGCACAGTGCTTCAGCACCCATGGACGAAGGGCTGCTGATCAACACGTCCCGGCTGCAGAACGTTGCCGTGGACCGTGCGGCGGGAACGGTGACGGTGGGGGCGGGAGTCCGCTGGGCCGCTGTCCTGGAGGAACTGGTGCCGCTGGGCCTCACCGCTGCCCACGGTTCAAATTCCCGTGTGGGAGTGGTCGGCTACACCCTTGGGGGTGGACTTCCGCTCATGGGCCGGTCCCTCGGATTCGCAGCGGATCATGTGCGCAGCTTCGAGGTGGTCACGCCGGATGGAACGGCGCGCCGTGTTGATCCGGACCAGGAGCCGGAGCTGTTCGCCGTGCTGCGCGGCGGCAAGGGAAACTACGGAATAGTCACCGAAATGACCTTTGGGGCAGTGCCGCTCGGCGAGTTCTACGGCGGGCAGATAGTGTTCCCGGAAGAAGCCGCCGGGGAGGTGCTGGAGGCCTTCCGGCAGTGGGCGCCGGACCTGCCGCATGAGGCATCCGCGTCGCTGGCCTTTATGCATCTTCCGGACGTCCCTTTTGTTCCGGCAGAGCTCCGCGGGACCGCACCGGTTCTGCTGCGCTTTGGTTTCTTCGGCAGCCAGGAAGCGGGCAGTGCCCTGCTCGCGCCAATGCGCATGCTTCCAACGCTGAGGGACACGGTGAGCCCGATGGACTACGCCGCCGTGGATTCCATTCATGACGATCCCGCGGGTCCCCTGCCCAGTGTGGAGCGCGGCATGCTGCTCGCGGACTTCGGGGAGGAGGGTGCAGCGGAACTCCTGCGCCACATCGGCCCCGGTTCGGGCACACCCCTTGTTATGGCCGAACTTCGACTGCTGGGCGGTGCCCTGGCCACGCATCCCGCCGTGCCGGATGCGGTGTCCGGCCGCGGCGCCGGTTTCCACCTCTTTATCCTGGGAATCCCGGGGCTCCCCGCGGAAGACGCCGTCGAGGCAGCCCTGGTGCGGCTGGCCACGGGATTCGAACCCTATGCCGTCGGCAGCCTGATTAACTTCCATGGCCCGGCGGGGGATGAACAGGACAGGTCCCGTGCGTGGGGGCCGGAAGCATATGAGCGCCTGCGGTCGGCCAAAGCAACCTGGGATCCGCAGAACCTCTTCCGGTACGGCCATGCCGTTCCACCCCTTGGTTTAATGGACTCAGCAGCCGGCTGAGCTTCAGCCGGCGGTGTCGGCAGGCAGGGCAAGGCACGAAATGAACGGACAAAGCCAGATCCCCGGTGAGCTGAGCGTGGGGCAGGTGGCAGACCGAAGCGGCGTAGCTGTGTCTGCGCTGCATTTTTACGAACGGCAGGGCCTGATCCAGAGCCGCCGGACCGCCGGAAACCAGCGCCGCTTTGACCGCTCGGTGCTTCGGAGAGTGGCAGTGATCCGTGCGGCGCAGCGGGCCGGAATTCCGCTGTCCCATATCGCCTCGGCACTGGCGGAACTGCCCCACGACGGCGTTCCGGACCAGGCGGACTGGCAGCGCCTCTCGGCGGCCTGGCGCCAGGACCTGGACAGCCGGATCCACCAGCTGGAGGCCCTGCGGGACAGGCTCGGCGGGTGCATCGGATGCGGCTGTCTTTCCCTGGCTGAATGCGGGTTCGTCAACCCGGACGATGCCTCCGGGCTGCATTCGCACGGTGCACCCCTGCTGGAACCGGAAATTTGACCTCAACTAATGTTGAGGTTCTACGCTAAGGGTATGACTTCAACGGCAGTTACCAACCCTGTGGTGGATGAATTCAAGGACGCGTTCCGGGGCCATCCCGCCGGCGTCGCAATCATTACCGCCTCGGGGTCCGACGGTCCGGTGGGACTTACGGCCTCATCAGTCGCGTCCGTGTCCGCTCTCCCGCCCATCCTGGCGTTCTCACTGGCCTCGACCCAGGGGACCGCCGGTGTTATCGCTGCCGCTGACACCATTGTGGTCCACCTGCTCGGTGCCGATAATGCTGGCCTGGCGGCACTCTTTGCCGCACGCGGCGCAGAACGTTTCGGTCCGGACCTGGAATGGGACACCCTGCCCGGCGGTGAGCCGCTGCTGAAGGGGGTGCCACGTGCGCTGCTCTGCCGGGTGCTGTCCCTGACCCAGGCCGGAAGCTCGACCCTCGTCGCAGCCGCTGTGCAGGAAATTTACACCGGTCCGGCGGCCGCGCCCCTGGTCTACCACGACCGGACGTACCACCGCCTGAGCACGGACTCGGCTCTCTAACAGGTCCCTGACACGCCAGTACTAGGCCAGCGCCCGGGCGGCTGCGCCGGTCAGGGCTTCGGCGACCCGGGAGAGGGCGGGGAGATCCACCCGCCACTGCTGCCAGAACAGCGGGACGTCGAGGGAGTGGCCGGCGTCGAGCAGTATCAGCGAACCGTCCGTCAGCAGCGGTGCCGCCTGGAGGTCCGGGAGCACAGCCCAGCCAAATCCCAGCCGCGCTGCCTGCAGGAAGTCCCAGGATGCCGGAACGAAGTGGTGCGGCGGAGCCAGGCCGGGTCCGAAGCAATCTGAAAGCAGCCTTTGCTGCAGGGAGTCCTTGCGGTTGAACACCAGCATGGGTGCTGCGGCGGCGGAAGTGCGGTTCCAACCATCCGGAAGCCAGCGCCGGGTGAAATCCGGGCTGGCCACGGGGAGGTACCGCATAGTGCCCAATGCCTCTACCGAGCAGCCCTGCACCGCTGCGGAACTGGAGGTGACGGCTCCCATGGCCGTGCCGTCGCGCAGGCTCTGCGCAGAGTAGTCCTGGTCCTCCAGGGTGAATTCAAAACTGATGTCCTGCAGCGGGGCAAGTGCCGGCAGCACCCACGTTGCCATTGAATCCGCGTTGATGACCAGCTGCACCCGTGGCCGCCCGGCGTGCTCACCCAGTCCCAGCCGCCGCGCGGCGTCGGCCTCCAGAGCCGCGCTCTGCCGGGCCAGCCGGAGCAGGACAGCCCCGGGTTCCGTGACTGCGGCCGGCTTCCCGCGGCGGACCAGGACGGCGCCCACCTGCTTCTCCAGTCCCTTGATTCGCTGGCTAACGGCCGAGGGCGTGAGATGCAGGGCCGCGGCAGCCGCGTCGAATCCGCCGTGGTCGATCACGGCGCACAGCGCACGCAGCTGTTCAGAATTCAGGTCCACATTAGCGATTCTAAACTTCCGTAAAAACTTTTAGCTGGTTTTACCCCTCGGTTTTCACTTAGCGTCGCAGAGTGACCACAGTCGATTTGTCTGCCTTCTTCACCGGCCTGGGCAGCGGCCTGGCCCTTATTGTCGCGATCGGGGCGCAGAACGCCTTTGTGCTCCGGCAGGGTATCCGCCGGGAGCATCTGTTCCCGGTGCTGGCGGTGTGTATCCTCAGCGACGCCGTGCTGATTCTGCTGGGCACGGCAGGGATCGGAAAGCTGACGGAAACCGCGCCGCTGGTCCTTGATGTGATCCGCTGGGCAGGAGCCGCGTTCCTGCTGGCCTACGCCGTCCTGTCCTTCAGGCGTGCCATCCGGCCGGCTGCGCTGGAGGCCACAGGCGGTGGACGCCGAACAGTGGCCGCGGCGGTCCTCACCTGCCTGAGTCTGACCTGGCTTAATCCGCACGTGTATCTGGACACGGTGGTGCTGCTGGGCTCCTTGGCGGCTTCCCAGGGCCCTGAGGGCCGGTGGGTGTTTGCAGCCGGAGCTGTCGCGGCCAGCACCCTGTGGTTCAGCGCGCTCGGATTCGGGGCGCGGCTGCTGGCCCCGGTGTTTGCCCGGCCCATTGCCTGGCGGGTCCTCGATCTGGCTATCGGCGTTTTTATGGTGGTGCTGGCCCTCAGCCTGATGCGAAGCTCACTGTGACCGGCAGCATGCACGGAACGGTGGTAGGCTCCCCGGTAATCTGCGGCCGCTGCGGGCCACAACAACCGGGGGGCAGGACATGGGGACATCACAGCTGCTGGGTGCGCGCCAACGGCGGAAAAGGCCCGCCGCGGCTTGGGCGGCCCTGGCGGCAGCGGCTGGACTGCTGCTGGGTGGCTGTTCAGCGACGCCGCCCCCGTTCGGCATTTTCGACACCGAAGCCGGTGAACAGGACGTTCTCCCCAGATGGGTCAGGCTGGAGGTCGGCGGCGAAGAGGTCCGGTACCTGACCTCGAACGAGACGGCGCGCTACTACGTTTCCCGCAGCAGTACCGACCACTGTCTGGTGGTCGTCTTCGAAGACCGGGATGAAAGCTGGTCCGCCGCTTGCAATGGCGGGCTCGGAAGCGGCCTGGTAGTCGAAAGTACCGCGCCCGGCAGTCACACGGCCCTGGTGGTGGATGGCTACGCCGAAAGGAACAACATAGCCGAAGAAGGATGGCAGCAGCTGCACGAGAACGTGCTGGTCAAAGCCGGAAAGTCCGCTCCCTGAGATTTTCGTCAGTCGTCCGGGCGGATACGTTTGACGGGAGTGATTTCTCTTCAGAACGTCCGAAAGGAGTGCCATGTCCGATTACTTCGCGGGCGATGAACGGTCCATGCGTGAGCGGATGCAGGCGGGTGAAATGTACATCGCCGATGACCCGGAACTCGCCGCCGACAGCCGGCGGGCCATTTCGCTGGCCGACCGGTACGCCCGCCTCTGGCCCCAGGACCCCGATGCTGCCGCCGGACTGCTTCACGAACTGCTCGGCACGATCGGTGAAGGAACCGAGGTGCGCCCGCCGCTCTACGTCGATTACGGGAAGTACATCAGCATTGGTGCGCGGACGTTTATCAATTACAACTTCACCGCCCTGGACGTCGCGCGGATCACCATTGGCGATGACGTGCAGATCGGGCCGAATATCCAGCTGCTCACCCCCACCCATCCGCTGGAGCCGGGACCGCGGAGGGACAAGCTGGAAGCTGCCCGGCCCATCAGCATCGGGAACAACGTCTGGCTCGGCGGCGGCGTGATCGTACTGCCCGGTGTCAGCATCGGGGAGAACACGGTGGTGGGTGCCGGCGCCGTCGTCACGAAGGACCTGCCGCCCAACGTCGTCGCCGTTGGCAGCCCGGCACGCATCGTCCGGGAACTGGACGCAGACGCCTAAGGCGGCCGTTACCTACCGTGGGAGAGGCGGGAAGGATATTTCCGCCTTCGTCGAGACAGGAGAACCAGGAATGGGTCAGATCAGCGTTGGCACGGAAAACAGCACCTCCATCGACCTGTACTACGAGGACCACGGCTCCGGGCAGCCCGTTGTCCTGATCCACGGCTACCCCCTGGACGGGGCCTCGTGGGAAAAGCAGACGGCGGCACTCCTCGACGCCGGTTACCGGGTGATCACGTACGACCGGCGTGGTTTCGGCAAGTCCTCGAAACCCGCCACCGGCTACGACTATGACACCTTCGCTGCGGACCTCGATGCCGTGCTCACCACCCTGGACCTCCAGGACGTTGTCCTGGCCGGTTTCTCCATGGGAACGGGAGAAGTGGGACGCTACCTGGGCACCTACGGCTCGGCCCGGATCGCCAAGGCTGCCTTCCTCGGGTCCCTGGAACCGTACCTGCTCCAGACCGAGGACAACCCCACCGGCGTTCCGCAGGAGGTCTTCGACGGCCTGGTCGAGGCAGCCACCGCGGACCGGTATGCGTTCTTCACGGAATTCTTCAAGAACTTCTACAACGCCGATGACCTGCTGGGTACCCCGCGGCTCAGCCAGGAGGTCATCAACGCCGGCTGGAACCTGGCAGTGTCCGCAAGCCCGGTCGCCGCGGTTGCGGCGCAGCCGACCTGGCTGACCGATTTCCGCAAGGACATCCCCAAGATCGATGTGCCGGTCCTGATCGTCCACGGCACGGCAGACAACATCCTGCCCATCGATGCGACCGGACGGCAGTTTGCCAAGGCCCTGCCGTCCGCCGACTACGTGGAAATCGAGGGAGCGCCGCACGGCCTGCTGTGGACGCACGCTGCCGAGGTCAATGAAGCGCTGCTGAAGTTCCTCGCCAAGTAGGTAACCGCCCTCCCGGGCCCGGCGGCTTGGGATCGGTTACTGTTTGCTGCATCAATGGGGGAGGGGCCGGCGACGGCGGGTGCCGGGATGCCTGAGGCGCCCGCCCGCCGGTCACCCCGGGCCCCCGTACGACGAAGGGGATGGGTGCACGATGACCAGCAGGCGGAGCGACTTCGATCCACGGTACGACGAGGCGTATCAGCGTGGCGGCAATGCCGGGGATTTCCGGGACGCTGCCCCGCAGGCGCCACAGGTGATCGAAATCAGCGATGTCCCGCAGCACCAGGCCGGCGCCACGCCCCAGGCATGGGCAGATCTGGAGTTCCGGCAGCGCAGGTACCGGAGGATCGTCTGGGCGCTGGCCGGCGGACTGCTGGCTCTGGGCCTTTTTGGCCTCTTCGCGGACCTGGTCTTTCCGCCCGATCCTGCCTACATGCAATCAAACAACTACGGCTATATGACGGAGCACTGGTCCACCAGGCTGCGCTACGCGGCGCCGAATCTGATCAATCTGGGTGTCCTCGCGGCCATCGTGCAGCTCGTTCTGGAACAGCTGCAGATTTTCCGGCTCCGAACCGGCCGCTGAACCGGCGCCTGTACCGGCACTCGCGCTAACCCTGAATTACCCGCCCAACACAACAAGGAGAACCCATGAGCAGGAAAAAGACCTTCAAGGACCTTACGGCAGAGCAGAAGAAGGGACTGGGGATTCTCTCCGCCGTCCAGTTTCTGCTGGCAGGTGCTGCCCTGGTGGATATCTGGCGCCGCCCCCGGACGGAAATCCGTGGTTCCCGGGCCGCGTGGAGTGCTGCCTGCGCAGTGAACTTCGTCGGCCCGCTCTCGTACTTCGTGTTTGGCCGCCGCCGCTCCTAGCCCTTGGGCTGGGTGGAGTATTCCGGCCACGGGACATTCCAGTCCCCGTAACCGTCCCACATGGCCGCCGGGCCAACGCCCGTGTTCAGCACCTGCACCAGGTCTCCCGGCTCAAACGTGTCGTAAAAGTACTTGGCGCCTTCAGGTGACATGCCGACGCAGCCGTGGGAAACGTTGATGACACCCAGTGCCCCAATTGCGCCCGGAAGTGCTTCGTGCACAAACACTCCGCTGTTGGTCAGCCGGCTCGCCCAGGACGCATCGAAGGGTTCGTAATACGCCGGATCGCCCGGCTTCAGCCCGATGCTTTCGGCCCGGAACGGCAGCGTCGCGTGCTGGCTCATAACCACCTGATAACCGCTGGGTGAGGGCCATTCCTCGTCCCCGAGCGTCACCGGGAAGCTGCGGGTGAGCTGCCCGTCGATGAAGACCTGCATGGTTTTGGTCAGGTTATCAACGACGGCGATCCTGCTGTTGTGCACCGAGAAGGTCCGCGTCTCGTTGAAGTTCCCGATCATCGAGTTGCCGAAGTCCACGCCGAACAGGGCCATGTCCACGGTCACGGTGGAGTTCGGTTCCCAGAAGGTCTCCGGCCGGTAGCGGACCTTGGTGTCGGAGATCCAGTAGAACGCGCCCGTCTGCGCGCTTGAGCTGGTGACGGTGATGGCCTCTTCGACGGCGGTTTTGTTGGTTACCGGTTCGCTGAAGTTGATTTCGATGGGGTGGCCGATGCCAACCACGGATTTATCCAGCGGACCCATAAAGGCGTTGGCTTCGTGCGGAGGGGTCACGGTGTGGAACGTCTGCGATGAGGTTGTGGTTTTACCGTTGGTGTCCGCGAGCGTGAATTCGAAGGTGTACTCGGTGTTGAACTGCAGCGGCTCGGACGCAGTCCATTCAGTCTTCGCGCCGGACAGGTCGCCGGAGACTCCGGCGCCGCCGCCGCGAGGGGTCAGGGTGACGGAATCGATGGTCCCGTGTTCAACCTTGAGCGTAGGAACTGTGACGGGGTTGACCTCCACCGCCTGGTCAGCCGGTTCGGCTGTGAACTCCACGGGGACTGCGGGAGCCGCGGATTCACTGGGCGAGGAGGAGGGGCCGGAGGTCTGGGCGGAGGAATTCCCGCCCTCGAAGGCGCCGCTGGCAACGGCCACACCCACTGCCCCGCCGACCACCAGCACAGCTGCCGCTGCGGCCAGGGCTATCCACCGCTTACGGTTGCTCTTTTCCTGCACTATTCTTCCCCTACGTTCGTCTCTGGCTGAAGTTATCCTACGTTAGCCAGCCATCCTGAAAGTGCGCCGATGGACCGGGCGCTTTCCTCAGTCCTGCTCTGCCAGCCGGGCTGCCTGGCGGGTGATGTTCTTGGCCATGGACGGGAAGATCAGCCCGTGGAAGGGGTAGATCAGCCACCAGTACAACCGGCCCAGCAGCCCGCGGGGAAAGTAAATGGCGCGCTGGCTGTAGACGCTCCCGTCGCCGTCGGGGTCCACCCGCAGCTCCAGCCAAGCTTTGCCGGGAACCCGCATTTCCGCCCGCAGGCGCAGCAGGGTGCCGCGTTCGAGCAGTTCCACGCGCCACCAGTCCACAACGTCCCCGGTGAGCAGGGTGGCCGGGTTGCGGCGCCCGCGTGTCAGGCCGGCCCCGCCCACTGTCTTATCCAGCACACCCCGGATGGCCCACGCCATCGGCAGCGAGTACCAGCCGTTCTTGCCGCCGATTCCTTCGATAACCTGCCACACGTGCGCCGGATCGACGGCGGTGCGGCGCCGGCGCTGGTCCACGTAGACAGTCTGGCCCGCCCAGTCCGGGTCCGAGGGCAGCGGTTCCGAAGCCAGATCCGCGGCACTGGAGGCGCTGGCCCAGGTGGTTTCCACCTCACCGCGGGCTTCCTTGCCCAGTGCCCGGGCGACGGCGTCGCGGTAGTTGGTCAGGCCGCCTTCCGGCGGCGGGATGTACTCATCGATGTCCCATTCCTTGGCCACGGCATCATGCTGCAGCGACTCCACCAAAGGCCGGGACATGGAGAGCGGAATGGGGGTCACCAGCGCCACCCAGAGCCCGGCCAGTTTGGGTGCGGGAAGCGGCAGCGCATAGATCCGGCGTCGGGGCAGCCCCGCCACTTCGGCGTAGCCGTTCATGATGTCCGCGTACTCCAGGACCTCCCGGTCGCCGATGTCGAAGGTGCGGTTCATCCCCTCGGGGAGATCGACGGCGCGGGTCAGGTAGTGCAGGACGTCGCGGACGGCAATCGGTTCGATACGGCGGCGCACCCAGCTGGGAGCGGGCATCACCGGAAGTGTCTCGGTCAGGTGCCGGATCATCTCGAACGACGCGGAGCCGGACCCGATCACCACCCCGGCCTGGAACACAATCGCCGGAACCGCACCGTCCAGCAGAATCCGGCCCACGGCGGTCCGCGACGCCATGTGCGGTGACAACTCACCCGTCTCCGGATGCAGCCCGCCCAAGTAGACGATGCGTTTTACCCCGGCGGCCTCGGCGGCTTTGGCCACATTCCGGGCAATCGCCTCCTCCTGGGCAGCGAACCCTTTGCCCGACGCCATGGAGTGGACCAGGAAGTACACCGTGTCCACATCCGCAAAGGCTGATTCCACCGAGCCGGCGTCGGTCAGGTCTCCCTTAACGATCTCCACGTCGTTATGCCATGGCACATCGTTGAGTTTTTCCGGCGACCGGACCAGCACGCGGACCGTGTGGCCGTCCGCCAGCAGCAGGGGCACCAGCCGCCCGCCGATATAGCCGGTGGCACCGGTGACCAGGACCCGCTGAGCATCAGTCATTTTCCCAACATACACACCGTGGCTGGAGGCCGGGGTGTGCCGGCTGATCTGCCGTCCTTCCCACCGCAACATTTTGTAAGCATGCTGATCTCTACTGGCAATTGGCTCCGGATCCCGGTAAGACTAGAGGGCATGGCGAGAACGGGAACGGGCCCGAAGCAGCGGGAAACGGTCAATGTGGACGGACACCGGCTGCGCCTGACGTCGCTGGACAAGGTGCTGTACCCGGAAACCGGCACCACCAAGGCCGAGGTGCTCTCCTACTACGCGGCGGTTGCCGGGGTGATGATTCCCTACGCCCGCAACCGTCCGGCGACCCGCAAACGGTGGGTCAACGGCGTCGGAACCCCGGACAAGCCCGGGCAGGTGTTCTTCCAAAAGAACATTGACGATTCCGCGCCCAGCTGGGTTAAGCGGTACACGATTGAGCATAAGGACCACGCCAGCATTTATCCGCTGGTTAACGACCTCGCCACCCTCACCTGGCTGGCCCAGCTGGCTGCCCTGGAGATCCATGTGCCGCAGTGGCAGTTCGGTCCGCGCGGCGTGAGGCAGAACCCCGACCGCCTGGTCCTGGACCTTGACCCCGGGGAGGGCGCCTCATTGGCCGAGTGCGCCGAGGTAGCCCGGCTGGCCCGCAGCATTCTGTCCGATATGGGCCTGGACACCCGTCCTGTCACGAGCGGTTCCAAAGGCATCCACCTCTATGCCGCCCTGGACAGGAAGCAGACCTCTGAGGAGGTCAGCGCCGTGGCACACGAACTGGCGAGGGCGCTGGAAGCCGACCACCCGGAGCTGGTGGTCAGTGACATGAAAAAGACCCTGCGCAAAGGCAAGGTCCTGGTGGACTGGAGCCAGAACAACGCCAACAAAACCACCATCTGCCCGTATTCACTGCGCGGACGGTTCCTCCCCATGGTTGCCGCGCCCCGCACCTGGGAGGAACTGGAGGATCCGGAGCTGGAGCAGCTGACCTACGAGCAGGTCCTGGAACGGGTGGAGAAGATCGGTGATCCCCTGGCCGGCATGCACAGCGGCGAAGCCGACCCGTCCGGGCTTCCGCCGGACGGGGATTCGCCGCCCCAGGACAAGCTGCACAAATACCGCAGTATGCGGGATGCGGCGAAAACCCCCGAACCCGTGCCGCATGAGCCGGTGGCAGTGGAGGGGAACGGCAACAGCTTTGTCATCCAGGAACACCATGCCCGGCGGCTGCACTGGGACTTCCGGCTGGAGCGGGACGGTGTGCTGGTCTCCTGGGCGGTACCCAAGGGCCCGCCCAACACGCCGAACAAGAACCATCTGGCCGTGCAGACCGAGGACCACCCGTTGGATTACGGGGGTTTTGAGGGAACGATCCCGAAGGGCGAATACGGTGCGGGAGAGGTGACCATTTGGGACCACGGAACTTATGAGGCGGAGAAGTGGCGGCCGGGCAAGGAAGTAATCGCCACCGTGCACGGCCAGCCCGACGGCGGACTAGCCCGGGACGGATCAGCGGACCGGCGCTTCGCCTTTATCCACACCGGAGGTGAGGACGGTAAAAGCAACTGGCTGCTGCATCTGATGAAGGACCAGCGGCCGGGAGTCCCTCAGCACGCGGACACCCCGCAGGCCGACGCCGGGAAACAGAAGCAAACGCCGCCGCCGCAGGACAACCCGGCGCAGACGGCGTCCGCCGCAGCGAAATCCAAACCGGCGCCGCTGCCGCAGCCGGACGCGGCTGCCATTAAAGCTGACATCCGGGAGTCAGGCATGCCCGCGCTGAAGCCCATGTTCGCCACTCTGGGCAGCCGGGCGGACGTAAACGACGACGCCGAATGGGCCTTCGAAATGAAATGGGACGGTGTGCGGGCCATCGCCGAGGTCACTCCGGAAGGAACCCGGCTGATCAGCCGGAACGGAAACGACATGACCACCGCCTATCCCGAGCTGCAGGAGCTGGGGGAGCGGCTGAACGGCGAACGGGCGGTACTCGACGGGGAGATCGTGGCGCTGAACAAGGCCGGACGTCCTGACTTCGGTCTGCTCCAGCCGCGGATGCACCTGACCCGGGCCAAGGACGCCGAGGCGGCTGCCGCCAGGACCCCCGTCCAGTTCATGGCCTTCGACCTGCTGTGGCTGGACGGCAATTCCCTGGTGGAGCTGACCTACGGGCAGCGCCGCGAAATCCTGGAGCAGGCAGTGGAATCCGCGGATGCGGACGGCCACGTTCAGGTGCCGCCCGCCCTTGACCTCTCCCTGGACGAGGCTGTGGCTGCCAGCAAGGAGCTGGGACTGGAGGGTGTGGTGGCAAAGCGTTTGGCTTCGGATTACTCGCCCGGCCAGCGGTCCCGCAGCTGGATCAAACTCAAAAACCAGCTCACCCAGGAAGTGGTGGTGGTCGGCTGGCGTCCCGGACAGGGAAACCGGGCGAACAAGGTTGGTTCGCTGCTGGTCGCGATCCCGGACGGCACCGACTTGAAATACATCGGCCGGGTGGGCTCCGGACTCAGCGAACGGGACCTCGCCGCCGTCGGCTCCCGGCTGAAAAAAATCGGCCGCAAAACACCGCCGCTCGATGATGTGCCCCGGGCCGACGCCTCCGACGCCCGCTGGGTGCGTCCGGTCCTGGTGGGCGAAGTGACCTATGCGGAGCGGACCGGCACCGGTAAACTCCGGCACCCGGTGTGGCGCGGGCTGCGGCCGGACAAGAGGCCCTCCGACGTCGTACCGGAGGTGCCGGACGTTCCGGACCTGCCGGAAGGTCCAGAAACCTAACCCACCTGTCCAGACGTCCCCCAACGGGAGGAACAGCAGAAGATGACCGACACCCAAACACCCCAATCGCGTCTGCCCGGCACCGCCGTGCCACTCGAACCCGAACTGGACGGGGTTGATGCGTGGTGGAGGGCTGCGAACTACCTCTCTGCCGGACAGATTTATCTGCGGGACAATCCGCTGCTGCGCCGCCCGCTGGAACCGGCTGACGTCAAGGCCCGGCTGCTGGGCCACTGGGGAACCACACCGGGCCTGAACTTCATCTATGCCCACCTCAACCGGCTGATCAACGAATCCGGCCAGCAGTTCCTGTTCATCACCGGACCCGGCCACGGCGGCCCGGCCAACGTCGCGAACGCCTGGCTGGAGGGCACCTACTCGGAGATCTACAGTCACGTGGGCCTGGACGAGGAGGGGCTGCGCACCCTGTTTAAGCAGTTCTCCTACCCCGGCGGCGTCCCCAGCCACGCTGCTCCGGAGACGCCGGGGTCCATCCATGAAGGCGGAGAACTGGGCTACTCGCTGGCCCACGCCTACGGCGCCGTGTTCGACAATCCGGACCTGATCGCCGCCACCGTGATCGGCGACGGCGAGGCCGAAACCGGCCCGCTCGCCGCCAGCTGGCATTCGAACAGCTTCCTGGACCCGGCCGTTGACGGCGCGGTCCTCCCGATTCTGCATCTGAACGGCTACAAAATCGCCAACCCCACGGTTCTGGCGCGGATGCCCGAAGCGCAGCTGCTCAAACTCCTGGAAGGCTACGGCTTCCACCCGCACGTGGTGACGGTGGAGGATCCAGCCGCGGTCATGGCCGCGCATGAGGACTTCGCCGCTGCGCTGGGCACCTGCCTCGCCGAGATCCGCGCCATCCAGGAGCCCTACCGGACGGGGAGCAAACTGGCCGTCCCCGCGGACGCTCCGCAGGCCGCCGCCACCCATGAACGCGCCCAGGAGCACGCTCCGCGCTGGCCGATGATTGTTTTCCGCTCCCCGAAGGGCTGGACCGGGCCGCAGACCGTGGACGGCAAGCAGGTTGAGGGTACCTGGCGGGCCCACCAGGTGCCGCTCTCCGAAGTCCACGAGAACCCGGAGCACCTCGCGCAGCTTGAAGAGTGGCTGCAGTCCTACCGGCCCGAGGAACTGTTCGACGGCGCGGGGCGGCTCCGCCAGGAAATTGCCGGCCTGGCACCCGCCGGGGATGCACGGATGAGTGCCACCCCGTACGCCAACGGCGGGCACCTGCTGCGCGACCTCCGGCTGCCCGCCTACGCCGACTTCGCCGTCGAAACCGCTCAGCCCGGCAGCGAGCGGGTCAGTCCGATGCTGAACCTGGGCCGCTACCTGGCGGAAATTATCCGGCTAAACCCGGAAAACTTCCGCATCTTCGGGCCGGACGAAACGGCGTCGAACCGGCTGCAGGAGGTTTACGGCGTTACGGACAAGGTCTGGCAGCAGCGGATCGAGGCGGTGGACGAGCACCTGGCCCGCAGCGGCCGGGTGATGGAAGTGCTCAGCGAACACCTCTGTGAAGGCTGGCTGGAGGGCTACCTGCTGACCGGCCGGCACGGCGTCTTCAACTGCTACGAAGCCTTCGTCCACATTGTCGACTCCATGTTCAACCAGCACGCCAAGTGGCTCAAGGTCAGCCGGGAACTGTCCTGGCGCCAGCCCATCGCCTCGTTGAACTACCTGCTCTCCAGCCACGTCTGGCAACAGGACCACAACGGTTTTTCGCACCAGGACCCCGGCTTCATCGACCACGTGGTCAACAAAAAAGCTGACGTCATCCGGGTGTACCTGCCGCCGGACGCCAATACCCTGCTGGCCGTCGCCCAGCACATCCTCGGTACCCGGAACCGGGTGAACGTGGTGATCTCCGGAAAGCAGCCGGCCCCGGTCTGGCTGGCCCCGGAGGAAGCAAAACTGCACGTCAAGCGCGGCATCGGGGTGTGGGACTTTGCCGGCAGCGAAGACACCGGGCCGGGCGCGAAACCTGATCCCGACGTCGTTATGGGCTGTGCAGGCGACGTCCCCACCCTGGAAACCGTGGCCGCGGCTGCCCTGCTTAAGGAGCAGCTGCCCGAGCTGCGGATCCGCGTGGTCAACGTGGTGGACCTGATGCGCCTGCAGGACTCCGCCGAGCATCCGCACGGACTCTCCGACCGGGATTTCGACACCCTGTTCACCCAGGACAGGCCGGTCATTTTCGCCTACCACGGCTATCCGTGGCTGATCCACCGGCTGACCTACCGGCGCACCAACCACGGCAACCTGCACGTGCGCGGCTACAAGGAAGAGGGCACCACCACCACGCCGTTCGACATGGCCATGCTGAACCAGATTGACCGGTTCCAATTGGCCATCGACGTGCTGGACCGCGTACCGTCGCTCGGATCCACGCAGGCCGGTTTCCGGCAGTGGCTCCAGGACGAGCGGGAACGCTGCCGCCAGTACACCCGCGACGAGGGCCAGGACCCGCCCTTTATCAGCGGCTGGACCCTCGAAGAGGCACAGCGGTCCACCGCTGACTAAGATTTCCCGCGCCGGGCAACCGCCCGTGCGGGGATGGCATGATCCGTCTACACGAAGGAGAAATATGTCCACCGAGCAGTCAACCATTTCCGTTTCCCGCGTTATCGACGCCGCAGCAGGGGATCTTTTCCACCTGCTCTCCAACCCCGAACGGCATCCCGAACTGGATGGCGCCGGCATGGTGATTTCGGATGAGAAAACCGACCGCATCGCCAAGGTGGGTGATGTGTTCACCATGAACATGCACAACCAGAAAATGGGCGACTACAAGACGGACAACCATGTGACCGGCTTCGACCCCAACAAGCTCCTGGCCTGGCAGACCGCCGTGGCCGGCACGGAGCCGGCGGGCTGGGAATGGATGTGGGAGCTGGACGCACTGGGTCCGGAGTCCACCGAAGTCACGCTCACCTACGACTGGAGCAAGGTCACCGATAAGGAGACCTTGAAGAAGGTGTCCTTCCCGATGATCAGCAAGGATGAGCTGGAGGAGTCGCTGAATAAGTTGGCGGCTGCAGTGTCCGGCTCCTAGTTTCATAAAGCACGACGGCGGCCGGTTCCCTTCGCAGGAAAGGGAGCCGGCCGCCGCCGTTGTTCGGGAGCTGTGCTTAGACCGCGGACCAGCCGCCGTCGGAGGGCAGGATTGCGCCGTTGATGTTCACGCCGTCGTCGCTGAGCAGGAAGGTGATCGAGGCAGCGAGATCCTCGGCTGAGGCGATGCTCGGGACGTTGCTGCGGGCCGGGCCCAGGCGGGCTTCGCCGTACTCCGAGACTGTCCCGCCCATGGGAATACCGGTGGCCACACCGCCCGGAGCAACAGCGTTCACACGTATGCCTTCCTTGGCATACATAAATGCGGCGCTGCGGGTGATGCCCACAACGGCGTGCTTCGACGCGGTATAGGCCACACCGGAGGAGGAGCCGCGCAGGCCGGCCTCTGAGGTGACATTGACGATCGACCCGCGGCCGGCCGCCAGCATGGGCGGCAGGACCGCGCGGGTCAGACGGACGAGGCCGTCGACATTAACCGCGAAGACCTTCTGCCACATGGCATCGGAAACCTCGTGCAGCGGGCTGAAATCATCGTTGATTCCGGCCACGTTCGCCAGGGCATCGATGGACCCGCCGGCCGCGGCGATGATCCGGTCCACAGCGTCCAGATCGGTGAGGTCCGCGGACACGGGAACAATGGCTTCGCCCAGCTCCACGGCCAGTTCCTTAACCCGCTCTTCGGCAATATCCACCGCAATCACGCGGCCGCCTTCCCGGGCGATGCGGGCTGCCGTGGCACGGCCGATGCCGGCGCCGGCACCGGTCACAATGACGGTGCGTCCCTCGAACCGGCCTTCGACGGCCGGCAGGACCGTCTCTTCCAGCTCGGGCATCACCCCGCCGTTGGCCTGCTTCACCAGCTCATCGACCGCAGCCTGCGGCATCTGGCCCTGGCTGAGGTCCACCAGCTGCTGCAGTTTCAGGCTCCGCGCCGGGCCGAGAGCGGCTTCGTCGCTGCCGCTCTGCGCCAGGAAACCGCGCAGGATCGGGCCGCCTTCCGGGTGGGCCAGCCACTCCTCGATGGTGTTCCGTGCGGTCAGGGGTTTGGAAGCTGCCATGGACGTTCCTCTCGCTGAAGGGCGGCCGCAGGTGCCAGGCCGTTTGACCTCGAACTTACACGTCAATCCAAGGATCGGGTCAGATTGTCGACCCGGGCCGGTTCGCTCCGGTTCGGGCCATCGCTGCCGCCGCGGGCCGGAGCGATGTCCCCAATCGGCAGCAGAAACAAGGGTCAGTTCTCCCGCGCCCGATAGAGCTGCATCTGCCGGTAGCGCCGGCCCAGGGATTCGCGCCGCGGTTTGACCGGAGCGTCCTCCGGCTCGGCGGTGAGATCGATGTGCGCCTTGCCGAACCGCCAGAGCAGCAGGTCATCGAGCAGCCGGTCGGGCCCGGGCGAGTAGCGGTGGTCCAGGGCTTCGCGCACCCGGGTGATGGCGTCCGCCTGCAGCAGACCGGCCAAGTCCATGGTGGTCTTCAGCCCGTGGGCGGCCAGCAGCTCCGCTGCCCACCCCCAGTCGTCGCCGGCCTTGCGGTTGACGTGGGGCAGCAGGGTCATCCAGATATCGCGGATCCGGTTCGGGGTCAGCGGTGCACTGCCCTCACCGTCCTCGTCCCAGAAACCGGTGACCGTTTCATACCGCTCGTGGAGCTCAGCAAACTCGTTCTCCACCGTCTCCAGCATGGCCGCGGTGGCAATGAACTGCCGGTCGAAATACGGGCTCCACGCCCGCGGGTCGCCGGCCTTGAACCGGATGTCGTGTTCGATTTCAGACCAGGCATGGGCCAGCACGGTGCGGATCTGCACCTCGAAGAGGTAGCTGCCGTTGGGCTTCTGCGTGGGTTCCAGCAGCCGGTGGAACTCCCGCACCGTCTCATTCTGGATGGTGCGCAGAATCAGGTGCCGGCTGGAATAACCGTAGGTGCCGGATTCGATCGACCCGATGTCCTTCTCCCGGTCGCCGCGGCAGTCGAACTCGGCACGCTGCCGCTTGATCAGGTTCGCGGCTTCATCAACCTCGTGCGGCAGGGTCATGATCACACGGACACCCACCAGGTCCGTCAGGTTCCGCAGTGGGTCAGGGAACAGGAGGGTAGGGACTTCGCTGGCATCTTCGGCCGGGAGTGTCCGGGAAGCCTTGTCCCGGAAGGACTCCACGGTTTTGGTCCGGGAGGCGATGAACAGCGGCTTGACCGGGCTGTCCGCGAAAACTGCCCGCAGGCTGGCTTCCATCTCCGCCGTCACGGACTCCAGCGCCGGGCGGACCCGGGCATATTCATCCGTACTGGCCTGGACTATCGGCCGCAGCCGGTCATCCAGGGTGTCCCACGCGCTCACGATTGTCCTTTCGCCGTTTCTGCCAGCCTAGGCCACGCCGGTGACGGCGCGGGCGGACCTCCGCGTCCTGCGGATAGGCTCATCTCCAGATTAGGACGACGGCGGCCCAGTTGCGCGCCGGCCCAGTTGCGCGCCGGTCCGATGCCTGCCGCGGGGCCGGCACGGTCCGGAGGTGGGACCGGGCAAGATCCGGCGCCTGCCCGCGCCAGAAACAGGGGGAGCCATGCCGGAACGGTTTCAGTACGGGGATCATCCGGACCAGTTCGGCGAGCTTACGCTCCCGCCCGGGCAGCGGGCCCGGGGAACCGTGGTGATTATCCATGGCGGGTACTGGCGCTCCGGGTACACCCTGGACCTGGGCCGCCCGGCAGCGGCGGACCTCGCCGCCCGCGGCTGGGCGGTGGTCAACCTGGAATACCGCCGGGCGGGTAGCGGCGGCGGCTGGCCGGAAACCTTCCAGGACGTCGCCGCCGGCATTGATGCGTTGGCAGAACTGAAGGCTCTCCAGGACCCCCAGGGGAAAATCCCGCCCCCGGTTATTGCACTGGGCCACTCCGCCGGCGGCCACCTCGCGGTGTGGGCGGCGGGGGACCGCTGCACGGGAACCGGCGGCCCGGCCAGCCGCAGCCCGCGCGCCCGGGTACCGCTGGCCGCCGTCGTCAGCCAATCCGGCGTGCTGGATCTGCGCCGCGCCCACGACCTGGGATTAAGCGGCGGCGCTGTCAGTGACTTTCTCGGCGCCCGCCCGGACGAGGACCCGGACCGGTACCGGCTGGCCGATCCAACTCTGCAGGTCCCCGCGGCTGCTCCGGTTTTCGTCCTGCACGGAGACCAGGACGCGGATGTGCCGCTGGAGCTGGCGGAGTCCTACACGGCGGCGGCTGTGGCAGCGGGCGGCGCGGCGGAGCTGCGCCTGGTTCCCGGTGATCACTACGGCCTGATCACTCCCGGCACACCGGCCTGGAACGGCGTCCTCCAGGCGCTGGCTGACGCAGCCCAAGCTGCCGCCGGGTAGCGCCGCGCCCTGTCCGGTCGGTAGGTTGAGGGCGTGCTCACAGTCATTGGCGAAGCCCTGGTCGACGAAGTCCTCAGCGATACTGCACCCCGCAGGTCCCATCCTGGCGGGAGCCCCATGAATGTTGCCGTTGGCGTGGCCCGCCTGGGCCGCCCGGTCCAGTTTGTGGGCCGGTTCGGCGCTGATGCCTACGGGCTGCTGATTTCCGAGCATCTCAAGGAAAACTCAGTCCTGAACGCCTTCCCCGCGGATGACCGGCCAACCAGCGTTGCGACCGCCACCCTGGATCCCGCCGGCGGCGCACGGTATACCTTCGACCTTGAGTGGACGCTGCCGGGACTGGCGGATGCCTTGCCCCGGCTGCTGGAGGGCACCACGGTGCTGCACACGGGATCCATCGCGACCATGCTCTCGCCCGGTTCGGATGAGGTCCTGACCGCCGTCGAACGCGCACATCCCCAGGCCACAATCACTTATGACCCGAACTGCCGCCCCACCATCATCACCGATGTGTCCTACGCCCGGGACCAGGCGGAGAAGTTCGTCCGCCTGGCCGACGTCGTTAAGGCCTCGGAGGAGGATCTCGCCTGGCTCTACCCCGATGAACCGGCGGAGTCCTCCGCACGGCGGTGGCTGGGAATGGGCCCGGGAATCGTCGTCGTGACCCGCGGGTCCCGGGGACCCTGGGCCGTGGCTGCCTGCGGAGCCTGCGAGGTCCCCGCCGTGACCGTGAGCGTTGCAGACACCGTCGGTGCGGGGGATTCCTTTATGTCGGCGCTGCTGGCCGGGTTGATGGACCGGAACTTCGACGGCGGTGCCCGCCGGCCGGAACTGCGGAAGATCGGCGTCGGAGACCTGGAAGCGATCCTTGCCTACGCTGCCCGCGCCGCTGCGATCACTGTCTCGCGTCCTGGAGCCGACCCGCCCTACCGTTCCGAACTTCGCTAGCACCGGCTGGCTGCGGGCGGCGGGCTGCCCGGGGCATAAACACGCCGGCCGGGCTAGTCTGGAAGCCGACGAAAGGGCGGGACATGCGGCTGGTGGCAAGTGACCTGGACGGGACCATTCTGGGGCCGGACAACCGGATCAGTGACCGGACGGTCAACGCGTTCCGTAAATGCATGGACGCCGGAATTGAAGTCGTTTTCGTCACGGGACGTCCGCCGCGCTGGTTGAATCCGCTGCGGGAGCAGATTGGCCACACCGGAACCGTCATCTGCTCCAACGGGGCTATCCTCTACGATCTGCTGGCCGGCGAAGTCACCTGGTCCCGGCCGCTGGGGCTGGAGGGTATGTTCCAGGCTGCCGGCATTATCCGCAGCCTCTATCCCGCCGTCAGTTTCGCGGCCGAAACGGTGGAGGGTTTCCACCTGGAACCGGGCTTCCTGGAATCCGGCGGTGCTGACCTGCTGGGAGAAGTCACTCCGGCGCCCTTGAAACAGTCCCTCGGTGCTGATGCGCGCGTGGTGAAGTTTTTGGCCCGGGTGGATAACGTCCATCCGGATGAGTTCCTGGCGGCTGTCCAGCCTGCGGTTGCCCATCTGGTGTCCACCACGCACTCGGCACCCTCGGTCCCGCTGCTGGAGATGTCCGCCCCGGGACTGGACAAGGTAGTGACCCTCGCCGAATACGCCGGTTCGCTCGGGATCAGACCGGCCGAGGTAGTGGCGTTCGGCGATATGCCGAATGACCTGCGGATGCTGTGCTGGGCCGGCCGCGGGTACGCCATGGCATCCGGCCATCCGCAGGTGCGGGCCGCAGCGTCCGCCGTCGCGCCGTCCTTCGCCGAAGACGGCGTGGCGCAGGTGCTGGAGGACCTGCTCCGGGAGCTCTAATTCCTGCCGGCTTCATCCGCCGCCGGTCCGGACCCGCCGTCTGCAGCGGTGTTCCGCCGGTGAAGCAGCTGGTGGACGGTGATGATGATGGCCAGCCACGCCAGGCCGAGGGTCCATGCGACCAGCACATCCGTGAGCCAGTGATGGCCCAGGTAGACCCGGCTTAACCCCACCGCGGCAATAAAAACGGCGGCCCCGGCTAGAACGGCGGTCCGCACCCAGCGGGAGTGCAGGTACAGCACCAGGAGATACGCCAGGGTGCCGATAACCGCCAGGGAGTTCAGCGAATGCCCGCTCGGGAATGACGCTGAATATTCGTACGGCGGCACGGCGTCTTCCAGAGCCGGCCGGTGCCTGCCCACAATCGACTTTCCTGCCACGGTGAGCAGCAGGGAGCCCGCGGCGGCCGTTGCCACCAGCAGCAGCGGGGTCCAGCTGCGTTTCCACCAGCACAGGGCCAGGACCGCGGCACCGGCGATCAGCGGCAGGCCCACCGTGCCGCCCAGGTTCGTCAACCACGTGACCGCACTGTCCAGTGCGGGGCTGCGGACGGCCAAAGCCGCTTCAAGCACGGGCTGGTCCAGGCCGGCCACACCGTCCTCTTCCACCACAGCGTCGTAAACGCCGGCAGCAGCCAGGGTGAGGAGCAGGGCTGGAACCAGGCCGGCTGCCAGGGTCAGGACGAGGGCTCCGTGACGGCCCAGCACGCCGGTCACTGCGGCGAGCAAGTGCTCCAGCTGGCGGCGGGCGGCCTCGATCATTGTCCTAGTATGCCAAGGCGCCGGCCCAGCCAGTCGAGGTTGTTGACCAACCCTGCCTTCCAGACCGTCCAGGAGTGCCCGCCGTCGAGTTCCTGGAGCTGGACGTCCATCCCGGCGGCTTGCGCGGCGTCGAACACCTGCTGCCCCTGGGGTGCGTAGAGCGAGTCGTCCCGCCCCACCACCACGATTCCGGCACTGTCGGGGAAACGACCCTCCTTGAGCAGGTCCAGGGGGTTCTGCGCGGCGAACGCCGAAGCGTCACCGCCGAAGTAGGTCTTGATCAGGGCCCCGCGACCGTCCGGCACAGTGGGTTCGCTCTCCCCTGCGATATCCAGGAACGTGGGATAGACCTGCGGAAAGTTGACCGCCAGCTGCAGCGAACAGGTTCCCCCATAGGAGTACCCGGCAACAGCCCACTGCCGGGCATCGGTGAGTCCCGAGGCGAGGTTTTCCCTGACCCAGGCCGGAAGGTCCACGGACAGGTACGTCGCAGACCGGCCCGCGTTTGAGTCCAGGCACAGCGGCCAGTTGGCGGCCCCGGCGGCCGAGAGATCCGGCACAACGACGACGGGCGCCAGTCCGTTGTGCGCCGCAGCGAAATCATCCATGACCTGGGTGAGCTGCCCTGCGGTGAACCAGTCCGAAGGGGCACCCGGCTGCCCGTGGAGCAGGACCAGCACGGGAAGGTTCTGCGCCGGAGGAGAGGCAAGGTACGCGGGTGGCAGGTAGACCAGGGCGGGGTTGGACGGATACCCGGATCCCGATTCCGGGATGGTGACGGAGAAGACACTTCCCGTGTGCGGCATGTCCGGCGGCGGCTGCCAGGACGTTTCGTTGACCGGAGGGGGAACCGGCTCCGGCGGGGTGCGGGTGGGCAGAGGCCCGCTGGATGTCCAGGGCTGCGCGAAAAACGCGGAAAGGGTTGGGTATTGGCCAAAGGCCGTGTTAACCGCGGAGAAGAGCGCCGCAAGGACGAGGGCCCCGGCCAGGACGGGAAGTGCCCGCCGGACAAGTCCGC
The DNA here is from genome assembly GCF_014836775.1 of Arthrobacter gallicola. Classification (GTDB taxonomy): domain Bacteria; phylum Actinomycetota; class Actinomycetes; order Actinomycetales; family Micrococcaceae; genus Arthrobacter_B; species Arthrobacter_B gallicola. Next base: position 427,276 of record NZ_JACSQD010000002.1, read on the forward strand.
TGGCGGTCAGAAACCGCCGGACCGCCAGGAACTCAGCAAATATGGCCAGGAAGGAATATAAGTACAGATAGCGCGGCAGTGCCGCGTTCCACCAGTGAAACGCATACTCAGCCAGGAAGAACAGCACCAGGGTGAAAGCCGCTGCGGTCAGCGCCGCCAGGGGAACAACCCGGGTGAGGTGGCGTCTGGGCCCCCAGCAGAGCCAGATGACTGACAGCGCCCCCAAGCACAGCGCTGCGATCGGCACGGCGCCGGTGGTCAGGGGGACATTCATCGGAACCGGTCCTTCACCGCGGGGTGCCGACGATTCGGCGGGCCATGCTCAGCCCCTGGCCCACGGAGACGTGGGGCAGGTAGGCGCGGCTGAGCGAGTTTCCAATCGCCGGCAGAGCAGCAGCGTCCGGATAGGCCATGTACAGCGGAATGTAGCGCGGCGCGAATTTGGCTTTGAACGCCAGAAGGGACCGGAACCCGTAGACCGGTTCCAGGGCCGTGCCGAGGCGGTCCAGGAGCCAGTCCATCGCCGGAGGGTTCTCCTCCCGCCCGGCGCTGTCCCTGGCCCGCGCCAGCGGTGCGCCGGAAAGGCTGAGGAACCTGTACCCCTCTTCCTGCAGGGACAGGGCGGCCGAAGCGATCAGGAAGTCCATGGCCGCAGGAAATCCGCGGCTGCGCCGCCGCATAAAGTCCAGCGTCCAGCCGCGGATGCGGCCGTCCTGATAGACGGGCAGCCAGGACGTTACGCCGTGGACGGTCCGGTCCTCATCGATGGCAACCAGCAACCGGACCCCGGGATCCTCCATTTCCTCCAGCCCGCCGAGGGTAAATCCCATCTCCGGCATGTGCTTGTCTGCCACCCACTCTTCGGAAATGACATGGATCTGGTCGATCACGGACAGGGGTGCGGTGCCGAGCGTGGTCCATTCCGCATGGACGCCGGATTTTTCCGCCCGGTTCAGTGCCGTGCGCAGGTCCTGGAACTTCTTGCCCTTGAAGGCCAATGAGCCGAGTTCCAGGACAGTTTCTTCAGCGACCTGAAGACTGGCGAACCCCTGACCGGAGGTAATGCCCTCCGTTCCTGCACCCACCGAATAAAAGCAGGGGGTTGTGCCCTGGTCACCGCAGAATGCCAGGAACCCCAGGATGGCTTCCCGGCGTTCAGCTTCCGGGCCCACCGGATCGCCGACTGTCAGTGCCACGCCAAACCCTTCCCGGTAGGCGATGTAGGAGTTCCCGGTCGGGGCGAACCAGTAGGAGTTCCCGGCCCACAAGGTCATCCAGGACAGTGTGCCGCCGCCCTGGCTGGTCAGCAGAGCGCGGGCGCGGTCCACGTCCTCGGGGTGCTGCTCCGGCGCCGGGAGGAGGAAGGAGCGTATGAGCAGAACACAGGTGAGGGCCCAAAAGAGAACACCCACTCCCTCATACAAAATGGCTGCCGGAAGCGTCTGGGGAAGGAGGGAGGGCGAGTGGTTCCTCAGTTCCAGCACAGGGAGGAACCGTTGCGGCAGGTCCGCCAGCAGAGCCTGCGCCGTCGCTTCCGGAGTGAAACCGGTGCGGACCACATAGCCGCCGGCGACATAGCAGGCCGCAAGCACCACCGCGGAAAGAGCAACGCGCACCGTGAGCCTGCGGTAGGTGCCGGAGGGAGCCGAAACCGTAAACAGCCTCCCGGTGGCCGCCAGCAGCACAATGACAGCCACCGGAACCAGCATGGGCAGTACCAGGGCCAGCGGTTGTTCCACCTCGCCAAACTCGTACCGTTCTCCGGCAGGATTTCCGGTCAGGAACCGGTAGATCCGGAAACCGGCCGCCACCGTGAGGCCCGCCTGCAGGATCAGGGCGGCCACCCAGGCGAAGCGGCGGCCCCGGCGCAGTCCGTCCGAAAAAACCAGCAGCAGCACCTGCGGCAGGATGGCCAGGAAAAACCCTGCCGGACCGGCATGAAGCTCAAAGCGGGCGGCACTGCACTCGACCCGGCGTCCGGCGTCGGCGCACAGCTCGGCCAGATCCTGGGGGTTGGTTGTCTCCACATAGGTGAAGAGGTAGCGCAGCACGGACAGCGGGCCCACGGCGTGGGCGTTTAGGGCGGCCAGGACAGGACCAACAGCGGAGGCCAGCACCGCCAGAGCCACCAGCACCCGGGCCTCCCGGCGCGTGGAGGCGATCTTCCACCGCAGCCGGGGGCGGCGGTGGAACAGCAGCGGACCGCAGAATCCCCCCGTCACTGCGGCGCCAAGGGCCATAACGTCCTGGAAGGAACCCGAATACAGGGCCAGCAGTACCAGCAGGGTGAAGAGGAGCAGGCGCAGCCGCCGGCGCCAGAGGGTTTCGAGGCCTGCGCTGGCTGCTGCCGCCGCTCCGCACAGGAAGGCCACCGGCCCCACAAATGACTCCGCTGTCAGTTCCCGGCCCCAGTCGCCGAAGAAGAAGCCCGAGACGGCAGCGAAGCCGGTGGCGAGCAGGGCACCTGAGACCTGGGTGCAGAGGGCTGCCGCGAGGAACCGCCTGCTCCCCAGGATTTTTTCTGCGGCGGCTCCCATTACCAGCGCCAGGACGGTTCCGCTGATATAGCCGGGCAGGCCGTTGGCCCACAAAGCGGAAAGGAGCAGCGAGGGCCAGTATTCCGGCAGGGACTCGGAGGAGACGCTGACCCAGTCCAGCAGCGGTTCCTCCGGACCCGACGCGATGGTCGCGGTCAGGAGGCCGAGCACCCAGAACAAAACCACGAAACAGAGCGTTACCGGCGCCCGGCGTACGCTTCTCCGCAGCGCGTCCGCCGGCCACCGCACTAACCGCCGGCCCCGGTGCCAGGCAGGGACTCTGTGCTGCATTCGGCCACCTCCCTGGCTGCTGCGCCGCAGGCTCCCGCCCGTGCCGCCATTGTAGTGGCGCTCCCGGCACGGTGGACCGGTGCCGGGCCCCCGCAGCTGCCGCGCGCTGAGGATAAAGTACACCCTGTGAACCCTGCCGTGCCGAACTCATTGCCGTACTACGTTCCCCCAGCGCCGGGCTCCGCGCCCGGCCCGCTTGGCCTGTCCCACCGCGGCTTCTCTCCGGCGGGGCTGGAAAACACCATGTTTGCCTTCAAAGCTGCCGCGGAACTGGGATTCGGCTACTTGGAGACAGATGTCCGGACCACCAGCGATGGTGTCCTGATGGCCTTCCACGACGAGACACTGGACCGGGTGACGGACGCCAGCGGCCCCATCGCCAGCAGAAGCCTGCGGGAGCTGCAGGACGTCCGGGTGGGGGGAACCGAGCCCATTCCAACGTTCGAGGAGCTGCTGGTCCGCTGGCCCTGGATGCGCCTGAATGTGGACATCAAAGACACAGCCGGAGCCGAGGCGCTCGCAGCGCTGATCGAAAAGCACCAGGCCCATGACAGGGTCCTGGTCACCTCGTTCTCCGACCGGCGCCGGCTGCGCTGCCTGCGGAAGCTGAGCCGGCCCGCGGCCAGCTCCGCCGGATCCTTCGCCACCGCACTGCTGCTGCTTTCTCCTCTCGGACTGGGCCGCATGGTGGCCCGGGCGGGACGGTTCCAGTGCGTCCAGGTTCCGCTGCGTTTCCGGACGCTTCCGGTGGTGACTCCGGCATTCCTGCGGCGCTGCCACCGCGCCGGCATCCAGGTGCACGTCTGGACCGTCAACCAGAAGGAACTGATGGAGTCCCTGCTGGATCTCGGCGTCGACGGACTGGTCTCCGACCGCGCCGATGAGCTGGCAGCGGCGCTTCACGCCCGTGGTTCCTGGCCGCAGGGCCCGGCGGACTGAGGGCTCCCCGGCGCGCCTGGTGTCCCGCTGTCCCGGCCACGGAAACGCTGGCAGGATGGAACCCATGCGCGTCCTCATAGCCCCGGATAAGTTCAAAGGCAGCCTCAGTGCCGACGAAGCCGCAGCAGCCATGGCCCAGGGTGTACTGGCGGTGTATCCGGACGCCGAAGTCACCCGGCTGCCCGTCGCGGACGGAGGCGAGGGAACCCTTGAGGCGGCGCTGGCCGCCGGGGCGGTGGAACAGACCAGCCGCGTCCGGGGACCGATGGGCCGGGACATCACGGCCGTATGGGCCTTGGACGGTACGACGGCGGTCATCGAGACCGCTCGCTCCTCCGGGCTGATGCTGGTGGAACCCACCGTGCAGTCCTCCCTGGCCGCTTCGAGTTACGGCGCCGGCCAGCTCATCAGCGCGGCCCTTGACGCCGGCGCCAGCGAGATCATCCTCGGCATCGGCGGATCAGCCATGACCGACGGCGGTGCCGGTGCGCTCCAGGCGCTGGGACTGCAGATCCTGGCGGCGGACGGCAGCCCCGTGCCGCCCGGAGGAGCCGGACTGGCCCTCGCCGCCGCCGTCGACGGATCCGGCCTGGACCCGCGGCTGGCGGACATCAGCATCCGGATCGCCGCCGATGTCACCAACCCGCTGACCGGATCCGACGGCGCTGCGCAGGTTTTCGGCGGGCAAAAGGGGGCCGACAGCTCCGCCCGGCTGCTGCTCGACGAGGCGCTGGAGAACTGGGCCCGGCTGCTGAAGGAAGCCACCGGCGTCGACGTCGATATTCCCGGCGCCGGTGCAGCCGGCGGATTTCCGGCAGCGTTTCTGGCCTTCACGGGCGCCGTGCTGGAACCCGGATTCGGTCTTATCGCGGACCTGGTGGGGCTGATTCCCGCGCTGGCCGGCGCGGACCTGGTCCTGACCGGCGAAGGATCACTGGATGACCAGTCCCGGTTCGGCAAGGCTCCCCTGGAAGTTGCCCGCTTGGCGGCCAGTGCCGGGATCCCCGTGGTGCTGATTGCCGGGAGGATCACTCTGGACCCCAAGGATTTGGCGGAATACGGGGTGGAGGCTGCCGTCAGCCTGCTGGACCTGGCACCGAGCCCGGAAGACGCAATGGCCCGGGCAGACTATTACCTCGCCCGGGCCACCCGTGCGGCCCTCGAAGGGGCCTGAACCAGCTGTATCGCCGCTCTTAGCCGAGGCTGGAGGGCGTCGCGCCGACGTCTTCCTGCGGCTCGTCCGGCATGGTGCCCCGCCAGCGGGCGATCGCGGACATGCCGTGGTAGATCACCAGGGTTGCGGCCGTGCCAAGCGCAATGCCTTCAAAGGTCAGCCCGGCAACGTTCCAGGTGTAGTTGGCGATGCCGACCACCAGCGCCACGCCGGCCACGGAGAGATTGATCGGGTTGGAGAAGTTCACCCGGTTGTCGACCCAGATCCGCACGCCCAGGATGCCGATCATGCCGTACAGCACCACGCCGGCACCGCCGAGGACACCGGCGGGAATGGTGGCGATCAGGGCGCCGAACTTCGGGAAGAGGCTCAGCAGCACGGCCACGATGCCTGCCACCCAGTAGGCCGCGGTGGAGTACACGCGGGAGGCTGCCATAACACCGATGTTCTCGGCGTAGGTGGTGGTGCCGGAGCCGCCGCCGGACCCGGCCAGCATGGTGGCGACGCCGTCGGCCATCAGGGCACGGCCGGTGTAGGGGTCCAGGTTGCGGCCGGTCATCGCTGCCACGGACTTCACGTGGCCGATGTTCTCGGCAACCAGCACCAGCACCACCGGTACGAAGAGCCCGATGACGTTGAAGTGGAAGGTGGGCGCGGTGAACTCGGGCAGGCCGAACCAGCCGGCGTCGTTGATCGCCTCGAAGTCCACTTCACCCTGGATGATTGCGGCCACGTAACCGGCGAGCACCCCGACCAGGATCGAGAGCCGGCCGATCAGGCCCTTGAACAGCACGGTGCACAGCAGGATCGCCACCACGGTGATGGTGGCTGTGACCGGACCGGCCTCGTAGTTGGTTTTGGTGGTGGGAGCCAGGTTCAGGCCGATCAGCGCAACGATCGCGCCGGTGACGATCGGCGGCATGAGGACCTGGATCCAGCGGGTTCCGGCCAGCTGCGCTGCCAGGCCGATCAGGAAAAGCGTGGCGCCGGCCATGATGATGCCGCCCAGGGCTCCGCCGGGACCGTGCTGGTTCACGGCGGCACCGATGGGTGCAATGAACGCGAAGGATGAGCCCAGGTAGCTGGGAACTTTTCCTGCCGTGATGATCAGGAACAGGATGGTCCCGATGCCGGAGAACAGCAAAGTGGTGGCCGGCGGGAACCCGGTCAGCAGCGGAACCAGGAACGTGGAGCCAAACATGGCGACCACGTGCTGGGAGCCGATCCCGATGGTCCTGGGCCAGGAGAGACGTTCGTCGGGGGCTACATAGGCACCGGGCCGAATGGTCTTGCCATCGCCGTGAATCGTCCAGTCTGTGCCGAGCCTGCTCATACGTGTGCCTTCCAAAGGACAAGGGGGAATGAATCGTGGAGAATGTTACCGGTGCGGCATGGCTAGCACGCCTAAAGTTGCACGCCACCGGATATTTTACCGGCAAGGAGCGGGCCGTCCTGCGGGGGTGCTGATGGCGCCGGAGCCGTACCCCGCTGCGCGGGACCAGCAGGAGCAGCAAAACCAGGACCAGCAGAACCAGGGAACGAGGATCCGGGCATGAGCGCAGAAACTGAAACCCGTTGGGGAACCGGCGTTGAGAGCGTTCCGGCGCGCATAGCTGCGGTCCGGAAGACCTACGATTCCGGCCGGACCCGCCCGCTTTCCTGGCGGCGCGGGCAGCTGAAGGCACTGCTGGAGCTGCTCTCCGAACGCGAGGAGGACCTGGTCGCGGCTCTGCGTGCTGACCTGGGCAAGAATTCGCTGGAGGCCTACCTGACGGAGGTTTCCATCACGCGTTCCGAGACCGAATACGCGCTGAAACACCTGGACGGCTGGGCCCGTAGCCGGAAGGTGCCGGTTCCACTCGGCCTGCAGCCGGCGTCGGCCCGCACCGAACCCCAGCCCCTGGGCGTGGTGCTGATCATCGCCCCGTGGAACTACCCGGTGCAGCTGCTGCTGGCGCCGCTGATCGGTGCCCTGGCAGCCGGCAACGCCGCGGTCCTCAAACCCAGCGAACTTGCCCCGGAAACCTCACGGACACTGGCCCGCCTGCTGCCCCGGTATTTGGATTCCGAGGCCGTGGTGGTGATCGAAGGGGCGCAGGCGGAATCCGAAGCGCTGCTGAAGGAACGCTTCGACCACATCTTCTTCACCGGTGGTGAACGTGTTGGCAAGGTGGTGATGCGGGCCGCCGCGGAACACCTGACGCCGGTGACCCTGGAGCTGGGCGGCAAGTCTCCCGCCGTCGTGCTGGACGGGAACCTGGCCACCGTCGCACGGCGGCTGGTGTACGGAAAGCTGTTGAACGCCGGGCAGACCTGCGTGGCTCCGGACTATGTGCTGGCGACGCCGGACGTTGCACCGAAACTGGTGAAGCACCTCGGCGAGGCCATCCGTGAGTTTGTTGGCAAGGATCCGTCCCGGAGCCCGGACTTCGGCCGAATCATCAATGAAAGCCATTTCGACCGGCTCAACGCCTACCTCCAGGGCGGGACAGTCGCCTTCGGCGGGCGCAGCGACCGGGACAGCCTTTACCTGGAGCCGACGGTGCTGACCGGGGTCCCGCTGGACGCGCCCGTGATGCAGGAGGAGATTTTCGGGCCGATCCTGCCTGTGCTCACCGTGCCGGACCTCGGTGCCGCCCTGGACATCATCAACTCGCGGCCGGCTCCGCTGGCGTCCTACCTGTTCACCTCCTCTGCGGCGCAGCAGCGGCGGTTTGAGGAAGGAATCCGGGCCGGCAGCGTGAACCACAATGCGGCAATCGTGCAGCTGGCCGTCCCCGAACTGCCGTTTGGCGGCACCGGCGCCAGCGGAATGGGCGCGTATCACGGCAGGGCTTCCTTTGACACGTTCAGCCAGCTGCGGCCCGTATTCTCCAAGGGCACGCTGCTGGACACCCTGCGGTTCGCCTATCCGCCCTACAACGGGCTCAAGTCCCGGATCCTGCGCCGCCTGCTCTAACCGGCCAAAACTGCCTGCGGCTCCCGGCGAAGGCCAGGAGCCGCAGGCAGTTGGGTGATCAGCTAGGAGATGACGCCGTCGACGATCGCCTTGGCCTCGTCCTGGACCTGGCGCAGGTGCTCTGCCCCCTTGAACGATTCGGCGTAGATCTTGTAGACGTCCTCGGTGCCGGAGGGGCGGGCCGCGAACCAGGCGTTCTCCGTGGTGACTTTGAGGCCTCCTACGGCCGCGCCGTTGCCCGGCGCCTCGGTCAGGCGGGCGGTGATGTCCTCGCCGGCCAGGGTGGTGGCGGTGACGTCCGACGGCGCCAGCTTGGACAGCGCTGCCTTCTGTTCCCGGGTGGCCGGGGCATCAACCCGGGCGTAGACCGGATCCCCGAAACGGCCGGTGAGTTCGCGGTAGTGCTGCGACGGGGTCTTCTCAGTGACCGCTGTGATTTCGGAAGCGAGCAGGGCCAGCAGGATGCCGTCCTTATCCGTGGTCCAGGCCGTTCCGTCCAGGCGCAGGAAGGACGCGCCGGCGGATTCCTCTCCGCCGAAGGCCACTTCGCCGGAGAGCAGGCCCGGGACAAACCACTTGAAGCCCACCGGGACCTCCATCAGGCGGCGGTCCAGGCTGGCGGTGACCCTGTCGATCATGGAGGAGGAGACGAGGGTCTTCCCGACCATGGCATCCCCGCGCCAGCCGGAGCGGTTGGCATAGAGGTATTCCACGGCCGCGGCAAGGTAGTGGTTCGGGTTCATCAGGCCGGCGTCCGGAGTGACGATCCCGTGCCGGTCGGCGTCGGCGTCGTTACCGGTGGCGATGTCGTACTGGCCCGCCTGGGCGATCAGCGAGGCCATGGCGTGGGGAGAGGAGCAATCCATCCGGATCTTCTCGTCCCAGTCCAGCGTCATAAAGCCGAACTGCGGATCCACGCTGGGATTCACCACGGTGAGGTTCAGGCCGTAATGTTCACCGATGGCAGCCCAGTAGTCGACCGAAGCCCCGCCCATGGGATCGGCGCCGATGTGCAGGCCCGAGGAAGCGATGGCCTCCATGTTCAGGACTGAGCCGAGATCACCGACGTAGTGCTGCAGGAAATCGTACGACCCCACGGAGTCCGCCAGCCGGGCCTGGCCCAGCGGGATGCGCTTGACGCCCCGCAGCCCGTTTTCGAGCAGTTCGTTGGCGCGGTTAGCGATCCAGGACGTGGTTTCCGAATCTGCGGGCCCGCCGGAGGGCGGGTTGTATTTGAAGCCGCCGTCGGCCGGCGGGTTGTGGGACGGGGTGATCACAATCCCGTCCGCCTGGTCGGTCCGGGTGGCGTTGTGCGTCAGGATGGCGTGGCTCAGCGCCGGGGTGGGTGTGTAACCGGTCCGCGCGTCGATCAGCACGTTGACGCCGTTGCCCGCCAGTACCTCCAGGGCGGTGTTCTGTGCCGGTTCGGAGAGGGCATGGGTGTCCTTGCCCATAAACAGCGGTCCGGTGATTCCCTGGCCGGTGCGGTACTCCACGATCGCCTGCGTGATGGCGGCGATGTGCGGTTCATTGAATGCCGCGTTGAGTGAGCTGCCGCGGTGGCCCGAGGTGCCGAACGCGACGCGCTGTCCCGGATCCGAGAGGTCGGGTGCGACGTCGAAGTAGGCATCCAGAAGCGCCGTCAGGTCAACGAGGTCAGAGGGCTGGGCAGGGGTACCGGCTCGGTTAGACATAGAACCAAGCATGCCAAAGATTCCAGGATCTCCGCAGCGAAACGACGGAAAGTGCCCCCGTCGATGTTTCGCGAAGGGGGCACTTTCGGTATCTGCTGTCCGGACGCCGCTACTGAAGCAGGGTCCTGTCGTCCAGGCTGCCCTTGATCTTCTCGAACTCGTGCAGCAGGTCGGGGACGGTCATTTCGGCCTTCTGCGTGCTGTCCAGATCCAGGATGATCCGGCCCTCATGCATCATGATCAGCCGGGTGCCCAGGTCCAGTGCCTGCTGCATGTTGTGCGTGACCATGAGGGTTGTCAGCCGGTGGCGCTGCACAATCTCTCCGGTCAGCCGGGAGACCAGCGCGGCGCGCTGTGGATCCAGGGCTGCTGTGTGCTCATCCAGCAGGAGGATCTTGGGTTCGCTGAAGGTGGCCATCAGCAGGGACAGGGCCTGGCGCTGGCCGCCGGAGAGCAGCCCCACCTTGGACTTCAGCCGCCCTTCAAGGCCCAGTTCCAGGGACTTCAGTTCTTCCTGGAACAGTTGGCGCTTCTTGGCTGTGACACCCCAGCCCAGGCCGCGGGCCTTGCCGCGCTCGTAAGCGATGGACATGTTCTGTTCAATGCTCAGCTGGGGTGCGGAGCCGGCCATCGGGTCCTGGAACACGCGGCCGATGTAACGGGCCCGCTGGTGGTCCTGCAGCCGGGTGACGTCCCTGCCGTCAATGACGATTGACCCGGTGTCCGGCCGCAGCTTGCCGGAAACCATGTTCAGCAGCGTGGATTTGCCGGCGCCGTTGCTGCCAATCACCGTGAGGAATTCCCCGGCAGCCAGCTCCAGGTCGATGTTCGCCAGCGCAATCCGTTCGTTGACGGTTCCGGCGAAGAAGGTCTTCTGTACGTTCTGGATTTTCAGCATCGTTTCGCTTCCCGGCTAGCTCGACGTCGTAACGGTGGACTTCCGCAGGCTGCGGAAGGTGGGTAGCCGCCGGAACAGTTTCCACTGCGGCAGCACCAGGGCCACCACCACCAGCACCGCGGAGATGAGCTTCATATCCGAGGGGTTGAAGCCGATGTCCAGGGCCAGGGCAATGACGATCCGGTAGACGATGGACCCGAGGATGACGGCCAGGGTGGAGATGACGATCAGACGGCTGCCGAAGACGGCCTGGCCCAGGATCACAGAAGCCAGACCCACCAGGATCAGGCCAATGCCCATGCCGATGTCGGCGAAGCCCTGGTACTGCGCCACCATGGCGCCGCACAGGCCTACAAAGCCGTTGGAAAGTGCCAGACCGAGGATCTTCATCCGGTCGGTGCTGACACCAAAGCTGCGGATCATTTCCTGGTTATCGCCGGTGGCCTGCATAGCCAGGCCGAGGTCGGTGTGCAGGAACCAGTCCAGGAAGAGCTTGACGCCGATGGCCAGCAGGGCGAACAACGCAATGGAGACGATGCCGCCGAGGTAACCGTTCTCCCGCAGCGGCGTGATGAGGGTTTCTTCGCGCAGGAGGGGCAGGTTGGCCTTGCCCATGATGCGAAGGTTGATCGAGTACAGCGCAATCATGGTGAGGATGCCGGCCAGCAGCCCGTTGATTTTACCCTTGGTATGCAGCAGTCCGGTGACGCAGCCAGCCAGCAGACCGGCTCCGAAAGCGGCAGCCGTGGCGGCCAGGGGCGGAGCCCCGTTGATAATCATGACGGCCGCCACGGCCGCACCGGTGGTAAAGCTGCCATCGACTGTGAGGTCCGGAAAATCCAGGATGCGGAAGGTGACGTAGACACCCAGGGCCATCACCGCGTAGATAAGCCCCAGTTCAACAGCTGTGATCATGGAAGATCCGTTCCTTCAAGCAGGTAGTGATGGCAGTGAGCGGTTATTCGATGACCGTGTCGGCCTTGTCCAGCAGGGAAGCAGGAAGCTCGACCCCCATGTTGGCTGCAGCGGACTTGTTAACGAACAGCTTGATATCGTCCAGGGTTTCGATCGGCATGGTGGCTGGATCGGCGCCCTCCTTGAGGATCTTCACCGCCATCAGGCCGGTCTGGTAGCCCAGTTCTTCATAGTCGATGCCCCACGTTGCCAGGCCACCGCCTTCAACGCTGTCACCTTCGCCGACCACCAGCGGAATCTGCTTGGACTCGGCAATCTGGATCATGGACTCGAGGGCATTCACCACGTTGTTGTCGGTGGGGACGTAGAGCGCATCGACGTCCAGGGACTCGGCGGCCTGCTGCACTTCGGCAGAGTTGCTGACGGTGGCCAACTTCAGCTCCAGGCCGAGCTTCTTGGCGGTTTCCTTGGCGAGTTCCACTTGGACCTCGGAATTGACCTCACCGGAGCTGTAGACGATGCCCAAGGTCTTGGCATCCGGGGCGAGTTCCTTGATCAGCCCCAGCTGGTCCTCCACCGGGTTCAGGTCGGACGTTCCGGAGACGTTGCCGCCCGGGGCATCCCAGGAGTCGACGAGGCCGGCTTCCTCGGGCTCGGTGACCGCGGTGATCAGGATGGGAATGTCAGTGATGGCCTGGGCTGCCGCCTGGGCGGTCGGAGTTGCGATGGCGAGCACCAGATCCACCCCGTCCGAGGCAAACTTGGAGGCGATGGACGTGGCGGTCGCCTGGTCGTTCTGCGCATTCTGCTCGTCGAAGGTGATGTTCTCGCCTTCGGTGTACCCGTTTTCCAGCAGGGCACGCTTGAAGCCTTCACGGGAAGCGTCCAGCGATGGGTGTTCCACGATCTGGGTGATGCCGATGCGGACCATGTCATTGCTTCCGGCGGCTGTGTCGCCTCCGCAGCCGGTGGCTGCCAGCGATACTCCCAGCAGCAGGGCCCCCAGTGCCCCTGTCTTAGACCGTTTCATCGTTGCCCTTTCAGTGCGCTGCCCAGCGGCGGACGGCGCCGGGGCAGAGTGACGTGTGTCCGGGCGGGGCCCCGGATCCCTTGGACCGACGTCGTTAGCGGTCCTTCGGTGCTCGGGTGCCTTTGCGCACCGGCTGGTCCCACGATACTAACTGTGAGGGTGGTCACATTGTCTAATTCGACGCGCACTGAGAAGACAGTTGACTGGTTGCATGCGGCCATCAAGGACAAAAATCGTGCGCAGGTGAGGCAGCACCGTCAGATTGTCTAGGTAGCTGTCAGTTGTCCAGGGGTCCGGAACGCAGAAAGTGCCCGCCTGGTACTTCAGGCGGGCACTTTCTTGGCTGTGGGGGAGGGGTTACCGAACTCCGCCCATGAGCTTCTTGATCGACGGAGCGCAGAGGGCAAGGATGATGCCCAGCACGATCGCGGCGATGCCGAGGAAGGAGAAGTAGGACACCTCGGTCTCGGTGGAGTAGAACTGCGCGAGCCAGCCCGAGAGCGTGCTGCCCAGGGAAACCGAGAGGTAGAACAGGGCCACCATCTGGGTCGGGTAGGCCGCCGGGGCAAGCTTGGTCGCTGCAGAAAGGCCGATCGGGGAAAGCGAAAGTTCAGCGAACGTGAACAGCAGCAGGATGCCGGCCAGGGCCAGCAGGGGTGTGCTGTTGGGTCCGCCCCCGGAGAACGGGATGAAGGCCAGGAAGGCCAGTCCCATCACGGCCAGGCCGATGGCGAACTTAACCGGCGTGCCCGGCTGGCGGGTGCCCAGCTTGGTCCACATGCTCGCGAAGACGGCCGCGAAGATGATGATGAAGATCGGGTTAATCGACTGCACGAAGCTCGGCGGCATCTGCCAGCCGAACAGGTCCAGGTTGAGCGAGGAGTCGGCGTACAGCGCCACGACGGTGAACTGCTGCTGGAACAGGGCCCAGAAGGCGGTGCTGGCCACGAAGAGCGGCATAAACGAGTACACCCGGCGGCGTTCGAGCGTATTGACGCGCTTGCTGGTGAGGATCACCGCAAAGTAGCCGATCGACGCCAGCAGCGCCAGGATGGCCATAACGCTGACCAGGTTTTCGCTCGTCACGAGGCCGAAGCCGATGGCCAGTGCAACGACAACCAGCACGGCTGCGGCGATTCCGCCCATGCGGGCGTACTTGCTCTTAGGCAGCGGGTTGGCGACGATGTGGGCGGACTCGGGCAGGTGCTTGCGGGTCGCCGCGTACTGGGCCAGGCCGATGGCCATGCCGACGGCTGCCAGGCCGAAGCCGAAGTGGAAGCCCATGCTGTTCCAGACCAGGCCGGTCAGGATGGGGCCAATCAGACCGCCGATGTTGATGCCCATGTAGAAGATGGAGAAACCGGCGTCGCGGCGTTCATCCTTCTCCTCGTAGAGCGTTCCCACAAGGGCGGTGGCATTGGCCTTCAGGCCGCCGGAGCCCAGGGCGATCAGCACCAGGCCGATGGCCAGTCCTGCGTAGCCCGGAACCAGGGAGAGCGAAATATGGCCAAGCATGATGATGATGGCCGAGTAGAAAAGGGTCCGTTCCGAACCGAGGATGCGGTCCGCTACCCAGGCACCGAGGATGGTGGAGAGGTAGACGCCGCCGCCGTAGGCGCCGACAAGTCCTGCCGCGACCCCTTCGTTCATGCCCAGGCCGCCGTCGGTGACGGAGTAGTACATGTAGTACAGCAGGATGCCCTGCATGCCGTAGAAGGAGAACCGCTCCCAGAGCTCAACGCTGAACAGGTTGGCTAGCATCCGGGGGTGGCCGAAGAAGGCCTTGCGCGCAGGTGCTGCGGACGCGGGTTGTGTGGAGGGAGGACTTGAAGTCATGTCTCCATCGTCGCAAAGCCTAACGAAGGCACGTTTGAGCACTTAGCCCAAAAACCGGATGCTTCTAGGGGTTACAAGCAAGGTTATGTGTGTAGAATCACCGCAAATTGCTCACTTTTGTCCACATGTTGGACAAAGTGGCCCCAGATGAAGGCGTGGACCTGTTATTGGGACTCCAGCTGGGCGGCAACGGCAAGCAGTTCGGCCTCCGCTCCGGGGCGCCCGATGAGCTGGATGCCCATCCAGAGTCCTTCCGCGGTGCGGTAGGTGGGAACCGTAATGGCCGGCAGGCCGCTGACGTTCACCATGGACGTGTACGGCGAGTACTGGCACTGCCGCGCATAGTCCTCATCGGCGTCGCCCGTCCAGTACCAGCCGATGGGGCGGGGAGTCATGCCCAGCACCGGGGTAAGGATCATGTCCCATGCTGCATATTGCCGGATGGTGTCCTCCTCGAAGCCGCGCAGGATGTCCACGGCCTCGGCCAGATCTGCTGCGGAGCGCTGCAGGGCACGACGGCGCAGGGTTGCGGTCAGTGCCGTCAGCTCGGCTTCGCTCTCGGCCGGCAGCGGAATGTTGGCCAGCGGGGCGGTCCACACCAACCGGAATGCGTCCGGATACCGCTCGTCATAGTGCAGATCGGCTTCTTCAACACTGTGCCCTGCGCCGGTCAGGGCCAGGATCCCCGCTTCCAGCCCGAGGACCGCTTCGGGATCCAGAGTGATGTCGAGGCGTGACTCAAACGGGGAGCGGGTGCTGACCCCAATCCGGAACCTGCCCTCCGCCCGCAGCGCAGCCGCCAGAAACGTTCCTTGGCTGGCCGGAGCGGACGTGGCGTGGAAATTCGGCTCGGCCACCATGGCGTCCAGCAGCAGCGCCGCGTCCGCTGCGTTGCGCGCCAGGGGGCCGGCGACGACGAGCTGGCCGAGGTCGCGCTGCCCGCCGCCCGCCGGGATCCGGCCGCGGTTCGGTTTCAGGCCAACCAGTCCTGTGGCGGCAGCGGGAATGCGGACGGATCCCCCGCCGTCTGTGCCGGGTGCAAAGGGAAGCATGCCTGCGGCCACCGCCGCAGCGGATCCCCCCGAGGAACCGCCGGGGCTGAGGGCGGGATCCAGTGGATTACGTGCCGGCGGTGCAATGAGGTTCTCGCTGTAGCTGGTGAGGCCGAATTCCGGCACCTGCGTCTTGCCGAGACTGATGGCACCTGCGGTACGCAGGACGGACACCAGGGGTCCGTCCTCTGTGGCAGGCACCGCAGGCACTGCGGCGCTGCCCATGGTGGTGGGTACGCCGGCAACATCGGTGAGGTCCTTGTGTGCCAGCGGCATGCCGTGGAGCAGTGCCGGGGACTGGCCCCGGGCAAAGGCTTCATCGGCCCGGGAGGCCTCAGCCAGGGCCAGGTCCGCGGTCACCGCAATGAACGAACCCAGTGACGGATTCAGGGCGTCGATCCGGTCCAGGTAGTACCCTGCCGCCTCCCGTGCGGAAACCTCCCCCGCGGCCAGGGCATTTCTCAGCTCCAGGGCGGTTAGCCCGCCCAGCCCGGCAGGTTTATCTGCGGCATTCTGCACTGGCGGGCCAATGGGCATTGCTACCTCCGGGGTGGGGCTGTTTGGTTCTCTGGCGGTGCATCCCACTATAGGCTGGGATGCAGATCAAGGCCGCCCGTGCCAGCTGGCGCTCGCCGCCTTGTCAGGCCCGGAAAGATTATTGCGAGGAAGCTATGAGCGAGATGGAAAACGTGTCAGTGGAGGCCATTCCCGTAGGCGCCAAAATACTCGATGTCCGTGAGGACTATGAGTGGGAGGCCGGGCACATCGCCGATGCCGTGCACATCCCCCTGGACCAGCTTCCGGAACGCCTGGATGACCTTGACCCGGACGGCGATCTCGCCGTCATCTGCCGCACCGGCGGCCGCAGCGCCCGAGCCACGCAGTGGCTGGAAGCGCACGGCTACTCCGCCGTGAATGTCACCGGCGGCATGGGTGCCTGGCTCGAAGCAGGCAAGCCCATGGTCTCCGATACGGGGACGGAACCGACTGTCGTATGAGTGCTCCCGGCAAGGCTGCTGCGCGGGACTCCCGTCTGCCTGGAACCATGGTCTACACGTTTCTGGGGCCGGAGGGAACCTTCACGGAGGCTGCTCTGCTCCAGGTTCCCGGCGCCGAGGAGGCTGTCCGGATACCCTCAAGCTCGGTCAATGCGGCACTGGAAATGGTCCGCTCCGGACATGCCAACGCTGCCGTGGTGCCCATCGAGAACTCTGTCGAGGGCGGGGTCAGTGCCACCCTGGATGCCATCTCCGTGGGTCAGCCGCTGAGGATTCTGCGGGAGATCCTGGTCCCGATTACCTTCGTGCTGGCTGTCCGTCCGGGGATTGAACTGGCTGATATCCGCCGGGTTTCCACCCATAGCCATGCCTGGGCGCAGTGCCGCAACTGGGCCGAAGCGAATATTCCGCAGGCGGAATATCTTCCCTCCTCATCCACGGCGGCGGCCGCCGTCGGGCTTGCCGATGAGGAGGCCGGATTCGACGCCGCGATCTGCGCGCCGCTGGTTGCCTCCAGGCTGGGGCTGAATGTGATTGCCCGCGGAATCGGGGACTATGCGGAGGCTGTCACCCGGTTCATCCTGGTCAGCCTGCCGGGCCTGCTGCCCGAACCCACCGGCGCTGACAAAACCACCGTGGTCATCCCGCTGCCTGAGGACCGGCCCGGCGCCCTGATGGAGATCCTGGAGCACTTCATGGCCCGGGGCGTGAACCTGAGCCGCATCGAGTCCCGGCCCACCGGAGCTTTCCTGGGGGACTATTTCTTCAGTATCGACGCCGACGGGCACGTTTTCGATGCCCGCGTGGCAGACGCCCTGAAGGGGCTGCACCGGGTATCCCCGGACCTGCGGTTCCTCGGCTCCTACGCACGGGCAGACTACCGCCGTCCGGAAGTGCTGCCGCATACCTCGGACCAGGCCTTCGAAGCCGCTGATCAGTGGCTCGAGTCCCTGATAAACGGCTGACACCATGCCCCGCCTGCGCCGCAGTAACTGTGAACACCCGGGCTACACCCGGCGCCGCTGGGGCCGGGGGTTCAGTTACCGCGGCCTGAACGGGGAAGTGCTGCGGGACCCCGCGGAACTGCGGCGCATCCGCGGCCTGGCCATACCCCCGGCCTGGGAAGACGTCTGGATCAGTCCGTACCCGAACGGGCATATCCAGGCCACCGGGCAGGACGCGGCCGGGCGGCGGCAGTACATCTACCACCCGCACTGGCGTGAGCTGAAAGACCGGGAAAAGTTTGACCGGGCGCTTCAGCTGGCCCAGGCGCTGCCGGGGGCACGGCGGATTATCACCAAGCACCTGCGGGCTGAGGGGAACGGGCCTGAGCGTGCGTTTGCCGCCGCCCTGCGCATCATCGATTCGGGTGCGCTGCGGGTTGGCGGGTCCCGCTACGCAGAAATGAACGGTTCCTACGGAACAACCACGCTGCTTACGGAGCACGTCGCACTGGAAGAAACCCGCCTGATCCTGCACTTCCCGGGCAAAAGCGGGCAGGAGTGGCATGTGGAGCTCGACGACGAGGACCTGGCCGCAGCTGTCCGCCCCATGCTGGCGCGCCCGGACCCCGATACTGCCCTGGCCTACATTGGCGTTGACGGGCAGTGGCACAGTATTGATGCAGCCCAGTTGAACGGTTTCCTGAGGGAGGTTTCTGGGGGCGATTTCTCAGCCAAGGACTTCCGGACCTGGCAGGCTACGGTTTCCGCTGCCATGGGCCTGGCACGCGCTGACAGTCCCGGGGCCACCAAGCGGGAGCGGGAGAGGGCAGTGGCTGCAACTATCCGGGCGGTGGCGGAACGGTTGGGCAACACTCCTGCCGTGGCCCGGAAGTCCTACGTTGATCCCCGGATCGTTGACCGGTTCCGCAGCGGTGAGGTTATCCCCGTGGCTGGTTACTCCGCCTCCGAAACCGCTGTGCGGGAGATGCTCGGCGGATAGGGCTGCAAGTCACTGTCCAGCGGCGGGGAGGTGTGCGCGGGGTGATGTGGCTATGCCGGACAAGTTGTGAGGGCGCGGCCCCGGTGTCAGTTCCCGCGGACGCCGGGTGAAGCATTCCGTGCGCAGGTGTGTGCATGTGTGTGCGGGTACGTGTGTGCGTATGGCATGAGTGACGACAGCCCGTCCTGATCACGGTGACCGGCTCGGGGCAGGCGGATGGAAAAACTCCGGTTTGGCTGAAATCGTCCTTTTTGGGATTTCCCTGCCACGGCGCAGAGGAGGGAAACCCCATTCCGGGAGGATTTTCCCAATTCGGATGGAAATCGTGCCACAGGACGGCCGAGAAGTCCCAAACCGGAGGGGAGGGGGGACGGTCAAGGCTGACGGCACAGCCAGCGAGAACCGTTAGCACCTGATCCGGAGATGACACAGCCCCAGACCGTCGAGAGATTCGGCAGCGGAGAGGCTACTCCATGCCCGGTCGCTTCGCCTCCGAGGCGGCCGGGGCGAGAGATGACCAACGGAAAGACGCGCCTTTGCATGCCAGCCTATGGTAAGTATGCTTATAGACCCGATGCCGGGAGGTGTCCGGGCAAGCCAGCGAATGAAAGGCGGACCATGAGCGAGTACCCGAACGAAGAAGAGCAGCTCAAGAACCCCAAGCCCAGCGGCCAGTCCACGGGCGATGACAACTGGCGTGGAGACGCGGCGGACCAGGGCAACGACATCCGCTTCGCCGAGGAGCAGGAACTCATCCGCGAACAGGCTTCCCCGGAATCTGTGCGGCGGGATGACGAGGGTGAATACACCGACGCCGAAGGGTCCAAGGAGCCACCGGCCGGCAAGGACAGCACGCACGGCAGGCATGGGACTTCCGGATCCAAGGAAACCGAAGGCGGTTACACGGATTCCGAGGGCACCCAGGACTGACCTGACTCCGGCAGCAACTGACCCGGCGCCGCCAAAAAGCGCGTAGCCGGGCCTGGGGTGCTGAACTGACGTTGCAACCCTGAACAAACGTTGCCCCGGACCCGCCGCTGTCTGACCGCTCGGGTCAGTACCCCTAAGCGGCGGGTCCCGGGGTGTCCGCAGCAGCGGCCAGGGCGCGGATCCGCAGTGACTGCGGATCAATGGTGACGGACACACTGGTGGCCGCACCGCTGAGGTCGCCGTCGAGCTGTGTGATCGTAGGTTCTTCGGTACTCACCGTGATCGTGCGTGCCCGCTGGTATTCGATCAGTGGAAGCTCCCGGCGGTTCCGGGTCACCACTTTGCCCAGCACCGCTGCCCAGCCAAACACGGTGCGCGGACTGAGCACCACGATGTCCAGCAGCCCGTCGTCGACCGCGGCCAGCGGGATAAAGTCGATCCCCGCGGGCAGCTGTCCGGTATTCGCGAACAGAACGCTGCTGACCTTCCGGACCTCGGCCGGACCGTCGTCGATTTGGATGCGCATCCGGCGCCGCGGCCCCGGGAGCAGTCTTATCCCTGCCTCGCTGTAGGCCAGCCATCCCACCCGCTTCTTCAGCCCTTCACGGGTTGCCGCGATGACCTCCGCGTCCAGGCCGATCCCGCCCATCACGAGGAAGTTGCTGGTGGCTCGGTGGCCGGTGTGGGAGTTTTCCACCACGATGCGGCCCATGTCGATCCGGCGTTCGGCGCCGTGCAGGGCCGTCTGGATACTGGCGTGCAGATCATTCACCGGGAAGCCGAGGTTGCGGGCAAGCAGGTTGCCGGTGCCCAGCGGGAGCATGCCCATGGCTGCCGGTGAGTGCGCCAGGGCGCGGGCAACCTCACGGATGGTCCCGTCTCCTCCGGCGGCGAGGACGACGTCGGCCCCGGCCGTGAGGGCCTGCTGCGCCTGGGCGAACCCTGGGGATTCGATCGTGGTCTCCAGGATGAGCGGCGGCTCCCAGCCGGCCAGCTCGCAGGCTTGCACCACGGCGGTCCGGGCGGGACCGGCCTGCGCCTTGACCGGGTTGATGACCATGGCGACCCGCTGGTTGGGCGCGGCTACCGGACGGGTGACCCGTTCCGCGGCGGCCTGCCGCCGGTGCCGGCGGGAGGTTATCTGCCACGTGGCCACGGAAGCGATGACGGCGGTGGCCAGGAGCAGGATTAGCGCTAATTCGGCAGGCATGGTGTCCTCAAGACTAGCCGCAGCAGGGCGTGCAATCCCCGAAGTGGGTTTTCGGTACCCTTGAGACGTGATCGATGTTAATGAACTGCGAGAAAATCCCGACAAGTTCCGAGCTTCCCAGCGCGCCCGGCTGGCCGAGCCGGAGCTGGTGGACGCAATCATTTCCGCGGATGCCCGCCGGCGCGAGTCCCGTACCCGCTACGAGACGCTGCGTGCGGAGCAGAACGCCTTCGGCAAGCGCGTAGCCCAGGCCAAGGGCGAGGAGAAGCAGGCGCTCCTGGCTGAGGTCAAGGAACTCGCCGCCGCAGTCAAGGCTGCCGGCGCCGAGGCTGACGCGCTGCAGGCAGAGCAGGAAGCTCTCGTCCGCCGCGTAGCCAACGTTGTTGAAGAAGGTGTTCCCGCCGGCGGCGAAGACGACTTCACCGTGCTCAAGACGGTCGGCAAGCCCCGCGACTTCGAGGCCGAGGGCTTCACCCCGCGTGACCACCTGGAACTGGGCGAACTGCTGGGTGCCATCGACATGGAGCGCGGTGCCAAGGTTTCCGGTTCACGCTTCTACTTCCTGCGCGGCGTGGGTGCCCGCCTGGAGCTCGGCCTGCTGCAGATGGCCATGGACCAGGCCGTCAAAGCCGGCTTTGTTCCGATGATCACCCCCACGCTGGTCCGTCCGGAAACCATGCAGGGCACCGGCTTCGACGTCGCCCACGACGCCGAGATCTACCGCCTGGCCGAGGATGACCTGTACCTGGTGGGCACCTCCGAGGTTCCGCTGGCCGGGTACCACGCTGACGAGATCATCGACCTCAACGGCGGCCCGGTCCGGTACGCCGGCTGGTCCTCCTGCTACCGCCGCGAAGCCGGCTCCCACGGTAAGGACACCCGCGGCATCATCCGCGTGCACCAGTTCAACAAGGTGGAGATGTTTACCTACACCAAGGTTGAAGACGCCGCCGCGGAACACCAGCGCCTGCTCGCCTGGGAAGAGGAAATGCTGGCCAAGGTGGAGCTGCCCTACCGGGTCATCGAAACCGCTGCGGGCGACCTGGGTATGTCGGCCGCCCGCAAGTTCGACTGCGAGGCGTGGGTTCCGACGCAGGGCGCGTACCGTGAGCTGACCTCCACCTCCAACTGCACCACGTTCCAGGCCCGCCGCCTGAACATCCGTGAGCGTGAGGACGGCAAGACCCGCGCGGTCGCTACCCTCAACGGCACCCTGGCCACTACCCGCTGGATCGTCGCGATCCTGGAGCACCACCAGAACCCCGACGGCTCAGTCAACGTTCCCAAGGCCCTCCAGCCCTACATGGGCGGCCTGGAAGTATTGCCCGTTCTCTGACTCCTGCTCTGCGGGCCGGCCGGCTCATCCGCCGGCCCGCAGACCGGACCCGGTGCCGGTCCTCTGATCCTGTTCCTCCCGGGTTCGCAGGGTGTTCACCCGGAGTGTGAAACGCGTCCTACCGGTATTCACCACCGTCTGTTTATATAAAGCGATGACAACTCTCACTTCCGCCGGCATCGAAGACCGGCTCAGCTCAGATACCAAACACCTCGTGGCCCTCGACGTCGACGGAACCCTCGTTGACCATGACGGCCACATGTCTCCCAACGTACGCTCCGCAGCCATGGACGCGATTGCCGCTGGCCATCACCTGGTCATTTCCACCGGCCGCTCTTTCGGGGCCGCGCTGCCCGTGCTCAAGAACATCGGACTGACCGAGGGCTACACCGTCTGCTCCAACGGCGGCGTGACCCTCCGTGTGGACAGTTCGCTGCCCGAAGGCTACGAAATCGTGGACCGCGTGGTCTTTGATCCGCGCCCGGCACTGGATGCCCTCCGCGTCCAGCTGCCCACCGCAAAATTTGCCCTCGAGGACCACGAAGGGCGCTTCCTTTCCACGGAACGCTTCCAGGACGCCAGCTTTGGTGCCGAAGCGCAGGCCGTGGACTTCGAGTACCTGCGCGAGAGCAAGGCCGTCCGCGTAGTGGTTTTCAGCACCGACAGCACAGCCGAGGAATTCGGCGACGCCGTTGCGGCAATCGGGCTGCACGGCGTCACCTACTCCGTCGGCTGGACCGCGTGGCTGGACATCGCCGCGGCTGGAGTCACCAAGGCCTCCGCCCTCGAACAGGTCCGGCGCCGGCTGGAGATCGACCCCCGGAACACAGTGGCCGTCGGAGACGGCCGCAATGACATCGAAATGCTGTCCTGGGCTGCCCGCGGGGTAGCCATGGGTCAGGCGCCGCAGGAGGTTCTTGCCTCGGCAACTGAGGTCACCGGAACGGTCTATGAAGACGGCGCCGCCGCGGTGCTCCGCAGCCTCGTTGAAGCCCGCTGATTCCGGCCGCGAAACTCTATGGCACCGGGCCGGGAAGCAGTGCCTCCGCAGGGTGCTGAACGCCCGCAGCGGCCGCCCGTCCTGGCGTCCTTAGCGGTCTGACGGTTGCGGCGGCCGGCGGGCCTGGCGGCCGGAAGTCCTGAACCGCGCCTACCGGCCGTAAGTCATCGCCGCGGGCGGAAGGGCTGCCGGTCCCGCTGCCAGGTCAAGCAGTCTGGCCGCGGCAGGCCGGGTGGCCCACTCCTCGGTCCAGTACGAACGGACCACGGCTTTGCTCACCGCCTGGGTGGTGATTCCGAGCGCCTCTGCCACGTACTTCTGCTGGCCGCGTGCGCCCGGCGTCATCAAGTCCAGGACCTTCCATTCCGCTGCCGTCCGGCCCGCAACGATCTGGCCGAGCAGCCGCAGCACTGCCTCCGCCTCCGCCGCAACCTGGGCATCGGGTCCTTCCACGGCCAGGGGGATCCGGTCACCGGTGCGCTGCGCGCGCTCAACGGCCCGGCGGGCGTAAACCAGGCCGAATCCCTCTGCCTGCATCACATCGGCGGGCAGGGGCCGGTGCACTTCGCCAACGCCGAGGCCCACGTGCCACCGGCGGGCGCGGACTGCCGCCAGGGCGGCGCCGACCGCCGCCGCCGGATCGGTCAGGATGCCCTGGGCTTCATCGCCTACTGAGCGCTGGAACGGCACTGCTGCCGGAATGTGCCGCAGCGAGCGCAGCAGCTCCGGAACCTGGTCTCCCACCTCACGGGTATCCCGCTGGTTGATGGTCAGCACAAAATGCATGGCATCAGCATGCCAGAGACTGCCTGCAAACAACCGAAAACGGTTGATTGGGCGCGGCGCGTCCCGATGCGCATCCAGCACCCCTGCCCGGGGATGCCTGACGCAAAAATATAATGCCTTTACATTTCTCCGGACCCCACGTAGCGTCGCGTGCACATACCAAACCCGTCAACGGAGACAGGACTTTCAGGATGCCGCTCACCAAACAACCACGTCCGATCGTCATCATTGGGGCTGGGCCGGCGGGGATGGCGGCTGCGCTGTCCCTGCACGCCGTGGGGCTCAAACCGGTGCTTCTGGAGCGTTACTCAGAGGCCCGCCCGGCCGGGAACATCCTCAATCTGTGGCCGCCACCCATCAAAGCCCTCCGCGAAATGGGAGTGGACACCACTGACCTCGGCGCCCCTTGCCGGACGACCTTCCGCAACGTCCACGGTCACATCCGGGCTGACATCCAGATCCCGGCGGAGGTAGTCCAGGAGTATGGCGGCGGATTTATCGGGCTGCTGCGCCCGGAGCTGTACCGGCGGATGCTGGCTGCTATGCCCCCCGGCGTGCTGCGGACCGATCAGCGGGTTGCCGGAATTGTGGATCACGGCAACGGTGTCCGGGTGGACCTCGCGGACGGCACGAACATTGAAGCGGCAGTGGTCCTGGGCGCGGACGGAATCGACTCGATGGTGCGCACCTCGCTCTGGGGGGCCAGCGAACGGCGCGAACACAAGCTCCACATCATCGGTGGATATACCTTCGACGACGTCCCCGGGCTGGAGCGCAACGAGGTCGTCCTCACGCACAGCCGGCAGGTGCAGGGTACCTATTCCTCAATCCGGGACAAGGGGCGGGACGGTGTTCAGTGGTGGGTGCTTGAGGCGTGGAATCCGGCGGCACCGGCACCGGATGACCTGCAGGCACACGCACTGAACCTGGCCCGGCAGTTCCCGGGTCCTCTCGCCGGCCTTGTGGGCGCAACCGGGAAAGGACAGATTCAGCGCTGGCCCATCCGTGACCGGAAGCCCCTGAAAGCCTGGTCGAAAGGACGGATTACGCTCGCGGGCGACGCGGCACATGCGACCTCCCCGTACGCCGCCTACGGTGCCGGGATGTCCATCGGCGACGGCTACGTCCTGGCGCAGTGCCTGACCGGCGTCGACCTCGATGACACCGCTGCCGTGACCGGAGCCCTGCTCCGCTACGACCAGCGCCGGATTGCCCACACCACCTCTCAGGTCCAGCAGGCATATGTGCTTGGCAAGGCGTTTCACCATGCACCGGCGGCACTTCGGCCGATCCGTGATTTCCTCCTCGACCACACGCCGCTGCTCCAGCGGCAGGTCGGAGAGAAAAGCCCCGGCGAGATCGTTGCCCAGCTTCATGAGATGGGAACGGGACTTGCCCGGTCCGTCTAGCCTTAGTCCATGAGCCCATCCCCGTCCCGTGCGGAACGCCTACCGCAGCAGGAGAGGAGCAGGCGCACCTGGGACCGCGTGCTGGAGGCCGGAACCGAGCTTGTTGCCGAAGAAGGATGGTCCGGACTGACCATCACGGGTGTCTGCCGCCGGGCAGGCGTCACGGCCCCCTCGATCTACGCCCGGGTGGACGGCAAGGCAGGGCTGTTTCTTGCTGTTCATGAGCGCCAGCTCGCGCAGATGCGGGTCACCGAAGATGAACTCATCGCCCGGTACGTCCGTGACGGTGCGCCGGCAGAGCAGGCCGCGGCGGCGGCAGCCACGGTCATAGCCGGAGTGTTCGAGATTCACGGAAAGATGCTTCGGTCACTGATCGACCGCAGCGCGCACGATTCCCAGATGCTGGACCGGGGCAGTGCCGCCTCCCGTGCGCTGCTCTCCCGGCTGGCTGAACACATCCCCCTGGATGAAGGCCGGACGTGGATGCTCCTGCGCGCGGTCTACGCTGCCTGCGTCATGCGCACCATGTACGGCGCGTCCCTGCTGCAGCCGGCCGGCAGCGGCGGGCCATCGCTGGAGGAGGAAGCGGTCAGCCTCGCCCGGACGATCGCCTCCGCCGGCGCTGTACCCGGCTAAACGACAAAGCGGCCGTCCACCCAATGGGTGAACGGCCGCTTCGCCGGAACAGCGGAAAACGTTAGTTGTTCGCGGGGTCGGCGTCGACGTCGCGGCCCTGGGGCTCGTCCTCTTCGCTCTTTTCGCCCAGCGCCTCAAAGCGTGCCAGGGACGCCTCGACCTCAGCCTCGGCGGCTTCGCGGCCGGCCCAGTCAGCGGCTTCAACCCACTTGCCCGGCTCCAGGTCCTTGTACTTGGTGAAGAAGTGCTTGATTTCATCGAGCAGGAAGTCTGAAACGTCGGACAGGTCCTGGATGTGGTCAAAGCGGGGGTCCGCCGGAACGCACAGCACCTTGGCGTCGCCGCCGCCGTCGTCCACCATGTTGAAGACGCCGATCGGGCGGGACTCCACCAGGACGCCGGGGATCAGGTCGAAGTCCTGCAGCATCACCAGGGCGTCCAGCGGATCGCCGTCTTCGCCCAGCGTGTTTTCGAAGTAGCCGTAGTGGGTCGGGTACTGCATGGAGGTGAACAGCACGCGGTCCAGGCGCAGGCGGTGCGTCTCATGGTCAATTTCATACTTGACGCGGGATCCCTTGGGGATCTCGATCGTGACGTCGAGTTTCATAACGGCTCCTTGAAAGCGGCCCTTCGGCCACGCAAACGGACAGACGGTTTCTGCACAATTCATGCAGGGATCATGAACTAATGAACAATGGACGCAGCCGGAATTCCCCGTCCATTTGGGAATGTCCGTTTGGCTCGCCGCGCCGGTCTAGTGTTAAAGATATATGTCCTGAGGCGTTTCCGGGTTCTTCCCGGTCCCTGCCGCCTCTCAGCGCCCGCCGCGGAGGCGGAATCGAAGGCATCAGGGAAGTAACGAGACTGAAATTGGTGGCCCGTGGCTAGGATGTTCTCCGGCATTGCCCTTGTGCTGGCCTTTGCCGTCCTGCTCGTGCCCCTGGCCGTCTATGCCGGGCCTCCCGTGCTGAAGGCCCTCAGCGGGACCGGTGTTGAACGCCAGGCGGCGGTTCCCTCCTATCAGCGGCCCCCGGCGGAAATGACCCAGGTCCCGTACGCGGCGACGCTGGACCCTTCGGCGCCTTTGCCGGATGCCGCTGTTCTCGCGGCGCTGCTCGACGGCGAACTGGAGCTCACCGGCAGCGGAACCGTTTCCGCCGTCGTCACCGATGTCCGCACCGGGACCGTTCTCTACGACCGGAACGGCGCGGCCGCCGGGATGCCCGCCTCCACACTGAAGATCCTGACGGCGGTGGCCGCAGCCTCCACGCTGGAGCCGGACTCACGGTTCGAAACCACCGTCCACGCCGCCCCGGCCACCGGCGGCGGGACAGCGCTGGTGCTGCGCGGCGGCGGTGACGTGCTCCTGGGCTCCGGAATCTCCGACGACGACGCCGTGGTGGGCCGGGCGGGCCTGGCCAGTCTTGCCGAAGAGAGCGTCAAGGCCCTGGGGTCCTCCGCGGGGACCGTGCGCATCCAGGTCGATGACACCCTGTTTTCCGGGCCGTCCCTCTCCGATGCCTGGAATGCGGCCGACGTGGAGGCCGGCGAAATTGCGCCCATTTATCCGCTGGCCGTCAATTCCGCGTGGACTGATGAGTCCCGTCAGTCCGGAGAACGCGAGGAAGACGCCGCCCTTGCCGCCGCCGAGGCTTTCCGTGCGGCGCTGGCCGAGGCGGGCCAGGACCGGGGGCTCGAGGTGGCGGAGAGCGTCGAGCGCGGAACCGTTCCTGCCGGTGCCCGCCGGATTGCCGCCGTCGAATCCGCGACCGTCGCCGAGCAGCTTGAGCAGATGCTGCTGATCTCGGACAACTATCTGGCCGAGGCGCTGGCCCGCTCCGCAGCCCTGGCCGCCGGGCGGGACGCATCCTTTGCCGGAGCCGTGGACACGGTGAAGGCCCAGGCCGCGGCCCTGGGCATCGACACCACCGGCATGGCGCTGGCCGATGTGTCAGGACTCGCGGCGGAGAACGAAGTCAGTGCCAGGCAGCTGACCGAGGCAGTAACGCTGGTGCTTACGTCCAACGACGAAGGCCTGCGCGCCGTGGCCCGCGGCATGCCCGTGGCCGGGCTCAGCGGGACCCTGCAGGGCCGGTATGACGATGATGCGGACGACGCCGCCGGGGCCGGGCTGGTCCGTGCCAAAACCGGAACGCTCTTCGAAGTCACGGCGCTCGGCGGCTATGTCACCGATGCGGACGGCCGGCTCCTGGCCTTCGCACTGGTGGCGCGCGGACTGGAGGGCAACACGGGACAGGCCCGCAGCGCCGTCGACTCCGCGGCAGCAGTGCTTGCAGGCTGCGGCTGCCGCTGAGCGCGCACCCGGATTGCTGCCGGCGGGAGCGCATTCGGCTGCGGCTGTGATCGAATGGAGCAATGGAGAGCAACCAGCAGCACCTGAGCCAAGAAACCGCCGCCCGCCTGGTGAACTGGGACTTCGCCGCTGCGACAGCTGCCACCCTCGTGGCGCCCGGCCCCAAGATGTCCCGGCGCGAAATCCAGGACGCCGTCGCGGACCTGCGCCGGCAGGCTGACGACGCCGTTTCCCACGTCCACCGGATCACCGGGCTGGACGCTGCGGAGAACCTGCGTGATTCCCAGGTCCTGATCGTGGACCGTGCATCCTGGGCCAAGGCAAACTCGCAGAGCTTCGCCGCCCTGATGAATCCCATGCTGCAGCACCTGGCCAAAACCCGGCCGGAAGCCGTGAATTCCACGAATACGGCCGTGGCAGGCACGCTTACCGGCGCCGAACTGGGTGCGGTCCTGGCCTTCCTGGCCAGCAAGGTCCTGGGGCAGTACGACCCGTTTGCGGCGCTGGCTTCGGACAACCCGGCTAAGACGGCAGGCCGCCTGCTGCTGGTGGCGCCCAATATCATCAGCACAGAGCGTGAGCTCAACGTGGACCCCACCGACTTCCGTCTGTGGGTCTGCCTGCACGAGCAGACCCACCGGGTGCAGTTCGCCGCAGCGCCCTGGCTGCGCGACCACATGCTGGAGCAGATCGGCGCGCTCAGCAGCGGCCTGATGGACAAGACCCAGGGCCTGCCGGAACGGATCAGCCAGCTGGCCAAGCAGCTGTCGGCCGCCGCAAGAAAGGACAAGCAGGACACGCCGTCCAACGGTGTTCCGGCCCGGCAGACCGACGTCCTCTCCCTGCTCCAGGACCCCGAGGACAAAGCCCGGCTCTCCCACCTCACCGCCGTGATGAGCCTGCTCGAAGGCCACGCCAACGTGGTGATGGACGCCGTGGATGCCAGCATCATTCCCAGCGTGAAGACCATCCGCCGGCGATTCAACGACCGCGGTGCGAACCGGGGCTGGCTGGATAAGTTCTTCCGCCGGATCATGGGGCTGGATGCGAAGATGCGGCAGTACGCTGACGGATCCAAGTTTGTGCGGGCCGTGGTGGACAAGGTGGGTATGGAAGGCTTCAACCGGGTCTGGGAAGGCGCGGAGAACCTGCCCACCGAGGCGGAGATCCACAACCCTGATCTCTGGATCCAGCGGATGGGTCTGTAAAGCACCAGTGACCGATTCACCAGCTTCCCCCATGCCCTCCTCTGTGCCTTCCCCCGTGCCTTCCCCCGTGCCTTCCCCCGTGCCCGCAGCACGCCCCCGCCAGCGGCTGAACCCCACGCTCGGAAAGGCCCGCGGCCTGCTCCGCGACGCCCTGCGCGACGCCGGGATCCAGCCCGGCGGAGACGCGCCACCCGTGCTCCTGGTCGCCTGCAGCGGCGGGCCCGACTCGCTGGCGCTCGCAGAGACAGCCAGCTTCTTCAACCGCCGCGGTGACTACCGGGTAGGTGCCGCCGTCGTCGACCATGGGCTGCAGCCCGGCTCCGCCGACGTTGCGCAGGCCGCCGCCGCCAAGCTGGCAGCGATGGGGCTTGAACCGGTGACCGTTCACCGGGTGCACGTGCCGGAAACCGGCATGGGCCCGGAAGCGGCCGCCCGGAGCGTGCGGTATGAGGCCCTGGATGAGGCCGCCGACGCGTCCGGGGCAGCTGCTGTGCTGCTCGGGCACACCCTCGATGACCAGGCAGAGCAGGTGCTGCTGGGCCTGGCCCGCGGTTCCGGCACCCGCTCGCTGGCTGGCATGCCCGAACGCCGCGGCCGCTACCTCCGGCCGTTCCTGGGACTGCGGCGGGCCGAGGTGGAGGAAATTTGTACCGCCCGGGAAGTTGATCCGTGGCATGACCCAACCAATGCGGATCCCGCCTACGCCCGGTCCCGGGTCCGCACCACGGTCCTGCCGTTCCTGGAACGCGAGCTGGGACCTGGAATCGCGGAGGCCCTCTACCGCAGTTCACGGATCCTGGCCCAGGACGCCGACTACCTCGAGGCACAGGCTGCCGAAACCTATGCGCGGCTCCGGCAGGAATCCGCCGGCGCGGCGGCCCCGGATGAGATCCTGCTCTCGGAAGAATCCCTGCGCGCCCTGCCTCCGTCCCTGCGGCAGCGGGTCCTGGCCCTGGCCGCCGTCGAGCTTGGCGGCGCCCAGCCGAGCTGGGAACGCGTGCGTGCCGTGGAGGCCCTGCTGCGCCGCGAAGGCTCGGCAGGACCGGTCCAGCTGGTGGGAAAGGTCAGTGCCTACCGCCAGGTACGCGGCAAACCGGTTCCCCAAGGGGACCCAAGCTATGGCAATCTTGTTTTTAGGAAAAAGAGCAGCGCCTAACTTCAGCTGCAACATCTCGTACCCGGGAGCCATTCGTGGATTCACACGACGTCCAGTCAGACCTCAAACACGTTCTTTACACCAGGGAACAGATCGCCGATCGGATCAAGGAGCTGGCGGCCGAGATTGACCGCGACTACGCCGGACGCGACGTCCTGCTGGTCGGAGTCCTCAAGGGCGCCGTTATGGTGATGGCGGACCTGTCCCGCGCGCTGCACAGCCACGTGTCCATGGACTGGATGGCCGTGTCCTCCTACGGCTCCGGAACCCAGTCCTCCGGCGTCGTCCGGATCCTGAAGGACCTCGAGACAGACCTGCTGGGCAAGCACGTGCTGATCGTCGAGGACATCATCGACTCCGGCCTGACCCTGTCCTGGCTGCGGACCAACCTGGAATCCCGTGGCCCGGCCAGCGTGGAAATCTGCGCACTGCTGCGCAAGCCCGCTGCGTCAAAGGTGGACATCGACGTGAAGTACGTCGGCTACGACATCCCGAACGAATTCGTGGTTGGCTACGGCCTGGACTTCGCCGAGAAGTACCGCAACCTCGACTTCATCGGCACCCTGGCGCCGCACGTTTACGAGTAAGCCGAGTAAAACCAGGCGCGTTCGTGCCCTGCCCGCTGACCCGGGGCCGCGGCAGCCAGCAGTGAAGCTGCCGGCCGCCGCACCGGGGCAGCGGGCTTTTCGCTATCCTCATGAGGCGGATCACGCCGCCGGGATACGCCCTGAGGGAACTAATGCACCCCGTGGCCCGTGTATTTCTGGGGACGGTGTATAGCTAGAGACTGCTAGCCAACGAAATCCCGCGCACTATAAAGCGTTGTTGATCAGGAGGGACGGGGCATCTGCCCTGACGACGAATGAAATCCAAGAACTTCTTCAAGGGACCGATCATTTGGATCGTGCTGGCGCTGGCCGCACTGCTGATCATCCTTCCCAACCTTTCCAACTCCGGCGCGTCTCAGGTGGACACGAACGTGGGCCTGCAGCTGCTGCGGGACAACAAGGTGGAGCAGGCGAAGATCTATGACGGTGACCAGCGGGTAGACCTCACGCTCCGTGAGCCGTATGAAGACAAGGGGGAGAACGTCCAGTTCTTCTTCGGATCCGCCCGCGGCGAGGACATCGTCGAGGCCGTGAACAACTCCGACGTCGACGGCTTCACGGACCAGCCGGTCCAGACCAACTGGTTCACCAGCTTCCTGGGCCTCTTCCTGCCCATCATCATCCTCGGCGTGATCTTCTGGTTCCTGCTCTCCCGGATGCAGGGCGGCGGTTCCAAGGTGATGCAGTTCGGCAAGTCCAAGGCCAAGCTGACCAACAAGGACATGCCCCAGGTGACCTTCGCCGACGTCGCCGGCGCTGACGAGGCAGTGGAAGAGCTGCACGAAATCAAGGAATTCCTGAAGGAACCGGCAAAATTCCAGGCCGTCGGAGCCAAAATCCCCAAGGGTGTGCTGCTCTACGGCCCGCCCGGCACCGGTAAAACGCTCCTGGCACGTGCCGTGGCAGGCGAGGCCGGCGTGCCCTTCTACTCCATCTCCGGCTCGGACTTCGTGGAGATGTTCGTTGGCGTGGGTGCCTCCCGCGTCCGTGACCTGTTCGAACAGGCCAAGAACAACGCACCGGCCATCATCTTCGTGGACGAGATCGACGCCGTCGGCCGTCACCGCGGCGCCGGCGTGGGCGGCGGCAACGACGAACGCGAACAGACCCTGAACCAGCTCCTGGTGGAGATGGACGGGTTCGACAGCAGCACCAACGTCATTCTCATTGCCGCGACCAACCGTCCGGACGTGCTGGACCCGGCCCTGCTGCGTCCGGGACGGTTCGACCGGCAGATCGGTGTGGAAGCCCCGGATATGCAGGGTCGCCTGCACATCCTGCAGGTCCATGCCAAGGGCAAGCCGATGGCCCCGGGCGTTGACCTGGAGTCCGTGGCCAAAAAGACCCCCGGCTTCACCGGTGCCGACCTGGCCAACGTCCTGAACGAGGCCGCCCTGCTGACCGCACGGTCCAACGCCCAGCTCATCGACGACCGCGCCCTGGACGAGGCAATCGACCGCGTGATCGCCGGCCCGCAGAAACGCAGCCGCGTGATGAAGGAACTGGAACGCAAGATCACCGCGTACCACGAAGGCGGCCACGCCCTGGTGGCAGCGGCCCTGCGCAACACCGACCCGGTCACCAAGGTGACCATCCTGCCGCGCGGCCGCGCCCTGGGCTACACCATGGTGCTGCCGCAGGACGACAAGTACTCAATCACCCGCAATGAACTGCTGGATCAGCTCGCGTACGCCATGGGCGGCCGGGTCGCGGAGGAAATCGTGTTCCACGATCCGTCCACCGGAGCCTCCAACGACATTGAAAAGGCCACTTCCACGGCCCGCAAGATGGTGACCCAGTACGGCATGAGCGAACGGATCGGTTCCGTGAAGCTCGGCTCCGGCGGCGGCGAACCGTTCCTGGGCCGGGACATGGGCCAGGAACGGAACTACTCCGATCAGGTGGCCTACGTGGTGGATGAGGAAGTCCGGCGCCTGCTGGACAACGCGCATGACGAGGCATACCAGATCCTGACCGAGAACCGGGACGTGCTGGACCGGCTGGCACTGGAACTGCTCGAACGCGAGACGCTGAACCAGGCGGAGATCGCCGAGATCTTCCACGATGTCCGCAAGCGGGACCTCCGTGAAGTCTGGCTCTCCAAGCCGACCCGTCCGGTCCACGATATTCCGCCGGTTGTTTCGCCGCGTGAACGCCAGGAGGCAGCTGCCGCCGGTGAGCCGGATCCGGACACCGTGGCCCCGCAGGACCAGATCGCCGACGCCGACATCCCGCAGGATTTCGACGTCACCAGTGACGGGCTCCCCGAGCCCGAAAACAGCGGCCAGGGCAGCCACCACGGCTCCCCCCGCAACAGCGAATAGCGCAGGCCGGACGGCGGCCGGGTGTTGGCCGGCCGCCGTCCGGGCCGCTTCGGCGTCCACGGTAGGATCAAGCAGTGACCGATTTCGACGACGAACTAACCTTGACCGAGCTGACCGACACGGCTTCACCGGTTGACCAGCCCCGGATCGAACGGGCCGTACGGGAAATTCTGCTCGCGATTGGGGAGGATCCGGACCGGGACGGCCTGCTGAAGACGCCCGAACGCGTAGCCAAGTCCTACGCGGAGATTTTCGCCGGGCTGCACCAGAGCCCCGAGGACCTGCTGGCCACCACCTTTGACCTGGACCATGAGGAAATGGTGCTGGTCAAGGACATCCCGTTCTACTCCACCTGTGAACACCACCTGGTCCCCTTCCACGGGTCCGCCCATATCGGGTATATCCCCTCGCATGACGGGAAGGTGACCGGACTGAGCAAGCTGGCGCGCCTGGTGGACGTCTACGCCCGGCGCCCCCAGGTCCAGGAACGGCTCACCACCCAGATCGTCGATGCGCTGATGAGCAATCTGGAGCCGGTGGGAGCCATTGTGGTCATCGAGTGCGAACACCTGTGCATGTCCATGCGCGGCGTGCGGAAACCCGGAGCCAAGACCGTCACCTCCGCGGTCCGCGGCCAGCTCCGCGAGACCGCCACGCGTGCTGAAGCAATGAGCCTGATTCTCGGACGATAGGACGCTACGAATGGATTCCCTCGCCGCCGCCCCCGGAACCGGGCCGGCCACTAACCCGCTGCCCGTGATCCGCGCCGGCGTGAAGCCGCGCCGGTTCGAGGACCTGCCCACCGGACGCACGCTGGTCATGGGTATCCTCAACGTCACCCCCGATTCCTTCAGCGACGGCGGAGAACACGCCACCACTGACGCCGCTATCCGCGCGGGCCTGAAGATGCACTACGACGGCGCGGACATCATCGACGTCGGCGGCGAGTCCACGCGGCCCGACTCCGAGCGCATCAGCGAGGAGGAGGAGCAGCGGCGGATCCTTCCCGTGGTCCAGGCACTGGTGAAAGCCGGAGCCCTGATCAGCGTGGACACGATGAACGCCTCCACGGCGGAAAAGGCCATCGAGGCCGGTGCCGGCATCATCAACGATGTGTCCGGTGTGCAGCTGGATCCCCGGATGCCGGAACTGATTGCCCGGACCAAAGTGCCGTACATCCTCATGCACAGCCGCGGCAGTGTCCGCAGCCAGGATCCCCGGGCCGACTACGGCGACGTGGTGGAAGAGGTCATTTCCGAACTGACGACACTGCGTGACCGTTTCTACGAGGCCGGGGTGGCACCGGAACAGATCATCCTGGACCCGGGACTGGGCTTCGCCAAGAACGCCGAACACGACTGGTCGCTGCTGCGCAACATTGACCGGTTGACCGTGCTGGGGCACCGGGTGCTCATCGGCGCCTCCCGCAAGCGTTTCCTGGGCTCCCTGCTCACCACGGCGGGCAAGGCGGCACCGCCTGCTGAACGGGACAACGCCACCCTGGCCACCTCCGTCCTCGCGGCCAGCCAGGGCGTCTGGGGCGTGCGGGTGCACGACGTCGCGGCCAATGCCGACGCCGTCAAAGTCACCGCCGCCTGGCAGGGCTAACCGTGTCCCTGCCAGCCGGCCAGCCGGCCCAGCGGGACCGGATCCGGCTCAGCGGTCTCAGCGCCACCGGCTACCACGGAGTTTTTGACCACGAACGGCGCGAAGGTCAGCGCTTCGTCGTCGACCTGGTGCTTTACACGGACCTCCGGCCGGCCGCAGCCGCCGACGATCTCACCCTGACCGCCCACTACGGCGAGCTGGCGGAACAGGTCTGCGCGATCATCGAAGGCGAACCGGTGAACCTGATTGAAACCCTCGCCGAACGCATCGCCGCCCACGTCCTGAACGCCTTCCCGGTGATTGAGGCCGTGGACGTCACGGTGCACAAGCCGCAGGCTCCCATCACCGTCCCCTTCGGCGATGTCGAGATCCTGATCCACCGGGAGCGGGCATGAACACGCCCGCGGCGCGCACCATCCTGGCCCTGGGAAGCAACCTCGGAGAGTCCCGCAGCACCCTTTCCGACGCCGTCGCCGCCCTGGCCCGCCACCCGCAGATGACCCTCGTGGACGTTTCCCCGGTGGCCCGGACCCGGCCCGTCGGCGGGCCGGAACAGCCGGACTACCTGAATCTGGTCGCTGCCTTCGACACCACTCTGGACCCGCACGCGCTGCTGGACCACTGCCACGACGTCGAAAACCGGCACCACCGCAAGCGCGAGGTGCGCTGGGGGCCGCGGACGCTCGACGTCGACATCATCACGTACGGCACGGAACGGGTTGACGATCCGGACCTGACCATCCCGCACCCGCGGGCCGCGGAGCGTGCCTTTGTGCTGCAGCCGTGGGCCTGGATGGACCCCGGAGCCGTCCTGGACGGTATCCCGGTGGCAGAATTGGCTGCCAGGGCAGCCGACCTGCCCGGGCTTGAACGCTTCGAGGGGGAGTGAACTCCGCGTGAGGACCATCAGGTACCGCTGGCTTGCCGCCACCGCCGTGGTCTTTGGGATCGCCGGCTGGCTGGTGAATTCCTGGGCCACCCGCAACGGTTACCCGGCTCCGGTCCTGAACCTGACGGCACTGATCACCCTGGCGTTCATCGTCGGGTTTACCCTCTTCCTGGGCCTGCGGGTCCGCCGCTGGCGGGACGGCAACCGTGAGAAGCAGCTGGACCCGATCGCCGCCGCCCGGACCCTGGTCCTGGCGCAGGCAACCGCCTACGCCGGGGCGCTCCTGCTCGGCTGGCACGGCGGCATCTTCCTGGACCAGGTGAGTCTGTGGGAGATGCGCCCCAACCACGCGCCCACCTGGGCTTCGCTTGCCATGTCAGCCGGCGGAATCATCATGATCGCCACCGGGCTGGTCGTGGAACGGTTCTGCAAACTGCCTCCGGAGGATAAGAACGGCAGTGAAAACAACATGCCAGATGACGGAGGGGACTATGCGTAGCCGAGCCATCGATCCACAGGACGTGGACTGGCAGCGGGTCTCCCCGCGGTTCCTGACGCTGCGGGTGCTCTCCCTGGCCGTGGAGGCAGTTATCACCCTGGCCGTGGTCTCGGTGCCCCTGGTGCTCCGTTCCCTGGAGATCTGGCCCGGCTTCCCTGCCTGGATCGCCTGGGGACTTCCCGCACTGTTCCTGGTCATGTTCATCTGGCGCGGAATCCTGCTGCCGCGTCAGGTCCGGGCCATCGGCTATGCCGAACGGCGGGAGGACCTGCTGCTGCGCAGCGGCATTTTCTTCCAGCGCACCCTGGTGGTCCCGTACGGACGGATGCAGTACGTGGACGTTGGCGTTGGCCCGCTGGAGCGGATGTTCGGCTTGTGCACACTCAAGCTCCACACCGCGGCCCCGGGAACCAACGCCACCATTCCCGGCCTCCCCGCCCCGGAGGGTGAACGCCTCCGCGAGCACCTGTCTGCGCGCGGCGAGGCGCAGCTGGCGGGCCTGTGACAGCCGCCTCCGGGGACCGGGA
Source organism: Arthrobacter gallicola (assembly GCF_014836775.1). Taxonomy (GTDB): domain Bacteria; phylum Actinomycetota; class Actinomycetes; order Actinomycetales; family Micrococcaceae; genus Arthrobacter_B; species Arthrobacter_B gallicola. The sequence continues at coordinate 463,983 of NZ_JACSQD010000002.1, forward strand.
AAACCAGGAACTCCCGCCGGGCCCTGTCCCAGCCGCCGAACCGGACTGGAAGCGGGTCCACCCCGTCTCCCCGCTGGTCCGCGGCTGGATTGCCCTGGCGGCGATCGCATACTTCGTGGGGCGGGACCGGGTGGAAGCGATCATCCGCAACGAGTCCGGTTCCGGACCGCTGCCGGCCGGAACGCCGGTACTCTGGGCGGTGCTCGGGCTGCTGGCCGTGCTCCTGGTTGTTGCCGGTATTTTCTTCCTCTCCTGGTGGTTTACCCGGTACCAGGTCACGGCAGACCACGTCCGGGTCCGTTCCGGTGTTCTCTTCCGCCAGCACCGGCAGGCCCGCCTGGACCGGGTCCAGGCAATCGACATTGTCCAGCCGCTGCTTGCGCGGCTTTTTGGGCTGGCTGAGCTTCGCTTCGAAGTGGCGGACGCCGGAGAATCCGCGGTCCGTCTGGCCTTCCTGCGCCTGGACGAGGCACGGACGCTGCGCGCCACCATCCTGGACCGCGCGTCCGGAGCCGAAGCGGAGACCGGCACGAGTAACGACGGCGCGGAGCGCACCCCCGCTTCGGAAGCGCCGGAGTACCCGGTCCTCGCCCTGGCCCCGCAAAGGGTGCTGGGCGCAACACTGCTCTCCGGCAACACGGTATTCCTGCTTCTGGGTACAGCCTTTGTAGTGATCCTGGCTGCCGTGACCCAGTCCGGCATCTCCCTCGCCATCATCATTCCGGTGGTCCTCGGCGTTGCCGGCGGCTACTGGTCCACCTTCAACAGTGCCTGGAACTTCCGCGCTGCCGTATCCCGGGACGGGATCCGGATCCGCTACGGACTGCTGGATACCCGGACCCAGACCGTCCCGCCCGGACGTATCCAGGCTGTCGCGGTCTCCCAGCCGCTGCTGTGGCGGCTCACCGGCTGGTACCGCATCTCCGTGAATGTGGCCGGTTACGGGACCGGCGCCACCTCGGAAGGCGCTGCCCGCACCCGCCTGCTTCCGGCGGGAACACTGGAAGAAACCATGCAGATCCTGGCCATCGTCCTGCCCAATCCCGGTTCAGCGGATCCGCGGGGACTTTTTGCCGCCGGGATCGCAGGCAGCGGGGAAGACCACGGATTCACCGTCTCCCCGCGGCGGGCACGGTGGGTCGCGCCTCTGCAGTGGCGCCGCAGCGGCTTCGCAGTGACACAGACGGCGCTGCTGTGCCGGTCCGGACGCCTCTGGCGGAGCCTCGCCGTCGTCCCGCATGAGCGGGTCCAGTCCATGGCGCTGGAACAGGGCCCCCTGGCCCGGAAGCTAAGGATCGCGGACCTGCGGCTGCATTCCACACCCGGGCCGGTCGCCCCGCGGATCCGCCAGATCGACTCCGCTGCCGCCCTGGAGCTGTTCGACGAGCAGTCCCTGCGGGCCCGCGACGCCCGCCGGCGGGACCGGACCGAACGCTGGCTGCACCGCGAAACGGCCACCGGACCGGCGCCGGCCGCCGCGGGAGCCAACAATCCGACCGACGTGCCGCCCGGAACGCCGCTGCCGGACGGGCAGGCAGGCGCTGCTGCGGATTTCCCGGAACCGCCGCAGACACCGAAGGCACCGCCGGAAGCGCGGTCCGCCGGCACCCCCGCCACCACGACTGAGGAGAACTGGAATGAACACCGCTGATCAGCGCCGGCGGGGCCGGCTCGGAATCGGCATCATCGGTGCCGGAAAAGTGGGCGCCGTCCTGGGTGCTGCGCTCCGGGCGGCCGAACACGCCGTCGTCGGCGTCTCTGCGGTGTCAGAGGCCAGCCGGGAACGGGCCGAGAACCTGCTCCCCGGCGTGCCGATCCTGGAAATCCCGGACATTGTGGAGCGTTCGGAACTGGTGCTGCTCGCAGTGCCCGACGACGCCCTGCCGCCCCTTGTCTCCGGCCTCGCCGCCACTGGCGCCTGGCAGGCCGGGCAGCTGGTGGCCCACACCTCCGGCCGGTTTGGTACAGAGGTGCTGGAACCTGCCCGCCGGGCCGGCGCGATTCCGCTGGCCCTGCACCCCGCCATGACCTTCACCGGCATGAGCCTGGACCTGACCCGGCTGGCCGACTGCTCCTTCGGCGTCACCGCCCCCACGGCCGTGCTGCCGATTGCCCAGGCACTGGTGGTGGAGATGGGTGCCGAGCCCGTGGTCATTGATGAAGCGGACCGTGTTCCGTACCACGCAGCCCTGGCGCACGCCTCCAACCACCTGGTGACCATCGCCGCACAGTCCTCGGAGCTGCTGCGCAGCCTGGGCGTGGAACAGCCTGCCCGGCTGCTGGGCCCGCTGATGCGCGCTTCGCTGGAAAATGCCCTGGCCTCCGGAGAACATGCCCTGACCGGTCCGGTGGCCCGGGGGGACACCGGCACAGTCCAGGCGCATACGGAGGCGCTGCGGGACGGGGCTTCCCCGGACCTGGCAGCTGCCTACCGGGCGCTCTCGGCAGCCACTGCCCGGCGGGCAGTTGCGCGCGGGATGCTCAGTGAGGCCCAGGGAGAGGCCATTATTAAGGTATTGAATTCCGACCCAGAAGGACCCCGGTGACCCATCCCCGGTTGGCAGCAACCCCCGCAGAACTCAGCAAGGCACTGGCCGAACTCCTCGAGGCGGCCGGCAAGGACCGCCCCGGTCTTGGACTGGTCCCCACTATGGGGGCCCTCCACCAGGGCCACGCTGCGCTGGCACAGGCCGCCCGCGCCGAGAACGACGTCGTGGTGGCCAGTATCTTCGTCAACCCGCTCCAGTTCGATGACCCGGAGGACCTCGCGCGCTATCCCCGCACGCTGGAAGCGGACCTGGACCTGCTCGGAGCCGCGGGTGTGGACCTGGTGTTCGCCCCCACCGAGGAAACCCTGTACCCCGGAGGCCTGCCGCTGGTCCGGGTCAGCTCCGGCAGCCTGGGAACCCGCTTTGAAGGCGCGTCGCGGCCCGGACACTTCGACGGCGTCCTGACCGTGGTTGCGAAACTGCTGCACTGTGCCCAGCCGCCCGTCCCCGCCGCGTACCGGGCGTACTTCGGCCAGAAGGACGCGCAGCAGGTGGCACTGATCCGCCGCATGGCCGCCGATCTCAACTTCCCCGTGCAGATCCGGCCGGTGCCCATCGTCCGGGCAGCGGATGGCCTGGCGGAGTCCAGCCGCAATGTCTTCCTCAGCCCGGAAGACCGCCGGAACGCACTGGTGCTCTCCACCGCCCTGCGCCAGCTGCGGGACCGCGCCGCGGCGGGCCGGCCGCTGGACCTGCCTGCCGCGCTCGAGCTCATCAGGGAGCAGGACGGTGTGGAACTGGACTACCTGCAGGTTGTGGACCCGCTCACCCTGGACCCTGTCCCGGCCGGCCCGGAAGATACGCTGACCGGTCCTGCCCTGGCCCTCGCAGCGGCCCGCGTGGGGGGAATCCGGCTGATCGACAACATGGAACTGCCGGTCTGAACGGCGGTTCCCGGGCAGCACCGTCCGGGACCCGCCGCCCGGCTGGGTAGACTTAAGAACCGTGACCACCTCTAGCCCCGTTCCCGAAGCAGCCGATTCCTCCGAGCAGATGCGCATCCGCGCAGAAAAGCGCGCCAAACTGCTTGAACGCGGCGAGGAAGCCTACCCCGTAGGCGTGGAGCGCACCCACTCCCTGCGCGAGGTCCGGGAGAAATACGGACACCTGCAGGCCGATGAGACCTCCGGCGAGACGGTGGGCGTCAGCGGCCGGGTGATCTTCATCCGCAATACGGGAAAGCTGTGCTTCGCCACTCTGCAGGAGGGGAACGGTACCCGCCTGCAGGCCATGCTGTCCCTGGCCTCGGTTGGCGAGGAAGCCCTTGCGGACTGGAAGGCGCTGGTTGACCTGGGAGACCACGTCTTCATCCGCGGCGAAGTGATCTCCTCCCGCCGCGGAGAACTCTCCGTGATGGCCGAATCCTGGTCCATGGCGTCCAAGGCCCTGCGTCCGCTGCCCGTCCTGCATGCCGGCCTGAACGAGGAAACCCGGGTCCGCCAGCGGTACGTGGATCTGATGGTCCGTGACGAAGCGCGGGAGATGGTCTACAAGCGGGCATCGATCATCCGCGCAGTCCGCGACACCCTGCACGATCACGGCTACGTCGAAGTCGAAACCCCGATGCTGCAGCTGATCCACGGCGGCGCCGCTGCCCGGCCGTTCGAAACCCACCTGAACGCCTTCGACCAGCCGATGACCCTGCGCATCGCCACCGAGCTGTTCCTCAAGCGCGCGGTTGTTGGCGGGATTGAGCGTGTCTACGAACTCGGCCGCATCTTCCGCAACGAAGGTGTGGACTCCACGCACAGCCCTGAGTTCACCACTCTGGAGTGCTACGAGGCCTACGCCGACCAGTTTGTTATGGCCGAGAGGATCAAGGAGATCATCCTCAACGCGGCCGATGCCGTGGGTACCCGGCAGATCGAAACCGAAGCCGGAACGATCGACCTCGACGGTGAATGGCGCTGGCTGGCAGTCTACCCGGGCCTGTCCGAAGCCGTTGGAACTGAGATTACGCCGGATACGGACGCGGAAACCCTGCGCCGGATTGCCGGTGAAAAGGGCGTGAAGGTGGACCCGAAGTGGGACGCCGAGAAGCTCGTCGTCGAACTGTTTGGCGAAATTGTCGAGCCGACGCTGCTGCAGCCCACCTTTGTGTACGACTACCCGCCCTCGGCCCAGCCCCTGGCCCGCCCGAACCGCAACGATCCCCGCCTGATCGAGGCCTGGGACCTGATTATCGGCGGGATGGAGCGGGGAACCGCGTTCTCCGAGCTGATCGACCCGGTGATCCAGCGCGAACGCCTGACCGAACAGTCACGCCGCGGTGCTGCGGGAGACGAGGAAGCCATGTCGCTCGACGAGGACTTCCTGCGGGCCCTGGAGTACGGTGCACCGCCCATGGGTGGCATCGGCCTGGGCATCGACCGCCTCGTGATGCTTTTCACGAACGTTGGAATCCGGGAAACAATTCTGTTTCCTCTCCTGAAACCGGAAATGGGTTAGAAGATGGAATATGTGGAAGTTCTACTGCCCTCTATTTGTGTCGCAGCTCTCTTCTTTTTCGTAATGAAGGCGCTGTTGAACGCTGATCGTTCCGAGCGAAAAGCCCTGGCAGAAGCTGAACTCGAAGCTGATCAGAAGGCTAACGAAAGGCCGGAGCCGGCAGGCAGCACCGCCGAACCAGCTGATAAAGAATAGTTTTGAAAAGGCCTCCTCTGCTTTGACGGGGCATAACCAATTGCGTCATACTCGAAGTAGTCTCGAATTATCTAACATTCCGCTGCTTTGACTCATAGGAGCCTGACATGGCGCAAAAAGTAAAAATCATTCTGGTTGACGATCTTGACGGTGGAAGCGCGGATGAAACAGTCCGTTTCGGACTCGATGGGTCACAGTACGAGATTGACCTCTCAACTGACAATGCGAAGAACCTCCGCGCAGCATTGAAGTCTTATGTAGATGCCGGCCGTAAAACCAGCGGACGCACGGGACGCCCCCGCAGCACGGGCGCCGCACGCAGCAATGAGGCAGCCCAGATCCGCGAATGGGCCCGGAACAACGGCTACACCGTTTCGGAGCGTGGACGTGTCAACAGCGAAATTATCGAGGCTTACCGCGCAGCCCAGGGCTAACACCCTGCGTGAGGTCACGCCCATGGCGAACACGCCCCTTAACCGGGGTGTGGAGCCGTAGCATCGAATTACGCGTTAGCTAGGAGTGTGCCTCATGTTTGAAAGATTTACCGACCGTGCCCGTCGCGTTGTCGTGCTTGCCCAAGAAGAGGCACGCATGCTCAACCACAACTACATCGGCACCGAGCACATCCTGCTTGGGCTCATTCATGAGGGCGAGGGTGTTGCTGCCAAGGCCCTCGAATCCCTGAGCATTTCCCTGGGTGCCGTCCGCGAGCAGGTGCAGGAGATCATTGGTCAGGGCCAGCAGGCCCCGTCCGGACACATCCCCTTCACGCCGCGGGCCAAGAAGGTCCTGGAGCTCTCACTGCGGGAAGCCCTGCAGCTGGGACACAACTACATCGGCACCGAGCACATCCTGCTGGGCCTCATCCGGGAGGGCGAGGGCGTTGCAGCGCAGGTCCTCGTCAAGCTGGGTGCAGACCTGAACCGGGTCCGCCAGCAGGTCATCCAGCTGCTCTCCGGCTACCAGGGCAAGGAGCCCGTCTCCGCCGGTGGCCAGCAGCAGGAAGGCCAGCCGGCGGGCTCGGTGGTGCTCGACCAGTTTGGCCGCAACCTCACACAGGCAGCGCGTGAAGGCAAGCTTGATCCGGTCATCGGGCGCGAGCACGAGATGGAACGGGTCATGCAGGTGCTGTCCCGCCGCACCAAGAACAATCCCGTCCTGATTGGCGAGCCCGGCGTCGGCAAAACCGCCGTCGTCGAAGGCCTCGCACAGGCGATTGTCCGCGGCGATGTCCCTGAGACCATCAAGGACAAGCAGCTCTACACCCTGGACCTCGGTTCGCTCGTTGCCGGTTCCCGCTACCGCGGTGACTTTGAGGAACGGCTCAAGAAGGTCCTGAAGGAAATCCGCACCCGCGGCGACATCATCCTCTTCATCGATGAGATCCACACCCTTGTGGGCGCCGGTGCCGCTGAAGGCGCCATCGACGCAGCCTCGATCCTGAAGCCGATGCTGGCCCGCGGGGAACTGCAGACCATCGGCGCCACCACGCTCGATGAATACCGCAAGCACATTGAGAAGGACGCGGCACTCGAACGCCGTTTCCAGCCGATCCAGGTCAACGAACCTTCCGTTGCCCACGCGATCGAAATCCTCAAGGGCCTGCGGGACCGCTACGAAGCGCACCACCGCGTGTCCATCACCGATGCGGCACTGGCCTCGGCAGCAACCCTTGCCGAACGCTACATCAGCGACCGCTTCCTGCCGGACAAGGCCATCGACCTGATCGATGAAGCCGGTGCCCGGCTGCGCATCCGCCGAATGACTGCTCCGCCGGAGCTGAAGGAAATCGACGAGCGCATCTCCGCCCTGAAGATGGAGAAGGAGTCCGCGATTGACGCGCAGGACTTCGAAGGTGCTGCCTCCCTGCGGGACAAGGAGCAGAAGCTCCAGGACCAGCGTGCGGAAAAGGAACGCCAGTGGAAGTCCGGCGGCCTGGACGACATCGCCGAGGTGGACGAGGAACTGATCGCCGAAGTTCTGGCGAACTCCACCGGCATCCCCGTGGTGAAGCTGAACGAAGAAGAATCCACGCGGCTGCTCAAGATGGAAGATGAACTGCACAAGCGGGTCATCGGCCAGGATGAAGCCATCAAGTCGATCTCGCAGGCCATGCGCCGTACGCGTGCCGGCCTGAAGGATCCGAAGCGTCCGGGCGGTTCGTTCATCTTCGCCGGCCCCACCGGCGTCGGTAAGACCGAGCTCGCGAAGGCACTGGCAGAGTTCCTCTTCGGCGACGAAGAAGCCCTGATCACCCTGGACATGTCCGAGTACTCCGAGAAGCACACGGTTTCCCGCCTGTTTGGTGCCCCTCCCGGATACGTCGGCTACGAAGAAGGCGGGCAGCTGACCGAAAAGGTCCGCCGCCGTCCGTTCTCCGTGGTGCTGTTCGACGAGGTTGAGAAAGCCCACGCGGACCTGTTCAACTCGCTGCTGCAGATCCTGGAAGACGGCCGCCTGACCGACTCCCAGGGCCGGGTGGTGGACTTCAAGAACACCATCATCATCATGACGACCAACCTTGGCACCAAGGACATCTCCAAGGGCGTTATGACCGGCTTCCAGTCCGGCACGGACACCAAGACCGGTTACGACCGGATGCGGGCCCGGGTCACGGAGGAGCTGCGCCAGCACTTCCGCCCCGAGTTCCTCAACCGTGTCGATGACACCGTGGTGTTCCCGCAGCTGACCCAGGACGAAATTGTCCAGATTGTGGACCTGTTCCTGGAGCGCCTGGGCAAGCGCCTTGCGGAGAAGGGAATGAGCATCGAGCTCACCCCGGCCGCCAAGGTTCTGCTGGCCACCCGCGGCTACGATCCCGCAATGGGCGCCCGCCCGCTGCGCCGCACCATGCAGCGCGAGATCGAGGACCAGCTCTCCGAGAAGATCCTCTTTGGAGATCTCAAGCCCGGTGAACTGGTTTCCGTTGACGTGGAGGGCGAGGGCGACGACGCGAAGTTCACCTTCGTGGGTCACGGAGCCCCGCGTGCCATCGAAGAAGCCCCTTCGGCCATCGAGGCCGGCGTGGGCGACACCAAGTAGGACCAAGCAAAACCAAGCAGAGGGAGCTCCCGGAAATCCGGGGGCTCCCTCTGCGTTAACCCCCGGCCGCCGAATCCGGTTCGCTGCCGCACCCGGAGAAAGTCCTAGACTGAACCAATGACGCTTACCGCACAGACCGCACCGGTCACTGTCCGGCGTGCCCGCACCTCCGACGTGCAGTACATCCGTGAACTGGTGGCCCCGCTCGCCGACGAACGGGTCCTGATCGCCAAGGAGGCGGTGGCCTACTACGAGGGACTGCAGGAGTTCCGGATTGCCCAGGACGCCGAAGGAAACGTGATTGGCTGCGGCGCCCTGCACGTTATGTGGGAGGACCTGGCTGAAGTCCGCACTCTGGCGACACATCGGGACTGGCGGGGCCGCGGCGTCGGCCACCTGCTGCTGGAGCAGCTGCTTGCCGATGCGGTGGAGATTGGAGTTTCGCGGGTTTTCTGCCTGACCTTCGAGGTTGATTTCTTTCAACGCCACGGTTTTGAGGTGATGGAGAATCAGTCCGCAGTTGATCCGCAGGTTTATTCCGAACTCCTGCGCTCCCAGGATGAGGGAGTGGCTGAATTCCTGGACCTTGCGCGGGTGAAGCCGAATACGCTCGGCAATACCCGGATGATTCGAACTGTTCGCGGGTAGTGAACCGGCCATAATTACTGGCATATGCGCCGGCAATCAAGTACAGTAAGGGTACTTAGCATCCACTAATGCCGGTGGTTGTCCCGGGCTAACCGAATGGTTGTCCCACAGCGGGAACGCCGCCGGTCGATCAGAAAGCGGGTACCTATTATGGGCGCAGATGACAAGATGCAGAACAAGGGCGAAGAAGTCGGCGGCAAGGTGAAGGAAGGCCTGGGAAAGGTCACCGGAAACGAGCGTATGGAAGCCGAAGGTCAGGGAGACCAGGCCAAGGCAAACGTGAAGCAGGCCGGCGAACACGTCAAGGATGCTTTCAAGGGTAAGTAACCCCAGCGCACGGATCACTTTCCGTGCACCTCTTCCGGCCGCTGTTGTCGCTGTTGGCCGGGGAATACTGAAGGAAGGGCCCGTGGCCCTTCCTTCAGTGCGTTCGGGTGTCTTCCAAGCCTGTGCAGCGTCCCCGCCGCGGGGTAGGGTTGCCTGAATCAGTGAACGGGCAGGCGCCGTCGCCTGTCCGGTTTCCAACCCGTCTTCTGTGGGTAAGAGGAGCGTCAGGCCATGAAGAAACTCATCAATGATCCCCGCTCGGTGGTCGCTGAATCCCTGGAGGGATTCGGGCAGGCCCACCACGACCTCGTTACCGTCCACACCGACCCCGCCTACGTCCTGCGCCGGGACGCGCCGGTGTCAGGGAAGGTCGCACTGGTTTCGGGCGGCGGAAGCGGCCACGAGCCGCTGCACGCGGGCTATGTCGGCAGAGGAATGCTCGACGCCGCCGTGCCGGGGGCTGTTTTCACCTCGCCCACGCCGGACCAGATCCTCCCGGCCATCACCGGCACGGATTCCGGTGCCGGAGTGCTGCTGATCGTGAAGAACTACACCGGTGACATCCTCAACTTTGAGACAGCAGCGGAGCTGGCCCAGGTGGAAGACATCCAGGTCCGGACCGTTGTGGTCAATGACGACGTCGCGGTGGAGGACTCGCTGTATACGGCCGGACGGCGCGGGGTGGGCGGCACGGTACTGCTGGAACGGATTGCCGGCGGCGCGGCCGAGCGCGGCGATTCCCTGGACGCGGTGGCTGCGGTTGCAGAGCGGGTGAACGCGAATGTCCGCTCCATGGGTGTTGCCCTCAGCGCCTGCACGGTTCCGCACGCGGGTGAACCGAGCTTTGAGCTGGCTGAGAACGAGATTGAGCTTGGCGTCGGCATCCACGGTGAGCCGGGGCGGCGGCGGATGCCCATGGCAGACGCAGATTCGATCACCGACCAGCTGCTCGAACCGGTCCTCGCCGATCTGAAAACGGCTTCCGGGGACCGGGTGCTGCTTTTCGTCAACGGTATGGGCGGCACCCCGCTGAGCGAGCTGTATATCGTTTACCGCCATGCCGCCAAGTTCCTGGCGGACCGCGGCGTGCACGTGGAACGTTCCCTGGTGGGCAACTACATCACCGCTTTGGAAATGCAGGGGGCCTCGGTGACCGTGCTGAAACTTGATGACGAGATGATCGATTTGTGGGACTCGCCGGTGCAGACGGCGGCCCTGCGGTGGGGAGTGTAGGAATGGATCTGAACGCCCAGTGGGCCGCTGCCTGGATGCGCGAAGCAGCTGCGGCCATGGCCGGCAACCGGCAGCGCCTGATCGACCTGGACCGGGCAATCGGCGACGCCGACCATGGGGAGAACATGGACCGCGGCTTCAGTGCGATTGTGGAGAAACTCGACGCAGACGGCGTCCCAGCCACCCCCTCGGAGGTCTTCAAGCTCGCGGCCATGACACTGATGTCCAAGGTGGGCGGCGCCGCCGGGCCGCTGTATGGCACGGCGTTCCTGCGCGGTTCCACCGCCGTCGCCGGCAAGGAGGAGCTGAGCGCTGAGGACGTTGTCGCCTTCCTGACAGCCGCCCGCGACGGGATTGTCAGCCGCGGGAAGGCTGAACCGGGGGACAAGACCATGGTGGACGCCTTTACCCCCGCGGTCGAAGCAGCGCAGACGGCTGCCTCCGCTGAAGCCAGCGGAGCCGAAACCCTCTCGGCAGCCGCGAACGCTGCCGAGGCAGGCCTGGCCGGTACGGAGCCGCTCATCGCGCGGAAGGGCCGGGCCAGCTATCTCGGGGAGCGCAGCGCGGGCCACCTCGATCCCGGCGCAGCGTCAACAACCCTCATCCTGCAGGCGGCGGCCTCCGCCGCCGGGGAGAAGGCATGAGGGTCGGGCTCGTCATCGTTTCGCACAGTGACAAGCTCGCCGAGGGCCTCTGTGAACTTGCCGGTCAGATGGCCCCCGATGTTGCCCTCATCGCCGCCGGCGGCACCGACGACGGCGGAATCGGAACCAGCCTGGAAAAAATCCAGGCGGGCATCGCCCGGGCGGACGGCGGAGCCGGCGTAGTGCTGCTTGCCGATCTCGGCTCGGCTGTGATGACCGCGGAGATGGCGCTGGAGTTCCTCGAAGAGGATCAGCGCGAAAAGATCCGGCTCGCTGACGCGCCCCTGGTCGAAGGTGCTGTTGCCGCAGCCGTGGCTGCCCAGACCGGACAGGACCTGGCCGCCGTGGTCCGTGACGCGGAAGCGGCAGCCGCATCGATGGCCGGAGCGGCAGCGGAAAGCGGTGCAGCCCCGGCGGATGCCGCGCCCGAACTCGATGACATTGACCAGGACGACACCGGAGTGCTGGAGGCGTCGTGGGAGCTGATCAACCCCATGGGACTGCACGCCAGGCCGGCTGCGGTAGTGGCTCAGGCCATGGCGGACCTGGACGCGGACATTACGATCAACGGCGTCGACGGCAAGTCGGTGATGATGCTGATGACCCTGGGGCTGAAGGCGGGGGACACCCTCACTGTTTCGGCGCACGGACCGGATGCGGAGCGCGCGGTGGAGATGCTGGGTCTGGAAGTCCGGAACGGATTTGGGGAAATCTAGGCCGGCAGCCGCAGGCCGTCCCCGGAAAGCTCAGCCAGGCCGTCACGCACCAGACCGTTCAGTGCCCGTTCGAGCTGCTCCTGCGGCGCTGACAGGGCGTGCAGCGCGGCCAGCGGAGTAGTCACCGTTTCCTGCCCGGCGGCCAGGTCCACCGGGCCGGCGAGCAGCAGATCGCGCAGCACCGGCCCCTCAGCTTCCCGGAGCACCGCCATCATGGCCCCGCGCACCTGGCGGTCGGTTCCGTGCCAGGCCTGGCCCTTGGGCACGTAGTGCGGCTCCGGCCGGCCGGCGCGCACCCAGGCGCAGTCCGCCAGCACCGGGCAGTCCTCACAGCTGGGGTTCCGGGCAGTGCAGACCAGTGCGCCGAGTTCCATCACCGAGGCATTCCAGGCGACCGATCCGGCGTCGTCGTCAGGCAGCAGCGAGACCGCCAGGCGCATCTCCGCCGCCGTCAGGGACTGCGAAGGAAGTGCGTTGCCGGTCACCAGCCGGGCGTGGACCCGGCGGATGTTCGTATCCACCACCGTTTCGCGCTGCCCGAAGGCGAAGGCCGCGACGGCCGCCGCGGTGTAGTCCCCAACCCCGGGCAGGGTGAGCAGAGCCGCATGGGTATCCGGAACCAGGCCGCCGTGCTCAGTGACTATGGCTGTGGCTGCCGCATGCAGGCGCAGCGCCCGCCGGGGATAACCCAGCCGGCCCCAGGCGCGGACGGCCTCGCCGCTGGGTTCTGCCGCCAGGGCAGCCGGCTCCGGCCACCGCTGCATCCATTCCTGCCAGACCGGCAGGACCCGGACAACCGGAGTCTGCTGCAGCATGACCTCGCTGACCAGGACGCCCCACGGACTGCAGTCCGGTTCGCGCCACGGTAGCGGGCGGGCGTTGCGGGTGAACCAGGAAGTGATCCGGCTGTGCAGCTGCGAAAGATGCTCTGCCTGCTCCGGTTCCATGCGCTTCCCTCCGTGTTGACCAGCAATACTCTACTGACCGGCGTGGGGTCCGCCGTAATCCCGGCCTGGCTCCCTAGCCTTAAACCATGGCGGCAAAAGGATCCAGCAGAACCCAGCCCAGCAAAGCGGTGTACCGCCGGCGCCGGCTGGTCCTGCTGCTTGCGGTTGTCCTTATGCTCGGCGTCCTGATCTGGGGAGGCTCCGCCCTGGCGGGGGCCCTGCGCAGTGACAACGACGCCTCGGCCTCGGAGGCATTCCTCGCCGCACCGGATTCCTCCTCGCCGTCCAGCCCGCAGAGCAGTGCACCGGGCAGTGCCGGCGCATCGGACCCGGCTGCATCCGGCAAGTCCGAGGAGCCCGATACCAAATGCCCGCCTGCGTCGGTGAAGGTGGCAGCATCCACCGATGCCCCCGCTTATCCAGCCGGGAGTAATCCTCTGCTGACGCTCTCGGTGACCAACACCGGCACGGCACCGTGTGAAATCAATGTCGGCACCAACCAGATGGAATTCATCGTCACCAGCGGCTCAGACCGGATCTTCTCCTCCGCGGACTGCCAGGACGGCGGAGCGGACCTGATGAAGGAATTTGCTGCCGGCGCCACCGAGAAGGCCAACTTCACCTGGGAGCGGCTGCGTTCAGCGCCCGGGTGCGGGGCCGTTGCCAGCAACCCGAATCCGGGCTGGTACGTCTTTACCGCCCGTCTGGGAGAGGTCACCAGCGAGAAGGCCGTTTTCCAGCTGGACTGATCCGCCGAACGGGTGGCCTGGCTGCGCAGCCAGTTACATAAACCGGTCCAGCAGGCTCGTTTCGGCAATCCGGGACAGGCCCTCGCGGACCGTGCGGGCGCGCTGCTCGCCGATTCCGTCCACCTGCATCAGGTCTTCGATGTTCGCTGCCATCAGGTTCTGCAGGCCGCCGAAGTGGTCCACCAGCCGGTTGGACACCGCTGGGGGAACACTCTTGATGTTGCTCAGCAGACGGTAGCCGCGCGGTTGGACCACCGCTTCCAGCGATTCCTGGCCGGGCTGGAAACCGACCACCGTGGCGATCCTGCCCAGATCCACCATGTCCGAGGAACTGAGGTTCTGCAGCGTTGCCATGCGTTCCTCAATGTCATCCACGCTGCCGCTGGCGTCTGCGTAGTCCCGGATGATCATCTCGCTGCCCGGGCCCAGCCCGGTGGTCAGTTCCTCGAGCTGAAGGGACAGCAGCCGGCCGTCAACCCCGAGTTCCAGGACATACTGCGAGATTTCTTCGGAGATGCGGCGCACCATTTCCTGGCGCTGGAGCGTGACGGCGACGTCCCGCATGGTGACCATCGCTTCGATTTCCAGTGCGGAGAGGGAGTTGGTGACCTGGTCCAGGCGGGCCCGGTACCGCTCCAGGGTGGCGAGTGCCTGGTTGGCGCGGGCCGCCACCGGCTCGGAGCCTTCCAGCACATGGCGCAAACCGCCCACGTAGAGCTGGATGATCTGCATGGACTGGCTGACCGATATGACGGGGAAGCCGGCCTGGATGGCCACCCGCTCAGCGGTGCGGTGCCGGGTTCCGGACTCGTGCGTCTCGATGGTGTGGTCCGGCACCAGCTGGACAGCGGCGCGGAGGATATTTGCGCCGTCCTTGTCACAGACGATCGCGCCGTCCATCTTGGCCAGTTCACGCAGCCGGGTGGAGGAAAACTCAATGCCAATGTCGAACCCGCCGGAGCAGATGGAATCCACCGTGCGGTCGAACCCGAGGACGATGAGCGCGCCGGTACGGCCGCGCAGAATCCTCTCAAGCCCGTCGCGCAGTGCAGTTCCGGGCGCTACCCTGGCCAGGGTGGCCTTCAGCGCATCCTCGGGGGTGCGAGCCGCCATTGTCACTTCCTTCCGGCCAGTCCGGCCCGGGGTGTTCTGGGCATGGGTGCGCAGACACTTCACCATAGTAATGCGCGAAAAGGCAGCGTTTTGCACATCCGGCACCGGAGTATGACAAATGAAACATGATGCCCGGTCCGGCGGGAACGGCCTAGAAGAGCAGTTCCAGGGCCTCGGAGAGCGTTGACACCTCTTTCACCTTGAACCCGGCAGGCACCTGGCCCGGCCCGTTGGGGGACGCCGGAACCACGGCATGGCTGAAACCAAGCCGTTCGGCTTCCTGCACCCGGCGCGCGATGCCGGGGATGGGGCGTACTTCTCCGGCCAGCCCCACCTCACCGAAGGCGATGAGCCGGGCGGGCAGCGGTTTGTTCATTTTGGCGGAGGCAACGGCCAGCGCGACGGCCAGGTCGGTGGCCGGTTCCGTCAGTTTCACGCCACCTACTGTCGCCACGTAGCTGTCGTCTTTGGCCAGGTTCATTGATGCCCGCTGCTGCAGCACAGCCAGCAGCATCGCCACCCGGGCCGAATCCAGACCGCTGGTGGCTCGGCGTGCCTGGGCATTGCCCGTTTCGGCCAGCAGCGCCTGCACCTCCGCAACGAGCGGACGCCGCCCCTCAAGGGTCACCGTGATGCAGGTGCCGGAAACCGGGTCCTTGGTCCGGGAAACAAAGAGTCCGCTGGGATCAGCGAGTCCTTCAATGCCGTCCTCGGTGAGGTCGAAGCAGCCGACTTCGTCCGTGGGCCCGTAGCGGTTCTTGACGGCGCGGAGCAGCCGCAGACGGGAGTGCCTGTCGCCGTCGAACTGGCAGACCACGTCCACCAGGTGCTCCAGCAGCCGCGGGCCGGCGATGGAACCGTCTTTGGTCACGTGCCCGACTAGCAGCGTGGTCATATTGCGGGTCTTGGCCGCGTTGATCAGGGATGCCGCGACCTCGCGGACCTGGCTGACGCCGCCGGCACTGCCGTCAACGGCTGCGCTGCTGAGGGTCTGGACGGAGTCAACGATCAGCAGGGCCGGTTTGACCTGGTCCACCTGGCCCAGCGCCTGGCCAAGGTCGGTTTCGGCGCTCAGGTACAGGCTGCCGGACACCGCGCCGATCCGCTCCGCACGCAGTTTGACCTGGGCGGTGGACTCCTCGCCGGTGACATACAGAACGTCCCGCCCCAGGCCGGCCACGCGGGAGGCGACGTCCAGGAGCAGGGTGGACTTCCCGACGCCGGGCTCCCCGGCCAGCAGGATGACGGCACCGGGCACCAGCCCGCCGCCCAGGACACGGTCCAGTTCCCCGACGCCGGTCGGCTGGTAGGCGGCCGTGGTGGCATCGACGTCGGCAATCAACTGGGCAGGGCGGGCAACCGTTGCTGCCGCCGTAGTGCGGGCCAGGACCTCTCCGGCTTCCTCCACCGTTCCCCACGCCTGGCACTCACCGCACCGGCCCACCCACTTGGCCGCGGTCCAGCCGCACTCGGTGCAGCGGTAGTTGGCAGTCTTCACCCGGGATGTCTTCGTGGCCATGCCATCAGGCTATCCCGCGGCACTGACAGTGCCCGGCCGGAAAAGACGCCGGGCACAGGGGAAAGCTAGACCTTGGAAAGGCAGCTCACTGCTTCCTCATGGGTGAGGCCGGTGGCTTCGAGCAGATCCACAACCAGGGGGCGGAACAGCATCACCAGGGCATCGCCGTGCAGGTCGGTGACGGCCAGGGACGCCGGGTGCAGGCGGGAGCCGACGGCGGCCAGCTCATTCCGGGCCTGGCGCAGGTGGCGTTCGCGCATGGCAGGGGATTCGCCGCCGCCGAGCGCGCGGGCCAGCACATCAACGGCGTCGGCCGTGTCATTAATGACCTCGGAGACCTTCTCCACCGCCTCATCCGAAAGCGCTGCATGGTTGATCACCGATGTGGTCCGGCGGGCCAGCACACGGGAATTCCGGATCGCCAGGTCCAGGTAGCTGACCGAGCCGCGCAGGTCCCCCAGCTCGGCGAGGTAGCGGCGGTAGGCCGGGGAAATCCGGGCGACCTCCCGCGCGTCCCGGATACTGCGCGAGAGCATGTCCAGCTGCGGCTGGGTGTTGCGGGCCCGGACCAGCGCGTGCCAGGCCAGGGTGGAATCGCTGCGGGCCAGGGCATCAGCGGTCTGGCGCAGCACAGCGGAGAGCTCGCTCAGCAGTTCCCGCACATTGGACTTCGGTTCCCGCCGGGGATCACGCGGCGCCAGCATGGTGACAACCAGTGCGAAGACGCCGCCCACCACGGCGTCCGCGCTGCGGGTAAAAACACCGCCGTCGGGAGCCGGAAGCAGCACCACGAGCAGTGACTGCAGGCCCAGCTGGGTGGTGAAGATGACTCCGCGGTCCAGGAAGCGGGCCAGCAGGAGGGAAATAAAGAGGACGACGCCGGCCTGCCAGAGGCCGTTGCCAAGCAGATGCAGCAGGAGTTCACCGACCGTGATGCCCAGGGTGCAGCCGATCCCGACCTCCAGCACCCGCCGCATCCGCGGTTCCCTGGAGAACCCCAGGGAGATCAGCGCGGCCGTCGCCGCGAACAGGGGCCCCTCGTGGCCCAGCACATACTCAGCGAAGGCATAGGCACCCACCGCGCAGATGGTCATCTGCAGGGCGGGGAGGACCGAGGCGCCGCTGCGTTTGAGGCCCACCCGGATACGGTCCCGCAGGAAACCGCGGGTGGCGGAAAGACGGTCACGGGCGGGCATGCCAACAGTCTAGGCGGCGGGGGCCGGTCAATGCCGAGCCGGCGGGAGTGTGACCCCGGTCAGGGGCCGGCGGGAGCATTCCGCGGACCGACGCAATGGCCGGTGAAGAAAGGCCCGTTTCCGGTTCCGGCGCAGAATTCCCGAACTGCTTGACCCGGGTTAACCTTCCGTTCACCTTGGCGGGCCAGTCTCAATCCGGGACGACCAAACGTCCCAGCGAACAGACTCCCGGCGTTGACGCGCCGGATATACCACCCTTGAAAGGGACCACAATCGTGAAGGTATTCCGCTTTGGCCGCACTGCGGCCGTTCTTTCGGTGGCAGCACTGTCCCTGGCCGCATGCGGCAGCGACAACGCCACCGACGCCGCCGGCACTGAAACTTCTGCCTCCGCTTCCACCGTCTCGGGGACGCTCTCCGGTGTTGGCGCCAGTTCCCAGGCAGCGGCCATGGACGCGTGGATCGCCGGATTCAACGCCGCCAACCCCGGCGCATCGATTCAGTATTCGCCGGACGGTTCCGGAGCCGGACGTGAGGCCCTGCTGGCCGGCGGTGCGCAGTTCGCCGGCTCGGATGCCTACCTGAAGGATGAAGAAACTGCCGCTTCACAGGAGGTCTGCGGCCCGGACGGAGCCTTCAACGTTCCCGCCTACATTTCCCCGATCGCCATCGCCTTCAACCTGGAGGGCATCAAGGAACTGAACCTGGACGCCGCCACGATCGCCGGCATCTTCCGCGGCGAGATCAGCACCTGGAACGATGCGGCCATCGCCGGGCAGAACGAGGGCGTCAAGCTGCCCGCCACCCCCATCACCGTGGTCCACCGGGCAGATGACTCCGGAACCACCACTAACTTCACCGACTACCTCGCTGCCGCGGCTCCGGAGGTCTGGACCACGGAGGCCGACGGCGAATGGCCGGCAGAGCTCGACGGCCAGGAGAACGCGCAGGGCACCAGCGGCGTCGTCTCCGCGGCAAGCGCCACCGAAGGTGCGATTACCTACGCTGACGCCTCCGCAGTCGGCAGCATGGGCAAGGTCTCGGTCAAGGTGGGGGACGAGTACGTTGCCTACACCTCCGAGGCCGCGGCCAAGGCTGTGGAAGCCTCGACGCCGGTCACCGGTGAAGGCCGCCCTGACGCGGACATGGCTATGGACCTGGCCCGCGACACCACGGAATCCGGCGCCTACCCTGTGGTTTTGGTCTCCTACCACATCTACTGCACCACCTATCAGGACCAGGAGACGGTGGATCTGGTCAAGGCTTTTGGTGAATACGTCGTCAGCGATGAGGGGCAGGCAGCAGCTTCCGACGCCGCCGGTAACGCCCCGCTGTCCGCTAACCTGCAGGAGCAGGCCGTTCAGGCCCTCCGATCCATCAAGGCCGCGTCCTAAGACCCGGCCAGCCGCGGCAGGCCCCCGCACAGCGCCACGGCGCGCTGCGGGGGCTTTGCCCGGCCAGGGAGCCAGCTTGAAGTTCACCGGCTGACAGTGAAAACTGGCGAGTGCGGTGTCTTGTCCACAGTGAAGCAAGTTGCCAACAAAAGTTCGAAGGGTTGTGCAGTGTCAAGCAAGTCAATACAGGGCGCCGGCGGTGCCGGCCGCGCAGGAGACAAGGTCTTCTCCGGCATCACACTGCTGGCGGGTTGCCTGATCCTGACTGTCCTGTTCGCAGTGGCCGCGTTCCTGCTCTGGCAGGCGCTTCCCACCTTCACTGCACCCTCGGCGGACATCTCGGGCGGATCAGGCTTCTTCACCTATATCTTCCCGCTGGTCATTGGCACGGTCATCGCGGCCGCGATCGCACTCCTGATCGCCACTCCGGTGGGAATCGGCGTCGCCCTCTTCATCTCGCACTATGCTCCGCGCCGGCTCGCCCAAAGCCTCGGCTACGTCGTGGACCTGCTGGCAGCGATTCCCTCCGTGGTGTACGGCGCCTGGGGCATGACAGTCCTGGCCCCCGCCCTGGTGGGACCGTACAACTGGCTGGCCGAGAACGCCGGCTGGATCCCGATCTTCGCCGGCCCCGCAAGCCAGACCGGCAAGACCATGCTGACCGCCGGCGTCGTGCTGGCCGTGATGGTGCTGCCGATCATCACCTCCCTGACCCGGGAGATTTTCCTGCAGACTCCGAAGCTGCATGAGGAAGCGGCGCTCGCCATGGGCGCCACGCGCTGGGAAATGATCCGGATGGCCGTGCTGCCCTTCGCCCGCCCGGGCATCATCAGCGCCGTCATGCTGGGCCTGGGACGCGCCCTCGGCGAGACCATGGCCGTTGCCCTGGTGCTCTCCTCCGGCGGACTGATTGCCAGCCTGATCCGGCCGGGCAACCAGACCATCGCCGCAGAAATTGCCCTCAACTTCCCCGAGGCCTACGGGCTGCGGCTGTCTGAACTGATCGCCGCCGGCCTGGTCCTGTTCGTGATCACCCTGATCGTCAACGTGATTGCCCGCTGGATCATCAGCCGCCACAAAGAATTCTCGGGAGCCAACTGATGATTGAAACCACGCTGACCCGTTCTTCCGCCCTGACCAAGAACAAGCTCCCCGGCTACGCCATGTGGGCCGTGCTGGCCGCTTCGATCGTCCTGGGAGCGGCGCTCTCGGCCCTGCTCGGGTTCCACATCGCTTCCTTCGCCATCTTCGCCGCCATTCTCTTCGTGGCCGGCAGCACCATCGTGACCCGAATGGTGGAAGGCAGCCGGCGGGCCACCGACCGGTTCGCCACCAACCTGATTTTCGGTGCGTTCATCCTGGCGCTTGTCCCGCTCATCTCGGTCATCTTCACCGTGCTGGTCCGCGGCCTGCCCGGCCTAAGCCCCGACTTCCTGTTCACCTCCATGGGCGGCATGACCGGAACCGTGGACAACAACACCGTCGAAACCGGCGGCCCCGTCCTCGGCGGCGCCTACCACGCGATCATGGGCACGCTGCTGATCACGCTGTGGGCAACCATCATTTCCGTGCCGATTGGCCTGCTGACCGCCGTCTACCTGGTGGAATACAGCCGCGGCGGCCCCCTGGCCCGGGCCATCACCTTCTTTGTCGACGTGATGACAGGCATCCCGTCGATCGTCGCGGGCCTGTTCGCCGCCGCGTTTTTCGGGCTGCTCTTCGGCCCCGGAACCCGCACGGGCTTTGTCGCCGCCGTCGCGCTTTCGGTCCTGATGATCCCCGTGGTGGTGCGTTCCACCGAGGAAATGCTGAAGATCGTTCCCAACGAACTGCGTGAAGCCGCCTACGCCCTGGGTGTGCGGAAATGGCGGACCATCCTGAAGGTCGTCGTTCCCACCGCCATCTCCGGCATCGCCTCCGGCGTGACCCTGGCCATCGCCCGCGTGATCGGGGAAACTGCGCCGCTGCTGGTGACCGCCGGATTCGTGAACACCATCAACCTGAACGTGTTCGCCGGCTGGATGTCCAGCCTGCCGACGTTCATCTACCGCCAGCTGATGAGCCCCACCTCGCCCACCAACACGGACCCGAGCACCCAGCGTGCCTGGGCCGCGGCGCTGCTGCTGATTGTCATGGTCATGCTGCTGAACCTCGGCGCCCGCCTCGTTGCCCGGATCTTCGCGCCCAAGACCGGCCGCTGACCCTCCAGACCCGGCCGCTGCGGCGGCACCGGAGAATCCGACTGGATGCTCCACCGGAACAGAACAGAAGGAAACACATGTCCAAGCGAATCGACGTCAAGGGCCTCAACGTCTTCTACGGCGACTTCCTGGCGGTCGAAGACGTCAGCATCAAGATGGAACCGCGGTCAGTCACGGCGTTCATCGGCCCGTCCGGCTGCGGCAAGTCCACCTTCCTGCGCACCCTGAACCGGATGCACGAAGTCCTTCCGGGCGCACGCGTTGAAGGCGAAGTGCTGCTCGACGGCGAGAACCTGTACGGACCCGGCGTTGATCCGGTGACCGTCCGCAGCCACATCGGCATGGTCTTCCAGCGGCCCAACCCGTTCCCCACCATGTCCATCCGGGACAACGTGCTGGCCGGAGTGAAGCTGAACAACAAGCGCATTTCCAAGTCCGACGCCGATGACCTGGTGGAGAAGTCCCTCACCGGCGCCAACCTCTGGAAAGAAGTCCGGGACCGGCTGGACAAGCCCGGTTCCGGCCTTTCCGGCGGGCAGCAGCAGCGCCTGTGCATTGCGCGCGCCATTGCAGTGTCTCCCGAGGTGATCCTCATGGACGAGCCGTGCTCCGCCCTGGACCCCATCTCCACGCTGGCCATCGAGGACCTGATCGAGGAGCTCAAGAGCGACTACACGGTTGTGATCGTCACGCACAACATGCAGCAGGCCGCCCGCGTCTCGGACAAAACAGCGTTCTTCAACATCGCCGGCACGGGTAAGCCCGGCAAACTGATCGAGTACGACGACACCACCGTCATCTTCAACAACCCGTCGGTGAAGGCCACCGAGGATTACGTCTCCGGACGCTTCGGATAACCCCACCTCTACAGCCGCAGGGCCGGACACCGCTGGTGTCCGGCCCTGCGGCGTCTGGGCGGCTTCTGCGGGGCGCGGAGCCTACAGGAGCGGGCTCAGGGCCAGGAAGAAGATTCCGCCCAGCAGGGCCGCGGCAGGGGCCGTGATCAGCCAGGTCCCCAGGATGTTGCGCAGCGGGATGAACCGGACGGCGGCAAACCGCCGGTTCGCGCCGGCGCCGACAATGGCCGCCGTCATGGTCTGGGTGCTGGAGAGCGGGATGTGCAGCCACAGTCCGCCCAGGAACAGCATTCCGGTGGCCACCGCCTGCGCGCTCATGCCGCGCAGCGGATCGATCCGCACCAGCCGGTAGCCGAGCGTATGGGTGATCCGCCACCCGCCGAACAGCGAGCCGGCGGCCAGCGCGGTGCCGGCAAAGACCTGCACGCCCCACGGGATTTCCGTCCCGGTCGAGTAGCCGGCGGCCACCAGCCCGAGCACCAGCACCGCCATCGTCCGCTGCCCGTCCTGCATGCCGTGGCCCACCGAAAACGCGGCGGAAAGCACTGACTGCGCAATGCGGTTCCCGGCGTCGCCGCGGCGCAGCGAGCTGTACCGCATCAGCCACATCACCGGGTAGACCAGCAGATAGGCCAGCACAAAGGCAATTACGGGGGAGAGCAGCAGCGGAAGGGCGATCTGGTCCCAGAGGATCCGGAAGGACTCGGTGATGCTGGGCCCGCCGACCAGGGCCGATGCGGCGCCGGAACCGATAATGCCGCCCACCAGTGCATGCGTTGAAGAGGACGGCATCCGCCGCCACCAGGTCCACAAGCCCCAGGCGCAGGCCGAGGCCAGGCCGGCCATAAGAATCCCCAGGCCGCTGCTGCCCGGGGGCAGCTTGACGAACAGGTCAGCCAGGACCAGGGCCAGGGCCGTGCTCATGAGGGCGCCCAAAAGGTTGAAGACACTGGCCAGCACGACGGCGACGCCGGGTGTCAGGGCACGTGTCCGGACCGCTGCGGCAACGGAGTTGGAGACGTCGTGGAAGCCGTTGATGAAGGCGTAACAGCCCGCGAAGGCGAAGACGGCGACGAGCAGTGCGGTGGTCAACCTACGATTCCCGCACGAGGATGTTGCCGACATAGGTGCCGACCCGGCGGAGTTCCTTGGACGCCGCGGCGAGCTGGTCGGCCAGGTCCCGGTGGCGGATGTAGGACAGGGCCTTGTGGTCGTTCATCAGTTCGGCCAGCCACATCCGGTGGGTCCGCTCCACCCGCTTGCTCAGGCGCAGCATTTCGATCCAGTAGTCTTCGAGGTCTTCGAGGGACGCCAGGGTGCGCATGGCGGCAACGGTCAGCTCGGACTGCCGGCCCAGGACCTCGAGCTGTTCGGCGGCCCGCCGGGAAACGTTCGTCAGCTTGTAAAGCGAAATGATCTCTGCCGCGCTGTCCAGCCGTTCCATCACGGTCAGCAGGATGAGGGACAGGTCATAGAGGTCTTCGCGGGGCAGCGGATTGATGAAACTGGTCCGCATCTGAGTCATCAGGGCAAAATGCAGCTCGGTGGTTTCCGCTTCCAGCGTGTGCAGCTCTTCGGCGAGGCGCGGAAACTCAGCAGACTCGGCGCCCAGCGCCTCCGACAGGGTCGCAGTGCCGCGCACCGCTTGGACCGCCATGCGGGAAAGCAGGTCAAGTCCCGCGCTTTCCTGGGGGAACAGCCGGAGCTTCATCGGACAGGCCGGGTGTGCTGGGAGCTCATCACACCGGTAAGAATATCCGATGGGGAAGATGGGAGCGGTGCCGGACCGGGAGCGCCTCTCGGCGGAAGGCCGCTCGAAGCGGCTCTAAGTTGAAGCCCGGGGGTTCCGCGGTCCGACACCAATTTCAGTTTTCTACTCCCCGTCCCTGATGTCAACTGGAGTGTCCACAGGCCTCCGCAGCGGCGCGTGCGGCCTAGTCCAGCTCTCCGCGGCGCCACGCCTCGGCGGAATACTCCAGATCTTCGGCTGTCACCACCAGCTGCCGGGCATTGCGTGTCAGCTCGGTGGCACGGGCACTGTTGCCTGCTTCCGCCGAGTCCGCATGGTGGGTTTCGCCCAGTGAGATGACCCGGCAGAATGCAGCGAACCGCTCCAGGGCGACGTCGAAGTCCCCCTTGAAGGCGCCGGACAGGATCGTATCCGCCATGGCCCGCACCTCATCCGCGCCCAGCGGCTCGGCAACACCGGCCACCACCTTGGAGACCTGCGCGGCTTCCTTGCCGGCGGCATACAGAGCGGCAACACGCTCGGGGTTCTGCTGGACCGCCGCACGGAGGGCATAGAGCCGCCAGAGAGCGCCGGGGAGGGAGCGCGCGGGGCTGGTCGCCCAGATCTCCGCTACGGCTTCGAGGCCCTGCTGGTCTCCCAGTTCCACCAGACGGCGGGTGACCTCCGGATCGTCACTTTCCCGGCCATGACTGACCAGGGCCTGGGCCGCCAGATGGGCAGCCTCGGAAACCCGGGCAGGGTCCGCTCCGCCCGGATGGTTGGCAAAGTCCATGGGTGCATAGAGCTTCGGCTTGTGATGGCGGGGGGCTGACGAATCCGGATCACTCATGGTTTGAGAATACTCCCGCCGGCACAGGGAATCGAGGCGGCTGCCCGCCTCGGAAGCCGGACCCGGAAGGGCAGCCGGAGCAGCCGTTGCTGGAACAGCGGAGAGGGTTTCCACGATTCCTTGGCCGTGCGATAAAGTGGAAAAGTCAACGCGGCAGGTGTGTTCTGTTTCTCAGGATCAGCACCTGCTCTGTTGGTGGGGGCCTTTAGCTCAGTTGGTAGAGCATCGGACTTTTAATCCGTGGGTCGTGGGTTCGAGCCCCACAGGGCCCACCAGCTGGCCGCCGGGCGAATGAACCGGCGGCCTTGCGTCCCTCACCCGCCGGCACTGTGCACGGACCGGGCCGTCGCCGGAGGGCTGCCAATCTCCTGAACACTGTGGCCCGAACACCGCGTTCTGGTCACGCTCGCCCGCTCAATGCGCGTCATAAGGAACCAGCGCATTTCATTGCGCAGCCGGCACCACCCGATCAAATACCACCGGCCGTTGGTGGACGCGAAAATCACCGGTTCGACATCGCGGATAGTCTTGCTGCCGTCCCCCGAGGTGTAGTGGATGCGCACAACATATTGATCGGCCATCGCGTCTTCAAGCGCGGATCTGACTGTCCGCGCCGGGGCCGGTTCCGGGTTTACCCAGATACGGCGAGCAAGCTCGTCAGCCCGTTTCCGGGTCCGCGGGTCAAGGACGTCCAGGATCTTCCGGATGCCGGCTGAGGCAAGGTCGGAGTAGGGGGCGTCCGGGGCAGCCGAGACAGCCGCGAGGAGCGCCACAGCCTGGGACGGGGACAAACTGATCGGCGGGAGGCTGGACCGGGCGGCCAGGCCGTAGCCGCCGCCGGGGCCCGGACGCGACCAGATCGGCACCCCGCTGTTCTCGAGCGCGTCGAGGTCCCGCTTGACCGTGCGCACCGACACGCCGAATTCGCCCGCCAGCCGGTCCGCCGTGCACCCGCGGGCACCGCTGCGCCGCAGCATCTCGGTGAGTGCGTGGAGCCGCTCTCCTCTTTTCATCGTTCTACCCCCAGCCAAGAATCATGCCAGAAATAGTGACACACCAGTGTCCAATCGGCCTGCGAAGATCGTGGCATGACAACCGACACGCAGAGCCCGACCATCCTTCTGATCCCCGGACACTGGCTGGGAAGCTGGGCCTGGGACGAGGTGCTGGAGCACCTCACTGCCATGGGCCGGCGGGCTGTCCCGATCACCCTGCCCGGCCTCGACGAATCAGACCCGGAAAGAGCGTCCAGGACGCTCGACGATCAAGCTGCGGCGATCGAGCAGGCCATGGCCGTGGACTCCGGCCCGGTCGTCATCGTTGCGCACAGCGGGGCTAACGCCCCCGTCAGTCTTGTGCTCGACCGGCATCCCAGCCTGATCCGCAGGGTGATCTGGGTCGACAGCGGCCCGGCCGCGTCCGGCACCGCCTTCGCCCCGGACGCCCCCGCGGAAATGGAAGAGCTTCCGCTGCCGCCCTTCGAAGCGCTTGGGCAGCAGGCCAGCCTCGAAGGCCTGAGCACCGGCGTTCTGGAGCGTTTCCGGAGCCGGGCAGTGCCCGAGCCCGGACCCGTACTGCGCCAGAGCGTAGAGCTCAGCAACGATGCCCGGTTCAAGGTGCCGACCACCCTCGTCTGCTGCTCGATCCCGAGCAGCCAGATGATGGAGCTGGCCAGCTCCGGCCATCCCGTGTTCGCCGAAGTTGCCAGACTCGAGAACATGGACCTGATCGACCTCCCGACAGGCCACTGGCCCATGTGGAGCCGTCCCGCCGACCTTGCCGAGGTTCTCGCAGCAGCAGCTTCACAGGCCGGCTATAGCGCACAGGCAGGGGCCGGCAGCATCAGCTGGCCCTGCTGCATTCACAAAAGGGTTTACCGGGGGTGGGAACCGGCGCCCGGCTGCATGGCCGGTGACGGGTAGACGGTGAAGACGCGCTGGCCGTCCAGCCACTGGGTGAGCCGGCGGGCTTCGGCTGCCAGCGCTTCGTCCTCATCCGGGGAAAGACTGGCGTCGAGCAGCCGCAGTTCGACGGCACCGTCCGGGTCCTGCACCCACGCCCCGGCAACGCGTCCGTTGACCCAGGCCGTGGTCCCGGCATTCCCAATGCTGTCGAACAGCTGGGGTCCATGTCCGCCGAGATAAAAGCCCCGCTCCTTCCACCCCATGACCGTCGGATCCAGCAGCGGCAGGAGCGCAGCCCACGGTTCGGGGGCAGCAACGGGCTCCAGATCGTCGGCGCGCAGCCACCCTGCCGAACCGTCCGCCAGAGACACCGTTTCCGCGCCGAGGTCATCAAGGGCCGTCCGGACCGCACCCTTGGTGCCGCCAAGCCACCAGGCGATGTCTTCCACGGTGCCCGGCCCGTAGGACCACAGCCACCGGTCCACCAGCTCGGCGTACCCCTCGCGCGATCCAAGGGCACCGGGAACCGGCTGTCCCCACCACTCCTGCACTGTTGTCCAAGTAGGGCGGCTGGCGTACCAGGCTCCGGCATTTCCGGCCCGCGCAACTGCGCCGTCGAAGCCCAGCTGGGCGAGTACACGCGGTGCGATTGCCACCGGCCCGCCCCAGGACTTCCCCGGCGCCTGCACGATCACGCCATCGGCTTCGGGTACCTCTTCCCGGATCTGCTTGGAGGACCGCTGCACGCCGTCGGCCAGGCATTCGAGCACCGCATTCTCGGCCGCGGCAAGCCAGGCGGCACCGTGCCCTTCGCCGGCCGGTCCCCAGCGTTCGAGGTCCCGGACCAGCCGCCTGCGGTGGGCTGCTGCCACCCGGGCCGCCGCACTGCCCCAGACCGCGGGCACCAGCTCCCGGGGAAACACGAAGAGGGTCTCGCGCATGGACTGCTGCTTGACGAGCGAACGGGAATCGTAAAGCGCCCGTTCGACGTCGTCGACGCTGAGCTGATTGGTGCGCGCCCAGCAGGACAGGTGCACGCTCGGCGCCTCTGTTGCGTGCAGGCACACCAGCGCCCGGGCCGCCTCCTCCGGTGATCCGGCCTTTGCCGAGGGCGCCAGGGCGTGCCGCACCCCGATGCGGGCGCGGCGCTCCTCATCGCTGACCAGGCGGATGGGCCGGGTCAGGACTTCACCAGGCGGGCGATGGCGTCGGAAGCTTCCTTGATCTTCTCGTCCGCTTCCGGACCGCCGGCCTTGGCTGCATTAACGACGCAGTGTTTGAGGTGGTCATCGAGCAGGGCCAGGGCGACGTTCTCCAGGGCCGAGGTCAGGGCACTGATCTGGGTGAGGATGTCGATGCAGTAGGTGTCTTCATCCACCATGCGGTGAATGCCGCGGGCCTGTCCCTCGATCCGCTTGAGGCGGGCGAGGTAACGGTCTTTGTCACTGATGTAGCCGTGGGCGGTTCCGCCGGACGGCTTGGTGCTGGCAGCCATTGTGATGCTCCTGATTCGTGATGCTGGTTAGTTGCTGGTGGTGCTGGGCTGTGGGGTGCTGCCGGTAAAGCGGGCGGCACTGGTGGCCGGCGAAAGGTCCAGGCGCCGCAGCAGCTGGGCGTTGAGGGCGACGACGACGGTGGACGCGGACATAAGGACCGCACCAACGCTCATCGGCAGCACGAACCCCGCCGGGGCCAGGACCCCCGCAGCCAGAGGCACGGAAATGAGATTGTAACCGGCGGCCCACCACAGGTTCTGCTTCATCTTCCGGTAGCTGGCCCGGGAGAGATCGATGACCGAGAGCACCGAGCGCGGGTCGGAACTGGCCAGGATCACTCCGGCCGAGCCGATGGCGACGTCGGTGCCCGCCCCGATCGCGATTCCCACATCGGCCTGGGCCAGGGCAGGGGCATCATTGACGCCGTCGCCAACCATGGCGACCCTCCTGCCTTCAGCCTGGAGCTCCGCCACCTTCGCGGCCTTGTCTTCGGGACGGACTCCGGCGAAAACCCTGTCGATGCCCAGTTCCCTGGCCACGGTGCCGGCGACCGCCTGCGCGTCGCCGGTGATCATCACCACCTGCGCGCCGGTGGCGTGCAGAGCGTCCACCGCCTGCCGGGACTCGGGGCGGATCTCATCGGCCAGCCGAAGGGCGCCAATGACCGCACCGTCCGCGACAACGTGCAGGATGATGGCGCCTTCAGTCCGCCAGGTATCTGCGATCGGCAGTTCGGCGGCCGCGTGTTCCTGGAGCAGGTAGGGCCCGCCGACTTCCACCGTTGTGCGTCCGTCCGGTCCGGCGACGGCGGCCTTCACCCCAACCGCCGGTGAGGAGAAGAAATCCGATGCCCTGGGCACGCTCAGGCCGCTGGTACGCGCGGCACCGGTGATCGCCTTGGCCAGGGGATGCTCACTGTCAGCTTCGGCAGCAGCAGCCAGTGCAAGGACAGAGTCCGCCGTATGTCCGTCAACGGGTTCGACGGCGGTCACCGTGGGTTCCCCCTTGGTCAGCGTGCCCGTCTTATCAAAGAGCACCGCGTCCACGGAGCGCATGGACTCCAGCGCCAGGCGGTCCTTAATCAGCACACCGCCGCGGGCGGCGCGCTCGGTCGCAATCGAAACCACCAGCGGGATCGCCAGGCCCAGCGCGTGGGGGCAGGCGATGACCAGCACGGTGATGGTGCGGACTACGGCGTCGTCCGGCAGTCCGAGCAGGGACCAGACGACGGCGGTGATGGCCGCGGAGCCGAGGGCGAACCAGAACAGCCAGGCCGCCGCCGTGTCGGCGATCCGCTGGGCACGCGAGGAAGAGGCCTGGGCATCCGCCACGAGTTTCTGGATACCGGCCAGGGCCGTGTCATCCCCGGTTGCCGTGACTTCGACCCGCAGGCCGGAATCGGCCGCAACGGTCCCGGCGACCACGGCATCGCCACGGCCGCGGCGGACGGTCCGGGACTCACCGGTGACCATCGATTCGTCCATGCTGGCCGAGCCCTCAACGATTTTCCCGTCGGCAGGAACGGCGGAGCCGGGGCGGACGACGACGATGTCTCCCACCGCCAGGTCTGCGGGAGAGACCTTGATGACCCCGTCCCCTTCAACCTTCTCCGCTTCGTCCGGAAGCAGGGCAGCGAGCGAATCCAGTGCGGAGGTGGTCTGGGCCAGGGACCGCATCTCGATCCAATGGCCCAGCAGCATGATCACAACCAGCAGGGCCAGCTCCCACCAGAAATTCAGCTCAGCATCGAGCAGACCCAGGCTCGCGCCCCAGGACGCAATGAAAGCCACCGTGATCGCCAGTGCAATCAGCAGCATCATTCCGGGTTTGCGGGAGCGAACCTCAGAAACGGCCCCGGTGAGGAAGGGTTTGCCGCCCCAGACGTACATAACCGTGCCCAGGATCGGGGACACCCACCAGACCCAGGAAGCGTCCGGAAGGTGGTAGCCGATGAGGTGGGCGAACATGTCATTGAACCCGACCACGGGAACGGCGAGGACGAGCATGATCCAGAACAGCCGCCGGAACTGCCCCACGTGGTCACCATGCCCCCCATGTCCGTGACTGCCGTGCCCGTGGGCATCGTGATCCGCAGGGGCGTGGTCCGCATGCCCGCCATGGTCTGCCGCTGTGCTGCCGCCATGCCCGGCCACCGTCTGGCTGTGGTGGCCGGCATGGGGGACGGGTCCAGCGGAGGATTCAGGATCGTGGGGATGTTCGTGCCTGCTCATGCATCCACCCTATACCCCCTATGGGTATAGAACCAGTCCTGAAAACCGCAGGCCGAAGTCCCGCAGCACGCCCGGCTAAGCCGGCGCGGAGCTGTTTTTCAGCAGCTTGTGCGTACCGTCGCACCAGGGTTTGATCTTTGATCCACCGCAGCGGCACAGTGCCACAGTTTCCCGGTTTTTGGGAACGGGGGTGCCCTCGGCGTCGACAATCTCAAAGTCTCCGCGCACCAGCAGCGGGCCGCCCGGGCAGGCCATAACTGATACCGGCTCAAGGGTGCCGGCCGGTCCGTTCCGGTCCTGCGGGGCTGCAACCACGCTTACGCCGGTGGCCTCGACCACCGCGGCCTCTGAGCCGTCCCGGGCTGCGCTCACGGCGAAACCCCGGCTGCGGCGGCATCGGCGGCCAGGGCGGCGGCCGCCGGATGCTGATCCGGGCCGGCATCACGCAGCGCCGATTTGCCCTGCTTCCATGCTGCCAGTTGAAATTCGCCCTGCAGTGCGTCAAGGGTCAGGACGGTCGAGGCTCCGAACAGGATGTCCGGCAGAAGGTCAGGTTCGGCCTCGGCGAGGCCGCCGGCGAGGTCGCGGGCGGCAATCTGCTCGTGCACGGCGTCGGCCTCGACGTGCTCATCGAAATAGAAGGTGACGTCGGAGTCGAATCCCGCCCGGCGGAAACCCTTGGCGTAGAAGGAATTCGGGATGGAGGATGTCATCTCGAACGCGGCCAGGTGCCCTGCGATGCTGCCACGGAGGCGGCGGTTCAGTCCGAAGAGGGACATGGCGTTGGAGGAGGCGAGCACGAGTGCCGGAATCCTGTCCAGATAGCAGCCGTACCGGGTATCCAGTCCCAGTCCCTCCATGGTGCGGGCGAACAGCTTCGAGTGCATCCGCTCCGGCCGTCCGCCGCCGTACTCATCCGCCTGAATTTCCACCAGCGCGGCCTTGGCCCGTCCGACCGGAAGCCGGGGGATGGCCCAGCTGTGGGGATCCGCTTCGCGCAGCTGGTACACGGAGCGCAGAATCAGGAATTCGCGCAGCTGATCCACGGTGGCGTGACGGGCGACGAAACGGGACACGGAGGGACCGTCATCCTCAGCCGCCAGGCCGAAGAGAATCTGAGCCACAGCTTCAGCGTCCGGCTCCGGCGCCTCCGGAGCGGGAACCACGTTCCGGAGGGTCGCTT
This sequence comes from Arthrobacter gallicola, assembly GCF_014836775.1. GTDB lineage: Bacteria > Actinomycetota > Actinomycetes > Actinomycetales > Micrococcaceae > Arthrobacter_B > Arthrobacter_B gallicola. The sequence continues at coordinate 495,154 of NZ_JACSQD010000002.1, forward strand.
CGAAGGCGGATTCAAGCACCAGCCGCAGCCGGATCAGCTCCGGCTCCCACTCCAGTGCGGGATCCACGCCATCCAATCCGCTGTAGTGCAGCTCATAGAGGCAGAACAGGGCAAGCTGAATATCGTCGTCGCGCAGCAGGTCTTCGGTGGCAGCAACAACGCTTTCACCCAGGGCTGTGAGCTGGTCGAACCTCCCGGGCGCGGCACTGCCGCCGGCCAGCAAGCTGTCGAGAAGCGCGGAGGTCAATACTCCGCGGGGGGCAGGTAGCAACATGTCGTTCCTTAGTTGTGAGGCGTCATGCGATGCTGGAGGTCCAGCAGTTCCAATGGCAACTCCGGATGTAAGCATACTTGGTATTTTCGGGTTATCCCGAACCCTGCCGGTGCCGGCAGGGACAGCAAAAGGGGGACGTTATGCCTGGCATGGACGGCAGCTTCCTGGCTGCGATTCCTGCAATCCTGCTTGCGGCTGCGGCAGTTCTCTTCACCGCGCCCGCACTGGATGCCGCACTGCGCCGCGACGACGGCGAACGTCTGTTCTGGGTGGGCTTCACCGGGCTGCTGACCGGAATCCTCGCGGTAGCCTGGGCGGGACTGGCGGGTACCGGTGCCGCCGCTGCCACCGGCCTGGTCCTGGTGGCGGGATCCGCCGGAGCCTGGATCTGGCTGCGCCGCCGGCACCGTGCCAGGAAACAGGCACGCGCCGAAAGGATCTTCTCCAAGCGGCTCCATGGCCTGGACCGCCGGCGGGAAACGGTTCTGCGCGAGTGGAGTTCCTATGAGCTCGACCCGTGGAAAGGGGTCGAATATCCGGGGCTGGGAGATGTGCGCCAAGCGGAGACGAGCCGGCTGGCACGCGCGTCACGGGATGCCCTGGCGGCGCAGGAGGCTGCTCAGCTGCCGTCGCACGGGAGCGATGCGCTGGGGACCTATGCTGCCGCCGTCGACCGTCTGGAAGAAGCCTGGGAAGCGGCGCGTCACGCCGCACGGCGGCGGGCCGGGTGAAACTGCCGTTCTGCCGCGGACACTGCCTGTTAATTGGAGCTGGCTCCCGCCTCTGCATATGGGGGGAACACAGAGGGGGGAGCCAGTTCCAGAAGTATACTAACTGCTTACCGGAGAATCCAATCGAGGAGGGGCAATGGGGGTAGCCGCCAAGGCATTCCAACATTGGCGCGCAACCGTAGCCCCGGATGAATCCACTACAGACCTGTGCCGGATGACCGGAATCAAGCGCTCAACGCTCGCCCAGCAACTGGTCCGCAACAAGGTTTCCATGGCCACAGTGATCCGGGTGGCCCGGGCCTACGGGCAGGATCCAGTCACGGCACTGTCCTCCTTTGCGGAGTTCGCCGGCCTGGAGGAAGGCAGGCGTGAGCCCACCAAGGCTGAACTCATCAGCCAGGTGCCCTATCCCTGTATCCTCAAGGCGCTCCTGGAGCGGGCCACGGCAGCCGAAGGCGGAGAAATCCCCGAACCCGAACTGTGCTCGTATCCACACGCCGGATCGGTGCGGCAGTGGTTCGACGCCATTGACCCGGGCGATCTCCGTCAGCAGCTTTCGGCAGCCACCGGAACGGCTCCCCAAAACATTTCTGCGCAGCTGACCGCTGGCCGCCTGGCGCCGGACCTCGCCATAGCCGCTGCCCGGCTTGCGGGTGTATCCCTCACGAGCGGGCTGGTGGTTACCGGTGTGCTGCTCCCCGAAGAGGGTGGGTGGCCGCCAAGGGGACGCGAGCAGGCCATAGCAGAGCTTTCCGACGTCGAGCTGGTGACGCTGGCGAGAGACCGCCTTGATGCACTGTCGAAGGTGCTGCGTAAGCGGGAACTGGATGCAAAGTTTGATCACGCACTTTTGGAGAATCTGGGATGACCGTAGCCGTTGCCGTCCAAGTGGCGGCCTTTGGACTTAGTGCCCTGCTCGCCCTGCTTCGGTTCCCAGGAGCTCTGCGGGGCCGGAACCGCGGAATGTTTACCTGCATGGTGCTGATAGCACTGGCGATGGCACTGAGTCTTCCGGTGTTCTACAACGCCGTGGATGCCCTGCTGGGTGGACGAAATCTCACCAACCTTGTGCTCCGGCTGGCGTTGTATGCGGTATTCGTCATTCTTGGAGTGAAGGCCGCGGCAGCTTTTGGCGCCCCGCGGGCCGGGAAACTCATTGTCGGGCCCATTGGCCTCGTGGTGCTCGGCCTAACGGTGGGGTTGACGGTGTACCTTTTTGCGGCCAGTGAGCTGCCGGTTTCTTCGGCGGGCCTGATGATTTACGACGACCAGCGGTCAGTCCAGTTGTATGCATCGGTGGGCCGTCTCTATCCCGGATATGTGGCGGCGTGTATCTGCCTTCCGGCGCTCGCAGCCGCCGCCAACACACGGCTCAAGCCACTCCACCGCCTGGGTGCGGGGCTTGTCGGTTCCGGGCTGGTCATCGTTGTGATCTTCTGTGCCCTTATCGAGTTGTTCTTCATTGGGGTCTTTGGGCTGCTGCTGCCGTTTACGGCGGTCATCCTGGTCACCCTGGGGCTGACAGTCATGTGGGTTTCACATCTTCGCCAGCGCCGAAGGCCGTCCCGTAACCTCCTGGCGGAAAGTTACCAAAACGTGAGTTGAATTTCACAGATTTTGTTCACAAGTTCATGACCCTGTGCCAGACTAATGAATATGTAACGTCCGCTGCCTGTGGGGGGTCAGCGAGAAGTTGCTACCGAAGCCAGCGGCCCCGTGCCGCTGGCTTCGTTGTTCCCGAAGGGAACGGGGTTGGGCGGGGATCCCGGCCCTACTCGGCGTCCAAATCCGTCTCCAGGATCTTGACCAGTTCATCCAGGGCAGCGTCGGCTCCTTCCCCTTCGGCCCGCAGGACGACGACGTCGCCGTGCGAGGCGCCGAGACTCATCAGCGCCAGCATGCTCGTGGCATCCATTGCATCTTCTGCCGGGTCGCCCTCCTTGCCGATCGTGACCTCCACCGGCTGCGCTGCGGCGGCTTCCGCGAAGACGGAAGCCGGGCGGGCATGCAGCCCAACGCGGCTGGCTATGGTTGCAGAACGTTCTGGCATCGGAGGTTCCTTCCGGTTGGGTTGGCTGAAGCTTCGCCGCGGCGCGGCAGCTACAGACCGAGTTGTTCGAGAATGGGCAGCTTGGCCCGGACCTGCGTCCTGGCTTCGCCGGCAGTGTGGGAGGAGAGCGCCAGGCCTGCAAGCTCCCTCGCCTGAGCCAGGGTGACCGAGGCCAGGACCGTTCCCACGCTGGACAGGGCCCGCGGTGTCATGGACAGGGTATTCACGCCCAGGCCGGTCAGGACGACGGCGAGGGCTGGATCGGCGGCCGCCTCACCGCAGACTCCCACGCTCCGGGACTTGCCGTCCGCTGCTGCCGCCTGGCCGGCGCCGTCCACGGTCATGCCGATGAGCTGCAGGACGGCGGGCTGCCAGGGATCGTTGAGCGTGGCCAGGGTACCGAGCTGACGGTCCGCCGCCATCGTGTACTGCGTGAGGTCATTGGTGCCCAGAGAGGCGAATTTCACTTTGGCGAGCACGGCCTGGGCCTTGATTGCCGCGGCCGGGACCTCGATCATAACGCCCGCGGTTGCCAGTCCGGCAGCGGCACACATCACCGCGAAATCGCCGGCCTCATCGGCCGTTGAGATCATTGGTGCCATGACCCACACATCCGCCTCGTGCGCTCCGGCCGCTGCGGCAATGGCCTCCAGCTGACGTTGGAGGACACCCGGCGAGGAGCGGTCAGTGCGGTATCCCCGGACGCCAAGGGCGGGGTTGGGTTCCGTGGCGTCGGTCAGGAACGGCAGGGGTTTATCAGCCCCGGCATCCAGGGTCCGGATGACAACCTTGCGGCCAGGGAAGGCCTTGAAAACGTCGCCGTAGGCGGCCACTTGTTCCTCGATGCTGGGTTCGGTGTCCCGCCCGAGGAAGCAGAACTCAGTCCGCAGCAGACCCACGCCCTCGGCCCCTGCGGCGGCAGCGGCGGCCGCGTCCTTACCCGACCCCACATTTGCCAGCAGCGGCACCCGGTGTCCGTCCGACGTCGTGCCGGTTCCGTCGAAGACGGGAAGTGAAGCCCGCGCGGCGTACTTCTGCGCGGCTTCGCGTTCAGCCGTGCCGGGATCCACCACCACATGTCCGCTCGCACCGTCGAGGTAGATTTCCGCACCGTCGGCAATCGAATCGGCGTCCGCCGCTCCCACCACCGCCGGCAGCCCCAAGGAGCGGGCCAGGATGGCGGTGTGGGACTGGGGTCCGCCGCCGCTGGTGACCAGGCCGATGACGAGGGAGGGATCCAGTGTGGCGGTATCAGCCGGTGCCAGTTCCTCGGCCGTGAGAATAAAGGGAACGTCCGACGCCGGGATCCCGGGAGCGGGCAGCCCGTCCAGCTGGGCGACAATGCGGGCCCGGACGTCCAGGACATCCTGGGTCCGTTCGGCCATGTACCCGCCCAGGCTCTGGAGCATCGCGGCAACCTCGAGCCCGGCCTCCCACACCGCGCGGTCTGCTGACATGCCGTTGTTGATGTGCTTGCCGGCCGCCTTCAGCAGCATGGGGTCCGTTGCCATCATCGCGGTGGCGTCGAGGACCGCCCTGGCATCGCCTGACGCTGCGGCTGACCGCCGCTTGAGGTCCTCCCGCACACTTTCCGCTGCATCTTTCAGGCGTTCCTTTTCCGCGTCCACGGAACTGCCGGGACCGAACTTCGCCCCAGCGTCGGGTTCCGGGACGGGCGGGGGCATCCGCAGCGACGGGCCGAGGACGCGGCCCGGGCTGACTCCGATTCCCTTGATGGTGCGCATTTCCGTACCTCTCTGTGGGCTCATTCCAAGCCCCTAGGCCACAACGGGTTCTTCTGCCTTTTTGGGGGCGGTTGTGCGTTTCAGGCCCACCAGTACCAGTGCCGTGACGACCATACCGGCCAGGATGGCCACGATAAACATCAGCACATTGCCGATGGCGAAGAAGACGAAGATTCCTCCGTGCGGAGCCTGGGACGTTACACCGGCTGCCATGCAGATGGCACCCGCAACGGCGCCGCCCAGCATGGTGGACGGGATAACGCGCAGCGGATCCGAGGCAGCGAACGGGATGGCGCCCTCGGAAATGAACGCGGCGCCCAGCAGCCAGGCCGCCTTGCCGTTCTCCCGCAGGGCCATGCTGAACTGGCGCTTGTCCAGCACCGTGGCCAGGGCCATGCCAAGCGGCGGCACCATGCCGGCGGCCATCACCGCGGCCATGATTTCCCAGGGGGCCGGATTCTCGAACGATGCTTCGCCGAGTCCGGCGACGGCAAATGCATAGGCGACCTTGTTGATCGGCCCGCCGAGGTCCGCACCCATCATCAGGCCCAGGATGACACCAAGGCCGATAGCTGCCACTCCGGTCAGGCCGGAGAGCCAGTCGTTCAGGGCAAGGGTGAGCGCAGCGATGGGGCCGCCCAGGACCAGCAGGAGCAATCCGGAGGCTATCAGTGAGGCAAGCATTGGAATGATGACCACGGGCATCAGGCCGCGCAGCCAGTTTGGCACTTTCCAGCGGCCTATCCACATGGCCACATAGCCGGCGAGGAGACCGCCGGCGATGCCGCCGAGGAAGCCGGCGTCCATAAAGAGCGCCACGGCACCGGCGGTGAATCCCGGCGCAATTCCGGGCCGGTCCGCGAGGGCGTAGGCGATGTAACCTGCCAAAGCAGGGACCAGGAAGCCGAGGGAAATGGTTCCGATTTTCCAGAACACGGCGCCCAGGTAGGCCAGCAGCCCTTCGGGCGGGAGGTCAAAGATGCCGGTTCCGGCCAGCAGGGTATCCCCGTTGGCTACACCGGCCTCGTCGGAGAGGGCGAGTTCATATCCGCCCAGCAGGAAGCCCAACGCGATCAGCAGGCCGCCGCCGGCCACGAAGGGAATCATGTAGCTGACGCCCGTGAGCAGGGCCCGTTTCAGCTGCCCGCCGAAGCTCTCGCCCCCGGCGGCCGCCCGCTCATCACCGCTGTCTCCTCCGCCGCCGGCAACCTTCCGGGAGTTTGGATCCTTCGCGGCGGCCAGGGCCTCGTCAATCATGACCCCGGGCTCATCGATTCCGCGTTTGACCGGGCCGCTCACCAATGGTTTGCCGGCGAACCTGCCCTTGTCCCGGACATCAACGTCCACCGCGAAGATCACGGCGTCAGCGTTCTTGATAATTTCCGGATCCAGCGGGGTCGAGCCCGCCGAACCCTGGGTTTCCACCTGGAGGTCGATCCCGCGTTCGGCGGCTGCGGCGGCCAGGGAATCGGCGGCCATGTAGGTGTGGGCGATTCCAGTGGGGCAGGCGGTGACGGCGACCAGGTGCTGCGGGTTTGCTGTGCCGGACCCGGCCGCGGCTGCCCCATCCGCCGCAGCCGCTCCGCTGCCGTCCGGTCCCCGTGTCTCCCGGGCACCGGCTGCCCCCGCCCCGGCCGCTGCTCCCGCCCCGGCCGCTGCGGCTGCTCCGGAAGCGCTCCCGGCCTGGTGGGCGCCGGCCCCGGGTTCGCCCGCGCCCGCCCCGCCCGGCGCCTGACCGCCCTCCGGCTGCTGGTCCAGTCCGAGTGCTCCATCGACGAGTTCCACCACGGCCTGTGGTGTCTCGGCACTGCGCAGCGCGGCCGTGAAGTCTTTCTTAATCAGTGACCGTGCCAGTTTCGCCAGCAGCTGCAGGTGTTCCTGGTCGGCTCCTTCCGGAGCTGCGATGAAGAAAACGATGTCCGCCGGTCCGTCCTTGGCACCCCAATCCACCGCAGGCTGCAGGCGCGCCATGGCCAGACTGGCCTGGGTGACGGCGGCGGAACGGCAGTGTGGAATGGCGATGCCGCCAGGGACACCGGTTGCCGTCTTCTGCTCCCGGGCCATGGCATCGGCGTACAGCTCATCAAATCCCGTGGCGCGGCCGGCGGCGACCACCTTTTCCGCAAGGTAACGAATGACCTGGTCCCGTGAACCGCCGAGATTGCGGTCGAGTGTGACCAGCTCCGGTGTAATGAGTTCTGACATCAGGATTGCTCCTTAGATGAGGTTGGTGCAGGTCCGCGCCTGGTGCTGGAGGCAGGAACCGACTGCGGCTCCACCGGAGTGACGGTGACCTCCTCTGGCCGGGTCTCGTCCCATGAAGGCACTGTGGTGCCGGGCAGTGCGGCGGCCGCTGCACCGTGGGCTACAGCCTGCCGAAGACAGTCCTGGGGCTGATGTCCGGCAGATTCGGCCAACAGGTAGCCGGCGAGTGCGGAGTCGCCCGCACCGACCGTGGAGCGGGGCGTGACGGGAGGGCGGGTCGCCAGCCAGGCGCCGTCGGGCGTTACCAGGAGGGCGCCTCTGGCTCCGAGCGTGGCCAGGACAGCCCCCACTCCCCGCTCGATCAGCGTACGCGCTGCACCGGCGGCGAGGGCGGGGTTTGCTTCAAGTTCCTCGCCGGATGAGATGCCGGTGACTTCCGCCAGTTCATCTCCGTTGGGTTTCAGCAGGTTGGGCGCCGCTCCGTGCAGCAGAGCTCCCAGCAGGGGCTGCCCGGAGGAATCGATGGCCAGGGCGGGTGTGTTGCTGGGAAAGCGCCGCCGAAGGGCATCCGCGGCCACAGCGTAGTAGTCCGCCGGGACGCCGGGCGGCAGTGATCCCGCCAGTACCAGCCAGCGGGCCGGCGGGTCACCTTCGGGACCGGCGCAGGCCTCCAGTGCCAGGGCCAGCAGGCGCTCCTGAATCCCTGCGTCCAGTTCCGGGCCGGGGAGGTTGACCTTGGTGGTGGTTCCGTCCGGTTCGGTAAGCGTGAGATTGGCGCGCAGCGCCGCTCCGATCGGCAGGTTCCGGTAATCGACCCCCGCAGACCGCAGGCCCGCCATCACCGGATCCTCGTCGTCCCCGGGCAGAACGGCCAGGCACCCGGCACCGGAAGCCTTCAGTGCCCGGCACACGTTAACGCCCTTCCCGCCGGGTTCCTCGTGGAATCCTGCGGCCCGCTGGACAGTTCCGCGGGCCAGAGTCCCGGAGAGTTCCACCGTCCGGTCCAGGCTGGGGTTGGCGGTCAGCGTCACTATGGCGCTCCGGTTCGTCCCTGAGTACATGAGCCCCCGCTATCAGCAGCCGCGGCGCACATCTATGCGCTGTTTGAAACTGTAGATTCCCTGCCGTGCCCAACACAATGCCCGGCCGCCGGGCAGGCGGACGTGGGAGCAAACGCGCACCGGCCCCTACTCTGGAGGCATGCATCACCTCATCTGGTCAGCCCCTGCCGCCGAGCGTCCGGGCACCCACCTTCTGATCATGCTTCACGGCTACGGCTCAGATGAAACTGCCATGCAGGAACTGTTCCCTTCCCTGCCGCCCGGCGTCACCGGAGCAGCACTGCGGGGCAGCTTCGACGTCGGCGGGACTTTCGGCTGGTTCCTGCTGGATCCGACGCTGGATTCAGATCCCGCGGAGGTTCTGCAGGCAGGGACGGAGCTGCTGGCCACGATCTCCCTGCTGGAGCGGCAGGGGAGCTTCACGGGTGTTTCGCTGCTCGGGTTTTCCCAGGGGATGGCGATGGCCGTGACCGCGCTGCGGCTGCGGCCGGCGGCATTCACCAGCGCCGTGGGGCTGTCCGGGTTCGTGGTTGAAAGCGAGCTGCTGGCCATGGCGGAGCCGCTGTCCCCGCGGATCCCGTTCTTCTGGGGCAGGGACCGGGCCGACTGGGTGATCCATCCCGATGCCACGGCAGCCACCGGCCGGTGGCTGGAGCTCAATACCCAGCTGACCGCCAGGACGTACCCCGGTATGGGGCACCGGATCGGAGCGGAGGAAAAGCGCGATACCGCCGTCTTCCTACGCCGTTTCGCCTCGGCAACACAAAAAAATAAGGTCACTGAGTAACGCTCTGACTAGGCACGATACAAAAAACTGAGACAAATCTATGGAAAACTGACTTCGCATAAGCATGCTTATGAAGTAGGCTTATGGAAAGCGTGGCCCACAGGCCATGTTGACTTTCACCAGTCACTCACACAGCGAGGAGTATTCACATGGGTATCATTGCTTTCCTTATTCTGGGACTCATTGCAGGTGCTATTGCGAAGGCTCTGCTTCCGGGACGCCAGGGCGGCGGATGGGTTATCACCCTCGTTCTCGGCGTTGTAGGCGCCCTTCTGGGCGGTTTCATCGGTAACGCCATCTTCAACGTTGGCCTTGAGAACTTCTGGTCGCTGCAGACCTGGATCGTGGCCATCCTTGGCTCGATCGTCGTCCTGCTGGTTTACGGCATGATCACCAAGCGCGGTGCTCGGGCCTAACCAGGCAAGGGCGCGGGCTAGGCCCGCAGCCAGCGAACGGGTCCACGGAAGAAATTCCGTGGACCCGTTCGTCTTTAACTTCGTCCGCGTAGGCTAAGCGGGCGGATGGATCCGGTAAACGTAAGGAGCATGTCCATGGGCTTCAAGACCACCAGTGCACTCAGGGTTGCCGGCGGGGCTGTTTTTGACCGGGACGGCAAGCCGAAGTCCCACATTGCCCGCGGCATCGAGCGGGCCGTGGAAGTGCAGCGACCTCTGGTGCTGGCGAATATCCGCCGCCTCCAGCGCAGGCACCCCGAGGCCTCAGCCGCGGAACTGGTCAAAATCCTTGAGCACCACTACCTGGCCGCCGTCGCCGGGGGAGGCGCCGCCGTCGGCGCCACCGCTGTTGTTCCCGCGGTGGGAACCGCCGCGGCCCTCGGGCTGTCCGCGGCCGCGACCTTTGGCTTCCTGGAAGCCACCGCGCTCTACGCCCAGTCCGTGGCGGAGCTGCACGGTGTCCGGCTTCAGGATCCGGAGCGGTCCCGCACCGTGGTCATGGCGATCATGCTGGGCGAAGAGGGAACAGCCATGATGCAGCAGCTGAGCAAGGGAAAGCCCTGGGGCAGTGCCATGGGCACCGCATCCTCGGGAATGCTGGGCAGCATCGGTTCCTCCATCCGCAAACAGTTCATGCGGAAGATGCTGGCCCGGCAGGGTTCAGTCATTATTGGGCGGGCTCTGCCCCTGGGCATCGGGGCTGTGATCGGCGGTGCCGGGAACTACACCATGGGCCGCTCGGTCATCAAAGCCACCCACCGGGCGTTCGGCGACGTTCCGGGGGCTATCCCGGGCGAGCTTGCCGCGGAAATCCGGGCCCTTCCTGAGCGCCGGTCCGCCTAGCCGAAGACGGCGTGGGCCACCGTGAAGATGGCCAGTCCGGCGAGGGAACCCACCACGGTGCCGTTGATCCGGATGAACTGCAGGTCCTTACCGACCTGCAGTTCGATTTTCTCCGAGGTTTCCTCGGCATCCCAGCGTTCCACGGTTTCCGTGATCACTCCGGCGATGTCCTTGCGGTAAGTGCGCACCAGGTAACCGGCTGCGTCCGCAATATAGGCGTTGACCTTCGCTGCAAGTTCCGGGTCGCTGACCAGGCGCGCACCGAAATCCTGGACGGCTGCCTTGAAGTTGGTGGTGAGTTCGCTTTGGGGATCGTCCACGGCATCGGCGAGTGCCGTCTTGATGGTGCTCCAGGTTTGGGTGACCAGTTCCCGCACCCGGGGATCGTCCAGCACCTGCTCCTTGATGCGCTCGGCCTTGGCCATGGCTTCAGGATCATGCTGCAGGTCCCGGGCAAGGCCGCGCAGGTAGTTGTCCAGCGCTACCCGGACCTGATGGTTCGGGTCCTGTTGTACGGCCGCGAGGAAACGGTTCAGCTCCACCTGGACGCGCTCGCCCACCAGATCATCCAGGAAACCCGGAACCCAGGAGGGGGACCGTTCAGCGACCAGCCGGGAAACGACGTCGGGGTTCGACTGCACCCATTCGCTCAGGCTGTCCACCAGCAGATCAACCAGCTGGTGGTGGTGGCCTTCCTCAAAGATCCGTTCAGCCATCCGGCCGGCCGGAGGCCCCCAGGGCACATCCACCACGTGCCTGCGGAACATGGATTCCAGGACGTCCCGGACGGCCTCGTCGTCGAGCACCCGGAGGATGCCGCGGATCGCCGCGGCTCCTTCCTTCGCAACGCGGTCCGCGCTTTCCGGACGGGCCAGCCAGGCACCGGCCCGCTGCGCTATCCCGATGGAGGCCAGCTTGGCTTCCACAACCTCATCGGAGAGGAAATTGTCCTCCACGAAGTCACCCAGGGTGGCACCGATCTGGTCTTTGTTGCGCGGGATGATCGCCGTGTGCGGGATCTTGAGCCCCAGCGGATGCTTGAAGAGGGCAGTCACCGCGAACCAGTCCGCCAGGGCACCAACCATGCCGCCCTCAGCGGCAGCCCGGACATACTGCAGCCACGGGTACTGGTCCTGCAGGGCGAAGGCCACAACAAAAATAAGGCCCAGAATAACCAGCAGGCTGGTGGCCACGAGCTTCATCCGGCGCAGGGCGGCGGCTTTCACCGCATCCTTTTCCAGCAACGGCGTGCTCATCGGTGTGCCCCGGAACCGGCTGCAGGCCGGGCAGTCGAAAGGAAAGCGGCGGGCCTGAAAAACGGGCGACCAAACATGGGCAGCAACTCCTGGACTAGAACGCGGGTCAACGTACTGCAGGCATCCGGCTCTTCCGGAGCCTGCGCCAACCGGCACTGCCATCTAACCAGCACCGGAGACACCCGCGCCACGCGCAGCAGGATTCACCCGCCCCCTGCGCGGCATCACGCACCCGGTGCCACGCGGGGTCAGCGGGCCGGCAGCACAGCCGGCTGGCGTAGCGTGGAGCGCGTGCAGAAACACCGCGGCGAAAGGCCAGACATGCGATCCCTCATCTACGCCCACCGCGGCTCCAGCGGTGCCTACGCGGAGCATACGCGTGCGGCCTATCTGCAGGCCCTGGCCGACGGCGCTGACGGCGTGGAGTGCGATATTCACCTGAGTCAGGACCGCCAGCCCGTACTCATCCACGATGCGGCGGTTGACCGCACCTCAAACGGGACGGGGCCGGTCGCTTCCCATACCGTGGAGCAGCTGCGGCAGCTGGACTTCAGCGGCTGGAAACAGGTCCCGGTTCCGGCTGCCTACGGGACCAACGCCCAACAGTTCCTCACCCTGGCCGAACTGCTGGACCTGCTCGCCGGAGCCGGCCGCCGGATTTCCCTGGCGGTCGAATTCAAGCAGCCCGGGCCTTTCGGGCTGGACCTGGAGGACACCGTCCTGGCTCTGCTCAAAGCCCGGGGCTGGGAACCGGAGACCTCCCGGCTGGGGCTGATCACGGTCAGCTTCATGAGTTTCAGCCCGGACTCCGTCCGCCACCTGCGCCGCAGCGTGCCGGCCGCCTTCGTCTGCCAGCTGCTGGCCGACGTCGACGACGCCGCCATTGCCGAGGCAGCGCTGCTGCTGCCGCCGGGGTTCGATACCGCCGGAATGCTGAACCGTGCGCTGGCCGAGGGTGAAGAGATCGTATCGACGGGTGAGGCGGGCATTGCTGGTCCGGGCGTCGAGTACCTGCGGGCGCATCCGGAACGGGTCGCCGGATGGGCGGCGGCGGGCACCACCATCCGGGCATGGACGGTTGACGATCCTGCCGATGCGCAGGCAGCGTACCGGCTGGGAGTGCAGGAATTCACCACCAACTATCCGCAGACGCTGCGCAGTGTCCTGGCCGCACTGGAGCGGGCAGACCAGGGCGGGAACGGCTAAGCCCGCACCATAGGCCGCGGACGCGGTGTGTGGTTGAGTGGTGCAATGGCCACTCCGATCGAGGACTACGCCCTTATTTCAGATCTCCACACCGGAGCGCTGGTATCCCGTGCCGGGAGCATGGACTGGTTGTGCCTGCCACGCTTTGATTCGCCCTCGGTCTTCGGTGCGCTCCTTGGGACCAAGGATCACGGCCGCTGGCTGCTGGAACCGGTCGCCGAAGGGGCCAGGGTGCTTTCCCGCACCTATCTGGATGCCACCTTCATCCTGCAGACCGTCTGGCGGACCGACGGGGGAGAGGTCCTGGTCACGGACTTTATGCCTGTTGGCGACCGGCGGGCGTCGGTGATCCGGCGCGTGCGGGGACTGTCCGGCACGGTTCAGATGCGCCAGGAACTGGAGGTCCGCTTCAACTACGGGGACACTGTCCCCTGGATGCGGCGGGAAAGCCCGGCGGGGACCGAGCAGCTGCTGGCTATCGCCGGACCGAGCGCCATGGTGCTGCACGGCGGCAATATCCCCCACGGCAGCGACCACCGGCATACCGGCGAGTTTACGGTCAGCATGGGGGAGACCGTGGACCTGGAACTGCTGTGGTACCGCTCGCACCGGCCTACGCCGGCAAAAACCGACGTGGATGCTGCCCTGGCGGCCACCAGACGGTACTGGCAGGACTGGGCCGGGCACTGTGTGGACCTGGACCGCTACCAGGAGCCGGTGCGGCGCTCGCTGCTGGTGCTGCGGGCACTAACCCATGAGGACACCGGCGGAATCGTGGCGGCACCCACAACGTCCCTTCCGGAGGAGTTCGGCGGCACCCGCAACTGGGACTACCGGTACTGCTGGCTGCGGGATGCGGCGCTCACGCTGGAGGCCATGATGACCCACGGCTACCAGGATGAGGCCCTGCACTGGCGCAACTGGCTCCTGCGCGCGGTGGCCGGGGACCCTGAGGACCTGCAGATTATGTACGCGGTGGACGGCGGCCGGGATCTTCCGGAGCGGATTCTGCACCAGTTCCCCGGGCATTCCGGTTCCCGTCCGGTCCGGCTCGGCAACGGTGCCGTGGGTCAGTACCAGGCCGACGTCGTGGGCACCGTCATGGTGTCCCTGGCCCGCCTGCGGGAGCGGGGCGTGAAGGAGGACAATTTCTCCTGGGCGCTGCAGCGCGCCCTCCTGGGTTTTCTGGAACGGCATCTGGAGGACCCGGACCACGGTATCTGGGAGGTCCGCGGGGAACCGCGGTTCTTCACGCACTCCCGCGTCATGATGTGGGCGGCCTTCGACCGCGCAGCGCGTGCGGTGCGCGAAGACGGCCTGGAAGGACCGGTGGAGCTGTGGGAGGCTCTGCGGGACGGTCTGCGTGTGGAAATACTGGCGCGGGGATATGACCCGGAACTGAATTCGTTCGTGCAGTGTTACGGCAGTACCCTGCCGGATGCCTCCCTGCTGCAGCTGCCGCACGTGGGTTTCCTGCCGTACGACGATCCCCGGATGCTCGGCACGGTGGCCCGGCTCGAGGACACGCTCCTCAACCCGGACGGCCTGCTGCTGCGCTATGAAAGCACCTCTGGTGTTGACGGGCTCGAGCCGGGAGAGAACCCGTTCCTCGCCTGCAGTTTCTGGCTGGCTGAGCAGTATGCCCGCACCGGGCGGATGCGTGAGGCCCTGGATCTGATGGACCAGCTGGTGGGCTACGCGAACGAGGTTGGTCTCCTCAGCGAGGAATATGACACGGTGAACGGGCGCATGGCCGGAAACTACCCGCAGGCCTTTTCCCATCTGGCGCTGGTGCGGGCCGTTGACGCCGTCCACGTGGCCGAAGCGCAGCGGCGCGGATCCCCCGCCCGGTCCGCGGACCCCGTAGACGCAGCGTCCCTGGACCGAAGCATCTGAAGAAACACCGCCGGGTCCGCGGCCCTGCCCTGCGCCACAGAGGCGCAGGGCAGGGGTGGATGGCCTAGTTCAGGCCCGGCTGGAAGACGACCTTGATGCAGCCGTCCTCCTTCTTCTGGAACTTTTCGTACAGCTCCGGAGCGGCGTCCAGCCCGGCACGGTGGGTGACCAGGTCCGTGACACCCAGCGGATCCGCCGGATCCTCCACCAGCGGCAGCAGGTCATCGACCCAGCGCTTCACGTTGCACTGGCCCATGCGCAGGTTCAGCTGCTTGTCGAACATGGTCATCAGCGGCATGGGATCGGCGGCGCCGCCGTACACCCCGCTCAGTGAGATGGTGCCGCCCCGGCGCACGGCATCGACCGCGCTGTGCAGGGCCGCCAGACGGTCCATCCCGGCGGTTTCCATGGTCTTTTGAGCCAGGGCGTCCGGCAGGGTTCCGACTGCCGCCTGGGCGAAAGCAGCCATGCCGGAGCCATGCGCCTCCATGCCCACGGCGTCCACCACCGCATCCGGGCCGCGGCCCTGGGTCATCTCCCGCAGCTCGTCCCCGAGGTCCTTGGACAGGTCCAGCACCTCTGCGCCGTAGCGTGCCGCAAGGTCACGGCGCTCGGCCTGGGGTTCGACGCCGATCACGCGGTAGCCGAGGTGGGTTCCGATCCGGGCCGCGAACTGTCCCACCGGGCCCAGGCCATAGACCGCCAGCGTGCCGCCGTCGGGCACATTGGCGTACTTCACGCCCTGCCAGGCTGTGGGAAGGATGTCGGAGAGGAACAGGTAGCGGTCATCGGGAAGCTCGGATCCGACGACGATGGGACCGTAATCCGCGTGCGGTACCCGGAGGTATTCGGCCTGCGCGCCGGGCACTGAGCCGTAAAGCTCGGAGTAGCCAAAGAGCGCGGCACCCATGCCCTTGTCGCGGACCTGTGTTACTTCGCACTGGGTCTGCAGTCCCTGGCGGCACATAAAACACTGTCCGCAGGCGATCTGGAACGGAATGACTACCCGGTCGCCACGCTTGAGGTTGGTGACGGCGCTGCCGACTTCCTCCACGATGCCCATGGGCTCGTGCCCCACGATGTCTCCAGCATTCATGAAGGGGCCCAGAACCTCATAAAGATGCAGGTCCGAGCCGCACAACGCGGTGGAGGTGATCCGGATAACCGCGTCCGTGGGCTGCTCGATCACCGGATCGGGTACTTCCTCGACGCTGACCTTACGTTTGCCCTGCCATGTCACTGCTTTCATGCCGGCCTCCTGCTCGTTGCTGCGGGATGAGTTACCCCCATCCTGCCAAATTGATAAGGCTGCTGACAATTGAGCGGCCGGAAGTCAGCGGAAAAGGACGGGTGCGCCAGCCGCCGGATCCGGCTTAGCGGCGCGGAATGAACGGCGAAAGCACCGCCGTGTCCCGGTGCAGAAAGGCCAGCTCAAAGGCCTGCACATTCCCCAGCGGAACTCCCGGGGCCTGGGCCTGGACCCTGGGCGGGGGACAGACCGGCAGGCGCGCTGGCAGCTGGACCGAGACAGTGGTGTGCCCGCCGTCCAGGGGCAGCGAAGGGATCCGGTCCGCCTGGAGCATCAGGTCGTCCAGGGCAGTGGCCGCCAAATGCCGGGCCTTGGTCAAATTGATAACTACATGGGCACCGAGGGTGGCGGTGTGCCTGAGGATTTCCAGCAGGTCCGGGCAGTTCTCCGGGACCAGGCAGCCGCGCACTTCCAGGCACGCCGATGAGGTTTTCGTATCGATTCTTACCAGTACCCGCAGGGTGTGCTCCATGCCGACTCCACGAATGAGGGATCTACGGCTTCTGCTTAACCTGCCCCACAGCGTAGCAACGCAATTCCGGGTATGCCGCACCGTGAGCCGCTGCGCGGGGTCATTGGCCCGGTACCCGGCGGTAGGGGTTGCTCCGCTGCGAAAGCGTGTTCATTATTCGCGGCCGGCAGCCAGCACGGTTTCCGCCGTCGCCTCCGCAATCGCTTCCTCTTCGTCCGTGGGAACCACCAGTACCTCGATCGCCGAATCGGCGGTGCTGATCCGGCGGACCTCGTTTGACCGGACACTGTTGGCGGCCTCATCGATCCGGACGTTCAGGGCGCCGAGCAGCGCCACGACCCGCGCGCGGAAGGCGGCGTCGTTCTCTCCGATTCCGGCGGTGAAAATGATGGCCCGCGCTCCGCCCACGGCCACGTGGTAGCCGCCGATGTATTTGGCCAGGCGGTAGGCGGAGATCTCCAGGGCGAGTTCCGCCTGCTGGTCTCCCGCCTCGGCAGCGCTGGTGATCTCCCTCATGTCCGTGTTGCCGCTGAGGGCCAGAAGCCCCGACTCCCGGTTCAGCAGCGAGTCGATGTCATCAGCGCTGTACCCTTCACGGGCCAGGAAGACCAGGATTGAGGGGTCGATGTCGCCGCTGCGGGTGCCCATCACCAGTCCTGCCAGCGGGGTGAAGCCCATGGAGGTATCGATGCTCCGGCCCCCCTGCAGGGCAGTCACCGATGCGCCGTTGCCCAGGTGGGCCACAACGGCGTCGAACTCCTCCAACGGTATGCCCAGGAATTCGGCGGCCAGTTCGCTGACGTAGCCGCAGCTGGTGCCGTGGAAGCCGTACCGGCGGATCCCGTACCGGCGGTAGAGGGGCGTCGGGATCGCATACCGCCAGGCGCGCGGCGGCAGGGTCCGGTGAAACGCGGTATCAAAAACAGCCACCTGCGGGATGCCCGGATAACGTTCGGCGACCGCCCGGATGCCCATGGCACTGGCCGGGTTATGCAGCGGCGCCAGCGGGCTAAGCCGTTCAATGGCGCGGGTGATCTCATTGTCCACCAGCACCGGCTGGCTGAAGCGCTCGCCGCCGTGGACCACGCGGTGGCCGACGGCTTCGATCTTTTTCTCCTGCAGAGCCTGCCCGACCTCCTCGCTGAGCCGCAGCAGCGCGGCCCGGTGGTCCGGTACCTCCGACTCGCCTATCCGGTCGATGAGCCCTTTGGTCAGAATTTCGTGGGTGTCAGTATCACGCACCTGGTATTTCAGCGACGAGGAGCCTGAGTTAACCACCAGAATCAGCATTTAGTCCTCCTGCGCCTGGATGGCCGTAATGGCCACCGTGTTGACTATGTCCTCCACCGTGGCTCCGCGGGAGAGATCGTTGACGGGTTTCCGCAGTCCCTGCAGAACCGGCCCGACGGCGACCGCTCCGGCGGACTGCTGCACCGCCTTGTAGGTGTTGTTGCCGGTGTTCAGGTCCGGGAAGATGAA
The DNA here is from genome assembly GCF_014836775.1 of Arthrobacter gallicola. Lineage (GTDB taxonomy): Bacteria > Actinomycetota > Actinomycetes > Actinomycetales > Micrococcaceae > Arthrobacter_B > Arthrobacter_B gallicola. The sequence continues at coordinate 512,923 of NZ_JACSQD010000002.1, forward strand.
CACGGTTGCCTGCCCGGCCACGGAGGAGCCCGGTGCCTTGGATGCGGCCACGGACGCATCCACGGCGGCGTCGTACTGGATGGGGCCCTCGACGGGGAGCTCCGGGCGGGCTTTGCGCACAATTTCGGTGGCTGTCCGCACCTTGTCCACCGCCTCCCCGTACCCGGAGGTTCCGGTGGCATAGGACAGCATGGCCACGCGCGGCGCCACGCCGAACTGCGCGGCGGTGTCCGCGGAGGCCTGGGCGATGTCCGCCAGCTGTTCGGCATTCGGATCCGGGTTTACCGCGCAGTCGCCGTAGACCAGAACCCGGTCCTGGAGCAGCATCAGGAAAACCGAGGAAACGATCTGGGAGCCCTCCTTGGTGCGGATGAACTCCAGGGCCGGCCGGATTGTGTTGGCCGTGGTGTGGGCGGCGCCGGAGACCATGCCGTCGACCCGGCCCAGCTTGACCATCATGGTTCCGAAATATGCCCCCTGGGCCATACGTTCCTGGGCGTCCTCCAGCGTGACACCCTTTTTGGCCCGCAGCTGCTGGTATTCCCGGGCGAAATCGTCCCGCAGTCCGCTGGTGGCCGGATTGATGATGGTGACTCCGCTGAGGTCGATGCCTTCGCTGGCAGCGAGCTCACGGACCTCGACTTCCGGTCCAAGGACCGTGAGCGCGCAGACATCCCGGCGGTGCAGGATCTCCGCCGCCCGCAGGATCCGCACGTCCAGGCCCTCGGGCAGCACGATGTGCCGCCGCTTGGCCCGGGCCCGGACGATCAGCTCGTTCAGGAAACGCAGGGGTGTGGTCTTTTCCGGGCGGGGGAGCTCCAGCCGCTCCAGCAGTTCCTGCTCGTCCACGTAGCGGGACCAGACGCCCAGCGCTGCTGCGACTTTGCGGCGCTGGCCGGAGGCGATCTCCCCGCGGACCTGGCTGACGTCCCGGGCCGCGGTGTAGGTGTCGCTGTCCACGGCAAAGACGGGAAAGGGTGCCTGGGCGAGCAGCGCCAGGACACCGGCGTCCAGCGGCAGGCCGCCGGTGAGGATCATCCCGCTGGGTACGGGGAATTCCGCCGAGAAGGAGGACGCCAGGGCGGCGACCATCACGTCCGCGCGGTCGCCCGGGGCAATCACCAGGGAGCCGTCGGCGAGCTGGGTGATGAAGTTGCTGACGGTCATCGCCGCGACCTTGATGCCGGTGACGTCGCGTTCCAGGGACCTGCTGCCGGCAATCTGCCGGGCGGCGAGGGCCTTGGATACCTCGGAGATCGAGGGCTGGGAGATTTCGTTCAGTTCCGGGAGCACGTAAACCGGGCGGTGGGAGGCACCGGGCCGCACATGCGCCCGGACTTCGTCCACTGCTGATTCGTCGGCCCGGTTGACCATAATGGCCAGGAGGTCGCACTTGGCGGCCGCCAGCTGGCGGCGGGAGACGTCCACTGCGTCGGCAACCTCATCGACGGACATGTCCCGCGCATTCACCACGGCCATGACCATGGCCCCGAGGTTGTTCGCCAGGCGGGCATTGAGATCGAACTCCAGTGCGACGTCGTGCCCGGAAAGGTCGGTGCCCTCCACGATCACCACATCGCAGTTCGCGGCAATCTCGCTGTAGATCGCCATGCAGCGGGCATCCACTTCGCCGCGCTCCCCGGCGACCAGCAGCGCCCTCAGCTCGGGGCGGGTCAGCCCGCCGCGGCAGTTGGAGGTGCTCAGATTGAACCGGCGCTGCATCAGGCGGACCACCGGATCATCCTCGCGGTCGGTTCCTTCAACGATCGGCCGGAAGAACCCCACCCGGTCGGCGTGGCGGTGGAGCATGTCCGCCAGGCCCAGACTGATCAGTGTCTTTCCCGATCCCGGCGTCATCGCGCTTACGTAGATTCCGCGGGCCATGGGAGCATCCGATCTCTAGGAGGGGCCGGCACCCGGTCTTCGTGGGCCAGGCCACCTCTATCCTCCCAAAAGCCACCTGCACTTCGCTACCGCCCTGTGACTACACTTGAATCCCTCGGCCCCACTGGGGCCTTCCTGACAGTGCCCCACAGCAAGGATCCCGGAGTGAGCCTTTTCCGCACCAAGCCCATTGAGAAATCACTGGCCGACGCCGACGAGGAAGGCCGCCGGCTTCGGCGCTCGCTGACCACGTGGGACCTGATGATCATGGGTGTCGCCGTTGCCGTCGGCGCCGGGATCTTCTCCGTGGGCGCCAAAGCCGCTGCCGACTTCTCCGGTCCCGCCGTCACGCTGTCCTTCGTGCTGGCTGCGGTTACGTGCGCGCTGGCAATCATGTGTTACGCCGAGTTCGCCACGGCGATTCCAGTGGCCGGATCCGCCTACGTCTTCAGCTACGCCACGATGGGGGAGCTGGTCGCCTGGATTATCGGCTGGAACCTGATCCTGGAGCTCTTTACTGCGGCAGCCGTGATCGCCAAGTACTGGGGCATTTACCTCAGCGAGGTCTTCGCCCTGATCGGCTGGGACATCCCGGCCAGCATCTCGCTGGGCCCGATCGAGATGACCTGGGGACCGTTCCTGATCGTGGCAGTTTTCACCGTGCTGCTGGTGATGGGGACCAAACTCTCGGCACGGGTAGGCAACGTCTTCACGCTGATCAAGATCGGCGTCGTCCTCTTCGTGATCGTGGCCGGTTTCTTCTACATCGACTTCGAGAACTACACCCCGTTCATTCCGGACGCCGTGTCCACCGCGGGTGCCGGGACTGAGGGTGTGATGGAGCAGTCGCTCTTCTCCTTCCTCACCGGTGCTGCCCCGGCCCAGTACGGCCTCATGGGCGTTTTCGCCGGCGCCGCCGTAGTGTTCTTCGCCTTTATCGGGTTCGACGTCGTTGCCACCTCCGCCGAAGAGGTCAAGGACCCGGGACGCACCCTTCCTCGCGGTATCTTCGCCGGCCTGGCCGTGGTCACCGCGCTGTACATCGGGGTTTCCCTGGCCCTGACGGGCATGGTTTCGTACACGGAGCTGGCCTCGGCGGAAGCACCCAACCTCGCCACAGCGTTCACCCTGGTGGGGAACACAGGTGCCGCACAGGTCATCGCCATCGGCTCGCTGATCGGACTCACCACGGTCATCATGGTGCTGCTTATGGGCCTGGCCCGGGTGGTGCTGGCAATGTCCCGCGACGGGCTGCTGCCGCGGGTCCTGTCCAAGACCAGTTCCAAGCACGCCACCCCGGCCCGCCTGCAGATCCTCTGCGGTGTGCTGGTGGCACTGGTGGCCGGGTTCACCCAGGTGGACGTCCTCGAGGAAATGATCAACATCGGCACACTGTCGGCCTTTGTGGTGGTCAGTGCCGGTGTGCTGGTGCTGCGGCGCAAGCGTCCGGATCTCAAGCCGGACTTCCGGGTACCGTTCGGCCCGGTGCTTCCGGTGCTGTCCACCCTGCTTTGCCTGTACCTGATGACCAACCTGTCGGTGGAAACCTGGATCCTCTTCGCCGGCTGGCTGATCCTCGGATTTGTGGTGTACTTCGGCTACAGCCGCCGCCGTTCACGGCTGAACCCGGCAGTGGAGGAGAAGGAGGCTGCCGCCAAGCGGGCTGAAGCCGGGGAAGCCTAAGGCTGTGTTGCGCGGTGCTACGGAGCGGTTCAACTTTGTCCGGACCGGTGGCAGACTGGGCGCATGCTTGTAGCCTTCTCAGTCGCCCCCTCCGGCGTGGGTCCGGAGACCGGCCCCGCCGGTCCGTCCGCAGACGCTTCGGTGCACGACGCCGTTGCCGCCGCCGTGAAGATCGTCCGCCAGTCCGGCCTGCCGAACCGCACCGACGCCATGTTCACCACCATCGAGGGTGAATGGGATGAGGTCATGGACGTGGTCCGGCGCGCCACCGAGGCCGTGGGCCGGTATGGCAGCCGGGTTTCGCTGGTGCTGAAAGCTGACATCCGGCCCGGCCACACCGGTGAACTGACCGGCAAGGTCGAGCGGCTGGAAAAGGTCCTGGACGCCGAAGACGAATACCGCGGGCACTCCTGATGGCCGGCCAGCACCAGGGCATCAGGGCAGAGCACGGCAGCGGCGACTGGGCCGACGTCGATTCCTACCTCACCGGCGTCGTCGTCCATCCCGATGAGGCGCTGGTGGCTGCCGTGGAGGACGCCGCCGCAGCCGGCCTTCCGCCCATCGAAGTGAGCCCGGGGCAGGGCAAGTTCCTCATGCTGCTGGCGCGGCTGGCCGGCGCCCGCCGGATCCTGGAGATCGGCACCCTCGGCGGGTTCAGCACGTCCTGGCTGGCGCGCGGACTGCCGGCGGACGGTTCCATGGTGACCTGTGAGTACGTGCCCCTGCACGCGGAGGTGGCGCGGAAGAATCTGGACCGCGCCGGCGTCGGGCAGCTGGTGGACATCCGGGTCGGAGCCGCCCTGGACACCCTTCCCGGGCTGGAAGGCAGCGAACCGTTCGACCTCGTGTTCATCGACGCGGACAAGGAAAACAACCCGGCCTATCTGGAGTGGGCCATCCGGCTTTCCCGGCCCGGCACGGTAATCGTCCTGGACAACGTGGTGCGCTACGGCGGAGTGCTGGATCCCGACGGCGACTCAGCCATCCAGGGCACGCGCGCCGCACTGAAACTGATGGGTTCACATCCGCGGCTGGATTCCACGGCCATGCAGACCGTGGGCGCCAAGGGCTGGGACGGCTTCGCCCTGGCCATCGTGACCTAGGCACCTGGCGGGTTCTGCCGCGCCTAAGCTGGAAGCATGAGCTTTGCGCATTTCCCGATGGCTGACGCCTGATGGGCAGGAAACGTCCCGGCCGCAACACCCCGGAACAACCAGCAGGCGGCGGTACCGGACCCGTGCCCGGCCGCTACGAGATTGATACCGGTACATGCGAACTGCTTCCGGACCAGTTTTCCGCCTCCGGCTGGCTGCTGAAGATCAACGGAGTGCACTCCTCCCACATTGACCTGGAGGATCCGCGGGAACTCGACTTCGAGTACATGCGCTGGATCGCCGCGCTGGTCGAGTCCCGCTTCGATCCGGAGACCAAGCTTCGGGCGCTCCATCTGGGCGGAGGCGCATGCTCCATGGCCCGGTACTTTGCCGACGTCTACCCGAATGCCCGGCAGGTGGTCGTGGAACTGGACGGCCGGCTGGCGGAGTTGGTGCGCGGGTGGTTCGATCTGCCGCGGGCACCGCTGATGCGGCTGCGGGTCGGCGAGGCCCGTGAGGTCACGGAGTCGCTCAGCGAGGACAGCAGGGACCTGCTGATCCGAGATGTCTTCGCGGGAGACAAGACCCCGCTGCCGCTGACCACTGCCGAATTCCTGGGCCACGCCAAGCGGGTGCTCGGCCCCGAGGGCCTGTATGTGGTCAACTGCGGGGATGCCCCGGACCTGCGCACCGCCCGGCGGGAAGCCGCGACGATCGCCGCCGCCTTCCGGCACACGGCGCTTATCGCTGATCCGCCCATGCTCAAGGGCCGCCGCTTCGGCAACATCATCATCGCCGGGTCCGACGTCCCCTTCGCGGAGGACACGGCACTGCCGCGCAGGCTGCTCGGCGGAGCCGTGCCGGCCCAGCTCTGGGACGATTCCAAGGTCCGCGCGTTCGCCCGCGGCTCCCAGGTGCTCCGGGACGCCGAAGCGGGGCTCCCGGCAGCCGGCTGATGACTGGCCTAAGGCAAGTGGTGCCCCGACCGGATCGGCCGGCGCACCACTGTTGGCTGGCTTGTTTGGCCGGAACCTACACGCCCAGCGCCGCTTCGATCGGACCGACGCAGAAGAAGACAGCGAACGCCGCGGCGACAATCCACATCACAGGATGGATTTCCTTGGCCCGGCCCTGGAAAACGCGGATGAGCACGTAGGAAACGAACCCGGCACCAAGGCCGTTGGCGATCGAGTAGGTGAACGGCATCAGGGCGATGGTCAGGAAGGACGGCAGCGCCAGTCCGATGTCCGACCAGTCGATCTTGCCGACCTGGCTGACCATCAGGTAGCCGACGACGACGAGCGCCGGGGCCACTGCCTCGAACGGCACCAGGTAGATCAGCGGGGTCAGGAACATGGCCGCAATGAACAGCAGGCCGGTGACGATGGAGGACAGGCCGGTGCGGGCGCCTTCACCGATGCCGGCACCGGATTCCACGAACAGCTGGTTCGAGGAGACACTGGCGCCGCCGCCGACGATCGCGCCGGCCGCGTCCACCAGGAGCACACGCTCCACGTTGGGGATGTTTCCGTCCTTGTCCATGCTTCCGGCTTCGCTGGACAGGCCGACCATGGTGCCCATCGCATCAAAGAAGATGCTCAGGAGGATGACGAAGGCCAGCAGGGAGGCGCCGATGATGCCCAGCTTCTCAAAGGAGCCGAAGAGGTTGAAGTTACCGATCAGCGACAGGTCAGGTGCGCCCCACTCGGGCATGCTCGGGGTGACCAGCGACCAGCCGGTTGCCTTGCCCGCGCCCTGGCTTCCCGGCGATGCCACAGCTTCGATGATCACGGCGAGCACGGTGGAGGCCAGGATGCCGATCAGGATCGCGCCGCGGGTCTTGCGGGCCATCAGGCCAATCGTCAGGATCAGGCCGAACGCAAACACGAAGGTGGGCCAGCCCAGCAGTTCCCCGCCGTCACCGAGCTGCACCGGAACGGTGGTGCCCGCGGCGTCGGGGATGCGGCGGACGAAGCCGGCGTTGACGAAGCCCAGCAGGGCGATGAACATACCGATGCCCACAACGATCGCGGTCTTCAGGCTCGCGGGAACGGCCTTGAACACGGCTGTCCGGAACCCGGTGAGGACCAGGATGAACATGGTGATGCCCGCCAGCACCACCAGGCCCATCACGTCCTGCCAGGTCAGGTTTTCGTTGGTGGCCACAGTCACGGCTACGAACGCGTTGACGCCCAGGCCGGTGGCCATGGCGAACGGGTGCTTGGCCCAGGCTCCCATGATGATGGTCAGCACGCCGGCAACCAGTGCGGTCGCTGCTGCGATGGCGGGCCCGCCGAGGGAGCGGCCGGTGCCGTCTTCCCCGCCAAGGATCAGCGGGTTCAGCACCACGATGTAGCTCATGGCAAAGAAGGTGGCCAGACCTCCACGGATCTCCGTCCCTACCGTGGAACCGCGCTTGGAGATTTCAAAATACCGGTCCAGTCTGGAACCTTGCTTGAGCATGGCGGATTTCCTCTGAAGATGTTGTGGTGTCTGGGAGAGCGGACTTGCCGCATTCCGATAATAGTCCTGCGCGGAAGCAGGCCCTTAACCGTGCGTACGCGTGTTTGACCTAAGTCACAGTGCTGGCCCCCTGCGCAGTAGGCTGGTTTCAGGAGCCCGGCCGATGTGGGTTGGGCGTGTACCCGAGGGGAGCCGGTAATGTCCGATTCAGAGTGGAATGCGGCAGCCGCCCGGTCAGGGATAGTGGTGGGCCTCGACGGCTCGGACCAAAGTATCTGCGCGCTGACCTGGGCTGCGCGGGAGGCGCGGCGGCGGGACGTGCCGCTGCATGTGGTGACGGCCTACACGGTTCCCATCTTTGCTGCATCGTCGATGGACGCCGGCTACACGGCCATCGATGACGCCGTGATCCGTGACGGCGCCCGCTCCGTCCAGGAGCAGACCCTGGCCAAGGTGTCCCTGCACGGCCTGGAAATCATCCCGCGTGTTGAAAGCGGAGACGCGTCCGCCGTCCTGCTCGAACTCTCCGAAGACGCGGAGCTGATGGTTGTGGGCTCGCGGGGCCGCGGCGGATTCGTGGGCAGGCTCCTTGGCTCCGTCTCCAGTGCGGTGCCCGCCCATGCCAAGTGCCCCACCGTTATTGTTCCGCTGCGTACGGCCGGAAGGCTGCCGGAATCCGGAGTGGCCGCACCGGCGGGTTCCCCGGTGGCGGACGACGTGCATCAGGCAGTCGTGGTGGGTGTGGATGGTTCCGAGCATGCACGCGCGGCATCGCTGGCTGCCGCGGAGCAGGCCCGCAGCATGGGCCTGCCGCTGCGGATCGTGTGTGCGCTGCCGCCGTTCAGCGGCTCGCTGGCCTGGGTGCCGGCGCCGCTGGACGTCGAAGCACTGCACGAGGAACTGATGGTGCAGCTCAGTGCGGGACGGGAATGGCTGCAGAGCCACTTCCCGGATCTGGAGATCTCAGTGGAGCTGGTGGACGGGCCGCCCGCCGAACTCATGGTGGAACGCACGGCGATGGCCGAGCTGGTGGTCCTGGGCAGCCGTGGCCGCGGCGGTTTTGCCGGCATGCTGCTGGGCTCCACCAGCCAGAGCGTGCTGCACCACGCCAAGGGGCCGGTCATGGTGGTTCCCGATCATGAGGATCCGCGCCTGGCCGACCGGGCGAAGTTCGGTCCGATGGTGGAGCAGTAACCCGCCCGCGAACCGGTGCCTAGGCGTGCCGTTCACCTTCGTGGACGGCATGCCGTTCGGGCTCGAGCTGGAAGGTGCAGTGCTCGGTGTCGAAGTGGCTGGAGAGGCAGGTCCCCAGCCGGTCCAGGATCGTGTCCATCCCATGCGGCGTCAGGAATTCCTCATCCACCACCACGTGGGCGGAGAAGACCAGGACGCCGGAGGTGATGGTCCAGATGTGGATGTCATGGGCGTCGCTTACGCCTGCGACCGAGATGATGTGCTCACGGATCATTTCCACGTCCACACCCTGGGGTGTGGCTTCGAGCAGGACGTCTATCACCTCGCGCAGCAGGGACCACGCGCGCGGCAGGATCATGCCCGCGATCAGGAATGATGCCCAGACGTCCGCCTGCTGGTAGCCCGTCAGCATAATGACGAGGGCGGAGACCACGACGGCGGCGGAACCCAGCAGATCCCCCAGGACCTCCAGGTAAGCGCCGCGCACGTTCAGGCTCTCCTTGCGGCCGCCTCGCAGGATAAGCAGTGACACCAGGTTGGCGAGCCCGCCGATGACCGCCGCGAAGAGCATAATGCCGGTCTGCACCTCCGGGGCGTCCCCGATCCGTCTGATCGCTTCGGTGAAGATCACGACGGCGATCACGATCAGCAGCAGCGAGTTGGCCAGCGCGGCCAGGACCTCGGCGCGCTGGTAGCCGTAGGTGCGTTTCGACGTCGCCGGCCGCCCGGCGATCCAGGCTGCGAGCAGCGCGATGGAGACGCCGGCGGCGTCGGAAAGCATGTGCCCGGCATCTGCCATCAGGGCCAGTGAGCCGGAAACCAGGGCGCCCGCGGCCTGGATGACGACCACGGAGATGGTGATCAGGAAGACGGCAAGCAGCCGGCGGCGGTGCTTTCCCGTGGCGGTGCCCTGCGGCAGGCCGTGGCTGTGGCCCGAATGATCCCCCACGCCTAGCCCCACCCGAGTTCGTGCAGGCGCGCGTCGTCGATCCCAAAGTGGTGGGCCACTTCATGGATGACGGTGATCCGGATTTCGTCCACCAGTTCCTCCCGGGTTCCGCACATCCGCGTGAGCGGGCCGCTGAAGATGACAATCCGGTCCGGCAGAGAGCCCGCTCCCCACCACGAGTCCCGTTCGGTCAGGGGGGTCCCGTCATAGAGCCCCAGGAGCTCGGTGGCGGGGTCCTCGCCGGGGCCGGGAACGTATTCGTCCTCGATGAAGACGGCCACGTTGTTCATGGCCTTGGCCAGGTCCGCGGGAATGGAGTTCAGGGCGTCGTCGACCGCGGCTTCGAAGTCGTCGGGAGTCATCTCGATCGGCACGCTTCCACTCTAGTCTCTGCCCGGCAGGAGGGCTCAGGGGACGCTATTGCTTCCCTGAAGACGGCGGCGTTCACGCCGATTTTGGAAATCCGGGAAGTAGGCCCTATAGTTTTATAGGTCCGCAGCCGGGAAATCTGACTGAGACTGAACAGCCACGCAAATGCAGTGCGAAGTTCGGAATCAGCCAAGTTGAACGCTGCGTGTTCTGAGCCCCCATCGTCTAGCGGCCTAGGACACCGCCCTTTCACGGCGGCGGCACGGGTTCGAATCCCGTTGGGGGTACTCACGCAAGTGGTAATTGACCGGCCAAAAAGCTGGTAGAGTTGACACTCGTGAAATGCAAGGCCCTGTAGCGCAGTTGGTTAGCGCGCCGCCCTGTCACGGCGGAGGTCGCGGGTTCAAGTCCCGTCAGGGTCGCTCAGATTTTCTGAAGCGATTTGGAAGATCTCGGTGATCATCGATTCGATGATGCCCGGCTCTGTAGCTCAGTTGGTAGAGCGTTCGACTGAAAATCGAAAGGTCACCGGATCGACGCCGGTCGGAGCCACCAGCTAAAAACCCCCGGTTTGCCGGGGGTTTTTTCGTTTAACTGGCCCGTGCCCCGGCGCTCAGGGCTGGATGACAGTCCGTTCTCCGGGTTCGTCCCGGTGGCCCCATGCAGCGGTGATGTCGCGCAGTGACGCGATCCGTGGCCGGATGGCGACGGCGCCCGAGGCGATGGCTGCGGCGAGGCCCGGGAGGTTCGCGCGCCGCATGTCGATTGATCCGAATCCGCTGCCGCTGATCCGCAGCGCGTTGGAACGCAATGCGGCGCCGTCGATGGTGGCTGTGGATCCCGCTGCGGCGCCGATATGGACCCAGTCAAGCAGGCGTGCGTGGTCAGTGCGGGCGGTCACGATCGCTCTGACTGCCAGTTCCGCAGGCTTGCCCCACAGGTAATCGAGGGCGACATCGACGTTGGCCGCGGTTTCCGCGAGGGCCGCCGCGGTGGCATCGGTGTTCGGAGAAAGAACCACGATGTCGTCAGCGCCATCGGCGAGGTTCTGTTCAAGCCGCTCACGGCTGCGGCCGGCGGCAACCACCCGCCCGGCACCGAGGTGGCGGGCCACCTTCACGGCCATGGAACCGGCCGTTCCGGTCGAGCCCAGGACAAGAACGTCCTGACCCGGGGCAAAGGGAACCCGGGCGTGAAGTGCAATCCATGACGACATCGCCGGATTCATCGTGGCGGCAGCGACGGCGGGGTCTATGTCAGCAGGCAGCGGAACCGCGTCGTCGGGATCAATCAGGGTGCGTTCGGCGAGCGTGGCGCTCCCGGGGCCGCCCACGTAGGCCAGCGATCCGTCCGGCCGGCGTACAACGCCGTCCATGCCGGGCACAAAGGGCAGGGCGCCTGGGCTGGCGTAGTGCTGGCCGGATGCGATGGAGCGCGTCACGGGGTGCAGGCCCACAGCGAGCACGTCGACGAGTTCATGATGTCCACCGGCCTGCGGGGCGGCGAGTGTGCGGTAGCGGGGAGCTTCCCCAAAGGCTTCGATGAGTGCGGCGTTGATGGTTTCCATTTTTCCTCCAATTAGTACGTGCCACGTACTATATAGTACGTGGTGCCAACTATCTAGTAGGGTTTCAGCATGGAATCGACAGAGAATCAGACCTTGACGGAGGCTGCCGCCCGACTCACGTTCTCCGTGCAGGCCCGGCTAAGCGGGCATGCGGCCACCGCCGGACTGTCAGTTCAGCAGGCCCGGCTTCTGGGCTTTCTGCGGGACCGTGAGCCCACGATCAACGAGATTGCAGCCGGACTGGGACTGGACAAGTCCAGCGCGAGCGGCCTGGTTGACCGTGCCGCCCGACGCGGTCTTGTGGGGCGCACACAGAACGCCTCCGACGGCCGGTCCGTGCGGATCCTGCTCCTGCCGGAAGGCCGGGAACTCATCGAAGCAGCAAACAGGGCCTTCGAGGAGGACATGCACCAACTGTTCAGCGGCCTCACCCCCGGCGAGGTCCGGGAGTGGACGGTTCTCACCTACAAGCTGCTGTCGCACGACGGCGAAGGCCCGGCACCCGTCTGAACCTCCGTCGGTGCGTGCTGGAGTGGGTATCCAGCCGGCACCCTTTCCTTCCCCTCTCTTTCCGGGTTCACTGGGACGCCCGACCACTACCTGGAGGACAACGATGTTTCCAAGCAGCGAGCGATTCGAATGGGAGTCCGTCAGCCCCCACGAAAACCAGGAGCTCAGCGAGGCGGAGTGCTGGGCCCTGCTGAGCGGAGAAGACACCGGGCGCATCGCGTTCCTGCAGGACGGGAGACTGCTGGTCCTTCCGGTGAACTACCTGGTGCATGAGAACGCTGTGTACTTCCGGACCAGCAGCCAAAGCGGGCTGGCGCGGCTGCCCGGAGACCTCAACACCTCCTTCCAGGTCGATTCCCATGACGGGGAGCGTATGGACGGCTGGTCGGTGCTGGTCAGCGGGAGGGCCAACGCCGTCCAGGACGAAGCGCAGCTCACCACCCTGTGGGGCCTGAAGGCCACACCGCCCTACGGCGGCGGCGAGCGGAACCTGTTTGTGGGCATTGACCCCACCGAGGTCACGGGCAGGCGGGTGCGGATGGGCTGACCCCTTCCCTGCCCAACCAAGCAGGTGAGGGGCTAGGCTTGGCTGTTATGGATGACGCCCAGAACACACCCGGGTCCGGTCCCGCGGATCCCGGAGCACAGCCAGCATCGCCGTTGCCGTCCCGAGGGGGAACGCCTGCTGTTCCTCCGGCGCCCGCCACCGCAGTCCCCGTGCCTGCCGCGCCTGTATCCGCAGGCTCCGTATCCGCTGCGCCCGACGCTGCCAGCGCGCCGGCACCCGCTGCCGCATCCAGCGCAGCCGGCGGGCGGACCGCTATCTCCGAACAGGCTGTCGCGAAGGTTGCGGCCATTGCCGCCCGCGCCGTCCCGGGTGTACACGCCCTCGGCTCCGGCGGTGGCCGGACGCTGGGCGCGGTGCGTGACGCCGTCGCGGGTTCAGACAGCAGTGCCACCGCCGGCGTGCACGTCGAAGTGGGAGAGACCGAAGCGGCGGTGGATATCACCCTCGTCGCCGAGTACGGTGTCCCGCTGACCGGTATTGCCGACAGTGTGCGGCAGGCGGTTTATACCGCGGTGGAGAACCTGGTGGGACTGAACGTCGTCGAGGTCAATGTCTCCATCGCCGACGTGCACATTCCTGACGCTGCGGAAAACCGCGGCGTCAAACGCCCCTCCGGCGTAACCAACCAGGAGTAGCGGTGAGTGAATGGCGTGCCGGCACAGAACGTATATCCAACGCGGCTCCGGTCCCGGACAGGACCGAAAGTAAGGCAGGAACTATGAAACCGACCGTGGTGGGCATGGCCGTAGGGGCAGTGCTGGCCTTTACCGCCCTGCTTTTCGACTTCTGGGGCTTCCTCCTGATGGCACTGTTCATAGCAGTCGGAGCCTTCCTGGGCCGGGCTGCAGAGGGCAAGGTCGACTTCCGCAGCGTGCGGGATGCGCTGACCGGGCGCCGTTCGTCCTCGTGAGCACTGCCCTTATGAGCGCACCCGCCGGAACCCGTACGGCAGCGAAGCTGGCCGGGCACAACCGGATCAGCACCCAGGCACTGACCAGCACGGCACAGGCAGTGGCGGCAGAGTATTTCGGCGTGCCGGCCTCGGCGATCCGCGTCACCTGGAGCGATGACGAGGGCCTGCTCGCACTGTCCCTGGCGCTGCCCGTGACAATGCCGCCGCTGGACGCCGTCGTCAAGGACCCCGGGCTGGTGGAGCGCACCGGCGGGTCCGTGTGGCAGCGCGTCCATGCGGCCAAACCGCTGCTGCTGCAGCGCATCACCTACCTCACCGGTTCGATTCTTTCCCTCGTGGACATCCGGGTGACCGGTATCCGGGTGCAGGAAGGGAGCCGGGTCCGTTGAGCGGGACAACTGCCGCGCCGCCGGCCGAAGACATCATCAAACGGATCCTGCGGCGGGAAACCCATGCCGCCCGCACGGTCCCTGCGATCATTGCCGCGGTTCTGGGCATCCTGTTCTGTCTTTACGTCCTGCTGGAATCTGTCCTGCAGTCCCTGGGCCAGGAAGAATGGCTGATCGATCCGCCGACCTTCGCCCACTGGCTCGCCGGCCTGCCGCGGGACGTGGACCCGGTCTACCTGGGATTGGCCGGGAGCCTGATTTTCCTGGCTGGACTATGGTTTTTCCTGATGGCTGTCCTCCCGGGACGCCGCGCCCGCTACGCCATTCCCAACCCCCGTGCCGCCGTCGTGGTTGAGGCGGAAGTGCTGGCAGCGTCGCTGGCCCGCCGCAGCCGGCTCACCGCCGGTGTCAGCTCGGGACAGGTCCTCGTCACGGTGGGACGGACCCGCGTTGAGGTGCGCATCCGCCCGACGTCGGGGATCCCGGTGGATGCGGACGCCGTGCGGGCCGCAGTGGAGGACGAACTTGCGCTGACCGGACTGGATCCCCAGCCCGCCGTCCACATCCAGGTTTCCACGATGGGGGCGATTGGTCAGTGAACCGCACACCGAGAACCCTGAACCGGATCCTGCTGGGGGTAGGTGGTCTGCTGCTCCTGGCCGTTGGCAGCGGGCTGGTCCTGCTCAGCACCAGTGCGGCGGCGGCCAGCTGGTGGCAGGACACCGCGCCGTCGCTGGTGGCCAAGGCCGGCCGGGTGCTCGAAGGCACCGCCATGCCCGGCCAGTCCCAGAGCTGGTTGTGGCCGCTGCTGGCACTGCTCACAGCGGTGACCGCTGTGCTGCTCGTCTTCTGGATCGCCGCGCAGGGCCGCGGCCGGGTGGACACGCTGGTATCGGAGTACGACGACGACGGCGCGCCCGGGCGTATCGCGGTCAGCGGCGCTGTGCCTGAGCAGGCACTGCGGGCAGCGCTGCAGCAGGATCCGGACGTGATGTCGGTGGCGGTGAGTACCTGGGAACTGCGCTCGGGGACCGGACTGCGCGTCCGGATTACACCCCGCCAGGGGGCTGCCCCGCACCTGGTTGCCGCTGATGCCACGAACCTGGTTGACGCCCTGGACAGCGCTCTGGGCCGCAGTTCCACCGTGCTGATCACACTGGAAGCCGGCCGGCGCTACCGGCTCGGCCGGGAAGACCGGGTGCGCTAACCCTGCCCCAGCGTCTGGACGGTTGGGAGCCGGGTGGCAGGTGCTGGAGTCTAGGAGGCGCGGGCCAGCTGGCGGATGGGAATCCAGCGTCCAGCCAGCCGGCGGTAGGCGGCCGCTGCTCCGGTCATGTCTCCCTCGGCGAGGGATTCGATGCCCAGCCGCACGTCGGACGGGGAGTCGTCGGGATAGACCAGCTCCGCCACCGGCCCGTAGTCCAGCTCCAGCACGGCATCCGGGGAGAAAACGTCCAGCCAGGCAACCAGATCGGTAAGTTCATCCAGCAGATCCAGTTCCGGTGCTGCCAGCGCCAGAGCCGCCGCGGCATGCCGCGCCCGCTCAATGCACTGCTGGATCGGTGCGGAGAGCCGGACGGTGAGGACGCGGCCGTCGTCTTCAATAACCTCTGCCTGATCGTCCTCATGGATCAGGACGAACCAGCCGAACGGCACCCCCCAGGTGGCCGAGCGGGTGTGGAGCTTAGCCAGGGAATCGGCAAAAGCATCCGGATCGATGCGGGCTGCGTGGGCTTCGCGGGCGACCTCCGGCAGCAAAACGTCCACCAGCGGTCCGTTGACCGTCTCGCCGAGGGACTCGGCAGCCAAGGACGTCCGCACGGCCAGCTGATTGGGGCAGTAGAGGCGGGTGGTGGATCCATCCGGGCGGGGATGGTGCAGCACCCGGACCAGGTCCGTGGAATTATGCGGGAAAGGATCCGAGACGGCCCGGACCAGGCGCCGGACAGCGTCGCTGCGCTCCAGGACCTCCGTCTCATGCCGGGCGCGGGAGCGCTGGGCCAGGATCCTTAGCTGCTGCTCGTCGTCGAACGCATCCAGCGGTTCATAGACGCGGAGGTAGGACACGTAGGGGAACGTGTGCCACGCGGAACCTCCGGATGCCCCGGCCACGGCTAATCCAGCTCCACAATCACGGGCGCGTGGTCAGAGGCACCCTTGCCCTTGCGTTCTTCCCGGTCGATGTGCGCACCGGTGACCCGTGCTGCGAGGGCGGGAGAGCCCAGGGCGAAATCGATGCGCATGCCCTGCTTCTTGGGGAAGCGCAGCTGGGTGTAATCCCAGTAGGTGTAGACACCGGGGCCTTCGGTGTAGGGCCGGGAGAGGTCCTGGAATCCTGCGTCCAGGAAGGCCTGGAACGCGGCACGTTCGGGTTCGGTGATGTGGGTGGCGTTCTGGGCGCGGAACCAGTCGATGTCCCAGACATCCTCATCCCGCGGTGCGATGTTGAAGTCGCCCATCAGCGCCAGGTTGAGCTGGGGATCCGCCTCCACCCAGCCTGCTGCCTGATCCTTGAGGATCTTCAGCCATTCCAGCTTGTACGGCATGTGCGGATCGTTCACGGCACGGCCGTTGGGCACGTAGAGGCTCCAAATCCGTACTCCGCCGCAGGTGGCGCCGATGGCCCGGGCCTCGGCGGCCGTGGTTTCCTCGGTCTTGCCGAAGTGCGGCTGACCCGGGAACGTGCGTTCGACGTCGTCGAGCCCCACCCGGGACGCGATGGCAACACCGTTCCACTGGTTCAGCCCAAAGTGCGCAACTTCGTAGCCGTTGGACTCGAACATGTCCCACGGAAAGTTCTCATCCTTGGCCTTCGTTTCCTGGATGGCGAGGACATCCACGTCGGAGCGCTGCAGCCAGGCTTCAACGCGGTCGGCACGGGCACGGATGGAGTTCACGTTCCAGGTAGCAATCTTCACCCTTGCTACGTTACCCAATCCGGGCATCGGCGTCCTGCGGTGCCGGCTCGCGCGTCCCTGGGGTTCGAGCGTCCCGGGCGAGTCCTGGGTGCTTGAGCCGGGTGCCCGCGTGGGTGTCTGGGGGCCGCCCTCCGAGCGGACCGGAACGGCGGCAACGAAATTCCTGTGCTCGCAGAACTCGCAAGGAATATTAAAGCCGCCTAACCCGGTCCGTCCGGCGCGCTGGTTCTGCGTCCAGGTCCGGGGTGCTGGATGGGCAGGTATGGCGGGTTCTGTGCGGTTTAGGTCGCCAAAGCTGCGCATCCGGCGTGTGGAAATCCGCTGGAAGGGGCCGCACGGCGGGGATATCGGCCTTGCGGGTGCTGGGTGGGCAGGTATGGCGGGTTCTGTTCGGTTTAGGTCGCCAGAGCTGCGCATCCAGCGTGTGGAAATCCGCTGGAGGGAGCCGCACGGCGGGGTTATCGGCTTTGCCGGTGCTGGGGAGCTCGGCTAGGGGTGGGGGACCGCATGATGCGAACCCCAATCCATCCGGCGAGGTCCTCTGCGACACGCGTTCCCCCTCCTATGCATACTGGGGGTGGCGCTACGCGGAGCCCGAAGACCGCAGCCTTGTGGTGAGCGCGTGGGCATGCTGGAGCAGCAGGCTGCCCAGCTCTGGACGCCGCTCAGCCGTGAAACGGGACTCGATGCCAGTGAGGCTCAGGGCCCACGCCGGCTGGCCTGCACCGTCAAAGACCGCTGCACCCATGCCCCAGCTGCCGGTGACGATCAGTTCCGGGTTGACTGCATACCCGGTGGCCCGGGTTTCGGCGATCCGGGCCCGGAGTGACTCCCGGTCATGCTCAGCACCAAATTCCCTGGAGAGGTCGGAGTGGGCGAGATAGCGCTCAATGGCGTCTTCGGGCAGAAAAGCCAGGATGGCGAGGCCCGCCGAGGCAACTCCCAGAGGAAAACGCTTACCTTCGTACAAAACGAACGATCTGATGGGGAAGGCCCCGTCTTCCCGCAGCAGGCACACGCTCTCATCCCCGCGGCGGACGGAGAAGAAGGCGCTCTCTCCGGTTGCTTCGGCGAGGGCCCTGACATGCTCGCGGGCGATGCCGGTGACGTCATAGCGCTCGGCAGCCACCGAGCCCATCAAATACAGCTCGGGGCCCAGCAGCCAGCGGCCGGTCCGCTGGTCATGATCCAGGAAACCCTCGGCCGCAAGCGAGGCCAGCAGCCGATGCGCGGTGGGACGCGGCAGTGACGTGCTGCGGGCGACGTCGCTGGTCCCGATGCCGTGAGGCATGGCGGCGCTGACGGTCCGCAGAACCTGCGAGAGGCGGTGGACTACCTGGGCGCCTTGGACCGTTTCCTTCATGTCCACATTATGAACGCAGGTGCCTGTCCAAATCACGTTGTGAGCAGTTTTGTTGCTGCGCCAGCACTTCCTTGACCCCGAACTGGCAACTCCCTAGCGTCGATTCTCAGAGGTGGCACAAGGTCCACAATGTGGTCGGAGAGGTGTGAACAAGTGGGGTCAAAGACTTTTAGCAGCGCAGCGGAGGCCTTGGCCGGAACCGTGCGTGACGGGATGACCATCGCGGTGGGCGGATTCGGCCTCAGCGGCATCCCGGCCAACCTCATCCAGGCACTGCGGGACAGCGGTGTCACCGGGCTGACCATTGTTTCCAACAACATGGGCGTGGACGGCAAAGGCCTTGGGCTGCTGCTGGAAAACAAGCAGGTGTCCAAAGTGCTGGGTTCCTACGTCGGTGAGAACAAGCTGTTCGCGGAGCAGTATCTGTCCGGGGACCTCGAGGTGGAGTTTGTGCCGCAGGGAACTCTCGCGGAACGGCTGCGTGCCGGCGGCTCCGGGATTCCGGCGTTCTACACGCCCACCGGAGTGGGGACACCAGTGGCGGAGGGTAAACCGGAAGCAGTTTTCGATGGACAGCGGGCCATCCTTGAGCGCGGCATCATTGCCGATGTTTCCCTGGTGCGGGCGCACCAGGCAGATCCGGAAGGAAACCTGCGGTACCGGATGACGGCGCAGAACTTCAACCCGCTGGTTGCCATGGCCGGACGGCTCACCATCGCCGAGGCTGAGGTGCTGCGGCAGGACTTCCTGGACCCGGACCAGATACATACGCCCGGCATTTACGTCCAACGGGTCGTGGGTGCGGGAAATGCCGAAAAACACATCGAGCAGCGGACCGTTCGGGTCCGGACGGAGGCTTAGAGCATATGTGGACACGAGACGAGATGGCGGCCATTGCTGCCTCCGAGCTGCAGGACGGCCAGTACGTCAACCTTGGGATCGGCATCCCCACCCTGGTGGCTAACCATCTGCCCGACGGCGTGAACGTGTCCCTGCAAAGCGAAAACGGGCTGCTGGGGATGGGTCCGTTTCCGTTCGACGGGGATGAGGACGCCGATCTGATCAATGCCGGCAAGCAGACCGTGACCGTACTTCCGGGCGGCAGTTTCTTCGACTCGGCGACGTCCTTCGGCATGATCCGCGGCGGCCATGTGCAGACAGCCATTCTGGGGGCACTTCAGGTATCCGCCGCCGGTGATCTGGCGAACTGGACCATCCCCGGCAAACTTGTCAAAGGGATGGGCGGGGCGATGGACCTGGTCGCCGGAACTCCGCGAGTCATCGTGATCACCGATCATGTCTCCAAGGACGGGGAACCGAAAATCGTGCAGCAGTGCGACCTGCCGCTGACCGGTGTTGGCGTGGTTGACCGCATCATCACCGACCGTGCCGTTTTTGACATTGTCGACGGCGGACTGGTGCTTCGGCGCACAGCACCCGGAGTGCGGCCGGAGGATCTGGAAGCCTGCACCTCCGCACCGTTTCTGGTCGACCTGGAAACAGCTGCAGCATGAAGGCGCTGGTAGCCGGATATGCCCGGACTCCCTTCGCCCGATTCAACGGGGTGCTGGGCTCCGTTCCGGCAACGGAGCTGGGAGGTCATGCGGCGGCCGCAGCGCTGCGGCGGGCCGGTATCCGCCCCGATCAGGTGGACCGGCTGGTGGCGGGGCAGGTGCTGCAGGGCGGAGCCGGCCAGAATCCAGCCCGGCAAACCGCCGTGGCGGCAGGTATCGCGTTGAACGTCCCGGCCCTGACTCTGAACGCCGTCTGCCTCTCCGGGATGGAAGCCGTTGCCGAAGCCGCCAGGCTGGTTGCTACGGGGGAAGCTGACGTGGTGGTCGCCGTCGGCCAGGAATCCATGACCCGGGCGCCGCACCTTTTCCACGGCAGGCAAGGGCAGCGCTACGGAGCGTTGGAAGTGCTCGACTCCCTGGAATCCGACGGGCTGAGCGATGCCTTTGAGCGCCGTTCCATGGGCGCATCGACCGAGGACGGGAACACTGAGCTGGGTTTGGACCGGGAAACCCAGGACGCCTGGGCCGCCCGTTCACACCAGTTCGCGGCGGTGCACGCGTCCGCGCTGGCGGCGGAAATAGCCCCCTATACGGTGGCGTCCCGGCGCGGGGAAACGGTGGTCGACGCCGACGACGGCGTGCGCCCGGACAGCACCGCGCCCTCGCTTGCCGGGCTGCGTACCGCCTTTGCCGGGGACGGAACCATCACCGCCGGAAACTCATCTCAGATCAGCGACGGCGCGGCCGCGGTGGTAGTTGTCAGTCCTGAAGCTGCCGGACGTCTGGGGCTGAACCCGCTGGCGGTGATTGAATCCCATGCGCTCGTGGCGGGGCCGGGGGTGCGGCTGCATGCCCAGCCGGCTAACGCCATCCTTGCCGCGTTGAAGGGGGTGGCGGCGGAGGTCGAGGACCTGGCCGTGGTGGAGATTAACGAGGCGTTTGCCGCCGTCGCCGTCCACTCGGCGCAGCTGCTGGGTGTGGATCCGCAACGGGTCAATCCGCGAAGCGGGGCCATCGCCCTGGGGCATCCCATCGGGGCCTCCGGAGCGCGCATCGTCGGGTCCCTGGCGCTTCAGCTGGCCGCGAAGGGCCCCGGCGCATGGGGTGCTGCTGCGATTTGCGGCGGCGGCGGGCAGGGCAGCGCTGTGGTCCTGCGCTCGGTTTAGGCACCCCGTTCCGGTCAGCCGCGCACCGCGGCGGACCGGAACGGCAACTACGGGTGCGGGACCCGCCCTACTTCCACCAGGAATCAAGCACAGAGACCGGGGTCGTGCGCTTGTGCCGGGTGGCGAGGTAGCGCTTCTCGATCTTCTCGGCGGTTTCCTCGGAGACTTCGCGGCCCTCGAGGTAGTCGTCGATCTGGTCGTAGCTGATGCCCAGTTCCGTCTCGTCCGTCTGGCCTGGGACGCCGTCGAGCAGGTCGGCGGTCGGGACCTTGCCGGCCAGGGCGTCGGAAGCGCCGAGGAAGGAAACCAGCTGCCGTACCTGGCGCTTGTTGAGGCCGAACAGCGGCAGGATGTCTGCGCCGCCGTCGCCGTACTTGGTAAAGAATCCGGTCACGGATTCGGCGCCGTGATCGGTGCCGATGACCAGCAGGTTGTGTTGGCCGCCAACGGCGTACTGGGCGGTCATCCGGACCCGGGCCTTGATGTTGCCCTTGTTGAAGTCGCTGAGGTTCTCACCGGACATGGCGGCGTATTCCTTCTCGAAGCCGTCCACGGCGTCCGCGATGTTGTACACCCAGGAGGTTTTGGGCTGGATGAACTCCAGGGCGGCCTGGGCATCGTCCTCATCGTGCTGCACACGGTAGGGCAGGCGGAGGGCGATGAAGTCCGCGTCGGTGCCCTCGGCGTTCAGCTCTTCGACGGCGAGCTGGGCCAGGCGCCCGGCCAGGGTGGAATCCACGCCGCCGCTGATGCCCAGCACGAATCCCGCGGTGCGGGAAGCGGACATGTACTCCTTGAGGAAGCCCACCCGCCGGCGGACCTCCGCAGCCGGATCGATGCTGGGCTGCACGCCCATTTCGGCAATGATTTGTGCTTGTAGTTCGCGCATGGCGTTCAGCCTATCCAACGCGGGCTGAATCCAGCAGGCTCAATGGAGCAGGTCCGGTGCCGCAGGTGATGCGAATCACCCTGGCCGGAGGGTGTGGATGCAGTGCCGGAAGCCGGAAGCAGGCCGGGGTGCTCCGATAGGATGAGGACCATGACTTCCCCGCAGACTGCCGCGTCCCGTGCCCGCCTCCTGGAACTAATCAAGGAACTGGCGGTGGTGCGTGGAAAGGTGATCCTCTCCAGCGGCAAGGAAGCCGACTACTACATTGACCTGCGCCGCGTCACGCTCCAGCACGAAGCCTCCCAGCTGGTCGGCGAAGTAATGCTGGACATGATCGAATCCGCCGGGATCAGCTTCCAGAGCGCCGGCGGCCTGACCATGGGGGCAGACCCCGTGGGCACGGCCGTGATGAACGCTTCGGTCCGCGCCGGCGGCACGGTGGACGCCTTCGTGGTCCGCAAAGCACAGAAGTCCTACGGCATGGGCCGCCAGGTGGAGGGTCCGGATGTCTCCGGCCGCGACGTCGTGGTGCTGGAGGACACCTCCACCACCGGCGGATCCGCGCTTGCCGCCGTCGAAGGTGTCCGCAAGGCGGGCGGTAACGTGGTGGCCGTCGCGGTGATTGTGGACCGCGATACCGGTGCCAAGGAACGGATCGAAGCCGAAGCCGGCGTCCCGTACCTGTTCGCCTTCGGCAAGGATGAACTCGGCCTCGACTAGGTCCAACACCTGCAGCGGGAGCCTATGACGGATGACCCAGAGAAGGTCCTGCGCTCCGCGTCGGACCTGGGGCGCTATTCCCGGCGGCGGTTCCTGGTGGGAGCCGCCGCAGGCCTGACGCTGGCCACTGACCTGTTTGTCACCCGGCTCATCCAGGAGGGCCGCGAGGAACTGGAAATCCTGCCGGTGCGCGACGACGAAGCGGCCTCCCGCTTCCCGCGGGCCATGTGGTTCCTGTTTCCCGGGTACAAGACCAGCTGGGAAGAAGCCGTCTGGATCCTCAATTCGCTGCGGCCGGCCCTGGCCAGCCGCGGCCAGCTGGCCGCCGTCGGCTACTCCAACAAGGGCCTGGACGTGGACACGGTGGAAGCCGAGGTTTTCCGCTACATCCGCACCCGCCGGATTAACCGCGTCTACTTTTACGGGCACAGTTTCGGCGGGATGCTCGCCGTGGAAATCGCTGCCCGGCTGCTGGCCCGCGGTGTGCAGGTGGAAATCATTGTTCTGGACTCCAGCCCGTCCGGCCGGTTCGATGTGCTGGACGCAGGCATGATCCGGGGCGTGGTTTTCCTCTACGAGGCCGGCGCGCGGATCCCCAGCACCCTCCGCGGCGGGTACGAGCTGGGGGAGCGGATCCTGCACAAGGACGAACGCAGTTGGAGCACCATCGCGGATCAGACGCTGGAGCAGCTCTCGCCGCTGGCGCCGTCGAGCACCCTGATCCAGTCCGAATCGTCCTACATTTACCACTACAACGCAGCAGCCTTCGCCGGGGCCATCGGGAAGGCCGAGCTGGCGTTCCTCGGCAACCCGGCCGACACCACGGTGAATTATTACACCGCCCGGCAGCGCTGGACCGAACTGTTCCCGCAGAACATGGTCTCCAACGCCCTGGTCACCGACGGCGCCCGTCCGGCGCACGCCAGTCCGCAGTGGAACCCGGTGATTTACCAGCGGGCGGTCCAAGACATCCTGGACACCTACGCGCCCCTGCCGGCCACCGGCGGGGGCGGCAGCAAAACGCCGTTCTAGACGGTGTTGATCAGGTCCGCCACGGAATTAATGACCTGGGACGGGCGGAACGGATAGCGGCTGATGTCCTCCCGCTGGGTGATCCCGGAGAGCACCAGCACCGTGGTCAGCCCGGCTTCGATGCCCGCGACGATGTCCGTGTCCATCCGGTCCCCGATCATGCCGGTGGTTTCCGAGTGCGCGTCGATCTTGTTCATGGCCGAGCGGAACATCATCGGGTTTGGCTTGCCCACAATGTAGGGGGCGCGGTCGGTGGCGGCGGTAATCAGTGCCGCGATCGCACCCGTCGCCGGGATGGGTCCCTCCGCGGAGGGACCGGTGACATCCGGGTTGGTGGCGATGAACCGGGCCCCGTCCAGAATCAGCCGGATGGCCTTGGTGATGGTGCCGAAGGAATAGGTCCGGGTTTCGCCCAGGACCACGTAGTCCGGGTTCGTGTCCGTGAGGATCAGCCCCGCCTCATGCAGCGCCGTCGTCAGTCCCGCCTCGCCGATCACGAAGGCGCGGCCCGGCGAAGAGGAGTTCTTGAGCTGGTCCTTGAGGAACTCCGCGGTGGCCAGCGCCGAGGTCCAGAGGTTTTCCTCCGGAACTTCCAGGCCGGACGCATGCAGCCGGGCGGCCAGGTCCCGCGGCGTGTAAATCGAGTTGTTGGTCAGCACCAGGAACCGCTTGGAGGTGTCCACCCAGCGGTTGATCAGCTCCGAAGCTCCCGGAATCGGCTGGTTCTCATGAACCAGTACCCCGTCCATGTCGGTCAGCCAGCACTCGATGTTCTCGTTTTCGCCCACGGTTCCCCTCTTCCTGCGCTTGCTCCTGGCAGTTCTGCGTGCCGGACGACGCCGGCACAGACCTCCTCCGCCCGGTGCGGATGCGGGATGGTCCAGTCTTTCACCTTACGCTGGAAGGGTGATAGAGAGCCCTGAAACATTACCCGTTCCCGAACCCGGACCGGTGGACCCTGCAGTCCCCGAGGTCGGCGTCGGACCGTGGGAAGGGCCCTGGCCCGAGGGGGAGCACTGGGACCCTGAACTGCTGGCCGCCGGCGACCGCCGGAACGTGGTGGATGAGTACCGGTACTGGAAGCACGACGCGATCGTTGCGGATCTGGACACCAAACGTCATGAATTCCATGTGGCCATCGAAAACTGGCAGCACGACCTGAACATCGGCTCGGTGGTGCGCACGGCGAACGCCTTTCTGGCCAAGGAAGTGCACATTATCGGACGACGCCGGTGGAACCGGCGCGGCGCCATGGTCACCGACCGCTACCAGCACGTCCGCCACCACCCGACGGTGGAGGACTTCACCGAGTGGGCGCGGTCGGAGGGCCTGGTGATTATCGGCATCGATAACTTCCCGGATTCCGTGCCGCTGGAAACCTACGACCTGCCGCGCAACGCCGTCCTGGTCTTCGGCCAGGAAGGTCCGGGCCTGACGCCGGAAGTCCATGCAGCGGCCGAAGCCACCCTCTCGATCGCGCAGTTTGGCTCCACCCGCTCCATGAATGCCTCCGCGGCGGCGGCCATCGCGATGCACGGCTGGGTCCGCCGGCACGTTTTCGGGCAGAAAGTCTCCTGACCTCCGGCGAAGGCGTTTAGTCACCCTGCTGCTCCGGGGACACTTGTGGCTAGGATGGGAGGAGCCAAAGAGGGCCCGGCCCTGCCGCATTTTCTCAACTTCGTTAAGGAGTCAGCATGCCTATTGCAACCCCCGAGATCTACGCAGAGATGATCGACCGGGCCAAGGCGGGGGGATTCGCATACCCGGCGGTGAACGTCACGTCCTCACAGACCCTCAACGCCGCGCTCGCGGGCTTCGCTGAGGCCGGCTCTGACGGCATCGTCCAGGTCTCCACCGGCGGTTCGGCGTACTGGTCCGGAGCCTCGGTCAAGAACATGGTCACCGGTTCCCTGGCCTTCGCCGCTTACGCCCGCGAAGTCGCCAAGAGCTACGACGTGAACATTGCACTGCACACCGACCACTGCCCCAAGGACAAGCTGGACGACTTCGTGCTGCCCCTGCTCGCTGCCTCCGAGGAGCGCGTCAAGCGCGGCGAGGATCCCCTCTTCAACTCGCACATGTGGGACGGTTCCGCCGAAACACTGGACGAAAACCTCAAAATCGCGCAGGACCTGCTCGCCCGCACCGCGGCTGCCAAGATCATCCTCGAAGTTGAAATCGGCACCGTCGGCGGTGAAGAGGACGGCGTGGAGAACGAGATCAACGAGAAGCTCTACACCACCGTAGAAGACGGCATGGCCACCATTCAGGCCCTCGGCGACGGCAGCAAGGGCCGGTACCTCACCGCGCTGACCTTCGGCAACGTGCACGGCGTGTACAAGCCCGGCGGCGTGAAGCTGCGCCCGGAAATCCTGCAGGAAATCCAGACCGCTGTCGGTGCCTCGATCGGCAAGGAAACCCCGTTTGACCTGGTCTTCCACGGCGGCTCGGGTTCCTCCGCGCAGGAAATCGCCGACGCCGTGTCCTACGGTGTGGTGAAGATGAACATCGACACCGACACCCAGTACGCCTACACCCGCCCGGTCGCGGACCACATGTTCCGCAACTACGACGGCGTCCTGAAGGTCGATGGCGAGGTTGGCAACAAGAAGCAGTACGACCCCCGCGTCTGGGGAGCCTCCGCCGAGAAGGGCATGGCCGCCCGCGTGGTCGAAGCAGCACAGTCCCTCGGATCGGCAGGAAAGCACCTCTAATGTCAGACGAATTCCGCAAGAACCTGCTCGGCCCAGAGCCCACCTACCTGCCCGAGGAAACGGACGTTCTGGCCCGCCTCGCCGCCGGGGATGAGCCCGTGGACCTGGCCGCTAGGTTCCCTACGTCCTCCCTGATCTGGGCGCTGCTTGCCGACGAAGCCTACGCCGAGGGCCAGCCCGTGGAGTCCTACGCCTACGCCCGCGTCGGCTACCACCGCGGCCTGGACGCCCTGCGCCGGGCCGGGTGGCGCGGCACGGGCCCGATCCCGTGGGAGCACGAGCCGAACCGCGGGTTCCTGCGTGCGCTGTACGCCCTGGGCCGCGCGGCCGCTGCGATCAACGAAGCCGAAGAGGTGGACCGGATCGAGAAGTTCCTGGACAGCTCCGATCCGGCCGCCAAGGCCGCAATCGAAGCCGCATAACTGAACAGCACCAGCTGAAACATCACCGGAGGCGCCTTCCCCAGCGGGAGGGCGCCTCCAGCGTCTAGCCGGTGAGGACCGACGGCGGTTACCAGCCCCAGGTGCCCGGCGGGGCGGTTACCAGCCCCAGGTGACCGACGGCGGTTACCAGCCCCAGGTGCCCGGCGGGCCCTTGAACGGGCCGGTTACGCGGCTGGTAATCCAGCCGCCGTAAAAGTCCCCGTCCTGCGGCTGCACCTCCTCGCCGTCCACCCGGACAGAGTCCATCAGCCCCGGGTACAGGGCGGCCGTATCGGCCAGCTCCTCGTAACCGGGGGCCGGGTGCGGATAGGCCCAGGCGGCCCGCGCGGCACGGTGGCCGCCGGCGGCGACGTCGTAATAGGAGGCAGCACCTTTGAATTCGCAGTGGGTCACGCCCGGCACCGGGTGCAGCACCCCCGGGGCGAAGGCGTTCAGGGGCAGGTAGTAGACCGGCGGATGGCTGGTTTCCAGCACCCGCAGCGCCGAGGTTGTCTGCGCCACCAGCGTCCCGCCCAGCCAGACCTCTACGGACTCATCGCTCGGTTCGACCCGGGGTGGCCGCGGGTAAGACCAGACGGATTCGGTATGCGGGTGAAAACGGTTCGCCATGGCCCGCTCGTTTCTTTGCGTGCCGCCTCACGGGCGGTAATGGTGGTGGTGACGGCCATGATCTGCGGCCGGGCAGGCACCGAAGAGAAACCGAACCGCACCGGCGGGCTGACCGGCGCCAGCTGCCCGAGGTCCTGCCCGTTCCAGGAGCATTCCGCCGCTGCGACACGCCGGATGGAGCGCACACCGTAATACTCCAGCCGGTCCCCGGTGGTTCCCGCGGTCTGCACACCCCGCACGATCAAACCAGCCAGCGGGTTCACCGCCCGGAGCCAGCGGGGATGGACGGCCAGCGGCGCGGGAACCACCTCGAGCAGGCTGCCCAGCAGAGTCACCCGGCCCAGTTCCGCCCGCAGCCGCAGCGGGCCGCCGTCGACCGCCAGCGTCCCGCCCTGCAGCCGTGCGCTGACGGGAACAACGTCCACCGCGTCGAAGGTGTAGGTGGAGGAAACATACCGGGCAATGTTCTCGTCAGGGGCCAGCAGCAGGCGGGAACCGAACCGGTTCTCCACCATCACGTCGGTGAACGGGCCGAACGGAGACTCGGGCCAGTGGCCCACAACCAGGCGGGTCCCGGAGGCGGTGCCCAGCCCGGCGATATAGCCGCGGAAGCGCTCCATGGCTTAAACCGTACGCCCAGCGGGCCGCTTCCGAAGGGGCTGAGCTGGAGATCGGCTAAACTTGACTGGTAAGAGCCCCGCAGCTTGAGCGTGTTCCACGCCACGAGTGCAGGGGCGTTCTCATGCACGGTAGCGGTTCGGCGCCTGGCGCGGCTCCCTAGCGTAACTAATGGGGGAGGATCCCATGCCAGCAATTGTCATCGTCGGCGCCCAGTGGGGCGACGAGGGTAAAGGTAAGGCCACCGACCTTCTCGGCGGCCGCGTCGATTACGTCGTCAAGCCCAACGGCGGAAACAATGCCGGCCACACCGTCGTCGTCGGCGGTGAAAAGTACGAACTGAAGCTGCTTCCCGCCGGCATCCTCAGCCCCAACGCGATCCCGGTGATCGGCAACGGCTGTGTGGTGAACCTCGAAGCCCTCTTCGACGAAATCGACGGGCTGGAAGCACGCGGGGCGGATACCTCGAAGCTGCGGATCTCCGCCAACGCCCACCTTGTTGCCCCGTTCCACCAGGTGATGGACAAGGTCACCGAACGCTTCCTGGGGAAGCGTGCCATCGGCACCACCGGCCGCGGCATCGGCCCGGCTTACATCGATAAGGTGGCACGCCTCGGCATCCGCGTGCAGGACATCTTCGACGAGTCGATCCTGCGGCAGAAGGTCGAAGGCTCGCTGCGGCAGAAGAACCAGCTGCTGCTGAAGGTCTACAACCGCCGCGACGTGGATGTGGAAGAGATGGTGGAGTACTTCCTCTCCTACGCCGACCGGCTGCGCCCGATGGTCATTGATTCGGTCTATGAGCTGAACAAGGCCCTCGACGAAGACAAGGTCATCCTAATGGAAGGCGGCCAGGCCACGTTCCTGGACGTTGACCACGGCACCTACCCGTTTGTGACCTCCTCCAACCCGACCGCCGGCGGCGCGTCGGTGGGCTCCGGCATCGGCCCCACCCGCATCAACCGCGCCGTGGGCATCATCAAGGCCTACACCACCCGCGTTGGCGCCGGCCCGTTCCCCACCGAACTCTTCGATGACATGGGCCTGTACCTGCAGAAGACCGGCGGCGAGTTCGGTGTGAACACCGGGCGCCCGCGCCGCTGCGGCTGGTACGACGCCGTGCTGGCGCGCCACGCTTCCCGCGTCAACGGCTTCACGGACTACTTTGTGACCAAACTGGACGTGCTCACCGGCATCGAGAAGATCCCGGTCTGCGTTGCCTACGACGTCGACGGCGTGCGCTTCGACGAGATGCCGATGACGCAGACCGACTTCCACCACGCCAAGCCGATCTTCGAGTACTTCGACGGCTGGACCGAGGACATCACCGGCGCGAAGACCCTCGAGGACCTGCCGGAGAACGCCCGGAACTACGTGCTGGCGCTGGAAAAGCTCTCCGGCACCCGGTTCTCCGCGATCGGCGTCGGCCCGGACCGCGACCAGACGATCGTGATCCGCGACCTGATCAGCGAGTAGGTTCTTACCGCAAAGACCCCGCAGCCCGGTTGGCTGCGGGGTCTTTTGCTAGGTCCGCCGGCCCGGCGTGGCGTCAAGGCCGAGGCCGGCCAGCCGCTCAGCGGATTGTGGTTGCGGCCGCGTACGGTCAGGAATCGCTGCCCTTGGCTCGTTCGGCTTCTTTCCTCGCGTCCAGGATGTCCTGAAGGGTGAGCATGGCCTCCTCAAAACGGTGCTCACCGGTATGTGCTGCCCAGTCCCGTTCCATTTCGGTGACTTTCGCTGAGGCCTCGGCAAGCATTCTCCGCCCCCTGGCGGTGGGCACAATCAGCTTTGCCCTCGCGTCGGTTGGATCCGGTTCACGGGCCAGATAACCCAAGGACTGGAGCTCATTAACCAGCTCCGAGGTGGCCGCCAGACTGAGCTGGGCCCGCGCTGCCAGCCGCGTGAGCCGGATTCCCTTGGTCCCAACATTTCCCGTGATCTGGAGATGCGCGGGGCGAATGTCTCCGTAGCCATGAGCCTCCGCCTCCGCTAAGAGTTCCCGCCGGAACTCCGCGAGCAGCCGCCCCAGCAGCTGGCCCACGGGCAGCCGGCGCCCGCCCTGAAACGGTTTTTCGGAACCCCTTGACGCGGTATCACTCACGGAGGAGAGTCTAGTTAATTGCTTCGGAAACCGAAAGAACAGTGAGCGTCGGGAGGCGCAAAATGAGTACGCAGCATTCTGAAGTATCAGTAGTGGAGACCGTTCTTGGGCCGTTGTCCGTGACTCGGACCGGCTCCGGGCAGCCGGCTTTCCTCTGGCACAGCATGTTTCTGGATTCGGAAACCTTTGATCCGGTGACAGAGAAGCTGGGCCGGCACCGTGAACTGTTTTTGGTGGATGGTCCCGGTCACGGGAACAGTCCAGGTCCGCGGGAAATCTATGACCTGCACGATTGTGCCGTGGCAGCGGTCCAGCTGCTGGATGCATTTCGAGTCGATACGCCCGTTGACTGGCTGGGCAATGCCTGGGGTGGGCACGTGGGCATCCTGCTCGCAGAGGGATGGCCCTCCAGGCTCAGGACGCTGACCATGATCGGCACACCCGCTTATCCGCTGCCAACGGCCCAGCGGCTGAAGACGGCGTTGCTGGTGGGAATGTTTCGGGTCATTGGTCCGTCCCGGCTCAGCGGTTTGGTGGTGGACGCGCTGGTGGGAGCTGATGGAGAACCGGGCTCCCGCGCTGCAGCCGAGGAGGCCGTGCGCGATTCATTCAGGAGAGGGGACAAACAGGGCAAATACTGGGCCATGCGGTCCCTCATGCTGCGCCGCCCGGATCTCAGCGCAGTCTTCGAACGTGTCCAGACACCCACACTTCTCATAGCCGGGCAGAATGACGCTATGTATGACCTCGACAAGGCGGAGCTGCTGGCAGCGGCCATGCCCAATGCAGTGCTCATGCCCGTTGCCGGCGGAGGGCACGCGGCACCCCTGTACGTTGCCGCAGACGAAGTGTCTCAGGCGGTTCTGGAGTTCTGGGACACCGGGCGGCTCCCCGTCCGGTGACGGTCTGCCGGGTTCGGCTGCCCTACTCGGCTCTCCCCGAGAGGATGCAGAACTCGTTGCCCTCGGGATCGGCCATCACAACCCAGGACACCTCCGGTCCCTGGCCGACGTCGGCCAGCACAGCGCCAAGGGCGAGCAGCCGCTCGACTTCCTCCTCCTGGGTGCAGCCGTCCGGCACCAGGTCCAGATGCAGCCGGTTCTTGGCGGTCTTGGGCTCGGGGACGGGAATGATGTCGATCGGCGGACCCAGAAAGCCGTTGCGCGGCGCCAGACTGATCCCGCCGTCGAACTCCTCTGCCACCCGGTAATCCAGCGCCCGGGTCCAAAATCCGACCAGCAGGGGGACATCGACTGCGTCCAGGGCAAAGGATGAGAATCTGCTGCTCACGGCTGGCTCCTTCGGCGGCGCGGAAAAGTACCTGCGAACCTAACAGCGGCGTTCTCCGGGCGTCAACGCTGTACAAACTCGGGCCCAAACGAAGGCCATAGTTCCCGAAAGTCCTGACGGCGGTGAAGGCCGCGGCGTAGCGTGGCCCTATGACTACCCAGGCGCGTGCCGCGATTCTGCGCGGAGTCCATGAACCCTTCGAAATTACTGACGTGACCCTTGATGATCCCCGGCCGGACGAGGTCCTGGTCCGGATCACCGCCGCGGGCGTCTGCGGAACTGACCTCGGTGTCCAAGCCGGGCACATACCCTTTCCGCTGCCCGGAGTCCTCGGCCACGAAGGTGCCGGCGTGGTGGAAGCCGTTGGATCCGGCGTCACCTCCGTTGTGCCCGGCGACCAGGTGCTGCTGAGCTTTTCCAGCTGCGGGGTCTGCCGGAACTGCCGTATGGGCCACCCGGCCTATTGCACAGATTTCCTGGACCTAAACCTCATTGGCGGGCAGCGTATGGACGGCAGCGCCACCATCACCAAGGACGGGCTGGGGGTCCACGGACACTTCTTCGCCCAGTCCTCCTTTGCCAACTACGTCCTGGCCGACGCCCGCGGCGTCACCAAAGTGGACCCCGAAGCAGACCTGTCCCTGCTGGCCCCGCTTGGCTGCGGCATTCAGACCGGTGCCGGAGCCGTGCTGAACGTCCTGCGGCCCGAGCCCGGCTCCACCCTCGCCGTCTTCGGCGCCGGTCCCGTGGGCCTGGCCGCCGTGATGGCCGCCGCGCTGTCCGGTTCCACCCGGATTGTGGTGATGGACCTGGTGGACTCGCGGCTGGAGCTGGCCCGCGAACTTGGGGCCACCGACGTCGTCAATTCCGGCAGCACCGATGCACTGCAGGCCCTGTTCGAACTGACCAACGGTGACGGGGTCACGCACGCCCTCGAAACCACGGGCAGCACCCGGGTGGCGGCCACTGCCGCGGATGCGCTGGCGCCGCTGGGCAAGCTCGGCCTGATCGGCGCTCCGGCCGCCGGATCCACCATGGAACTGGACGTGAACTTCATGCTCAACGGCCGCCAGGTCATCGGCATTACGGAAGGCGATGCCACGCCGCAGCTGTTCCTGCCCGCGCTCGTGGAACTGGTCCAGCAGGGCCGGTTCCCGCTGCAGAAGATGATCACCCGGTACGGGTTCAACGAGATTAACGACGCCGCAGCCGCAGCGAAAGCGGGGGAGGTCCTGAAACCTGTGCTCCACTTTGAGGACCTGCACTAGGCTGGAGGAGAGTCCGGTCCTCAAGGCAAGGCGGTAGTCCATTGTTGGTCAGCGTAGGTCAGTTCAGCCCCTCGGGGGACGTCAAGGAAAACCTGGCGGCGATGCGTTCGCTCGCCGAGCAGGCCAAGGGCGAGAACTCGGAATTGATCGTGTTCCCCGAGGAGTCGATGTTCAGCATCGGCAAGGTCGAGGGGACGCTGGCTGCGGCGGTCGACGCCGGGTGGAGCACCTTCGTCCAGCAGCTTTCCCTCCTGGCCGCGGAACTGAAAATCGCCGTGATTGCCGGCGGGTACGAGTCCTCCGGAGAGGAACGGCCCTACAACACGCTGGTGGCGATCGAGTCCGACGGCCGGATCGCAGCGACCTACCGGAAGCTCCATCTTTACGATGCGTTCAGCTACCAGGAGTCCACCCGGATCAAGGCAGGTGACCGCGGGATCCAGGTAGTGGAACTCGGTGGTCTGCGGGTGGGCCTGATGACCTGTTACGATCTCCGGTTCCCCGAGCTGGCCCGGGCCCTGGCCGTCCAGGGTGCGGATCTTATTGCGGTTCCGGCAGCCTGGTTCAAGGGCGAGCACAAGATCGAGCACTGGGAGACGCTGCTCAAGGCCCGGGCGATTGAGAACACCGTGTGGATCGCAGCCGCGGGGACCTCCAGCGGCCACACCATCGGCCACTCGGCCATCCTGGATCCCATGGGCGTGCCGCAGGTCTTCCTGGGCGAGGAGTCCGCCGGAGTGGCCACGGCAGAAGTGACACGGACCCGGATTGAAGAGGTCAGGGAATTCCTGCCCGTCCTGCAGAACCGCCGGTTCGCGGTGAACGAGCAGATCGACGCCGCCAGCTAGCTTTAGTGCCGCGGCGGGCTCCCGGGCTGCCGGCTGCCTCCTGCTGGCTGGACCGCGGTCTCCCGGGCTGCCGACTGCCTCCTGCTGGCTGGACTGCGGTCTGCGGACAGCGGCCTCCTGCTGGCTGGACTGCGGCCTGCCTGAGGCTCGCTCCGGTTTGGGACAAATCGCACGCCATGGGACTTTCCTGCCGTGGCGCCACGCAGGAAAGTCCCCATGTGGCGGGATTGTCCCAAAGGGCAGGGAAACCAGTGCGCGCGGTGTCCCCAACTGGCGGGATTGTCCCAAAGGGCAGGGAAACCAGTGCCCGCGCTGTCCCCAACTGGCAGGAATGTCCCATAGGGCAGGGAAACCAGCTAGCTCCGAGAGGCGTCGGCAGAAGGCTCCGGCAGTTTGATCGGCTGCCGCCCCTTCCCATGGATCAGGAACTGGTAGGCGGCCAGCATCAGCAGAATCCACACCACGCCGACGATCAGGGCCGTCCGCCCCGGACCGGTGAAGGCGAGGATAACGGTAACCAGGCCCATAAAGGCCAGCGTCACCTGGTTCAGCACCGGCCATCCCGGAAACGCGAAACCAGCTGACGGGATTCCATCCCGCCGCATCTGGCGCCGCATGCGGTGATGGCTGAGCAGGATCGAAGACCACGTGAAAAGGGTGGCGAAAGTGGCCGTGGAAGCGACCACCAGGAACAGCTGCTCAGGGATCCACAGGTACAAGCCCAGCCCGGCGATGAGGCTGGCCATGATGATGGCCACCGGCCAGACCGGAACACCGAACCGTGAGACCCGGGTGAATGCCTGCGGAGCGTGCCCCTGCTCGGCCAGGCCGTACATGGTGCGGGAAGCGGCATAGAAGATCGAGTTCATGGCGGACAGTGCCGCGGTGAGGACAACGGCGTTGATCAGATGTTCGGCGAAGGGGATGCCCAGCCCGGCGAAGACCTGCACAAAGGGGCTGCCTTCGGAACCGATCCGGTCCCACGGCAGAAGGCAAAGCATCACACCCAGTGACAGGACGTAGAACAGCAGGATCCGCACGGGCACGGTGTTGACGGCCTTGGGGATGGCCCGCGCCGGATCGCCGGTTTCGCCGGCGGTCACACCAAGGGTTTCGACGCCGCCGAAGGAGAACACCACGATTCCCAGGCTCATCACGATGCCCCATACCCCGAATGGAGCGAACCCGCCGTGATCCACCAGGTGGTTGACGCCTGGTTCGTATCCGCCGGTGCTGACTCCGAACACGATCAGGTACAGCCCGCCGGCAATCATGGCGACGATGGTGGAAACCTTGATGAGGGTGAACCAAAACTCCAGTTCGCCGAAGACACTGACCCGCATCAGGTTCAGCCCGCCGATCAGCAGCATGGCAGCGATCATCCAGATCCAGCCCGGGGTGTCCGGGAACCAGAGCCCCATGTACATGCTGACCGCTGTCATGTCCGCGATGGCAACGATGATCATCTCGAAGGCGAACGTCCAGCCGGTCAGGAACCCCATCCGCGGGCCAAGATAACGGCCGGCGTACTGGGAAAAGGAGCCGGCTACCGGGTGGCGTACCGCCATTTCACCCAGGGCACGCATGACCAGGAACACGGCGCAGCCGGCGATGATGTAGGCGATGAGCACGGCGGGGCCGGCCGCCTGGATGGTCTCGGAGGAGCCGTAAAAGAGGCCCGTGCCAATGGCGGAGCCGAGGGCGATAAAACGGATGTGCCGCAGTGAGAGACTGCGTTTCAGTTCTGATTCGTGGTGCGTGGTGGAGTTGCTGAGCGTCATCAATATCCTGTGCCGCGGGGCTTGGCCGCGGGTTGCTGGTCCAGCGCGGAGCTGGTTTTGTCGATTCCGGCTGGCCGCGCTGCCTCCGCCATGGGGAAGGCGGGGCCCCGTTAAGTCTCCCACATACGCTGCCTGCAGTGTCCGGCCGGGCGGCTGAAGGAGGCGGGGACCGATGCGTGGAAAAGCTTTCGGCTGCCGCGTAACCTTTGCGGCACCCGGAGCGATTACCCCTGTGAAATGACCGCGCCGGGGCTTATCCCCCCAAAAAGCCCCGGCGCGGCCATTTCCCCGCCGGCGCTGCCTCAGCGGGGTACGATGTGGTTCGTCCCTCGTCCCACATCCGAAAAGACCCGCCTTGGCTGACCCGCTGACAGAGCAGATGGTCTCTGAGGCGCGCGCAAACAATCCGGCGGCCCTGCGTTCGGTCTACGAGGCCCTGGCACCCGCGGTTCTGGGGTATCTCAGGTCCAAAGGCTGTGATGATCCGGAAGCCCTGGCGCAGGAGGTTTTCCTGACAGTCTTCGCCAAGCTGGCCGCCGTCCGCGGCGGTGCGGCCGGACTGCGGACCTTCACGTTTTCGGTTGCCCACGCCAGGATGGTCGATGACCTCCGCCGGCGCGAACGCCGGCCAGTGACTGTGCCCTACGATCGGCTGGCAGATACCCGGTACACCAACTCAGCTGAAACAGCAGTCCTGGAATCTACGCTGGCAGCGGAGCTGCTCCTTGAAGGACTCACCGCGCAGCAGCGTGAGGTTCTGCTGCTGCGGGTTGTGGCAGACCTGTCCCTGGAGGATTCCGCCGCGGTAATGGGCAAGACGGCCAACTCCGTCAAACAGCTTCAGCGCAGGGCACTTATTGCCCTCAAGGAACGGATCGCAGAAAAGGAGGCGGAGGAACGGCATGTCCAGCTGCCCCAATGACGAGGAAGCAATCCGGTGCCTCTTGGCGGAATCGGGCGTAGAAGCCACCCAGGAACTGGAGGAGACGCTTCGGCGGATCCGGGAATCCGGGCGGGAACCCGCGCCGGCGCCGTGCGCGGAACTCGAAGCACTCTTCAGCCCAGGGGTAACGCCCCTGCGGAAATCCACCCGCCGGCGGGGTTTCCTGCTCGGCGGCGCGGTGGTTGCCGCCATGGCTGCCGGCACCACGGGGGTGGCCGCAACCAGCCAGGACTTCTGGATCACGGCTGAGGCATCATATGAACCTGCCCCTTTCACCTACGAAGAGGTTCCGGCCCCCACGCCGGAACCTCCCCTGGAATCTGCCGCCGTCCCTGCCGCTGACCCGGCCGCCGCCGCTGACCCGGCCCCCAGCGCTGACCCGGCCGGGACGCCGGCGCCGGTAAAGCCAACAGAGCCGGTCCCGGCACCCGCTGCGGAGGACTCTTCCGCTCCTGCCCTCGAGGCTCCGGCCCCAGCCGCCGATGAAGCGCAGCCGGTGCCGGGCGGCAACCGGAGCTGGCCCGGCAGTGGCCGCGGCCAGGGCGGCGGGCCTGCGGAACGGGCCCAGTGGCGCAACAGCGGCGGCTGGGCTGACGGCGAGTCCCACAGCCAGCCCCACAGCCAGCCGAACAGTGAGAAGTCCGGCAGTTGGCCGGGGCAGTACCCGGGCAGGGGAGCGGAGGGAGCTGCCGGGCCCGGCTACGCCTGGCAGACCGCCGGCGGCGGCTGGAACCACGGCGGCTCCGGCTGGGGGCCCGGCTCCCGCTAACACGGCGGCTGGAACCACGGCGGCTCCGGCTGGGGTCCGGGCTCCCGCCAGCGCGGCTGCCCGGACCGGAACCCGGCGCTATGCCGTGAGCTGGCGCTTCGAGGAGATAACCCCGGTGTTAAAACCGGCCAGGTTCAGGCCGCCGTGGAACCGGGCATGTTCGATCTTCACGCAGCGGTCCATCACCACGTTCATTCCGGCGGCCTCGGCCTCCCGGGCAACGTCCTCATGCCAGGAACCCAGCTGCAGCCACAGCGTCTTGGCGCCCACGGCCTTGGCCTCTTCCAGGACGGTGGGCAGGTCATCGTGCCGGCGGAATACGTCCACGATGTCCGGGGTTTCCGGCAGGTCCGCCAGCGAGGCGTAAACCGGCTGGCCCAGGATCTCCTTCGCCACCGGGTTCACGAAGTACACCTTGTACGGCGAGGAGGAGAGCAGGTATGTGGCAACGAAGTAGGAGGCCCGGGATGGTTTGTCCGAGGCACCCACAATGGCAATCGACTTGGCCGAGCGGAGCAGGGCAAGGCGTTCAGGGGCGCTGGGGCCAACCCAGCTGCGGTTCTCAGACATTGCTGGACTCCTGGGATTCGACGGCGGCTGTGACGGGCACGGAGCAGGACGCGGCTTCGGCGGCGGGGACGTCAGCTGCTGCCGTTCCCGAAGCCGCCGCGGCTGCTGCGGTGAGGCCCTGGTCCAGGTCCCAGAGGATGTCCTCCAGGTCCTCCAGCCCCACGGAAATCCGCACCAGGTCCTCCGGCACACCGGCCGCGGCCAGCTGTTCCGGGGAGAGCTGCTGATGTGTGGTGGAACCCGGGTGGATGACCAGGGTGCGTGAATCGCCGATGTTCGCCAGATGGGAGGCGAGCTGCAGCGATTCAATGAAGACCTGCCCGGCAGCGCGGCCACCCTTCACTCCGAAGCTGAAGACCGAGCCGGGACCCTTGGGCAGGTACTTCTTTGCCCGCTCGTGGTGCGGGTGTGATTCCAGTCCGGCGTAGGACACCCAGGCCACGCGGTCATCGGCTTCGAGCCACTCGGCCACGGCCTGGGCGTTGCGCAGGTGCTCATCCACCCGCTGGGCCAGGGTTTCCACGCCCTGCAGGAGCTGGAAGGCGGACTGCGCGGAGAGGGTGGGTCCGATGTCGCGCAGCTGCTCGGAGCGCAGCTTGGTCAGGAAGCCGTATTCGCCGAAGTTCCCCCACCAGGAGATGTTGCCGTAGGAGGGAACCGGTTCGGTCATGGCCGGGAACTTGCCGTTGCCCCAGTTGAAGGTACCCGCCTCGACGACGACGCCGCCCAAGGTGGTGCCGTGCCCGCCAATGAACTTGGTGGCGGAGTGGATCACAATGTCCGCGCCGTGCTTGAACGGCTGGACCAGGTAGGGCGTGCTCAGGGTGGCGTCGAGGATCAGCGGCACACCGGCGTCGTGCGCTACCTTGGCGAGGCCCTCGATGTCGGCGACCTCGCCGCTCGGGTTGGCCACGACCTCGGCGTAGACCGCCTTGGTGTTTTCCTGGATAGCTGCGGCGTAGTCCGCCGGATCCGTGCCGGGAACGAAGGTGGTGTCGATGCCGAAGCGGCGCAGGGTGACGTCCAGCTGCGTGACGGTGCCGCCGTAGAGCTGGGACGCGGCCACGATGTGGTCCCCGGCCTGGCACAGTGCCGCGAAGGTGACGAACTCGGCTGACATGCCCGAGGCGGTCGCGACCGCGCCGATGCCGCCTTCCAGGGAGGCGATGCGTTCCTCGAACGCGGCGACCGTGGGGTTGCCGATGCGGGAGTAGATGTTGCCGTACTTCTGCAGCGAGAAGAGGTTGGCGGCGTCGTCGGTGTCCTTAAAGACAAACGACGTCGTCTGGTAGATGGGGACGGCGCGCGCACCGTGGATGGCGTCGGGCGTGCCGCCCGCGTGCAGGGCGCGGGTGCGGAATCCGAACTGGCGATCACTCATGGAACTGAGTGCTCCTTCCTTAGGGGGACCGCTGTGAAGCGGTAAGGCAATGGTTGCGTTATTAAGCGGTGGAAACCAACAATATTGAGGACAGTTGCGCCGCCGGTCAGCCCCGCCGCGCTTCGCAGGCCGCGTGAATCGCCGGGATGCACGGTTCGTTCTGCAGGCTGGTGGTGTCGCCGAGCGTGGTGCCCTCGAACAGCTGGGTCAGCAGCCGGCGCATGATCTTGCCGGAGCGCGTCTTGGGCACATCGGGAACCACGACGACGGCGGCAGGCTTGGCGATCGGCCCGATTTCCTTCGCCACGTGGTTGCGCAGCTCTATCGTCACCGCGTCCGCGTCCTTTGACGCAGCCTCGGTGAGGACCACAAACGCGGCGATCGCGTGCCCGGTCTTTGGATCGGCGACCGGGCAGACCCCTGCTTCCACGACCCAGGGGTGGGACACCAGGGCGGATTCGATCTCGATCGTGGAAAGCCGGTGTCCGGAGACGTTCAGGACGTCGTCCACCCGGCCCAGGATCCAGGTGTCGCCGTCGTCGTCATACCGGGCGCCGTCGCCGGCCAGGAACCAGCCCTGTTTTGCGTACTGGCGCCAGTAGGAGGACAGGTAGCGCTGCGGATCGCCCCAGCAGGTGCGGGCCATGGACGGGCCGGTCCGGTCCACCACGATGAAGCCCTGAGTATTGGCCGGGACGTCATTGCCGTCCTCGTCCACAATCCGGGTGGAAACGCCGGGCAGTGCGCGGGAGGCGCAGCCGGGCTTGAACACGGTGTCGGTCTGGCGCGGGGAGAGGATGGTGGCTCCGGTTTCGGACTGCCACCAGGTATCGATCACCGGAACCTCGCCGCGGCCGACGTTTTCCCGCAGCCAGCGCCAGGCTTCCGGGTTCACGGCCTCGCCCACGGTGCCGAGCAGCCGGATCGAGGACAGGTCCCAGGTGTCCGGAACGCCGTCGGGGAACCAGCCCATCAGGGAGCGGACCAGGGTGGGGGCCGTGTAATAGCTGGTGACCTTATAGCGTTCGATGATCTCGAAGTGCCGCCCGGGGTGCGGGGTGTTCGGAGTGCCCTCGAAAATCACCTCGGTGACGCCGTTGGAGAGCGGACCGTAGATTTCGTAGGTGTGCGCGGTGACCCAGGCCAGGTCGGCGGTGCACCAGTGGACGTCGTCAGCGCGGGCGGTTTCGTCCGGGTTGGCGAAGAGGAACTCGTAGCTCCAGGACGCCTGCGTGAGGTACCCGCCCATGGTGTGCACCAGGCCCTTGGGCTTCCCCGTGGTGCCGGAGGTGTACATGATGAACAGCGGGGTTTCGGCGTCGAACGCTTCCGGTTCGTGAATCTCGGAGGCGGTGTCCACGGTCTCGTGCCACCAGACGTCCCGGCCCTCGGTCCAGGCGATCCCGCAGCCGGTCCGGCGGATGACCAGGACGTGCTCGATCGCGTTCTCGCCGGAGACGGCTTCATCCGCGTTGTCCTTGACCGGGACGGCTGCGCCGCGGCGGAACTGCCCGTCGGTGGTCACCAGCAGCTTGGCGCGGGTGTCCTCCACCCGGAACTTCAGTGCCTCCGCGGAGAAGCCGCCGAAAACCAGCGAGTGCACGGCGCCGATGCGGGCGCAGGCCAGGGTGATGATGACGGTTTCGGCAATGACCGGGAGGTAGATGACCACGCGGTCACCCTGTTCGATGCCGAGCGACTGCAAGGCATTGGCGGCGCGGGAGACTTCCCGCTGCAGGTCGGCGTAGGTCAGCGTGCGCCGGTCGCCGGGCTCACCCTCGAAGTGCAGGGCCGGTTTGTCCCCGCGGCCGGCGGCAACGTGCCGGTCCACGCAGTTCACCGCGACGTTCAGCTTGCCGCCGGCGAACCACTCGATTTCAGGGACTGAATATTCGGCGTCGGCTTCGGGCACCTCTGGCCCGCTGAGCCGCTGCGGCGGGGTGAACCGGTGCGCGGTGTGCCACGGTTCCTCCCACTGCAGCCGCCTGGCGGCTTCCTCCCAGAACGCGATGCGCTCTGCTTCGGTGGCAAACTCCGGCTCTGCGGCCGGCTGCGCTGCTGTTGTTACGCCCACTTCTTCACTGCCCACTTTTCTGCGAGGCCCAGCAGGGCATCCGTTGTTTTGCCAATAACCGCCAGCAGCACGATCGCCAGGAACATCCGGTCGGTGCGGCCGTTGTTCTGCGAGTCGGTGAGCAGGAAGCCGAGCCCCATGGAGGAGGCGATGAGCTCAGCTGCCACCAGGAACAGCCAGGACTGTGCCAGCGCCAGCCGCAGGCCGGAAAAGACGGCGGGGACGACGGCGGGCAGCTGCACCGTGGTGAGCAGCCGGATCCCGTTCAGCCCGAAGGCCCGCGCAGCTTCCACCAGGTTTTTGTCCACATGGCGCAGCGCCAGCGAGACGGTGGTGAAGACCGGGAAGAAGGCGCCGATGGTGATCAGCGTGACCTTGGAATCCTCCCCGATGCCCATCCAGAGGATCAGCAGCGGGACCAGGGCCAGCGACGGAACGGCCCGGATGGCACCGAACAGCGGGCCAAGCAGGACGTCGGCCAGCCGGGACAGGCCCAGCAGGGCGCCGAGCGCCAGGCCCAGGGCGGCGCCGGCGGCAAAACCGGTCAGTACGCGCTGGGTGGAGATGGCGATGTGCGTTCCCAGTTCCCCGCGTTCCAGCAGGTCGACGGCGGAGCTCAGCACCGCGCCCGGCGATGGCAGCTGCACGGCGCTGAAGACCCCCTGCACCGAAACCAGCTGCCAGAGCGCCAGGATCAGCGCCGGCACCAGCAGCCCCAGGAGCACCCGGACCCAACCTATGGACAAGGCGCCGGAGGGTCCGGTTTTGCGCTCCGGGCCGGAAGGCTGCGGGGGAAGCGCCGCCGGCGGGCCCTGGACGCCGCCGGGAACAGCCGAGCTTGCGGTCAGGTACGAATCACTCATTAGGATTCCTTGATGGCTTCCGCGTCGGCCTGCTTCGCGAAGGAATCCTCCAGCAGGCTGGCAATGGCGTCGTCAATGGTGGACTGCTGGGCGACGTCACCGGTCTCGACGAACGTGGGGCCGATCTTCTCCAGGACCGAACGCTGGGCGTCACCCGGAACGGCGTTCACGTCCAGGTTGCTGCGCTCCAGGATCACGGTCTTGGCAACCTCGAGATCCAGACCGGCGACGTCGGCCAGGATCTGCGCGGTTTCCTCCGGGTTTTCAGCGGCCCAGGCGCGGGCCTTTTCATAGGCGTTCACGACCGCCTGTGCCAGTTCGGGCTTTTCCTCGAGGAAGGACTCGGTGGCGTTCAGGAAGCCGTACGTGTTGAAGTCCAGGTTGCGGTAGACCAGTTTCGCTCCGGCCTGCTCGGCACCTGCCATGATCGGATCCAGTCCGGCCCAGGCATCCACGGCACCGTTTTCCAGTGCGGTGCGGCCGTCGGCGTGCTGCAGGTTTTCCACCGTGACGTCGGAGGTGCTCAGGCCGGCTTCCTCCAGGGCCTGGACCAGGAAGAAGTAAGGGTCGGTGCCCTTGGTCGCGGCGACCGACTTGCCGGCCAGATCCGCCACCGAGGTGATGTCCGAGTCCGGGCCGACCACCAGGGCGGACCATTCGGGCTGGGAGTAAATGCTGATGGTCTTGATCTCCGAACCGTTTGCACGGGCCAGCAGGGCAGCGGATCCGGCGGTGGACCCGACGTCGATCGCTCCGGCACGCAGTGCCTCATTCGCCTTGTTGGAGCCGGCGGACTGCACCCAGTTCACGTCCACGCCCTGCTCTGCGAGAGTGGCCTCCAGCCAGCCCTGGTCCTTGATAACCAGGCTCAGCGGGTTGTAGGTGGCGAAGTCGATGTTGAGGGTGCCGCCGTCGGCCGTTGAGTCGGCGGCCCCGGCGGACGAGTCCTCACCGGCGACGCAGCCGGTCAGGGCCAGCGAGAAAGCGGCGGCGGTGGCGGCGAGCACCGCGAGCGGACGGCGGGAGGCACGGGAACGGCTGTTCATGGGGGGATTCCTTTGGCTGAATAAACGCTGATGTGTGAGACAGGTGATGCTGCAGGGTGGGGCTGCGTGCGGACACGAAGGCCCCGCGAAGGCCCGCCGGCAGGGCCGGCGGAGGTAACCGGGGTGGTTTGGCTAGTGCCGGTCGACGCCGAGGCTCGCCAGGAGCTCGCCGCGCATTCGCGCCAGTTCTGCGGAGGCGCGGTCCCGGGGACGGGCGCCCGGCACGGTGATGGTCTGCGTGATGGTGGCACCGGGTTTGCCCGGTTCACGGCCAAGGACGATGATGCGGTCCGCGAGCTGCAGCGCCTCGTCGACGTCGTGGGTCACCAGCAGGACGGTGGCCGGGGCGGCCCGGTGCACCTCCAGCAGCAGATCCTGCATCTTCAGGCGGGTCAGCGCGTCCAGGGCACCGAACGGTTCATCCAGCAGCAGCACTCCGGGCCTGCGGGCCAGCGCCCGGGCCAGTGAGGCGCGCTGCGCCATGCCGCCGGAAACGGCCCGGGGCTGGTGCTTGGCGAAGCTGTCCAGTTCCACCAGCTTCAGCAGCTCGGCAACCTTCGCCTTGCCCTCGGACGCGCTGGTGCCCTTGGGCAGGCCGATCGCGACGTTGGCCTGCAGGGTCTGCCAGGGCAGCAGGCGGGGTTCCTGGAAGGCCACGGCACAGCGGTCATCAATGCCGCGGACGGCGGTGCCGTCAATCCGCACGCTTCCGGTGGTCGCGGCGTCGAGCCCTGCGGTGGCGCGCAGCAGCGTGGATTTGCCACAGCCGCTGGAACCTAGGATGGCGAGGACTTCACCCGGACGCACCTCGAAGGTGATGTCCCGGAGCACCACATGGGTGTCTGCGCCGGAGCCGAAGCTGCGGCCTACGCCGTCGAAGGTTACGGACAGGGCGGTGTCCGGTGCGGTGACCGCGGTGGCGGACACGGCAGGGGACCCGGAGGAAAGTACTGCAGTCATTGAACACTCCATCGGTCCTGGCAGTAGCACCCTACGGAAAACGTCCTGGGCCGGGTTACCGGCCTCCTGCGACGTCCACCTTGTTATCGCCGCGTTTCAAGGAGAAAACGCGCCGACCAGGGTTGCTGCGGCTTCACTGATCCAGGTCTCTCAGCC
Source organism: Arthrobacter gallicola (assembly GCF_014836775.1). Classification (GTDB taxonomy): domain Bacteria; phylum Actinomycetota; class Actinomycetes; order Actinomycetales; family Micrococcaceae; genus Arthrobacter_B; species Arthrobacter_B gallicola. Next base: position 556,542 of record NZ_JACSQD010000002.1, read on the forward strand.
GCTCGGGATGGTCAAGGCATAACTAAACGCCCCCGGGCCGCCCGCAGGCAAGTCCCGGCGTAACAATCCGCCGTGGCTGCTTCGCGGCGAACCCAGCTCACGCCGTCGGGCATTACGCCGCTGTGCGCCGGATGATTAACCGCGTAGGGACCCCAGCGCAGGATGGCTGGTGAGTCCATTTGCGCCGTAGAGCGCCCAGACGATGTAGGCCGCCGCAAGTGGCGCTTCCGGTCCGCCGATCAGCAGCGGATCGCCCTGATGGAATTCCAACACCACACTGTTGTTCTCCGGCTCGGGATAGCAAGCGGCCACGTGGGAATAATGGAAGCTCAACCAGCGGCCATCGACTTGGCAGAGGATGCGGCGATCGGTCAAAAACATTGCCGTGCGTCTTGCGTCGCGCCAATGCTGGCGTGAGGCAGCTTCTGCCGCTCGGCGCCGAGAATTATTGGCCAAGGCAGTTACCCCCACCCCGGCAAGCACAAAAGCCGGCTGGCCCCAAAAGAAACCGCTCGTGTGGACATATGTACCGGGCGATCCGTAAAAGCGGGCATAGTCAGCGGTGATTTGGAGGTGAAGGTTTTCGCCCGGTTCGAGAACCACGCCCCACACCTGCATGGCAGGAGGCAGATGGCCTCGGCTCAATTGTCCGGTCAACGCCTGCGCTTTATTCCAAGAATCTTCATAATGCAGCTGGAGGTCACGTTGTGCCTGTTCCGTACGGGTGTAATGGCCTTTTCCCCGTCGGAACGAGCGGAATACCCGGTATCCGTTCGTAATTGCCTTGATGGTTAGGTAAATGGTGCCGACCAGCCAAACGCCAAGGGCAGCAAGAAGTAAGAGGGCATATCCAAGATCCATCGAAGCACCACTGTCCGCATCATTCTCACCGTATGCAGTGAAAACCAGCCGCAAGGCGATATAGGCAATGGGGATGAGCGCCAAGGGAAGAATCCAGGCGAGGTGTCTTCTCATTTCGCTACCCTAAGGGATTCTTCGTCGACAGGCAGCCACGCCGGACCTTCCTGTTGAGAACGGATTCCCCAGCTCCCGCCGTCGGGCATTACGCTCCGTGACACAGCCCGGCTTGCGCGCCACCGGGGGCAGTGCCCCATACTGGGCGGGCAGGATCATGAGTCCCAACGCGAAGCTCTGGCTGGTTGGGCGGCAACCCTCTCCCGTGGCGGGGTGCCCCAGATGACGATCCGGTCGCGGGCGCATTCGCCGGCGGCAAGTACGGCGCTCCTTGACGGTGCGTCCACCCGTAAAGGATTTACATGGCTAACCCGTCCGCACCCCGGCAGATCCGCTTCAACGCCTTCGACATGAACTGCGTGGGGCACCAGTCGCCCGGCCTGTGGCGCCACCCCGAGGATCAGTCCTCGCGGTACAACGACATCCGTTACTGGACCGAACTGGCCAAGACCTGCGAACGCGGGCTCTTCGACGGGATCTTCATCGCCGATGTGCTGGGCACCTACGACGTCTACGGTTCCTCCAACGAGGCCACGCTGCGCCAGGGCACCCAGGTCCCGGTGAATGATCCGCTGCTGCTGGTCTCCGCCATGGCCCTGGTCACGGAGAACCTTGGTTTCGGTGTTACCGCGGGCACGGCCTACGAGCACCCGTACCCCTTCGCCCGCCGGCTCTCCACCCTGGACCACATCACCAACGGCCGGGTGGGCTGGAACGTGGTGACCGGCTACCTGCCCTCCGCCGCGCGGAACATGGGCCAGGAAGACCAGCTGGAGCACGACGAACGCTACAACCACGCGGACGAGTACCTCGAAGTGGTCTATAAGCTGCTCGAGGGTTCCTGGGAGGACGACGCCGTGGTCCGGGACCGCGAGTCAGGCGTCTTCACCGACCCCTCGAAGGTGCACGACATCAACCACGAGGGCAAGTACTTCAAGGTGCCCGGCATCCATATTTCCGAGCCGTCCCCGCAGCGCACCCCGGTGATCTTCCAGGCAGGCGCCTCGCCCCGCGGCATCGCGTTCGCCGCGGAGAACGCCGAAGCCGTGTTCGTGGGAGCCCCCACGGTGGAGAAGCTCAAGGCCACAGTCACCAAGATCCGCGACGCCGCTGAAGCCGCCGGCCGGGACCGCTACTCGATCCGGATTTACACGCTGCTGACCATCATCACGGCAGCAACTCCGGAAGAGGCGCAGGCCAAGCACGAGGACTACCAGCGCTACACCAGTGACGAAGGGGCGCTTGCCCTGATGTCCGGCTGGATGGGGGTGGACCTTTCCACCTACAACCTGGACGAGCCGCTGGGCAACGTGAAATCAAACGCCATTCAGTCCGCCGCCGGGAACTTCCAGAAGGTGAAGGACGACGGCGAGCCCTGGACTGTGCGGGACATCGCCGAATCTGCCGGGATCGGCGGGCTGGGTCCGCGGCTGGTCGGTTCCGGTGCCGAGGTTGCCGAGGAACTGATCCGCTGGGTCGAGGAAACCGACGTGGACGGTTTCAACCTGGCCTACGCGATCACCCCCGGCACGTTCGAGGACGTGGTGGAATTCGTGGTGCCGGAACTGCAGAAGCGCGGCGCCTACCCCACGGACTATGCTCCCGGAACGCTGCGGAACAAGCTCTTCGGCGCCGGTGACAAGCTCCCCGACACCCACCGCGGCGCGAAGTACCGCTTCGCTCCGGCCATCAGCGGGTAATTTACGCTCTCCCCACCGGCGGCGGCGCCGCCGGTGGGGGTAAAACCGGCTGCGGCACACCCCGGGGGGAGGAGTGTGCCGCAGTCTTTTTCCGCGCGTGCGGCTAACTGCGCCCCGCCGGTACGCTCGGCTGGACCGGCTCGGCCTGGCCAGCCGCGGAAGCCGACGCTTCAGCTGTTTGGTCCAGCTCCTGGATGTCCTCACCGGAACGGTCCTTGGCGGCCAGCAGTGAGATCAGTGACATGCCGGAGAAAGCCGTCCATAGTCCGGCGACGAGCCACAGGGATCCGCCGCCGGCGATCACCAGGGCGGTGGCGATCATGGGCGTGAAGCCCGCACCGAGGGTGGCCGCCAGCTGGTAGCCGATCGAAGCACCGGAATAGCGCACGGAGGTGGGGAACAGCTCACCGGCAAAGGCTCCGTAGGGGCCGGAAGTGAATCCCTGCACTAGGGACAGGCCCAGGAAAATGGCCAGCATAAAGGCCACGGTGGAACCCATGTCCAGCAGCGCCATCACGGGGAAGGCCAGGATCATGGCGCCGATGTTGCCCCAGATGAGCACGCGGCGGCGGCCCATCCGGTCCGAAAGCTTGGACGCCACAATAATGACGAGGATGGTGCTCACCCCGCCGAGGGCCTTGATGTTGAGGACTTCGGTCTGGGCCAGGACGGCCTGCTGCACGGCGTAGGAAATAGCCCACGCGCCCATCAGTCCCTGGGCCATCTGCCCGGACAGCCCGGCGCCGATGGCAATAAGCAGCGCCTTGGGGTGCTCGCGGAACAGTTCGGCAGCGGGTACCCGGCGCTTCTTTTCCTCGGCCTTGGCGGAGAGTTCGCTGAAGATCCGGGATTCGGAGACCTTCATGCGGATAAAGATGGCGAGGCCCATCAGGACGGCGGAGAGCAGGAACGGAACGCGCCAGCCCCAGGACAGGAACTGTTCCGGCGGCAGGGTGGACATGGCGGAGAGCATCAGGGTGCCCAGGATGGTGCCGGCCGGGGCGCCCATGTAGGCGAAGGCGGAGGCGAACCCGCGGGATTCCTTCTTGGCGTTCTCGAACGCCAGGAGCATGGCCCCGCCCCACTCCCCGCCGACGGCGATGCCCTGGAACAGGCGCAGGGTCACCAAGAGGATCGGCGCCCATACCCCGACCTGCTCGCTGGTGGGCAGCAGGCCGATCAGAGTGGATGCGATTCCCATCATGAGCACGGTGGTGACCAGGATGGTCTTCCGCCCGACCCGGTCACCGAGGTGGCCGAAGATGACGCCGCCCAAAGGGCGTGCGACGTATCCGACGGCGAGGGTGCCGAAGGAGACGAAGATCGCGACCTGCGGGTCCATGCCGGCGAAGAAGACCTGGTTGAAAACGATTCCGGCGGCGGTGGCGTAGAGGATGAAGTCGTAATACTCGACGGCGGTGCCCAGGAAGCTGGAAAGCAGGATCCGGCGCATTTCCCGCGGTGAGGCGTGGTAACCGCCGTCCGGGGCGGAGGGGGTGCGGTGCTGGGTGCTCATAGTGGTTACCTCAAAGTCTTAGAGGGCGGCTGATGCGCTGGAAACGCACCGGCGGGCGGCAGGTCCGCCGGTGCTGCCGAAGGGAATGATCTCCAGGTCATCGGGGATGCTGAGGGCTCCGGTGAAGGTGGTCCGGGCCTCGGTCCACGCCTCGGGCGGGGAATATGTCGGCACCAGGTGGTGGAGCGCGAGGTGGTGCGCCCCGGCTTCTGCGGCTATCCGGCCGGCTTCCGCAGCGGTGGTGTGGGCGCGGCGGTGGTGGTCCATGGTGGCCTGGAGCATCTGTGCGTCCGTGTACTGGCGGGCCAGGATGTCCAGGTTGATCGCTTCATGCAGCAGGAGGTCAGTCCCGCGGGCAAGCCGGACTATGTTGGCGCACGGTGCCGTGTCTCCGGAGATTGTCACTGAGCCGGCTGCTGTGTCGAAGCGGAAGGCAAAGGCCGGGGCCGTTGGATGGTGGCTGACCAGCACGGCCGTCACGGTGACGTTCGAGTCGCGGAACACTTCCACCGGCTCCATGTCAGGAGAAACGTTCGTATCAGGATCAAAACCGAGACTGGCCGGAAGAGTGATTTCGCGGGGCTGGAACTGGTCCGCCGGACTCTTGGCCAGGGAATCAAAAATCCTGTCGTTGCAGTCGGTGGCGTAAGCCGACAGCAGGCCCTCGACCAGGCCGGCGACTCCCGGCGTCGGGCGTTCGGGTGCAATGGCGGCCGGCACCGTGGTGGCCCGCGGTGACAGCGGCGGCAGCTTGCCCCGGTCTCCGGGGCCGATCACGGGGATGGGGCCCCGGGGTGTGTTTTTGAGTTCGAAGGCACCGAACAACAGCAGGGAAGGCAGGTCCACGGTGTGGTCGGAGTGCATGTGGGTGATGAAGATTCCGCCGAGGTCGGCCATCTGCAGACCGGCGGCGCTGGCCTGGCGTCCGGCCCCCTGACCGCAGTCCACGAGGTACCAGGTGCCGTTGACTACCACCGCCGTCGCAATTCCGAAGCGCGGGGTGCCCTGATGATCCTTCCACCAGCGGGGTCCGCCCGCGGTGCCGAGGGTGATCACGTGGGGAAGGGAATCGGGTACTGCCATCGGGTTTGCTCCGTCGGTTGCTGTTTTGCGGACTCCCTCAAGGATGGTGTCCTGCATCACATTTACCTAGCTATAATTACTGGCTAGACCCATAAGGGGGCTTTATGAGTGAAGTCACGCTGCGCCAGCTCGAGTACTTTGCGGCGGTCGCGGAGACCCAGTCGATCACCGGGGCAGCGCGGCGCTGCCACGTCTCACAGGCGGCGGTGAGCCTGGCCCTGTCCCAGCTGGAGCAGGCACTCGGCGTAAGCCTGGCCATCCGGCGGCGCGGCAAGGGCGTCTCTCTGACACCGGAAGGGCAGGTTGTAGCCACCCGGGCCCGGCAGATGACGGACCAGGTTGCGGACCTGGCAGCGGTGCTCGACCAGGTGCACGGCCAGTTATCCGGCCGGCTGGTCATCGGAGTGTTCAGGACGCTGGCGATGCACGCGGTTCCGGTGCTGGTGGACTGGTTCACCACCCGGCATCCGCAGGTGGAACTGGACTTCGTGGAAGGCAGCGGACCGGATATCCAGGAAGCCATGCTCGCCGGGCGGCTCCAGCTGTGTGTGGTGTACGAAGCGCAGGTGCTGCCGGACTGTACGGCCGAGCTGCTGATGGAAACCCGCAGGCAGGCCGTCCTCAGCCCGGAACATCCCCTGGCAGGGCAGCGCACGGTGAGCCTGGCCGAACTGGCACCCTTCCCGGCAATTCTCATGGACGAGGAACCGGCTCTCCAGCGGACCATCGCCGAGTACGCCCGTGCCGGAGTGGAGCCGGATGTCCGCTGGCGGTCGGCAAGCGTCCAGGCCATCCACAACGTGGTGGGCCGGAACCTGGCGTATTCCCTGCTGATGCAGCCTTCGCCGGTCTCTCCGGAGGGGCAGCCGCTGACTTTCCTGCCGCTGGCCGGGAACAGTTCCACAAATTCCGTGATGGCCGCGCTGCCGGCCGGGGTGACCCGCAGTGCCTTGGTGGAAGAGTCCCTGGCCGCGCTCCGGGCTCATTGGGGCACCGCCGGCCCATTGACCCGGCCCGGCGGCCCTCCTACGGTGGAGTGACGGCCCGCCAGCGGCCCCCACTCCAGCGAAGGAGAAGCCATGGACCCCACAGCCGGCGCCTCGGGACGCGTACTGTCCGCCGACGGAACACCAATCGCCTGGGAACGGCACGGGGAAGGCCCACCCCTGGTGGTGGTGGACCCGATCATGATGGACCGGACCACCTCGGGAATGGCCGGTGTTGCCGAGCGGCTTGCTTCGGGCCACACCGTCTACACCTATGACCGGCGGGGGAAAGGCGAAAGCGGCGACGGGGAGGAATACACGGCCGAATCCGAGGTCGATGATCTTCTTGCGGTCGTGGAAACTGCCGGCGGGACAGCGGATGTGCTGGGCACCTCCTCCGGTGCGATCCTGGCGCTGCGGGCAGCTTCGGAATCCGCCGTTATCTCCAGCGTGGTGGCCGTGGAACCGCCCCTTTCCGATGATGGTGACTCCGGGACGGACATCCGTCCCCAGCTCGCGGCACTCATCGAAGCCGGCGACCGCGCCGGCGCGATCCGGCTGTTCCAGGAATCCATCGGTGTCCCCGGGGACATGATTCAATCCTCGGGGCCCAGCCAGTTCGAAGCCGCGGCGCACACCATTTCCTACGACCTCACGCTGATGATCGACACGGATATCCGCAGCCTGACCGGAGTCCGGGTGCCGGTCCTCGTTTTGGCCAGCAGCGGCAGCGATGAGCGGCTGCAGGAGTGGGCGCGGAACACTGCGGAGGTGCTTCCTGAAGGCTCATTCCGGCTCCTGGCCGGCGGATGGCATGGCATTGAAGATGCCGAGCTGGCCGCCGCCGTCGAAGCGTTCCTCGCGTAGGGCAGAGGCTCGCGCCCCCACGGGCGTGCTGCCCGGCGCGTAAGGTAAGAATGTCTTCAGCACGACCGACCGGAGGAGGCGGCCCCATGACGCACCGTAATGATCCTGAGGTCATATCCCGCCTGCTCTCGGCCCGAGGCCGGTGGGCTGTGGTGGGGCTGTCCACCAATCCGCTGCGCCCCGCCGTGGGGGTGTCCCGGTTTATCCAGGACACACTGGGGATGGAAGTCATCCCGGTGAACCTCAAGGGAGAGGACGTTCACGGGAACAAGGGCTACACCCGTCTCGCCGAAGTTCCCGGCCAGATCGACGTCGTTGACTGTTTTGTGAACTCCGCGAGGGTGGGCAGCGTTGTGGACCAGGCCATCGATGCCGGCGCGAAGGCGGTGTGGCTGCAGCTGGGTGTTATTGATGAAGCGGCTGCCCAGCGTGCGCACGACGCCGGGCTCGACGTCGTGATGGACACCTGCCCGGTGATCGAAGCCGGGCGCTACGGACTGTAGGCCAGCCGCAGGTCTCTGTCCCTACCCCCGCTGATCCACCGGCAGCGACCGGTGGACCTGCCATGCCGCGCGCATCTGCTCCCGGGTGCCGGAAGGATTGGCAGCGTGCCACTCGCGGGAGAATCGGTTCAGCTCAAACTGCTGGCCGATCGGCCGGGGTGCCTCTCCCCGGGTGGCGTGCCAGTGATCGAGCGCCGCGCCCATGGTTGCGGTGCCGTCATTGGCGGCGAAGAACTCCCGCATGGGTGCGTCGAACCGGAAGCCGGGGCCGAGGGCATTCACGAAAAATTCCCGCAGGACCTGGCTGCAGGGATGCCCGGCCGGGATCACGGTATGAATCGTCAGCGGGGGCACCAGGCGGCGGACCTGGTTCTGCCGCGTGGCCCGGGCAGGCGCTTCGGGCAGGGGTTCGCCGGCCAGGAAGGCCGCAACCCGGTCGCCCAGTAATTCCTTGGATCCGGAGGCGGGCAGCCCCTGGGCCCGGGCAAAGCCAACGAGCTCTTCCTTCAGCCAATACCAGCGCCGGAACTCGGCCGCGGTGAGAGTGGGGGAGAGGGCCGGGCGTTCCGAAAGAGTCACTGCTCTATCCTCCCTGACCCGGGCGGATACGGCTGCAGGCACCGCCTCGGTATTTTTGTGGCGGCCCCCGTCGGTATCAGGGTCAGTGCGCCGCGCCCATCTCCACCAGGAGCACACCGCCGATGATCAGGATGATGCCGAACCCCATCAGCCAGGTCAGGGCCTCCTTGAACAGGATCCGCCCCAGGACCGCGGTCAGCGCCACGCCGGCGGCAGCCCAGATTCCGTAGGCAACGCCCAGCGGCATCCCGGTCCGGAGCGTTGCTGACAGCAGCACGAAGGCGCCCACATAGCCGGTTACCACGACGGCGTACCAGCCGGGCGCGGAGAGCGCAGCCTTCAGCGAGAGGGAACCGGACACTTCCAGCAGGATGGCGCCAGCCAGGAAAAGCCAGCCTTTCATGCGTGGTTCGGACCGGCAGCGGTGGAGGCTGTTCGGGAATCCGTCATACATCCATCCTGCCCTACCGGCGGCGTCTGGTGGGTCACCACGAACGCAGAACCGGACGCAGCGGGCCGGGCCGGGTTACGTAACAAAGCCGCTGTGTGACGCCCGGAGCGTCACACAGCGACGTGCCGGGCCATACACTGACATGTTCTTGCCGGGCTGGGGCTGTCCCGGCTTACATGGACCCGTAACCATCCAGAGCGGCTGAGAGACCTGGCTCCATGACGCCGCAGCAACCCCTTCCGTAATCCTGCGGAGGAGAGGGGTGCTACCGCCAGGACCGATGGAGAAGCACCCGCTTTCTTTTGGTCTCCCCTGGGTGCGCCTCAGCGCATCCAGGGGTATGCCGTGCGGTGCTCACCTCTTCCCGGGCAATGACCGAAGGAGGACGGCATGATTCGGATCGAGAATGTTTCGACCGTTTTTGGCACCGGGGATTCCCGTTTCACAGCTGTGGATGACGTGTCACTGGAGATTCCGCGGGGCAGCATCCAGGGAATCATTGGCTTCTCCGGGGCCGGTAAATCCACGCTGCTGCGCAACATCAACCTCTTGGAACGCCCCACCTCCGGACGGATCCTGGTGGACGGTGTGGACGTCACTGCCCTGGATGACGCGGCCCTGCGCGCCACCCGGCACGGGATCGGCATGATCTTCCAGCACTTCAACCTGCTGAACAACCGCACCGCGGCGCAGAACGTGGAACTTTCGCTGAAGTTCTCCGGGGTCAAAAACGCCGCCGAGCGCCGCCGCCGGGCACTCGAGGCGCTCGCCGTCGTCGATCTGTCCGACAAAGCGGGAGCGTATCCGGCCAAGCTTTCCGGCGGCCAGAAGCAGCGGGTGGCAATCGCCCGGGCGCTGGCCACCGAGCCGAAGGTGCTGCTGTGCGACGAGCCCACCTCCGCCGTCGACCCGCGGACCACTGCCTCCGTGCTGCAGTACCTCAGCGATGTGAACGCCCGCTTCGGCATCACGATCGTGGTGGTGACCCACGAAATGAACGTCATCAAGGCGATCGCAGACAATGTGGCCGTGATGGAGGACGGGCGGGTAGTGGAACAGTTCGCGCTCACGGACCTGCAGCAGCCCGGTTTCAGCCCCGCCACCTCGATCGGCCGCTACCTGATCTCGGACGAAATCAGTCTGGACCGTGCCGACAGAAAGCCGGCCGGCCGCCGGCTCGAAGGAGCCCACCGTGCTTGAGCGCATCATCGAAGTCTGGCCCGAACTGCTCACAGCCCTGGGCCAGACCGGCATCATGCTCCTGGTGGCCATCCCGCTGGCCGTGCTGATCGGCACGCCGCTGGGTGTCCTGCTGTACACGCTCGGCCCCAACGGGCTGGTCCACAAGCCCAAACTGCACCGGGTCCTGGATTCGCTGGTCAACCTGGTCCGGTCCTTTCCGTTCCTGATCCTGCTGATCGCGATCATCCCGTTCACCCGCTTCGTCGTGGGCACCACCATCGGCACGGCGGCGGTGATCGTGCCGCTGACCATCAACGCGATCCCGTATTTCGCCCGGTTCGTGGAACAGAACATCACCGCTCTCGGCGGGGGTGTGGTGGAGGCTGCCCGGTCCATGGGCGCCACCCGGGGGCAGATTGTCCGCGACGTCCTGCTCGTGGAAGCACGGCCGGGGCTGATCAGCTCCGTGACCATCATGACGGTCAGCTTCATCTCCTATTCCGCGATGGCCGGGCTTGTCGGCGGCGGCGGAATCGGCGACTTCGCCATCCGCTACGGCTATTACCGCTACGAAACCGGGCTGATGATCACCGCGATCGTCCTGATGATCCTGCTGGTGCAGGCCGTCCAGCTGGGCGGCTCTTGGATTTCCCGGCGCGCGGACAAGCGTCTTTAGCCTTCAACCGAAAGAACCACCATGCCTATCCCCAGTACCCGGTTTTCCGGGCCCCGGCCGCGCCTGCTGCTGAACGCGTTCCTGATGAACACCACCAGCCACATCCGTGGCGGCCAGTGGCGCCACCCGGACGCCGAACAGCACCGGTTCAACGAGCTCGGCTTCTGGACGGACCTGGCCCGGCAGCTCGAAGCGGCGAAGTTCGACGCCCTCTTTTTCGCCGACGTCGTGGGCCTGTATGGAAACCACGACGGCGGCTGGGCCTCGCATGTGCGCCGCGGCCTGCAGGTGCCGGCCAACGATCCCGTACTGCTGCTCGCGGCGCTGGCCGGAGCCACCTCGGAGATCGGTCTGGCGGCGACATCGTCGGTGGTGCAAAGCCACCCCTTCCAGTTCGCCCGGCAGATGTCCACGCTGGATCACCTCTCCGGCGGCCGCGCCGGCTGGAACATCGTCACCTCGGTGCTGGAGAACGCACACCGCAATTTCGACGGCGCCGGGCTCACGGAACACGACCGCCGGTATGACTGGGCGGATGAGTATACGGACGCGGTGTACAAGCTGTGGGAAGGCTCCTGGGACGACGGCGCGCTGATGCAGGACAAGGCCTCCGGTGTCCACGCGGACCCGGAGAAGGTGCACAAGATCCACCACCGCGGCGAGCGCTACTCCATCGACGGACCGCACCTGAGCGCGCCGTCCGCGCAGCGCACCCCCGTGCTCTTCCAGGCCGGCAGCTCCGGACGCGGCCAGCAGTTCGCGGCGGCCAACGCCGAAGCCACGTTCATCTTTGCGCCGAACCCCGCCCATGCCGCCAAGGTGGCGGCCGGGGTCCGGTCCCGGGCCGTCGAGGCCGGGCGGTTGCCGGACGATGTCAAGGTCTTCACCGGACTGTCCTTTGTGGTCGGCGGCACCGAAGCCGAAGCCCGGCGCAAAAAGGCCGAACTGGACGAATACCTGGACCTGGACGCCGTGATCGCGCACATCGGCGGCGGCCTGGGAATCGACCTCGGCGGGCTCGATCTTGACACCCCGCTTGGCGACGTGCAGACCGAAGGCGGCCGCGGCGTGCTGCAGGCCATCATCGACTCCACCCCGGGCGGCAACCCGACCCTGGCTGACGTCGCCCGGTACCGGACCGAAGCGCAGCAGATCACCGGCACACCGGAGCAGATTGCCGATGAACTCGAGCGCTGGCAGGACGCCGGCGTGGACGGCATCAACATCATCAATGCTGTGCTGCCCGGCTCCTACACCGATTTCATTGGCGGGGTGCTGCCGGAACTGCGCCGCCGCGGGCTGGCCCAGAACGAGTACGCGCCGGGAACCCTGCGCGAAAAGCTCTTCGGCAACGGGCCGCTGCTGAACGAACGCCACCCGGCCGCCCGCTTCCGCGGAGCCTTCACCGCCGCTGCCCACGAAACCGGCCTTGCAACCGCAGGAGAAACCCGATGACCGCCAGCCTGCTTCACCGCTACGGCCGCAGCACCAGTGCCGGCCAGGAACATTGGTTCGCACTGGCCGACGAGGTTGCCGCGATCCTCGGTGCCGACGCCCTGGAACGGGACCTGGCGAACAAACCGCCCTTCACCGAGGTGGAAATCCTGCGACGGTCCGGCCTGCTGCCGCTGACCATTCCCACCCGCTTCGGCGGCGCAGGAATTGACTGGCCCACGGCGTTCGAGATTGTGCAGCGGATCGCCCGGGCGGACAACTCCATCGGCCAGCTGCTCGGCTACCACTACATTTTCCAGTCCTTCCCGTACCTCGACCTGGACGAGGAACGCGGGCAGGCACTCGCGGACGAATGCCTGGCCCAGCAGTGGCTCTGGTCCTCCACCGGCACCCCGCAGGGACCGCAGGCCACCGCCCGGCGCGTCGACGGCGGCTACCGTGTCACCGGTAAAAAGCCGTTCTCCACCGGCAGCCGGGTCGCCGACAGGATTTACGGCCGGGCAATTGTCGACGGCGGAGACCGGCTGGCGCTGATCATCGACACCGCATCCGAGGGAGTGATCCGCCACGACGACTGGGACGTCCTTGGCTCCCGGCTTACGGCAACAAACACCATCGAATTCCGCGACGTTTTTGTGCCGGGTGGGGACGTGATCACGAATCTGGGAGCGCACGACGGCGAACGCCGTCCACACCAGGTCCTCACCACCCCCGCATTCCAGCTGCTCTTCGCGCATGCCTACCTGGCCGCAGCCGAAGGCGCCGTCCTCGCAGCCCGGGACTACACGCGCAGCAGTGCGCGGCCCTGGTTCCACGCCGAGGTGGAGTCCGCTGCGGAAGATCCGTTTATCCAGAACCACTACGGCTCCTTCACGGCCGCGCTGCAGACGCTGGCCGCCGTCGTCGACCATGCCGCCACGGCGCTGCAGTGGGCCTGGGATGCCGGGGAGGAGCTGACCGCGGCGGACCGGGCCGGAGTGGCCGAACAGATTGCCGCTGCGAAGGTTACCGCCCACGAAGTGTCCCTGGACGTCACCGCACGGGTTTTCGACGTCACCGGGGCACGCGCTGCGGGCAGCAAATACGGCTTTGACCGCTACTGGCGGGACGTCCGCACCCACACCCTCCACGATCCGGTGGCCTACAAATACAACGAACTCGGCCGCTACTTCCTCAACGGCACCGAACCCGTTCCCTCCGCCTACCGGTAACCACTCACGTCACCCACCCCTTACGAAGGACAACCATGGAACGCAGGAACTTTCTCAAGCTGGCCCTGGCGGGCGCAGGCGCCGCCTCGCTCACCGCCGCCACCGGCTGCGGCCTCACCGGCGGGGCGTCCGCCTCGGATGACAAGACCATCAAGATCATTGTCACCGAGTCCGCCCCCTATCAGGAGCCCACGAAGATCGCCGTCGAACTGCTCAAGGCCCAGGGCTGGACGCTGGAACCCACGTACGTCACCGACATCGTGCAGCCGAACCTGGCCGTCTCCAACGGCGAATTCGACGCCAACTACTTCCAGCACGGCGCCTACCTGCAGCAGTTCAACGTGGACCAGAAGCTGGAAGTTCAGCCGCTGTTCTACGTCTACGGCTCACCCGGCGGCATCTGGTCCGAGCGCTACTCCAGCCTGCAGGAACTCCCGGACGGCGCCCGGATCGCCTTGCCGGTGGACCCCTCGAACAACGGCCGCGCGCTCCTGCTGCTGCGCGACGCCGGGCTGCTGGAACTGAAGGACGGTGTGGGGGTGATCCATACGTCGCAGGAAACCATCACCGCCAACCCGAAGAACCTGACCTTTGTGGAAGTGGACCAGCAGTCGCTGTCCAAGACGCTGCCCGACGTCGACGCCGGGTTCCTGTTCGTGCGCCTGGCCGCCGAAATTGGACTCTCACCTGATGACGCCCTGGCGTTCGAGAAGGAAGCGGACCAGATTCCGTTCCGGTGCGTCGTCGCCGGAACAGTGGAATTCGCAGAAACCGAAAAGGCGAAGGTACTCAAGGAGGCCTACCAGTCACCCGAGGTCAAGGAGTGGTTTGCCGGCTACATGGACGGTGTGCTGCCCACACCGTGGGACGCTGACCCGCTTGAGGAACTCGACTCCTGGTGGCAGGCCTAAAGCTTGCCGAAGCGGGCCCGCATAATGCCCAGGTACAGGCCGTAGCAAATCAGCCCCACCCCGACGGCGCCCAGCGCCAGCCAGCCCTGGGGCGCCTCCTTCAAGGCGTGCAGGGCGCCGTCCAAACCGGTGGACTTCTGCGGGTCCGCGGTGGCGGCGGCAGCAATGACCAGGCCGCCCAGAATAAGCAGTGAGAGGCCCTTCGCGGTGAAACCCGTGATCCCCGTGATGGTCACTGCACGCTGCCAGGGTCCGCTCGGGATCGGTCCGAGGTTCTTCCGGAACGTCCGCATCACGCCCTTGTAGACGAAGTAAATCCCGATGCCGGCGACCACCGCACCGATCAGGCCCACCAGGATCTGGCCTGCGGGCTGGCTGAGAAGCCGGGCCGTCCAGGTGGCCTGGTTCTGCCCGCTGTCACTGGAACCACCGAGCGCGAAAACACCGAAGCTGATGCCAATGGCGCCGTAGACAACAGCTGAACCGGCATCGGTCGCCCGTTTCTTCCAGACTTCCTTCCGGCTGCCGGCCGAGTCAAGGAACGCGCGGCTGACCTGGAACAGCGCCAGCGCAAGGCAGCCAAGGAAACAGGCCCAGATCAGGAAGATGCCACCCGGCCGGGAAGCGAGCGCGGACATCGCACCGGAGGAGTCGGCACTGCCCCCGTCACCGAACGCGATCTGCAGCGCAATGAGGCCAATCAGGGCGTGCAGCAAGCCACTGGCCACGTAGCCCATGCGCGCTGCCCGCTCAAATGACTTGGAGTCGGCAGCACGCTCTGCGGCCTGCGTCATCCTGCCCCCGCCGGCGTTTGCCCGGTCCTTGCCCAATCCATCCTCCAAAGGTTGCCGGCGCCCGGTGGGGCCGCCGAAGTAGTGCGTGTGCTTAGTGGTTTCTCCATCCTGCCATCTGTGGTGCGCGGGACCTACGCGGCGCTAAGGTCAATTCATGGACGCCGCAACCCTGAGGCAGTACTGCCTGTCCCTGACCGGAGCCTATGAGGACTTTCCGTTTGGCCCCGAATCCTCGGTGTTCAAGGTGCGTGCAGCCGGTGCAGGGCGGCCGGCCAAAATGTTCGCCCTGTCCGCCCTGGCCGGCGATCCGCTGACCATCAGCCTCAAATGTGAACCCGAGCTCGCGCAGCAGCTGCGGGCCGCCAATCCGGAAATCACCGGGGCCTGGCATATGAACAAGACCCACTGGAACCAGCTGGACCTCACCGGAAACCTGGCTGATGACGTGGTGCGGAACCTGGTGGAGGATTCCTATGACCTGGTGGTGGCCTCCCTGCCCCGCCGGGACCGGGAATCCCTGGCCTGGAAGGGGCTGGCCGGGGGATGACACAGCGGAAACTGACCTACCTGGATCCCGGCCGGACCGAACGCCCGTACCCGGTGCCGCTGGAGGGCGGCTGGCCTCCGCGGTACCGGCTGGTGCTGCGAGAGGAACGCATTCCTGTGAAGGATCCGGCGCTGGGGTTCCTGCGCCTGGTCGACGGCGTGCTCGGCTGGGACCTGCACCGCGGCAGCGGACTGTGGGTGGATCCCGGTACACCCCGCGCCCGTCCGGGATTGGAAATGTCCTCCGGCGTGGGGATCGGCCCGCTGCGCTGGCACGCGCCGTGCCGAGTCCTGTGGAGCACTGAACCCATGCTCGACGACGGCGGCCGTCCGGTGCCTGGCCAGCGGGCAGGTTTCGGGTACGGCACGCTGCGCGGACACCCCGAGGCCGGCGAGGAAGGGTTCTACGGTGAGCTCAGCGAAGACGGGCAGCTGTATTTCCGGGTTGCCGCGTTCAGCCGGCCCGCGAACCTGCTCATCAAAGTCGGCGGTCCGCTGAACCGGCGCACGCAGCAGATGTTTACGAACCGGTATTTCCGGACCGCCCGGCGGCTGGCGGCGGGAAAGGCGTAGGCCGACCTACCAGCTCACCCCTCGGCGTCGGGCAGCTGAGTCCTGTGGTGGAGGACAAAGGCCAGGTCCGGGCCCGAGGATTCCACCGGCATAAAGCCCGCTGTCAGGAGCAGGGACATCGAGGCATCGTTCTGTTCGTCGGTATACGCGGTCACCCGTTCAACACCCGGCTGGGCCAGCGCGAAGCGGCTGAGCGCAATCAGAGCCTCGGTGGCATACCCGCCGCCCCGCCGTGAGGGAACAATGTTGTAGGTGACTTCCACGGCGCCGTCGACCGGAGCGCCCAGGAAACCGATGGTCCCAATGACGGCCCCACCGCGCTCGCGGATCAGCCGGGCACCGAAAATCCCGGCCCGGGGGCCAAGCAGCCCGGCCTGAAAGTACTGCGTGGCCGCGTCCTCATCGACGGCCTGCGGAAAGTCCTCAGCCCAGGACGGGCACCGGACACCGACAATCAAAGCGTCAACGTCTGCCGCTGACATCTCCGCCAGCTCCAGCCGGGCGGACAGCAGGCTGCCCGCGGGCACCTGCTCCTCAGAAATTGTGGTCACGATGAATATTCTTCCCTATGGATTCACCCGGAAACGTCCATTCGACGGCAAAAATATCCAGTGTCCACGGTTTCTGCAAGCTCCAAGATTCCACTGGTTCCCCGGGAGAATCCCGCCCCCGCCTCCGGTACGGCAGCACACCGCGTAACACGGGGCAGCAGGGCGTCATTGACCTTCATTTCCTACCCTTTACGGCAGCTGCAGCGGCATACTCGTCACCAAGATCAAGAGTCCCAACGACAAGCTCTGGCTGGTTGGGCGGCAACCCTCTCCCGTAGCGGGGTGCCCCAGATGAGGATCCGGCCGCGCACAGACCGTGCCAGGCAAGTACGGCCCCTCTTCGGCGGCTCCCCAACCGGGTGATTGCTGCGCGCCGTCGGCAGGCGGGTGCCTTGGACTGAAGGACGCGATATGACCATCGTCGATAACGAAGTAGAGCTGCAGGCCGCCCGTTCGCCCTGGAACGGGCATGCTTCCCCCGAAGAACTGGATCACTGGAGCAGGACCGCGGAGGATGTTGCCGCCGCACTGGCCGCGGACGTCCTGGAACGGGACCGCCGGAACGTCGACCCGCATGCCGAGGTGGAACTGCTGCGGCGTTCCGGGCTGCTCAACCTGATCATCCCCGCGGAGTGGGGCGGCCGGGGCGGACACTGGGAAAGCGCGCTGCATGCCGTGCGGATCCTGGCGCGGACGGACGCGTCGATCGCGCAGATCCTTGCCTACCACTACGCCAACCTCGGCGCCGTCGTTTTCTACGGCAGCGCAGAGGTGCAGGAGCGTCTGTTCCGCCGCTCGGCGCAGGCCGGCTGGTCCTGGGGTGATTCGGTGAATCCCGTGGACCCCAGCCTGGAACTCGTTCCGGACGGGAACGGCTACCGGCTGGAGGGCATCAAGCATTTTTCCACCGGTGCGTCCGTGGGCAATGCCATCCTGGTCAACGCGGTCATTTCCGCCGGCGAAGACCAGGGGAAATTCCTGGCACTGGCGGTTGATCATGACCGGGCCGGAATCGAATATCTCGGCAACTGGGATGCCCTGGGCCAGCGCCTTTCCGCCAGCGGTTCGGTGAAGTACCGCGGCGTGCAGATCACGTCGGAAGACATCATCGGCGAGGTGGGTGAGGAACCGTTCTCCACGCTGGTCACCCCCTACATCCAGCTGGCCTTCGGCAACCTCTACCTGGGTATCGCCCAGGGAGCCCTGGCACGCGGACGTGAGATTACGCTGGGCCGCAGGAACTCCTGGTTCCTTTCCAGCGCCGAAACCTACGCCCAGGATCCGCTGACCCAGCGGGTCTACGGTGAACTGGATTCCCGCATCGCTGCCGTGGAGGCGCTGGCGGACCGGATAAACCGCCGGTTCGACGGCGTGATTGCCGCCGGCGGCCAGCTGACCGCCGAAGCACGGGCGGAGCATGCCATTGAGATCGCCCGGCTCAAGGTGGTCTCCAGTGAGGTGGGCGTGGACACGGCCAACCGTATCTTCGAGGTGACCGGATCATCCTCGGCGAAGTCTGCGGTAGGCCTGGACCTCTTCTGGCGCAACATCCGCACGCACAGCCTGCATGATCCGGTCGACTACAAAAAGGTTGAGGTCGGGGCCAACTACCTGCTCGGTGAAGTCCAGCCGATTTCGCTCTACACCTAAGCCCGGGCTGCGGCGCAGCACCACCACCCTGCCCGGACGGGCGAAACCAGGAGCACCACTATGACTGACACTCTCACCGACACCTCCACGGCCCATGCCAGGGCCGCCGCCAAGTACCGGCCGGTCTTCGAACGCATCGCGGCCGGGGCGCTGGACCGCGAGCTGGCCCGGGAACTTCCGTTCGAACAGATCAACTGGCTGCGGGAGGCCGGCTTCGGGGCCGCCCGCATCCCCGCTGAGTTCGGCGGGGACGGCCTGGGCTGGGCGGAATTCACCGATCTGCTGATCGAGCTGGCAACGGCGGACAGCCATATTCCACAGGCCCTGCGCGGACATATCGCACTCGTGGAGGACAGCCTCTACCACCACGGCCGGGGTGACGACCGCAGCGGCTGGCTTCGGCGCTTCGCAGCCGGCGAGCTGGCCGGCAACGCCTGGACCGAACCCGGCGCCGGCGGCACGGCCACGGTCCTGGCCGAAACGGACGCCGGGCTGGTGCTCGACGGGCGGAAGTTCTACACCACGGGCACCATCTTCGCCGATTGGATCGACGTCACCGCCAAGCGGCCGGACGGCTCCCACGTCTCGGTGATCGTCGCCACCCGGACCTCCGGCGTCGAGACCTATGACGACTGGGACGGTTTCGGCCAGCGGCTGACCGGCAGCGGGACCACGGTTTTCACCAATGCTGCAGTGGACCCCGCCCACGTGTTTGCCTTCGAAAACCGGTTCCCGTACCAGACCGCGCTGTACCAGCACATCCTGCTGGTGGTCCTCGCGGGAATCGCGCAGGCGGCCGTTACCGAAGCCGGCACCCAGGTGCGGGAGCGCAAACGGGTTTTCGGCAACGGTAACGCACCTCTGGTCCGGCAGGACCCCCAGATCCTGCAGGTGGTCGGCGAGATCAGCGCAAAAGCCTACGTAGCCAGGGCCGCAGCACTCAGCGTGGCGCACAGCCTGGACCGGGTCTTCGCGGCCCGGGAGCAGGGCGCCGACGTCGAGAAGGCGGCGAATATTGCCGCTGAGCTGGAATCTGCCCGGGCCCAGACCGTACTGAGCACGCTGGTGCCGGAGGCGGCTGGAGCGATCTTCAACGCCCTCGGCGCGTCCTCCACCAGCGCCAGCAAGGCCCTGGACCGGCACTGGCGGAACGCGCGCACGGTGGCGACCCATAATCCGTTCATTTACAAGGCCCGGATCGTGGGGGACTGGGAAGTCAACGCCGCTGAGCCCCCGTTCATCTGGGGCATCGGGGAAGCGGCGGCACAGGAAGCTGCCGGCGCCGCGGGGCTACCGCTCCCGGCCGGTACGCGGGACCAGCCGGGGACGGCCGGCTGACCCCGCAACGCAGAACACCCGCCCGGGAATCCCGGGCGGGTGTTCTGCATGGTCGAAAGGTTAGCCGAAGTACTTCGGCAGGGTCCCTTCGTGGGCTGCCTTCAGCTCGTCCAGGGGCAGGGTGAAGTGGCCCTGGAAGTCCAGTGCGCCGATCTCGGTATCCACCACGCCGATGCGCGAGTGCGCGAAGCCGCGGGCGGAGCACATGTCCTTGAACCGGACCTCTTCGCTGCGGGCCACGGACACGACGGCGCGTGCCTGGGACTCGGAGAAGAGCAGCGTGAAGATGTCCACGCCGTCGCGCTCTGCCACTTCGTCCAGGCCGATCCGGGCGCCAACACCGAAGCGCAGTGCCATCTCGGACAGGGCCGCCGCGAGGCCGCCTTCAGAGAGGTCGTGCGCGGAGTCGATCATGCCGTCGCGGGAGGCGTTGATCAGCAGGTCGCCGAGCAACTTCTCCGCCTGCAGGTCCACCTTCGGCGGCTGTCCGCCCAGGTGGCCGCGCAGGTTCGCGAACTCGGAGCCGTCCAGCTCATCGCGGGTGACGCCCATCAGGTAGATGGCCTGGCCGTCTTCGCGCCAGCCCGACGGCGTGCGGCGGGAGACGTCGTCGAACACGCCGAGCACGCCCACCACGGGGGTGGGGTGGATGGCGACGCCGCCGGTTTGGTTGTAGAGCGAGACGTTGCCGCCGGTGACGGGCACGCCGAGTTCCTGGCAGCCGTCTGCCAGGCCGCGGACGGCTTCGGCGAACTGCCACATGACCTCGGGATCCTCGGGGGAGCCGAAGTTCAGGCAGTCGGTGACGGCCATCGGGCGGGCGCCGGAGGTGGCGACGTTGCGGTAGGACTCGGCGAGGGCCAGCTTGGCGCCTTCGTACGGGTTCAGGTAGGTGTAGCGGCCGTTGGCATCGGTGGAGATCGCCACGCCCAGGCCGGTTTCCTCGTCAACGCGGATCACGCCGGCGTCGTCGGGCATGGCGAGGGCGGTGTTGCCCTGCACGTAGCGGTCGTACTGGTTGGTGACCCAGGACTTGTCGCACATGTTCGGGGAGGCCATGAGCTCCAGGATGGCCTGCTTCACGGCTTCGCCGCCGAACGGGCGGTCGGCCTTGAAGGAATCCGCCTGCACGCTGTCCTGCCACTCGGGCCGGTTGAACGGACGGTGGTAGACCGGACCTTCGTGGGCAACGGTGCGCGGGTCGACGTCGACAATCGTCTCGCCGTCCCAGTCGATGACCAGGCGGCCGGTGCCGGTAACTTCACCCAGCCAGGAGTACTCAACGTTCCACTTGTCCATGATCGCCTCGAACGCTTCCACGTTCTCCGGCGTCACCACGGCCATCATGCGTTCCTGTGACTCGGACATCAGGATTTCGCCCGGAGTCAGGGTCGGATCGCGCAGCAGGACCTTGGTCAGCTCCACGTGCATTCCGCCGTCGCCGTTGGAAGCCAGCTCCGACGTCGCGCAGGAAATGCCAGCGGCGCCGAGGTCCTGGATGCCCTCCACCACGGAGGCCTTGAACAGTTCCAGGCAGCACTCGATCAGGACCTTCTCGGCGAAGGGATCGCCAACCTGCACGGCGGGGCGCTTGGACGGCTTGGCGTCGTCGAAGGATTCGGAGGCCAGCACGGAGGCGCCGCCGATGCCGTCGCCGCCGGTGCGGGCACCGAAGAGAACCACCTTGTTGCCGGTGCCGGAAGCGTTGGCCAGGCGGATGTCCTCGTGGCGCATGACGCCCACGGCCAGTGCGTTGACCAGCGGGTTGCCCTGGTAGACGGAGTCGAAGACGACCTCGCCGCCGATGTTCGGCAGGCCCAGGGAGTTGCCGTAGCCGCCGATGCCGGAGACGATGCCGTGCACCAGACGCGCGGTGTCCGGGTGGTCAATTGCGCCGAAGCGCAGCGGATCCATCACGGCAACCGGGCGGGCACCCATGGAAATGATGTCGCGGACAATGCCGCCGACGCCGGTCGCAGCGCCCTGGTAGGGCTCCACGAAGGACGGGTGGTTGTGGGACTCCACCTTGAAGGTCACGGCCCAGCCGTCACCGATGTCGACGACGCCGGCGTTCTCACCGATGCCGACCAGCAGGTGTTCCTTCATCTTCTCGGTGACCTTCTCGCCGAACTGGGAGAGGTGCACCTTGGAAGACTTGTAGGAGCAGTGCTCGGACCACATGACCGAGTACATGGCCAGCTCCGCCGCGGTGGGGCGGCGGCCCAGGATTTCGACGACGCGGTTGAACTCGTCTTCCTTGAGTCCCAGTTCAGCCCACGGGAGCGGGGTGTCGGGGGTGGACGCCGCGTGCTCGACGGTGTCGATGTTGAACTTCTTCTGCTCGGTGGCAGAGCCTGCGGACACGGTCATTATTTGCCTCCGGCAACGAGCGAGGTGAGTACTGAGGTGAAGATGCCGATCCCGTCGGTGCCGCCGCCCAGGGCAACGTCACCGTACGCGGAGGAATCCGGGCCGAAGCCGGCTTCGATGGCGTGCTCAGGATGCGGCATCAGGCCGACGACGTTCCCGGCCGCGTTGGTGATGCCGGCGATGTCCCGGCGGGAGCCGTTGGGGTTGAAACCGTCGTAGCGGAACACCACGCGGCCTTCGCCTTCCAGCTCATCCAGGGTCTTTTCGTCGGCGACGTACTGGCCGTCCTGGTTCTTCAGCGGGATGACCATGCCGGAATTTTGCGCATAGGCGGAGGTCCAGGCGGTGGAGGTGTTCTCGACCCGCAGCAGCTGGTCACGGCACATGAACTTGAGGTGGTCGTTCTTGATCATCGAGCCCGGCAGCAGGTGCGCTTCGGTGAGGACCTGGAAGCCGTTGCAGATGCCAAGGACGGGCATTCCGCCCTTGGAGGCGTCCACAACCTTTTCCATCAGCGGAGCGAACCGGGAGATGGCGCCGGCGCGCAGGTAATCGCCGTAGGAGAAGCCGCCGGGGATGATGACGGCGTCAACGCCGTGCAGGTCCGCGTCGCCGTGCCAGAGTTCGACGGCGGTGCCGCCGGCCAGGCGCACGGCCCGGGCGGCGTCGCGGTCATCGAGGGTGCCGGGGAAGGTGATCACGCCAACCCGGACCGCACGCAGGGCGGAGTTTTCCGGCGCGGCGGAGTAGTCGCCGATCAGCGGGGTGCTCAAAATCAGGCCTCCGAAATAACTTCGACGCGGGTGACGTCTTCGATCACGGGGTTGGAGAGCAGCGTGGCAGCCGCGGTGCGGGCCTGCTCCAGGATTTCCGGAGTGACATCTCCGTCAACGGTGAGTTCGAAGCGCTTGCCCTGGCGGACACCGGTGAAGCCGGTCAGGCCCAGGCGGGGAAGGGCGCCGGCAATAGCTTTGCCCTGCGGATCCAGGATTTCGGGCTTGGGCATAACATCAACAACGATCCGGGGCATCCGGTGACTCCTGTGAGTAAAGAGGGGTGTGGCCGCGGATGTGCCGTCTCACGCTGATCCAGCGCTCCGCGAGCTTGCCGTTTCATTCTAAGGCTAAGCACCTCTATCCGGCGCATCGGCGGCGCCCCGGTGAAGACACAGAAAAGGTGCCCTCTTCCGGAGGAAAAGGGCACCTTCCGTTGTTTCCGGGTGCTGGTCCCGGCGGCGGGTCTTAGGCCGGCAGCTCGATCTGGAATCCGCAGGAGCAGCGCAGGATGCTGGTCTCCAGCCGGACATCCGAGGGCACCGCATTCTGGTGTTCGGTGCTGAGGGGTTCCGAGAGGGAAATCGTCCGGCTGTCCTTGGGCTGCATGGGTTCCCCGCAGTGCAGGTATTCCGTGTCGCTGGGCTCGGAGACCGCGCGGCGGGCCCACAGCGGCGAGTGACGCACGGGGTGCCCATAGAAGCGGTCGCATTCGCCGCAGGTATAGCTGATTTCGAGGAACTCGGCGGCGTCTGCCGTCGTCGAGTTCTCGACTGACTCGATGATCAGGAACTCATCTGTTCCGCAGTAGGAGCACCATGGCACCAGCTCGGCAGGAGCTTCCGCGGCGGCCGGGGCCTTCATCCGCGGGTCTTCGGGTGTTGCTTCGATCGACAATCTGGGTTCCTCCGGTGTTTTCCGGCGCCCCGGGGCGCGGTCCGTGTCGTGGATAGTAAGCAAGCTGATTCAATAATAGAACATTTTGGGCGGACCGGTAGCGGTGGAATGGTCCCGCTCACAGATAGGGTGAAGCCGTGAAACACGTCACCGCCCACCCTGCCCTGGTCCGCTGGTCCATGAACCTCTGGCCACCCTTTGCGTTCTCCGGTATCCGGATCACCGAACTGCCGGCCGATTTCATGTCTGCCACCGTGCGGCTGCGCCTGCACTGGTGGAACCGGAACGTTGCCGGCGTCCACTTCGGGGGTTCCCTGTTTGCCATGACGGACCCGTTCTGGATGATGCTGGTCCTGCGGCACCTGGGCGCGGAGCACATTGTCTGGGACCGGGCAGCGGAGGTGGACTTCATCAAGCCGGGCAAGGGTGACGTCTACGCCCGTTTCCAGATCACGGGCGAGGACATTGACCGGCTCAGGAAGGCGGCCGCCGGCGGAGCCAAGGTCCTGGAATGGTTCACGGTGGAGGTTGTGGATGCCGACGGCGACGTCGTCGCCCGGGTGCGCAAACAGGTTTATCTCCGCCGTAAGCGGGAAACCCCTGCGCCCGGCGCAGCCGCTACTGCACCGCTGCTGCCGCCCCAAGCAGACCGCTCAACGCTTCCCAGCGGCTGATCTGGCAGCCGTCCGTCAGTGCGAACACGGTGTCTACGGCGTCGCCGTCCACGGTTCCCGTGACGGTCGCCCGCTGCGGGCCGCCGTACTGCATGGTGCAGGAAACGCTGGTTCCGGGCTCAGCCATCAGCGCCGGTCCGCCGTCGGCCAGTGCCGCGCAGGCTGCCGCGGGATCCGGGGCGCCGGAGCTGCCCACTGGTGCCGCGCCGTCGCACGCTAAGGTCCAGGTGTCCGTGACGGACTCTCCATCGGCCATGAGCTCGACCGTCAGCGATGTGGCGGCGCCCGGAGCCGGGGTGCCCGTGGGGCTGCTGGGGGTGGCCGAGGCGGAGGAAGAGGAAGGAGCGGACGACGGCGGTTCCTGGCCTGCGCCCGGATCGGAACCTCCGCAGCCGGCCAGTGCAAGGCCGGCGACGGCGGCGAGGAGTAAAGCGGTGCGGGACAGACGAAGATGACGCGGCATGAGTGAGACCTCCCTGAGCGGATGGGGTACAGCCTAACCGCTGACGTTCAACCGCTACCCGTCCAGCTGCTCCTGAAGCGGTTCCAGCAGGTTCAGGATCCGGGCCCGCAGCTGCTGGGACTCCTCCGAAAATCCGCGCTGCGCGGACGCGTACTGCGCCCGCCCGGCGGGAGTCTCCACCGGAATCGGCTCATAACCCCAGTCCTGCAGGTCGTACGGGGAGGCGCGCATGTCCATCTCGCGGATCCGCCAGGCGAGCTCAAAGCAGTCCATCACCAGTTCGCCGGGAAGCAGCGGCACCAGCTTGTACACCCATTTGTACAGGTCCATGTTGGCGTGCAGGCAGCCGGGCTGTTCCAGGTCCCGCTGCGTTTCCCGGGTGGGGGTGAGCTCATTCAGGCCCACCGCCTGCGGGGCGTAGAAGCGGAACGCATCGAAGTGCGTGCAGCGGATCCGGCTCTGTTCCACCAGCTCGTCGGTCCCCTCGGCCCCCAGGCGCAGGCCCAGGTACTCGTGGCGGACGCCGTTGACTTCGGATTTATAGGCCATCGCCCACTCGTGCATGCCGAAGCAGCCCAGCGCCGCCTTCCGCGCCGCCGTTCGGGAGAGCAGCATCCGGGTGAACTCCACCGCCGGTCCGCGGGCGGCCGCAAACGCATCGAGGTCCACCGTGACGGCGGTGCTGCCCACACTCAGTCCGGCGGCGGCGGTTTCCTCGTCCGACAGCGGCCGGTAGAACTTCCAGTCCAGCCGCTGCGCCGCCTCCGGTCCGGTGAGCACGACGCCAGCGCCCGGGTGCCAGCGCAGCAGCTGGCCTGGTTTCTGCGAATAGTAGGTAAAAAGGAAGTCTTCGACCGGGTGTTTCCTGCCGGCCGACCGGCGCTGGAGGTAGCCCTCGGTGAAAGGGCGGACGCGTTCTTCGTAGGCCGCCTGCCGGGGGAGCCACTCGTCCTCGGCGAGGACTATTTCGGCGGGAATGAACTGCACACCGCCCATTATCCCAGCTGCGGCTGCTGGGTGGCCGCGATAAGCCGGCGCATGGTGGCGTTGAGTTCCAGCACCTGGTCGCGGGAGAGCTGGAGGCGGGCCATCATGGCGCCGGGGACCTCCACTGCTTTGTCCCGCAGTGCGAGGCCGGCGTCGGTCAGGTTCACTGCGAGGGCACGGTCATTGCCGGGTGCGCGGTTCCGCGTAACGAGCCCGGCACTTTCCAGGCGCTTCAGCATGGGCGAGAGGGTGGCCGGCTCCATCAGCAGGGTGTCGCTGAGGTTGCGCACCGTGCGGGGGCTGTCCTCCCACAGGGCGAGCATCACCAAATACTGCGGGTGGGTGATGCCCAGGTTTTCCAAAACCGGGCGGTAGGCTCCCACAACGGACCGGGACGCCACTGACAGGGCAAAGCAGAGCTGGTGTTCCAGCAGCAGATCCTCTGCCTGGTTCACGGGGTTCGTCACTGTTCTCCGATCCTTAGTGCACTAACAGTTAGCGTACAGTAGGTTACTGATACACCTCGGAAGGGACATCAGATGGCAGGCAAGGAAAGCTTAACCGCGCGGTTCATGCGGACAACGGGCAAGGCCCGGTTGATTTTCGGTCCCGCGCAGAGTTCGTCGTTGAACCATGCCATGACCGAGGAAAACAAGCGCCTGCTCGAAGCCCAGCAGGCCGAGGAGAAGGCCAAGTGGGAGACCGTTACCCGGGCCGACGGCAGCAGCTACATCCTGCCCCGCAAAACGGACTGAACCCGCACCGAACTTGTGCACGGGGGTTCCTCCGGAGCCGCGGAAATCTATCCTTAAAGGACACCTTTGCCTTGAAGGAGGGGTTCCCCATGGCAACGATTGTTCCGGAACCGGGCGAGGGCAGTGAGCCCCGTCTGCCCAGCGATGAAATTCCCGAGGCTGCGGAGTTCGACGAGTCGGAGATCGTCGTCGAAACCGACAGCGAGGGGCATCATTACGGTGTTGACCGTGACTTCGTTGACGGCAAGCCGCACCGTGACCCGGCCGAGCCGGTGATCTACAAGGACTACTTCCACGCTCCGGTGTTCCGCGAGCACCTGTACTAGTCCCGGACACAGCAGAGGGCGCCCGGTATCCGGACGCCCTCGGGAAGCTGTGCTGAAATGCCTTAGCGGCCGGTGCCGCCGTACACGGTAGCCTCGGCGTCGCCGTCGAGCCCGAACGCTGCGTGGACCGCGCGGACCGCGTCATCCAGCAGCGCTGCGCTGGTCACCACGGAGATGCGGATTTCCGACGTCGAGATCATGTCGATGTTCACGCCGGCCAGGTGCAGTGCTTCGAAGAACCGGGCCGAGACGCCCGGGTTGGAGCGCATCCCGGCGCCGATCAGAGAGAGCTTGCCGATCTGCTCGTCGTAGTCGATGGAGTCGAAGCCGATGGTGGCCTTGGCTGCGTTGAGCACGGCCATGGCGGCCTGCCCGTCCACCATCGGAAGGGTGAAGGAGATGTCCGTCTTGCCGGACCCCTTGGTGGAGACGTTCTGGACGATCATGTCGATGTTGGTGTTCGCGCCGGCGACGATCCCAAAGATCTCCGCAGCCTTGCCGGGAATGTCCGGGACACCGACAACCGTGAGCTTCGCTTCGGAACGGTCGTGTGCAACGCCGGAGATGATGGGCTGTTCCAAGGGTTCTCCCTCTTGAATCTTGATCTTGTCGTCCGGGCTGGGCAGTACCCAGGTCCCTTCGTGCTGGCTGAAAGAGGAGCGCACATGCAGCGGAACGCCGAAGCGCCGGGCGTATTCCACGCAGCGCAGGTGCAGGATCTTGGCGCCCGAGGCGGCCATTTCCAGCATTTCCTCGCTGGAAATCTTGTCGATCTTCTGCGCGTTCGAGGCCACGCGGGGATCGGCGGTGTACACGCCGTCCACGTCGGTGTAGATCTCGCAGACATCGGCGTTCAGGGCAGCGGCGAGGGCGACGGCGGTGGTGTCGGAGCCGCCGCGGCCCAGGGTGGTGATGTCGTGGCTGTCCCGGCTCATGCCCTGGAAACCGGCCACAATGGCGACGTCGCCCTTGTCGATCGCGGTTTTGATCCGGTGCGGTGAGACGTCGATGATCCGGGCCCGGCCGTGGATGGCGTCCGTAATCATGCCGGCCTGGCTGCCGGTGAAGGACTGTGCGGAGGCACCGAGTTCGTTAATTGCCATGGCCAGCAGCGCCATGGAGATGCGTTCGCCCGAGCTGAGCAGCATATCCATTTCGCGCGGGTGGGTGCCGGTGGTGATCTGGCCGGCCAGGTCCAGCAGCTCATCGGTGCTGTCTCCCATGGCGGAAACGACAACGACGACGTCGTTCCCGGCGCTCTGGGTGTCCACCACGCGCTTGGCAACGCGCTTAATGCCTTCGGCGTCCGAAACGGAGGAACCGCCGAATTTCTGCACTATCAGGCTCATGCGTACACGCTCTCTGGAACTCTTCTTCGTTGCTGCCCGGCGGCGCTGCGCCGCACCGGCACTATCCGTGGAAAAGGCCGCCCGCGCGGCCACTGCTCAAAAGTCTATAGTGGCCCTGCGGCGGCGCCGAAATGCCGCCGACATGCCGCTCAACCTCTCCTTAACGATCTTAGGCCGCCGGCCGGATGTCCCGGCAGTAACCCATCGAGGCGGTATTCCCGTGGAACGGCCGGCTGGCAAGTCCGGCGTATAGTCTGGCCGCATGGGGACAATTGAGCCCGGCGGCATGTCCGCCGAGGGCATGCAGGGCAGTTTTGGAACTGGCACGACGCCGGCTGCCCGCCCCCGGCCGCAGGCTCACCCCGGGTGCGCGGATCGCCTGGCGACGCCCGAGCCGCTGCAGCTGACTGTTCTGGGTTCCGCCTCCCCATATCCCCGTGCGGACAACCCGTGTTCCGGTTATCTGGTCTCCCACCGCGGTACGCGGATTTGGGTGGATGCGGGCAGCGGCACTTTGGGACCACTGCAGGAGCACGTCCCTCTGGCGGACCTGGACGCCGTCTGGATCTCGCACCTGCACGCCGATCACTGTGCCGACCTGCTGACTGCGTATTACGGTCTACTGTTTGCCGACGTTCAGCGAGCCGCCCCGCTTCCGCTGTTTGCCCCTGCCGGGACCGCCGACCGGCTGGCCGGTTTCCTGACGAACACCGCTCACCCCTCACAGCGCAGCCCGGTTGAGTCCGCCTTCCGGATCACGGAACTGCACGACGGGCACCAGACCGTTGTCGGTTCCCTGCGGCTGACCAGCCGTGCCGTGGAGCACGGCATGCCGGCGTTTGCCCTGCGGGTGGATGCTGACGGCGGCTCTTTGGTGTACTCCGGTGACACCGCGCCCTGTCCGGCGCTGACGCAGCTTGCCGGCGGTTGTGATGCGCTGCTCTGCGAGGCGGACAGCGCCGGCGAGCCCGTGGACGGGGAGAAGGTGCACCACACGCCGGAGGACGCCGCAGCTACGGCGCTCGCCAGCCGTGCCGGACGGTTGCTCCTCACACACGTTGGCCCGTTCCTCAGTCCGGCCGAGGCCGTGCAGCGCGCCGCGGACCGGTACAGCGGCGCCGTCGACTATGCCGGACCGGGCAGCAGCTTCACCGTCGGCGCAGCTGATCGTGAGGCGGCGTCTTGATCCTGCGTCTCGAGACTGCGTCTTGAGGCCTCGTCTTAGGTGAGGTTGCGCGGTTGCCGCAGGTGAGCCTGCCGCTTAGGTGAGGTATCGAGGTTGCCGCTTCGGCGAGCCTGCCGCTTAGGTGAGGCTGCGGCGGCCTTCGAAGGCGCGGCCGAGGGTGATCTCGTCGGCGTACTCGAGGTCGCCACCCACCGGAAGCCCGGAGGCCAGGCGGGTGACGTTGATGCCCAGGGTCTTGAGCATGCGCACCAGGTAGGTGGCCGTCGCTTCGCCTTCGAGGTTGGGGTCCGTGGCGATGATGATTTCGGCGATCTTCTCATCGGAGAGCCGGCTGAGCAGTTCGCGGATGCGCAGCTGGTCGGGACCGATGCCGGCGATTGGATTAATGGCGCCGCCGAGCACGTGGTACCTGCCCCGGAAGGAGCGGGTGCGTTCCACGGCAATGACGTCCTTGGACTCTTCCACCACGCAGATCATGGTGGGATCGCGGCGCGGGTCACGGCAGATGTTGCATGTCTCCTGCTCCGTGACGTTGCCGCACACCTGGCAGAATTTCACCTTCTCCTTGACCGTGGTGATCGCGGACGCCAGCCGGGACATATCCCCGGGATCCGATTCCAGAATGTGGAACGCGATCCGCTGTGCCGACTTGGGGCCCACGCCCGGGAGGCGGCCCAACTCGTCGATCAGTTCCTGAACCGCACCTTCGTACACATGGCCTTCTTAGCAAATAGTTGTTGGACTGGTCAGCGGCGCATGTCTTGTCCGTCGAGGCTGCGTTCCTCGATCAGCCGGCCGCCCAGGATGCGTTCGATGGCCTTGCGGCCCACCAAACCCGAGTCCTCGAGAGTTACATCGTCGGCGCTTGGCACGTCTTCGATGTAGCCCAAGTCTACGTTGCCCCGCCCTGCGGCAGGCTGCGCCGTGCCATTGCGCTGGGCTGCTTCGTTCAGCAGCTTCTGGTACCGGCTCAGCGGACGGTTACCCTGGCCGCTGCCCGGGGCCGCAGGCGTTTCCGCCGGCTGGGACCGGGCCGGCTGCGGCGCCGTCTGGACTGGTGCCTGTGCCCGCGGCGAACTGGTTCCCCGTGCCGATCCCTGCGCTGCCGGCGTTCCGGCCGAAGTGCCGGAAGGCGCTCCGGCAGGAGAATTCTGGCTGGTCATCTGGCGGCCGGGTGTCTGGCCCCAACCTGCGCCTGCGGACTGGCCCGCGGGGCGCGTTGCAGTGGTTCCGGCCCAGTTGGTGTTGGCCCATTCGTCGTCGCTGACTGCGCTGCTGACGTGGATGTCGTCCGGCGGTGCAGCAGTTTCCCAGGCGTTGCTCTCCGGCATATCCGCTGGATCTGACGGTTCCTGGGGCCAGTCATCGGGCAGAGGTGCTGCGGGACGCGATGCTGCGGGACGGGACTTTGCGGGACTGGACGCTGAGGGACGGCCCGCCGGCCCCGCGAACCGGGACGGTTCGGAAGCACCCGGGGCAGGCTGGGATGGCCCGGACCCGGAAGCGTCAGGAGCTCGCCGGGCTGGCCCGGAAGTGCCCGGTGCGGGGCGCGTTGGCCCGGCACCCGGGGCTGGCTGTGATGGCCCGGACCCGGAAGCATCAGGAGCTGGCCGGGCTGGCCCGGAAGTGCCCGTTGCGGAGCGCGTAGGCCCGGCACCCGAGGCTGGCTGGGATGAGCCGGACCCGGAAGCATCTGGAGCTGGCCGGGCTGGCCCGGAAGCGCCCGTTGGCCCAACACCCGAGGCTGGCTGCGCGGCAGTACCCGGGGCGCGGCCAACGTCCGAATGGGCGGTCTCGCGTGCATCCGGGCCTTGAGCCTGCGGGCGTGCTTCGGGACGGGCTTCAGATTCGGCCTCCCGCGAAGGCGCTGCAGCAGGACGGTCTGCAGCGGTTGCTGCGCCGGCAGGCGGCTGTCCGTTCGTCTCGTGGGCAGGCCGCGGTTGCGAAGCCCGCTGGTTCGTCAGGTTGGATGGATGCTGACCTGCCGCATGTTCCATCGCAGCTGCCTGTTCCGCCCCGGCCGGTCCTGCCCAGACTGGCGCCGCGCCGGCGTGGACTGCCGCAGCAGGAACAGTGTGGCCGCCGCGCTGGGCGGGAGGTGCCGCAAATGGTGCCGCGGAGGCATGGGTAGGCGCGCTGGCGGGCACAGGAGCGGGGGCACCTGCCGTGGGCTGCTGGGGAGCCGGTGCCGGAACCTGTGCCGGCGGGTTAGGCCGGCTACCAGCTTTTGGGCCGGGTTCACCCGCTGCCGCGGTGCTGTCGTGTACCGCGTTGACCTGGCAATCCACACCGAGGACCTGGTGGATGGCCTTGCGAAGGTTCTCCAGATGGTCGGGCCGGTTGAAGTTGGTTGCGGCGCCCGGATTCGAGAATGCGAGCTCCAGTACCCGGCCATCGAAGGCACGCGGCGAAGCGTTCTTGCTGACGTTCAGCCAGGTCGCACGGCGGATGCTGGTGAGGGCATCCATAATTTCCGGCCAAGCCCGCCGGATCATTTCGATCTGACCGCCACCGCCACTGGCGCCGCCACCGACGCTGCCGCCGCCACTGGCGCTGTTGCGTCCGGCCTCCTGCGGAGCAGGCGAAGCTGGCTGCGACCCCCCGGCCGGGGCCGGCTGGCCATTTGTCCCCGGTGCACCGGACTGTGTCGCGGGCACACCGGACTGTCCGGAGGGCATAGCGCCGGACTGCGTTGCAGGTGTACCGGGCTGTCCGGATCCGGCACCGGACTGTGTTGAAACTACCCCGGACGGGGTCTCGCTTTGCCAGGTCTGCGGTGCTGGAGCGGTATCGCCGGAAGCTCCGGGTCCGTTCTGCGGCTGCTGGCGCGGTGCCGCCGGCGCTGATGCCTGTCCGGTCGATGCCTGTCCGGCTGGGGCCTCCGCGCCGCCGTTTGGAGAGGTCCAGGAATGTGATCCCTGTACATCCGGGGTATTTCGAGCGGGAACAGGTGCTGGCTGGCCCGAAGTTTGCTGTTCCGCCGCTTCGCGCGAAACGTCGTCCCACGTCCGGTTCGATCCGCCCGGCGCCGCAGAGGTGTCGGAGGCAGGCTGCACCGGTGCAGGGGAGGAAACGGCGGGAGCGGGTGTCGCCCAGGTTCCGCCCCAGTCCGCTGCCGCGGGCGCGGGTTCCACCGGGGCCGGCTGGGGTGCTTCCGGCTGGGAAGCCGGCTGGCTGGCGGCAGGTGCCGCTGCTGCGTGACGCCGTGCCGCCGTCGGGCGTTCAGCTGCCGGCACGGATGCCGGTGCCCCCTGCCCTGACTCGCCGCCTGCATAAGCCGGGGCGCCGTCTCCGGCGTAGCTGAGGCGCCGTTCGAGCCGGTCCACTCGGGCTGCCGTGCCGCGTTCTGACTGGTCAGCAGCGGGCAGCAGGATCCGGGCGCAGAGAAGTTCCAGGTGGAGGCGCGGTGAGGTGGCGCCCGTCATTTCGGTCAGGGCCGTGTTGGTGATGTCCGCGGCGCGGGAGAGCTCAGCGCCGCCGAACTGGGCGGCCTGCGTGTGCATCCGGCTGATTTGGTCTTCCGGAACCCCGCGGAGCACGGCAGCTGCGCTGTCCGGCATGGCGTTTACCACAATGAGGTCGCGGAACCGCTCCAGCAGGTCCTCGACGAAGCGTCGGGGGTCCTGGCCGGTCTGGATCACGCGGTCGATCGCGCTGAAGACGGTAGTTGCGTCTCCGGCAGCGAAGGCGTCGACGACGTCGTCGAGCAGTGCCACGTGGGTGTACCCCAGCAGGTTCACGGCCAGCTCGTAGTCCAGTCCCGATTCGCCGGCACCGGCCATCAGCTGGTCCAGGACGGACAGCGAATCGCGGACCGAACCGCCGCCGGCCCGGATGACGAGGGAGAGGACACCGGGGGCCACGGGCACGTTCTCCTGGCCGCACAGCTTGTCCAGGTAGGCCAGCAGCGGTTCCGGGGGCACCAGGCGGAAGGGATAGTGGTGGGTGCGGGACCGGATGGTACCGATCACCTTGTCCGGTTCCGTGGTGGCGAAGATGAACTTGATGTGTTCCGGCGGCTCTTCCACGATCTTGAGCAGGGCGTTAAAGCCGGCCGAAGTGACCATGTGGGCTTCGTCAATGATGAAGATCTTGTAGCGGTCGCGCACGGGGGCGAAGGTGGCGCGTTCCCGCAGATCGCGGGCGTCATCCACACCGCCGTGGCTGGCGGCGTCGATTTCAATGACATCGAGGCTGCCGGAACCGTTACGGGCCAGCTCAACGCAGCTGTCGCACTTGCCGCAAGGCGTCGGCGTCGGGCCTTCTGCGCAGTTCAGGCAGCGGGCGAGGATGCGGGCAGACGTGGTTTTGCCGCAGCCGCGCGGGCCGGAGAAAAGATAGGCATGATTGACGCGGTTCTTTGAGAGGGCCGCCATCAGCGGCTCGGTGACATGCTCCTGGCCGATCACGTCCCCGAAGTTCTCGGGACGGTAACGGCGGTAAAGGGCTGTACTCACAGATAGAACCCTATCGGTTGGCACTGACGGTTCGCATCCGGTCCCGGGGCGGTTCAACAGCCGCTGTTTCCGGATAAATTAAAGACCCCCCATGCACCTGCCAGAGCCCGCTTACCCTTGCTACCTTCCGGTCCTGGGGGAGTTCACAGGATGACACCACATGAGGGGCCGCCAACAAGTCTACCCGATTTTTTGCCTGCCCATTCCGGGGTGGTTCGCGGGGTGGAAAGGATGTCCGAAGGCATCGGAAGCACATCAGGCAGGGAGTGCCCGACGCCGGCCCGAGGGCTTCCGCCGCCGGCCGCCACTGCTGGCGGTGCTGGTACGTCATTTGCGGAGCAGGGTTGGCTGGGGTGGTGGCAGCATGGCTGCCGCGTTCGCAGGATTACTGGCCTAAATAGGTAGTTGCCGCCCTGTGTAGGGGATCTTTATAGGGCGATCTTCGAAGGGGCAGCGATCTGCAGTGCGGGAACGGCAGGTCAGCCACGTCGGATGAGGCTCGCCAGATGCGGTCGGATCAGGGCGAGCGGTACACGGGTCCAGGACTGGGGTCTCGGCGGGGCACTCCTGGGCGGGGGAAGCCTGGAGACCTTCCCGCTATCTCCATCCGTGCAAGGCACCTTCCTTGATAGGCGCTGTCCTGAATAGGCGCGGTCCTTACACGGCACTGTCCTTACAAGGCGCTGTGTGGAAGCAGGGCACTAAGTGGAACTCCCTCCGTCTGGTGCTGGTTCGTGGGCTGCACCGGCTCTATATGGCACCGGCGATCTAGAGCCGGCCGGCAGGAGCCGGCGCCTCTAGAAGGGTCCCTATATATGGAGCGCTTGGATCCCCCTATAGGAGAGGGCTGCTTCGGTGCCTCCCAGGAGTGCAACTGGGAGGGCAGTGGCAGGACGGTGTGCGGGGAATGCAGGTGCCCGTCCCCGTATCCTGCGGGGCGGGCCGGGCGCGTTTCTGGCCGCTTTTGGGACGTGGCGCAGGACACCCTGATCCGATTTGCACGCTCGCCCGGCGCCGTGTAATGTTTTCTGAGTCGCCGCGGCCGGGACGCTGAGAAAGCGCCCGAAGCATGGCGGCCAAACCCCAACAAACTTTGATGGTGGATCCACTGCGCGCCTTGTGTGCCGGCGGAAAAGCCTGACAATGAATGCTGGGTTCGGACAGCCGGTTTGAACGGTTCGGAACGATTTCCACGGAAATCCGCCGAATTGCAAAAACCGGAAAGATGAAATAGAATTATGAAACACCGCAGCGGTGCGAAAAGAAAAACAATAACCGGAAACGGAATGGTTTTTCTGAGTAGACCGGATGCGACTGTTGTTTGAGAACTCAATAGTGTGCCAAGTTTATTGATACCAATTATTTTGATTGGTTGAATTGGCTGTCCCGCC
>NZ_JACSQD010000003.1:0-226003 GCF_014836775.1 Arthrobacter gallicola
CGTCAAGGGATTCAATCCATTCCGCGGTTTCTTCCGGGTCACGGTCCGGCAGCTGGCTGGTCAGCCCGCTGAGGATGGGGGACATGTCTTCGCCTGCAGCCATCGCAGCCTCGTTTCATCGATAAAGAGTTAAAGAGCAGAAAGACTAAAGGTTGTGGCAGGGCCGCCGGAGCCGGATCTGTCCGGACCTGCAGCGGCGCATCCGCAGTGCGGCGCGTGGGCGCTGCGCGGGCGGTTTAGCTGCCCCGGTAACTGGAAAAGGAGTACGGGCTCAGCAGCAGCGGGACGTGGTAGTGGGCCTGGCCGCTGTCGACACTGAAGGTGAGCAGGACTTCGGGAAAGAACGACGGCGTTTTGTGCCGGGCGAAGTAGTCCGCAGTGGTGAACTCGAGGCGGTAGGTGCCGGAGGGCAGCGCTTCCGGTCCGAGGTTCTTGACGCGTCCGTCGGCATCCGTTTGACCGTCGGCCAGATGCGTCCAGGTGTCGTCCTGCAGGGAACTCAGACGGACGGGTACCCCGGCTGCCGGTTTCCCGGCTGCCGTGTCCAGGACGTGCGTGGTGATGTATGAGGTTGTCATTGGGAGAGTGTTCCTTCCAACCAGTGGACTGTGGTGTGGTGCAGCTGCTGCTCAGTGATGCGGCTGGCCTCATTGAAGCCGCGGAGCAGTGTTGCTGCCCTGTGGGGTTTCCGGGGTTGCGAAGGAAGTCCTGGCCACCGGTTCCATAAACTTTCACAAGGCGGAATTAAGATTCCATTGTGTGTAATAGTGAAACCTATGCCCTTGGACGTGTCAATTCTGTGAACTGCGTGGGCGTTAATGCCGCCGGTGGTCCTGAGGGGAGAGCTTCGGGCCGTAGGCCTGTTTGCGGAAACCTGTCAGCATAATCAGCCGTACTACCCGCTGACGGTGCCCGCGCCACGGTTCGAGCAGCTCCAGCATCCCGGCGTCGTCGGTCCGCTGCCCGGTGAGGGCGGCTCCCACATACGCCGCGAGGTGAAAGTCTCCAACTGACACGTCATCGGGGGAGCCGTGCGTGCGCTGCAGGATCTCGGCGGCACTCCACGGACCGATGCCGGGAAGGGACTGCAGCTTCGCGGACACCTCCGGGCCCAGCGGCTGCGCTGCCAGGCGTTCCAATCCCGAGGCCGCGGAACACGCGCGCAGCACGGTCCGGGAACGGGAGGAGTCGACGCCGGCGCGGTGCCAGTCCCAGCTGGGAATCCTGCGCCAGCCCGCGGCATCAGGCGCAATCATCAGGCCCGCAGGCGCCGGTCCCGGAGCAGGGGTGCCAAAGCGCTGAACCAGATACCGCCAGGCATGCGTGGCCTCCATGATGGTTACCTTCTGTTCCAGCACCACCGGGACCAGCGACTCGATGATCCGCCCGGTGCTGGGCAGCCTGATACCGGGGTGCCGCCGTCGTGCGTCCTGCAGCCCGTGCGGCAGGGTAGCCAGGAACCCTGGCTCGTCGAACCCGCTCCAGTCATCGAATTCCCCCAGCAGCGCGGGAACTGTTTCCAGCGCCTCGGCCGCGCCCGGACCCCAGGCCTGCGCCGCCACGCGGGCACCGGCGAGCAGGGGGCCAGGCTGCTGCGCCAGCCGCAGTGTCACCGGACCGGTTGGCATCCGGAACGCCAGCCAGGCCTCGCCCGCCGAGATGCGGACGGTCGGGTCGCCGCGGCCGTGGGCCACCACACGCAGGGTGCCGGCGAGGTCCAGCGGGCGGGAGAACTCATACTCTGCGCTCAGGGCTTTAGCCGGACCGGAGACAGGGGCCGCTCCGGGCCGGAAAGGGACGGGGCCCCTTCGGCCTGCCGAGGCAGCTGCGGTACCGGAGGACATGCAACCATGCTCGCACGGTCTGGAACCGCTTTTCTGTTCCCCGGCAACCGGCGGCGGGATGTCTGCACGCCAAGCGGCAGTTCGTTTACTACGCCGTGTTCAGCGCCACCTGATCCGGGCAGGCTTAGCCAGTAACGTGGAGCCCATGAAGTATGCCAACACTGTCCTGGACCTGATCGGCAACACCCCGCTGGTGAAACTCCACCACGTCACCGAAGGCATCGCGGCCACGGTGCTGGTGAAACTGGAGTACCTCAACCCCGGGGGGTCCATCAAGGACCGGATCGCAGTCCGGATGATTGAAGCCGCGGAAGCAGAGGGCAAACTCAAGCCCGGCGGAACCGTGATCGAACCGACCAGCGGCAACACCGGCGTCGGCCTGGCCCTGGTTGCCCAGCAAAAGGGCTACAAATGCATCTTCGTGACCCCGGACAAGGTGGGCGTGGAAAAGCGCGACGTGCTCCGGGCCTACGGCGCCGAAGTGGTGGTCACCCCCACCTCGGTCGCCCCGGACAGCCCCGATTCCTACTACGGTGTCTCCGACCGGCTGGTCCGCGAAATCGAGGGCGCCTACAAGCCGGACCAGTTCTCCAACCCGGCAGCACCGGCCAGCCACTACGAATCCACCGGCCCGGAAATCTGGAAGGACACCGATGGACAGGTCACCCACTTCGTGGCCGGAGCGGGCACCGGCGGGACCATCACCGGAACCGGCCGCTACCTGAAGGAAGTCTCCGCTGACCGTCCCACCGGTCCGGTCAAGGTCATCGCCGCGGACCCCGAAGGCTCGGTGTACTCCGGCGGCACCGGCCGTCCGTACTTCGTGGAGGGCGTCGGAGAGGACATGTGGCCGGGCAACTATGATCCGTCGGTTCCGGACGAGGTCATTGCCGTCAACGACGCCGCGTCCTTCGCCATGACCCGCCGGCTTGCCCGGGAAGAAGGCCTGCTGGTGGGCGGTTCCTCCGGCATGGCAGTGGTGGCCGCGCTGCAGGCTGCAAAGGACCTGGGACCGGACGACGTCGTCGTCGTCCTGCTGCCGGACAGCGGCCGCGGCTACATGGGCAAGATCTTCAATGACACCTGGATGAAGTCCTACGGCTTCCTTGCCGGGAACGAAGAGGAAGCTTCGGTCCGCGATGTGCTGGCCACCAAGACCGGCGGCCTGCCGGATCTGGTCCACACCCATCCGGGTGAGAGCGTGCTGGACGCCATTGGGATCCTCAATGAGTACGGAGTCTCCTACCTCCCGGTGCTGTCCCAGGAACCGCCGGTGGTCCTGGGCGAAGTTGCCGGTTCCGTGGATGAGCGTTCCCTGACCGAAAAACTGTTCCGCGGGGAGGCCAAGCCCACCGACCCCATCAGCGCGCACCTGGGGGAGAAGCTGCCGCTGATCGGCGCCGGGGAATCCGTGGCCGCCGCCAGGGAACGGCTGCAGGAAAACGATGCCCTGATGGTGACCCAGGACGGAGCTCCCGTCGGCATCCTCACCCGCCACGATCTGCTGTCCTATCTCAGCGCCTAGCGCCGCCCCACCCGACCTACACCGCCGTTAGCGGCACCAGGAGGAAAATCATGAGCACAGGCTTCAACACGCGGGCGATCCACGCCGGGCAGTCCCCGGACCCCACCACCGGGGCCGTGATCCCGGCGCTCTACCAGAGCACCACCTATGCCCAGGACGGGATCGGCGGGCTGCGGAACGGGTACGAGTACGGCCGCGGCACCAACCCGACCCGGGACGCGCTGCAGGAACAGCTGGCAGCCCTCGAGGGCGGACGCCACGCGTTCTCCTTCAGCTCCGGACTGGCTGCCGAGGATTCCCTGATCCGCGCCCTGCTGGTTCCCGGAGACCACATCGTCCTCGGTAACGACGCCTATGGCGGCACCTACCGGCTGATCAACCGGGTCCTCTCACCCTGGGGCATTACCAACGCTGCCGTGGACATGTCCGACTCCGCCGCGCTCCAGGCCGCGATCGCCGGCGGAAACACCAAAATGGTCTGGCTTGAAACGCCGTCCAACCCGATGATGAAGATTTCCGACATCGCCGCCATCGCCGAGGCCGCGCACAGCGCCGGCGCCCTGCTCGTCGTCGACAACACCTTCGCCTCGCCCTACCTGCAGCAGCCCCTGGCCCTCGGCGCCGACATCGTGGTGCATTCCACCACCAAGTACATCGGCGGACACTCCGACGCTGTGGGCGGCGCGGTGATCCTGAACGACGACGCCGCCGCGGAGAAGCTCGGATTCATCCAGTTCGCCGTCGGTGCGGTTTCGGCGCCGATGGAAGCCTGGCTGACCACGCGCGGCTTGAAGACGCTCGGTGTGCGGATGGACCGCCATTCCGCCAACGCCATGGCCGTGGCCACGTGGCTGCTGGATCAGCCCGCCGTGGAATCGGTGCTGTACCCGGGGCTCAAAGACCACCCCGGACACGACCTGGCCAAGGCCCAGATGAAGGACTTCGGCGGTATGGTCTCCGTGTCCTTCAAGGGTGGTGAAGCAGCCGCCCGCAAGGTGGCCGAGTCCACCAAGGTCTTCACCCTGGCCGAATCGCTGGGCGGAGTGGAATCGCTGATGAACTATCCGGCGGAAATGACCCACGCCTCGGTCAAGGGCACCGAGCTGGCCGTACCGGAGAACCTGCTGCGGCTTTCGGTCGGTATTGAGGACCTTGAAGACCTCATCGCTGACCTGGAGCAGGCGCTGGGCCAGCTCTAAGCACCTCAGCGCCGGCCGGTAAGCCGGCGCTTCGGGGCCTTTGGATCCCTGGCGGCGAAGTAGCGGCCGCTCGACGGCAGCCACAGCAGCGCGGCGCAGGCCAGCAGCAGGACACCCAGGGCCATCAGGGACGGGCCGCGGAAGAGCAGCGGAACTCCGGCAATCAGGCCCAGCGTGGTCAGGGTTTCCCGGCTGCTGCGCTTGCCATGGCGGAGCCGGAGCGCGTAGAACGCGGTCAGCACGCCCAGGGCGACGCCGAGGACCCCCAGGGTCAGCAGCCCCTGGCTGTCCTGCCGCTGGGTCTGGGCCGTGAAGAGAAACGAGCCGCCGGCCAGGGCCAGAACGACGGCGGATACCAGCCACGCCAGGAACGCGAGCCGCATGCTCCCGGGCATCGGCATTGTGGAACTGCTCAAGTAGGTCTCCTTATATAGCGTCGGGTCCGCTGCGCGGCACAGGTTCTGCCGGCGCATCCCGCCCGGTTCTACGCAGTTCTAACGGTAACCTCACGCAGCCTCAGGAGTGGACGGCTGGCCCGGCAGGCAGGCGAATCCCGGGAGCGGCCCGGTTAATTTGCGTCGGATCAGCGGTGCAGGCGTGTCCGCGCCGGTAGAGTGACCCTCGCTCGCATGCCCGACGGCGGCGGTGCAGGAGGGAGTGCCGATGGCCGGGTTTTGGCGTTCGCGGGTGGCCGCTGCTGCTCTGGTTCTCGGCGCGGGCGCGGCCGCCGCAGGCCTTCTGCTCCTGGCGCTGGACCTGGCCCCGCGGGACGGGCTGGACTTCACGGTTTACGTGACCGGCGGACAGAGCGTCATCGATGCCAGCGGGGAACTGTATTCGGTGAGTGTGCCGAACGGCGCCAACCCGGGCTTGATGTTCACTTATCCGCCCGCAGCGGCCCTGCTGTTTGTGCTCTTTGCGCCCTTCGGACCGAAGGCCGGTGCGGATATTTTCTTCGGGATGTCGCTGGTGCTCACGGCGCTGACCGCGTTGTGGCTGGTGAGCCACTTCAGCGGCAAACACAGTGCCCGGGCTGTCCTTCGTGATTTTTGGCTGCGCCCGGCAGCGGTGCTGGCCTTCGGGCTGGTGGCAGCACTCGGTCCCTGGCGGGAAACCCTGGCCTTTGGGCAGATCAACATTCTCCTGTTTGCCCTGGTGGTACTGGACTTCCTGGAGCGCCGGCCGGGCTGGCCGCGCGGCCTGCTCACCGGAGTGGCCGCCGGCATCAAGCTGACGCCGCTGGCGTTCGCCTTCTATTACCTGGTCCGCGGCGACTGGCGCGGACTGCGGAACATGGCCTTTGGTTTCCTGGCCACCTTCGGCCTGGGATTCCTGATTCTCCCGCGGGAGTCCAAAATCTACTGGGGAGAACTACTGCCGGACACCTCACGGGTCGGCGGAGGAGCGTACGTGGACAACCTCTCCATCCGCGGAGCACTGCTGCACTTCATGGGTCCGCAGGCCGAGGTGACGCCGTACTGGCTGCTGCTGAGCCTGGCAGCGGCTGCGGCCGCCGGCGTCGTTATCCGGCTGGCGGTCCTGAACGGATCGGACCTGCTGGCACTCGCCGCGGCGGCCCTGCTGATGCTGCTGATTTCGCCGGTCTCCTGGTCCCACCACTGGGTGTGGGTGGCCGTGTTCCTCCCGCTCCTTGGTGCCGGAGTGTTCGGCCTTCCCGCCGGCCGGCGGGGTCTGCGGATCACCGGCTGGGTACTGCTCTGTGCCTCGGTGACCATCTTCTACTTTTCTCCCAAAACACTGGCGCAGGCTTTTGGTGCACTGGACCTGAATGCGCAGGAACCCGTGCTGTGGCTGATGGTCTCCAGCGCCGGGGTGTTCTGCGCAGCCGGGATGCTCGCCTGGTGGTTTACGCTGCTTTGGCCGGGGCGGCCCAAGGGGTGGTGGCGCACCACGCATGTCGTGAACCGGGTCCTCACCCAACCGTCCTAGACTGATGCCCATGAGCACCGGAACCCTGCTGGCGGCCTGCCGGCTCCATGCACTGCTGCCCACCACTGACGCCACGGGTGTGACAGCCATTGATAAGCGTGCCGTCGAGGGCCCGGTGCAGGTGCATGCTCTGGGGCTGACTGCAGACCTGCAGGCGGACCGCAAGCACCACGGCGGTGAATCCAAGGCCCTCTACGCCTATTCGCAGGAAGACGCCGCGTACTGGGAAGCGGAACTTGGGGAAGCCGTGCCGCCGGGCCGGTTCGGTGAGAACCTGCGGATCGCCGGGCTGGACGCTTCCCGTGCGGTGGTGGGGGAGCGCTGGCAGATCGGAGCCGGCGTCGTCCTGGAGGTGACCTGCCCGCGGACGCCCTGCCGGAATTTCGCGCAGTACATGAACCAGCCCCGCTGGGTGGCCCGGTTCGCGGCCGCTGGACGGCTGGGAACCTACCTGCGGGTGATCAAGCGCGGCACCATTCAGGCAGGCGACACGATCAACGTCATCCACCGGCCCGAACATGGGGTGACCGTCGCCGACGTATTTACCGGCCCCACACCCCGGCAGCGGGAACTGCTGCAGGAAGCCGGTGCCGCGGGGGCCTATCTCTCACCGGAGATCCGGAAGGTGCTGGCACGCAAGCCGGCGGTCCCGGCCGCCGGGTAAAGGCCAGCGGGGAGCCGTGCCTGGAGGGGGCAAGCCCCGTCATTCCGGGGATTCTCCGCCCTGTGCCGGACCTCACGGTACTTCCGGCTGGTCCTGGGGCCGGGATGCCGTACACTTGAAGAGTCCCCCACTCCGGTATTCCCTGTTTTTCCTGCGGGCAAAGTTCCTGCAGGTATACGTTGTGTTGGGGCCCGCATTTCACATGCGGGCAGATTCATCTCCTGGGAGCGCCGGCAAAGAAATCGTCATACCGAGCTGAAGTCGCAATCCAGTGACACCGGCCCACAGCTGTGACGGAGAGTCCTGCCTGGGATTGCAACAGTGCCCGGACTTATGTACCCGCAGCCGCAAAGACCGGCTGCCCGGCCCCACTGATGAGGATATATTTCCCGTGCCTGAGAACGCCCAAGACACTGTAGAAGCACCCGTTGAAGCTGAAGAAGCCAACGAGGTTTTGTTCACCGATTTCAACCTTGATGCCCGCGTCCTCGCTGCCCTGACCGACGTCGGCTACAAGACGCCGTCGCCGATCCAGGCAGCCACCATTCCGGTCCTGCTTGAAGGCCGCGACGTCGTCGGCCTGGCCCAGACCGGTACCGGCAAGACCGCAGCGTTCGCTGTTCCTGCCCTCTCCCGCATGGCTGAGCTGGCCGAGGTCAACGGACCCACCAAGGACACCCAGATCTTGGTCCTGGCTCCGACCCGCGAGCTGGCCCTGCAGGTAGCCGAGGCCTTCACCTCCTACGCCGCGCACATGGACGACTTCACCGTCCTTCCCGTCTACGGCGGTTCCCCGTACGGTCCCCAGCTGGCTGGCCTGCGCCGCGGTGCCCAGGTTGTTGTCGGTACCCCGGGCCGCGTCATTGACCACATCTCCAAGGGCTCGCTGGACCTGTCCAACCTGCAGTACCTGGTCCTGGATGAAGCCGACGAGATGCTGCGCATGGGCTTCGCCGAAGACGTGGAGCAGATTCTCTCCAGCACGCCGGATGAGAAGCAGGTTGCCCTCTTCTCCGCCACCATGCCGGGAGCGATCCGCAAGATCGCCAAGAAGTACCTGAACAATCCCGCCGAAATCACGGTCAAGTCCAAGACCACCACCGGCGTCAACACCCGTCAGCGCTATGTGCAGGTCATGGGCCCGCACAAGCTCGATGCCATGTCCCGCATCCTCGAGACCGAGGACTTTGACGGCGTCATCGCCTTCGTCCGCACCAAGATGGCCACCGAGGACCTCGCCGACAAGCTGAAGTCCCGCGGCTACAAGGCTGCCGCCATTAACGGTGACATCCCGCAGCAGCAGCGTGAGCGCACTGTCGAGGCACTGCGCGACGGCAAGATCGACATCCTGGTCG
This sequence comes from Arthrobacter gallicola, assembly GCF_014836775.1. GTDB lineage: Bacteria > Actinomycetota > Actinomycetes > Actinomycetales > Micrococcaceae > Arthrobacter_B > Arthrobacter_B gallicola. Next base: position 8,538 of record NZ_JACSQD010000003.1, read on the forward strand.
CCACCGACGTCGCCGCCCGCGGCCTGGACGTCGAGCGCATCAGCCACGTCTTCAACTACGACATCCCGCACGACACCGAGTCCTACGTGCACCGCATCGGCCGCACCGGCCGTGCAGGCCGCAGCGGTGACGCGATCCTGTTCATGACCCCGCGCGAGAAGTACCTGCTGCGCGCCATCGAGAAGGCCACCCGCCAGCCCGTTGAGCACATGCAGCTGCCCGGCATTGACGTTGTCAACGCCAAGCGTCTGGCCAAGTTCTCCGACCGCATCACGGAGACCATGAAGTCTGAAGACCTCTCGGTCTTCCGCGAACTGGTCACCAAGTACATCGCGGAGCACGACGTTCCTGCCGAGGAAGTCGCCGCAGCCCTGGTTGTTATGGCCCAGGCCGGCCGCCCGCTGCTGATGGAAGAAATTCCGCAGGCACCGGCCCGCCAGCGGGAGCGCTCCGAAGGCCGGAACGACGGCTTCGGTTCCCGCGGCCCGACGCGCCCGCTGACCGAAGGCAACGCAACGTACCGCATCGCCGTCGGCCGCCGCCAGCGCGTAATGCCCGGTTCGATTGTCGGCGCCATCGCCAACGAGGGCGGCCTGTCCTCCGCGCAGATCGGCGGCATCGACATCCGCGCCGACCACACCCTGGTGGAACTGCCTGCAGATCTGTCCAAGGACCAGCTGCGTGCCCTGTCCCGCACCCGGATCGGCGGCGAGCTGATTCACCTGGAACTGGACAACGGACGCCGTCCCGCCCGTGAAGGCGGCTCCAGCGACCGCGCCGACCGTGGTTACAAGAAGGATTTCAAGAAGCGTGACGGCGAGCGGTCCTTCGGTGACCGCGGCTCCGACCGCCCGTACAAGAAGAAGTTCGACGGCGACCGCAGCTTCAGCAAGCCGGCCGGCGCCGGTGCCCGCAAGCCGCGTTTCCGCGACTAACCAGAACCGGCACGCATAGTGCCTGATAACAAGAAGGGCGCACCCCGCGGGGTGCGCCCTTCCTGTCGTTGGTGGCTCAGCCCTGCCGTTAGCGGTCGGTCCTGTCTCTACTGGCTCAGCGGCTGCTGGCTGGGGCACTGCGTGCCTGCCGGCTGACTGCCCGGCGCTGACGCCAAAGGTACAGGAACCAGGTCAGGGAGCCGGCGAGCGGGAAGCCGAGGATTCCCAGCAGGCACAGCAGCTTCACCGCCGGCTCGAGGTGCTTTTGGCGTGAGAGGGAAACGACGGCGGCCACCGCCAGGAGCGCGTAGGCCACGCCTAGAAATATCATCAGGGCCTCGTGACCGGTGGGAAGAACCGGATTGGTGCCTTCCATCGTCTGAGCCTTTCGCTGGATTCAACTGGTGGGCACCAGTCTGGCATACCCAGCGGAGGCCGTGCTCAGGCCACCGGGCCGGCTGGCCCGGCAGGGCCGTGGCGCAGGTGCAGGACATCCTGTGCCAATGCAGCCAGGTCCCTGAGGGTGGTTTCCTGCTCGCCGGTGAAACTGCGGGACTGCCGGTCCATGATGCACAGGGTGCCGATGGCCAGGCCATCGGCGTTGTGCAGCGGCACGCCGGCATAAAATCCGAACCCGGGCGAAGCGGCTACCAGGGGATTGGCAGCGGTCCGCGGGTCCTTCTTCACATCATCCACAATGAACGGTGCGTTCTGCCGCACGGTGACCGGGCACAGGGAATCCGCGAGTTTCGCCGAGCCGCGGTTTGTACCGCTGCCGGAGACGGTCCAGACCCGTTCCGCGCCCACGATGGAGACTGCCGCCACGGGGACGTTGAGCACCCGTGCGGTCAGCGCCGTCAGCCGGTCCAGCACCGGGTCCCGCACCCACCCGGCCACATCCAGTTCGTCCACGGCGCGGGCGCGTTCGGTATCCTCTGCGGTTTCGGCGCTGCGCCGTCCCCGGCCGGCTGCGGCGAGGCCCGGCATGGCTTCGGACACCTCGTGGGCGGTGGGCCGTTCCGCCGGGTCCAGTGCGGTCATCGCGCGAAGGAGCGCCACCCAGCCTGGGCCGAGCGATTCCGGAATCTCCGGACCCCGGAACAATCTCGCCAGGGCACTTTCGACGGCTATTCCGGGGAAGGCGCGCGCGCCGGTGAGGCACCGCAGCAACACCAGGCCCAGCGAATACACGTCGCTGGGCGGACCCACTGCTTCGGACCGCACCTGTTCCGGACTCATGAACCCCGCGGTGCCGGTGAACTCATCGGCTTGTGGGCGCGGGTCGCCTGCCATCTGGGCGACGCCGAAGTCGGTGAGCTTGGCCCGCAGCCTGGTTTCGTCAGCCCGGTAGTCGAACAGGAGGATATTGGCGGGCTTGATATCGCGGTGCACGATGCCGCCCTGATGCATATAGTCCAGACCGATGGCGAGGTCGTATCCCAGATTCGCCACCTGGCGCGGGGGCAGCGTCCCCTGGGAGAGCCGCCGGCTGAGGTCCGAGCCCTGCACCAGCTCCATGGCCAGCCAGACGATCGAAGTGCCGGAAGGGGAGACTTCTGTTCCGGCATCGAACAGGGTAATCAGGCTGTGATGGCTCAGGCGGGCCAGGACCTTCGCTTCGGCTTCGTTGCGCCGGCGCTCCTCCTCGGTCCGGGCCAGCGATGCGATCAGTTTGACGGCGACGTCGCGGTCCAGCAGTTCGTCGACGGCGCGGTGCACCACGCCCATGGAACCGGAGCCGATTTGTTCCTCCAGCCGGTATCTGCCGCCGACCACCGTCCCGGGCTTCATTTGCCTCGGCATCCGCGAACACGCTCCTGTGTGATTCTCATCCGTCCGGCAGGGAAGCCGCGGGCAGGAAACCCAGTTGTTTCCCGCTCTGGAGTTTATGTCCCGCACCACGCTTCATCTGCCAGGACAGGCCGCTGACCTGCGAATTCAGTGTTGTCAGTCACAATGTGGCGGTTTGGCCCGAATCGATTTCGTGATGCGGAGAAAGTGCTGGTAGAGTTTTATGTCGTTGCCCCGGTAGGGGGCGATGCCCCGATAGCTCAGTGGTAGAGCGCCATCTTGGTAAGATGGAGGTCCCGGGATCGATTCCCGGTCGGGGCTCTCAATGGGAGAGTCCGCGTTTCCAAGCCTGTTGTTCGCAAGGGCCAGGTATGCGGACTTCACTCATTTATGGCGGTGTAGCTCAGTTGGTTAGAGCGCACGACTCATAATCGTGAGGTCGGGAGATCGAGCCTCCCCACCGCTACAGATTGACCCTCGGAGTATATCTCCGAGGGTCATTTTGTTTGTTGAGCCTGGTGTGAGCTGCCGCAACACGGTCCGGACAGATGGCCAGGGGACCCGCAGCAGGCAGGACGGCTTGTAGGATCGCTTGGGAGAAGAGCACGCCGTCCCGATCAATCGCACCGAGCACGGAACGAAAGATGCAGACCCGATGACTGAAAACCTGCCCGACCCGGAGCATCCGGAGAACCTGCTCACCCGGCGCGGCCGGCGGGCAGCTCGTTTAGCCGCACAGACCGAAGATCAGGCGCCGGGCGAAGACGGGACGCGAACTGACGCGGCGGCCGCCAACGCTGCGGAGAGGCCCGAAACTATCCCGGCCGGCCATGCCGGCGGGAGGACTGCCCCGGACAGTACGGCACACGACAGCTCAGCCCGGGACGGCGCCCCCGACACTACAACCGGGGACGAGGACGGCGCAGCTGCTGCACTGCCGGCCGCAACCGGACGGCGTAGCCGGGTAATCCTGGAGCCAGCGGAAGCGGAACCTCTCCGCGAATTGCGGGAATGGACACAGGCGCCGGCAGTCGTCCAGGAAACCCGCGGGGAGACGGAGCCCGGCTCCCAGGCAGCGCAGGCCGGTGCCGGAAGGGCCGTGGCAGGCAGCGCATCAAGGACAACTGAAAGCGATACGAACATCTCTACCGAGCACCACACCCCTGCGGAAGATACCGACTCCGCGCAGACTTCCGGCGGGGAACCGCTGACCGAACAGGATTCGGGGCAACAGCCGGGGGAGCAGGACCAGGTGCCCGCACCCGAAACACGCACCAACATCTGGGATGGCCCGGAACCGGCAACGGCAGGGATGTCCCGGATCCCGCTGCTCAGCGATCTCCCGGCATCCGCTTTTCCCGCCGTGCTTCCTCAGCCGCCGGCCGATCCGCCACTGACCTCCGGCGAACTCCCGCTGATTGAGAATCCACCGTCCGGCGAAGGCCTGCGGCTGGACGCAGGGTCCGGCGATGACACTACGCTGGACGGCGGCGCCCCCGTAGCCGGTGCCGAAACCCCGGTACATGGTGTCGAGGCCCCGGCAGAGGGCGGCGAACCCCCGGCAAAGGGCGGTGAAGCTCCCACCGAGGCAGGTTCCGGGCGCAGCATGACTGGTGTTCCGGCTCTGCCTCCGGTCCCTGCGGAGATGCCGTCGGACCTGCGCGAACGCACCCGCCTCGCCGTCCGCGGCGAACCGAACGACGTCCGCCGGGCAACCTTCCTGGATACGGGGACAGCCAAGATACCTGCAGCGCGTGGTTTCCGCGGATTCCTGGCCTCCATGGGCCTGCGGATTGCCCCCTCTGCAAAGGAGCTCGCCGAACGGCGGGATATCCGGATGGTCAGCCAGCACTGGCCGGGCCCGCGGACCATCTCCGTGGTGAACGGCAAGGGCGGGGCCAACAAGACGCCAACCACGGTGATGCTTGCCGCGCTGTTTGCGCGCAACGGCGGCGGGCCGGTTCTGGCGTGGGATAACAACGAGACCCGCGGAACCCTGGGCTGGCGCACGGAACAGGCGCAGCATGATTCCACGGTCATGGACCTGCTCCCGGAAACCGGGCTGCTGCTCTCACCCGAGGCCCAGTCTGCGATGCTCGCGCGGTTTGTGCACCACCAGACCGACGATAAATATGATGTCCTCCGGTCCAATCCGAATGTCCTGGCCTCCGAGCAGAAGGTCACCCGGGCAGACTTCGATGTCCTGCACGAAGTGGCCTCGAAATATTTCCGGTTGAACATTGTGGATTCAGGCAATGATGAAAGCGCCGAGCGGTGGCTGCGGATGATCGATCACACCGATCAGCTGGTGATCGCCACGACCACCGTCGAAGAGCACGCCGAGGCCGGTGCCCTCCTGCTTGAAGCCCTCCAGGAGCGCGGTGGGCGCTCCGCCGAGCTGGCGCGCGGCGCCGTCGTTATTGTGTCCCAGGCGGACCGTAACGGTACCGAAGCCCAGGCCCGGAGGGTCGCCGAGGCGTTCAAGGTGCTGGCCCGCGCAGCGGTCACCATTCCCTACGATCCGGCGCTGGTCAAGGGGCAGATCCGCTACGCGTCGCTGCGGCCGGCTACTCAGCGGGCCTGGCTGAAGGCCGCCGCCGCCGTTGCCGGAGGGCTGTAGCAAAAGGTTAGTTCGTCAGCTTGCTTAGTATTGCCTCTTTTTCCTAGGGTAGGAATCAGCGGTGGTTCAGACCGGACCGCCAGACCCACGAACGGAGGCACAATGTCAGCTCATGATATTTCCGGCAAGAAGGTCGCTTTCCTGCTCACGGACGGCGTGGAGCAGATTGAACTTACCAGCCCCTGGGACGCGGTGAAGGATGCGGGCGGCGAACCCGTGCTCGTCTCGCCGGCCAGTGGCACCCTTCAGGGTTTCAACGGCGTGGACAAGGCAGATACGTTCACCGTTGACCTGGACGTTGCCAAGGCCAATGCAGCGGACTTCGACGCGCTGGTGCTTCCGGGTGGCGTGATTAATGCCGACTATCTGCGGGTGAACGAAGACGCCCGCCGGTTCGCACGTGACTTCTTTGCAGCGGGAAAGCCTGTCGCGGCGATCTGCCATGGACCGTGGCTGCTGATCGACGCGGGCGTGGTGAAGGGCCGGGACCTGACGTCCTTCCACACCCTGGCTACCGACCTGCGCAACGCGGGAGCGAACTGGACCGACGAGGAAGTAGTTGTGGACCAGGGTCTGGTCACCAGCCGCACCCCCGATGATCTCCCCGCCTTCAATGACAAGGTGGTCGAGGAGATTTCCGAAGGCCAGCACGCCGGCCAGCACGCCTAGCGTCCCCGCCCCTGTACCGCCCCGGCTGCCGCACGGCAGCCGGGGCGGCCTGCTGAGACGAAGGCGGATAACGAGGTGCGGCGCCGTAAGCCGAGGCGCTGATTAGCCCCGCGTCAGGACTTTGGCATGGTCCGCCCGCTCGAGCAGCCGCGACGTGGTGTAGCCGATGACGAGGCCCCAAAACGCCGGGTGGATGTTAAAAAGACTCATGCCGGAGATGGTCACGACAAATGTCACTAAGGACCCGAAGGTAAACGCCGTAGCGAAAGCAGTAATAAACGCCTGCTGCAGAGCCCGCAGCATAGCAATGCCCCCAAGGACCAGGACGAATTCCGTGGGCGTGGCGAGCATGATCCGGGTGAGGGCGGGCGCCAGAAGAGCGCAGAATATAGCCAAAACGCCAAACACTACGGCAGACGTGTACTGGCGCTCCCGGCTTCCCGAGGAGGTCATCAGGGCGTTAGTCGGGCCGGTGAGGCAGGCCGAAACGGCGCCGCAGCCGGCGTTGAACAGAGAAAATACACCGGAAACGACGGCGCAGGCATTGACCGGCGGCTTGTGTCCGGCCGCGCGGAGGACAGCAACGCCCTGGCCATTTTGAACGAACAACACGGTGACGGCCAGGGGTACAACCAGTTCGAGCTGGGCAGCCCAGGTGAATTCGGGCGCGGTGAAGACCGGGGCGGCCAGAATCGCTCCCTCTGCCAGTCGGTCAAACTGACCACTTGCCGCCACGGCTAAGCAACCAACCACAAGTGTGCCGAGTACTGGTGGAAGGATCCGGCCAAGGAAGGGCACCGCAGTGAGCACCATGAAGGCGGCCACCATAGGGCCAGCCACCCCCGGGTTGGCCTGGGCTGAGGTGATGATATCGGTGCCGAATTTCAGGAAAACAGCTGCCACCATCGCCATAACGATCGGCATAGGGACGGCTGCCATGATCCGGCGCACCACGCCGGTGGCACCCAGCGCCAGGATGAGAATGCCCGAGGTGAAAAACGCTCCGACCACCTCCGGAAAGGAGAGATGCTGCAGCGACGGGCCCAGGAGGACGGTGCCGGGAATAGACCAGGCGAAGCCTAGTGGTTGGCGGTAGAGGAGCGACATGCACAGGGTGGCGGCCCCGCCGGAGAAAAGGATGCCAAATACCCATGATGCGAGCTGACTCTGGGTGAGTCCTCCCGCTGTGCCAACGGCGAGCGTGACCGCTATGGGGCCGGAAGCGGTAAAGATAAAGCCAATCAACCCGTTGGAAACATAGGGAAGGCCCAGGTCGCGGAGGATCCGACGCACGCCCGCGCCGCGAACCTCCGGACGTTCCAGCAGTGGTTGGGAAGCGGGCCCCGCAGTGGTCCCCGGGCGGGTAATGGCTGGAGGGTCATGGTGGAATTTGTGCATTCTGGCTCCTGGCATCGGGCGCAACAACCTAGAAGCGCTCCGGAATTTGTATCCGGAGCGCCTTCGGTATCGGAGTGCAGGCTCCGGCACCGTCTCTGAGCGGTGATTCTTATTTGTGCTCGCCTTCCTTGGCGAGGACGTAGTTGTAGACCACTTCTTCGCCGGCCGGACCGTCTGTGCGGGGCAGGGGATCAAGCATGAGCTCAGGCTTGACTGCCGAGGCGATGTCGTCTGCGTTGTGGGGATCGCCGGGGAAGTACAGCTGCTGGGTTACGGGCTGGTACCCGGGCGCGGAGACCTTGATGTGGATGTGCGCGGGGCGCCAGGCATGCCACCCCGCCGCGCTGATCAGCTGGCCGCAGGCTCCGTCAGTGGGAATCTGGTAGGGCGCCGGACGCATCGTATTGATTTCGAAGCGGCCGTCGTCATCCGCCTTAACAGTGGCGCGGAAGAGCCAGTCGGGGAGCCCCGGGGCGTACTGCGAGTAGAAGCCGGCGCTGTCCGCGTGCCAGATCTCTACCTGGGCATTCTTGATCGGGTTGCCTTCTGTGTCCGTGAAGCGGCCGCTGAACAGCAAAGGGGTGCCCTCTTCACCGTCGCGCATCTCCACGGTGGCCGGTGTTTGGAGCACGGGGGAGTCCGGAACGTAGTACGGTCCTTCGATAGTGCCCACGGTTCCGGGACGGTCCTGCGAGTTGACATCCTCCACTGTGTGTTCCAGCCACACATCAAGGAACAGCGGCCACTCCCCGTCTGTCCCCACCTTGATGAGCCAGGCTTTGAGTGCGTTGTATTCCTCGTAGGTGACTTCGTGTTCTACGACGAGGTCATTAGCAGCTTTGATGAGTGCTCCCGCCAGCAGACTCACCCGCTCCTTCGGCACATCCAGCCGCGCCAGCTTGCCCGAAGCGGTGAACCGTTCAGTCGCCTTGGATCCGGCTTCGACTGCAGTGCCTTCGTTCTCGCTGCGGACGTCCGTGTGCGTCTCAGTCATGTTGATCTCCATACTCCTTATGTGAACTGGGGGTCAGGAAAAGGCCCTGTACCCGTTGCGATCCCCTGTTGACCGCCGTCGCTGCGGCACTCCGGCGGCTTGTGATGCCTGTCTCATCGTAGGGTCCGAATAAGGACGCTACAAATATCGATTAGGCCGGTTTTTTGTCACGGCGCTTACATAAAGACACCCTTGGTCAACCCTAGGGTTTTACCTGATGTGAGAGCCGTCACGATAGGGAAGAGTTGCCTGGCGAACGTCCTTCGGGGCACCGCGGGTTGGCTTGGACTTCCCGCTCATCCGTCCAGCACTCTCCAATGAAGGAGCCGCCATGACCGAGAACCTGAACCATGTCCGGGAGGTCCTTGCCGACGCAGTGGTTGACGATCGCGAGAACGGAGTCATCCGGGCTAAACGCGAGATTTTCACCGATCAAGAGATTTTCGAACTTGAGATGAAGCACATCTTCGAAGGTAACTGGGTATACCTCGCTCACGAGTCCCAGATCCCTAATGTGGGGGACTACTTCACCACCACGATCGGCCGGACTCCCGTAGTGATTACCCGTGGCAAGGACGGGAACCTCAACTGCATCGTCAATGCCTGCTCCCACCGCGGCGCGATGCTGTGCCGCCGTAAGACGGACAACCGCACGACTTTCACCTGCCCGTTTCACGGCTGGACGTTCAAGAACTCGGGCGAGCTTCTCAAGGTCAAGGACTCCCGCAACGCCGGCTATCCGGAGACCTTCAACAAGGAGGGTTCCCATGACCTCACTAAGGTTGCCCGCTTTGACTCCTACCGCGGTTTCCTCTTTGGCTCCCTGAAAGCGGAGGTCCTCCCGCTCGAGGAGCACCTGGGTGATGCCACTAAAGTGATTGACTCCATCGTGGACCAGTCTCCGGAAGGGCTCGAGGTACTGCGCGGGTCCTCCACCTACACCTACGACGGCAACTGGAAGGTACAGGCAGAGAACGGCGCGGACGGTTACCACGTGACCGCCGTGCACTGGAACTACGCTGCCACGACCGCACGCCGCGGGGCCGGCGACTCCGCCAATACGACCAAAGCCATGGATGCCGGCAAATGGGGCAAGGTGAAGGGCGGCTTCTATTCCTACGACCACGGACACCTGCTGTTGTGGCAGGAATGGACCAATCCGGAGGACCGCCCCCTGTGGGACCGCCGTGATGAGCTGGTGGCGAAGTACGGCGAGGAGATGTCCAACTTCATGATCAACATCTCTCGGAACCTCTGCCTGTATCCGAATGTCTACATCATGGACCAGTTCTCCTCGCAGATCCGTCACTTCCGCCCCATTTCCGCGGACCAGACCGAGGTAACGATCTACTGCATCGCACCCAAGGGCGAATCGCCGGAGAACCGGTCCAAGCGCATCCGCCAGTATGAGGACTTCTTCAACGCCACCGGCATGGCAACTCCCGACGACCTTGAGGAGTTCAGGTCCTGCAATAAGACCTACTGGGCAACCTCGGCGCCCTGGAACGACATGACCCGTGGCTCCACCCATGAGATTGCAGGTCCCGACGAACAGGCCCAGTCGCTGGGGATGACCAAGGTTATAGCCTCCGGCGTACGCACTGAGGACGAGGGGCTCTACCCGATCCAGCACCGGTACTGGAAGGAAGTCATGGACCAGGCACTGGCAGAGGAGCAGGCTCCGAAAGCCGTGCCCGCCACCGCCTGACCGAGACCACCTGGAACCAGAGAGAGACCACCACCAATGACCAACCTGAGAACGCCGGCGGCGGTAAAGACCGCTGATGAGATTGCCACCTTGGAAACTGTCCGGGCCTTCCTGTACAAAGAAGCCCGCCTGCTCGATGACCGCCAGTTTGATGAGTGGCTCCAGTGCTACCACCCCGATTCCGAATTCTGGATGCCTGCATGGGACGTCGACGACCGGTTGACCGAGGACCCGCAGAAAGAAATCTCACTCATCTATTACGACAACCGCGGCGGCATCGAGGACCGCGTTTTCCGGATCAAGACGGACCGCTCCTCAGCCACCTCCCTCCCGGAGCCCCGCACCGGGCACAACATCACAGACGTAGAAATTCTGGAGCACGACGGCGGCCGGGTGAAAGTTCGCTTCAACTGGTTCACCTTGTACTTCCGCTACAACACCACGGACACGTACTTCGGGAGCAGTTTCTACACGATTGATCTCACCGGCAGGGAACCGGTGATCATGCAGAAAAAGGTAGTGCTAAAGAACGACTACATCCACCACGTGGTGGACGTCTACATGGTCTGACGGCCGCACCCCGGTGCCAGGCGCATCACTGGCACCAGTCTTGACCATTTCGAATCACGTGCCCAAACGAGGCATGTCCGCATTTTTCCGGGTCGCGAAGACGCGCCCCAGCCAGGAGGAAATTATGGGCCACAAAGTAGCCCTCAGCTTTGAGGATGGCGTCACCAAAGTCATCAAGGTCGGTGACTATGAGACGGTGATGGACGCTGCGTACAAGGCACGCATCAACATTCCATCGGACTGCCGCGACGGTGCGTGCGGCACCTGCAAGGCCTTTTGCGATTCCGGCTCGTTCGATCCGGGGGACTTCATCGAGGACGCGATGACTGAGGAGGAGCTCGACAAGGGCTACATGCTCACCTGCCAGGCGGTTCCGGAGTCTGATCTGGCCATTCAGATCCCTGCCACCTCGGAATCCGCCAAAACCTCAGCCAGCGTCTTCACCGCCACCGTGAAGGAACTCACCAAACACTCGGAAACCACGGTTTCCTTCACCCTTGAGGTTGAAAACAGGGATGCGCTGGCGTTCCTTCCTGGCCAATACGTCAACCTCAAGGTTCCCGGAACCGATGCGGAACGATCATATTCGTTCAGCAGCGGCCCCGAGGTGAAGGATGCATCGTTCATGGTGCGGGTAACCCCACAGGGCGCCATGTCCGAATACTTGCGCGACCGGGCGGCTGTGGGTGACACCATCGAGTTCACGGGTCCCTACGGGTCATTCTTCCTGCGTGAGCCCAAACGTCCTCTGCTGCTCCTGGCAGGGGGAACCGGTCTCGCGCCGCTCCTGTCCATCCTCGAAAAGCTATCGGAGAACCCGCCGCCGTCACCAGTCCACCTGATCTACGGTCTGACCCGCGAGGCCGACATTGCCGGCCTTGACTGGCTGCGGGAATATGAGGCGAAGGTGCCCGGCTTTACCTGGGACTACATTGCTTCCGAACCCGGTACCTCCGCTCCCCACACGGGCTATGTCACACAGATCATTGAGCCCTCGCACCTGAACGACGGCGACGTTGACATTTATCTGTGCGGACCGCCTCCCATGGTCAACGCCGTTTCCAAATGGCTCGACGCTGAAGGCATCACGCCCGCCAACTACTACTTCGAGCGGTTCGCGCCCAAGGATGCCACGGGTGGGGACGCCGAAACCGGTGCGCCGGCACCCGTAGAGAGAATCCAGGCCGAAGGCGACACCATGAGCCGCGGTGAGGCTCTCTCTTCGCTGGAAACCGGCCGGCTGGAATTCGGCAAGGAGGACAGCTTCGCCCAGCTGGACGCCCGTATGGGCCTCGAGCTTGCAGTGAGCGAATTGATGCTGGGCCGCCTCAGCGAGGAGCAGCTGCACCAGTTCCGGCGGCTCGCCGAAGCCACCACACCATCGGTAACTTCCGGCAGCATTCAGCAACCGGATGAATTCGCACGAACCAACGAAGAGTTCCACGAATACCTCTTTACGATCTGCGAAAATCCCATGCTGCTTGAGTCCTACCGCCGGCTCGACGTCCACGCGCAGATGGCTGCCGCCCTTGAGGAGGGCAGTCCTATCTTCGAACGGGTCACCGAGGACCACCTTGCTCTCGTTGCCGGTTTTGAGCGCCTGGACAAGGAGCGGGTGAGGGAGATCATCATGGGTCACGCACGCGACGCTAAGGAAACCATGGCCGGAGCGATCGTCGCCAAGGTCGCCGGCTGATGGTGCGGCCGTACGCAGGACAGTTCCTTACTCCCGGCCGCTACGCAGGAAAAGTAGCGCTGGTGACCGGTGCCGCCCAGGGAATCGGCCGGAAGGTGGCCGAGCGGATCAGTGCCGAGGGTGGTGCCGTGGTCCTCGTGGACCGTGCGGAGCTGGTCCATGAAGTGGCGCAGGGGATCCTGGAGGCTGAGCAGGATTCCGGTTCAGGAGGCTCCGCGACCTCGGTGACTGCAGATCTGGAGACGTTTACCGGAGCCCAGCAGGCAGTTGAGGCGGCGCTGGCCGCCCACGGCCGGGTCGACGTGCTGGTCAACAACGTTGGCGGGACCATTTGGGCCCGCCCCTACGAAGAGTACGACGAGGACAAGATCGAACGCGAGATCCGCCGCTCGCTTTTTCCAACTCTGTGGATGTGCCGAGCCGTGCTGCCGGCCATGCTGCAACAGGGCTCAGGTACCATCGTCAACGTTTCCTCGGTAGCCACCCGCGGGCTGCACCGCGTGCCGTACGCGGCGGCAAAAGGAGGCGTCAACGCTTTGACTCAGTCGTTGGCGATGGAGGTGGGTGGACGCGGCATCCGTGTGGTGGCTACAGCACCCGGCGGAACCGAGGCGCCACCACGCAAGGTCAAGCGAGGGCCAGAGGCCGAATCGGCCCGGGAAAAGGCCTGGTACCAGGTGATTGTTGACCAAAGCGTTGATTCGTCCTTTTTGAAGCGCTACGCGACCTTGGACGAACAAGCCGCTCCAATCGTCTTCCTCGGATCCGACGAAGCGTCCTACCTGACCGGAAGCATTCTTCCAGTCGCTGGCGGGGACCTGGGCTGAAGGCCTCCGCTGGCGGGCACCGGGCGAGTGCGGGCAGCCGGCTCCGGTAAAGTTGCGGCCATGACAGCGGCCTCAAAACACGGTGAAGTGGAGGGGGACCTGTCTCTTGTTGGGCGGTCAGGGGTCTTTGAGAACCTCTCGGAGATTCTTCGCTCAGCCCGGAAAGGCGTGGTCCGCGCAGTTGTGATTACCGGGCCATCCGGGTCCGGGAAGACGGCAGTGCTCGAGCACTTTCTTGAGCACTGCCGCACGGCTGCCCGCGGCGTGCGCGTCTTGTCCGCCATGGGCGACGACTGGGAGGCGCAGTTTGCCCTCGCGGGCTACTCCCAGCTGATGCGCACGTTACCCTTGCGCTCGGTCAGGAATCACGACGTCGGACTGGCTTTGCGTTCCTGCCCCGTCGCCGGCCTTACTCCCGCCCAGGTGCTCAAATACGCCGCCACCCTCAGCGCCCACCTCGAAGGACTGGAGCCTCATGGCAGCGTAGTTGTGGCCGTCGATGACGTCCACAAGCTCGATGTGGAAAGCCTGCGTATCCTTACCTTCGTTATGCGCCGGCTGCACGGAAAACGGATAATGTTCGTGCTCACGCTCAACCCCCATGACGCCGGACTTGTCCCCGCGGGCGCCCTGGACTTTCTGACGAGTCACAGGGTGGACACCATCGCGCTGACTCCGCTCACCCCGGAGGAGGTGCAGGATCTAGCCCGCAGGACCGCCGGCGTTGAGCTCGGCGCGAGCGCCGCCCACAGCCTGGTCCAGCACACCGGAGGGCTTGCGCGAGCGATCGTGGAGCTGCTCCAGGAACTGCCGGCGGAAACCTGGCAGACGTGGTTTCACTCTCTGCCGCCGACGTCCCGTGTGCGTGCCCGGGTGCGCAGTCTGATGGGCGCAGCGTCTCCGGTGCTGGTTGCCGTCGCTGAGGCGGCGTCTGTGCTTGGGCCCACGGCAAGCCTGGCCGACGTCGCTCTGGTCAGCGGCGTGGAGACGGTCATTCCGGCCCTGGATGAGGGACATCGCGCTGGGCTGTTGAGTCTGGCTGTTGACCAAGCACGTTCTTCGCTCACGTTCTATGAGCCAGGCACCGCCGAGGCCATCTACGAACAAATCGTTCCCAGCCGGCGAATTGCTCTCCACCGTCTGGCCGCAAAAACCGTGCAGACCGAGGCTGAACGGTTGGGCCACCGTGCCTCCGCCACACCCGGAGCGGACGAGTCGCTGGCGAAAGAGCTGGAGGAATTCGCCCGCCGTCAGGCCTTGATCGGCGCGTGGCAGGATGCCTCGACAGCCTTGTTTGCGGCTTCGCGGCTTTCTCTGGACATCCGGTCCCGGAATGACAGGCTGCTGAGGGCGGTGGACGCGCTGGTGGGATCCGGGAACATCTCCCAGGCCCAAATGTGGGCTGCGGCAGTGGACGCCCTGGACCCTTCTCCTCTTCGCTCGTCCGTGCTGGGCTATCTTTCCACCACGTCGGGACAGAACAACAGCGCCCGGAAGCACCTTGACGTGGCCTGGCGCACTTCCAGTCTGCATCGTGATCCGACAACCGCGGCGCAGGTGGCACAGCGCTTCGTCCTGCACGGAGTAGCGTCCTGGGACGGCCCGCTGATGACCACCTGGGCAGAAAAGGCGATGGGATTAACGCAGCCGGGAACCCCCGCTCACATTGAATCAGAGGCCATTTACGGTCTGGGCTTGTATGCCCAGGGCCGGTTGGCCGATGCAGAGACCTCATACCGCCGGGCCTTCGAACATGCCGCAGAGAACGCCCAGAAGCAGCGCGTACAGATGGGAGCCGGCTGGCTGGCACTGCGCCTTGACAACGCTGAGGCAGCCCTTGCGAACTTTGAGGCAGCGGCTCCCACAGAACACCGCGGCGGATCTATGCGGATTTCCTTGTGGGCCGAGGCCTGGCTGGCGCGGACTCACCTGGTGCTGGGTAACTGGGATGCAGCAGCGGACACTGTGGCCCGGGCATCCGTGCGCCTCGAGACCTCGCGAATGCCGCTGATCCGCCCCCTGCTCTACTGGACGGCGGCCGAACTCTGGTCCATGCGGGGAGACTGGGACCGGGCACGGTACTACGTTTCCCAGGCCGCAGTGCAGCCCGGGACGTACCGCGCCATGCAGGTGCCGGCGAGCCTTGCCCTGGCACGCTTCCACGAGGCAAGAGCGGACTACGAAGGCGCTTTGGCTGTCCTCCAGCCTCTGGCGGAGTTGGACCCGTGGACCGAGAACCGGGTGTCCTTTTGGCCGTGGCAGGACACCTATATCAATGCCCTTGTGATGACGGACCAGCTCGACGCCGCCGAATCGTTCCTCACGAAGTTTGAAGCAATGCCTCGCGAGCGCGAAGTGCCCTCGGATATGGCGCGGATAGCGTGGGCGAGGGGCAGGCTTGTGGCCGCGCAGGGAGACGCTGACAGCGCCCGGGAACATTTCGAGGCGTCGCTGGGCTATTTGCGGGGACTCAATCGGCCGTACCTGCGGGCACGAGTGGGTTTTGCCTTCGGTCAAAGCATGCGCCGGGCGGGGAAACGGGGCCTGGCGTCATCGGTCCTGCGCGCCGCACGGAACCTGTACGATTCCCTGGGCGCGGCCACCTACGTGGAACGGTGCGACCGTGAGCTTAAGGCAACAGGCCTCGACGTCGGGAACGTGCGGGACGTCGCAGACCCCCTGCTCTCCGCTCTCAGCGAGCGCCACTTTCAGCTAACGGCCCAGGAAAGAGCCGTCGCCGAGCTGGTAGCGGGTGGAGCCACCAACAAGGAGGTTGCCCGGGCGCTGTTCCTTGCCGAAAAAACGGTGCAGTATCACTTGACCCGGCTCTACCGGAAGATGGGAATCCGCTCCCGGAGTGAGCTTGCGGGCGTTTATCACTCAAAGGCGTGACAGGCAGCGGCTGGTCCTCAGACCGGCTCAGCCCCGGGCGCTTACTTGATGTCAGAGGGGTGTTTGGCGAGGGGCACCACGGAAATCTGCATGTAGGGAAACAACGGCAGGTTCTGCAGGATCTCATGGAGTTCGTCGTGCGAATCGACGTCCAGTATTGAGTAGTTGGCGTACTTCCCCGCCACGCGCCAGATCTCCGGCCACTTACCCGAGCGCTGCAGTTGCTGCGAGTAGGCCTTCTCCGTGGCCTTGATCTCCGCCGCTTCGCGGGCCGGCATGTCGACGGGCAGGTTTACGTCCATGTGGACCAGGTACTTCATGAGTTCCCTTTCGGTGGATGGGGAGGGTTAGCGGTCTGTGCGGTAGTGCGAGAGTTTTTCTTCGTCAACAGCCGTACCTGCACCGGAGCCCTCAGGAACACGGATGCGTCCTCCCGTGATGACCAAAGGCTCTGCCAGCAGATCATCGGCCATGTCCAGGTAGTTGGAAAGCTCCGCTGCGCGCTTGGCTGTGTGGGCGAATGCAGCACCAAAGGTCACCGAGGCAGCGGTGCCGACCTGGGTGTCGATCTGGTTGCCGATATAAACATCGATCCCCATTCCCTCCGCCATCCCAACGATTTTGGCCGCCTCAGTGAAGCCGGAGCGGGCTGTTTTCACGGCAAGAAGATTCGCCCCGCCGGTCAGGATCTCGCGGGCAGCTTCACCGAGGTTGGCGGCGGACTCGTCGGCTGCGATGGGGATGGGAGAGTTCGCTGCCAGGCGGCGGCGGCCGAGGACCTCACGGGCATCGTCCGGCTCCTCCAGGAACTGCAACCCTAAATCCGCCGTCCGGCGAAGTACCTCGGCAGCCTCCACAGCGGACCAGCCCCGGTTGGCGTCCATGTAGAGCTCAGCTTCTTCCCCAAGGCCCTCACGCAAAACCCGGGCGGCCTCGACGTCGAGGTGAAGCGGGCGGCGGCCGGTCTTGAGTTTGAACGTGTTGATGCCGTGCTTCTCACGGAATTCCAAGGCCAGCGCCAGCAGCTCCGGCGCTGGCTTGAATCCGAGCATATGGGAGACGCGCAGAGAATCTGTGTACCCGCCCAGCAGCTTGGTCACCGGCTGTCCAAGCACTTTACCTATAACGTCCCAGAGAGCAATATCCACAGCTCCCTTGGCCGTCTGGTTGTGAACTGTCCGGTACAGAATTGCCTGGACCTTTTCGCGGTCAAAAATGTCAACGCCAATGAGCTGCGGGGCAAAAATGTCCTCCACCACCGCGATGATCGATTTCTGGGTCTCCCCGTACGTGTAGGGACGCGGTGGAGTATCTGCCGTGCCCACCAGCCCTTCGTCCGTACGGAGCCTGATGAGCACATGGTCGGCTTCGTGCACGGAGCCGGATGCGAAGTGCAGCGGGTGACGGTAGGGAATCGTATAGGGAATCGCTTCTATGGCTGCGATCTTCATGGGTGGGAAGGCCTTTCATCGTTGGAAAACGGCGCGGAGGCGGCCGGCTCCGGGGGATCGGCAGTTGCGGAAATCACAACGTCGAGAAAGTTCTGCAGCAGCGCTGACTGATGGCCGCGCAGCCAGGCGACAGCGAGTTCGACATCGGGGACGTTTTCAATCTCCCGGTAGGCCACGCCCTCAAGCTGGAAGGCTTGGACGCTGGATGGCATAACGGCCACCCCGCCCCCTGCTGCTACAAAGGCCAACATCGTTGATGTCTCACCAACCACCTGGGCGATGCGTGGTTGGAAGCCCGCCTCGCGGCAGAGGTCCGAGGTGGTGCGGTGGAGCACAGATTCCGGTCCGTAGGCGATAAAATCCTGGTCCTGCAGCTCGTTCATGGCCACCGGTCCAACCCCGGCCAGGGCACTGAGCGAAGGGATCGCGGCGACGAGCGGTTCCCTGGTCACAGTCCGGTAGTCGATGTCCGGTGAGACCACGGGGGGACGCAGCAAGGCGGCGTCCAGCGTGCCGTCCCTCAGACCCGCTTCCATGAACGGTGTGAGCATCTCGCCGTGCAGCGAAAGGGAGAGGCCGGGTAGGACCTGCTTGGCCTGTCGGACGATTCGGGGCATAACACCGTAAGTTGCCGAGCCGGAGAAACCTACCCGCAAAACGCCGGTGGCGCCCCGCCCGACCTGATAGACATCGGCCTGAAGCGTGGCTACGTCGTTTATGATCTGCCGTCCGCGGTCCAGCAGCAGCTGGCCCGCGGCTGTCAGATCCACTCTGCGGGTGGTCCGGTTCAGTAACCGGACTCCAAGCTGTTCCTCCAACTGGCGGATTTGCTGGGAGAGAGGTGGCTGTGCCATATGCAGGCGCTTGGCTGCGCGGCCGAAGTGTCTCTCCTCGGCAACCGCGATGAAATAGTTCAACTGGCGGATGTCCATCGCGGCACTATCCTTCCCTAGGTGGCCTTCTGGCCCGGCAATTGATTCGAATCCTAACCACAATAAGCCCTAATAGAACATTTCACATATCTAATAGGTCTGAGTGGTCAACCTCTGTGACTTGAGATCATGGGCCCAGTTATTCATATATTTAGAATATGAATAAGCGCGTTTAGATGCTGGCCCGCATCTGAACGCCTCGATAGGCTGGGGAGATGATAAACCGCGCACGCCTCCATTCAGATCTGTCCCGATTGAGAAGGGAAACGGACATGTTGCTGGCCACGGCGACTTCCCTGTCCGAGGACGAAATGGCCTGCCCTTCTCTCTGCGAGGGGTGGACCCGTGCAGATGTCCTGGCCCACATCGCCGGTGGCAGCCGCACCCTGACACAGCTCGTAGACGAGGCTGTTTACGGCAGGGGGAACACCGTGAGCACCCCAGGACAGGCCCAGTCCCCAGCAGCCTCTAACCTCGCTGGCCTGCCCCGGGTGGATCTTCTGGAAGAACTCCGCGGGTCCGCCGAGGCTTTCGCTCAACAGGCCGAGCGGCTGGGCGGGGAACTCGCTGCGCCGGAAGTGCGGGTGGACGGTAAATCGATTCCGTCCACGTCCATCGTGGCGCTTCGGATTTCCGAGGTGGTTGTGCATCACCACGACCTCGACACCGCCTGGACCATCGAGGAGGCCGACCCGGATTCACTATTGAACGCGCTTGAGGCCGTAGTGCGGGTGCTGCGCGCCAAGGGTGCTCCGGGGATGACATTGGTCACCGAGGAGCGCGACGAGTGGACAATCGGCAATGGCGGCCAGCGCATTCTGTCCGACCGAGAGGGCCTGCTGCAGTGGCTGGCCCGCGGGGACTCACAGCATATAGAGGTGGAAGGTCCGGTACCGGCTCTGCCATCCTGGTGATCGGCGGAAACTGAGCGGAATTCTCCAGGCACTGTGCAGGTTGTCCAAGACCCTTGGACAGGAAGTCCACACGCTTTCCCGGTCCGCTGCCTAGGGTGGAGGCAGCCTGGGAGCCAGCCTCCCAGCCATAGTGAAGGGGAGCCACCCAGTGCCCAGCGACGAACCCGGACCGCATGACTCTGTATCGGACGAGCCCGGGTTGAATCACCCCGCCTTGAACGACCCCGCCTTGCGGACCGGGCAGCGCCCCCTCGCAGGAATACTGGTAGCCGATTTCTCCCGCATCCTCGCCGGGCCGCTGTGCACCATGACCCTGGCAGACCTGGGGGCACGGGTGATCAAGGTGGAGCGTCCCGGCACCGGCGATGACACACGCAGCTGGGGCCCGCCCTGGTCCGGGGCGGGAGCAGGAGCCACGTATTTCGAATCCGTGAACCGGAATAAGGAATCAGTGTGCCTGGACCTGGGGGACGACGGCGATCTGCGCCTGGCGAAGGAACTCGCCCTCCGTGCGGATGTCCTGGTGGAGAACTTCAAGCCCGGCGGCCTCGCCCGGATGGGGCTGGGCTATCACGAACTCAGCGCCGCCAACCCCGGTTTGATCTACGTCTCCATCTCCGGTTTCGGTGCCGAAGGCGGACGGACCCTGCCCGGCTACGACTTTGTGGTCCAGGCCCTCGGCGGGCTGATGAGCATCACCGGGGAGGCCGACGGTCCTCCGATGAAGGCCGGGGTGGCCCTGGTGGACGTACTGACAGCCAAGGACGCTGCCATTGCCGTCCTGGCCGCGCTGCAGGCCCGCCGCGACTCCGGCCGTGGCAGCCACATCCAGGTGAACCTGCTCTCCAGCCTGCAGGGAGCGTTGGTGAACCAGGCCCAGGCCTACCTCGGTGCCGGGATAGTGCCCGCCAGGATGGGTAACGCACATCCCTCGATCGTGCCGTACGAGCTGCTGGGCTGCGCCGACGGGCCGCTGGCCGTCGCCTGTGGAAACGACACCCAGTTTGTCCGGCTCGCCGCGGAGCTGGGTGCTCCGGAACTGGCCGCAGACCCGCGCTTTGCCACGAACAGTGCCCGCGTGGAGCGCAGGGAGGTTTTGATTCCCCGGCTCGAGGAACTATTGGGAACCGCGCCTGCCGCGGTGTGGCAGCAGCGCCTGGCCGGCGCCGGAGTCCCTGCCGGCCGGGTCTCCAGAATCGATGAAGGCATCGACTACGCCGAGTCCCTGGGTCTGGAACCCACCATTGAAGTCCGGGATTCTTCCGGACAGTCCGCCGGACGGCAGATCCGGCATCCTGCTCTCTGGGATCCGCCCCTGGCACCCCGCGCCGAGGCGCCGCCGCGGCTCGGCGAGCACACCGGGGATGTGGTGGCCTGGCTGCAGGACGGCATGGAAGGGGCCGCGGAAGACAAGGCGGCGGAGGAGGCAGTACCGGGCTGGCACCGATAAGGAGAAGGCCCTCTACCGGCTACCGTCCGTACTGACGCAGCTCCAGCCACAGGGGTGCGGAGACATCGGGATCGTCCAGGTCCACACCCAGCAGCGACACGGCGATGCTGATGCGGTGCCGGAGCGAATTGCGGTGCACGCCCAAAGCACGCGAGGTGTTCTCCCAATGTCCCCGGTGCCGGAGGTACTCGGCCACCGTGCCCACCAAATCAGCCCGGGGGTACTGCGCCAGCTTCTGCACCCAAACCTGGGCGCCGGCATGGTGCGGATTTCCGGTGCCGGCCAGCATGCCCGGGGGTGCCTGGGTCACCGAGCGGCGCAGCCCAGGCACCAGCCCGGCCACTTCACCCAGGGAAACCGGTTCACTGACGGCGCCGGCCAGCCCGGGAACCACTTCCGCCGGCAGGACCGCGGATTCTGCGCTGTGGATGCCGGCAGCTGACGTGTCCTGGGGGAGCAGCACATAAAGCAGGCCGTCGCGCTCATGCCGCAGGAGGCTGGAGAGCAGATCGCGGGGGAGCGGGGGTACCCCGGCCTCGGGAACCAGCGCCAAGGCACCCCGAAGCAGATCCGCGGCATCGGCGTCGTCCGCCGGAAGCGCCAGGACCCGGACCCGCCCGGGCAGCTGCGCCAGCCCCACGTCCTCAGCGAGGAGACGGGCAGCTTCCGGGTGCCCGTGCAGCAGCAGCTTGGCTACCGCCGAGCCGAGGGCGGAGGTGGTGCCGGAGGCGGCTTCCCGCTGCCTGCCTTTCAACGCCAGGAGGGTGCAGGCAGTCAGGATCACCTGGCGGTCTGCCGCGGTGAGCTTCCGCCCGGGCCCGACGGCAAGGAAGCCATGAATCCGTTCGTTCCGTCCGTTCTTTCCGCCCGACGGAATCGGATATTCGACAACGGCCTGCCCGTGGATTTCAAACGTGGCCGCAGAATGCGTGCCGGTCCGGTTCAGCCGGATGGTTTCCGTCCGGAGCTGGGGCAGGAGCGCCCCGGTGCTTTCCGGCCAGTACCTGGCCGGTCCCGCGTCCGCCGGCAGGAAGGCGGCCCAGCCACCCAGCGCCTGGGCCAGGCCGCGGACGACGGCGGAGGTTCCGTCCGGACGCATGGTTGCCTGCGCGAGGGTGGTTTGTGTGCCGAGGCTGCCCAGCAGGTCGGCCTGCCCGCTGCGGGCTGTGAGGCCCCAGAAAGCGCGGGATACCTGCTGGAACGGCACGCCGTCGGGCACTGCCAGCAGATTGATTCCAGCTTCATCACAGGCCTGGATAAGCTGCGCGGGAACCTGCTCCAGCCAGGGGCCGAGTCCGATGCCCAGGGCATGGATCCCCTTGGCGTGGAGCCGGGCCACATAGCCGGCTGCCGCCGAGGATGAACCGCCAAGCGGTATACCCGTAGTTAGCAGGAGCTCGCCACCCTCCAGATAGGGTGTGGGATCTTCCAGCTCGGACACGTGGACGCCGGTGAGCTGGCGGGGCGGGAGTGCCCGCCGGCTGACCGGCACCAGGCTGGGCCCTAAGGCCGTGCTGAGCTCCGTGAGTGAAACCATAGGACAAATCATCCGTCATTGGCGTCCATCTTGGCTGGAATGTTCAATGACGCATGTCGCACGCGGACGTAGCGTATCCGCATGACCGACACTGCATCCCTCACCGGGGAAACCCTTGAACCCGCTGATCTCATCGACTTCGATTCCCTGCTCCGCGGTGAGGAACTGGTCCTCCGGTCCGCTGTCCGGGACTTCGTGGATGAGCAGATCCGTCCCCACATCGCCGGCTGGTACGAGGCCGCACACTTTCCGCTGGAAATCGTCCCCGAGCTGGGCAAGCTTGGGCTGCTGGGCATGCACCTGCACGGTTATGGCTGCGCCGGCCGCACCGCCGTGGAATACGGGGTTGCCGGTGCGGAACTGGAAGCCGGTGATTCCGGGCTGCGGACGTTCGTCTCCGTCCAGGGATCCTTGGCTATGAGTGCCATCGCCAAGTGGGGTTCCGAGGAACAGAAGACCCGCTGGCTGCCCGGAATGGCCGCAGGCGAAATCATCGGCTGTTTCGGACTCACGGAACCCACCGCCGGTTCCGACCCGTCCGCTATGAAGACCTTCGCCCGCCGGGACGGCGGCGATTGGGTGCTGAACGGAACAAAGCGCTGGATCGGACTGGCCAATGTCGCAGACGTGGCCGTGATCTGGGCGCAGACCGAGGAAGGGATCCGCGGATTCCTGGTCCCCACAGGTTCCAGAGGTTTCACCGCCACACCGATCGCGCCGAAACTCTCCATGCGGGCCAGCATCCAGTGCGAGATTGAGCTGACCGACGTCCGCGTCCCGGCCGAGGCCCGGCTGCCGGACGCGCAGGGACTGCGCGGTCCCTTCTCCTGCCTCAACGAAGCCCGCTACGGCATCATCTGGGGGGCCATGGGAGCTGCCCGGGATTCCTTCGAGGCAGCCCTGGCATATTCCAAGGCCCGGCTGCAGTTCGACAAGCCCCTGGCGGGCTATCAGCTCACTCAGCAGAAGCTGGTGGACATGGCTCTGGAGATCAATAAAGGGTTCCTGCTGGCCCTGCACCTCGGCCGGCTGAAGGACGCCGGAACACTGCAGAACCACCAGATTTCCGTTGGCAAGCTCAACAATGTTCGGGAAGCGATCGCCATCGCCCGGGAAGCCCGGACGATCCTCGGCGGCAACGGCATCACGCTGGAGTACTCGCCGCTGCGCCACGCGAACAACCTGGAATCCGTCCGCACTTATGAAGGAACCGACGAGGTGCACACCCTGATCCTGGGTCAGCGGCTCACCGGCCTTCCCGCGTTCCGCTGACAGGCGCGGCAGCCGGCGGCAGCGGGTGGGGTACCGTAAAAACACCTCCCGCCCCTGTTCCTGTCCAGGAGTCCGTGCACGTATGACCGTCCGCTTCCATGAGTGAATCCAGTTACCTCTGTTCCGGCCCAGCCTGGGACGCCGGCGGCGCGGTGCTTCGGCTCCAGGCCCCCGACGGTACGCAGCATCCGCTGCGGCTGGACGCCGGGACCGAACTGCGCTTCCGGATCCAGCCCGGGGCACCGCGGTACTGCCTGGGCTATGACCAGGTGCAGGAGACCGGCCGGGTCTCCCATCCCTGCCCGGCGCAGGCCCCGGCTGAACGCGGTTACCAGTGCGGGCGCTGCTTCGCCCGGGATGAGAGCCGCCTGGTGCACAACAGCCACCGCGGCGGGCCGCTTCCTGCCGGGCTGCGGAACTATCTTGCCCGCCCGCAGTGGCTGTACATCGCCACCTTTGCCGACGGCACCACCAAGGTGGGGACCGCCGCGGACCAGCGCCGGATCCTGCGCCTGACGGAACAGGGCGCCCTTGCAGCCCAGTATGTTGCCAGGGCCGTGGACGGGCTGCGGGTCCGTGTCCTGGAAGATGCCCTGTCTTCCGGGCTGGGCCTCACCCAGGCCGTCCGGGCCGGGGCTAAATGTGCGTCCCTGGCAGCGCCGCTTCCTGCAGCGGCCATCACTGACATCAATACCGGCCACGCGGAGGCCGCCCGCGCGCTGCTCTTCACGCTGGATCCCGCAGGCTTCGAGGTCGTCAAGGATTCCTGGTCCCGTCCAGCGGCCTTCGATGCCGTGCTGGAACAGCACGGTGCGGGGATCTACCCGCTGCCGCTGACCACCGGCGAACACGGTCTGCTGATCCGCGGCATGCTGGGGAGCACTGCACTGGTGGCGGCCGGCGATGCGGAGCTTTGTTTCCTGGCCGACCTCACCCAGCTCAAAGGCCGGCGGCTGGAACTGGGCCGGTTCAGCAGCACACTGCCGGCCCTGCAGGAGCCGCTCTTCTAAACCGGGTCCTGGCGGCATCCCCCTGCGGTGCCCGCCACGGCGTTTCGGCAGGGCCAGGGCCCCGACTGTATTCTGAAACCATGCTTAACACCCCCTGGGAAACCGGATCCCCTCTGTACCGCCGGCTGGTCGTCACCGCACTCTCCGTGACGGGCGCCGGAATCCTGATGGTCCTCCTCGGGGCTGTGACCAACCAGCAGATCATTATGTACCTCGCCCTGCCGGTGATTGTGGTGGGCATGAGCGCACACCTCAGCGGTATGGTGGTGCGAGCCCGCGACGCCAAACGCCGGATGAAGGGATCCAAATGAGCATCAACCCCGACCTGCAGGGCCGCAGCTACCCGGCGGGGGAGCCTTACCAGGTGGGGCGGGAGAAAATCCGTGAGTTTGCCCGCGCCGTGAAAGCGGTTCATCCCGCGCACTTTGAGACCGATGCTGCCCAGAAGCTCGGCTACGCGGACCTGATCGCCCCGCCGACCTTCGCGATCATCGTGGCCCAGCAGGCGGATGCCCAGCTGATCAATGACCCCGGGGCAGGCATCGATTTTTCGCGCGTGGTCCACGCCGACCAGCGCTTCACACATCTCCGGCCCATTGTGGCCGGCGATGAACTCGTGGCCGAACTGCATGTTGATTCCGTGCGTGCCATGGGTGATGGCGCCCTGATCAGCACCCGCGCTGAAATCTCCACAGTGGAGGGCGAAAAGGTCGCAACCACCGTCTCATCCATCCTCGTCCGGGGAGAAGGCCAGTAACCATGTCCATTGCACTTAGCGAACTGACAGTCGGCCAGGTCATCGGCAGCACCACCATCGAGATCAGCCGGGCGGACCTGGTCCGTTATGCCGGTGCCTCCGGCGACTTTAACCCGATCCACTGGAACGAGCGGTTCGCCCGGTCCGTGGAACTCCCCGGGGTGATTGCCCACGGTATGTTCACCATGGGTGCGGCTGTCCAGCTGGTCACCGACTGGATTGGCGATCCCGGGGCCGTACTGGATTATCAGACCCGCTTCACCCGCCCGGTCACCGTTGAGGACATCGATGGTTCCCCCGGCGCCGTCGTCGACGTCACCGGTACCATCGGTGCCGTTGACGCTGACAATTCCACTGCACGCGTGGACCTGACGGTCACCTTTAACGGGCAAAAGGTCCTGGTCAAGGCGCAGGCGGTTGTCCGGATCTGGTGAGCGCACTGACGACTTTGCAGCTGGCATCCCTGACTACTTCCCGTGTGGGCGGACCCGCACGGCGTTACCTGTTCGCCGAAACGGCTGACGAACTGATCGGCCTGGTCCGGGCAGCGGACGAGGCCTCCGAACCGCTCCTGCTGGTGGGCGGGGGCTCCAATCTGCTGATTTCCGACGCCGGCTTTGACGGAGCGGTGGTGCACGTCGGGAACCGCGGCGTGAGCATCCGGGGCGGCAGGGCCGGAACTGCAATCGTCGAGGCGCAGGCGGGCCACCCCTGGGATGAGCTCGTCGCCCAGACCGTGGCCGAAGGGTACTCCGGACTGGAAGCGCTTTCCGGCATCCCGGGCCTGGCCGGCGCGACGCCGGTGCAGAACGTGGGTGCCTACGGGGCCGACGTTTCACACAGCATCGTCTCCGTGCAGACCTGGGACCGCGAAACCCGGCAGCAGCGCCGCTTCGGAGCGGCGGAACTGGAATTTGGGTACCGCGATTCGCTCCTGAAGCGCACCACCGTGAACGGCTCCCCCCGGTATGTGGTGCTCAGCGTGGAGTTCTCCCTCACCCAGGGCAGGGCCAGTGCACCGATCCGTTACGCCGAACTGGCCCGGGCCCTGGGTGTGGACGTCGGGGACACGGCCGACGCCGCAGATGTGCGCCGTGAGGTGCTCCGGCTGCGCGCGGGCAAGGGGATGGTCCTGAACCCCGCAGATCCCGACACCTTCAGCACGGGTTCCTTCTTTACCAACCCGATCCTCCCGGCCCCGGATGCGGACAAGCTCCCCGCCGAAGCCCCGCGGTATCCCGTCGCCGAGCCAGGCATGGTCAAGCTCAGTGCCGCCTGGCTGATCGAGTACGCCGGCTTCGGCAAGGGCTTCGGCTTGCCGGGGCAGCCCGGCAGCGCGATCGCGGACGGGCGGGCCTCGCTGTCCGCCAAACACACACTCGCGGTGACCAACCGGGGGGATGCATCAGCGCAGGATCTGCTGGCGATCGCGCGGGCGGTGGCCGACGGCGTCGAGCAGGCGTTCGGTATCCGGCTGCAGCCGGAGCCGCTGCTCATCAACTGCGCCCTCTAACTTACCTGCGTCAAGCGGCCGTCCGGCTCACCGGACGGCCGCTTTTTGCTGTCCGGAACGCTGAGACAGCTGGCTCGATTTAAACTTAGACCTCAGAATAGTTAGACTTCCTAAGTATGAGCTTCGATGAATCCCTCGATCTGTCCCGGCAGCTGCGTCCCATGCTGCCCCGGCTCTACCATCTGAGCCGCCGGCGGCTTCCGGGCTGGGACATGACCGCCTCGCAGTCCTCCACGATGACCACCCTGGTGGACCGCGGACCGCTGCGGATGGGGGAGCTGGCGGGCCTGGAGGGTGTTCAGCTCCCGTCCGCCACCTCCGTAGTCAACGGCCTCGTCAAACTGGGCCTGGTGGAGCGCCGGGCTGATCCGGCAGACCGCCGGGCCGTGGTGATTGACCTGACTGAAAAGGGCCGGAAGCAGGTACAGGAACTGGTGACCCGGCGGAACCACGCCTTTGCCCTGCTGCTGGAGCGTCTGCCGGCGCCAGACCGCCGGCTGCTGGAGAGCGCTGTCCCGGCTATTGGGCGTCTGCTGGCACTGGGTCCGGGGCCGGACGGAGACAGTTCCGTGCTCCCGGATGACGAAGCGAACTAAGTACGTAACCGGAAAGGCACACAGAGACATGAGTAAAGCTGCAGCCGTGCAGGGCCAGCCGGCCCACCCCCGGCTCACAGATGCGCTGCGGGGGCAGCCGAAGACGGTCTGGGTAACTGCCTTTGCCGCCGTGATCGCGTTTATGGGCATTGGCCTGGTTGATCCGATCCTGAACACCATCACCGAAGAGCTTGGCGCATCGCCCACCCAGACCACCCTGCTCTTCGGCTCCTATCTCGGAGTCCAGGTTGTGGCCATGCTGGTCACCGGCGTGATGTCCTACCGCTTAGGCGCCAAACGGACCCTGATTACCGGCCTGGTGCTGATCGTTGTGGCCGCCGGGGCCTGCGCCCTGGTGAACAGCATCGAAGCGCTGGTCTGGCTCCGGGCCCTCTGGGGACTGGGCAACGCCTTCTTCATCGCTACCGCTCTCTCGGTCATTGTTGGTGCGGCTGCCGGCGGGCAGGCCGGGGCGATCCTGCTGTACGAGGCAGCGCTCGGCGTCGGACTCGCCGTCGGCCCGCTGCTGGGCGCAGCACTGGGCACAATTTCCTGGCGCGGCCCCTTCGCCGGCACCGCCGTCCTGATGGCCCTCGGAGTGATCCTCTGCGCCACCATGCTGGCCAAGGATCGAGGGAAGACCGAACGCCAGCGGATCCGGCTCATTGACCCCCTCCTGGCGCTGCGCAACCGCAACCTGCTCCTGACCTCGCTGGGCTCTGCCTTCTACACAGCAGCATTCTTCGCCATTATCGCGTGGGCGCCGTTCGTTCTGGAGGAAGGTGCGTTCTACGTCGGTTTCGTCTTCTTCGGCTGGGGCCTGTGCGTGGCGGTCTCCGGTGTGGTCCTGGCGCCTAAGGTGGCCCGCCGGTTCGGGGAACGCGGCGGCGCGGTTCTGGCCGTGCTGGTGTACGCCGTGGTCCTGCTCGCCATGGCGGTGGGCAACAAGACCGTGGTTGTCATCGGGATCATCGTGTCCGGCATCTTCTCCGGCATCCTGAACACCCTCTTCACCGGGACCGCCATGAGTTCGGGAACCGGCCCCCGCGCCGTTAACAGTGCCGGCTATAACTTCCTGCGCTGGTTCGGCGGTGCAGTGTCCGCCGTTCTGGTGGGGCATCTGGCCGGGTGGCTGGGTATGCGGGCACCCTTCTGGGCGGGCGCCATCTGCTGTGCCGCAGCCGCCGGACTGCTGCTCCTGCGGCAGGAAGCCGGCGACCCGGATCCGCACACCGTGCCGGAGGAAGCCGCCGCCATCGGCGCCGACTGACCACCGGCCCGCCGGGAAACACAAACGCGGCCGTTTGGAATTCCAAACGGCCGCTTTTGTATTTTGTGGAGCTAGAGGTTGCCGGTGGCGATGCGCAGCATCCGGCGCAGCGGCTCGGCCGCACCCCAGAGAAGCTGATCGCCGACCGTGAAGGCGCTGATGTACTGCGGACCCATTTCCAGCTTGCGGATCCGGCCCACCGGAATGTCCAGGGTGCCGGTGACCGCCACGGGGGTCAGCTCGGCCATGGTGGCTTCCTTGGTGTTCGGAACCACCTTCGCCCACTCGTTATCGGCGTCGATGATCCGTTCAATCTCGCCGATGGACAGGTCCTCGGTGAGCTTCAGGGTCAGTGCCTGGGAGTGGGAGCGCATGGCACCAATCCGCACACAGAGGCCGTCGAACGGAATCCGTGCGGCTTCGGCGGTGTGGCGGCCGAGGATCTTGTTGGTTTCCGCGCCGCCCTTCCACTCTTCCTTGGACTGGCCGTTGCCGAGGTCCGCGTCGATCCAGGGGATGACCGAACCGGCCAGCGGAACACCGAACTGGGAAGAATCCATCGACGGATCCTTCTGCTGGGCCAGGACCGCCCGGTCAATTTCCAGGATGGCCGACGCCGGATCGGCCAGGTTGGCTGCCACGGCGGAGTTCAGGGTGCCGAACTGGTTCAGCAGTTCCCGCATGTGGCGGGCGCCGCCGCCGGAGGCCGCCTGGTAGGTCATGGAGGTGCCCCACTCAACGAGACCGTTGCGGAACAGTCCGCCCAGGCCCATGAGCATGCAGGACACCGTGCAGTTGCCGCCCACAAAGTTCTTCACGCCGCGGGCCAGGCCCGCATCAATGACGTCGCGGTTGACCGGGTCCAGCACGATGATGGAGCTGTCGTCCATGCGCAGCGTCGAAGCGGCATCGATCCACAGCCCGTCCCAGCCGGCGTCGCGCAGCTTGGGGTAGACCTCGGCGGTGTAGTCGCCGCCCTGCGTGGTGACAATAATCGGCAGCTTGGCCAGCGTCTCAATGTCGTACGCGTCTTCCAGGGCGCCGGCACCCTGGGCGAAGGCCGGTGCCTTGCCGCCCGCGTTGGAGGTGGAGAAGAAGACGGGGTTAATCAGGTCGAAATCGCCTTCATCCTGCATGCGCTGCATAAGGACGGAACCGACCATACCCCGCCAGCCGACGAAGCCCGCGGTGGGAACAGAGGTAGCTGCTGATGTCATGGGATTCAGTCTAAGCCAGTGGCTGGCTGCTGTCCTGATCGGTTACGCCGCGGTTCCGGGTCCACAGCGCGATCCGGTACTGCAGGCCATTGGCGGAGGTATACCAGTCCTGGGCCGGGCTGACGGCGGTGAAGGTCCAGTCCGGACCCAGCCGGGGAGCATAGCTGTCCCCTTCGGTCTCCGTGTTGATCACCGTGACAATGGCAACATCGGCCAGCGGTTCAGCCGCCGCATACAGCTGCGATCCGCCCACGATCCAGATCCGGCTGCTTCCCTCACTGCCCTCGGCGGCTTCCAGTGCTGCTTCGAGCGAAGAGACGACGACGGCGCCCTGCGGGCCGAGCTCGGCTGCCAGATCCGGACGGGAGGAGATCACGATGTTGGTGCGGCCGGGCAGCGGCCTGAAGGCCGCCGGGAACGATTCCCAGGTGCGCCGGCCCATGATCACCGGATGCCCCTGGGTGGTGGCCTTGAAATGGGCCAGATCTTCGGGCAGGTGCCAGGGCATACCGCCGTCCCTGCCAATCACGCCGTCCCCGGTCTGCGCCCA
The DNA here is from genome assembly GCF_014836775.1 of Arthrobacter gallicola. Taxonomy (GTDB): domain Bacteria; phylum Actinomycetota; class Actinomycetes; order Actinomycetales; family Micrococcaceae; genus Arthrobacter_B; species Arthrobacter_B gallicola. The sequence continues at coordinate 39,107 of NZ_JACSQD010000003.1, forward strand.
GATCATGCCGACCAGCGGCACTCCGGAGGTACCGAACCCGCGGGCGGCCAGGGCCTCATCGAGGTCCAGTCCAGGCTTCCCCGGATCGCCGGCAGGGTAGTAGCGGGTGGAATCGGTGGAGTTATTCTTCTCGTTCAAGGCGAATGCCCTTTCACACGGCGATGGGTGCTTTGATACCGGGGTGGTGCTGGTAGTCCAGCACCTCGAAGTCCTCGAGCTCGTAGTCGAAAATGCTGGCCGGCTTCCGCCGCAGCCGCAGCCGGGGGTAGGGGAACGGTGCGCGGGACAGCTGCTCGGCGACCTGGTCTGTGTGGTTGTCGTAGATGTGGACGTCGCCCCCGGTCCAGACGAACTCACCGGGTTCCAGGCCGACCTGCTGCGCCACCATGAGGGTCAGCAGGGCGTAGGAGGCAATGTTGAAGGGGACGCCCAGGAAGGTGTCGGCGGAGCGCTGGTAGAGCTGGCAGGAGAGCCTGCCGTCCGCGACGTAGAACTGGAACATCGCGTGGCACGGCGGCAGCGCCATGTTCTCGACTTCGGCCGGATTCCAGGCGGTGACGATGTGCCGGCGTGAGTCCGGGTTGTTTTTGAGTCCTTCGATCAGCTTCGCGATCTGATCGATCTGTCCGCCGTCCGGAGCCGGCCAGGAGCGCCACTGGACGCCGTACACCGGCCCCAGCTCGCCGTCGTCGTCCGCCCACTCATTCCAGATGCTGACGCCGCGTTCCTGCAGCCAGCGGACGTTGGAATCCCCCCGCAGGAACCACAGCAGTTCCAGGGCAACGGACTTGAAATGCACCCGCTTGGTGGTGATCAGCGGGAAGGATTCGCTGAGGTCGAAGCGCAGCTGACGGCCGAAGACGCTGCGGGTGCCGGTGCCGGTGCGGTCGGATTTTTGGGTTCCGTTGGCCAGGATGTCACGGAGCAGATCTTCGTACGGTGTGGGAATGGTGGTCACTGCTCCAGTGTAGTGGCCGTGGGCGCTTCATCCCCGGGCGAAGAGCGCATGGCAGTCCCCATCAGGTGCAGCAATGCAGGGCCGCTGATGCCGTGCCGGCGCGCGAGTGTGACCAGATTCTCGACGGCGGCGGTGAGTTCCGGCGGTATGGCGTGCGCGGGTGCGGCGTCCGGGCGCGGCGGGGCGATGACCGTGCCCCGCCGGCGCATGGCGGTGACGGTGCCTTCGGCTTCGAGTTCTTTGTACGCCCGGGCCACGGTGCCCGGTGCGACGCCGAGGTCCGCCGCCAGCATCCGGATGGTGGGAAGGCGGTCGCCGGGGGAGAGGACGCCGGACGCAGCGAGGGCACTGACCTGCCCGCGGATCTGTTCGTACGGAGGGACGGGCGACTCCAGATCCACACTGATGCGGGCACTCATGTCCGTTGTGCCGGTGGGAGCTCCGCCCGGTCGGCATATCCGGGCAGATCCGGAAAGTGGGACGGGCCGAACTGCCGCAGCGCAATGACCAGAGCTGCCAGCAGCCACAGCCAGGCACCGGGTCCCAGCTGCTGCAGCAGCGGGCCCAGCCAGGTCAGCGGCGGCTCGAGTCCGGCATCACTCCCGAAAGTGCTGGCCCAGGGCCGGTGCGCATAGATGTTGAAGATTGAAATCCCGACGGCGGCTACGCTGACGGCCGCCGTGGTCCGGGCCGCCCGAAAGAGGGAGATCCGGCGCAGGCGCAGGTCCACAGCGTGATCGTGTGCGGGGAATGCGGGACGCTCCGCCGCACGGCGGGAGAGGAAATCGGTCAGAACCGGGAGCAGCAGCACCAGGATGGCCGCGGCCAGAGAAAAGCGCCAATCGAAAAACGGGTCGGGGGCAGGAAAATCGGCGGGTGGGGTGGACGGCGGTGTTCGTGCACCGTAGGCCTGAGCGGCGGCGTCGGCGTTGAACGCCCGTGCGGCAGCATCGACCGAAGGGCCGAGCAGTGCAGAGCCCAGCTGGATCAGCAGGACGGCGGCGGCTGCGGCCGTGCCGGTCCAGGCCAGCCAGCGCGGCGGGCGGATAAATGCCAGGTCATCAGGGTCGAGTGCGCCGGCTGTCCCGGCTGTCCCGACAGCCCCGTCAGCTCCGGCGCCGAGGCGCACCGTGCGGCGGGAAATTGAACTCTCAGCCAGGAAACACAGCAGGAGGAACACCAGCGCGGCAGCTGCGACGGCCAGCAGTGCACCGGTCCGGTCCTGCCAGTTCAGGGCGAAGATGGCTGTTCCCACCGCACCGGCCGTGATGGGGCCAGCCAGGGTAAGGCGCAGACTGGTGGCCAGGGACTTGACCGCCAGCGGGGACTGCGGCGGAGCTTCCGCGGACTCCAGCAGGTCGTCCTCTGGGACCGCGGGCAGCGGCACCCGCGGTGCGCGTTTCAACAGGGCGAGGGTGCCCAAAAAGAGAACAGGCAGGGTGATGGTTTCCAGCACACCCCCAGGAGTGTTGGGGTCGCCGGGATATGCGGAAAGAAACCTGCCTGCTGACGAGGAGAGAGCGATCAGGAGGGCAGCGGCTACCCGCATCACACGGTGGGCAGAGGCGCGGCGCAGAGCTGCATCCGCCGCCTGGGAGGTACCGGGAACCATGGGGCGCACGGAGACGAGTTTAAGGATCCCCGCAGTGGCGCCGGCAGTCAGCAGGAACCAGGGCAGCCAGCCGGCCATGAAGTCCTGGATGCGCGTGCCGGCGGGAGCCAGGGACACGACCGTGCCCAGCAGCAGGAGGTCAAGGACCAGGAAGGCCAGGGCGACGCAGGACATATACCGGGGCAGGAGGGTGCGTAGGCCGCGGTGCTGCAGGACGGCGGTGCGGACCGTGCCATGCGGGCGCGGCCAGGTCAGTTCGCCGACGGCGAGCACGGCGAGTGCGAAGACGGTGGGAGTTCCGAGCTGCAGCAGGGCCGACGCCCAGCTGAAGTGGCCGTTCCACCACAGCTCGCCGCCCACTTCTGCGAGTGCCGGTTGCAGGACGCCGGGGAGCCAGAGGGCCGTCGCCAACGCCACGATTCCGATCCGGCGGGCATACTTTTGCGCGGCCTCGGTGACCGTCCGGGCATCCGTTCCCGGTTTTGGCCGGACGGACAGCACCATCAGGGTGAGGACAACCGCCCAGAACAGCAGGCTGCCGAGCGTGGATAAAACAACCGCTGCCATAAGAGTCCCCCGGAGTTATGGATCGAATGTACCGAGTATTTTGATACATAACTCCGGGGGTCAAGGCTTTTGGGAGAACGCCTCAGAGCGCGCCGCCGGCCGCCTCCGGGGCACCGGCATCCTCGCCGCCGTCGCCCACGCGCTCGCGGGCCATGAAGTTCTCCAGATCGAACAGGTTGTCCGCCCGGCGGGCCACGGTCAGCAGCGTGCTCATCGAGGCAACTTCCTCCACCTGCTCCTTGAGGAACCACAGCATAAACTGCTCGCCGAGGGCGTCACCCTCGGCACGGGCTGCCGCGAAGAGGGCCTCGATCTGGGAGGTCACCTGCTTCTCCTGGGCCAGGGCCAGGGCGATCGGCTCCACCACGTCAGTGAAGTCGTTCTTGACCGGCTCAATCCCGGGGATCCGGACGGGCAGGTCCCGGTCCAGCATGTACTGGACCAGCATCATCGCGTGGTTCCGCTCTTCCACTGACTGCGCGTAGAAGTGGCGGGCCAGCTGCGGAAGGTCTTCGCCATCGAAGTACACGGCCATGGCCACGTACTGCTGCGAGGCATTGAATTCGTTACCGATCTGGGCTTCAAGAAGTTCAGTGAATTTGCTCATGCCGCTAACAATATGCGCGCTGACCTGCGCAGAAAAGGACGGATAGGCTTAGCTCGCCAAGGCTAGGCTAAGCATCCCCGCGCGGCATCATGACCGCCGGGCGGTGCTTGGCCGGTACCGTCTCAGTCGTCGAAGGGCCGGTACCGCTCCAGCGAGACGATGCGCCCCGGATGGCGCCGGCTGACGTGGCAGATCACGGCCTCACCCGGAACCAGATACGGATCCTTGTCCGGAAGCTGGGCGGACATTGCGTCGGCCATGTGCGAAGCAAGGACCTCGAAGACCAGGGGGAGTACCGGCCGGTGGGTGCACAGGGCCACAGGCTTGGCCTTCTCGAACAGATTGTCGACGGCGGCGCGGGCCTTGCCGGGCTTGCGCTTGGCACTGAGCTCGGTCAGGGCGTCCACCGTCTTGAACTTCGGCTTGCGCGCATTCACGTAGGGACCCATCGTCTGGACGCAGCGAAGCCAGGGGCTCGTGACCACCCGGTCAGGGCTCCAGGCCACCAGCAGCCGGGCCACTGCCTTGGCCTGGCGCTGGCCCGTGGCCGCGAGCGGACGTTCGCCTTCCGCCCTGGCCCATGAGGAACGCGGCTTGGCTTTCGCATGGCGGACCACGATCAGCGGCCAGGTAGCCAGGTCGTCCGCCTCGTACGCGGCAACCAATGATTCCAGCGGCAGCCGGTCGGTGGGGTTGGTCAGCAGCTCGGAGGCCTCGTCAGGGGTGCACCAGCGGACGCCGTCGACCTCCTTGCCGTCCGGCCGGGGCTTAGCCGACTCGACGTGGGCGGCCCAGTAGTGCACGGCTTTCAGGCCGGACGTTACTGGGTACCGGGTTTGGGGCAGGGGGATGCCCAACCGGATCTGGAGCCCGATTTCCTCCCGCACTTCCCGCACGGCGCATTCCGGAACTGTTTCTCCGGAATCGAGTTTCCCCTTCGGGAAAGACCAGTCGTCGTAGCGCGGCCGGTGGATCAGCAGGACCTCCAGCTGGTCACCCTGGATCCGCCAGCAGATCGCTCCAGCGGCCACGACCCTCGGCTCCCCGGAGAGATCCAGGGCATAGGGCGTCTCGCCCAGCAGCAGGGCAGCGGTTTCCTCCGGGGCATCCCTGCCCTCCTCTGGCAGGAAGAGCGCCGGAGGTAAGGGCGCGGACCCCTCGGTTGACCGCGCATCATCCGTGGCGCCGTGCATCAACGGCGGACCAGCGCACGCTGGCGCGAACGGGAAGCCAGCAGCCAGGACTGCACGTCCTCAAGCGGGTTACCGTCCCCGTCCTTATGGTGCCGGGTCCAGATGCCGCTGGCATCCAGATGCCAGCTGGCAGTGCCGGGATCGAGATAACGGTCCATCAGCTCGATCAGATTGGTGATGTCGTCCGGTGACCCCAGCTGCACCAGCGCTTCGACGCGGCGGTCGAGGTTGCGGTGCATCATGTCCGCGGATCCGATGAAGACCACCGGGTCCCCGCCGTTGGCAAAAGCGAACACCCGGGAATGCTCCAGGAACCGGCCCAGGACGGACCGGACCGTGATGTTCTCGCTCAGTCCCGGAACCCCCGGGCGGACGGAACAGATACCGCGGACGATCACGTCAACCTGGACACCGGCCTGGGAGGCGCGGTACAGGGAATCAATGATCGCCTCATCCACCATGGAGTTGACCTTGATGATCACCCGGCCGGGAAGACCGGCCTTCTTGTTGGCGATCTCCCGTTCGATCCGGTCGATCAGACCGGACCGGACAGACCGGGGCGCCACCAGGAGGCGCTTGAACGTGGACTTGGGTGCATAGCCGGAGAGCTGGTTGAAGAGCTTGGTCAGGTCCTCTCCCACCTGGTCATTGGCGGTAAGCAGTCCCAGATCCTCGTAATAGCGGGCGGTGCGCGGGTGGTAGTTGCCGGTGCCGATGTGGCAATAGCGGCGCAGGCCGTCCACTTCCTGGCGTACCACCAGGGAGAGCTTGCAATGCGTCTTGAGGCCCACGATGCCGTAGACCACGTGCACGCCGGCCTGTTCCAGTTTCCGCGCCCAGGAGATGTTGGCCTGCTCATCGAACCGGGCCTTGATCTCCACCAGGGCCAGGACCTGCTTGCCCGACTCCGCGGCGTCGATCAGCGCATCGACAATGGGCGAGTCGCCGGAGGTGCGGTACAGGGTCTGCTTGATGGCCTGCACCCGGGGATCAGCGGCCGCCTGCTCCAGGAAGGCCTGCACCGAGGTGGAGAAGGAATCATAGGGGTGGTGCAGCAGGATGTCGCGCCGGCGCATGGCGGCGAAGACATCGGCGGGCTTGGAGGTCTCTGATTCCTTCAGATGCAGCGAGGTATGCGGAACCTGCTTGGGATAGTGCAGATCGGGCCGGTCGATCCGGCTGATCGGGCTGAGGCCACGCAGGTCCAGCGGCGCCGGCAGGGTGTAGACCTCGTCCTCTTCGACACCAAGTTCGCGCACCAGGAGTTCGCGGACGCCCGGGTTGATGTCCGGGGTGACTTCCAACCGGACCGGCGGGCCGAACCGGCGGCGCAGGAGTTCCTTCTCCAGCGCCTGGAGCAGGTTCTCGGCGTCGTCCTCTTCAACTTCGAGGTCCTCGTTGCGGGTGACGCGGAAGGTGTAGTGCTCCACCACGTCCATGCCGGGGAAGAGCTGGTCCAGGTGCTCGGCAATCATGTCTTCCAGCGGGATGAACCTGGCCGTGCGTCCCGCAACGTTCCCGGCGCGGGGACCGTCCACGGAAATCAGCCGCGGCAGCTGGTCCGGCACCTTGACCCGGGCAAAGAAGTCCTTGCCGCTGACCGGGTTGCGGACCACCACGGCAAGATTCAGCGACAGGCCGGAGATATAGGGGAAGGGATGCGCCGGATCTACCGCCAGAGGAGTGAGGATCGGGAAGACCTTCGCCGCGAACTGCCGGTGCAGCTGGGCCTTCGAAGCGTCGTCGAGTTCCTTCCAGCTGACCAGGTGGATGTTCTCCTCCGCCAGCGCGGGGCGGATCTGCCGGGCGAAGACCTCCGCATGCCGCTGCTGCAGCCGGTAGCCGGCCTGGGTGATCTCTTCCAGCTGTTCAATGGGGCTGAGCCCGGCAGCGGAGGGTACCGCCAAACCGGTGGCGATGCGGCGCTTCAGTCCGGCCACCCGGACCATAAAGAACTCATCGAGGTTGGACGCGAAGATCGAGAGGAAGCTGACGCGCTCCAGCAGGTAGAGCTCCGGATCCTCGGCCAGTTCCAGGACCCGGGCGTTGAAGTGCAGCCAGCTGATCTCCCGGTCCAGGAAACGGTCCGGGGTGATGTCACCGCTGGGCAGCAGTGCCGGACCGAAATCGGGGATATCGATGCGGTCCTGCGTGGCCCGCGGCGCGGGCATCGCTTCGGCAGAACCGAAGGACAACCGCGTGCTGGCTACGGTTTCGGAATCCATAGTGTTTCTCCCTGGCTGTTCTGGCGGGCCGCTCCATCGTCCGGAACCGGAGTGCCGTGCGCGGCCAACATTCTCAACATTACAAGCCGCAGACCGCTATTCGGCTGCGTACATCACGTCCACGTCCCAGCGGACGAAACCGAGCCGCCGGTACAGGGCGACGGCGGGGGCGTTGTCTGCGTCCACGTAAAGCATCACGGCCCGCAGACCTGCCTGCCGGAGGTGTTCGATTCCGGCCAGGGTGAGCGCCTTGCCCAGCCCGAGGCCCTGCGCTTCGGGGGTTACGCCCACCACGTACACCTCGCCCATGGCCGGGTGGCTGCCGCTGCGGGGATGGACCTTGGTCCAGTGGAATCCCAGCAGGGCGCCGTCGGATTCGCGCACAGCCAGCAGGAACCCGGCGGGATCAAACCAGTCCTCGGCCATGCGGGCCTCCAGATCGGCGCGGGTCATTGCTCCCTGTTCCGGGTGGTGGGCGAACGCTGCGGCGTTGGCCTGCAGCCACGCATCTTCGTCGCGGCCGGGCTCGAAGGCCCGGATTACTACCCCCTCGGGCAGCGCCGGTGCAGGAAGGTCCTTTTCCAGGGCCTCGTGGGAGAGGCGCATCCGCCACAGTTCGCGGACCGGCCGGTAACCGAAGCGGGCGGCCAGCTCGACGGCGGCCTCATGGTTGCCGTGGGACCAGGCCTTGACGCCCCGGCCGGTGTCCTCCTGCACGGCCCGCGCCAGCGCGGTGCCCACGCCCTGGTTCCGGTAGTTCGGGTGGACCACGAGTTCCAGCACCCCGGCCCCGGGATCGCCCGGCGGGGAACTGAGGACGGCGACGCCGGCCAGGGCCTGGGCCGTGGAAGGATCGGAATGCTCCTCGAGGGCGAGGGTTGAATACACCCGGAGCTGGTCCGGATCAGCGTCGGGGGAGCGCAGGTCAACGAGGGTCTGCTCCGAAAGGGGAGGATTCCCGTCAGCTTCAGCGGCTGCGTCCGCCAGCTCCCGGATGCCGCGGAGCGCAGCTTGGTCCGGAGCGCCGCGGGTGGTGAGGATAGGCCATCTGGTCAGGGGGTTCTCGCTCATTGAAGAAGCCTAACCGCCAAAGGGGCCGGGCGGGGGAACGCTTCAGTTCTCCTGGCGCGCTGCGGCCGGCTGATCCTCCGGGGAACGGGTGCGGGTAAACCGATAGCCCACGTTGCGCACTGTCCCGATGAGATTTTCATGGTCCGGCCCGAGCTTCGCCCGCAGGCGCCGCACATGCACGTCAACGGTGCGTGTGCCCCCGTAGTAGTCGTACCCCCAGACTTCATGGAGGAGCTGGTCCCGGGTGAACACCCGTCCGGGGTGCTGGGCGAGGTATTTGAGGAGTTCAAACTCCTTGTACGTCAGGTTCAGTGCCGTGCCGCTGACCCGGGCGGTGTAGCTGGCCTCGTCAATCACCACACCGGAGGCATGGATCTCGGTGCTGGCCGCTCCGGACGCTGCCTGGGTGCGGGAGACGGCGAGCCGGAGGCGGGCTTCGAGTTCCGCCGGTCCGGCACTGTCCAGCACGACGTCGTCCGCGAGCCAGTTCGCTGCCACCGCGGCCATACCGCCCTCGGTCAGGACCAGGATCAGGGGGGTATCGAGTCCGGTTGCTTTCAGCAGCTGGGTGAGGGAGCGCGCGCCGATCAGGTCCTTCCGGGCATCCACCAGCACCACGTCACACGGATCAATGTCCAGCAGTGCGGTCGGTTCCGCGGGCACCACATGGACCTTGTGGTTGAGCAGTTCCAATGCGGGCAGGATCTCAACTGACGCCCCGGAGCTGTTGGTGAGAAGCAGAATGTGCGGCATAGGTCCTCCGAAAGTTGGGCGCACATCGTCGGGCACGTTATCCATCCGGTCCTCAGCGGCCGAAGAGTGGTGAAAGTATATCCACGGATTCGCGCTCAGGCCGTAGCTTTTATCAGCACCGCGTAATAAGGCAGTATGGCTAGGGTGAAACTTTGGAGCATTGCGGTGCCTGCGGCTGCTGCCCTGATCGGCATCGTGGTGGCTTCGTACATATCGGTCGAGGCCACAGCCATAGTTACCGGGGTGGCTGCGGCGCTCGCGGGATTCGGCTGGCCGTACCTGCTGGGCGTTCCGGCCCGGAAAACCCAGGGCGGTGTCCTGGCGTTTGTGGGTGCCGGCTCAGTGGCCGCCGCTTACCTGGCCCCCGCCACCTCCATGCTGACCTGGCTGCCGGCGTTCACCGCCGTCGGGGTCGGCGCCGTCTTCCTGATCCAGCTGCTGCGCGGCACCGGACAGGCTCACCGGCTGGAATCCACCATCGGCGTGATCGGCGGTGCCCTGATCTCGGGAATGGCCTCGGGTTGGGTGGCCGCTGACCGGCTGCCCGCCCCGGAAGGCTCCTACGGGCTGATTACCGCCAGCGGCGCAGCTATTTTCAGTGCCATCCTGGTTTCCCTGATCCCGCTGCCGGACCGGATCACCGCACCCTTCGCCGTCGTCGCCGGCGCTATTGCGGGCGGAGCTGCCGCGGCGCTGGTGCCCGGACTGCCGGTCATTGCCGGCGGAATTATCGGCGCCGTCTGCGCCGGAGTTATTGCTGCCGTCCGCCGGCTCGCATTGACCAGAGACAACGCTCCCGGGCTCCTGGGTGTGCTTTCGGCGGGGCTCGCTCCGGTCCTTGCGCTCGGCACGGCCGTCTACTTTGCCGGACGCCTGCTCATCCCCTAGGTATCCGGCGGGCCTGTCCCCGGCGGGCGTCACAGGAGACAAAGCGTGCGGTGAGCGGGTTAGGATGTAGGCATGTCGCTTGTAGCTCTCGAAATCTTTTTCATCGTCCTCCTGGGTATCACCGGCCTGGCAATGGCCGGCTTTGCAGGCCTCGTGGTCGCGCGCCTGTACAAAGGTCAGAAGTAACCTCTCACCGGCGTATTACCCGTAATCCAAGGGAAGGGCCCCTGCCATGCCAATGGAGATCCCCACAGATCTGACTCCCGGACTGGTTCCGCTGTCCTGGCTCCTTGGAGTCTGGGAAGGCTCCGGCCGGCTCGGCGAAGGCGAAGCCGGGTCCGAGCATTTCAAGCAGCGGGTTACGTTCACGCAGAACGGTCTGCCGTACCTGCAGTACTCGGCGGAAAGCTGGTTGACGGACGAGGAAGGCACCGTCCTGCGGCCCCTGGCTGTGGAGACCGGTTTCTGGGCCCTGGACCGGCCCCTGAACGACGCCGACGGCGGCCCCGGCCTGGTTCCCGCGGACATTGTGCCTGCCCTGCGCAGTGCCGATGAAGTCGAAGCGCTGCGCAATGCCGACGGCGGGTTCGACATCACGGTAACGATCGTGCACCCCGGCGGGATCGCCGAGCTGTACTACGGGCAGATCAAAGGCCCCCAGATCCAGCTGTCCACCGACTTGGTGATGCGCGGGGTCAACTCTAAGGAATACACCGCCGCGACGCGCATTTACGGACTCGTCAACGGTGACCTGTACTGGCGGTGGGATGTTGCCGCGGAGGGCAAAGCCCTGGAAGCGCATGCCTCAGCCATCCTGAAAAAGCAGCCTTAGCCGGCCTTCGCGCCGCCCGGGGACGGGCGGCGTGCTGCGCGCCGGAATACTCTTCGACGCTTAGGACGTTGCACCTAACATGAGCCCCAAAAGTCCCTTGCTTGCCCGCGCCGGAGCCGTTGAAGCCGGCGGACTCGATTCCGGAACCGCCGCCCACTATGGTGACCCGCTGCGGGAGCAGCGGGCGCTGGCCAGGGGAGAGGCCATAACCGACCTGTCCAGCCGCGGCGTTGTGACCGTCTCCGGCCCCGACCGCCTGAGCTGGCTCAATACGCTGTCTTCACAGAAACTCCTTTCCCTGGCGCCCGGGGAAAGCACTGAACTGCTGCTCCTGAGCGTGCAGGGCCGGATCGAGCACGACGCGCGGGTGCTCGATGACGGTGAACGCACCTGGCTCATCGTCGAAGGAACCGATGCGCCTGCCCTGGCCGCGTGGCTGACCAGCATGAAGTTCACCCTCCGCGTCGAGGTCCAGGACGTCACCGACGACTGGGCCGTCGCAGGCTCCGTCGCCCCGGTCCCGGCCTGGGCGGAATATCTGGTGTGGACGGATCCGTGGCCCCAGGTCTCTCCCGGCGGTTACTCCTACGCGGAGACCGAAACGGCAGACCACCCCGGGCTTGACCGGCCGTGGCACGAATACCTTATACTGCGCTCCAGTCTGGAACAGGCAGTGGAGGCCTCCGGCCGGGCCCTCGCCGGGGCAATGGCGGCTGAAGCCCTGCGTATCTCTGCCTGGCGGCCCCGACTGGGTGCTGAAACCGATGACAAGGTGATTCCGCATGAACTGGATCTGATCCGGACCGCCGTTCATCTGGATAAGGGCTGTTACAAGGGGCAGGAGACAATTGCCCGGGTGCATAACCTGGGCCGCCCGCCGCGCCGGCTGGTGTTCCTGCAGCTGGACGGCTCCCAGCACACCATGCCCGCCGCCGGCAGCCGGATCCTCTTCGGCGAACGCGAGGTGGGGCGGGTTACGTCCGTGGCGCAGCACTATGAGATGGGCGCGGTTGCCCTGGGCCTCCTCAAGCGCTCCGTGGACCCCACTGCTGAGCTGGTGGTGGACGACGACGGCGAGCTGTACGCCGCAGCACAGGAACTGATTGTGTCCCCCGGTGCAGGACAGGCAGTGGGCCGGCAGACCGGCTTCCTGCGGGCGCCGCGGGTGGAAAGGAAGAACTAATGACTGAATTGCCCGGCGGTACCCAGGACGCGCAGTCCGCTGCCGACCAGGAGACCCTTGAACTGGCTGAGCGGCTCTTTGACGCGGCCCGCGCCGGTGATACGGAGCTGCTCCGCACCTATGTCAGCGCAGGCGTTCCGGTGACGCTCACCAATGGTGCGGGGGATTCGCTGCTGATGCTCGCGGCCTATCACGGACATGCCGGGACCACGGCGCTGCTGGTTGAGTTGGGTGCGGACGTTAATACCCTCAACGACCGGGGGCAGTCTCCGCTGGCCGGTGCGGTGTTCAAAGGCTACGCGGACGTGGTCCGTGTCCTGGCGGCAGCGGGAGCGGATCCCGACGCCGGGAATCCCTCAGCCCGGGCCGCCGCCGCCTACTTCCAGCGCACCGAACTGCTGGACCTCTTCGCCTGATCTCAGCCTTCGAGGACGGTTGGCCGGGGCAGCCGGGCACCCCGGTTGGCGGGCTCGGCCCGTCAGGCTCTGGCGCTGCCGGCTGCGGTCCGGTGCTCGGGTGAGCAAACCGCGGGGCGGTCAGGCAGACAGGGCGACTGAGGTCCGGATTCCTGCCGGGACGAATCCCGCACCGGCTGCCGTGCGGGCAGCGCCCACATTGTTGAATGGTGCCCGCCACTGCGGAATCAGACCAGCTGCCATGGCGTCTTCAACGGCTATGGCACTGATGTAGCTGCCCAGGCCCCGCGTCCGGTGATCGGGTGCCGTGAGTGCGCCCATATCCGCCAGAATGCCGTCCCTGATGCTGTAGCCCGCACCTGCGAGCGGGGCCGGGTATTCCGGATTCGCGTCATCCATGAGCAGGAACAGTGCCTCCCGCCCGCTGAGTTTTGCTTCCAGCACATCATCCGGGGGACAGAGCCGCTCCAAGGCTTCCGCGTACCGGGGATCTTCGGCAACGGCGAGTTCACTGGCGGGCACCTCGGGATAAAAATCCGCGTAGTAAAGGTGTTCCGTGCCGGATCCGCGGCCGCCGTGGTCCGCCGAGAGCCGCATCAGTGCCGCGCCGCTGCTGAGCTCGGCAGCACTTTTGGACCTGACCTGCCGGACCGCCCAGGCGGGACCGGAGAACACCTCGCGGCCAAAGAGCCGGACAAAGGAAACTTCGCTGGCTTCCTCCTGGACATCGTAGATCCGCTCATGTCTGTCCGCGGCTGCCAGCGCGTCATCGTCAAGACCGAGCCTGCGGGACCAGGCCAGCTGGATGATGGAAATGGTGCTCGTGTCTAGCTGCATGGGCTTCAACCTACAGGGGGTGACGGAGGTCGGCGCAAGCCTCAGGGGCCATTTATTAGGCCGCCTAACCGAAAAGAATTGCTGCTTCCTCGTAGCGGCGCTCAGGAACGGTTTTGAGGTTGCCCAGTGCCTTCTCGAATCCGACCCGGACAATGTCAGTGCCGTGAAGGGAGACCATGGTGCCCCACAGACCTTCCACCACCGAATCGACGGCAGCCATTCCCAGCCGGGTGGCCAGCACCCGGTCAAACGCGGTGGGAACACCGCCGCGCTGGATATGGCCCAGGACCGTGGCCCGGGTTTCGATGCCGGTCCGTGCCTCGATTTCCGGGGCCAGCAGCTCGCCGATCCCGCCGAGCCGCGGCCGGCCGAAGGCGTCCAGCCCGCGTTCGGAATGCGGCGCTTCCATGTCGGTGGTCACGAAACCTTCCGCCACGACCACCAGGGGTGCGCGGCCACGCTCGTGTGCCTCGTTGACCCACTGGGCTATCTGGTCCAGGCTGACCGGCTTTTCCGGGATCAGGATGGCGTGCGCGCCGGCGGCCATTCCCGAGTGGAGCGCGATCCAGCCGACGTGGCGGCCCATCACTTCGGCCACCATGCACCGGTGGTGGGACTCTCCCGTGGTGCGGAGCCGGTCGATTGCCTCGGTTGCGATCTGCACGGCGGTGTCGAAGCCGAAGGTGAAGTCCGTCGCATCGAGGTCGTTGTCGACGGTCTTGGGCACGCCCACGATATGAAGTCCGGCGTCGGTCAGCCGCTGGGCGGCTGCGAGGGTGCCTTCGCCGCCGATGGCGATGACGGCGTCGATCCCCAGCCGGTCCAGGGTCGCCTTGATCTTCTCCGGCCCGCCGTTCGGTCCTTCGAACGGGTTGGTGCGGGAAGTGCCCAGGATAGTGCCGCCCTGCTTGGAGATACCGCGGACCCGGGTACGGGGCAGGTCAATGATGTCGCCGTCGACCACACCCCGCCAGCCGTCAAGAAACCCTACGAACTCCACGTCGTGCGTTTTGATGCCGTTGAGCACCGCTCCGCGGATAACCGCGTTGAGCCCGGGGCAGTCGCCCCCGCTGGTGAGAATGCCGATCTTCATAGAGTGACCCCTGGATCTGGTAGGTGAGCGGCGGCCTCCTACGATTCTAGTCACGAGTGGGCTGCGCGCCGTCACGTTCGCCGGGCCGGGAGCGCCGGGGCGGCGGAATCTGCCGGCCCCGGCACGGCATCAGCTGCCGGTGAACCGTTCCAGGACGATTTTTCCGTCCGTAGTGGGCAGCAGCAGCCAGGCGACCAGATAGGTTCCGACACCAATGAAGGGCAGCAGGAAGCTCAGCAGCACGGCAATGCGCACCAGGGACACATCCCAGCCGAACTTCTGTGCGATTCCGGCGCAGATGCCGGCGATCCAGCCGCCGCGTGCCCGCTTGATCGGTGACGAGCGGAGTGCGTTGTAGAACTTTTCCATGGGGTTACTCTGCCTGCTTTCCCTAAAGTTGGCGATAGATGAGCTGTGCTGATGGCTCAAGGGGTCCGGCTCCGGCCCCGGCCCAGGACGGAGATCAGGCCGCCAATGACCAGTGCGGCCCCGGCTCCGATCAGTACGCCCAGGAGGACCATGCCCGCATCGAGCCGGATTCCGGTGAGCTGGACGGTCAGGAACAGTCCGCCCAGGGCCGCGAGGACCAGTCCCCAGACTATGGTGCCGACCCGCAGCGGGCGGCGCTCCGGCTCCGGAACGTACACATCGTCAGAAGGCGACGGCGTGTAGCTCCCGGCCGGGTCGGCGCCGGGGCTGCGGTTATCCCTGACTTCCCAAGATTCCCTGGATTCACTCATCAGTCGAGGCTGCTTTCGTTTGTGGTGACCAGGACGTTGCTGGCGACACCCTTGATGTGGATGATGATCTGGTTTCCGGAAGCCGTCTCGTTCAGCTCCCGCTCCTGCGGGCCTACCCACAGGCCGCCGGCCGAGCGTACGCTGCCGCCGTTTTCCAGTTCGATGTTGCCGAGCGCCATTTCACTGACAACCGAGACCCGGACATTGTCCGGGACGAGGATGACGAGGTTTCCGGCGGCAATGCTCACCGGGACCACCACGTCGCGGTCCTTTACATCTGCCGCCAGGCTGCGGAGATCGAGGTTTCCGCCCGCCGCGGCCATGGAGTAGCCGTCCTCCGCGGAACCTGCCTGACCGGCGTTCCAGTCGACGTCGTTGGCAACGACCACGTTCCGGTAGGCGTAGTTTCCGCCGAAGAGCAGCGCGGCAATCAGGGAAACCACGGCGAGGCCGCCGGCGATTCCGGAGGACCGGCCCGCAGCGCCCAGGCCGACGATGCCGACCCCCAGCACCACGGCGGCGCCGGCCAGTGCGACGGCCGCGGGCGACCCGAAGTCATAGATGCCCGCGTAGTCCAGTGCGAGCAGGACTCCGGCGGTAAGCAGTGCCATGCCGCTGATGAGGGCAGACCAGGACGCCGGCGCCGAGGTTGACGGCTTGGCGGTTTTCGGTGCGGGCGGTGGGAACTGCAGATAAGCTCCGCCGAACTCGCGCTCCGGTCCCCTTGACGAAGTGCCATACGCATGGGCTCCGCCCGGCGCGGGCAGCGGCATGGTGGGAGCATCCGGACCGGGGTAGCCGGCGGCATTGAACGTGCCGGGGTGCTCCTGGGAGCCAGCGGTATGTGCATTGAAGCCGGTATTGCTTTCCCCCGGGTGTCCTCCCACCGGGGGCGGAGCCTGCTGTGATCCCGGATAGGGCTGCTGCTGGTGCGCCGCCGAACCGGCTGACCGCGTGTTGCTGCGGGTGGTCGCCCAGTAGACGCACAGAATAATGGCCGCGATCCAGAACAGTCCCCAGAAGATTCCGTTCAGCCAGCCGTCCTCGGCCCAGAACGTAAGCCCCGGGGCGCCGAAGCCGAGGATGGAAAACGTCAACGCGCCGGTCATTCCGGAACTCCAGGTGCCCCGGATCGCCTCGTCAAGGTGGATCCGGCCACCGGGCTCGGGCAGCAGTGCCCAGGCCACACCATAGAAGACAACACCCACGCCGAAGAGCGAGAGCAGGATGACCAGCCCACGGACCAGGGTGGGGTCAAGACCGGTGCGCTGGGCGATTCCGCCGGCAACGCCGCCGATCCAGCGCTGCGGTGAGCGTCGGATTCCCAGTTGGCGGACCCAGGCAAAGAATGAGTTGTCCCCGGTGTCGCGGCGGAAGGGTTCCTGGCCGTGTGGGTCCTGCGGTGGAAGGTGCTGCGTGGGTCCCGTGGTGGCGGGCTGCCCGTCTGTGGGCTCAGAAGGATGCGGGTTCATGTTTCCAGTGTTCCGCGTGGGGCCGCTCAGGCGCATCGGGGATTCCCCTGAGGGACCCCTGAACCTTCCCCTGATACCGCGTGCAGGCTTTCGCACGGGTAGCAGTTTTGCCCTCCGGCCGTGTTTGGATTGTGACATGAGACCTCCCCTGCTCCGCTCCCCGGACCGGGTGGTGGCCGGTGTCTGTTCCGGACTGGCCACCCACCTGGGTATGCCGGTGCGTACGGTCCGCGTGCTGATGGCGCTGCTGTCACTGCTCGCCGGTGCCGGCGTCCTGCTTTATGCCTGGCTCTGGATCATGGTGCCGACCACGGAGGAGGATGCGGCGTCGGGTGAACGGAATCCGCGCAGTGTTGCGGAGAACTTTGCCAGGTACCTGCAGGAGGAACAGTCCGGCCGGACTGCGCCGGGAAAACCAGCCATTGGTACGCGCGAGATCCTGATCGGACTGATGCTGCTGCTGGCGGCGGCCGCCGTCGTGGCGCAGCGGCTGGGCGCGGAAATCAACCTTGGGCTGCTCCTGCCGTTTGCGGCGATCGCGGCAGGCGCCGTCCTGGCCTGGTCCCAGCTGGACGCCACCCGGCGGGCGGGCCTGGTGGCCGGTGCCGGTGCGGACCGCAAATCCGGCCTTACCCGGCTGATCATCGGCCTGCTGCTGGTGATCGCCGGCTTCCTGCTGATTGTTTCCGGGTCCATCACCTGGGATGTCCTGATGGCCGCGGTGCTGGCCGCCCTGGCTGTCCTGGCCGGCGTCGCGCTGGTCCTGGCCCCCTGGGGCGTGAAGTACTGGCGTGCGTTCCAGGCGGAGCGGGCCGGCCGGATCCGGCAGACCGAACGGGCTGAAATTGCCGCGCACCTGCACGATTCCGTGCTCCAGACCCTGGCCCTGATCCAGAACCGTGCCGGGTCCGAGTCTGAGGTCATCAAGCTTGCCCGTGCCCAGGAACGTGAACTGCGGCAGTGGCTCTATGCGGATCCGGAGAAGGGCACCGGCACCCTGGCCGATGCGCTGAAAGGCGTGGCCGCGGAGGTCGAAGATTCATTCGGCCATCCGGTGGATTTCGTGGCCGTCGGCACGGCGGAACTGACGGTGCAGAGCTCGGCGCTGGTGCAGGCGGCCCGCGCGGCACTGTTCAACGCTGCGCAGCACGCAGGGGGCCAGATTTCCCTGTATCTGGAATGCCGCCCGGATGCCGCGGAGGTTTTTGTCCGGGACCGGGGGAGCGGATTCGATCAGGACGCTGTTCCGGAGGACCGGCTGGGACTCCGGGAATCAATCGTCGGCCGGATGCAGCGGCACGGCGGCACAGCGGGAGTAAAGAGCAGCAGTGCGGGCACCGAGATACATTTGGCGCTGCCCCTGGCCGGAGCGGACGCACAGGCACGGCCTGAACGGGAAACGGAGAACAAGTGAGCAGTGCAGTACCGCCCCTTGAGGCAGCCCAGACTATTTCGGTGGTTGTGGTTGATGACCACGCCATTTTCCGGTCGGGGCTCAAAGCGGACCTGGACGGCCGGATCAACGTCCTGGCCGAGGCGGCAGCCGTCGAAACGGCGGTTGCCGCGATCCGGCAGGCCCGCCCGCAGGTCGTCCTGCTGGACGTCCACCTGCCCGGCGGATCCGGCGGCGGGGGAGCGGAAGTAATTGCCGGCTGCGCCGACCTGCTGGGCTCGACCCGGTTCCTTGCGCTGAGCGTCTCCGACGCCGCGGAAGACGTGGTTACGGTCATCCGCGCCGGAGCCCGCGGCTACGTCACCAAAACCATCTCCGGTGCGGAGATTTCCGATGCCGTGGTCCGGGTTGCCGGAGGCGATGCGGTGTTCTCCCCGCGGCTCGCCGGATTCGTCCTCGACGCCTTTGGGGCATCCACGACGGTCAGCGTGGACGACGAACTTGACCGGCTGTCGGCCCGCGAACGCGAGGTGATGCGGCTGATCGCCCGCGGCTACAGCTACAAGGAAGTCGCGAAGGAGCTGTTTATCTCCGTCAAGACCGTGGAAACCCATGTCTCCGCGGTCCTGCGGAAGCTGCAGCTCTCCTCCCGGCACGAACTCACCAGGTGGGCTGCAGCCCGCAGGCTCCTCTAAGCGGCGCGGGTTACTTCTTCGCCTGGCCCAGGAAGTCCTTGAGCCGGTCCATGCCGGTCTTGAGGTCCTCATCACCCAGGGCATAGGACAGCCGCAGGAATCCGGACGGGCCAAAGGCTTCGCCCGGTACGACGGCGACTTCCACGGTATCCAGGATCATCGCCGCCAGCTCGGCGGACGTCTGCGGACGCAGCGGGCCGGCAGCGCCCGGGAATTCCCGCCCCAGCAGCCCGCGCACGTCGGCGTAGGCGTAGAACGCTCCCTCGGGCATGGGGCAGTTGACCCCGTCGATGGAATTCAGGGCCTCAACCATGGCCTTCCGGCGGCGGTCAAAGGCCGTTTTCATGTCGTCCACGGCCGTCAGGGGGCCGGAAACGGCGGCCAGGGCGGCCATCTGCGAGACGTTCGAAACGTTGGAGGAGAGGTGGGACTGCAGGTTGGTGGCCGCCTTGATGACGTCCGGGGCGGCGATCATCCATCCCACCCGCCAGCCGGTCATGGCGTAGGTCTTGGCCACACCGTTGAGGATGACAACCTTGTCGCCCAGTTCCGGACAGCGGGTGGCAATCGAGGTGAAGGGCACGCCGTCGTAGGTCAGGTGCTCATAGATCTCATCTGTCACGACGAACAAGCCGTGATCCGCTGCCCACATGCCGATCTCTGCGACCTCGTCCGCCGGGTAGACCGCACCGGTGGGGTTGGAAGGTGAAACGAACAGCAGCACCTTCGTCTTTTCGGTCAGCGCGGCGTCGAGCTGTGAAACGGTCACCATGTAGCCCTGCTCAGGACCGGCGAAGACCTCGACGGGAACACCGCCGGCCAGCCGGATGGCTTCGGGGTAGGTGGTCCAGTACGGGGAGGGGACGAGAACCTCGTCCCCGGGGTTGAGCAGGGTGGCGAAGGCTTCGTAGACGGCCTGCTTGCCGCCGTTGGTGACCAGCACCTGGGACGGGTCAATGCTGTAGCCGGAGTCCCGGAGCGTCTTTTCCGCGATTGCCTTCTTCAGCTCCGGCAGCCCGGCGGCGGGGGAGTACCGGTGGAACCGCGGATCCTTGGCTGCCGCGACGGCCGCGTCCACGATGTAGCCCGGCGTCGGGAAGTCAGGCTCGCCGGCGCCGAAACCGATGACCGGACGGCCGGCGGCCTTCAGGGCCTTGGCCTTCGCGTCGACGGCTAGGGTGGCGGACTCCGCAATCGAAGCAATGCGTTCTGAGATTCGGCCGTTGGAAGGCATGGCGTTCCCGTCTGATTTGGTGCGGCTGGCTTGTGGCAGCCCCGGAACGAGGCTTTTGTAAGGCAACGTTTACGTCCCTTTATGGAAGCCAAGCTTAGGCGTGCAGGAGTCACATTTCAGTCTTTTACACTCCCACAGTGCGGTGCGTCCTGCGGATACAGGCGCTCCGGAGCAGGCGCAGCGGGTGCCTCCGGCGGGCCGGTTCGACTCAGGGCAAAAGATTGCGTAGACTTGATCCTCGGTGTTGATCTCTCGATGCTGGTTTATGCCCACGTCCGGTTAGGTCGGAAGCGCAGAAGCCGGTAAAGTGGGACACTCCCAAAGGGTAGTGGCGCAATTGGTAGCGCAGCGGTCTCCAAAACCGCAGGTTGCAGGTTCGAGTCCTGTCTGCCCTGCGCATGACGTCGGTTTCGCCGTCTAACGCAGTCCTTCATGAAGCAGCAGTTCCCCGGCACGCGCTGCGGGACTGTGAACCGAACAGATGAGTGAGGCGAAAGGTGACCGAGACAGCTGCCAGCAGCTCCAAGGGACACCCCTCAGGCAAGTCGCCTAAGAAGCGCGGCTTCTTCGGCGGTATCGCCCTCTTCCTCCGTCAGGTCATTGCCGAACTGAAGAAGGTGGTGACGCCCACCCGCAAGGAGCTGCTGAGGTACACCATCGTTGTTATGGCCTTTGTGGTCGTCATGATGATCATCGTGTCGGTTCTGGACTTTGTCTTTGGTACTGGCGCACTGTGGATCTTCGGTTCGGGCAGCGGCGAAAGCTAGCCCGGCGGCGTTTCATCCGCAGCTGCGGTGGTTATGCCGAAGAACTGAGCTAGTGACAAACCCAAGAGAGCTCTGAAGAAGAAAGCAGGAATCTACGTGTCCGAGCAAGAACTCGAATCACAGATCAATGAAGAAACCGCTGATCTGGATGCCGAGGAGCAGGTTACCGAAGCAGACGCCGCGGCGGCTGACGGTGACGCATCGGCCGAAGATGCGGTAGAAGCCCCTGTCGAGGAAGCTTCAGCCGACGACGACGCGGAAGCCGCGCCTGCCGATGAGCCCGAAGAAGACCCCGTTGCAGCCTTCAAGGCAAAACTGCGCCGCCAGGAGGGTGACTGGTACGTCATCCACTCCTACGCTGGCTACGAGAACCGCGTCAAGGCGAACCTCGAGACCCGCATCCAGACCCTGGACATGGAAGAGAATATCTTCGAAATCCAGGTTCCGATGGAGGAAGTCGTCGAGATCAAGAACACCACCCGCAAGATCGTCAACCGTGTGCGCATTCCGGGCTACGTCCTGGTCCGCATGGAACTGACGGATGCTTCCTGGGGCGTTGTCCGCCACACCCCCGGTGTCACCGGCTTCGTGGGCAACGCACACAACCCGGTCCCGCTGAGCCTGGACGAGGTTTTCTCCATGCTTGAGCACACCGTGGTCTCGCCGAAGACTGCCGGCGGTGCCCCCGCCAAGGCAGCCCAGTCCGAGATTGCCGTGGACTTCGAGGTTGGCGAATCCGTCACCGTCAACGAGGGACCGTTCGAGACCCTCCCCGCGACGATCTCCGAGATCAAGCCGGAATCCCAGCAGCTCGTGGTCCTGGTGACCATCTTCGAGCGCGAGACTCCGGTAACGCTCTCCTTCGGCCAGGTCACGAAGATTCAGTAACCAAACTTCGCTGCCCCAGGACCGCTTTATCCTGGCCGGCAGCGTACGGCCGCCACGCCATGGCGGCCACCACCCGGATGGACGCTCCTGTTCTTCGGGAACATAATTTAGAGAAGGACCCTTTCATGGCCCCCAAGAAAAAGGTCACCGGCCTTATCAAGCTGCAGATCAATGCAGGTGCCGCCAACCCGGCTCCTCCGATCGGTCCTGCCCTTGGCCAGCACGGTGTCAACATCATGGAATTCTGCAAGGCGTACAACGCTGCAACAGAATCCCAGCGCGGCAACGTTATCCCGGTCGAAATCACGGTCTACGAAGACCGCTCCTTCACCTTCATCACCAAGACGCCTCCGGCTGCTGAGCTGATCAAGAAGGCTGCCGGCGTCGCCAAGGGCTCGGGCACCCCGCACACCGTCAAGGTTGCGAAGCTGACCCAGGCACAGGTGGAAGAGATCGCCACCCAGAAGATGGACGACCTGAACGCCAATGACGTGCAGGCTGCAGCGAAGATCATCGCCGGCACCGCCCGCTCCATGGGCATCACTGTCGAAGGCTAATCAAGCACCACCCGCACGGGTCCGCCCGGGCAAAACCAAAACATCATCGCTGTACCATCCCGACGGGACGGACAGCACGTGGCAGGGCCGAGCGCGGTCCGACAGACCACAACTGCACAAGGAGAAAAAGCAGATGGCAAAGCGCAGCAAAGCATATGAAGCCGCTGTAGCTAAGATCGACGCGGACAAGCTGTACGCGCCGGTTGAAGCTGTAGCACTGGCGAAGGAAACCAACCCGTCCAAGACGGATGCGACCGTTGAGGTTGCCTTCCGCCTCGGCGTTGACCCCCGCAAGGCTGATCAGATGATCCGCGGCACGGTCAACCTTCCCAACGGCACGGGCAAGACCGCCCGCGTCCTCGTCTTCGCCACCGGTGAGAAGGCTGAAGCAGCCATCGCTGCCGGCGCCGACTTCGTTGGTTCTGACGACATGATCGAAAAGGTCGCAGCAGGCTGGACCGACTTCGACGCAGCCGTGGCTACGCCGGACCTCATGGGCAAGGTCGGCCGCCTGGGCCGCGTGCTCGGCCCGCGTAACCTCATGCCGAACCCGAAGACCGGTACGGTTACCCCGAACGTTGCCAAGGCAGTGTCCGACATCAAGGGTGGCAAGATCGACTTCCGCGTCGACAAGCACTCCAACCTGCACTTCATCATCGGTAAGACCTCCTTCGATGCGCAGAAGCTGGCCGAAAACTACGCCGCTGCCCTCGAAGAGGTTCTCCGCCTGAAGCCGTCCGCTGCCAAGGGCCGCTACATCCAGAAGGCCACCGTGACCACGACCTTCGGCCCCGGCATCGCCGTGGACCCGAACGTCACCAAGGTCCTCGCCGACGCATAGCATTTCTTTCAGGCCCAGGCCTGGATAAAAAGCGGCCGCAGCATTTGCTGCGGCCGCTTTCGCATGCCCGGAACGAGCGGAACGCAGGCGTGGAACGCATGGAACGAAGGCTCGGAACGCGGGCGCCGTGAAGCGCCGGAGCTGCCGGGGGGCTTCGGACACGTGACAGGGCGGGGGCGCCGGCAGCAGGATTGGTTCATGGATTTCCAGCCGCATCCAGTGCGCCAGAGCCCCGTCCCCCGCCACCTGGGAGAGGAGGGCACCGAGGGGTTCCTCGCCGTCGCCCGGCTGGTGAACGAACGAAACCGCCGGTTCTGGGGCAATTCGGACTTTGAGGAATCCCCCGAGGCTCAGCTGGCGGTGATGCAGCCCCGAAAAGCGGGCCGGAGGGTGATCCTGCTCCCGGAAGGACCGGACCCAGCTGGCGCAGCAGTGCTCATTGTTCCGCTCACGGATAACACCCATGCGGTGTGGGTGGACGTGATGGTGGACCCGGCGGCCCGCGGTGCCGGGCTGGGCCGCAGCCTGCTCCGGGCCGCTGAAGAGTATGCCGCCGCACTGGGCCGCAGGGTACTGGATGGCGAAACGGAGCACCGGTTTGCCGGCCCCGGTGCGGGAGCGGACGCCAGCGGTGAAACGGGTGCTGAACCAGCCGGCGGAACCGGCGGCGAAGTGCTTCGTCCGGCCACGGGGACGGGGCAGATCCCGGCAGACGCCCCGGCCCGGTTTGCCCGGGCTGCCGGGTTTGTGCTGGAGCAGGTGGAGCGGATCAGCCTCCTCCCGCTGGCCGGCGGTACGGACTTCACCGCACAGCTGGCCCAGGCGGCGGCCGCGGCCGGGGACGGCTATGGACTGGAAACCTGGACCGGGCGGTGCCCGGATGCTCTTGTCAGCGACTATGCGATTCTCAAACAGCGCATGAGCACCGATGCGCCCATGGGGGACCTGGAGTGGGAAGAGGAAGCGTGGGACGTGGCGCGCGTACGCGAAAGCGAGGCCACCCAGGCAGCGGCCGGAGTGGATCTGCTCTGCTGTGCGGTCCGGGACCTTTCCACCGGCGCCCTGGCAGGCCACACCGTGCTCTGGGTGCAGCGGGAGCAGCCCGGGGCAGCCATGCAGGATGACACGCTGGTCCTCCGCCCGCACCGCGGGCACAGGCTTGGCATGCTGCTCAAGGCAGCCAACCTGCAGCGGCTGCAGCGGGAACGGCCGCAGGTTCGGCGTATCTACACCTGGAACGCCGAGGAGAACACGCACATGCTCCGTATTAACGAAGCCCTGGGATTCCGCGCCACGGCCTGGGGCGGGCAGTGGCAGCGGCGCCTGGCTCCGGCGAACTGAGGCGAACTAACCGGAGAGCGCACTTGAGGGGAGCCTGGAACGCACGACGTTGGTGGATACCGCCGCGGACCAGGGGCTGCGCCGGCGATTTGGTCTCCGGGGGATTCTCCCCTAAGCTTGAACTACCAAAGACCGTCGGTCGATGTGCATTCAATCCCACCGTTTGGCTGAACCATCAGTCTTCCACGTGTGGAACCCGGTTGGAGAATCATCCGAAAGTCCCTTTATTGGGCGGCCTGCGCAGGTGAACGAACTGAACTCCGGACCATGGTCCGTTGAGTAAAGCCCCGTGCATCTGCCCGGGGCGTTTTTTATGTTCGGGACCCGATCCACCGGCACTATTTCCCCGGAAGGAGGGTTATGGCAACGCCAACAAAGGTGTCAGCAGTCGAAGAGATCGCCAATGATTTCAAGGAATCGACCGCTGCTGTCCTAACCGAATACCGCGGGCTCACCGTTGCACAGCTCAAGGAGCTGCGCCGTTCGCTCGGCCAGGACACCAAGTACTCGGTCGTCAAGAACACCCTGACGGGCATTGCAGCTAAGGAAGCCGGCATCGATGCATTCGATGGCCAGCTCTCCGGCCCCACTGCAATTGCCTTCATCAAGGGTGACGCAGTTGCGGCTGCAAAGAGCCTGACGGATTTTGCCAAGACCAACCCGCAGCTTGTCATCAAGACCGGTGTCTTCGAGGGCAACAACCTCGATGCAGCCGGTGTTGCTGCCCTTGCTGCGCTTGAATCCCGTGAGTTCCAGCTTGCACGTGTCGCCGGTGTCCTCAAGGCTCCGATGTCCATGCTGGCCCGCACGGCAGATGCACTGCGTATGAAGCTCGAAGAGGAGAGCGGCGCTCCCGCTGCTCCCGCTGCAGAAGAGGCCCCGGCCGCTGCAGAAGAAGCTCCTGCCGCAGAAGCAGCCACCGAAGAGTAGAACCTCTTCTCATCCAATCTCCGGTGCCTGCGAGCACCAACTATAGGAAGGACGCCACATCATGGCGAAGCTCACCAACGAAGAGCTCATTGAGGCTTTCAAGGAACTGTCCATCATCGAGCTCTCCGACTTCGTGAAGCTCTTCGAAGAGACGTTCGACGTCACCGCTGCTGCTGTTGCAGTTGCCGGTCCGGCTGGCGGCGGCGCTGCTGAAGCTGCAGAAGAGCAGAGCGAATTCGATGTTGTTCTCGAATCCGCTGGCGAAAAGAAGATCGCAGTGATCAAGGAAGTCCGCGCGCTGACTTCCCTGGGCCTGAAGGAAGCCAAGGACCTGGTTGACAGTGCTCCGAAGGCCATCCTCGAAGGTGCCAACAAGGAGACCGCCGAAAAGGCAAAGGAAGCCCTCGAGGCTGCCGGCGCAACGGTTACCCTCAAGTAGCATTGCCTTGCGGCCCAGCCGCATTGCTTCAAAAGCCCCCGCCCCCGTTCAGGGAGCGGGGGCTTTTGCCGTGCCGGGAAGGTCTTGGGCGTCCAGCCTGCGCCGGTCACCCGTGGAGCAGCTGCGGCCTAGGGGAGCGGGTCGGTGATGTCGGCGACGCGCGCGTCCAGTGCGTCGAGCAGGGCGTCACCGTCCACGAAAAGGCTTGCCCCGTGCTCGCCGGCGCCCATTGACACCCGTTTGCCGCGGATGGCCGGCGCGGCAAAAACCGGCCAGCTGACGCTGCTGCCCAGCGGGGTGATCGTGCCCCGGGCATAACCCGTGGCTTCAAAGGCTTCCCCGGCCGGCGGCAGGGTGAGCTTGTTTGCCCCCGCTGCCGCCCGCAGCTTTGGCCAGGAAATCTGCGCATCGCCGGGGACCAGCACAAACAGGTACTCTCCGGCTTTCCGCCGGACCACCAAGGACTTTACGATCTCCCCAGGGCTGATGCCCAGGGCGGCAGCCGCTTCAGCCAGGGAGGATGCGTCCGGCCGGTCCACAATCCGGACGTCCAGGCCAAGCTCCCGGGCAGCAGCCTGCACCCGGTCACGTCCCCGGACGTGGTCAGCGTCCACTAGCCGCGGTACAGCAGCAGGGCCTCACCCTGGCCGCCGCCTCCACAGAGCCCGACGGCGGCACGCCCCGAACCCCGCCGGTTGAGTTCGTGCGCCGCGTGGAGCGCCAGCCGGGCCCCCGAGGCTCCGATCGGGTGGCCCAGGGCAATGGCACCGCCGTGGATGTTGCAGTCGGCCAGGTCCACGCCGAGCTCCTGCAGCGACTGCACGGCAACGGAGCCAAAGGCCTCATTGATCTCCACAAAATCCAGGTCTCCGGCAGTCCAGCCGGCCCGTTTGAGTGCCTGCGCTATGGCATTGGCGGGCTGGGAATGCAGGCTGTTGTCCGGTCCTGCGACCTGCCCGGGCATGCCCACCACCGCGAGGATCTCCAGTCCCTGTTCCTCGGCGAACGCGCGGGAGGTCAGCACGACGGCGGCGGCTCCGTCGGAGAGCGGGGAGGAGTTGCCGGCCGTGATCGTACCGTCCGCGGCGAACGCCGGACGCAGGCCGGCGAGTGTTTCCACGGTGGTGGCCGGGCGGATGCCCTCATCCGCGGTGAGCACCAGCGGATCGCCCTTGCGCTGCGGTACGCTCACCGGAGCAATTTCGACGTCGAAGATCCCCGCTGCTGCCGCGGCGGCGGCCCGTTGGTGCGAAGCCGCGGCGACCTCGTCCTGGGCGCTGCGGCTGATACCCAGTGCGGTGTTGCCCCGTTCGGTGGAAACACCCATCGATTCGTTGTCGAAGGCATCGGTGAGGCCATCGTGGGCCACGGAGTCCAGCACCGGCATGGTGCCGTAGTTCCAGCCCTGCCGGGAGCCAGGCAGCACGTGCGGCCCGCGCGTCATGGATTCCTGGCCGCCGGCCACTGCCACGGTGGCTTCCCCGCTGCGGATAAGGCGTGCTGCATCGGTAATCGCGGCCAGGCCGGAGAGGCAGACCTTGTTGATGGTCACCGTTGGCACGTCCCAGCCCAGCCCGGCCTTGATGGCCGCCTGCCGCGCCGAGTTCTGCCCGCAGCCGGCCTGGACAACGTGGCCCATGATCAAGGTGTCCACCTGGGACGGATCAACACCGGAGCGCTCCAGTGCGCCGGCGATGGCGAAGGCACCCAGCTCGACGGCGGTGAACGGGGCGAGCTGGCCGTTCAGCCGGCCCTGCGGTGTGCGGGCTCCGCCCACGATCACCACATCGGCGGCTTGGTTTGTTCCGGGTTCTGCAGGTGCGGAGGTGCTCATGCGGCCAGTCCACTCTCATCGAAGGGAATCAGTTCCTAAAGGAAACAGCTGCCCCTAGGCTACCTTCGGAACGTGGCGCGGGACACACTCGGCGGATGCCCGCCCGGGAGGCCGTCCGGCGGCCCGCGCTCGCACCGCCGGGGCATCAGGTGGTTCAGCCTGGGGCGGGCCTGGCGGCGATACGGGGGAGGCGGTGCTCTGGAGGAACAGCACAGGAACAATGCAGGCGCAGCACCGGAACATCACAGGGGCAGCACCGGAACATCGCAGGCGCAGCACAGGGAAATCGCGCACTCGCGGCGGACTTGGGGTACGCTTATTCCTAGCCAGCCTCAAATCGGTACGCTGGCACCGCGCCCGTAGCTCCCCGACAGGAAGCCGCAGCCAGAAACCTCAGGGTTCGCAGCTGCTGGATCCGGGGTAGAGCTGGCAGGGGTTTCGATTACCGGGTAGACTTCTGTGTCCCCAATGCCATATAGTAGATATTTGCTTCCCTCTCTTAACCTTCAGCCTTCATATAGCGGTGGGCTGTGTCACGGGCCAGGCGGCGTCCGGATCGTTCAAATGCAGTGTCAGCTGCACAGTTTTGAACCGTCTCGGCGCGCTGTGCACCCGGGAGGACGCACGCGGACCAGGTCCGTCAGTGCAGAGGGGGAGCGTGAAACACGCCTGAAGGTCTGTGGAAGGATCCCTCTTGGTCGCCTCGAGCACCTCTAATAATGCAACCGCTACCAATCCGGAGAACGCAGCGTCCCGGATTTCATTCGCAAAGATTCACGAACCGCTGGATGTTCCCAATCTTCTTGCCCTGCAGACGGACAGCTTTGACTGGCTCGTCGGCAACGAACGCTGGAAAGAACGCGTAAGGAAGGCGCAGGAAGCGGGCGAGGCAGGTTTCGCCACCACCTCCGGCCTCTCCGACATCTTCGAAGAGATCTCCCCGATCGAAGACTTCCAGGGCACCATGTCCCTGAGCTTCTCCGAACCGGAATTCGCCGACCCGAAGTACACCATGGCCGAGTGCAAGGACCGGGACGCAACGTACTCGGCTCCGCTGTACGTCAAGGCCGAGTTCATGAACAACAACACGGGTGAAATCAAGCAGCAGACCGTGTTCATGGGCGACTTCCCGCTGATGACCGACAAGGGCACCTTTGTCATCAACGGCACCGAGCGCGTCGTCGTCTCCCAGCTGGTCCGTTCCCCGGGCGCCTACTTTGAGCGCACGGCCGACAAGACCAGTGACAAAGACATTTACACCGCGAAGATCATCCCTTCCCGCGGTGCCTGGTTCGAACTCGAAATCGACAAGCGCGACCAGGTTGGCGTTCGCCTGGACCGCAAGCGCAAGCAGTCCGTGACCATCCTGCTGAAGGCACTGGGCTGGACCGAAGGCCAGATCCTGGAAACCTTCGGCGAATACGATTCGATCCGCGCCACCCTGGAGAAGGACCCCACGGAGACCCAGGAAGATGCCCTGCTGGACATCTACCGCAAGCTCCGTCCGGGAGAGCCGCCCACGGTCGAGGCAGCAAAGACCCTGCTGGAGAACCTGTACTTCAACCCGAAGCGCTACGATCTGGCCAAGGTTGGCCGCTACAAGATCAACCGCAAGCTCGGCGTCGAGAAGGCCATCGGTGATCCGGACGCATCGGTCCTGAACATTGACGACATCGTCGCCATGATCAAGTTCCTGGTTGCCCTGCACGCCGGCGAGAAGACCGTCCCGGGCAAGCGCAACGGTGAAGACGTGGACATCCGCGTTGAGGTCGATGACATCGACCACTTCGGCAACCGCCGCATCCGCGCCGTCGGCGAACTGATTGAAAACCAGATCCGCACCGGTCTTTCCCGCATGGAGCGCGTTGTCCGCGAACGGATGACCACCCAGGACGTCGAGGCAATCACGCCGCAGACCCTGATCAACATCCGTCCGGTCGTTGCTGCGATCAAGGAGTTCTTCGGAACCTCCCAGCTCTCGCAGTTCATGGACCAGAACAACCCGCTGGCCGGCCTGACCCACAAGCGCCGCCTTTCCGCGCTTGGCCCGGGTGGTCTGTCCCGTGACCGCGCAGGCATGGAAGTCCGAGACGTCCACCCCTCGCACTACGGCCGTATGTGCCCCATCGAAACCCCTGAAGGCCCGAACATCGGCCTGATCGGTTCGCTGGCGTCCTACGCCCGGATCAACGCCTTCGGCTTCATCGAGACCCCGTACCGCAAGGTAGTGGACGGCGTCGTCACCGACCAGGTTGATTACCTGACCGCCGATGACGAAGTTGAGCGCACGATCGCACAGGCAAACGCCCCGCTGCGTGCCGACAACCACTTCGAAGAGGACCTGGTCCTCGTCCGTGCCCGCGGCGGATCCGGCGAGCCCGTGCTCGTGGAGCCCACCGAGGTGGAGTACATGGACGTTTCCCCGCGCCAGATGGTGTCGGTGGCAACCGCCCTGATTCCGTTCCTCGAGCATGACGATGCCAACCGTGCCCTCATGGGTGCGAACATGCAGCGCCAGGCTGTGCCGCTGCTCCGTTCCGAGCGTCCCGTGGTGGGCACCGGCATGGAGAAGTACGCAGCCATCGACGCCGGTGACTCCGTCACCGCCGCCAAGGCCGGCGTCGTCACCGAGGTGTCCGCTGACCTCGTCACCGTCATGAACGACGACGGCACCGAGACCAGCTACCCGATCATGAAGTTCGCGCGCTCCAACCAGGGCAACGCCTACAACCAGCGCGTAATCGTCTCCGAAGGCACCCGCGTTGAGGTCAACGACGTCATCGCCGACGGTCCCTCCACGGACCAGGGCGAACTGGCACTGGGCAAGAACCTGCTCGTTGCGTTCATGTCCTGGGAAGGCCACAACTACGAGGATGCGATCATCCTCTCGCAGCGCATGGTCTCCGACGATGTCCTGACCTCGATCCACATCGAGGAGCACGAAGTTGATGCCCGCGACACCAAGCTTGGTGCTGAGGAAATCACGCGTGACATCCCGAACGTGTCCGAGGAAGTGCTCTCGCAGCTCGACGAGCGCGGCATCATCCACATCGGTGCTGAGGTTGAAGCAGGAGACATCCTGGTTGGCCGCGTGACGCCGAAGGGCGAAACGGAACTGACCCCCGAAGAGCGCCTGCTGCGCGCCATCTTCGGTGAGAAGAGCCGCGAAGTCCGCGACACCTCCCTGAAGGTTCCCCACGGCGAGTCCGGAACCGTCATCGGCGTGCGCATCTTCGACCGCGACAACGACGACGAGCTGCCCCCGGGCGTCAACCAGCTGGTGCGCGTCTACGTTGCCCACAAGCGCAAGATCACGGACGGCGACAAGCTGGCCGGCCGCCACGGCAACAAGGGCGTTATCTCCAAGATCCTGCCGATCGAGGATATGCCGTTCCTGGAAGACGGCACCCCCGTCGACATCGTCCTGAACCCGCTGGGTGTTCCGGGCCGAATGAACGTCGGACAGGTCCTGGAAATCCACCTGGGCTGGGCTGCCAAGCAGGGCTGGAAGATCGAAGGCGAGCCGGAGTGGGTCAAGGACCTGCCCGCACTGCCGCGTGAATCCGGTCCCACCACCGTTGCCACTCCGGTGTTCGACGGCGCCAGCGAGGACGAGATCACCAACCTCCTGGATTCCACGAACGTCACCCGGGACGGCAACCGCCTGATCGGCGCCTCCGGAAAGGCCCGTCTGTTCGACGGCCGCTCCGGCCAGCCGTTCCCGGATCCGATCTCCGTTGGCTACATGTACATCCTGAAGCTGCACCACCTTGTCGATGACAAGATCCACGCACGCTCCACGGGTCCGTACTCCATGATCACGCAGCAGCCGCTGGGTGGTAAGGCACAGTTCGGCGGCCAGCGCTTCGGTGAAATGGAAGTCTGGGCCCTGGAAGCCTACGGTGCCGCGTACACCCTGCAGGAACTGCTCACCATCAAGTCCGATGACATCCACGGCCGCGTCAAGGTCTACGAAGCCATCGTGAAGGGTGAGAACATCCCGGAGCCCGGCGTTCCGGAATCGTTCAAGGTGCTCATCAAGGAAATGCAGTCGCTTTGCCTGAACGTGGAAGTCCTTTCCACCGAAGGCAACACGATTGAAATGCGTGACTCGGATGAAGAAGTCTTCCGGGCCGCGGAAGAGCTGGGTATTGATCTGTCCCGCGCAGAGCCGAGCTCAGTAGAAGAGGTTTAGTGGATTGGTCCTGGCTCCCCCGGGAACCAGGACCGGCCCCCAAAGGGCCTGGAGGAGGCGGCTTTAATATTCCTTGCGAGCTCTGCGAGCCAGGAA
Source organism: Arthrobacter gallicola (assembly GCF_014836775.1). GTDB lineage: Bacteria > Actinomycetota > Actinomycetes > Actinomycetales > Micrococcaceae > Arthrobacter_B > Arthrobacter_B gallicola. Next base: position 70,764 of record NZ_JACSQD010000003.1, read on the forward strand.
TTTCGTTGCCGCCGATCCAGGCCCGGCGGGGCCACACACCTTCTTCCCGTACCCGAGACATTCAGATTTAGAGAACAAGAGAGAACAGGGACCCATGTCCAACGATTCCACGTTCGGCCTCATGCGAATCGGCCTTGCCACTGCGGACGAAATCCGCAACTGGTCTTACGGCGAGGTCAAAAAGCCGGAAACCATTAACTACCGAACCCTGAAGCCGGAGAAGGACGGTCTTTTCTGCGAAAAGATCTTCGGTCCGTCCCGCGACTGGGAATGCTACTGCGGCAAGTACAAGCGCGTGCGCTTCAAGGGCATCATCTGTGAGCGCTGTGGTGTTGAAGTAACCCGTGCCAAGGTCCGCCGCGAGCGGATGGGCCACATCGAGCTCGCCGCTCCGGTTACCCACATCTGGTACTTCAAGGGTGTTCCGTCCCGCCTGGGCTACCTGCTGGACCTGGCACCGAAGGACCTCGAAAAGGTCATCTACTTCGCTGCCTACATGATCACCTCGGTGGATGAAGAGAACCGCCACGCCGAGCTGCCGAACCTGCAGGCCGAGCACGACCTTGAGCGCAAGCACCTGGTTGACCAGCGCGACTCCGACATCGCAGCGATCGCCAAGGACCTCGAAGATGAGCTTGCTCGTCTCGAAGGTGAAGGCGCCAAGGCAGCTGACAAGAAGAAGGCCCGCGACTCCGCCGACCGCCAGATGGCAAAGGTGCGCCGCGACGCCGACAACAACATCGAACGCCTCGAGCAGGTCTGGGAGCGCTTCAAGAACCTCAAGGTCGGCGACCTCGAAGGCGACGAAGGCCTCTATCGCGAACTGCGCGACCGTTACGGCCTGTACTTCGAAGGCTCCATGGGTGCCGAAGCCATCAAGAAGCGTCTTGAAGACTTCGACATGCAGGCAGAGTCCGAGAACCTGCGCGAGATCATCCAGAACGGCAAGGGCCAGCGCAAGACGCGTGCCCTGAAGCGCCTGAAGGTTGTCAACGCGTTCCTCACGACCTCCAACAGCCCCATGGGTATGGTCCTCGACGCCGTCCCGGTGATCCCGCCGGAACTGCGCCCGATGGTTCAGCTCGACGGCGGACGTTTCGCGACGTCCGACCTCAACGACCTGTACCGCCGTGTGATCAACCGCAACAACCGCCTGAAGCGTCTGCTGGACCTCGGTGCTCCCGAGATCATCGTGAACAACGAAAAGCGCATGCTCCAGGAAGCTGTTGACTCCCTGTTCGACAACGGCCGCCGCGGCCGTCCGGTCACCGGACCGGGCAACCGCCCGCTGAAGTCGCTCTCGGACATGCTCAAGGGCAAGCAGGGCCGGTTCCGCCAGAACCTGCTCGGCAAGCGCGTTGACTACTCCGGCCGTTCCGTGATCGTTGTTGGTCCGCAGCTGAAGCTGCACCAGTGCGGCCTGCCCAAGCAGATGGCGCTGGAGCTCTTCAAGCCGTTCGTGATGAAGCGCCTGGTTGACCTCAACCACGCCCAGAACATCAAGAGCGCCAAGCGCATGGTCGAGCGTTTCCGTCCGCAGGTCTGGGACGTGCTGGAAGAGATCATCACCGAACACCCGGTGCTGCTCAACCGTGCACCTACCCTGCACCGCCTCGGTATCCAGGCCTTCGAGCCGCAGCTGGTTGAGGGCAAGGCCCTGCAGCTGCACCCGCTGGTCTGTGGCGCCTTCAACGCTGACTTCGACGGCGACCAGATGGCAGTCCACCTGCCGCTGAGCCCCGAGGCACAGGCTGAAGCCCGCATCCTGATGCTGTCCTCGAACAACATCCTGAAGCCGTCCGACGGCCGTCCGGTGACCCTGCCTTCGCAGGATATGATCATCGGCCTGCACCACCTGACCACCAAGCGCGAAGGCGCCGCAGGCGAAGGCCGCGTGTTCTCCTCCATGGCGGAAGCCGTGATGGCACACGACCTTGGCGAGCTACACCTGAACGCTCCGGTTCGGATCCGCGTCGACGGGTTCGTGCCGAGCGACGAGCAGCCCGCTCCGGAAGGCTGGGAAGAAGGCACTCCTGCCCTCATCCCCACCTCCCTGGGCCAGGTCCTGTTCAACCAGACCCTGCCTGCGGACTACCCGTGGGTTGAGTCGGTTGCTGACAAGGGCCAGCTCTCCAAGATCGTCAACGATCTGGCCGAGCGGTACCCGAAGGTAGTCACCGCGGCAACGCTGGACAACCTGAAGGACTCCGGTTTCTACTGGGCCACCCGCTCGGGCGTTACCGTTGCCATCTCGGATATCGCTGCTCCGATCGACAAGCCTGCCATCATGGAGGTTTACGAAGCACGCGCCGCCAAGGTTGAAAGCCAGTACGGCAAGGGCCTGATCGCGGAAGACGAGCGCCGCCAGGAACTGATCGACATCTGGAACCAGGCAACGAACGAAGTTGCCAAGGCTATGCGTGACAACATGCCGATCCAGAACAACATCAACCGTATGGTGTCCTCCGGTGCACGAGGCAACTGGCTGCAGGTCCGGCAGATCGCCGGTATCCGTGGCCTGGTGGCCAACCCGAAGGGCGAGATCATCCCGCGCCCGATCAAGTCCTCCTACCGTGAGGGCCTGTCGGTGCTGGAATACTTCATCGCCACCCACGGTGCCCGTAAGGGTCTGGCCGATACCGCCCTGCGTACCGCCAACTCGGGTTACCTGACCCGTCGTCTGGTGGACGTTTCGCAGGACGTTATTGTCCGCGAAGAGGACTGCGGCACCGAGCGCGGCCTGAACGTCACGATTGCTGTTCCGGATCACAACGGCGAGCTGCAGCTGCACGAAGAGGTCGAGAACTCGGCGTACGCACGTACGCTGGCCACCGACGTCTCCGATGCGGAAGGCAACGTCCTGGCCAAGGGCGGCGACGACGTCGGCGATGTGCTGATCGAGAAGCTGTTCAACGCCGGCGTCACGGACATCAAGGTCCGCTCCGTGCTGACCTGTGAGTCCGCCGTTGGTACCTGTGCGCTCTGCTACGGCCGTTCGCTGGCCACGGGCAAGACCGTTGACATCGGTGAGGCTGTCGGCATCATCGCCGCACAGTCCATCGGTGAGCCCGGTACCCAGCTGACCATGCGTACCTTCCACACCGGTGGTGTTGCTTCCGCGGAAGACATCACCCAGGGTCTGCCCCGTATCCAGGAGCTCTTCGAAGCACGTACCCCCAAGGGTGTTGCTCCGATCTCCGAGACGGCCGGACGGGTCACCATCGAAGAGACCGACCGCCAGATGCGTCTGGTTGTCACTCCCGATGACGGCTCCGAGGAAATCGCTTACCCGGTTCTGCGCCGTGCCCGCCTGCTGGTTGCCGACGGCGACCACGTTGAGGTTGGCCAGCAGCTGGTTGCAGGTGCAGTGGATCCCAAGCAGATCCTCCGCATCCTCGGCCCGCGCAAGGCACAGGAATTCCTGGTGGACGAGGTCCAGCGCGTGTACCGCAGCCAGGGTGTTGGCATCCACGACAAGCACGTGGAAGTCATCGTCCGGCAGATGCTGCGCCGCGTGACCGTGATCGAATCCGGCGATTCCGACCTGCTCCCGGGTGAGCTGGCCGAGCGCCGCCGGTTCGAGAACGAGAACCGCCGCGTGGTCTCCGAAGGCCGCCGTCCGGCAGCCGGACGTCCGGAGCTGATGGGTATCACCAAGGCATCGCTGGCAACCGAGTCCTGGCTGTCCGCTGCTTCCTTCCAGGAAACCACCCGCGTCCTGACGCAGGCGGCCATGGAAGGCAAGAGCGACCCGCTGCTCGGCCTGAAGGAAAACGTCATCATCGGTAAGCTGATCCCGGCCGGAACGGGCCTGCCCCGTTACACCGAGGTCACTGTCGAACCGACGGAGGAAGCAAAGGCCAATCTCTTCACCGGCCCGAGCGCCTTCAGCGATTTCGACTATGCCGGAGTTGACGGTGGCCTGAGCCCTGAGTTCCACGCCATCCCGCTGGATGACTACGACATGGGCAGCGAGTTCCGCTAAAGCTGAAAAGCTGCAACGGACCGCACACCGCGAAGGAAGGACCCTGCCGAAAGGCGGGGTCCTTCCCCGTTTAAGCCCCTTTTCTGTTTACGGTTCGCGCAGGTCAGTGAGGGGCCGCAAGGAGAGGGTGCCGCCGTCGTATGCCAAAGTACTTGTATGGCCAATTCCCCCTCCGGCGACTCCATGGCCGAGCGCATCCTGCGGCTGATCTCCGCGTTCGACGCCGAGCATCCCGCCATGCCGGCAGCAACCCTGGCCCGCCGGGCCGGGCTCCCGCTGTCCACCACCCACCGCCTGGCCGGCGAACTGGTGTCCCTGCAGGTCCTGCAGCGCGGGGAACGGGGCGAACTCCGCCTGGGCCTGCGGCTCTGGGAACTGGCCAACCGGAGCTCTGCCGCACTGGACCTGCGGCAGATCGCGATGCCCTTTATGGAGGACATCCAGGCTGTCATCCGCCAGCACACCCAGCTCTCCGTGCTGCAGGAGGACGAAGTGCTCTTCATTGAACGGCTCTCCAGCCGCGGCTCGGTCTCCAACTTCGCCAAGGTAGCCGGCAGGCTTCCGCTGCAGATCTCCTCATCCGGCATGGTGATGATGGCTTATTCGCCGCGGCACGTCCAGGAAGCATTCCTGGACCGTCACCGCGGGGATCCGGCGCCGTTTCCACGCCCGGAGGCCCTGCGGCGGCAATGGGCGGCCATCCGGCGGGAAGGCAGCGCCACCCTGCCCGGCGTCGTCGACCCCCAAACCACGGGCATCGCGGTGCCGGTGTTCGGTCCGCTGGGGACGGCTGTGGCGGCGCTGGGGGTAGTGGTGCCGCTGGGCCGGGAGAACACGGCAGCAACAGTGCCGGCGCTGATGACAGCGGCCCGGGGCATTTCCCGCGGGCTGGGCACCACGGCAGCCGCTGCCGGTCCGCGGCACGGTCTGGCGGAACCGGCCGGGTCCTCAACCGGGGCCTGAGGCTGACCCGGCCCGGGCGCTCGGTGATGCAACATCCCGCGCGCATTCTCATTGAATGAGAATCGCCTCGCAGTGGAGATGTGCGTGTCCTCACACTTGAGTCAGGGGCATCCGTTCCCGGTGTTTTAGCTTGTCCACAAAGGAGTACAGCGTTGGCTGCAGACCGTACCGTCATCAAGACCCAAGTCGGAATCGTTGGAGGCGGTCCCGCTGGCCTGATGCTTTCCCACATGCTGGCGAAGTCCGGCGTGGAGAACATCGTTGTGGAAAAGCGGGACCATGAGACCATCCGCACCACGCACCGCGCCGGAATCCTGGAACACGGCAGCGTCCGGATGCTCACCGAGGGCGGGGTCAGCGACCGGGTCCTGACCGAAGGCTACAAACACGACGGCATCGACCTTCGCTTTGGCGGCGTGAGCCACCGGATCGACTTCGAAGAACTGGTGGGGGAGTCTGTCTGGCTCTACCCGCAGAATGAGGTCTTCGTCGACCTGGCCGCAGCCCGCGAGCGGGACAACGGCGACGTGCGCTATGCCGTCACGGACACCGAGGTGCTGGATCAGACAACATCCGTTCCCAAGATCCGCTTCACGGATGCAGAAGGCACCGACTTCGAAATCCACTGCGACATCCTGGTCGGTGCCGACGGCTCCCAGGGCATCTGCAAGCGCTCCATCCCCAAGGAACTGCGGACAGATAACTTCATCGAATACCCGTTTGCCTGGTTCGGCATCCTCACCGAAGCACCGCCGAGCGCCCCGGAACTGATCTACGCCAACTCGGAGCACGGCTTCGCGCTGATCAGCCAGCGCAATGACAACGTCCAGCGCATGTACTTCCAGTGCGATCCGAATGAGGACGCAGACGCCTGGAGTGACGAGCAGATCTGGGCCGAACTGCAGCGCCGGGTGGACGGGCCGGACGGATTCCAGCTCAAGCGCGGCCCGATCTTCGAAAAGACGGTTCTGAAGTTCCGCAGCTATGTCTGTGAACCGATGCGCTACGGCAATATGTTCCTCGCCGGCGACGCCGGCCACACCGTTCCGCCGACCGGCGCCAAGGGCCTGAACCTGGCCCTGGCGGACGTGAAGGTGCTCTTCGAAGCCATCGACTCCTTCTACGCAACGAAGTCCGCGGAGCTGCTGGACGGCTACAGCGACAAGGCGCTCCAGCGCGTCTGGCGGGCCCAGAACTTCTCCTACTGGATGACCTCCATGCTGCACACCCGGAAGGACGCCACTCCGTTCGAGCGCAAGCGGGCGCTGGGAGAACTCAACGGTGTGGTTTCTTCCCGCCATGGCCAGGCATACCTGGCCGAGGCATACACCGGCTGGCCGGAAAAGTAAGACCGCCAGGCACCATCCGCGTTCGTATTGTGAACGCACGTCCACAAAGTGAACAAGCGTGTAATGTGGTAGAAACCACTGGGATGCTTGGACGATGACGAGGACGCGTCGTGTACGCATCCTTTTGAAAGGAAAAAACATGGAGACGGAAAACGGTCTGTTCCCCCAGGACCAGCCAGATCAGGGCCCGGACTCGGCGCAGAGCTCGCAGGACGAGATCACCGCGGAGATCCAGGACGTGCACGCTGCATACCGGAAGGGCCTGGAAAACGGCGACGCCGAAGAGACCCAGCCCCGCCTGGACTTCCGCCCGTACCGCAGTTCCATCCTGCGCCACCCCACTAAGGATCCGCACCACACGGACCCGGAGACCATCGAACTCTGGTCCCCGGCCTTCGGCCACCAGGATGTCCACACCCTGGAATCGGACCTGACCATCCAGCACAACGGAGAGCCCCTCGGCGAGCGGATTGTTGTTGCCGGCCGCATTCTCGACGGCGACGGCCGCCCGGTGCGCAACCAGCTGGTGGAGATCTGGCAGGCAAACTCCGCCGGCCGCTACATCCACAAGCGCGACCAGCACCCGGCACCGATCGATCCCAACTTCACCGGCGTGGGCCGCTGCATCACGGATGACGACGGCAACTACCGCTTCACCACCATCAAGCCCGGACCGTACCCGTGGAAGAACCACTACAACGCCTGGCGCCCGGCGCACATCCACTTCTCGCTCTTCGGCACCGACTTCACCCAGCGCATGATCACCCAGATGTACTTCCCGGGCGATCCGCTGTTCTCCCTGGATCCGATCTACCAGTCGATTACCGACCAGAAGGCCAGGGACCGGCTTGTGGCCACGTATGACCACAACCTCACCCAGCACGAATGGAGCACCGGCTACAACTGGGACATCGTGCTGACCGGCAGCAACCGCACCTGGATGGAAGACGAGGACGCAGAGTAATGAGCGAGCAGAAACTCACCGCAACCCCCGGACAGACGGTTGGACCGTTCTACGGCTACGCGCTGCCTTTCGAAAAGGACAACGAACTGGTCCACCCCGGCGCCAAGGGCGCCATCCGGGTCCAGGGCACGGTCCGCGACGGCGCCGGCGACGTCATTCCGGACGCCCTGCTGGAAATCTGGCAGGCAGACGAAGACGGCAACATCCCGCAGAAGACCGGTTCGCTGGTGCGCGATGGCTACACCTTCACCGGATGGGGCCGGGGCGCCGTCGACAACGTGGGTAACTACACGTTCACCACGGTGAACCCGGGGCCGACCGAGGAAGGCTCCGCGCCGTTCATTTCGGTGGTCATCTTCGCCCGCGGCCTGCTGAACAAGCTGCACACCCGCATGTACCTGCCGGACGACGAAGCGGCCCTGACCAAGGATCCGCTGCTCTCCTCCCTTCCGGAGGACCGCCGCCGCACCCTGATCGCGACGCGCGAGGCCGACGGCGGCCTGCGCTGGGACATCAAGCTGCAGGGCGAAGACGAAACCGTCTTCCTGGCCTACCCGGGAGCGTAATTCATTGGGCTCCGCGGAAACTGCCGACTACGGACTATTGTCGCCGGCATGGGCCGGCACCCGCGCCGCAGCACTGACCTCTGACGAGGCACTGCTGCAGGCCATGCTCGACGTCGAACTCGAGTGGCTGCGGGTGCTTGCCTCCGCGGGCCTGATCAACTCCGGGATCCCGGACGCCGTTGCTCCCGCCTGCCAGGCTTCGCGGTATAACACTGCGGACCTGGCAGCGCGGGCGCAGGGCGGCGGGAATCCCGTGATTCCCCTGCTGGCCGATCTGAGGGCACTGGTCCGGAAAGAGGCTCCGGAAGCTGTTGGCCCCATCCACAAGGCCGCCACCAGCCAGGACATCCTGGACTCCGCCCTGATGCTCATGGCATCCCGCACTCTGGAAACCATCCTGGCTGACGCGCGCCGGGTGGAAACGGCCCTCGGGGACCTGGCCCGCAGGCATGCTGACACTGTCAGCGTGGCCCGCACCCTCACCCAGCATTCGCTGCCCTCTACTTTTGGCTTGAAGGCCGCACAGTGGCTCCACGGAGTGGGGCAGGCCACCGCCGCCCTGGATACCGTGGCCTCAGCCCTGCCCCTGCAGTGGGGTGGCGCCTCCGGCACCATGGCAGCACTCACCACTGCCGCCGATGCAGCTGACCACAGCCCGCTGACCCTGGCGGCGGACCTGGCGGACCGGCTCGGCCTCGTCGATCCGGTGGCGCCCTGGCAGACCAACCGGATCCCGGTCACCCGGCTGGGGGCCTCACTGGCGGACCTGCTGGCCGCGGCGGGAAAAATCTCCAACGATGTGCTGCTGCTCAGCCGCCCGGAAATCGGGGAAGTCAGCGAACCCCGCGAAGCGGGCCGCGGCGGCTCCTCTGCCATGCCGCAGAAACAGAACCCCGTGCTCTCTGTCCTGATCCGCAGCGCCGCTCTGGCGGCACCGGGCTACACCGCGATGCTGCAGGCTGCAGCCGGAGCGGCGGATGATGAACGTCCCGGCGGATCCTGGCATGTCGAGTGGCAGGCCCTGCGCCAGCTGCTGCGGCTGGCCGGGGGAGCTATGGCCAAACTGGCCGAACTCACGGAAGGGCTGACGGTGAATACCGGTGCCGTCGCCCGGAATCTGGAACTCGCCGGCCCGCTGGTTGTCAGCGAGAAAGTCATGGCGCGCATCGCCCCGCTGCTCGAGGGTGGCGTGCCCGGCCAAGGCAAGAAACGCGTGCAGGAACTCGTTGCCCGCTCGCTCGCCGGGGAAGACTTCACTGAACTTCTGCGCGGAGCCGTACCTGCCGAACAGCTGGCTGACCAGGAACTTACCGAGCTCCTGAATCCGGCCAACTACCTGGGCCAATCACAGGCCCTGATCAACCGAATTATCTCTGCTTACCCCGGAAGGACAAACGCGTGAGCGTCCCGCAGATCAAAGCAACACAACTCTCCAACGCCGGGCCCGGGGCTCCTGTCCTGATCGCCGGTCCGTCACTTGGCACCTCCGGCACCGCCCTGTGGAGCAGCACCGCAGCGCAGCTGGACGGCTACACGGTGATCGCCTGGGATCTGCCCGGTCACGGCAACAGCCCGGCGGCAGCGGAAGGATTCAGCCTGGAGGACCTGGCAGCGGCTGTTCATGGCCTCGTGGACAGTGCGCTGTCCGCCGGGGATCTCTCCGCCTCGCAGGAACTTTATTACGCCGGGGTCTCCCTAGGCGGAGCCGTTGGCCTGCAGCTGGGACTCGACTACCCGCAGGCGTTCCGGAAACTGGCCATCCTCTGCTCGGGAGCCAAGATCGGCGACGCCGAAGGCTGGGAAGCCCGCGCCGAGACAGTGCGCGGACAGGGAACACCGGCCGTCCTGATCGGCTCCGCGCAGCGCTGGTTTGCCGAAGGCTTCATCGAACGGGACAAGGAAACCTCAGCCGCGCTGCTCCATTCCCTGCAGGATGCCGATCGCTTCTCCTACGCCTACTGCTGCCAGGCCCTGGCTGGCTTCGACGTCCGGGAGCGCCTGGACGGGATTTCCGCTCCGGTGCTGGCGGTGGCGGGCGCAGAGGACGTTGTCACCCCGCCGTCCTTCGCCGAGCTGATCGCAGCCGGCGTTCCCGACGGACGGTCCGCCGTCGTTTCCCATGCCGCGCACCTGGCGCCGGCTGAACAGCCTGCGGAAACCGCGAAACTGCTCAGCAGTTTCTTCGGCACCGCCAACTAAACCCGGCTACGTAAAAGAGAAAGCGATTCAGTGAGCGAGAACAGCGCCAAGACCCAGCAGGACATCTACGACGAAGGCATGGCGGTCCGCCGCCAGGTGCTCGGAGATGCGCATGTCGACCGGGCCAACGCGGCAAAAGACGAGTTCACCTCCGATTTCCAGGACATGATCACCCGCTATGCCTGGGGCACCATCTGGACCCGGCCGGGCCTGGACCGGACCATGCGCAGCGCCATCACGCTCACCGCCCTGATCGCCCACGGGCACCTGGAGGAACTCGCGATGCATGTGCGCGCCGCGCTGCGCAACGGCCTGACGCGCGATGAAATCAAGGAAGTTATTCTCCAGTCGGCCATTTACTGCAGCGTCCCCTCCGCCAATTCGGCGTTCAAGGTCGCCCAGGGGGTTTTCGCCGAGCTGGACAGTTCAGAGAAGCTGAACGGCTCAGAGGCCGACGGCGCCTGACTTCGGAGGCCACCAGGAGGCGGCGGCGGCCGTCTTAAACCGCCATGTCCCCAGAGGGCTGGCCTATTGGCGCATTCTTCGATAAATTCGCATCTTGTACGCATGTTCGGTCCACGAACAAATCCGCGGACCTGCGGCATGCAGCACCCAGCAAAGGAGCCATGGTGAACCAGGCCTACATTTACGACGCCGTCCGGACGCCGTTCGGACGTTTCGGCGGAGCCCTCGCAGCAGTGCGCCCCGATGATCTTGCAGCCCAGGTGGTTAAGGCCGCCGTCTCACGGGCCCCGGGGCTCGATCCCGAGCGGATCGATGAGGTGATCTTCGGAAACGCCAACGGCGCCGGTGAAGAAAACCGCAACGTAGCGCGCATGGCAAGCCTGCTGGCAGGCCTTCCGGTGTCCATTCCCGGCACCACCGTCAACCGTCTCTGCGGGTCCTCCCTGGACGCGGCGATGATCGCTTCGCGGCAGATCAACGCGGGAGATGCTGACCTGATGCTGGTGGGCGGCGCCGAATCCATGAGCCGTGCCCCCTGGGTGCTGCCGAAGAACGAGAAGCCCTACCCGGCCGGGGATCAGACCCTGGCCTCCACCACACTGGGCTGGCGGCTGGTCAACCCGAAGATGCCCAAGGAATGGACGGTGTCCCTCGGTGAGGCCACCGAACAGCTCCGCGAAAAGTACGGCATCACCCGGGAACGCCAGGATGCCTTCGCCGCGCGCTCCCACGAGCTGGCAGCCCAAGCCTGGGACGAAGGACGCTACGAGAACCTGACCGTCGCCGTCGACGGCGTGGACCTTTCCCGCGACGAGAGCATCCGTGCCGGGTCCACCGTGGAAAAGCTGGCCACGCTCAAGACCGTCTTCCGGCCCGTTTCGGATGAGCCCTCCGGCGGCACCGTCACCGCGGGCAACGCCTCACCCCTGAACGACGGCGCTTCCGCAGCCTGGCTGGGCAGCGAAGCCGCGTCGCAGCTGCTCGGACTTGATCCCCTTGCCCGCATTGCCGGCAGGGGAGCGGCCGCAAACGAGCCGCAGTACTTTGGCTATGCCCCGGTCGAAGCCGCCAACACCGCATTGAAGCGGGCCGGTATCTCTTGGAGCGACGTCGGCGCGGTCGAACTCAATGAAGCCTTCGCGGCCCAGTCGCTGGCCTGCATGGACGCCTGGGACATTGATCCCGGCATCGTCAACGCCTGGGGCGGTGCCGTGTCCATCGGCCACCCGCTCGGTGCCTCCGGCACCCGGATCCTTGGCACGCTCGCCCGCCGCCTGGAAGCCTCCGGGACACGCTGGGGCGTCGCAGCCATCTGCATCGGCGTCGGCCAGGGCCTCGCCGTCGTACTCGAAAACACCAAAGCCTAACTTCCCAGGGAGAACCGTGCTGAATATTCTGCAGGACGTCGACGAAGCAGTCGCGCCGATCTATGACGGGGCCACCGTGATGATCGGGGGCTTCGGCAAGGCCGGGCAGCCCGTCGAGCTGATTGAAGCCTTGCTGCGCCAGGGCGCCAAGGACCTGACCGTCGTGAACAACAACGCCGGAAACGGTGAGGAGGGGCTCGCAGCGCTCATCGGCGCCGGCCGGGTCAGCAAGATCATTTGCTCGTTCCCGCGCCAGTCCGATTCGCACGTCTTCGACGCCAAGTTCCGTGCCGGGGAAATCGAACTGGAACTGGTGCCGCAGGGCAACCTCGCCGAGCGGATCCGGGCCGCCGGCGCCGGGATCGGCGGTTTCTTCACCCCCACCGCCTACGGCACACCGCTGGCAGAGGGCAAGGAAACCCGCATGATCGACGGCCGGGGATACGTCTTCGAGACGCCTATCCACGCTGATTTCGCCCTGGTGAAGGCTCTGAAGGCGGACCGGACCGGGAACCTGATCTACCGCAAGACCGCCCGGAACTTCGGGCCGATCATGGCAGCGGCTGCAAAGAATGCCATTGTCCAGGTCCGCGAAATCGTCGAAACCGGAGAACTCGATCCGGAAATCATTGTGACCCCCGGAATCTACGTGAACTCCCTGGTCCAGGTATCCCGCGAGAAAGCACCGGCAGCAGCATGAGTGAGAAGGCAGAGAACACCATCGTGAGCGAAAAACTGGACCGCAACTCACTGGCCGAACTGGTAGCCCGGGACATTGCCCCGGGATCGTTCGTGAACCTGGGCATCGGCCAGCCGACCCTCGTCTCGAACTACCTCAAGCCCGAGCAGCACGTCACCCTGCACACCGAAAACGGCATGCTGGGCATGGGTCCCGAAGCCCAGGGCAGCGAAATCGACGGAGACCTGATCAACGCCGGTAAGATTCCGGTCACCGAACTGCCGGGTGCCTCCTACTTCCACCACGCTGATTCCTTTGCGATCATGCGCGGAGGGCACCTGGACGTCTGCGTGCTGGGTGCCTTCCAGGTTTCCGCCACCGGTGACCTGGCGAACTGGCACACCGGAGCGCCGGATGCGATCCCCGCTGTCGGCGGCGCCATGGACCTGGCCACCGGTGCCAAGGACGTGTACGTGATGATGTCGCTGTTCACCCGCGAAGGCCTCAGCAAGCTGGTTGCCGAATGCTCCTACCCGCTGACGGGAGTGGGATGCGTGACGCGCGTCTACACTAATGAAGCGGTGTTCCTCATCAAGGAGGACGGCGTCCATGTCCGCGAGACCTTTGGGATCAGCTTCGAGGAGCTTGCCGCCAAGATGGATGTGCCGCTGACCGCACCTTCCGCGGACGCAGCCTAAGACCTTCAATGGGGGATCAATGAGCGAAACCATCGCGGCCAGCGACCAGTTTGTCCAGTCGCTGGCCCGTGGGCTGTCCGTCATCCGGGCGTTCGACGCCGAGTACGTACAGATGACGCTCAGCGATGTCTCCCGCCGCACCGGACTGACCAGGGCCACGGCCCGGCGGTTCCTGCTCACACTGGTGGAACTCGGGTATGTCCGTACCGACGGGCGGAGCTTCGAGCTGACCGCACTGGTCCTGCAGCTCGGCTACTCCTACCTCGCCGGGCAGACCCTCCCGCAGCTTGCTCAGCCGCTGCTCGAGGATCTGTCCCGGGAAATCCATGAATCGACGTCGGCTTCCGTCCTGGACGGCAACGAAATTGTCTATGTGGCCAGAATCCATACCCGCCGCCTGATGACGGTGGGAATCACGGTCGGGACGCGGTTCCCTGCCTACGCCACCTCCATGGGCCGGGTCCTGCTGGCCGGACTGCCGGAGGACCGGCTGGCGGCGTACCTCGCGGAGGTGGAACTCAAGCCGCTGACCGAGCGGACGCTGACCACCGAGGCCGCACTCCGGGCCGAAGTCCAGCGGGTCCGCGAGCAGGGCTGGGCTGTGGTGGATCAGGAACTTGAACGTGGACTGCGGTCCGTGGCGGTTCCGATTTTCAGTCCGTCGGGTGAAGTGATCGCTGCGCTGAATACCTCCATGCAGGCCACGCTCGGGCTGGATGGCCCTACACTGGAGGAAGCGGCGGCCTCGGTGCTGCCGCATCTGCAGGAGGCTTCACGGAAGATCACGCAGGCCCTGGCGGCCCGGAGCTGACTTCCCGGCAGATCTGGGCTGGCTCAGCTCCGTCCCGGTCCGGGTGTGGAGTCTGCTAGACTTATTACAATTGTTTGTGTGGCAGTGGATGAAGGCCGCTCGCATGTTCTCCGGATATCTCTCCGAAGTGCGGGTGGGGGCCTGTTTCCGGGTTGCAGGGTTCTTGTGCAACGAATGCCACACTTTTGCACGCCTACGGTCGCTTTCGGTTCAACGGAACGTCTCGGGGGCACTGCGGCAACAAACTTTGAAAAGCGTCGCCTGAGGCTGCAGACAGCCGGCAGCCCGGCGTTGCAACCAGAGAATCTATCTCGAGATAAACGGAGAACTGATAAGTGCCTACGATTCAGCAGCTGGTCCGGAAGGGCCGCTCACCCAAGGTCTCCAAGACCAAGGCTCCCGCCCTTAAGGGCAGCCCGATGCGCCGTGGTGTGTGCACCCGTGTTTACACCACCACCCCCAAGAAGCCGAACTCGGCTCTGCGTAAGGTAGCCCGCGTCCGCCTCAACGGCGGCGTTGAAGTTACCGCCTACATCCCCGGTGTGGGTCACAACCTGCAGGAACACTCCATCGTGCTGGTCCGCGGTGGCCGTGTGAAGGACCTGCCCGGTGTCCGTTACAAGATCGTTCGCGGCGCACTTGACACCCAGGGTGTTAAGAACCGCAAGCAGGCTCGCAGCCGCTACGGCGCGAAGATGGAGAAGAAGTAATATGCCCCGCAAGGGTCCGGCCCCCAAGCGGCCGCTCGCAGTTGATCCCGTCTACGGCTCCCCGCTGGTCACGCAGCTGATCAACAAGGTCCTCGTCGACGGCAAGAAGTCCACCGCCGAGCGCATCGTTTACGGTGCACTCGCCGGAGCACAGGAGAAGACCGGACAGGATCCGGTTGCAGCCCTGAAGAAGGCCATGGACAACATCAAGCCGAGCCTTGAGGTTAAGTCCCGCCGCGTTGGCGGCGCCACCTACCAGGTGCCGGTTGAGGTCAAGCCGGGCCGTGCAACTGCACTGGCCCTGCGCTGGCTGGTGGGCTACTCCAAGGCCCGCCGCGAAAAGACGATGACCGAGCGCCTGCGCAACGAGATCCTCGATGCCTCCAACGGCCTTGGTGCTGCTGTCAAGCGTCGCGAAGATACCCACAAGATGGCCGAGTCCAACAAGGCCTTCGCCCACTACCGCTGGTAATAAGCCTTCACCAGATTCTGTTCAGCCCAGGCCCTGCGGCCCGCTTCGGCGGGCCTCGGGGCCGAAGGCCGAATGGATGACCGGCAGGGCCAGAACCAAAACTAGGGAGAAACCGTGGCACTCGACGTGCTTACCGACCTCAACAAGGTCCGCAACATCGGCATCATGGCCCACATTGATGCCGGCAAGACCACAACCACCGAGCGCATCCTGTTCTACACCGGTGTCAACCACAAGATTGGCGAGACGCACGACGGCGCCTCGACCATGGACTGGATGGCACAGGAGCAGGAGCGGGGTATCACCATTACCTCCGCAGCTACCACGTGCTACTGGGACAACAACCAGATCAACATCATCGACACGCCGGGTCACGTTGACTTCACTGTCGAGGTTGAGCGGTCCCTGCGCGTGCTCGACGGCGCCGTAGCCGTCTTCGACGGCAAGGAAGGCGTGGAGCCGCAGTCCGAGACTGTCTGGCGCCAGGCTGACAAGTACAACGTTCCGCGTATCTGCTTCGTCAACAAGATGGACAAGCTGGGCGCTGACTTCTACTTCACCGTCGACACCATCATCAACCGCCTCGGCGCCAAGCCGCTGGTCCTCCAGCTGCCGATCGGTTCCGAGAGCGAATTCGAGGGCGTCGTTGACCTCCTCGAAATGCGTGCACTCACCTGGCGCGGCGACGCCAAGGGTGACGTGACCATGGGCGCCAAGTACGAAGTTGAGCCGATCCCCGCAGACCTGCAGGAAAAGGCTGAAGAGTACCGCGCCAAGCTGGTTGAGACCGTTGCTGAAGCCAGCGACGAGCTGATGGACAAGTACCTCGAAGGTGAAGAACTCACCCTTGAGGAACTGAAGGCCGGCATCCGCAAGCTGACCGTCAACTCCGAGGTCTACCCGGTGCTGTGCGGCTCCGCGTTCAAGAACCGCGGCGTACAGCCGATGCTTGACGCCGTCGTCGCTTACCTGCCGAGCCCGCTTGACGTCCCGAACATCAAGGGCCACGACATCCGCGACGAAGAGGTCATCCTCGAACGCGCCGCTGATTCCGAAGCTCCGTTCGCGGCACTGGCGTTCAAGGTTGTCACGCACCCGTTCTTCGGTCGTCTGACCTACATCCGCGTGTACTCCGGTCACGCTGCTTCCGGCACGCAGGTCATGAACTCGACCAAGCAGAAGAAGGAGCGCATCGGAAAGCTCTTCCAGATGCACGCCAACAAGGAAAACCCGGTCGACGAGATCACGACCGGCCACATCTACGCCGCTATCGGCCTGAAGGACACCACCACGGGCGACACCCTGTGCGACCTTCAGAACCCGATCGTGCTGGAATCCATGAGCTTCCCGGAGCCCGTGATTTCCGTGGCCATCGAACCGAAGACCAAGGGTGACCAGGAGAAGCTCTCCACGGCTATCCAGAAGCTCTCCGAAGAGGATCCGACCTTCCAGGTCTCCCTCGACGAGGACACCGGCCAGACGATCATCGCCGGCATGGGCGAGCTCCACCTGGACATCCTGGTGGACCGCATGCGCCGCGAGTTCCGCGTTGAAGCCAACGTGGGCAAGCCCCAGGTTGCTTACCGCGAAACGATCCGCCGTACGGTCGAGCGTTACGACTACACGCACAAGAAGCAGACCGGTGGTTCCGGCCAGTTCGCTAAGATCCAGATCGCGATCGAGCCGCTGGATACTGCTGAAGGCGCAATGTACGAGTTCGAGAACAAGGTCACCGGTGGCCGTGTTCCGCGCGAATACATCCCCAGCGTCGACCAGGGCATCCAGAGCGCCCTCACCGACGGCATCCTTGCCGGTTACCCGGTTGTCGGCATCAAGGCAACGCTTATCGACGGCGCTTACCACGACGTCGACTCCTCGGAAATGGCGTTCAAGATCGCCGGCCGCCAGGCTTTCAAGGAAGCTGCACGGCAGGCAAGCCCGGTTCTGCTTGAACCGATCATGGATGTTGAAGTCCGCACCCCTGAGGAATACATGGGTGAGGTCATCGGCGACATCAACTCGCGCCGCGGGCAGATGCAGTCGATGGAAGACGCCAGCGGCGTAAAGGTCATTCGTGCCCTTGTCCCGCTGTCCGGCATGTTTGGGTACATCGGCGACCTGCGGTCCAAGACCCAGGGCCGCGCCGTTTACTCGATGTCGTTCAACAGCTACGCAGAGGTCCCGAAGGCAGTAGCCGACGAGATCATCCAGAAGACGCGCGGCGAGTAAAACCCTGGCCGGTGTCCGGAGCACTTCGGACACCGGCCGTGCGCAGCCTGGTCCAGGGATTAATAATCCGGAAGACCAGGTTGCGCGGCCAGACTGAGCGGAACCTGTAAGGAACCGCAGCACAAGGCAATTTCATCAAAATAACAGCCCCCCAGTAGACTTGTATCGGATCAGTTGCGAGAAGCGCGGCTGGTGATTGAAGTCTTCTAACCTTTCTAGGAGGAACCCGTGGCGAAGGCAAAGTTCGAGCGGACTAAGCCGCACGTCAACATCGGCACCATTGGTCACGTTGACCATGGAAAGACGACGTTGACCGCTGCCATTTCAAAGGTGCTTGCTGACAAGTACCCTGACCTGAACGAGCAGCGCGACTTCGCTGCTATTGACTCCGCGCCGGAAGAGCGTCAGCGCGGTATCACCATCAACATCTCGCACATTGAGTACCAGACCGAGAAGCGTCACTACGCACACGTTGACGCCCCGGGCCACGCTGACTACATCAAGAACATGATCACCGGCGCAGCTCAGATGGACGGCGCAATCCTCGTGGTTGCCGCTACTGACGGCCCGATGGCTCAGACCCGCGAGCACGTTCTGCTCGCCCGCCAGGTTGGTGTTCCCTACCTGCTGGTCGCTCTGAACAAGTCCGACATGGTTGAGGACGAGGAACTTCTCGACCTCGTGGAAATGGAAGTTCGCGAACTGCTGAGCTCCCAGGAGTTCGACGGCGACAACGCTCCCGTCGTTCGCGTTTCCGGCCTGAAGGCACTGGAAGGCGACCCCAAGTGGGTTGCGTCCGTCGAAGAACTCATGGAAGCCGTTGACAACAACGTTCCGGACCCCGTTCGCGACAAGGACAAGCCGTTCCTGATGCCGATCGAGGACGTCTTCACCATCACCGGTCGTGGCACCGTTGTTACGGGCCGCGCCGAGCGCGGTACCCTCGCTATCAACTCCGAGGTCGAGATCGTCGGCATCCGTCCGGTCCAGAAGACCACGGTTACCGGTATCGAGATGTTCCACAAGCAGCTTGACGAAGCATGGGCCGGCGAGAACTGTGGCCTGCTGCTCCGCGGTATCAAGCGCGAAGACGTAGAGCGTGGCCAGGTTGTCGTCAAGCCGGGTTCCATCACCCCGCACACCGACTTCGAGGCCAACGTCTACATCCTGTCCAAGGATGAAGGCGGCCGCCACAACCCGTTCTACTCGAACTACCGCCCGCAGTTCTACTTCCGCACCACCGACGTCACGGGTGTTATCACCCTGCCCGAGGGTACGGAAATGGTTATGCCCGGTGACAACACCGAAATGACCGTTGAACTGATCCAGCCGATCGCAATGGAAGAGGGCCTCGGCTTCGCTATCCGCGAAGGCGGCCGCACCGTTGGATCCGGCCGCGTCACCAAGATCATCAAGTAATTTGATGCTCTGACGCTCGGACCGTTCGGTTCAGCATTGAGAAGGCCCCGCCGCTACGGCAGCGGGGCCTTCTTGCGTTCCGCCGGAGGGCTGTCCCGGTGAGTGCCCAGTGCCGCAGCCAGCGCAGTACCGCATTCCAGGCCCTCGGCGAAGGCACGCACCGCATTCAGCCCGGCGGCCGAGGCAGCGCCGCCAATGACCGAGAACGCCGTGCCCTGCGCCTGGAGTCCGCGGGCCAGTTCGGTGTTTTCCACCTGCCCGGCGGCTACTACGACGGCGTCGGCTGGGATCAGCAGGTCCCCGCCCTCCGGTCCGCTCACCAGCAGACCCGCGTCCGTCAGGTACCGGACGGTTACTCCGGTCAGCATGCGCACACCCGCGCTGCGCAGGGCCTGGAGCGCCGCCCAGCGGGTAGAGGGTCCGATCCCTGCCCCGATGCGCCCGCCCCGGCGCAGCAGGGTGATCCCGGCGTGGTCCGTTCCAGGGGGACCGGAGAATTCACGGGCAAAGCGTTCGGCTGCCTGCTGCGCGGTCTCCGGCCGTCCCGGAGTTGGAGAAATCAGCAGGTGGGCGAGGTCCACCGCGATCCCCCCTGCGCCCACGACGGCGACGCCGGGTAGGGCGCGCAGCGCCGCCGGAGCCGCGAATGCCGCGCGGTAGTCCAGGACGGGGAGCATTTCCCGCCCGGGCAGTGTGACGGTGCGGGGGAGTACGCCGGTGGCCACCACCACGTGGCTGAAGCCGGTCAGCTCGGCCGCCTGCACCCGCACGCCCGTCCGGATCCGGACACCCAGCCGGGGGAGTTCGTGTTCGAAGTACCTGATGGTCTCCAGGAAGTCCGCTTTGCCCGGCACCTTGCCGGCCAGCAGGAACTGCCCTCCGATGCCCGGTTCGGCTTCGAAGAGAACCACGGGCACACCGTGGGAGGCCAGGGTTGCGGCTGCCTGGAGGCCCGCCGGGCCTGCACCCGCCACCGCCACCGCCGGGCGTGCCGCAAACCGGCTCAACGCGGGGCCGGAGCCGGCCGGCGCGGAGCGTGAGGAGCCCTCGGCCGGCCCGGACCTCATCCCCGCAGGCTGCACTTCGAGCGGATAGGCGGCTTCCCGTCCG
This sequence comes from Arthrobacter gallicola, assembly GCF_014836775.1. GTDB lineage: Bacteria > Actinomycetota > Actinomycetes > Actinomycetales > Micrococcaceae > Arthrobacter_B > Arthrobacter_B gallicola. The sequence goes on from NZ_JACSQD010000003.1 coordinate 90,750, forward strand.
GCCCGCGGGTTGACCAGGCAGGAGACCGGTTCGGTCCCGAGCGAGCGGTCGATGCAGGCTTCGTTGCAGGCAATGCAGGTGTTCACCAGTTCCGGCCGTCCGGCGGAGCTCTTGGCGACGATGCGCGGATCGGCCAGGAACGGGCGGGCCATGGACACAAAATCCACCTGCCCGGCAGCCAGCGCGGCCTCCGCCTGGCCCAGGGAATTGATCCGGTTCGAACCGATGACCGGGACCGGGCAGGCGTGCTCGGCCAGCACAGCCTTGATCCGGGCCGCAACGGGAAGCCAGTGGCCGTGCGGCACCAGCGCTTGGACCGTGGGGATCTGTGATTCATGCCAGCCGATTCCGATATTGAGGGCGTCTGCCCCGGCCGCCGCGAGGGCGGTGGCCAGAGCAGCGTATTCCGCCGGCGGGCTGGAACCGGGAACCAGATCGTCACCGGAGAGCCGGAAGATTACCGGGAATCCGGGACCGGCGGCGTCCCGGACCGCTGCCAGCACCGCAAGGGGAAACGCCCGCCGCCGGACGGCATCTCCACCCCAGTCGTCATCACGCAGATTGGTGGCCGCTGAAGCGAACTGATTCACCAGGTATCCCTCGGATCCCATGATTTCCACGGCATCGAAGCCAAGCTCCCGGGCCAGGCGGGCAGCGCCGGCAAAGTCTTCCAGCGTCTGCGCTATCTGCTCCGGGTTCATGGCAGCCGGTGTGCTCCGGGAGTACGCGGACCACACCGGGGAGGGGGCAAGCGGACGCAGCCCATAGGTTTCTTCAAAGGCGTACCGGCCCGCGTGGAAGAGCTGGAGCGCCAGCCGCCCGCCGGCGTCGTGCACTGCCTCCAGCGCCGCGCCGGCCGCCTCCTGGAAAGCGCCGCTGCCGCTCACCAGGTAGGTCCGGCCACCGGAGCCTTCCCGGTTGACGGCGGTGCCTCCGGTGACGATCAGGGCCGCGCCCCCGGCTGCCCGTTCGGCATAAAATGCCCCCAGGGCACGGGGGTCCGACTCGAAGTTCAGGTGCATGGAGCCCATGACTATCCGGTGCGGCAGGTTCAGGGTGCCGATGGCGCCGGGGGTGAACACGGACGGGAAGCTGCGGGTTCCGGGGCGGGGATCGGTAGACACGGGCTGGGTGCTATCCGCCCGCGCGGCCCAGGAGGTCCCGGGCAATCACGGCCTTCTGGATTTCGTTGGTGCCTTCTTCGAAGCGCTGCGCCCTGGCATCCCGGTACACCCGTTCGATCGGCTGGCTCTGCCAGTAACCGATGCCGCCGTGCACCTGCAGCGCCTTGTCCGTGACGCGGGTGAGCATGTCGACGGCGGTCAGCTTGGCCATCGAGGACAGTGCAGGCGCACCCGGGTCCGAATCCTGCCAGGCGGCGGCCGCTGTCAGGGTGAGTGCCCTGGCGGCGGCAATGTCGGCGGCGTTTTCGGCCAGCATAAAGGCGATGGCCTGCCGGGAAGCGAGCGGTTTCCCGAAGGTTGTGCGCTCCAGTGCGTAGGCGACGGCCAGCTGCTGGGCGCGCTGGGCCAGCCCCACACAGCTCATGGCCACGGAAATCCGGCTGGGTGTCAGGAACCCGCCCAGCGCGACCAGCAGGCCCTCGCCCTCCGCGCCCAGCCGGTTCGCCACCGGAACCGGTGCGTCCGTGAAGGACAGCGATGCGTGGTCGGTGCCGCGCACGCCCATGGTGTTTGAAGTATCTTCGACCTCTGCCCCCGGGACAGTGCGGTCAACCAGCAGTGCCACGGTTCCGTCCCGGCCGGTGCTGCCTTCCAGCCGGGCGAACAACAGCCAGTAATCGCAGCGGACCCCGAAGGTGATCAGGTGCTTGCGGCCGGTGAGGTAGTAGGTGTCCCCGTCGCGGCGGACGGTCGAGGTGATGTCCACGCCGGTGCCGTTGCCCGGTTCCGTCAGGGTGAACGCCACCGTCAGGTCCCCGGCCACGGCCGGGCGGATGACGTCCCGGCGCTGGCGTTCGTCCGCGAACGGGTTCATGGCCCGCCAGGTTCCGTTCAGGACGTGCACGATCATGCGGATGGACGCGTGCGAGCGGGAGAACACCTCCATCAGTCCCATCCATTGCACAAAGCTCAGCCCGGCGCCGCCGAGGTCCCGTGGCGCAGCCAGGGACAGGAAGCCTTCGGTCCGCAGCTGTTTCCACAGTGCATCGGGGGTGGAACCTGCCGCTTCGATTTCCTCCGCCCAGGCCTCGCCGGGTCCCTCGACCCAGTCCGTGACCCTTGCAAGCAGGCCCTGGTACTCGGAATCCGGGATGGAGCTGCCCCGCCCGTCCGCCGTAATGCTGCTGTTCTTCACGCCTGGCTCCTGTCCTTGCCCGGTGGATCTCCTGCCAGTTCACGCGCCCGTTCACGCAGCAGGAACTTTTGTACTTTGCCGACTGGATTGCGGGGAATGGCCTGGACCAGTTCAAGATGCTCGGGCCAGTAGTGTTTCGAGACCTGGTAACTGTCCAGATAACCGATGAGCTCAGCAAGGGTCAGGTCCGTTCCGGTGGCGGGGACCACGAAAGCACACGCCCGTTCGCCCAGCCGTGGATCGGGCATGGCAGCCAGCGCCACGTCCTCCACCCCCGGGTGGCGGTAGAGCAGCTGCTCAATCTCCGCCACGGGAATCTTCTCGCCCCCGCGGTTAATCACGTCCCGCACTCGTCCGGTGATCCGCAGGTACCCGGCGTCGTCGAGCGTGGCCAGGTCGCCGGTGCGGTACCAGCCATCGTCGGTGAAGGCTTCTTTGGTCAGGTCCGGCCGGTCCAGATAGCCCTCGAACAGGGTGGGGCTCAGCAGCTCGAAGTTGCCCTCGATCCCTGCTGGGAGCAGCTGCCCCTCGTCACTGACAATGCGGGCCCGGACGCCGGGGAGCAGCCGTCCGTCCGTTCCCCAGACCAGGGCCGGATCGTCGCCGGGGGAGGAGACGGACCCCAGACAGGTTTCCGTGGTGCCGAAGGCACCGCAGACGGCGGTATCCAGGACTCGGGTTGCGCGTTCGGCCAGGTGCCGTGGCACGGCCGCGCCGGTATTCACGAAGATCCGCAGGCTGGCGGGGGCCGCGGCGCCGGCTTCCACGGCTTTGACCAGATCGGTCAGGAAAGGGGTGGCGGCCTGGACGAAGGTACCCTTCCATCCGCGGAGCATGGTCAGGGCGCGCTCGGGTTCCCAGACTGACTGCAGGATCTGCGGCGCTCCCAGCACGAAGGACAGCCACATTCCGTAGAGAAAGCCCGTCTGGTGGGCCAGCGGAGAGGGGACGAAAACTGCGTCCGAACCGTCCAGCTCCAGCTGCTGGGCTTCCATGGCGGCGGCCCGGCTTAGCGTGCTGTGCCGGTGGAGGACTCCCTTGGGTTCTCCGGTGGTTCCGGAGGTGAACAGCAGCTGGGCCGGCGCATCGGGAGCCGGGGCAGCTGCGTCAATCAGGTCCCGGTCCACCTCGGTCTCAGCCAGTTCCTGTTCCCAGCCGTGCCAGATGACGCCCCGCTCGCGGACCGGAAGCGGGGGAGCCGCCGCGCCGATGACCACCACGTGCCGGACCGCCAGGTCGTAGCCGGGATCGGTGCCCGTACCCGCGGCCAGGATGCCGGAGAGTTCCGCGGCATAGTGCCTGCCGCGGAACTCTTCGGGGACCACAACGACGGCGGCCCGCGAGCGGTGCAAGGCAAACGCGACCTCACGTTCACGGAAAATCGGCATCAGGGGAGCGGCCACGGCCCCGATCCGCAGGGCCGCAACGGTCAGCAGGACGAATTCGCTCCAGTTCGGCAGCTGGAAAGCCACCCGGTCTCCGGGCTGGACCCCCAAGCTCAGCAGCATCGCCGCGATCCGGTCCGCGCCGGAATCCAGTTCAGCCCAGGTCAGGTGTCCGGTGTCCCGCGGCCGTCCGTCGACGACGGCGGTTTCCGCAGGGCGTTCCCTGGCCCACCGGCGGACCCACCCGGGACCGGTGAGCGCTGCGCTTTCTTCGATGCTGCGCGCTGTGAGCTGGGCCGGCCGGTGTCCGCGCCGGGTCCCCGGGGATTTGCGGCGCAGCGCCCTGCCCTCCTCAACCTGCATGGATAACCCAAAGGAGTTCATTGCCTCCAGAAACTCCGGGTAGGAGATCCGGTACGCGTTTGGGTAGGTCAGCGTGGAGCGGCCCTCCGCCGCCGATGCCGCGACGGCCAGGGACATCAGTACCCGGTGGTCGTTGAAGGAGGAAAGGTCCGCACCGGCCAGGCGTGCCGGGCCCCGGACACGCAGTTCACTGCCGCTGATCCGTACGTCCGCGCCCATGGAGTTCAGCTGCAGCATCGCGGCGACCCGGTCCGACTCCTTCAGCCGCACGTGCTCCACATTGCGGAACACACTTTCGCCGTCCGCGCAGGCCGCCATGACGGAGAGGATCGGCAGCATATCGGGAACGAGGCGGCAGTCGATGTCCGCCGGGCCCAGGCGCACGCCGTCGTGCCGGACCCGGACCGCGTCCGACCCGGCGTCGTAGACCATCGGCAGGCCCATGTCCGCTGCTATGTCCAGGAAATCCGCCTCCGGGTGATCGGCGCCCCCGGCCGTGACGGAGGTCAGCCCGCGCAGCAGCAGATCAGCGGGATGCAGTGCGGCGGCTGCCAGTCCGAAGGCCGCGGAACCGATGTCGGGCGGCATCCTCACATCGGTGGGCACGGCCTGCTGCCCCGGCGGGATTTCGAACCTGTGCCAGTCCTGATGCACCTCAACCTGCAGCCCGAACTGCCGCATCATCTGGACGGTCAGTTCAAGGTAGGTGCGTTCGTTCAGCGTTCCGTCCACCACCACCGTGGTGGGCCCCGTTGCAAACGGTGCCAGCAGCAGCAGACCGGAGATCCACTGTGAAAGTGTTCCGGCAATATGCACCTCTCCGCCGGTGGGGGCGTGGGCGCGGACCCGCAGCGGCGGGCAGTCGGTGGGGGAGTCGACGTCGACACCCATCTGCCGCAGCGCGGTCAGCAGCGGACCGATGGGCCGGCGCTGGAAGTACTTCTGGCCCGTGACTGTGACGTCCCGGGACCCCAGTGCCGCGAGGCCGGCCATGAAGTAGAGCGTTGTACCGGAACTGCCCGCGGAGATGCTGTCCGCGGTGGGGACGTAGGGGCCGCCGCGGACAACGTAGGTGCCGCCGTCGACGTCTATCCGGGTGCCGAGGCGGCGCAGCATGGCCACCGTGTAATGCACATGGCGGGCGTCTGTCAGCCCGGTAATGCGGCTGGTTCCGGGAGCGAGTGAGGCGAGGATCAACGCCCGGTGGGCGTGGTATTTCGAGTTGGGCACCTGTGCTTCCCCACAGATGCGCTGCTGTGTTCCCAGGACCGAAAGATGCATGGCGTTTCTTGCCCTTCCACCGGCTGCTGTGCGCGTCCAGGCGGCCACCCCGGAGCCGAGGCTATCAGCTGGGAATGACCCCCGGAACAGGCTGCGCATCCAGTGCCGGGGAAGGTCCGTATTTTTGTTCCCGGGCGAAGTCCGCGGCGGCTTTGTCCACAGGGTGGAAGCGGCAGCCCGCGGAGCGCGCCTGCACGCCTAGGATGGTGAGCAGATCCGACGGGTAGAGGGGAAAACGGCAGGTCATGGGGGAATTCATCTTTATTCTGGCTGTCGCAGCGGCCGCGTTCACGGTGGGGCGCTTTTCCACGCGGAAGGCGAAGGCTTCAGCCCCCTGGGACAGCTCAGGCTATGGCGGCAGTTTGCCTCACCCCGCCCAGATCTTCGAAGAGGGCTATCAGGCAGGACTGCAGGACGCCGCCTCCCTCCAGCACAGCAGCCCCGCCCAGCACAGTAATGCTGCTCAGCACAGTCATGCCGCTGCCGGGGCGGGGTACACCATGACGCAGGGGCAGACCAAGCCGCAAATCCCTGCTCAAGCGCAGCCCTCTGCTCCACTGCAGTCTCCTGTTCAAGGGCTGCCCTCTGTGCAAGCGACCCCTGTACAAGCGCAAACCCCTGCTCAAGCGCTGCCCTCTGTGCAAGCGCAAACCCCTGCTCAAGCGCTGCCCTCTGTGCAAGCGCAAACCCCTGCTCAAGCGCTGCCCCCTGTGCAAGCGACTCCTGCCCAGGCGCAGGCCGACAGCGGCCGGCAGCACGCGCCGTCTTCCGCTTCCTCTCCCTGGGCGCCGGCTCCCGCTGCACCCGCTGCAGGCACACCGGCTGCCACGCCTTCGGCGTGGGCACCGCAGCGGCAGTCCGCTCCACCCCACGCACCCGCCCGGCCTCCCGCTCAGGTCCCGCCGGCCGCACACCCGGCTTATGCTCCTTTCCAGGCACAAACCCCCGGCGTTGGCCGCCGGCAGCATGGGGTGCAGCCGGTCTTAGCCGGGCCTGCCAGTCCCGGCGGTCCTGCCGGTCCCGGCGGTCCTGCCTGGCCTGCCGCTCCCCGGCTGCAGCCGGGGAACGGGCCACAGCATCCGGAGCCGCCACGGCCCAAGACCGACGCCGAGCTGGCAGCTGACAAACGGCGCCGGGACCTGCGCAACATCAATATCACCCTGTACTCCGCGAGCCTCCTGCTCGTGGCGGCGGCGGCGCTGTTTATTGGCATCGCGATCCCCGAAGAGGCCCGGTTTGCCGGGATTGTGCTCCTGACTGGACTGTTTTATTCCTCCGGTCTGGTGATCCATTCACGCCGGAAGAATCTGCGGCCCGCGGCCGTTGCGTTCACCGGCACCGGATTGGCATTGATACCGGTTGTTGGTCTGGCGCTCCACAATTTCATCCTCCACGATGCCGTCTTGGCCTGGCTGGTGACCTCACTGCTGGGAACGGCTGCCTTCGCCTACGCCGCTGCCCGGCTGGACAGCCGCGTTGTCAGCTATCTGGCCCTGACCTTCCTGCTGTCCACAGCGGTCGCCTCCGGGGCAGCGGTCCGCTCGGGAATCGTCTGGTACTTCGTCTTTACCGTTCTCCTGGCCACACTGGTGAGCCTTGCCGCGGTCCGCAGGCCAGGCTGGCTGAAGAACGTCTATCTCGACGCATTTGTGCAGGCTCACCGGTACCTCGTCCCAGCCACCGCTGTGGCTGCAGTCATCACTTCCCCGGAACTTGGACCGGGCTCATTGGCTGTCCTGTTCCTGGCCATAGCCGGGTACTACGCCGTGCTGCTCTGGCAGGGCTCCGCTGCCCAGGCGCTGGTCCACAGCTACGGGGTCCGCGCTGGAGCCACCACCGCGCTGGTGGCAGCAGCCCACTACTTCTTCGAGTCAGTGCCGGTAACGCTTTTCGCTGCGGTGGCATTGCTCGGTGTGCAGGCCGCAGGGCTCTTCGCGCTGGAGCGCCGGTATGCCGCAGCCGTCTCCGCGGCCACGCGCCAGGACGTTCCCCGCCGCGGTACTCCCGCAGGTGACCAGGCAGCTGCAGCCGCTGGTTCAGCTGCAGGCCTCATCCCACCGGCGGGCGCCGGCGGCCCCACTCCAACGCCTGCGCCTGGCGGTCCCGCCTCGACGCCTGCGCCTGCGCCTGGCGGCCCCGCCCCTACGTCTGCGCCTGCATCTGGCGGCCCTGCGCCTTTGCCGGCACCTGCTGGTCTAGCTGGCGGCCCCGGGGCTGCATCCGGCGGAATCCGTTCCGCCGTCCCAACGGCGCCGTCGGCCGGCCGCTGGTTCCTCGCGGACACTGCCACTGTGCTGGGACTCCAGTTCCTGGCGGGCTTCGGTGCAGCCCTGGTGTTCGGCTTCGACCTTCGGGGCGGGAACGGCAACCTGCCGGGCTACGCCGCTTCCGTGATCCTCATACATCTCACGCTCTGCTTTGCCGCCTGGAAGTTCCGCGGTGCCGTGGAGACCGCGGCAGCCGCTGCCCTGTTGCTCGGTATCCTTCCCCGTCTGTTGAGCGGGCAGGCACCGCTGTGGCCGCTGGTGCTCCTTCTGGGGATACTCACCGGGTACCTGGTGGTCCGCGCCGTCCGCGCCACCGGAGAGGACCAGAAATCATTCGTCCTGGCGGCGCGCTGGGCAGGGATCGTACTGGTCCCACTCGTCCTCTACACCGTCCTGGAGACACGGGCCTCCGCGGAGGCGTGGACCTGGACGCTGGCCGGCGGATTTGCGGCAGCCGCGGGGAACCAGGCCGTTTCTGCCCTGTTCCGGGCAGCGGCGCGGAAAGAGAAATTCCCGAACGGAGAGCTGGCCTTTTCAATCAGTGCCAGCGTTGTGCTGGCACTTGCCCTGCGCCTGGCGGAAGCACCTGCAACCGTCCTGACCGTGACTGCTCTGTGGATCCTGGTCAGCGTCAACGTCCTGTCCTCCCTGCTGCGCCGCCCGGAAGCGGCCGCAGCCGCACCTGCAGGTTTCGTCGCTGCGGCCCTGCTCGGAGCCGGCACTCTGGGGCTGACGGGATATGAACTGCTTGCGGCAGTGGCGCTGGGTTATTGCGCCCTCCAGGTGCTGCGGTTCGCACCGCACTCAGTGCGCGCGTTGTACCTGGCGGCGGGTCAGGTCCTGCTCACACTGCTCACCGCGCTCGTGGCGGCCGATCTGGACCTCAGCGTGCATGGAATCTTCATCGCCACAGCGCTTTCGCTGGCAGCACAGCATGTTTTGCGCATCGTGTTCCGCCGCCGGCTCACAGCTATAGGCCTGGGAAAGACGCTGAACTGGGGAACCCTGCTGGCGCAGGCAATCCTTCCGCTGGCCTATTACGCGCTACTCGGCATGGACGCCGCTGCGGATACCGGAACAGTGCTGCTGCTCATTGCTGCCGGCAGTGCTGTCACCACACAGACAGTCACGGCCTTCGCGCTCAAACGGACCGCCGCGCCCGGACCGGTGCTTATCCGCGGTATAACCGAAGCCGCGGCTCTGGTGCTGCTGCTCATGCTGGGAATTCGCCTGGCAGATGCACCGGGGACGGAGCTGGCGCTGGCCGGACTGTGGGCTGCCTTTGGAGCGAATTTACTGACTGCGGTCCTGCACCGCGGAACCCGGCTGGCGCTGGCAGCTCCGGCCGGTTTCGCTGCGGCCGCCCTGATCGGTGCGGGCCTGCTGGGACTGCGCGGCTACCAGCTCCTCTTTGCTGCCGCCCTTGCCTACTGTGTGGTGCTGATCCGGGACCACGGCAACGCGTTCCGCGGCGCGTATCTGGCGGGGGCGCAGGGGCTGGCCGCCCTCCTCGCAGCGCTGTTGGCCGCAGACCTGACGGGGCAGGTCAACGGGTTCTTCGTTGCCCTGGCAGCAGCCCTCACAGCCGCGCAGGTTCTGCGGACGGTGTTCCACCGGCAGCTGGAACCATTGGGTCTGGCGGAACCTTCCCGGTGGGGAGGGCTGCTGGTACTCGCGCTCCTTCCCGTCCTCTACCCGGCGGCCTCCGGTCCGGTGGATACTGGTGTGCTTCTTTTCCTTGTTCTGATGGCAGCCGCAACCGCCTTGTTCACCCAGCTGTCCACCGCGGCCGGTATTCGGACGGGAACGCCGCTGCCCAACGCGGCCGCCCTGACGGTCACCACTGCCGTGGCGGTGCTGGCAGCGGTGTTTGCTGCCCGGTATGTGGAACACCCGCAGAGCGGCTGGACGCTGGCGCTGATCTGGGCCGCACTCGGCGTAAACGTGGCCACCTCGCTGCTGCTGCGTCCGGGCCGGTGGGAAGCAGCCGCGGCTGCGGGATTTGCGGCGGCTGCCCTCGCCGGAGCCGGTGTTTTGGGGCTGCGGGGCTATGAAATCCTGCTCCTGCTGGCGGCGGCCTACGGCGGATACCTGGTGACGCGGCGCAACCAGCCGAACCGTGGACACTATCTGCTGGGTGTGCAGGTTCTGGCCGCCTTCCTGGCCAGCGTTATCGCCGCAGACGCCGGAGCCGGGGTGCACGGCGTGTTCACTGCCGGGGCGTCGGTCCTGGCCCTGGCCCAGGGAGCGCGCGCCGGTCTGGAACCCCGGCTGGCGGGCATCGGCTCCGCCGCCGCTGCCCAATGGACAACCATGGCTGCGCTGGCACTCTGCCCGGTTTTCTACACGGGGTACGCATGGGTCACCGGGCCGGGGGCACAGCGGGACGTTATGGCACTGCTGCTGGTGCTGCTCCTGGCTGTGGCAGTAGCCGGATTCGCCCGCTGGCGCGCAGCCCCCTTCCTCTACCCGGCTGTCTACGCACTCGGAGTCCTGCCCCTGCTCCTGACCGCTCTGGTGCGCTTCAGCGGCGGGGGTGTGCTGCCGGGCCCGGTCCTGGGAATCCCGGCGGCCGGTCTCCTGCTGATAGCCCTCGGGGCCGCAGCCCTCACCGGCGAAGCACGGCCAGCGGTTGCCCGGCCGGTCCGCACCGCACTTCTCAGCGCTGCCGCGGCCTACCCGGCAGCTGCGCTGCTCACGGCAACCGCTAAAGACAGCCTGGTGCTGACGGCGCTCTCACTCGCCGCGCTCGCAGCCGTCTTCCTGACCGTTTCCTACACCCGCGCGCGGACCTGGCTGGCGGCCGGTGTGCCGCCGCTGCTCTGCCTGGCGGCGCTGGCTGCGGTCGGGGAATTCCAGCGCTCACTTCTGAGCACTCCGATGCCGCACGGCTACGGATACTTGTGGCCCGTCTGGACCGCTGCGCTCCTGCTGCAGGCACTGCGTATGTTCATGTCCCTGGCTGACGGTGTGCCCGGGACGCAGCTGCGCTCCCGGATTATGGGTGTGGCTTCTTCCTTCGTGCTGGTTGCCGGTGCTGTACCGGCGATGGGGGAGTGGAACCATGCCGGCCTCGCCGGATCGCTGACGCTGCTGGCCGCCCTCGGACTCGCCGTCCGGGAAGCCCCGGCCGGGCTGCGGGAGGCGGCGGCGCAGGCAGCTGTTCTGCCGGCCGCCCTCGCCGTTCAGCGGATGGGCTGGTACTTCTTCCCCGTCGATGCCTTCTGGTCGGTCCAGTACTGGGCGGTCATCCTCGCCGGTCTGGCCGCGTGGGAGTATCTGCGTAAGCGGGACTCCCGGGGGACCGTCCTGCTCGGCGCCTCGGCTGTGATTCTTTCCGGCAGCGGCCTGACAACCATCGGGTCCGGAGGCGCCGGGGATCAGCTGTGGGCGCTGGTGGCACATGCCGGACTGCTCGCCTTCGGCCTTCTCGCCAGCCGCAGGCTCTTCACCATCTGGGGTGCCGCGGGTGTTGCGCTGGCGGTGCTCTGGTACCTGCGCGGGTACACATTTTTGCTTCTGGCGCTCCTGGCAGCCGGATTGATTGCACTGGCCATCTGGAGGCTGGCACGTGTCCGGAGCGAACCGGAGGAAGCCCGCGAAAAGGAGGAGATCCGCTCCTGACACCGGCTGAGGTCCTCCGCTAGGCTCGATGCATGGAAATCCTCATCCTGCTGGTTATTGCCGCCGCCATCGCCGGTGGCTTCATATGGAGCCGCCGGCACTTTTCCCATGAGATAGACCGGGCAAAGCGGATCCGGCGGGCCAACCGGGAAGACCGCCCCTGACGGGTCGCCGCGCCGGCCGGTACCAGCCCTTGACCGGTGCCCTCCCCGCCAAACCGGTCTTCCCGGAACTGCCCTTTTTCGGCACACGCCGGTGGCTGGGCTAGAATGAAGGAAATGACGCGCCATGCCCGCAGACATCCCGCAGGCATGAGCGGTCATCTGCTAGCCATCGGGCGCGGACGCCGGGTTGATTCGCGTTCTTACGTCCGATCTGGCAGACTAGAGAAGTTGTTCAAGCGCTTTTGTGCCCGCACGCGCTGAGCAGGCCGCTGTAAACGGCACTGCGTGCGTGTTGAGATTGCGTCCCGGCCAGGATAATGCCTGGCGCAGGGTCCGGTCCTTCAGGGGAAAAGCCCATATATGACCCGCCCCCATTCTTGTACGGGTGTTGCCAGTTTCGAATCTGCGACACGCCCGAGCGCGGGGGTCGGAGCCTCGGCAGGTTGAGGAACCCGGAGCTTCCGGATTCAGCTTGTTGGAGGAGCGCCGGGGCCAACATGGCCGCCAGGGGCAAAAACTGTACAGAGAGCAATACTCGAAGAAAGAGGCACGACGCCATGGCGGGACAAAAAATCCGCATCCGGCTGAAGTCGTATGACCACGAGGTCATTGACGTATCAGCACGGAAGATCGTTGAGACGGTCACGCGTGCAGGCGCAACGGTAGTAGGCCCCGTGCCGCTGCCCACGGAAAAGAACGTGTACTGCGTTATCCGTTCGCCGCACAAGTACAAGGACAGCCGCGAGCACTTTGAAATGCGCACGCACAAGCGTCTGATCGACATCATTGACCCCACGCCTAAGGCCGTTGACTCGCTGATGCGTCTTGACCTGCCTGCAGACGTGAACATCGAAATCAAGCTGTAGGGGGGAGCAGATACTTATGTCTTCTTCACTTACCCGCCAGGTTAAGGGCCTCCTGGGCACCAAGCTGGGCATGACCCAGGTCTGGGACGAGAACAACAAGCTCATCCCCGTCACCGTGGTCCAGGCTGATTCCAACGTCATCACCCAGGTGCGCGACGCGGCGAAGGACGGCTACACCGCTGTCCAGATCGGCTACGGCCAGATCGATCCCCGCAAGGTCACCAAGCCGCTGGCAGGACACTTCGAGAAGGCCGGCGTTACGCCGCGCCGCCACGTTGTTGAACTGCGTACCGCTGACGCCGACACCTACGAGCTGGGCCAGGAACTCTCCGTTGAGATGTTCGAAGCCGGCCAGAAGGTCGACATCACCGGCACCTCCAAGGGCAAGGGCTTCGCCGGTGTTATGAAGCGTCACGGCTTCCACGGCGTCGGCGCTTCCCACGGTGCTCACAAGAACCACCGCAAGCCCGGCTCGATCGGTGGCGCATCCACCCCCGGCCGCGTCTTCAAGGGTCTTCGGATGGCCGGCCGCATGGGCGCCGTCCGTCACACCACGATGAACCTCACCATCCACGCCGTGGATGCTGAGAAGTCGCTGCTGCTGATCAAGGGTGCCGTCCCCGGCGCCCGCGGCCAGGTCGTCCTCGTACGCACCGCCGTGAAGGGAGCTTAGTCTCATGGCTAACGAAACCACTGTTGAATTCCCCGCAGCGATCTTCGACGTTCAGACGAACGTACCGCTGCTGCACCAGGTTGTTGTGGCACAGCTTGCCGCCGCACGCCAGGGCACGCACAAGACGAAGACCCGCGCAGAGGTAAGCGGCGCAGGCCGCAAGCCGTTCAAGCAGAAGGGTACCGGCCGCGCCCGTCAGGGCTCGATCCGTGCACCTCACATGACCGGTGGCGGCGTTGTCCACGGACCGACGCCCCGCGACTACAGCCAGCGCACCCCCAAGAAGATGATTGCCGCCGCCCTGCGCGGAGCACTCTCTGACCGGGCACGCAACGGCCGCATCCATGTGCTGGAATCCCTGGTTGCCGGCGACACGCCGTCGACCAAGGCCGCACGCGAAGCGCTGCGTTCACTTTCCGACCGCAAGAACATGCTCGTTGTTATCGAGCGCGCCAACGATGTTGCTGCACTCTCGGTGCGTAACCTCTCTGCTGTTCACGTGATCTATGTAGATCAGCTGAACACCTACGACGTGCTCGTTGCCGACGACGTGGTCTTCACCAAGGCTGCCTACGACGAGTTCGTTGGCAAGAACACTGTCAAGGAGGACGCCAAGTGAGCGCGACCACCGCTAAGGATCCGCGCGACGTTGTGCTTGCACCCGTCGTCTCGGAAAAGAGCTACGGCCTGATCGACGAAGGTAAGTACACCTTCCTGGTCGACCCCCGCTCGAACAAGACCGAGATCAAGCTGGCCGTGGAGAAGATTTTCTCCGTCAAGGTCGACTCGATCAACACCATCAACCGTGCCGGTAAGCGCAAGCGGACCAAGTTCGGATGGGGCCAGCGCAAGAGCACCAAGCGTGCGATTGTCACCCTGAAGGACGGCACAATCGACATCTTCGGCGGTCCGCTCAGCTAGAGCGGAGACCACTTTAACGAGGAATAAATAATGGGAATCCGTAAATACAAGCCGACTACACCGGGCCGCCGCGGCTCGAGCGTAGCCGACTTCACCGAAATCACGCGGTCAACGCCGGAAAAGTCGTTGGTTCGCCCGCTCCCGAAAAAGGGCGGCCGTAACAACACCGGTAAGATCACGACCAGGCACAAGGGTGGCGGACACAAGCGCCAGTACCGCCTGATCGACTTCCGCCGGCATGACAAGGACGGCGTCGACGCCCGCGTTGCTGAGATCGAATACGATCCGAACCGCACCGCCCGCATCGCGCTCCTGCACTATGTTGATGGCACCAAGCGCTACATCATTGCGCCGAACAAGCTCAAGCAGGGCGACTTCGTAGAGGCCGGCGCCGGGGCTGACATCAAGCCCGGCAACAACCTGCCGCTGCGCAACATCCCCGTGGGTACCACCATCCACGCCGTTGAACTGCGCCCGGGCGGCGGTGCCAAGATGGCCCGCTCCGCCGGTGCTTCGGTTCAGCTGGTTGCCAAGGAAGGCCGCTTCGCACAGCTGCGTCTGCCTTCCGGCGAAATCCGCAACGTTGACGTGCGCTGCCGCGCCACGATCGGCGAGGTCGGCAACGCCGAGCAGTCCAACATCAACTGGGGCAAGGCCGGCCGTATGCGCTGGAAGGGCGTTCGCCCGACCGTCCGCGGCGTCGCCATGAACCCGGTTGACCACCCGCATGGTGGTGGTGAAGGTAAGACCTCCGGTGGACGCCACCCGGTCAACCCGAACGGTAAGCGCGAAGGCCGTACCCGCCGCCCCAATAAAGAGAGCGACAAGCTTATTGTGCGTCGCCGTCGTTCCGGCAAGAACAAGCGATAGGAGCCTGGAAACATGCCACGCAGCCTGAAGAAAGGCCCCTTCGTCGACCAGCACCTGTTCCTTAAGGTGCAGGCCGAAAACGAAAAGGGCACCAAGAACGTCATCAAGACGTGGTCCCGCCGCTCGATGATCGTCCCCGACATGCTCGGCCACACGATCGCCGTGCACGACGGACGTAAGCACATTCCGGTGTTTGTCACCGAGTCGATGGTCGGGCACAAGCTCGGCGAATTCGCTCTGACGCGGACATTCCGCGGCCATGTGAAGGACGACCGCAAGGGCAAGCGCCGCTAGGCGCTGCTCTTTCGGCAGAAGACGAGAGAAGGAAAGCAATGGAAGCCAAGGCAATTGCGCGTCATATCCGCGTAACGCCTATGAAGGCCCGGCGCGTCGTCAACCTTGTTCGTGGCAAGCAAGCGAATGAGGCTCTGGCAATTCTGAAGTTTGCCCCCCAGGCAGCTTCGGAGCCGGTATTCAAGGTAGTTCAGTCGGCAATGGCCAACGCACGTGTCCTCGCGGACCGCGACGGCGTGGCCTTCGACGAAGGTGACCTCTACATCAGCGAAGCATTCGTTGACGAAGGACCCACCATGAAGCGGTTCCAGCCGCGGGCCCAGGGCCGCGCCTACCGCATCAACAAGCGCACCAGCCACGTCACCGTGGTAGTCGCAACCCCGAAGAACGAGGAGGACCGTTAAGTGGGACAGAAGGTAAACCCGCACGGGTTCCGACTCGGCATCACCACTGATCACGTTTCGCACTGGTTTGCTGACAGCAACAAGCCGGGCCAGCGTTACAAGGACTTTGTCCGCGAGGACATCAAGATCCGTCAGCTGATGTCCACCGGCATGGACCGCGCCGGCATCGCCAAGGTTGAGATCGAGCGCACCCGCGACCGTGTCCGTGTGGATATCCACACCGCACGGCCGGGCATCGTGATCGGCCGCCGCGGCGCCGAAGCAGACCGCATCCGCGGCGAGCTCGAAAAGCTCACCGGCAAGCAGGTTCAGCTGAACATCCTCGAGGTCAAGAACCCCGAGATGGAAGCACAGCTTGTTGCCCAGGGTGTTGCTGAGCAGCTCTCTTCCCGCGTGGCTTTCCGCCGTGCGATGAAGAAGGCTATCCAGTCCGCACAGCGTGCAGGTGCAAAGGGTATCCGTATCCAGTGCTCCGGCCGCCTGGGTGGCGCTGAAATGAGCCGTTCCGAGTTCTACCGCGAAGGCCGTGTGCCCCTGCACACCCTCCGTGCGAACATCGACTACGGCTTCTTCGAAGCAAAGACCACCTTCGGCCGCATCGGCGTGAAGGTATGGATCTACAAGGGCGACGTCACTTCCAAGGAACTGGCTGCACAGCAGGCTGCTGCACCGTCCCGCGGACGCTCCAACGACCGTCCGGGCCGCGGCCCGGCCGACCGTGGGGACCGTCGTCGTCGTAACGACCGCGGCGACAAGGCCGCCGCGCCTGCTGCAGAGGCTCCGGCCGCTGAGGCAGCTGCCCCCGCAGCAGAAGGAGGACAGGCTTAAATGCTTATCCCACGTCGAGTCAAGTACCGCAAGCAGCACCACCCGGGTCGCTCCGGCGCTGCAACCGGTGGCACCGCAGTCAGCTTTGGTGAATGGGGTATCCAGGCGCTTACGCCTGCTTACGTAACCAACCGCCAGATTGAAGCTGCACGTATTGCCATGACGCGCCACATCAAGCGCGGCGGCAAGGTCTGGATCAACATTTACCCGGACCGTCCGCTGACGAAGAAGCCTGCCGAAACCCGCATGGGTTCCGGTAAGGGTTCGCCGGAGTGGTGGGTTGCAAACGTCAAGCCGGGGCGGGTTCTGTTCGAACTCTCCGGTGTTTCCGAAGAGGTAGCTCGCGAGGCCCTGCGCCTGGCGATCCATAAGCTGCCGTTGAAGGCACGCATTGTGCGTCGCGAGGGTGGTGAATAGCAATGGCTATCGGTTCAAAGGAACTTGCAACTGATCAGCTGGACGGGTTCGACAACGAGCGTCTCGTTGAAGAACTGCGCAAGGCTAAGGAGGAGCTGTTCAACCTCCGTTTCCAGTCCGCCACCGGGCAGCTGGAAAACAACGGCCGCCTCCGCGCCGTAAAGCGCGACATCGCACGCATCTACACGGTGCTGCGTGAGCGTGAACTGGGAATTCGTCCCGAGGCAGCAGCTCCCGTTGAGGAAGCAGCCCCCGAGAAGAAGAAGTCCAAGAAGAAGGCTGCGGAGTCCGAAGCTGCGGTTGCCGAGGATGATGCCAAATGAGCGAAAACAAGAATGAGGCAGCAGTGACAACTGACGCAAACGGAGCCGATGCCCGCGGGTACCGGAAGACCGCTCGCGGCTACGTGGTCTCGGACAAGATGGATAAGACCATCGTTGTTGAGGTCGAAGACCGCGTGAAGCACGCACTGTACGGCAAGGTTCTCCGCCGCACCGAGAAGCGCAAGGCCCATGACGAGCAGAACGCTGCCGGCATTGGTGACCTCGTGCTGATCGCCGAGACCCGGCCGCTGTCCGCTACCAAGCGGTGGCGCCTGGTCGAGATCATCGAAAAGGCCAAGTAGCTACAAGCCGTAAGGCACAGTAGCTGCAAAGCACATAACAGGCCGGAGCGTGTGCCGGGGGAGAGGCTGCAAAGCAGCTCCTCCGGCACGCAGGCGCCGTCCACAGCGTCAGGGCCCCGGCCGCGATATCATCCGATTTCGTTTCCGGGGCCTTTTCGCGATAAACTTGAAATCTTGTCTGTGCGGTGCGGAAGCATGTCCTCTTTCGGACGCCCTTCCTCACCGCCGAATAAGACAAAAGCCCGATAATCTTGTTCAGCATGGTGCTGCGGCTTGCGCTGCAGAGCGGCCCGTCTTGGGGCCGGTGCTGAGTACCAGTATTACGGGGTCCACCCATATCCGTTCCGCAAGGCTCAATAACTGAGAACCGGCGCGACGACAGGAGTACTAAGTGATTCAGCAGGAGTCGCGACTGAAGGTCGCCGACAACACGGGTGCCAAGGAAATCTTGACCATCCGCGTTCTCGGTGGATCCGGCCGTCGCTACGCAGGCATTGGCGACACCATTGTTGCCACCGTCAAGGACGCAATTCCCGGCGGCAACGTCAAGAAGGGCGATGTGGTCAAGGCCGTCATCGTCCGCACCAAGAAGGAACGCCGCCGCCAGGACGGTTCCTACATCAAGTTCGATGAGAACGCTGCAGTGATCTTGAAGAACGACGGAGACCCCCGCGGTACCCGTATCTTCGGCCCGGTCGGCCGCGAGCTTCGCGACAAGAAGTTCATGAAGATCATTTCGCTTGCTCCGGAGGTGCTGTAGACCATGGCAAAGATCAAGAAGGGTGACCTGGTTCAGGTCATCACCGGTGCCAAGGCTGAGCGCGGCGGAGACCGCGGTAAGCAGGGCAAGGTCCTGAAGGTTTTCCCCGAGACCAACCGTGTCCTCGTCGAGGGCATCAACCGCGTCACCAAGCACACCAAGGTTGGCCAGTCCTCCCGCGGTTCCAAGACCGGCGGCATCGAGGTTGTTGAAGCCCCGATCCACGTTTCCAACGTGGCCGTTGTGGATCCCGAGACGAAGAAGCCCACCCGCGTTGGCTACCGCACCGAAACCGTCGAAAAGGACGGCCGGACCCGCACAGTGCGCATCCGCGTCGCCAAGGGCTCTGGGAAGGACCTCTAATGACTGAGACCGTCACCAAGATCGTTCCCCGTCTGAAGACCCGCTATGCAGCGGAGATCAAGAAGACTCTGCAGGACGAGTTCAACTACGCAAACGTCAACCAGGTTCCGCGCCTCGTCAAGGTCGTTGTGAACATGGGTGTTGGAGATGCCGCCAAGGACTCCAAGCTCATTGACGGTGCTGTGCGCGATCTGACCGCGATCACCGGCCAGAAGCCGCAGATCACCAAGGCACGCAAGTCCATCGCACAGTTCAAGCTGCGTGAAGGCATGCCGATCGGTGCGCACGCAACTCTGCGCGGCGACCGCATGTGGGAATTCGTGGACCGCCTGGTCACCCTGGCGCTTCCGCGTATCCGCGACTTCCGCGGCCTGAGCGGCAAGCAGTTCGACGGCAACGGCAACTACACGTTCGGTCTGACCGAACAGTCGATGTTCCACGAAATCGATCAGGACAAGATCGACCGCGTACGCGGCATGGACATCACCGTGGTCACCACCGCCAAGACCGATGACGAGGGACGCGCGCTGCTCAAGGCGCTCGGCTTCCCGTTCAAATCCGAAGATTAATTACTACGTAAAAGGTCTGCTGTGCGCCACCGGGAAAGCCGCGGCTGCAGCA
Source organism: Arthrobacter gallicola (assembly GCF_014836775.1). Classification (GTDB taxonomy): domain Bacteria; phylum Actinomycetota; class Actinomycetes; order Actinomycetales; family Micrococcaceae; genus Arthrobacter_B; species Arthrobacter_B gallicola. The sequence continues at coordinate 109,795 of NZ_JACSQD010000003.1, forward strand.
GAAACCGTTACGAGGGAGGGCTAGAGCCCACATGACAATGACAGATCCTGTCGCAGACATGCTCACGCGTCTGCGCAATGCAAACTCGGCATACCACGATTCCGTGTCCATGCCTTACAGCAAGCTCAAGGCACGCGTTGCCGACATCCTGAAGGCCGAAGGCTACATCGCCGGCTGGAAGGAAGAAGAGGCTGAGGTTGGCAAGACGCTGACCCTGGACCTCAAGTTCGGTCCGAACCGTGAGCGCTCCATCGCCGGCATCCGCCGCATCTCCAAGCCCGGTCTGCGTGTATACGCAAAGTCCACCAACCTGCCGCGCGTGCTCGGTGGCCTGGGTATCGCCATCCTGTCGACGTCGTCAGGTCTCCTGACTGACCGCCAGGCCGCCAAGAAGGGTGTGGGTGGGGAAGTCCTCGCCTACGTCTGGTAGCAGGGAAGGGAAAGAATAATGTCACGTATTGGACGTCTGCCCATCTCTGTCCCCGCCGGAGTCGACGTTGCCGTTGATGGCAACAACGTAACGGTCAAGGGTGCCAAGGGAGAGCTGAGCCACGTTGTGCCCAGCCCGATCACGGTTTCCCTGGACGAGAACACCATCACCGTCGCCCGCCCCAATGACGAGCGCGAATCCCGTTCCCTCCACGGCCTGACCCGCACCCTGATCAGCAACATGATCACCGGTGTGACTGAGGGCTACAAGAAGGACCTGGAAATCGTTGGCACCGGTTACCGTGTGCAGGCCAAGGGCTCGGACCTCGAGTTCGCCCTGGGCTACAGCCACCCGGTATCCGTGAAGGCTCCGGAGGGCATCACGCTCACCGTCACGGGCCCCACCAAGCTCACCGTTTCCGGCATTGACAAGCAGCAGGTGGGCGAGGTTTCCGCCAACATCCGCAAGCTGCGCAAGCCTGACCCCTACAAGGGCAAGGGCATTCGTTACGCCGGCGAGATTGTCCGCCGCAAGGTCGGAAAGGCTGGTAAGTAATCATGGCCATCAGCATCAATAAGAAGCGCAATTCCAAGAGCAAGTCCGCTTCCCGGAGCCGCCGCCAGCTGCGGATCCGCAAGCGCATTGCCGGCACCGCGGCCCGCCCGCGCCTGGTCGTCAACCGCTCTGCCCGCCACGTATTCGTCCAGGTTGTCGATGACAGCCGCGGCGTAACCGTTGCATCCGCGTCCACCATGGAAGCAGACCTGCGTTCCATGGAGGGCGACAAGACTGCCAAGTCCAAGCGCGTCGGCGAGCTCGTTGCCGAACGTGCCAAGGCTGCCGGCGTCGAAGCCGTGGTGTTTGACCGCGGCGGCAACCGCTACCACGGCCGCATCGCGGCTGTCGCAGACGGCGCACGCGAAGGTGGGCTGGCACTGTGACCGAGGCAAACAAGGAAAAGGAAAATCAGGTGACTGAAGCTACATCTGCTGAGGCAACTGAGACCAAGGAAACCGCTGCCGCAGGCACCGACGACCGCCGCGGCGGACGCCGGGGCGAGCAGCGCTCCGACCGTGGAGGCCGTGACCGCGGCGGACGCGGCGGACGCGACGGCGGACGTAATGATGACAAGGACAAGTTCATTGAACGCGTCGTGACCATCAACCGCGTCGCCAAGGTTGTCAAGGGTGGTCGGCGCTTCAGCTTCACCGCTCTGGTTGTTGTCGGCGACGGCAACGGCATGGTCGGCGTTGGCTACGGCAAGGCAAAGGAAGTTCCTTCGGCTATCGCCAAGGCAGTCGAGGAAGCGAAGAAGTCCTTCTTCCGCGTTCCCCGCATTGCCGGCACCGTCCCGCACCTGGTGCAGGGCGAGGCAGCCGCAGGCGTTGTCCTGCTGCGTCCGGCTTCCCCGGGTACCGGCGTTATCGCCGGTGGTCCGGTCCGAGCCATCCTCGAGTGCGCCGGTATCCACGACGTGCTTTCCAAGTCGCTGGGTTCCTCCAACGCGATCAACATCGTGCACGCCACGGTTGACGCGCTGAAGCGCCTCGAAGAGCCTCAGGCAGTGGCAGCCCGCCGCGGCCTGCCGCTGGACGAAGTTGCTCCGGCAGCGATGATCCGCAACATGCAGAAGGCAGGTGCCTGATGACTACTCCGAAGCGCGTTGCCGTCAGCTCGGCACAGCTGGAAATCACTCAGATTAAGTCCACCATCGGTGGTAAGCAGAATCAGCGCGACACGCTGCGTTCACTCGGTCTCAAGCGCATCGGCCACACGGTCGTCCGCAGCGCTGATGCCGTGACCGTTGGCATGCTCAACACGGTTCCGCACCTCGTGAAGGTTGAGGAGGCGAAGTAACATGGCCGAAGAAAACAAAGCTCTGAAGGTCCACCACCTGCGTCCCGCACCGGGTGCCAAGACGGCTAAAACCCGTGTTGGCCGCGGTGAAGGTTCCAAGGGTAAGACGGCAGGCCGCGGTACCAAGGGTACGGCTGCCCGCTACCAGGTCAAGGCCGGTTTCGCAGGCGGGCAGCTTCCGCTGCACATGCGTCTGCCGAAGCTGCGCGGCTTCAAGAACCCGTTCAAGGTTGAATTCCAGGTTGTAAACCTGGACAAGATCTCCGAACTGTTCCCCGAAGGCGGTGAGGTCACCGTTGAGGCCCTCGTTGCCAAGGGTGCCGTGCGCAAGAACCAGCCTGTCAAGGTCCTGGGCACCGGCGACATCACCGTCAAGGTCGATGTGAAGGCCGATGCCTTCTCCGCCAGCGCCGCAGAAAAGATCGCTGCAGCAGGCGGATCGGTTACGGCGCTCTAAAGCACTGTGACCGGAACGCACACATTCCGCAACCGGTGCCCGGTACTTCCGGGCACCGGGGCGGGGTATGCATTCCATCTGCTGATCACTTAGCTCCCGGTGGGCCGCGCGAGCGGCGCGCCGGGAGCTAAGTGTTTTTAACACGTCGGCAATCCCCGGTAACAGCTGTTGGTGGCGATAACACAACAGCGGGTTTGAGCGGATAGACTCAGTTTCTGTCAGCAGTCCCGCCGGGACTCATTCACACTTCAGGATTACTTCAGGAGGACGCTTGCTTAGCGCTATTGGCCGGGCTTTCCGGACGCCAGACCTGCGACGCAAGCTGTTGTTTACGCTGGGAATCATCACTATCTTCCGCATGGGTGCGTTTATCCCGGCCCCTGGTGTTGACTACGGCAATGTACAGCAGTGCTTGGCTCTTGGTGCCACCACAGGTGGCCTGTATGAGTTCGTGAACCTCTTCAGCGGCGGTGCCCTGCTGCAGGTCTCAGTCTTTGCCCTCGGCATCATGCCGTACATCACCGCGAGCATTATCGTGCAGCTGCTCCGCGTCGTGATCCCGCACTTCCAGGCACTTCATGAAGAAGGCCAGCAGGGGCAGTCCACGCTGACGCAGTACACGCGTTACCTCACCATTGCCCTGGGACTGCTGAACGCGACAACCGTTGTGTCGCTGGCCCGCTCGGGCGCACTGTTCAACAACATGTGCTCCGTCCCGATCATCCCCGATGACAGCATCATCACCATCCTCCTGCTTATCATCACCCTGACGGCCGGTACCGGCCTGATCATGTGGATGGGCGAGCTGGTGACGGAAAAGGGTGTCGGCAACGGCATGTCCCTGCTCATCTTCACCTCGATCGTGGCGAGCTTCCCCAGCGCCCTGGGTGCCATCCTCTCCGCACAGGGCTGGACCATCTTCCTTGGCGTGATTGCGATCGGCATCGTCACCGTTGCCCTGGTGATTTTCGTCGAACAGTCCCAGCGGCGTGTTCCGGTCCAGTACGCCAAGCGCATGGTCGGACGGCGCACCGTTGGCGGAACCAACACGTACATCCCGATCAAGGTCAACATGGCTGGCGTGATCCCCGTGATCTTCGCATCCTCCATGCTCTACCTCCCCTCGCTGCTGGCCCAGTTCAACACCCCCTCTGACGGATCTGCTCCGCCTGAATGGGTGGTCTGGATCAACAACTACCTGACGTCGGGCGATCACCCGCTCTACATGGCCGTGTACTTCCTGATGATCGTGTTCTTCACGTACTTCTACGTCTCGATCACGTTCAACCCCGAAGAAGTCTCGGAGAACATGAAGAAGTACGGCGGATTCATTCCCGGCATCCGTGCCGGCCGCCCCACCGCCGAATACCTGCAGTACGTGCTTTCCCGCATTACCCTGCCCGGCGCCCTCTATTTGGGCCTCGTTGCCCTTATTCCGCTGATTGCCCTGGTGCTGGTCGGGGCAAACCAGAACTTCCCGTTCGGCGGAACCTCGATCCTCATCATGGTTGGTGTGGGCCTCGAGACGGTCAAACAAATTGACGCACAGCTTCAGCAACGTCACTACGAAGGGTTATTGCGATGACACGACTGCTCATTATCGGGCCTCCCGGCGCCGGCAAGGGAACACAGGCCGCGCGGATCTCGGACCGTCTGGGAATCGCAGCCATCTCCACGGGTGACATCTTCCGCTCCAACGTGAAGAACCTGACCCCGCTGGGCGTCGAGGCCAAGAAGTACATCGACGCCGGCAACTTCGTTCCTGACGAGGTTACGAACAACATGGTCCGGTCACGCCTCAAGGAAGACGACGTGACCGGTGGATTCCTGCTCGACGGTTACCCGCGCACCACCGCACAGGTGGAGGAACTCGATGACATCCTTGCCTCCGGCAACCAGAAGCTCGACGCTGTCCTGCTGCTGACTGCAGACGACGAGGAACTTGTGTCGCGCCTGCTGAAGCGGGCGGAAATCGAAGGCCGCGCGGACGACAATGAGGAAGTCATCCGCCACCGCCTCGAGCTCTACAAGCAGCAGACGGCCGACGTCGTCGCCCGGTATGAGGAGCGCGGCATTGTCACCCGCGTCAACGGCCTGGGAGACATCGACGAAGTCACCGAGCGTGTGATGCAGGCGCTCAAGGACCACAGCTAAAGATAGAAGGCGAGACGTTGGCCCAGCCACGGATCCAGTACAAAACCAACGCACAGATGCGCACCATGCGGGAAGCCGGCCTGGTGCTGATCAAGGCCCTCGACGCCGCGGTGGAAGCCGTTCGTCCGGGTATCACCACAGCGGAGCTCGACCGGGTCTTTGCCGCGGTGCTGGCTGAGGCCGGCGCCACGTCGAACTTCCTGGGTTACTACGGTTTCCCTGCGACGATCTGCACCTCAGTCAATGAGGAAGTTGTTCACGGCATCCCCGGTTCCCGCGTGCTGAACGACGGCGACATCATCTCCATTGACGGTGGTGCGGTGGTCAACGGGTGGCATTCGGACTCGGCCAGGACGGTCATCGTCGGAGCAGCTGATCCCGAGGACCAGCGGCTGTCCGATGTCACCGAGAACGCCATGTGGCACGGCATTGCGGCCGCAGCCAAGGGCAGGTTCGTAGGCGACATTGGCGCCGCCGTCGACGATTACGTGAGCAGTGTCCCGGGCAAGCCGCTGGGCATCCTGGAAGATTACGTCGGCCACGGTATTGGGTCGGAAATGCACCAGGCACCGGACGTGCTGAACTACCGGACCAGCCACCGCGGTCCGAAGCTCAAGCCCGGAATGTGCCTGGCCATCGAACCGATGCTGGTCCGCGGCGGAATCGAGACCAAGACGCTGGAAGACGACTGGACTGTTGTCACCACGGACGGGGCACGCTCCTGCCAGTGGGAACATTCGGTGGCCATCCACGAAAAAGGGATCTGGGTGCTGACCGCCCCCGACGGCGGGGCATCCCGCCTGGAACCGCTGGGCGTCACTCCGGTGCCGATTCCATAGCTGCAGCTGTTTTCCCGTTGAAGGGCCCGTTCCGCCGATTGGCGGAGCGGGCCCTTTGCATGGTGCGGCGTCCGGGCGGTTTCCGGTACCACTGAAGGCACAACAGGAAAATAACCGCGAGCTCCACGGCCCCTCCGGCGTAGTACAGGACCATGGCTCCGGCTTCGCCCTGATCGGTTCTGATTCCTGCCGGGGGAGTGGCGTACAGGGACTTGGCCAGGACATTGTGAGCGGCCATGGTCAGGACCAGGACAGCCGCACGCAGGCGGAGGGAAGCTCGGTGCGGGTTGGGATCCCGGCCGATGAGCGCCGCAGTCCACAGGTAGCCGGCGGCAGCCAGATGGAACGTCACCAGCCAGTGAACCGGCAGCTCGGTCCGCATGGCGTCGAAGAGCGGGGTGCGGAACATCAGCACCATCCCGCCCATGGACAGGACAGCCGCCGTGACCGGGTGGGCCAGGAAGCGGGCCGGAATCGAGCGCAGAACCCTGACCAGGCGGCGGGCGGGAACGGGGTCCATAGTGCGCAGGGCCAGGGTCACCGGCCGGGCAATCACCAGCAGGAGAGGTCCCAGCATTCCGGCGAGGACGTGGGAAACCGCCATGAGAGCGAAGTTACCGTGGGCCTGGGCCGGGAGCGGGCCTGCCGCCGTGACCAGCACTGCAGCGGTGCCGGCCGTGAATGCCACCGACCGGTATACCGGCCAGACACCAGAGCGGGGCGAGAGCACGCCCGCCCAGTAGGCGGCGGCAGCTGCGGCCGCCGGAATCAGGAGCAGGAGGTCGACGGGCAGTCCGCCGGGTTGGTGTTCGTGCAGCATCAGGCCCTCTGGCTGGCCGGAACCGAGGCACGGGTGCGGAAGACCAAGAGAGCTCCGGCGACCAGCAGCAGCACTGCAGCCACGTTCCAGACGAGGTCATAGGGCAGCAGTTCCACTCCATACCGGATTTGGTGGAGCGTGAGAACTTTGTGCTGGATGATGCCGTCGTAGAGCTGGAAGGCGCCGGTCCCCAGCAGTACGGCACCTGTCCACCGGACCGGAATCAGGCTGCGGTACCGGCGCAGGTCGGCGAACAGGAACAGGCCCGCTACTACGGCAAACCAGCCAAAGGCGTGAAACAACCCGTCCGAGAACAAGCCTGCGGCAGTCGTGGACTTGTCATAGAAGTGGTGCCACTGCAGGAGCTGGTGAAACACGACCTCATCCAGGAAAGCGGCGATGCCGATGCCCACGAGGACACCGGAAAGCAGATTCCGGCGGCGGGCCCGGCCCTGGGACATGCTTGCGGAATTCATCCCCAGACCTTAGCAAACCGGTGCCGCCGGAAGGAGTAAACCGGAGCCGCCGGAAGGGTCAGCGCCAGCGCACACCGGGCCGCTCGTCCGGCCCCTCTTCCCGACGCACAGAGCCCGCGTCCGTCACAAAATGAACGGCCGCTGAACGCGCGCTGAAAGCTCGGGCAACTGCTTCTGAAGACTCTTTGAACCGGGGACTTTTCCTGAATTCTCCGGCACCAGGAAACCTACGCTGAAGGCATCAACCACCTGCTGACGAAGGTTCTTCACCCCATGTCATCTTCCACTTTGTCCCCGGCACTGGAGGTCCGCCCACAGCCGTCCGCACCCGGCAGTCCGGGCGCCCCGGGAGCGTCCACTACTCCGGGGCCCGGCCGTCGTGCCGCCAGGGCAGCCAGGCGCCGCGGTAACTGGGTGCTGTTTCTCCTGCTGGCCGGCCCCAACATAGCTCTGCTCCTGGTCTTCACGTACAAGCCGCTGCTGCAGTCCCTCTATTTCTCCACCCTGCAATGGAACATCGGTTCCAGCATTGCCCGGCCCGTGGGCCTTCGGAACTACATGGACTGGCTCAGCGCTTCCTCAACACCCCAGATCGTGGGGGTCACGGTTCTCTTTACCCTGGCCACTGTGGGCGGCGGCATGGTCATCGGGCTGCTGCTGGCACTTCTGCTCAACAGCCGGCTCAAGCTCCGCGGCGCTGCCAGAACAATCATCGTCGCCCCGTACGTGCTTTCCGGCGTGGCGGTCGGTCTGCTCTGGCTGTTTGTCTTCGATCCAAATTTCGGCGTCACCTCGGCGCTGCTTCAGGCCCTCGGCCTGCCGTCGCCGGACTGGTACAACGATCCGGGGTCTGCACTGACCATGGTGATCATCGTCTACCTCTGGAAAAACGCCGGCTACGTGGCCCTGATCTATCTCGCGGGGCTTCAGGCCATCCCCAAAGACCTGCTGGAAGCGGCGTCACTGGACGGCGCCGGGAAGGTCCGCAGGCTGTTCGGGATCGTCCTGCCGCTGCTGGGCCCCACAACGTTCTTCCTGTCGGTCACCACCCTGCTCAGCTCCCTGCAGTCCTTTGACATCATCCAGGCCATGACCAAGGGCGGACCGCTCGGGGGAACAACCACCATGATGTACCAGATCTACCAGGAGGGCTTCACCCACGGAACGGCGGGGTACTCCTCGGCGATCGCCACCATCCTCTTTCTGGTGCTGCTGGCCATCACCCTCATCCAGCTCAAGTTCGTCGAAAAGAAGGTGCACTACTCATGAGCCGTACCCGGACCCGGATTGCCGGCTACGGCACCCTGCTGGCCGCCGTCGCAGTAATGGTCCTGCCGCTGGCCTGGATGCTGCTGGCCAGCTTCAAGGAACCCGATGAAATCTACACCGTCCCGATCCAGTGGATTCCGGCCGCCTGGGACCTGTCCAACTATGCCGCAGCCCTGGAACGGGTGCCGTTTGGCAGCTTCTTCGCGAATTCGCTCCTGGTGACGGTCATCGGTGCCTCGCTGAAGATTTTCCTGGGACTGACGACGGCGTATGCGCTGGTGTTCCTGGACGTCCCGTTCAAGAAGGTGTTTTTCGCCGTCGTGATCTTCGCCCTCCTGATTCCGCAGCAGATCGTCATCATCCCCAACTACACCCTGGTGGCGGAGCTCGGCTGGCTGAACACCTACCAGGGCATGATCCTGCCCGGGCTGGCCAGCGCCTTCGGCACCTTCCTTTTCCGCCAGCATTTCCTGTCCCTGCCGGCCTCCGTGCTGGAAGCGGCGGGGCTCGACGGCGCCGGCCACCTGCGCAGGCTCTTCCACTTCGTGGTGCCGATGTCCGCTCCGACCATCGCCGCCGTCGCGCTCGTCTCGGTGGTCAACGAGTGGAACGAATACCTCTGGCCGCTGCTGGTCGTCGACAAGGCGGAGATGATGACCCTCCCTGTCGGTCTGACCCTGCTGCAGAACAACGACGGCGTTACCAACTGGGGCGTGCTGATGGCGGGAACGGTCCTGGTGACCGTGCCGGTGCTCGTCCTGTTCTTTGTGCTCCAGCGCCGGATTGTCTCCGGCCTGACCGCCGGTGCCGTCACGGGCTAGGCCCGTCCTTAACTTCCTCTCAACCCCGTTCCCTTTCATCTACCCGCCCGCAAGACCCAGGAACCACTAAGGAAACCATGAACAAGCGACTCGCCCCTGCCTCACTTCCCGCCGCCGGCCTCACCCGCCGCAATATCCTTGCCCTCGCCGGCATCCTCGGAGGTTCAGCCGCCCTGGCCGCGTGCGGCGGGCCCTCGACCGCCGGAGAAGGCGGAGCAGTAACGGCAGCCGGGAGCGACTGGTCGGCAGTGACACCGGCGAAGAAGATCACCTGGTGGTCCAACCACCCCGGAGCCTCCAAGCCAATTGAAGAGGAACTGATCCGGCGGTTCACCCAGGAATCGGGCATCGAGGTGGAGCTGGTCACTGCCGGCGCCAACTACGACGAAGTTGCCCAGCGCTTCCAGTCCTCGGCCGGAACCGACAACGTTCCGGACCTGGTCGGTGCCAGCGACGTCTGGTGGTTCCGCTACATGATCAACGGCCAGATCATCCCGGTGGACAGCCTGGCAGCGCACCTGGAAATCGACACCCAGGACTACAACTCCGGCCTGTACAACGACTACCGGTTCGGTGAGGATCACTGGGCCTTCCCCTACGCCCGGTCCACGCCGCTGTTCTACTACAACCGTGACCTCTTCAAAGCCGCCGGCCTGCCGGACCGCGCCCCGAAGACCTGGACCGAATACAACGAATGGGCACCGGCCCTGACGGCAGCCAACAACGGGGCAGTGCCCATGTCGCTCGGGAAGGGCACTTCCTGGTCAGCCTGGTGGTTCTGCAACATCATGTGGGGGCTTGGCGGCTCCTACTCGGACGAGTGGACGTTGACCCTGGATGATCCCAAGACCATTGAAGCCGGCGAGTTCCTCCGCCGGATGATGAACCAGGACAAAACGCTGACCGTCTCCGCAGCCGACTACGTCGCCGATTTCACCGCCGGGGTCAGCGCCTGCACCATCGCCTCCACCGGTTCCCTCACCGGTATCCTCGAGGCCGCAAAGTTCGACGTCGGCACCGGGTTCCTGCCCCAGGGACCGGAAGGCGCGGCCTGCCCGACAGGCGGCACCGGCATTGCCATCGCGGCGGACAAATCCCCGGAACAGCAGCTGGCAGCGGCGATGTTCCTGAAGTTCATCGGCGAACCGGAGCAGACCGCGTACTTCTCGGCAAACACCGGGTACATGCCGGTCCGCACTTCCGCAGCGGACGGGGAAACCATGAAGGCCGTGTACGCCAAGGCTCCGCAATTCCGGACAGCAGTGGACCAGCTGGCCACCACCAGGGTGCAGGACTGGGCACGGTCCTTCATCCCGTCCGGCGACCAGGCCCTGACCACCGCCCTGGAGAAGATTATGCTGCAGGACACCCCGGCGGCGGAGGCCTTCGCGGCAGCAGCCGAAGCCATCGGCAAGTCCTTCGAGCAGAACGTTGAGCCGTACCTGTGAACCCCGTGCTGCCGGGGCGGGGGGAGCTGACCAACATTGCCCACCGCGGAAACTCGTCACAGGCACCCGAAAACACCCTGGCCGCCTTCGCCTCAGCGGTGGCGGCCGGGGCCGGGATGATCGAAACTGACCTGCAGCTCAGCTCGGACGGCACTGCCGTACTCATCCATGACGCAAGCCTCTCCCGGACCGCAGGCAGCGGTGCCCTGGTAGGACAGACACCGGCAGCCCAGCTGCGGGGCGCCGACGCGGGTTCCTGGTTCGCACCGCAATTCGCCGGCGAACGGCTCCCGGACCTGACGGATCTGGTTGCTTTCGCCGCTGAACACCCCGCGGTATCCTGGCTCCTGGAGTTCAAGGGGGAGTGGAGCACCAGCGGGATCACGTCCGTGGCGGAACTGCTGCGGGCGGGCGGACTCGGCCCGCGCTGCCTGCTCCAGGGATTTTCCCGCCAGACGGTGCGCACCCTTTTCACTGTGGCTCCGGACCTGCCGCGGGGACTGCTGACCGGCGTCGCACCGCCGTCCGGAAGCGAAGGGGAACTGCTGCAGTTCCTGTCAGCGGTCGAAGCATCCGCCTGCAACCCGCACGGTTCTCTTCTCACGGCGGCTCCCGGGCTGGTGGATACCCTGCATTCCAACGGTCAGCTGGTTTATACCTGGACGCTGAACGAGCCGGCGCACTGGGAGGCAGCGGTATCGGCGGGTGTTGACGGGATCATTACTGACCGTCCTGCCGGACTTGCGGCCTGGCTGAGGCACTCCTCGCCGGTGCGCAGTGCCCCAGGGATTTAACTTATCCGGCATCGTACCGTAGAGTTATCTGTTGGTTGTCTCTACATTCGTGCCCTTTTCCATCCGGAGAATTCCGGCAGGCGGGGCATGAAGGGACCACCAAAAACCAAAACCGCTGCCCGTGCAAATCAAGGGCGGCACAGACGTTAGCGGAGGATATGGCCAAGAAAGACGGCGTCATAGAGATTGAGGGCTCGGTCAACGAAGCCCTGCCCAATGCGATGTTCCGCGTTGAGCTGGCCAACGGCCACATTGTGCTCGCACACATCTCGGGAAAGATGCGTCAACACTACATTCGCATCCTCCCCGGAGACCGCGTTGTGGTGGAACTTAGCCCGTACGACCTCACCCGGGGCCGTATCGTCTACCGCTACAAGTAACAACAAGGCTCCGGTTTCCCACAGGGGACCCGGAGTTCATCCCTGCAACCACGCAAAGGAAAACCATGAAGGTCCAGCCGAGCGTCAAGCAGATCTGCGATAAGTGCAAGGTGATTCGCCGTAACGGCCGAGTCATGGTGATCTGCGAGAACCCGCGCCACAAGCAGCGCCAGGGCTAACTAGCGGCTAACGTCCAAGGACCCGCAGGGGGCCTTCGGGCACGCTAAGCCCACGCGTAGTAATTGAATATGGCAGTACAGCGTCTGATACGCGTGACGCATACCCCCGGTACGGAGGCCGGGGACCTGGCAACGGGGACGTACTGCCTCAGACCTCCGGTATTACCCAAAGGAGAACCGCCAATATGGCACGTCTCGCCGGCGTAGACATTCCCCGCGAAAAGCGGGTTGTCATTGCGCTTACCTACATCTACGGCGTGGGCAAGACCCGTGCAGAGCTGACCTTGGCAGAGACCGGCATCAGCCCGGACACTCGCGTCAAGGACCTCACCGATGCTGAGCTCGTTCAGCTGCGTGACTACATCGAGGGCAACTTCAAGGTTGAGGGTGACCTCCGCCGCGAGGTAGCAGCAGATATCCGCCGCAAGGTTGAAATCGGCAGCTACCAGGGCATCCGCCACCGCCGCGGCATGCCTGTCCACGGCCAGCGCACCAAGACCAACGCTCGTACCCGCAAGGGCCCGAAGCGTACCGTTGCCGGTAAGAAGAAGGCCGGCCGCTAAATAACGCGGTCCAGGTCATGACCTGCACAGTCAGGTCACCTATTCCAAACTCTTTGTAGGAGAAGTAATGCCCCCCAAGACTCGTGGAGCGGTACGCAAACCGCGTCGCAAGGATAAGAAGAATATTGCGCTCGGCCAGGCGCATATCAAGAGCACTTTCAACAACACCATCGTGTCCATCACGGACCCGTCCGGTGCTGTTATCTCATGGGCTTCCGCCGGTGAGGTTGGCTTCAAGGGTTCCCGCAAGTCCACCCCGTTCGCTGCGCAGATGGCTGCTGAAGCCGCTGCCAAGCGCGCCCAGGAACACGGCGTCCGCAAGGTCGACGTCTTCGTGAAGGGTCCGGGTTCGGGACGCGAAACCGCTATCCGTTCGCTGCAGGCCACCGGCCTGGAAGTTGGCACCATTCAGGATGTCACCCCGAGCGCACACAACGGCTGCCGTCCCCCGAAGCGCCGCCGCGTCTAATTCGCATTCGTTGCCGGTGCCGGCACTGTTCGTCGGGTCTGCTCTGCTTAGCGCAGGCAGGCCCGAAGGGCGGTCCGGCCCGGGTGCGAGGCTGCTAGCCGTCCAAGACGCGCGCGGGATGCCCCGTCGTCGTCGTTTCCACCATTTGTGCTGCGTCATATAGCGGACGCTCGCTGAAAGGAAATGCAAGTGCTCATTGCACAGCGCCCCACCCTCACTGAAGAAGTCGTAGCCGACAACCGGTCCCGGTTCATCATCGAACCGCTGGAACCCGGTTTTGGCTACACCCTCGGCAACTCGCTTCGCCGCACGCTGCTTTCCTCCATCCCCGGTGCTGCCGTAACCAGCATCCGGATCGACGGAGTTCTGCATGAGTTCACCACCGTTCCCGGCGTGAAGGAGGATGTCACTGAGATCATCCTGAACGTCAAGAACCTCTCGGTGTCCTCCGAGCATGACGAGCCTGTCGTGGCTTACCTGCGCAAGCAGGGCCCCGGCGTCGTCACCGCTGCGGACATTGCTCCGCCGGCCGGCGTGGAGTTCCACAACCCGGATCTGCACATCGCCACCCTGAACTCGAAGGGCAAGTTCGAACTTGAACTGACCATCGAGCGTGGACGTGGCTACGTTTCCGCAAGCCAGAACAAGTCCGGCGACCAGGAGATCGGCCGTATTCCGGTTGACTCCATCTACTCGCCGGTCCTGAAGGTAACCTTCCGCGTGGAGGCTACCCGTGTCGAGCAGCGCACCGACTTCGACCGCCTCATTGTCGACGTTGAAACCAAGGATGCCATTGCACCGCGCGACGCCGTCGCCTCTGCCGGCACCACCCTGGTTGAGCTTTTCGGCCTGGCCCGTGAACTGAACACCGCAGCTGAAGGCATCGAAATTGGCCCGAGCCCCACGGATGCCGCACTGGCAGCCGATATGGCCCTGCCGATTGAGGACCTTGAGCTGACCGTGCGCTCCTACAACTGCCTCAAGCGCGAAGGCATCCACAGCGTGGGTGAACTCGTAGCCCGCTCCGAGGCTGACCTGATGGACATCCGTAACTTCGGTGCGAAGTCCATCGATGAGGTGAAGGCGAAGCTGGTTGAACTGGGTCTGTCCCTGAAGGATTCCCCTCCCGGGTTCGACCTTGCAGCCCGCGCCGCAGCCATTGAAGAGGACGAGTCCGAATTCTCGGACGACGAGCTCTAACTACGCAAAATTATGCCGCCGTGCCTGAGCACAGCGCGGCACCGTTTGAGGAGAAAAAGTAATGCCTACACCCACCAAGGGTAAGCGCCTCGGAGGCAGCCCGGCTCACCAGCGCCTGATGCTGGCGAACCTGGCCGCTCAGCTGTTCGAGCACAAGCAGATCACCACCACGGTGACCAAGGCCAAGCGCCTGCGTCCCTACGCAGAACGCCTGATCACGTTCGCAAAGCGCGGAGACCTGTCTTCCCGCCGCCGCGTTCTGGCCCTGATCTCTGACAAGGGCCTCGTTCACGAGCTCTTCACCGAGATCGCACCGGCCGTTGCCCAGCGCGACGGCGGCTACACCCGCATCACCAAGATCGGCAACCGCAAGGGCGACAACGCTCCCATGGCTGTCATCGAGCTGGTTCTGGAACCGCTGTCCGCAAAGCAGTCTGTTGTTGCCGAGGCATCCACCGCTGCTGCTGCCGCTGCTCCGGCTCCGGTTGCTGAGTCTGCCGATTCCGCTGATTCCGCCGACTCGGCTGAATCCGGCGAGTCCGCTGACTCTGCAGAATCCGCTGAGTCTGCTGACTCTGCTGATGACGCTGCTGAGGCAACCGAAGAGAAGAAGTAATTCTCTGATTGGTTCACCGTGCCCTTAATATTGAGGGTATGAGTATCGAGAAACCCGCCGTCCCACACCCGGACGGCGGGTTTCTTCGTATCCGGCTGGACCTGGCCTACGACGGCGCGCCGTTTTCCGGCTGGGCCACCCAGCCCGGTTTCCGCACGGTCCAGGGCACGCTGGAAGCAGCGCTGGCCGTCCTGATCCGCCGGCCGGTCCGGGTAACGGTAGCCGGGCGGACGGACGCCGGAGTCCATGCCCGCGGCCAGGTGGTCCACTTCGACCTCACCCCTGCCGAGTGGCACGCACTGTCCCGCGGCAAGGACCTGGAACCATCCGCGGCATTGCGGCGCAGGCTGCGCGGCGTCATCAACCGCGAACTGACCATGCCGTTAAAGGACGCAGGTACCTCCCGGCGGGCAGCCGAGGCCCTGGCCGGCGCTATCGAGGTCCGTGCCGTCACGCTGGCGCCTGAGGGTTTTGACGCCCGGTTCTCGGCTCTGTGGCGCAGGTACAGCTACCGGATCGCGGACCGGGAGCAGACCTGGGACCCGCTGCTGCGCAGCATTAGCCTCTGGTACAAAGTCCCGGTCAACGAGGACGCCATGAATGAAGCCGCCGCAGGAGTGCTGGGGATC
Organism: Arthrobacter gallicola; assembly: GCF_014836775.1. Lineage (GTDB taxonomy): Bacteria > Actinomycetota > Actinomycetes > Actinomycetales > Micrococcaceae > Arthrobacter_B > Arthrobacter_B gallicola. The sequence continues at coordinate 125,196 of NZ_JACSQD010000003.1, forward strand.
CAGGACTTCCTGTCCTTCTGTAAACCGCGGGAAGGGGCCACGACAATCCGTGAGCTGCAGGAATTCAGGTTTGTCCGCGGCTCAGACGGGATTCTCACGGCGCACCTGCAAGCCGACGCGTTCTGCCACAACATGGTGCGCTCCCTGATCGGAGGAGCGCTGCTGGTCGGTGCGGGGGAGCGGAGGCCTCAGTGGCTGGCCGAACGCATGTTCGCCCGCATCCGCGACTCCAAATCCATCCTGGCAGCGCCGCATCCGCTGGTGCTGGAGGAAGTCCGGTACCCGGACGCGGACCAGCTGCTGGCACGGGCGGAAATGACACGTGCCCGGAGGGCATAAAGAAGGGCATAGAATAGTCAGGACAGTCGCGTGCACCGGACTTTGACCTGGCCCGGCAAGCAAGCTATTGTTTATAGTCGTTGTGCGTGTCCTACCTCGATAGGTCTATGCCCACGGGAGCGGCTCGGTTGCAGAGCCACCTGGCCCCGGGGAGATAGCCGAGAACTCAGGACCACTGGTTACATCAGTCCTCACCTGACCGTCCGGTAACGCATAGAGAAGCTGCGCGGCGTATGGCATCCATACGCGGCGCGCCACCTAAGAAGAAGAAACGAAGGCAAAAACGTGCGTACGTACACCCCGAAGCCCGGCGACATCAACCGCCAGTGGCACGTCATTGACGCCACCGACGTTGTCCTAGGCCGTCTTGCCAGCCAGACCGCAACACTGCTGCGCGGAAAGCACAAGCCGACCTTTGCCCCCCACATGGACATGGGCGATTTCGTCATCATCATCAACGCTGAGAAGGTTGCCCTGACCGGCGCCAAGCTCGAACAGAAGCGTGCCTACCGCCACTCGGGTTACCCGGGCGGTCTGTCCTCCGTCAACTATGCCGAACTGCTGGAAAAGAACCCGGTGCGCGCAGTTGAGAAGGCCATCCGCGGCATGCTGCCCAAGAACTCCCTCGCTGCACAGCAGATGGGCAAGCTGAAGGTATACAAGGGTGCCGAGCACCCGCATGCCGCACAGCAGCCCAAGACCTTCGAAATCACCCAGGTCGCCCAGTAGTTCTGGCCCGCCAACTAAGAAATTAATTCAAGGAGAATCGTGGCTCAGAACACTGAAGAGCTGAATGACAACACCGAGGAGCTCACCAGCTACACCTCGGAAAGCACCGACGCCGCCCAGGCCGAGGTCAAGGAACGTCCGGCACTGACCGTCGCCGGTTCCGCTGTTGGCCGCCGCAAGGAAGCCATTGCACGTGTCCGGGTTGTCCCGGGCACCGGCAAGTGGATCGTCAATGGCCGCGAACTGGCCGACTACTTCCCGAACAAACTGCACCAGCAGGAAGTCAACGAGCCGTTCAAGCTTCTTGACCTCGACGGTGCTTACGACGTTATCGCCCGCATCCACGGCGGCGGCGCATCCGGCCAGGCAGGCGCCCTGCGTCTCGGCGTGGCCCGCTCGCTGAACGAGATCGACCGCGAAAACAACCGCCCGGCTCTGAAGAAGGCCGGCTTCCTGACTCGTGACGCCCGCGTCATCGAGCGCAAGAAGGCTGGTCTCAAGAAGGCCCGTAAGGCACCTCAGTACTCCAAGCGCTAATTCAGCGCTACCCGTTCTGCAGGCGCTGGAGCGCCTGCAGAACGGGGCCCTCGCGCTGAATCAGTGCTTGGCTCCACAAGCGCTAATTCAACGGTGCGGAGGAAGCCAAGTGCTGGAACGGTGCTTAGGTTCACATTTCGCCCAGGCGATAGCGAAAACCCCCGGCTGCGGCTGGGGGTTTTCGCTTTAAGTCGCTTGCGTTGTCCAAGGCGAATCCCGGCTAATCGACGCGTGCGCAGAGCAGCGTTTGGGCGCAGGCGATGCACGGGTGGCAGAATAGGCGCGGGGGGTTGCAAGCGCGAACCCCTGCTGGGCAACTGCATGCTTGGTTACTACATGCTGTTAAGGATCTTTGAACATGACACGACTGTTTGGTACCGACGGCGTTCGGGGACTGGCTAACGGCTTGATCACCGCCGAAGTGGCGCTCGGACTGGCGCAGGCTGCCGCCGTCGTCCTCGGGCACCGGCAGGTCCCCGCAGGTAAGCGTCCGGTAGCTGTCGTGGCACGGGACCCGAGGATCAGCGGCGAGTTCATTTCCGCCGCGGTCGAGGCAGGCCTGGCAAGTTCCGGCGTCGACGTTTTCGACGCCGGTGTCCTCCCCACCCCCGCAGCCGCCTACCTGGTGGCGGACCTCGATGCAGACTTCGGCGTGATGATCTCCGCCTCCCACAACGCAGCCCCCGATAACGGCATCAAGTTCCTGGCCCGCGGAGGCCAGAAGCTCGACGACGCGCTGGAAGATGCGATCGAAGCCGAGATGAACGAGCCGAATCCCCGCCCCACCGGGGCCGCCGTAGGCCGGATCCAACGGTTCGCCGACGCCGAGGACCGGTACATCGTTCACCTGCTCCAGACCCTTCCGCACCGTCTGGAGGGCCTGAAGGTGGTCCTGGACTGTGCGCACGGAGCAGCCAGCGGCTGCTCGCCCCAGGTCTTCGCGGACGCCGGTGCCGACGTCGTGGTGATCGGAGCCGAACCTGACGGCATCAACATCAACGACGGCTACGGCTCCACCCACCTCGGAGCGCTGCAGGAAGCCGTTCTCGCGCACGGCGCGGACCTCGGCATCGCGCACGACGGTGATGCTGACCGCTGCCTGGCAGTGGACGCCGAAGGCAACGTCGTCGACGGCGATCAGATCATGGCCATCATGGCCGTCGCCATGAAGGCGTCCGGCGAGCTGAAGGACGACGCCCTTGTAGCCACGGTCATGAGCAACCTCGGCTTGAAGCTCGCGCTGCGGGAAGCCGGAATCAGCATCCGGGAGACCGGCGTGGGGGACCGGTACGTGCTGGAAGCTATGCGCGAGGGCGGTTACAGTCTCGGTGGCGAGCAGTCCGGCCACGTCATTTTCTCCAAGTACGCGACCACCGGAGACGGAGTCCTCACGGGTCTGCAGCTGGCCGCCCAGGTGGCAAAGACCGGCCGCAGCCTGAAACAGCTGGCCAGCATCATGGAAAAACTGCCCCAGGTGCTGATCAACGTCAAGAATGTGGACAAATCCGCTGCCTCCTCCAACGAGGCGGTGCGCCGCGCCGTGATCGATGCCCAGGAAAAACTCGGTGAGACGGGCCGTGTCCTGCTGCGTCCCTCAGGAACCGAACCACTGGTCCGGGTCATGGTTGAAGCAGCAGACATGGACACCGCGCGCAGCGTCGCCGAGAAGCTGGCGGCGACCGTTGAAGCCCACCTCTCGCTGACAGCCTCAGAGGGCGCCGGCGTCTGAGCCTGCCGCTGCTGGGCGTGCCGCTGGTTATCCGGCGCTGTTGACGCTGCGCTGTTCCGGTCCGCCAACGCTGCGGACCGGAGCGGCGGACGACGTTAGTGCCGGGGACCTGAGCCGGAATGGCTGGGCGGATTGGCCTGTGCGCTGAGGGCGTCGCGGATCTCGGTCAGGAGCACGATCTGCGGGTCAACGGAGACTGACGGTTCAATTCCCAGGCGGCGGTTGCGCCGTTCGATCATCTTGTTCATCGGCAGGACGACCACAAAGTAAACCGTCGCGGCCACGAGCAGGAAGTTCACGACGGCGGTAAGCAGGACACCGAAGCGCACCTCATTGCCGTTGAGTTCCAGGACCGCGAAACTGTCGAAGTTCGGCGACCCGGCGAGGGCCGAAATGAACGGCATCAGCACAGCGGAGACCATGGCGTTGACCACCGCGGTGAACGAGGTTCCGATGATGACGGCGACGGCAAGGTCCAGGACGTTGCCTTTCATAATGAAGTTCTTGAACCCTTTAAGCATTGGCTCAGACTACCGGCTGCCCGGATACTCCTAGGTCTTGCGCAGCAGCATCCGCCGGACGGAATGGTCCGCGTCTTTGGTGAGGACCAGCTGGGCCCGCCCGCGGGTCGGCAGGACATTTGTCACGAGGTTGGGCTCATTGATGCGCTTCCAGATATCCAGTGCCGTTTCCCGGGCTTTTTGGTCCGTAAGGCCCGCGTAGCGGTGGAAGTAGGAGGCGGGGTTGGCGAAGGCGCCGCTGCGCAGCGACTGGAAGCGCTGGACGTACCACTCCTCAATGTAGGCCGTTCGGGCGTCAACATAGATTGAAAAATCGAAGAAATCGCTGAGCGCCAGGCCCGAGCGTCCGTCCGGGCGGGTCCGTGCCGGGGCCAGGACGTTGAGTCCCTCGACGATCAGGACGTCCGGACGCCGGACCACAATTTCCGAATCCGGAACAATGTCATAGGTGAGGTGCGAGTACCGGGGTGCCCGGACTTCCTCGGCGCCGCTCTTGACCGCACTGACAAAGCGCAGCAGCCTGCGCCGGTCATAACTCTCCGGGAAACCCTTGCGCTCCATCAGACCGCGCCGCTTCAGCTCGGCGTTCGGATACAGGAAGCCGTCGGTGGTCACCAGCTCCACGTTCGGCGTATCCGGCCAGCGCCGCAGCATTTCCCGGAGCACGCGGGCAGTGGTGGATTTTCCGACCGCGACCGAACCGGCGACCCCAATAACGAACGGTGTCCTTGTGGTTTGTTCGCCCAGGAAGGTGGTGGTGGCGCTGTGCAGCTTGCCCGCCGCGGCCACGTAAAGATTCAGCAGCCGGGAGAGCGGCAAATACACTTCACGGACTTCATCCAGGTTCAGCTGGTCACCGAGTCCGCGCAGGCGCGTGATGTCATCCTGATTCAGCGGAGACTCGATTTCGTGGGACAAACGTGACCAGGTCTGCCGGTCCAGCTCGACGAAAGGGGTGAAGTTACTCTCATGGCCGTTTCCCGGCGAGGACTTCGGAGTTGGTTCGGTCACTCTAGGAATTGTGCACTGCCGCGGCGGCCAATCCAAACACGGTTCCGGGACAGCGATGCAGGAACGAACCGGCGTTTAGACCGTCACTGCCCGCTGCCGGTAGTCTTGGGAGCATGTGTGGAATCGTAGGTTATACCGGCCGCCCGGGCGCTGCAGCAGCTATCGGGCACAGTGCCCTGGACGTCGTGATGGAGGGCCTTCGCCGGCTGGAATACCGTGGTTACGACTCAGCCGGCGTAGCCGTGCTGACCGGGTCCGGTATGGAGTCCCGCAAGAAGTCCGGCAAGCTGGCTAATCTGGTCGCCGAGCTCGAAGCAGCCCCGCTCCCGGAAGCGACCACTGGCATCGGCCACACCCGCTGGGCAACCCACGGCGGACCCACCGACGGGAACGCCCACCCGCACTTGGCCGACGGCGACCGCCTTGCCGTCATCCACAACGGCATCATTGAGAACTTCGCCGAGTTGAAGGAAGAGCTGCTCGCTGCAGGTGTCGAGTTCCGGTCGGAAACCGATACCGAGGTTGCCGCGGCGCTGCTGGGCCGCATCTACGCGTCTACCGGCGGACAGGACCTGGCCCGCAGCATGCAGCTGGCCTGCCAGCGTCTGGAAGGTGCCTTCACCCTGCTGGCCGTCCACGCCGACTCCCCGGACACGGTGGTTGCCGCCCGCCGGAACTCCCCGCTCGTCGTCGGGCTCGGCGACGGCGAGAACTTCCTTGGCTCGGACGTCTCCGGCTTCATCGACTTCACCCGCCGTGCCGTGGAGCTGGGCCAGGACCAGATCGTCACGATCACTCCGGAGACCGTGGAAATCACCGACTTCCACGGCCGCCCGGCCGAAGGCACTGAGTTTGAGGTCAACTGGGACGCTGCCGCTGCGGAAAAAGGCGGCTACGACTCCTTCATGGAGAAGGAAATCAACGACCAGCCCCAGGCTGTTGCTGACACGCTGCTGGGCCGCTTCGACGCAGACGGGCGCCTGACCCTGGATGAGCTTCGCGTCAGCCCCGAAGCGCTGAAGTCGATCAACAAAATCATGGTCCTTGCCTGCGGCACCTCTGCCTACGCCGGGCAGGTCGCCAAATACGCCATTGAGCACTGGTGCCGTATCCCGGTGGAAGTCGAACTCAGCCATGAGTTCCGCTACCGTGATCCGATTGTTGATTCCAATACCCTCATCGTGGCCATCTCGCAGTCGGGCGAGACCATGGACACGCTCATGGCCGTACGCTATGCCAAGGAACAGGGCGCCAAGATCCTGGCCATCTGCAACACCAACGGCTCCACCATTCCGCGGGAAGCCGACGCCGTGCTGTACACCCACGCCGGACCGGAAATCGCCGTCGCCTCCACTAAGGCCTTCCTCGCCCAAATCACCGCGACCTACCTCCTTGGCCTGTACCTGGCGCAGGTGCGCGGCAATAAGTTCCAGGGCGAAATCAGGGACATTCTGGCAGACCTCGCCAAGGTGCCGGCCAAGATCCAGCAGGTGCTGGACAGTGCCGGTTCCATCAAGGAGCTTGGCCAGCTGATGGCCGGCACGTCCTCCGTCCTCTTCCTGGGCCGCCACGTCGGCTTCCCCGTCGCCATGGAAGGGGCCCTGAAACTGAAGGAACTGGCCTACATCCATGCCGAAGGCTTCGCTGCAGGTGAGCTCAAGCACGGGCCGATCGCGCTGATCGAAGAAGGGCAGCCGGTCTTCGTGGTGGTGCCTTCCCCCCGCGGCCGGGATTCGCTGCACGCCAAGGTCGTTTCCAACATCCAGGAAATCCGGGCCCGCGGAGCGAAGACCATCGTGATTGCTGAAGAGGGGGACGACGCCGTCAAGGCCTACGCCGAGCACGTTTTCTACGTTCCGGAGACGCCTACGCTGCTGGCCCCGCTGCTTACTACGGTTCCGCTGCAGATTTTCGCCTGCGCCCTGGCCACTGCCAAGGGGTTTGACGTGGACCAGCCGCGTAACCTGGCCAAGTCCGTCACTGTCGAGTAACGGACCGGACAAAACCTGCCGGAGGGGGCACCAATGATTGTTGGTATTGGCGTTGACGTTGTGGACATCAAGCGTTTCGGGCGCCAGCTCGAGCGGACGCCCGGCCTCCGGACACGATTGTTCGTGCCGGCGGAACGGGAGCTGAACGTACGGTCCCTGGCGGCGCGCTTTGCCGCCAAAGAAGCTGTCGCGAAGGCCCTGGGCGCCCCGGCCGGCATGAACTGGCAGCACTGCCGGATTGAAATGGATTCCTCCGGCGCGCCGCAGATCCTGGTCGAAGGGACCGTCGCGGCAGCGGCCGAGCTCAAGGGTGTCCGCACCTGGCACCTTTCCCTGAGCCACGACGGCGGCCTCGCCACTGCCATGGTGGTAGCCGAGGGCTAGTCTGGTACGCATGATCAGTGCGTATCCAGGAACCGCCGTCCGGGCAGCCGAACAACCGCTCCTCGACGCCGGTGCCGGTCCGGAACTGATGCAAAAGGCCGCTTACGGACTCTATCGGGCAGCCGCCGGACTGCTGCTGAGACGACGCGGCCGGATCTACGGCTCCAAGACCGTGGTCCTGGCGGGAGCCGGCAACAACGGCGGCGATGCGCTGTACGCTGCATCCCGCCTGCTTGCCCGCGGGAGCAGTTCCACCGCCGTGCTCACCGCCGAGGACGTCCACTCAGCTGCGCTGGCTGCTTTCCGCGGGCGCGGGGGAAAGGTCCTGACTCTCACCGAGGAGAACACCGGGACGGTCCTGGCGCTCTGCCGGAGCAGCGACCTGGTGCTGGACGGCATCCTCGGGACCGGTGGTAAAGGCGGACTTCGGGCGCCGGCAGCCGGACTGGCGGTGCTGGAGCCGGCGCGCCTGCGCCGCGGCCAGGCCCCCGCCGTCGTCGCCTGCGACCTGCCCAGCGGAATCAGCGCCGACACGGGTGCGGCTCCCGGGGCTTTCCTGCGGGCTGATCTGACCGTCACATTCGGTGCGCCGAAGACAGGGCTGATGGCCGGCCCCGGGGCGGAAGCAGCCGGGCAGATCGAATGCGTGGACATCGGCCTTTCCACGCACCTGGAAGCTCCCGGGATCCAGCGGCTGGAGGCGGCGGACATTGCCGGTCTCCTCACCGTCCCGGCACCGGGGGACCATAAATACAGCCGCGGAGTCCTCGGTATCGCTGCCGGGTCAGCGGCCTATCCGGGCGCTGCCGTCCTGGCCACCGGTGCCGCGCTGGCCACCGGGGTGGGTATGGTCCGATTCCTGGGACCGGAGCCGGTCCGCCGCCTGATCAATCTGCAGCACCCCGAAGCCGTCTGCGCGGAGAGCGCCGTGGCGCAGACCCATGTCCAGGCCTGGGTGGCAGGTCCCGGCGCCGGGCAGGACGAGGACCAGCGGCAGCGGGCCGTTGATGCCATGGCGTCAGGGCTTCCCGCCGTGATCGACGCCGACGCGATTTCCGCCGTCGTATCCAGCCTGGGGCCGCAGGTCATCCTGACACCCCACGCCGGGGAGCTGACCGCCCTGCTCACCAACCTCGGCAAATCCACTGACCGCGCGGCCGTGGAAGCGGACCCGCTGAGCCATGTCCGCAGGGCCGCGGACCTGACCGGAGCCACCGTGCTGCTGAAGGGCTGGGCCACCCTGGTGGCCGCTCCCGGAGGACCCGTGTACAGCCAGGCCGAAGCAACCCCGTGGCTGGCGACCGCCGGCAGCGGGGACACACTGTCCGGGATTCTGGGGGCACTGCTTGCCACTGACAGTGCTGGGCCCGGCGGCCCCGGCCACTACGCGCGGCTCGCCGCGGCGGCAGCGAGCATCCATGGGCGGGCGGGTGCCCTTTCCGCGCTGGAAGGACCGGTGGAGGCCTCCCGCCTCCCGGCAGCCATCCGCCGGGTCCTGGCCGGCTTCCTGCAGAGCTGAACGCCAGCATCACGCAGAGACGGCTGGCATACTGTAGAAAGTAAGCAGGCATAGTATTCACCTGCTTACCCTTACAGCAGTCAGGAGCTCTGAATGGAAGTCTGGCCCGGAGATGCATACCCGCTGGGTGCCACGTACGACGGCAACGGCACCAACTTCGCCCTCTACAGCGAGGTGGCGGAATCGGTAACGCTCTGTCTGTTCGATGACGACGGATCCGAATCGCGCATTCCGCTGACCGAGGTGGACGGGTACGTCTGGCACTGTTACCTGCCGCATGTGGTCCCCGGCCAGCAATACGGCTACCGGGTGGACGGGCCCAACGATCCGGGCCAGGGCAACCGCTGCAACCCCAACAAGCTGCTTCTGGACCCGTATGCCAAGGCCGTTTCGGGGCAGGTCGACTGGGATCAGTCGCTGTTCGGCTACAACTTCGGCGATGAAGACTCCCGCAATGATGAAGACTCTGCCCCCCACATGATGAAGGGCGTGGTGATCAACCCGTTCTTCGACTGGGATGGGGACCGGCGCCCCCGCACCATGTACCACCAGTCGGTGATCTATGAGGCTCACGTCAAGGGGCTGACCGAGCTGCACCCCGAGGTCCCGGAGGAACAGCGCGGGACGTACGCCGGCATCGCCCACCCCGCGGTGATCGCGCACCTGCAGAAACTGGGGGTGACCGCCCTGGAACTGATGCCGGTTCACCAGTTCGTCAACGACTCAACACTGCAGGAAAAGGGCCTCTCCAACTACTGGGGCTACAACACCATCGGTTTCTTCGCTCCGCAGAACACCTATGGAGCCACCGGTGAGAACGGCCAGCAGGTCCAGGAATTCAAGGCGATGGTCAAAGCCCTCCACCTGGCTGGCATCGAAGTGATCCTGGATGTGGTCTACAACCACACGGCTGAAGGCAACCACTTGGGACCCACACTCTCCTTCCGGGGCATCGACAATGCTGCGTATTACCGGCTTATGGAGGACGACAAGCGGTACTACATGGACTACACCGGCACTGGCAACTCCCTGAACGTCCGCAACCCGCACTCCCTGCAGCTGATCATGGATTCGCTGCGCTACTGGGTCACGGAAATGCATGTGGACGGCTTCCGCTTCGACCTCGCGTCCGCGCTGGCCCGGGAGTTTTACGACGTCGACAGGCTCTCCAGTTTCTTCGAACTGGTGCAGCAGGACCCGGTGGTCTCCCAGGTCAAGCTCATTGCTGAACCGTGGGACATCGGTCCCGGCGGCTACCAGGTAGGGAACTTTCCGCCGCAGTGGACGGAGTGGAACGGAAAATACCGGGACACGGTGCGGGACTTCTGGCGCGGGGAGCCCTCCACGCTGGGTGAGTTCGCGTCCCGGATCACCGGCTCGGCGGACCTGTACGAAACCTCCGGCCGCCGCCCCGTGGCGTCCATCAACTTTGTCACCGCCCATGACGGCTTCACGCTGCAGGACCTGGTCTCCTACAACGAAAAACACAACGAGGCCAACGGCGAAGACAACAACGACGGCGAATCCCACAACCGTTCCTGGAACTGCGGAGTCGAAGGGCCCACCGACGATCCGCTGGTACTCTCACTGCGCGCCCGCCAGCAGCGCAACTTCCTTGCCACGCTGCTTTTGTCCCAGGGTGTGCCGATGATCGCCCACGGAGATGAGCTCGGCCGGACCCAGCAGGGCAACAACAACACCTACGCGCAGGACTCTGAGCTGAGCTGGATCAACTGGGACCAGATGGACACTCCGCTGATGGAGTTCGCCTCCGCGGTCAGCAAGCTCCGCGCCGAGCACCCGACCTTCCGCCGGCGGAGGTTCTTCGACGGGCGTCCGGTCGCCCGGGGAGAAGGCGACGCGCTGCCGGACATTGTCTGGCTGAACGAGGACGGAAGTCCCATGCAGCCGGAGGACTGGGATACCCAGCTGGGCCGTTCGCTCGGCGTCTTCCTCAACGGGCAGGGCATCCCCGGCAACGACCGCCGCGGGCAGCCGATTACGGACCTGAACTTCCTGCTCTATTTCAATGCCGACGACGAGCCGGTGACGGTGACGCTGCCCTCCCAGGAACACGGGGAGCTGTGGGACCAGGTGATCGATACCGCCGGTGAATACGCCGACTCGGAGCCTGTGGCTGCTGACAACAAGATTTCGGTTGCAGCGAAATCAATGGTGGTGCTGCGGCAGCATGTCCGCAACGAAGAGGTCCCTGACCACTCCGTCGCGGCGTCGCTGGCCGCACTTGCCGGAGCCAAGACCCGGGAGAGCGCCGTATGAGAACCCCGCGGTCCACCTACCGGCTGCAGATCCATGCAGGGTTCACCCTTTACGACGCCGCTGAACTGGTGCCATACCTCAGCCATCTGGGGGCGGACTGGATCTACCTTTCCCCGCTGCTGACGGCGGAGGAAGGCTCGTCCCACGGATATGACGTGACGGACCCGTCTGCCATCGATCCATCCCGGGGCGGACCTGACGGCTTCCGGACGCTGGCTGACACCGCCCACGCCGCTGGAATGCGGGTGCTCGTGGATATTGTGCCGAACCACATGGGGGTGGCCACTCCGCGCGCGAACCGCTGGTGGTGGTCAGTGCTCCGTGAGGGACCGGCGTCGCGCTATGCCGAGGCCTTCGACATTGACTGGGCGGCGGGCGGCGGGAAGCTGCTGCTGCCGATGCTGGGGGAGGGCGACGACGAACTTCTCCGGCTTCGGGTCGAAGACGGAGAACTGCGCTACTACGACCATGCCTTCCCCCTTGCGGAAGGCACCTTCCAGCCCGGGGACTCGCCGCAGGAGGTGCATGAGAGGCAGCACTATGAACTGGTCAACTGGCGCCGGGCCGATGATGAGCTGAACTACCGCCGGTTCTTTGGCATCACCACACTCGCAGGGGTACGGGTGGAAGAGCCGTGGGTGTTCGAGGAAACCCATGCCGAAATCGGGCGGTGGTTCCGGGAGGGACTGGCCGATGGGCTCCGGATCGATCATCCCGACGGGCTGGCCGATCCGGCTGAATACCTGGCGAGGCTTTCCGACCTGACCGGGGGCGCCTATGTCCTGGTGGAAAAGATCCTTGAACACGATGAGTCGCTTCCGGACCACTGGGCCGCTGCGGGAACCACCGGGTATGACGCGCTCGCCGACGTGGACCGGCTTTTCGTTGACCCGGCCGCTGCCTCCGCGCTGACGGCTGCGGCCGGAGCGGAGCCGTACCGGGACCTGATCCATGACACCAAGCGGGCCGTTGCGGACGGGCTGCTGAACTCCGAGGTGCGCCGGCTCGCCCGGCTGGTACCGGCGGAGTCCGGCTTGGACCGCGCCGTAGCTGCGGACGCCCTCGCCGAGCTGCTGGCCTGTTTCCCGGTCTACCGCAGCTACCTCCCCGACGGGGCCGGATACCTGGAAGAGGCGGGACGCGCCGCCCGGGTCCGCCGGCCGGACCTCGATGCAGCGTTCGACACGCTTCTTCCGCTGCTGGCCGGCGGGAGGTCCGCAGCGCAGCCGGATGCAGACCTGGATGAGCTGGCCCTGCGTTTCCAGCAGACCTCCGGCATGGTCATGGCCAAGGGGGTCGAGGATACCGCGTTCTACCGGTACACGCGGCTCACCTCGCTCAACGAGGTGGGGGCGGATCCGTCGCTCTTCGCCCTCGAACCCTATGATCTGCACCTGCGGATGCTCCGGCGGCAACACGGGCTCCCCGCGTCGATGACTGTGCTGAGCACCCATGACACCAAGCGGAGCGAGGACACCCGGGCCAGGATCAGCGTCCTGTCCGAGCTGCCGGAGGAATGGGCCGGTACCGTCACGGAGCTTGAACAGCGTCTTCCGCTGGGGGACCGGGACCTGGCGGATCTGCTCTGGCAGGCCCTGGTGGGTGCCTGGCCGCTGGACCGGGACCGGGCCCACGCCTACGCCGAGAAGGCGGCCCGCGAAGCAGGTCAGAGCACCAGCTGGACCTCGCCCGACGAGGCCTTCGAGAAGCAGCTCCATGCCCTGGTGGATGCCGCGTACGACCACCCGGAGATTCGTTCCATCGTGGAGTCCTTCGCCGACCGGATTACGCCTGCGGGACGGTCGAATGCACTGGGTGCCAAGCTGGTGCAGCTGACCATGCCCGGCGTTCCGGATGTTTATCAGGGTACCGAGCTGTGGGATCACTCCCTGGTGGACCCGGATAACCGGCGGCCGGTTGACTATGAGCTGCGTTCCCGGATTGCGGCCAGCCTTGACGCCCGGGAAAACGGCCCGGTGCCGCCTGTTGGCGGGCCACCCCTTGACGGTTCGCCTCTTGGCGGGGCACCCCTCGATGGGCCTGGCGCCGCCAAGTTCCTGGTGACCCGGGAGGCACTGCGGCTGCGCCGCGGCCGGCCGGAACTGTTCACCGGTTACACCGCGCTCAGCGTGGACGGACCGGCTGCCAAGCACGTCTTCGGGTTTGACCGGGGCGGGGCCGTGACCCTTGTCACCCGTTTGCCGCTCGGACTGGCGGCGGCCGGCGGATGGAACGGGACAACGGTTCAGCTGCCCGCCGGAACCTACCTCAACCGGCTCACCGGAGCGGTCCACAGCGGGGGAGAGGCAGAGGTGGAGGACCTGTTCGGCGGCTATCCCGTCGCGCTCCTGGCGTTGGAGGAGGAATCGTGAACCCTGACTTTGACGTATGGGCACCCAACGCGGACACCATGAGGCTGCTGGCCGATGGACGGGAACTTCCCATGAGCCGCGGACAGGACGGGTGGTGGCACGTCCAGCACGCTGCGCTGGACGGCGACATCGACTACGGCTACCTGATCGATCAGGACACCACCCCGCTTCCCGACCCGCGGTCCCGCCGCCAGCCCAACGGCGTCCATGGTCTTTCCCGTACCTTCGACCCCGGCAGCTACCAATGGCACGACGCCGGCTGGGCCTCGCCCGGACTGAACGGCGGGGCCATCTACGAACTGCACATCGGAACGTTCACCCCGGAGGGCACACTGGATGCCGCTGCCGGAAAGCTGGACTATCTGGCCGGGCTTGGGGTCCAGTACATCGAGCTGATGCCGGTGAACGCCTTCAACGGCACCCACAACTGGGGTTATGACGGCGTGCTCTGGTACGCGGTCCACGAAGCGTACGGCGGTCCCCGCGCGTACCAGCGGTTCGTGGACGCAGCCCACGAGCGGGGGCTGGGCGTCATCCAGGACGTGGTCTACAACCATCTGGGACCCAGCGGCAACTATCTGCCGAGGTTCGGACCCTACCTGCACCAGGGCGCCGGCAACGACTGGGGAGACTCAGTCAACCTTGACGGTCCGTTTTCCGATCCGGTTCGCCGGTACATCCTGGAGAACGTGGAGATGTGGTTCCGGGACTATCACGTGGACGGCCTCCGGCTGGACGCGGTCCACGCGTTCCGGGATGAGCGGGCGCTGCATTTTCTGGAGGAGATGGCGCTCCGGGTAGACAACCTGGCCGCCGAGCGGGGCGGAGAGCTGTTTCTGGTTGCTGAATCGGATCTGAACAACCCCCGGCTGATCACGCCGAGGGACCTTAACGGCTATGGGCTCAGCGGACAGTGGTCCGACGATTTCCATCATGCTGCGCACAGCAACCTTACGGGTGAAAACGGCGGCTATTACGCCGATTTCGATTCCCTGGGTGCTCTGGCCAAGGTGCTCCAGGACGGCTTTTTCCACGACGGTGTGTTCTCTTCCTTCCGGCACCGCAGCCACGGACGGCCCCTCGACAAGAGCGTGCACAGTGCCAATCAACTGGTGGTCGCGGTGCAGAATCATGACCAGATCGGGAACCGCGCGGCGGGGGACCGGCTCACGGCTTCCCTCAGCTATGAACAGCTGGCGCTCGCAGCCGTGCTGAACCTGGCGTCCTCGACCACCCCCATGATTTTTATGGGCGAGGAGTTCGGAGCTTCCACGCCCTGGCAGTTCTTCACCTCGCACCCGGAGGAGGACCTAGGCAGGGCTACCGCGGAGGGGCGGCTGCGGGAGTTCTCCCGCATGGGCTGGGATCCCTCGCAGGTTCCCGACCCGCAGGATCCGCAGACGTTCCAGAATTCCAAACTGGACTGGTCGGAACTGGGCGACGGCGACCACGCCCGCCTGCACCGGCTCTACCAGGATCTCCTGGCACTGCGGCAGAGAGTCCCTGACCTGAGGGAACCCGACTTCCGCAACATCTCAGTGGAGTATGACGAGGCCTCCCGCTGGCTGACCGTCCTGCGCGGCAAAACCGCCGTCGCCCTGAGCTTTGCGGATGGACCGTCCAAGGTTCCACTGCCCCTGCAGGAGCCGGTCCGGGTTCTGCTGGAAACGGGCCCCTCGGTACCCGGCGGCGGAGTGATCCAGCTCCCTGCCTTCGGTGCCGCCATTGTGTCTGGTAACTGACGACGCTGACCGAGGACGATACTGAGGGCGGTGACTGAGGGCGGTGACTAGGGCGGGGGAGCAGGACACCGGCGGACGGTGCTCGATTAGCCGCCGCCCGGATGGCAGGATGATGCCATGACCTACACTCCCGCGCAGAACCGTTACGATTCCATGCCCTACCGCCGCGTTGGCAGCAGCGGCCTGCTGCTGCCGGCCGTGTCCCTGGGCCTGTGGCATAACTTTGGTGATGACAGGGACTTCGAGACGCAGCGCGCCATCCTCCGCCGGGCCTTTGACCTGGGGGTAACGCACTTCGACCTGGCCAACAACTACGGACCGCCTGCCGGCTCAGCCGAGACGAACTTCGGGCGCCACCTCCGGGACGACTTCCGGCCATACCGGGATGAGATGGTCATCTCCACGAAGGCCGGCTACGACATGTGGCCCGGGCCGTACGGCAGCTGGGGCTCGCGCAAGTATCTGCTGTCCAGCCTGGACCAGTCCCTGGAGCGTATGGGACTGGACTACGTCGACATCTTCTACAGCCACCGGCCGGATCCCGAAACGCCGCTGGAAGAGACGATGGGCGCCCTTGACACTGCTGTCCGCTCCGGGCGTGCCCTCTATGCCGGCATTTCGTCCTACTCCCCGGAGAAGACGCTTGAGGCGGCCCGGATCCTCGCTGACCTGGGAACTCCGCTGCTGATTCACCAGCCCTCCTACTCCATGCTTAACCGCTGGGTGGAGAAGGGTGAGCCGAATCTGTTCCAGGCACTGCAGGAAGCCGGCGCCGGCTCCATTGCCTTCTCGCCGCTGGCGCAGGGGCTGCTGACCAACAAGTACCTGGGTGGAGTTCCGGAAGGATCACGGGCCGCGGCCGGAAAGTCCCTGGACCCGGCCCAGCTCTCCGAGGAGAACCTGGAGCGGGTGCGTGGCCTGAACCGCATCGCCGAGGCACGGAACCAGAGCCTCGCGCAGATGGCCATCGCCTGGGTGCTGCGGCCGCAGGCCAGCGGCGGCGCGGTGACCTCAGCCCTGGTCGGGGCCTCGAGCGTGCGCCAGCTCGAAGACAGCCTCGCTGCCGTGCAGAACCTGGAGTTCTCGAGTCAGGAACTGGCGGAAATCGACACGTACGCCCAGGACGGGGACATCAACATCTGGGCGGCCGCGCTGGATGCCTAAACCAGGTGGGAGCCACGCCGGTGAACCGGACGGAGCCTCGGCGCCACCGGAAGACGCCGCTGCCCTGCTGCCGGATGTGGACCGGCCGGCTGCGGCGGATCCGCCGGACCCGGCAGTCCGGCCACCGGAGCCGGCTCGGGCAGACCGGGCTGCCCTCCGGCCTGATCCGGTTCGGGCGGACCCGGCTGCGGCGGGCCCGGCTGTGACCATCAGGGATGCCACCGGCGCGGACTGGCCGCGCATCTGGACCATGATGGAGCCGATTGTCCGGGCGGGCGAGACCTACTGCTGGGACCGCGACCTGGATGACGACGGCGCCCGCCGGCTGTGGTTCGAACCTGCGCCTGCGCGTGTTTATGCCGCAGTCGTGGGAGACCGGATCCTCGGCACCGCGCTGCTGCATCCCAACCGGGGCGGCGGAGGCAGCCATGTTGCCAACGCCTCGTTTATGACGGACCCGGCGGCGTCGGGCCGGGGTATCGGCCGGGCCCTTGCAGCTCATGTTTTGGCGGAAGCGGCTGCCCAGGGTTACCTCGCCATGCAGTTCAACGCCGTGGTGGAAACGAATGTTCGGGCCGTCGCGCTCTGGCAGTCCTTGGGATTCCGGATTCTGGCCACCGTTCCGCGGGCTTTCCGGCACCCCTCCGCGGGGCTGACCGGGCTCCACATCATGCACAAGGACCTCACGGAGGATGGAGAATGAATCGGGCCGGTGCGGTCAATGGGAGAATAGAGCCGTGAATTATCTCGAAGCTGTTCCCCCGGCGGAGCGTATCGCCGTCGTTGACCTAGCCGCGATCCGGCACAACATCCGCCATCTTGCAGAGCTCGTCAAGCCCGCCCGGCTGATGGCAGTCGTCAAGGCGGATGCCTACGGGCATGGCGCACTCGAAGTAGCACGTACGGCTGTGGACGCGGGTGCTGCCTGGCTCGGGACTGCACATATTTCCGAGGCGCTGGCACTGCGCACGGGAGGGATTTCCGCGCCGATTATGGCCTGGCTGCATACGGCGGACAGCGACTTCTCCGCAGCAGTCGCCGCGAACATCGACATCGGTGTTTCCGGGTGGGAACTGGAGTCTGTGGTCGCGGCTGCACGCGAACTGGAAGTACCGGCCCGCGTCCACCTGAAAATCGACACCGGGCTGGGCCGCAACGGCTGCCCGGAGGAACTCTGGGAGTCCTTCGTGGGGCAGGCGCTTGCCTACCAGGAGGATGGGCTGCTGAGAGTCGTGGGGATCTTCTCCCACCTGGCTGTCGCGGATGAGCCGCAGCGGAGGGAAACGGATGTGCAGCTGCAGAAGTTCCGTGACGCGGTTGCCGTTGCCGAGGACGCCGGTGTGGACCATGAAGTCCGGCACATTGCCAACACCCCGGCAGCGCTGTCCCGTCCGGACTCGCACTTCGACATGGTCCGCATCGGCCTCGGAATGTATGGGCTGTCCCCGTTCCCCGGCCAGAGCGCGGCCGAACTTGGACTGCGCCCGGCGATGACCCTGAAAACCACCATCGCCAACTGCAAGGCAGTCCCGGCCGGACAGGGCGTGTCCTACGGGCTGCACTACAAAACGGCGGAGCCCACCACGCTGGCGCTGGTCCCGATGGGCTACGCCGACGGCATCCCCCGGGTTGCCACCGGCGGACCGGTCCAGGTGGACGGGGAAGTCTTTCCGGTGGCCGGCAGGATAGCCATGGACCAGATGGTCATCGACCTGGGACGGACCGGCATTGCCGGCACAGCGGATTCCTTCGTGGGCAAGGAAGCCGTGCTTTTCGGCGGTGGTGACGCCCCGAGCGTTGATGAATGGGCCGCGGCCAGCGGGTCCATCAACTATGAAATCATCACGCGGATCAGCGGTCGGGTCACCCGCAGCTACGTGGATTCCGATGATCCGGCAGAACCAGGGTCAGCGGCTGCAGCGGCGGAGTCAGTGCTTCCGTGATGGATACCCAGGACACACCCGTGTGGGAACTCGAGCTGCGAACCGCGTCCGCCGCTGGAACCCAGGACCTTGCCCGGCGGCTGGGGGCGGTCCTTCGTCCCGGCGACCTGCTGCTGCTTACCGGTGAACTTGGTGCCGGAAAGACCACCTTCACCCAGGGACTTGGCGAAGGTCTCGGTGTGCGCGCCGGCATCATTTCCCCGACATTCGTCCTGGTGCGCATCCATCCGGCACTCGGCAACGGACCGGATCTGGTGCACGTTGACGCGTACCGGCTTGGATCCGCTGCGGAGATCGATGACATCGATCTGGAAAACACCATGGACAGTGCCGTGACGGTGGTGGAGTGGGGGCAGGGAATGGTCGAGCACCTCACCGAGAGCCGTCTGGAAGTTACCCTCCTGCGTGCCACCGGCGGGCAGCCGGGTTCTTCGGGCGAGCTGGTCACTGACTTCTCCGCAGAGGACGACGACGAGGAGCGCACCATCCGCCTTGCCGGGTACGGGCCGCGCTGGTCGTCCGCTCCGGACCTGACGGGTTCCTGAGACTTCTCCCCGGTCCCGCACAGGGCTGGTTCCCTGTGCGGGAACAGTGCTGGTTTATCCCACCGCCTGCAGTACCGGGCGGCCAAACGAGCAGTATAAGAAGCCGCCGCCCGGGTCGCAGCGACGCTGGGTTCGTGGTTCTTGGATCCGGTTTTTGGGCCGTGGGGCTCCGGAGCCGGCTGCCGCCGCCTGTTCCGGGCTGGGGACGCGCAGCTTTCCCAATCCCTGCCGCCGCCTGTTCCGGGGGCAGCGGATGCGCAGCTTTCCCAGCCCCGGCGGCCGCCTGCTCCGGGGCAGCGGATGCGCAGCTTTCCCAGCCCCGGCGGCCGCCGTGACGGGAGGGGAAGGGGAACCGCGTAAAATGGGCACCGTGCTCATCCTTGCCATCGATACCTCTGCCATAGCCAGTGCGGCACTTCTAACCGGTGAAGGGGAGACCCTGGCGTCCTTCGCCACCGAAGACACCCGTTCCCACGCCGAGGTTCTCGCCCCCGGGATCCAGAGCCTGCTGCAGGAGGCCGGAGTTACCGGAGCGCAGATCGACGCGCTGGTGGTCGGTGTTGGGCCCGGCCCGTTCACGGGCCTGCGCTCGGGCATCGCCACCGCACGGACCCTCGCCTTCGCCTGGAACACCCCGCTGCACGGCGTGATGAGCCTGGACGCCATTGCCCTGGACGCCGCGCTGGACGCCTGGCGTGCTGGCGTGGATGAATTTGTTGTTGCCACAGACGCGCGGCGCAAGGAAGTCTACTGGGCGCATTACCGCAGCACCGGCGGCACCGGCGAACTCCTGGACGGACCGCACGTCACCGCCCCGGAGGAAGTCCCGGACCTGCCTGCCTACGGCGCAGGCGCCGGGCTCTATCCGGACGTCCTTCACCCGGTGCGGGACTTTGCCGCCGCCCAGCCGACAGCTGCCGCCCTGGGCCGCACCGCCGTCGTGCGCCTGGTCCGCGGGCTGCCGCTGCTGGACAGTGCGCCGCTTTACCTGCGTGAATCCGATGCCAAGGTGCCCGGGCCGCGGAAGCGTGCCCTGTGAGTACCCAGCCCGGGAACGCCATCCCGGTCAGCATCCGGCCGATGACAGAAGCTGACATTTCGGCTGTTGACGCACTGGAAAAAGCCATGTTCCCCGTCGACGCGTGGCCCACGCAGATGTTCTACGACGAGCTTAGCCAGGCTGACACGCGCTCCTACTACGTGGCGGTCCAGCCTGACGGCACCGTGGTTGGCTATGCCGGACTGATGTGTGTGCTGCCCATCGCCGACGTTCAGACCATTGCCGTCGCGGCGGAACACGAAGGTGCCGGGACCGGTTCGCGGCTGCTGGCCACCCTGATCGACGAAGCCAAGGAACGCGGCGCCGATGACGTGCTGCTCGAGGTCCGTGCGGACAACCCCCGGGCCCAGCGGCTGTACCGCTGGTTTGGTTTCGAACAGATCCATATCCGGCCGCGCTATTACCGCGACGGCGCGGATGCCCTGATCATGCGCCTGGAGCTCTCAGCCTGGCAGGGCAGCCCGCAGCACACCGCTCACACTCCGAAGGAAGCGTAAATGAACCGCACCGAACCCCTGGTGCTCGGCATCGAATCATCCTGTGACGAAACCGGCGTCGGAATTGTCAGGGGGAACACTCTGCTGGCTAACGCTGTGTCCTCCTCCATGGAGGAGCACGTCCGGTTCGGCGGGGTGATCCCCGAGATCGCGTCCCGCGCCCACCTGGATGCCTTTGTCCCCACGCTCCGGCAGGCCCTGGAAGAAGCCGGCGTCACCCTGGATGAGGTTGATGCCATCGCGGTTACCTCCGGTCCCGGACTGGCCGGGGCATTGATGGTTGGCGTGTGCGCTGCGAAGGCCCTGGCTCTCGCCACCGGCAAGCCGCTGTACGCGATCAACCACCTCGTTGCCCATGTGGGGGTTGGCGTGCTCGACGGCGGGGAACTTCCGGAAAACCTCGGTGCGCTGCTGGTCTCCGGCGGCCACACCGAAATTCTGCGGGTCAGAACACTCACGTCCGACGTCGAACTGCTGGGCTCAACCATTGACGACGCCGCGGGTGAGGCATATGACAAGGTTGCCCGCATCCTGGGTCTGGGGTATCCCGGCGGTCCGGCGATCGACAAGCTGGCCCGCGAGGGAAACCCGAAGGCTATCCGTTTCCCGCGCGGACTCACCCAGCCCAAGTACATGGGCAGCGCTGAGGTACCCGGTCCGCACCGTTACGACTGGTCCTTCTCCGGACTGAAGACCGCCGTTGCCCGCTGTGTTGAACAGTACGAAGCCGCCGGGCAGGAACCCCCGGTGGCTGATATTGCTGCGTCCTTCCAAGAGGCCGTGGTGGATGTCATCACCGCGAAGGCTGTCCTGGCCTGCACTGAACATGGGATTACCAACCTGCTGCTGGGCGGCGGAGTGGCGGCAAACTCCCGGCTCCGTGAACTGACTGCCGAACGCTGTGCTGCGGCCGGGATCTCGCTGCGGGTGCCGCCGATCCGGCTGTGTACCGATAATGGGGCCATGGTGGCCGCTCTGGGTGCGCAGGTGGTGATGGCCGGTGGTGAGCCTTCGGGTGTGGCGTTCACTCCCGATCCGTCACAGCCGGTCACCAGCATTCACCTGCCGGCGGCCTAGGCAGGCGAGGCCTCGGCTGGGCCCTGGGCCCGTCTCGGGCTTAGCACTGTACCGGGTGACACCTGCCCCTGGTTTCGCCCTTGCCCATCACCCTTTCCGGTCCTCCTTGGAGTTCCGCTCCTGACCGGTGCGTTGAGAGCGTGCGCCCACAACTTGTCACCCTGCAGTGCTTGATGACTAATGCCGCCTGCCGCCTGCCGCCTGCCGCCTGCCGCCTGCCGCCTGCCGCCTGCCGCCTGGCGCCTGGGTGCCTAGTGCCTGCCCTGGCGCCTGGAACCTAGAACGGTGGAGGGTCGTCGTCAGGAGGCGTGTCTTCCGGTTTCTGAGGCGGGCAGCTGGCGGCGTAGCTGAGGGCGGGGTCGGTGGTATAGGTCCGGCCAGTGGGGGAGTGCCACTCGATGGCGCCCGGTTCGGGTTGGCGCGCTTTCCAATGGCCGAGGGTTTTGAAGCGGTGGTGTTTGGGACAGAGGTGTTCCAAATTCGCGTGGTCGGTCGGTCCGTAGTGGGCGAACGGGGTGGTGTGGTCGATCTCCGCGTGGGTAACGCTGACCGAGCAACCAGGGAACCGGCAGGTTCCGTCCCGGGCCTGAAGCCAGCGTTTGAGTCCGGCGGGGATGCGTCGCCGGCGGCCCACAGCGAGGATCTCCCCGGTGGCAGGGTCTTGGCTGAGCGGAGTCCAGTGCAGGGCTTCGAGGATCATGCGTCGCCCGGTCTCGGGGCTGATGGGTCCGTAGCCGTTCAATTCCGCCGGATCCTCGTTAAGCCCGGCGAGGGTATCGGCGTTGATCAGGACCATCACCTCGGTCCGGACCCCGGACCGGGCTCGGGTCCTGTGCCGTTCAGCCCGCCGGGGTCCCTTCCCTGGCCGCCCTGCGCGCGGACCGCGGGCGAGTTCCTGAGGCTCCGGGCGTTCCTCTCCCGTACCGGCACCAGGCTGATCAGGAGCTGAGGTATCTGCCGCGGTAGATCCCGGGATCGGCGAGGAATTGCCTCTGGGTGCGGTAGGTGCGGGGCCGGGAGCGGAGTCAGGTGTGAGAACGCGTGCGGGAGCGGGAGCACCGGTGGGACTTGGAGCGGGAGCGGGGCCAGAACCAGCAGCGGGAGCGGGGTCGGAGCCCGAAATGTGAGAGGGGCCGGGGACGGGGTCAGAGCCAGCTGCGGGTGCAGCGCTGGGGACGGGAGAGCGTCCGGGGGTGGGGACGGAAGTGGGAGCGGGCCAGATCCCCGGGCTCTCGTCGTCGTTGTCCAGGAACAATGCGGTGAGGATGTCGGCACGGAGCTGGTCCATTGTGCGGGGGTCTCCGGAGCGTTTACCGGCCTTTGCGGCGCCGGTAAGGGCGGTGAAGAGAGCCTGGCCTTTCTCCGCGGCGATAAATGCGCTCAGGCAGGACATCCCATCCGGCAGGGCCTGGAAGGAGACCCGGCGTTTGTCTTTGGCCTGACGGTGGCGAACCGGGATCAGGTCCGGGAACCTGGATTCCCGCAGCCGGCGGGCCCGGCGGCCAAAGCCTGCTGCGGTCCGGCCCTCGGCGGCATTGAGCAGGTCCCGCTCGAACTCCCCGCGTGCGCTCAACACTTCGGCCTCTGAACCAGCTCCACGAGTCATGCCGTCACCGGCTCCGCCAGCCACCGAGCCACCTGCCCCGGATCGATCAGCGGTTAGGCCATCAGGATCATCGGGATTGTTCTCAACACCCGGGCTATCCAGCTCCAGGTCAAGCTGTCCGAACTCAATACCGGAGAAACCACCGTCCGCTTGGCCGTGTCCGTCCGCATCGGTGTCTTCTTCGGCCGAGCCGTTTGGTTCCGTTCCGCTTCCAGCGGCACTCCCGCTAGGCCCGGCACTCCCGTCCGCCCCGCTCCCTCCGGGGTCACCGGCAAGCTCACCCGACCCGCCCCCGCCATTCCCAGCTGTCCCGGGGATCTCGGTGGGCAGGTCTTGAGTTTCGTCGAGGATGATCCGGGCGTGCTGGATAGCGATCCGGCCCTCGGCCAGCCGCGCAAGGGTTTGCGGTGCTTCCAGGCACAGACGGGTTGATTCGCTGATCAGCTGCAGCGCTGTCATGTGGGGCAGGTTCAGCACTGCTGCTGCTTCAGCGGCGGCCAGGCTCATGGCCAGGGCTGGTTCTTCCTTTCCCGCGGCCTCGGCGAGGTCCCTGGCGAAGAGGGCTTCCAACCGTGCGGCGACCCTGGCCTGCTGCGCCTGGGCCCAGGACACCAGCATTCCCAGCCGCTGTAGCGCTGTAACGGTTTCCTCATAGCCCAGATTCCCGGCACCGCGCAGCGACAACCGCCCGGCGAAACCCTCTGGCAGCGTCTCCTCGGGTACGTCGGCCAACCCCGCCGGATCGGCGCAAAACACGGGCACACCGCTTTCCTCCCGGTCAGCTGACCGGGAAAATCCTGGGGTTTCCGAGGAGCGGTTCATACCCCAACACTGCCACCTGCCACTGACATTTCAGGCTCAAAATCGGCCCTTCGCCGTGCCACCAAATACGGGTCATTTACCTGCTTTTCGGGCACCAGCGGCAAAGGGCTGCGGGGCGGCGGTCGGGTTTCTTCGCGCGCCCACGAAACGGGGTATTAGCCGTGACGGTGGGGCCGTGGGGCCGTGATGGTGGGGCAGTGGGGTCCTGCCAACACAGGAGTGGAAGGCTTCCGCCCGGCTTTCAGACGCCGTCGACCTCTAGGCTTAGGCTTCCCCACGGAGCCAATTCGGGACCGGAAGGCCCTCGGAAATCCACCGCCCGGCTGCCGAACGCCGCCAAGCCCTAGGCGAGGCCTCGCCACCGCCCGACTGTCAGACGCCGCCAAGCCCTAGGCGAGGCCTCGCCACCGCCCAGCCGCCAAACGCCGTCGAGCTCCAGGCTAGGCTTCCCCGCGGAGCTGCCGGACGCCGTCGAGCACGACGGCGCGCAGGTCGCCGTCGTTTTCCGCGGCTACCCGGCGCTGGCGCTGATATCCGGCGCCGCGTTCAATGATGCCGGCCACGTCTGCCAGTTCAGCGGTGCAGCCGAGCTTCTCCGCGACGGGAGCCAGACGGGGCAGGACGTCGTCGAGCAGGTGCTCGGTTACCAGCTTTTCGTTGCCGGCGGCGTCCAGGATGATGATCGCGTCGAGCCCGTAGCGGGCAGCCCGCCACTTGTTCTCCTGCACATGCCACGGCGGCATGGTGGGAATGGTTCCGCCGTTGTCCAGGATGGTGGAGAACTCGTCCACCAGGCACTGGGTCAGGGCCGCGATGGCTCCGATGTCGGTGGAGGTGGACAGACCGTCGCAGACCCGCAGCTCGATGGTCCCGAGAGCGGGAACCGGGCGGATGTCCCAGCGGATTTCACTGATTGAGTCGATGACTCCGGTGGTGAACATGTCCTGGACGTAGGATTCGTACTCGCTCCAGGACTGGAACTGGAAGGGCAGCCCGGCGGTCGGCAGCTGCTGGAACATCAGCGCCCGTTGTGAGGCGTAGCCGGTGTCGTCCCCAGACCAGTACGGCGAGGAGGCAGAGAGCGCCTGGAAGTGGGGGAAGTAGTTCACCAGGCCGTCGAGGACCGGCAGGACTTTATCCCGAGAATCCAGGCCCACATGGACGTGGACGCCGTAGATGAGCATCTGCTGGCCCCACCACTGGGTCCGGTCGATGAGTTTGGCGTAGCGTTCCTTGTCCGTCACGGGCTGGGAACGCGGAGCCGCAAAAGGATGGGTGCCGGCGCAGAACAGCTCAACGCCCATCTCGTCGGTGACACGGCGGACCGCGGCCATGGAGCGGGCCAGATCAGCCTTCGCCTCGGCAACGGTGGTGCAGATCCCGGTGACCAGTTCCACCGTGTTTTCCAGCAGCTCCTGCTTGATGTGCGGGTGCTCTTCGTCCGCACTGAGCTCCGGGTCGGCGGCGTTGACCGCGCGCAGGACCTCGTCGGCCACTGAGAGAAGCTCCCCGGACTCCCGGTCTACCAGGGCCAGTTCCCACTCAACCCCCAGGGTCGACTGCGGTGAAGCTGCAAACTCAATGTCCAATACGTCTCCTGCTGTGCGTCTCGAATGAATGTCTCCGGTCCGCACCATCGCGTTCTAAGAGCCGCTCCAATCCTAGCCCGGGGAATGGGGACTTTGGTTCCGCTGCCAAAGCCCCGTCCGGAACCCGCAAAGGCGATAATGGTCCAATGCCCATCCTGAACAAAGACATGGTCCTGTGCATTTCGTTGGCCTCGAGGCCAAGCAATATCGGCACCCGCTTCCACAACTATCTCTATGACCAGCTGGGCCTGAACTACGTTTACAAGGCGTTCGCGCCCGCTGACCTGGCCCAGGCGATCGCCGGGGTGCGCGGCCTGCCCATCCGCGGAGCCGCCGTGTCGATGCCGTATAAAGAGGAAGTCATTGCGCTGGTGGACCGGATGGACGCCTCTGCCGCTGCCATCGACTCGGTGAACACCATCGTGAACGACGACGGCGTCCTCACCGCCTACAACACCGACTACCTGGCCATCGCCCGGCTGCTGGCTGACCACGAGGTTTCTCCGGCATCCTCGGTGCTGCTGCGCGGATCCGGCGGAATGGCCAAAGCGGTGGCTGCCGCCCTGCGCGACGCCGGGTTCTCCGATGTGTGCGTTATCGCCCGAAACGAGGGAACAGGCCGGGCACTGGCGGACCTCTACGATTTCGACTGGCGGGCCAAACCTGGAACCGCGACGGCGGATCTGCTGATCAACGTGACTCCGCTCGGCATGGCCGGAGCCGATGAAGACGTCCAGTCCTTCGACGACCAGGCGGTCGCCGCAGCGCGGACGGTGTTCGACGTCGTCGCGCTTCCGGCCGAAACCCCGCTGATCCGGGCGGCCCGCGCCGCCGGCAAAAAGGTCATCACGGGCGCCGAGGTGATCGCGATCCAGGCCGAGGAGCAGTTTGTGCTCTACACCGGGGTGCGGCCCACACCGGAACAGGTCCGTGAAGCCAGCGAGTTCTCCCGGAGCTAGACGGCTGGCGGCCGGGCGGCACTCAAACCCCGCGCTGGGTGTGCAGATACGGTGACTTCCCGGGCCGCCGCGAGTCGTGGATGTGCAGCTATGGCGACCTCCTGCGCCGGAAGGTCGCCATAGCTGCACATCCGCGGGTAGCCGCAGCCCCCGGAGCCGCAGCCCCCGGAGCCGCAGCCCGAGGAGCCCCAGCGCGGGCGGCCGCTACTGGCTGGCGGCCACGGGTTCGACGACGATCGCGACGCGGTCCTCACCGATCCGGGTCAGGACCAGGGTGGCCTTGTTCGGACCCTTGCCCGAGCCGGTGAGCAGCTGCTTGCGCAGTTCCTCCGGCGTCACTGACATCCCGCGTTTCTTGATGTCCAGCACGCCGATGCCGTTGGCGCGGACCCACGCCTTGAGCGCCTTGACGTTGTACGGGCGAACCTCCAGGATCCGGTAGGCACGGGCGAACGGGGTTTCCAGCAGCTCAGGCCCGGCAATGTAGGCGATCTGCGGATCCAGCAGGTGCCCGCCCAGAGTACGCGCGACGTCGGCGACCAGACCCGCACGGATGACGGCGCCGTCGGGCTCATACAGATAACCCTCCGCCGGACCGGTCCGGACATCCTGGGCGCCGGGAACGTAGTCCTCGTGCGAGGTCAGCTCCGCCGCTCCGGCCGGGCCGATCACCAGGGCAGCCCGGCGGATCCCGGGCCGGCGCAGTTCGTTGAACCAGAGCGTCGCCTCGGTCACGTCGCCGCCCACGGACACCCACTGGACTTCGCAGCCCGCGGGAATCGACTCGTGCGGAATGCCCGGACCAAGCTTGACGCCCACCGGCATCCCGTCGTCGGCGAGGGATTCCACGAAGGACAGCGGCGGGGAGAAGGCTTCCGGGTCGAAGATGCGGGAGGTGCCCGACGTCGACGTCGTCCGCCGCGCCGGATCCAGCCAGACGCCGTCGAACCCGGTCAGATCAAAACTCTCCGCATCGCCCTGGACCACGCGGGCTTCCGGCCAGGGCATGAGGTTGATGGTGGCGACGGCGGCCGTGATCTCATCGAGTTCGACGGCGGTGACCTGACGGTCCAGGGTGGCCAGGGCCAGAGAATCGGCGCCGATCCCGCAGCCCAGGTCAGCGACCTTCGTCAGCCCTGCCTCCTGGTAGCGCTGGGCGTGCAGGGCTGCGACGTTCAGCCGGGTCGCCTGTTCCAGCCCGGCGGGGGTGAACAGCATGTGCTCGGCGAACGGACCGAACTTTGCCCGGGCCTTCATCCGCAGTTTTGCCTGGGTGAGGACGGCGGCGACCAGTTCGGGGGAGTGCCCGGCTTTGCGCAGATCGGTGTTCAGTTTCAGCGACTCGGACTCCAGATACGGGCCGAGCGAGTTCAGCAGTGCCCAGCCTTCGGGGGTCAGGACATGGGCGAGGGATGTGTCGGGCATGCCTCTAAGCCTAATTCGTTGCGGCGGAGGAGGTTTAGGCAGCCGGCAGCCGGCAGTCCGGCCAGAGCCCTTCGGCCTGCCAATTGTGGTGCAGGGAACACCCGTCCAGCCGGGCTCAGGCCGTCCTTGTAAATTGGAAGATATGACTGAGATGGCTGTAGACCCCCTGGACGTACTGCGCCGGCGGACCAGCGTCAAGTGGTGCACCCACCCGCAGGATGTCCTGCCGCTCTTTGTGGCGGAGATGGACTACCCGCTGGCGCCTGCGGTTGCCCGGGCCATGATTGAGCGGATTGAAGCCTCCGACGTCGGGTACGTTGCCGGTCCCGGTCCGCTGGCGCCCGCGTTTGCCGGATTCGCGCAGCGGCGCTGGGGATGGGATGTCGACCCCGCGGGCATCCGGACCACTACGGACGTCAGCGTTGCGATCGTCGAAGCCCTGAGGCAGGCCATTTCCCCGGGTGGCGAGGTAGTCATCAC
Organism: Arthrobacter gallicola; assembly: GCF_014836775.1. Lineage (GTDB taxonomy): Bacteria > Actinomycetota > Actinomycetes > Actinomycetales > Micrococcaceae > Arthrobacter_B > Arthrobacter_B gallicola. The sequence goes on from NZ_JACSQD010000003.1 coordinate 153,517, forward strand.
CCCGCCGGTCTACCCGCCCTTCTTCCAGCTGCCTGTCGAAGCCGGCGGCACGGTGAGGGAAGTGCCGCTGCTTGACGACGGCGCCGCCTGGTCCCTGGATCTGGCCGGACTTGAGGCCGCGTTCGCAGACGGCGCCGAGGCCCTGCTGCTGTGCAACCCGCACAATCCGCTGGGCCTGGTCCACACCCGAGAGACGCTCGCCGAGGTTGCCCGGCTGGCGCATCGGTACGGCGTGACCGTGATCAGTGACGAGATCCACGCGCCGCTGGTCTACGCCGACTTCACGCCTTTCCTCGCGGTCTCGGATGAGGCCCGTGCCCACGGTGTCTGTGTGACCGCGGCCAGCAAGGGCTGGAACATCGCCGGCGCCAAGTGTGCCCTGGCCGTGGCGGCACACCCCGCCATGCAGCTGCTCCTGGACGGTATGCCGGCGGGAACCGGCTTCCGCACGAGCATTCTCGGCCTGCACGGCACAGCCGCTGCTTTCGCGGAAGGTGAGCCGTGGCTGGACAGCGTCCTGGCAACGCTGGACGCCAACCGCCGTCTTCTGGGTGAGCTGCTCTCAGCCGAGCTGCCGGGCGTGCAGTACCGGATGCCCGACGCCGGATACCTGGCCTGGCTGGATCTGCGCGCCCTGGGCTGGGGCGAGGACCCGGCGTCGGTGGCCCTGGAGAAGGCACGGGTTGCCGTGGAACCGGGTCTCAAGTTCGGCGCGGGCGGGGAGGGCCATGTGCGGCTGAACTTTGGCTGCGCGCCCGACGTCCTGGAAGAAGCCGTGCGCCGGCTCGCCCGTGTCCGGGAGTCCGGGGCCTAAGGGCGCCGGGACAGGTGGGGCGCCGGGACAGGTGGGGTGAACCGGGCCAAATTTATGAGCCGGTGCCATCCCCGTGGCGCAGGTGCCTGTCGACCGCTTTCAAGCTCTCCCCGGGAGCGGCCAACTCAATTTCGCCCTTGTCGGTCCACACACCGATGACCCGGTCCGCCCCGCGCACTGCCAGCGTTTTTTTGTCCGACAGCGGGCGCTCGCCCAACGGGCGAAGATCCCCAAAAACGACTGTGGAACCTTTTCTCTGGTTTGCTATGTCAAAGACCGACTGAAACTTGATGGTCCTGCCGTTTATCTCTGCAAAGCCTGCGGACCAGATGCCGCGAAGTGACCCGGGCAGCGCACCCGGGTAGCGGATGGCGCACTCAATCACTCCGGCTTGGGCATCTTGTTCCAGACGCCTGGACCTCGCGGCCTCGGCCGGTTTACGGCAGAGGAAGGTTCCTCCCACCACTATGCCTAGGGAGACCAACAACGAGAGCCAAAAACCGAGCATCTCCCGCAGCGAGTTTCCGGCGATCAGCGCGATCGGAAGCAGCCAGAACGGGGAAGAATCAAGCGCCTTTTCCCATTTCCCCCGCGGCGACGGCCTGCGGATTTCGGTGGTCATTCCCGAATACTAGCTGCCCCGTCCGGCGCCGTCGCCGGCCTGCCTGACGACGCCCTGGCGGTGAAAAGCTCTCAACGTAAGCACAACCGCATCAGGCGAAATACACGCCGATGCGGTTGCCTTCGATCTCCTCGATCCGGATGTCGATCTCGTAAATGTCCTTCAGGACCTCGGGCCGCATGATCATCGACGGCGGCCCCTGGTGCAGCAGCTTGCCGTCCGCCATGGCGATGATGTCGTCGGAGTAGCAGGACGCGAAGTTGATGTCGTGGATGACCAGGACCACGGTCTTGCCGAGTTCGTCCGTGAGCCGGCGCAGCAGCCGCATCATTTCCACGGAGTGCTTCATATCCAGGTTGTTCAGCGGCTCATCCAGCAGCAGGTAGTCGGTGTCCTGCGCCAGCACCATGGCGATAAACGCGCGCTGACGCTGCCCGCCGGAAAGTTCGTCAACAAACCGGTCCGCCAGATCCGTGAGATCCAGGAAGGTCAGCGCCTGCTCGATCTTCTCCCGGCACTGCGCTGTCGGGCGCCCGCCGTTGTGCGGGTAGCGGCCGAATCCGACGAGGTCCCGGACGGTCAGACGGACGGTCAGGTGGTTATCCTGGCGCAGGATGGCCATCTTCCGGGCCAGGTCCTTGCCCGGTGTGCGGGCCACATCCAGGCCATCCACCGTCACGGAGCCAGTGTCGGCGGTAAGCAGACGGCTGATGATGGACAGCAGCGTGGATTTGCCGGCACCGTTGGGGCCGATGATCGAGGTGACACCGCCCTCCTTGATGTGGCAGCTCACCTCGTCCACCACGGCAGTGTTCGCGTACTTTTTCGTAACGCCGGTGACCTGGATCATTTGATGGAGCCTCTCAGGAGCAGGATCAGGAAGACGATCCCGCCAACGAATTCAATGACAATGCTCAACGCCGTGTCGAACGCAAAGACGCGTTCAAGGACCAGCTGGCCGCCGACCAGGGCGATGATGCCCAGCAGCACGGCGATCGGAACCACTGCGGAGTGCTTGAAATGGGAGCAGAGCTGATACGCCAGCGACGCAACCAGCAGCCCGAAGAAGGTGACCGGACCCACCAGTGCCGTGGAGACCGCCACCATCACCGAGCAGATGACCAGCACGATGGTTACCGAGCGTTTGTGGTTGACCCCGAGGTTGATCGAGGTTTCCCGGCCCAGGGACATCACATCCAGTGAATGCCGCATCCGCCAGGCAGGGACGCTCACCACTGCGACGGCAATCAGCGAGTAGCCGAGCAGGGCGCCGTCCACGTTGTTGAAGCTGGCGAAGAACAAATCCTGCAGGATGATGAATTCGCTGGGGTCGATCAGCCGCTGCAGCAGCGAGGACACTCCGCGGAAGAGGGTGCCCAGCACAATGCCGACCAGCAGCATCAGATGCAGCGATTTCCCGCCGCCGGTGAACAGCCACCGGTAGAGCAGGAAGGAGAAGCCGACCATCAGCGCGACTTCCAGCCCGTAGCGCAGCGGGGCCGCCAGAGCCAGGACCAGTCCGCCGCCGAACGTGAAGACCAGCACGGTCTGGATGAGGACGTACAGGGCATCAAAGCCCATGATCGACGGCGTCAGGATCCGGTTGGCGGTGACGGTCTGAAACAACACGGTGGAGACGCCGACGGCGTAGGCCACCAGGATCATTGAGCCCACCTTGATGGCACGGCGGGGCAGGACGTAGCCGATGTTTCCGCGCAGGTCGATGGTCATAAAGACGGCGACCAGGACGGCGGCCACAACGGAGAGGGTGATGATCCAGAACCTGGGGGAGAGGCCGCGCACCGGGCGGCGGCGCTGCACCGTGAGGGCGGAAGGTAGGACGCTGACGGGACTGCTAGGCACGGGCGGAGCGCTTTCTCAGGAGCAGGTAAAGGAACAGGGCGCTGCCGATGGCGGAGACGATGACTCCGACCGGGATTTCATAGGGGTAGCGGATGGTCCGGCCGATGATGTCACAGGCCAGGACAAACCCGGCGCCGAAGATCGCCACCCAGGGAATGGCGCGGCGGACGTTGTCGCCGATCATCAGCGAGACGAGGTTCGGCACGATCAGGCCAAGGAAGGGCACCGAGCCGACACTGACCACCACGACGGCGCTGATCAGGGAGACGATGATCAATCCCAGGGTCATAACGCGGTTGTAGTTCAGCCCGAGGTTTGTGGTGAACTCCTGGCCCATGCCGGCGACGGTGAACCGGTCTGCCGCCAGGTAGCCGATCACTGTCAGTGCCCCGACAATCCAGAGCAGTTCGTAGCGTCCGCGCAGGACGCCGGAGAAGTCCCCGACCATCCAGCTGTTGAGGGTCTGCAGCAGGTCGAAGCGGTACGCGAAAAAGGTGGTGATGGCCGCGATAACACCGCCGAGCATGATCCCGACCAGCGGGACGATCAGCGTGTTGCGCAGCGGAATCCGGCGCAGGACCAGCAGGAACAGGGCAGTGCCGGCGACGGCGAAGACGGTGGCGGTGGACATTTTCACGAAGAGCGAGGCCCCAGGCAGGAATACCGTGACCACCAGGATGCCCAGCGACGCCGACTCCACCGTACCCACGGTGGAAGGTTCCACGAACTTGTTGCGGGCCATGAGCTGCATGATGAGGCCGGCGACGCTGAGGGCCATTCCTGCCAGGATGATGCTCAGGGTCCGGGGGACGCGGCTGATCCAGAAGATTCTCCACGCGTTTTCGTCCCCGGCCAGGAGCGAAGTGAGCGAGACATCGCTGACACCGACGAACATGCTGACGACGGCGAGCAGCAGGACTCCGGCTCCGCCCAGGATCAGCATTGCCCCGGGGCCGGGGAACCGCCGGCGGCCGGACGCGGCAGCGGCTCCGGCGGGCGCCGGAGCTGTGGGGGAGGTGAGGGTCAACATAGTGCTTCCGTCTCCCTCGTCCGGCCGGCCTTCCACTGAGGGGAAAGACCGGCCGGACGAGGATTTAGCAGGTGGGTGGGACGGGGTTAGGAGATGCCGTCCTGGACAGCGCTGACCATCGCGTCAACGTTGTTCAGGCCGTAGCCCACCAGGTACCAGCTGGAGGAGTCGAGCATGGTGATGTTGTCATTCTTTGCAGCCTTGGTGCCCATAACCAGTTCGTTGTCCAGGACAGCGGAGGCAACTTCACCCGCATTGCCGACGGCGACGTCGCGGTCGATCACGAACAGGTGGTCCGGGTTGGTCTCAGCGACGTATTCGAAGGAGACGGACTCGCCGTGCTTGCCTTCGGAGGTGATGTCGGCTGCGGTGGGAACGCCAAGAACGTCATGGATCAGGCCGAAGCGGGAGCCGGCGCCGTAGGCGGTCATTTCACCGCCGCTGGTCATGATGATCAGGCCGTTGCCTGCGTCCGCCGCGGTTGCTTTGGTCTCTTCGACCTTGGTTTCCAGTGCGGCCAGCTTCTCGTCGACTTCGGCTTCCTTACCGAAGATCTCACCGATGATCTCGGTGGTGGAGATGAAGGAGTTCCACGGATCCGCGGCGTCGTTGCTGAGGTTGATCGTGGGCGCAATCTTGGAGAGTTCCTCGTAGGAATCCGCGGTCCGTCCGGACATGATGATCAGGTCCGGGGCGCCGGCGCTGATGGCCTCGAAGTCAGGCTCCTTCATGCTGCCGATCTTGGCGTAGTCATCCGAGCCGTACTTGGACAGGCTCTCCGGGAAGTTTGCGGACGGAACACCGTCAACCTCAATCCCGAGGGCGTCCAGGGTGTCCAGAGCGCCGAGATCGAACGTGTAGACCGTCTCCGGGTTGACCGGCACTTCGGTGGTGCCCTGGGTGTGTTCCACCGTCACGGTGGCGGGCTCGGTGGCTGCCGGCTCGGCGGCGGCGTCGGAGTCCTGGCCGCACGCGCTGACGGCAAGCAGGGACACGAGGGCGGTTCCGGCAAGCAGCCGGGACTTCAGGGTCGTCTTCACGAGTGGGTGCTCCAGTTGTTTCTCAATGGATGCGCCGCCTGCCGGATGCCTCCGCCATTAGGACACAAAATTGTTGGCTAATTTCTGCGCGCCATTGAAAACTATCTTGTTAGGCAAGGCTAAGCAACTTGAATACATGGTGCAGGAAACACGGGGACCGGACTCCGTCAGGGGAGCCGTCGGTGCCGAAGGCAGTACCGCAAAGGATTGTTGGCACTCACCTTGACCGAGTGCTAACGGTTGCATAAAGTCGGACTTAGCACTCGCCATGTGAGGGTGCTAACTCCTGAGGGAAGCGTGCACCGGCACCCGCGACGACGGCAAGCGCCTACCGACGGTCCACAAACCCGTTAGTAACTAAGCAAAGGAGAGCCCGAGTGTCGGTCTCTATTAAGCCCCTTGAGGATCGCATCGTTGTTCGCCCGCTCGAAGCTGAGCAGACCACGGCCTCCGGCCTGGTCATCCCGGACACCGCAAAGGAAAAGCCGCAGGAAGGCGAAGTCGTAGCAGTCGGCCCCGGCCGCGTTGACGACAACGGCAACCGTGTGCCGATCGATGTCGCCGAGGGCGACGTCGTCATCTACTCCAAGTACGGCGGAACCGAGGTCAAGCAGGGCGGCCAGGAATACCTGGTGCTCTCCGCACGCGACGTGCTGGCCATCGTCGTCAAGTAATTCTTTGAAGACCCCGGCCAGATTCGGCCGGGGTCTTCTTTTGTAGATGCAGATGTAGTTGTCGGAAAGGACACACACATGGCAAAGCAGTTGGAGTTCAACGACTCCGCCCGTCGTTCACTGGAAGCCGGTGTCGACAAGCTCGCCAACACGGTCAAGGTCACCCTCGGCCCGCGCGGCCGCAACGTTGTGCTCGCCAAGACCTGGGGCGCACCCACCATCACCAACGACGGCGTCACGATCGCCCGTGAGGTCGAGCTCGACGATCCGTACGAGAACCTTGGCGCGCAGCTGGCCAAGGAAGTTGCCACCAAGACCAACGATGTTGCCGGTGACGGCACCACCACCGCCACCGTCCTGGCCCAGGCCCTCGTGAAGGAAGGCCTGCGCAACGTGGCAGCCGGCGCAGCTCCCGGCGCGCTCAAGCACGGCATCGAGACCGCCGTTGAGGCCGTCGCCGCCCGCCTGCTGGAGAACGCCCAGGAAGTCGAGGGCAACCAGGTTGCCCACGTCGCCGCCATCTCCGCCCAGAGCGAAGAAATCGGCGAGCTCCTGGCCAAGGCGTTCGACACGGTCGGCAAGGACGGCGTCATCACCATCGAAGAGTCCTCTTCGACGTCCACCGAACTGGTCATCACCGAAGGCATGCAGTTCGACAAGGGTTACCTCTCGCCGTACTTCGTGACCGACCCGGAGCGCCAGGAAGCCGTCCTCGAAGACGCGCTGATCCTGATCAACTCCGGCAAGATCTCCTCGGTTGCCGAGTTCCTTCCCCTGCTGGAGAAGGCACTGCAGGCCTCGAAGCCGCTGTTCATCATTGCCGAAGACGTGGACGGCGAAGCCCTCTCCACCCTGGTGGTCAACAAGATCCGCGGCACGCTGAACGTTGTTGCCGTGAAGGCTCCGGGCTTCGGCGACCGCCGCAAGGCCATGATGCAGGACATCGCGACCCTGACCGGCGCGCAGGTTGTGTCCCCGGACCTCGGCCTGAAGCTGGACCAGGTGGGCCTCGAGGTGCTGGGTTCTGCCCGCCGCATCACGGTCACCAAGGACCACACGACCATCGTTGACGGCTCCGGTTCCGAAGCCGACGTCGCGGACCGCGTGGCCCAGATCCGTGCCGAGATTGAGCGCACGGATTCCGATTGGGACCGCGAGAAGCTCCAGGAACGCCTGGCCAAGCTCTCCGGCGGCATCGGCGTCATCAAGGTCGGCGCCGCCACCGAAGTTGAGCTGAAGGAAAAGAAGCACCGGATCGAAGACGCCGTGTCCTCGACCCGTGCTGCCCTGGAAGAGGGCATCGTGGCCGGCGGCGGTTCCGCACTGGTCCATGCCGCCCGCGCCCTGGACACCGACGCCAACGTCGCGAAGCTCGACGGCGATGCCGCCACCGCTGTGGGTCTGGTCCGCCGCGCCCTGGCGCAGCCGCTGCGCTGGATTGCCGAGAACGCCGGTGCCGAAGGCATGGTTGTTGTCTCCAAGGTCGGCGAGCTCGACGTGAACAACGGCTTCAACGCCGCCACCGGCGAGTACGTCAACCTGATCGAAGCCGGCGTCATTGACCCGGTCAAGGTCACCCGGTCGGCGCTGCGCAATGCTGCCTCGATCGCCGCCCTGGTCCTCACGACCGAGGCACTGGTTGTCGAGAAGCCCTCCGACGAGGATGATGACCACGGTCACCAGCACTAGTTTCTGCTGAACAAAGGGCCCGGTCAGACGCAGAATTCCTGCGTCCGGCCGGGCCTCTTTGTGTCCCGGGTCCCGTGGCCGTGGACGCCGCGAATTAAGCCTGCTGGTGGCGGGCAGGTAAACTCTTGCGGTATTTACCATGTCGAAAGGACGCCCGCAAGTGTCAGCACCTGAGCAGCACGCTGCCGCTTTCCCCGCCCCCAGCCCCGCCGAAGCTTCCCCGGGTGAAGCCCGGGCGCCGGGCCGCACCCCCGGCGGGGAACGGCGCTACCGCCCGGAAGTTCAGGGCCTGAGAGCCCTGGCCGTTGTGCTGGTTGTGCTGTATCACGTGTGGCTGGGAAGGGTCTCCGGGGGAGTGGATATCTTCCTGCTCATCTCCGCCTTCCTGCTCACCGGTTCCTTCGTCCGCAAGGCCGAAGCCGGCCGCGCGCTGGCCCTGGGCCGCTACTGGCTGCACCTGTTCAAGCGCCTGCTGCCCGCCGTCGTCGTTGTTCTGCTGGCTGTCCTCACGGCTGCCGCCTTCCTGCTGCCGGCCAGCTCCTGGCAGGAGGTCATCGGCCAGTCCTGGTCTTCGCTCTTCTATGTCCAGAACTGGACCCTGGCGAATAACGCCGTGGATTACCTGGCTGCGGACCACAGCGCTGCGAGCCCGCTTCAGCATTTCTGGTCCCTGTCCGTCCAGGGGCAGGTCTTTATTCTCTGGCCGCTGATCTTCGCTGCCGCCGTCCCCGCAGCCAAGCTGTTCCGGCGGAGCTACCGCAGCGTGCTGGCTGTGATTTTCGGCACCATCTTTGCCTCGTCCCTGGTGTTCTCAATCTGGGAAACCACCACCAATCAGGCCTACGCGTACTTCGATACGCGGACCCGGCTCTGGGAATTCGCGCTGGGCTCGCTGCTGGCACTCGCCCTGCCCTACCTGCACCTGGGCCGCCGCCTGCGGATCGTCCTGGGCTGGGTGGGCGTGGCAGCGATGCTCAGCTGCGGAATCATCCTGCAGGTCCAGCAGCAGTTCCCCGGGTATCTGGCCCTGTGGCCCACCCTGGCCGCCGCCATGATTATCACCGCAGGAGACACCGGCAGCCGCGGCGGTGCCGACCGCTGGCTGAAGGCCAAACCGCTGGTGAAGCTGGGGGACAACTCCTACGCGCTCTACCTGTGGCACTGGCCAATCCTGGTGTTCTGGCTGGTCGCCTCCGGACAGGAGAACGCCGGGATTATCGACGGCACAGTCGTCATCGCCGTGTCGCTGGTACTGGCGGTCCTGACCACCAAGCTGGTGGAAGGTCCGCTGCGCGGCTGGTCCTGGCCCGAAGCGGCCTCCTGGCGCTCCGCCGTCGTGCTTGCCGCTTCTTTTGCCGTGGTTGCGGCACCGCTGGCGGGCTGGCAGGCCAAGGTCACCGCGGATGCCGAAGCCGTCCGGCTGCAGAGCATCGCGGACAACCCCGGCGCCCTGGCGCTGGACCCGGCCTTCGAATTCGCTGCCTCGACCAGCGCCCTGGTGAAGCCCTCGCCGGCTGACATGGACCAGGAGTGGGCGCAGCTTGATGAGTCCTGCGGTGCGGACTACGCGCCTGCCGGCGATTCCGTCCTCGCGGATTCCTGCAAGGAGATCGGCACAGCGGAAGGTGCCAAAAAGACCATTGTGGTGCTGGGCGATTCCCATGCCATGCAGTGGTCGGCAGCCCTGCGGCCCATCGCCCTGGCCAACGACTGGCACGTGATCACGGTCCTGAAAATGGGCTGCCGCTACGGTGGCGAGGACCCGGAGCGGTCCCCGGGATGCAACGAGTTCAACCAGGCAGCCGGGGAATACGTGCTGGAAAAAATGCCCGACGCGGTATTTACGGTGGCATCGGTCTCCAAGGAATCCCAGCCCGATGAGACGCTGGCCGGAGGATACGACGACGGCGTGCGAGGCTTCGCGGAAGCGGGGATCACCGTGCTGGCCATGCGGGATAACCCGCGGTTTGAATTCGACATGTTCAAGTGCCTGGAAGCGAGCGGCTTCGCCACTGACGCCTGCCAGGTGCCGCGGAATGAGCTCCTGGCCGAGGTCTCCCCGCTGGACGGGCTGGAGGAACGCATTCCCGGTGTGCAGGTCCTGGACATGACGGACCAGCTCTGTATTGACGGCACCTGCCCCGGCATCATCGGCAACGTGATCGTCTACAAGGATCATGACCACCTCAACCGCACCTACATGGAGACCACCTCCCATGTGCTGGCGGAACGGATCCTCGAAGCCACCGGCTGGGAAGGAACCACGGTCCCGGAGTCTGCCTAGCCGCCTCTGGGCAAGGCAGCCGCGGGAATAGGGCACCCCGCTGGTTTCGTTCTACGATTGAATACAACTTCGATACAAAACGGCCGTGTTGCCCCGGCCTTCCCCCACACTCTCCGGTCCCGAAAGAGGCGCGAATTTGAGCCAGCAGTCCCCAGAACACGATCCGTTCGGCTTCGTCGGTCTTACCTACGACGACGTCCTCCTGCTGCCCGGCCCCACGGACGTGATTCCGTCCGAGGCTGACACCAGCTCCCGCCTGACCAAGCGGATCACGGTCCAGACTCCGCTGCTGTCCGCCGCCATGGACACCGTGACCGAATCCCGCATGGCCATCGCCATGGCACGCCACGGCGGACTCGGCGTGATCCACCGCAACCTGTCCATCAACGACCAGGCCGAGCACGTGGACCGCGTCAAGCGCAGCGAATCCGGCATGATCACCAACCCGGTCACGATCCACCCGGAGGCAACCCTTCAGGAACTCGATGACCTGTGCGCCCACTTCCGCGTCTCGGGCCTGCCCGTCGTGGACCCGGACAACAAGCTCCTGGGCATCGTGACCAACCGCGACACCCGCTTTATCCCGCGCTCCGAGTACGCCACCCGCACCGTCGGGGAAGTCATGACCCGCATGCCGCTGATCACCGGACGTGTCGGCATCACTCCCGAAGAGACCGTTGAGCTGCTCGGCAAGAACCGGATCGAGAAGCTCCCGCTGGTCGATGACGCCGGACGCCTGCAGGGCCTGATCACGGTCAAGGACTTCGACAAGGCTGAGCAGTACCCGCTGGCCACCAAGGACGACGAAGGCCGGCTCCGCGTCGGCGCTGCCGTCGGTTTCTTCGGCGACGGCTACGAGCGGGCGATGACACTGGTCGAGGCCGGCGTCGACGTCCTGGTGGTCGATACCGCCAACGGTCACAGCGCGGGCGTGCTGGAAATGATTGCCCGCCTGAAGAAGGACCCGGCTGCCGCGCACGTCGACGTCATCGGCGGGCAGGCCGCTACCCGCGAGGGCGCCCAGGCGCTGATCGACGCCGGTGCTGACGCCATCAAGGTCGGCGTTGGCCCCGGCTCCATCTGCACCACCCGTGTGGTTGCCGGTGTCGGCGTTCCACAGATCACCGCCATCTATGAAGCCGCCAAGGCAGCCATCCCCGCCGGCGTGCCGGTCATCGCCGACGGCGGCCTGCAGTACTCCGGCGACATCGGCAAGGCCATCGTTGCCGGTGCTGACACCGTGATGCTCGGCGGCCTGCTGGCCGGTTCGGCCGAAAGCCCCGGCGACCTCGTCTTCGTCAACGGCAAGCAGTTCAAGACGTACCGCGGCATGGGATCCCTCGGCGCCATGCAGACCCGCGGCAAGAACACGTCCTACTCCAAGGACCGCTACTTCCAGGCAGACGTCCCCAGCGACGAGAAGCTCATCCCGGAAGGCATTGAAGGCCAGGTGCCGTACCGCGGCCCGCTGTCCGCCGTCGCGCACCAGCTGGTCGGCGGCCTGCGCCAGACCATGTTCTACACCGGTGCCCACACGATTGCCGAGCTCAAGGCCAAGGGCCGGTTCGTCCGGATCACCCCGGCAGGGCTGAAGGAATCCCACCCGCACGACATCATGATGACCGCCGAGGCGCCGAACTACGGCCGCCGCTAGGCACAGGCTCCATGACGACGCGGGCACCGTTCCACCGGGACGGTGCCCGCGTCCTTTTTGGTCTGGGATAACCTAGAGCAGTGACTAACGAGATTGAGATTGGCCGTGGCAAGCGTGGGCGCAGAGCCTACTCCCTGGATGATGTGGCGATTGTGCCCTCCCGGCGCACCCGTGATCCCCAGGATGTTTCGGTCAACTGGCAGATAGACGCCTACCAGTTCGAGATGCCGGTGATCGGCGCTCCCATGGACTCGGTGATGTCACCGGCCACCGCCATCGCCCTCGGCCGGCTTGGCGGACTCGGCGTCCTGAACCTCGAAGGTTTGTGGACCCGCTACGAGGATCCGCAGCCGGTCCTGGACGAAATCGCCGTGCTGAGCCAGGAGAACTTCAACCCGGCCGCCACCCGCCGGCTGCAGGAAATCTACGCCGCTCCCATCCGCGCCGAACTGATCACCTCCCGCCTGGCGGAAGTCCGCGAAGCCGGGGTCACCGTGGCAGGCTCGCTGACCCCGCAGCGCACCCAGGAGTTCTACAAGACCGTCCTGGCCGCAGGCGTGGACATCTTCGTGATCCGCGGCACCACCGTCTCCGCCGAGCACGTCTCCAAAAACGCTGAACCGCTGAACCTCAAGCAGTTCATCTACGAACTCGACGTCCCCGTTATTGTCGGCGGCGCTGCCGGCTACACCCCGGCCCTGCATCTGATGCGCACGGGTGCCGCCGGTGTCCTGGTCGGCTTTGGCGGAGGCGCGACGACGACAACCCGCCGCGCGCTGGGCATCCACGCCCCGATGGCGACCGCCATTTCCGACATCGCCGAAGCCCGCCGGGACTACATGGACGAGTCCGGCGGCCGGTACGTGCACGTGATTGCCGACGGCGGCATGGGCACCAGCGGCGACATCATCAAGGCCATCGCCATGGGTGCGGATGCCGTGATGCTCGGCTCCGCCCTGGCCCGCGCCGAAGAAGCCCCCGGCCGGGGCTGGCACTGGGGCCAGGAAGCCCACCATGGCGAACTGCCGCGCGGGGACAGGGTCCATCTGGACACCGTCGGCCCGCTGCAGGAAGTGCTGTGGGGGCCCTCGCACCATACCAACGGAACCTCGAATCTAATGGGAGCACTGCGGCGGGCAATGGCCACCACGGGCTACTCTGATCTCAAGGCTTTCCAGCGTATCGATGTACTGGTGTCGCCCTACTTGTACAACACCTGAGCACAACCTCCCCGGTACCCGGGGGCACGCTTCAGAGAGGAATCTTGACCATGGCTACAGATGCACTAAGTCCGGAATACCGCGAAGCAGCCCTTGAGAAACTGCGTGCCACCGCCCAACCCGGCGGCGAGCTGGACATCCTGATTGTCGGCGGCGGCGTGGTGGGTGCCGGGGCGGCCCTGGATGCGGTGACCCGCGGCCTGAAGGTCGGCATGGTGGAAGCCCGGGACTGGGCCTCGGGTACCTCCTCCCGGTCGTCGAAGCTGATCCACGGCGGCCTGCGATACCTGGAAATGCTTGACTTCGCCCTGGTCCAGGAAGCCCTGAAGGAACGTGGACTGCTGATCCAGCGGATCGCCCCGCACCTGGTGCGCCCGGTGCCGTTCCTCTACCCCCTGACCAAACGGTTCATCGAGCGTCCCTACGTCGGCGCCGGGATTATTCTCTACGACACCATGGGACTGACCTCGGGCAATTCCCGCGGTGTACCCATGCACAAGCACCTGTCCCGGCGTTCAACCCTCCGTGCGGCGCCCAGCCTCAAGGACGACGCCATGATCGGCTCGATCCGCTATTACGACGCACAGGTCGACGACGCCCGGTACGTCGCGAACATGGTGCGCACCGCGGCGCATTACGGGGCCGCCGCCGCGAACCGGGTCGCCGTCGTCGACTTCCTCCGGGAAGGCGAGCGGGTTGTGGGGGCCCGGGTCCGGGACCAGGAGAGCGGGGAAGAGTTCGACGTCTTCGCCCAGCAGGTGGTTAATGCCACCGGCGTCTGGACCGATGAAACCCAGGCCATGGTGACGGACCGCGGCCAGCTGAAGGTCCGGGCCTCGAAGGGCATTCACCTGGTGGTGCCGCGGGACCGGATCCAGTCCACCGTGGGCATGATTCTCCGCACCGAGAAGTCTGTTCTCTTCGTGATCCCGTGGGGGCGGCACTGGATTGTCGGCACCACGGACACCGACTGGAATCTGGACAAGGCGCATCCCGCCGCTACCTCTGCCGACATTGACTACCTCCTCGAACACGTCAACCGGGTCCTGAAGCGGCCCCTGACCCGCGAGGACGTCGAAGGCGTCTACGCCGGGCTGCGTCCGCTGCTGGCCGGGGAGAACGATTCCACGGCCAAGCTCTCGCGTGAACACGTCGTCGCGCACCCCGTGCCGGGGCTGGTGGTGGTGGCCGGCGGAAAGTGGACCACCTACCGCGTGATGGCCAAGGACGCCGTGGACGAGGCAGCACGCGCCCTGGACGAAAAGGTCCCGGAAAGCTGCACCCAGACCATTCCGCTGCTCGGCGCCGTCGGTTACAAGGCGGCCTGGAACAAACGGCACCGCACCGCGGAGGAATACGGTGTCCATGTGGTGCGGGTGGAGCACCTGCTCAACCGGTACGGCTCACTGGCCGGTGAGGTGCTCGATCTGATCGCGGCGGACCCGTCGCTGGGGGAGACACTGCCCGGGGCTGACGATTACCTCCGCGCTGAGGTTGTCTACGCCACCACCCATGAAGGCGCCCGCCACGTGGAGGACGTCCTGGCCCGCCGGACCCGGATTTCCATCGAGTCCTGGGACCGCGGCGTCTCAGCAGCCCCGGTTGTCGCCGAGCTGATGGCTCCGGTGCTGGGCTGGGATGAACAGCGGATCGAGAAGGAGGTCCGGCACTACCTGGCCCGGGTCGAAGCCGAGCGCCTGAGCCAGGAACAGCCGGACGATGTCTCCGCTGATGCTGCCCGGCTGGCGGTCCAGGACATCGCCCCTCCGCGCTGAGTGGAGCCGTACGCATGAGTGATCTGAGCCTGAACCGGTATGACGCGGTCCTGACCGAACCCGAGATGGTCATCCTGGACCTGGAAGCCAAGGACCGGGACGACGCCGCCGCGCAGCTGGCCGAGCGGATGTACAAGCAGGGGCGCCTCACCGACCTCCCGGGTTTCCTGAAGGACGTCACAGCCAGGGAACACCAGATGGCCACCGGGCTTCCCGGCGGCATCGGTCTGCCGCACGCCCGCAGCGAGTACGCGGTCAAAACCTCGATTGCCGTGGGCATCTGCAAGTACGGGCACCGGCTGGACTTCGGGGCATCGGACGGCCCGGCGAGTGTGGTGCTGCTTATTGCGACGCCGGCGGCCTCCTACTCCGAGCATCTTGAGGTTTTGGCCACGCTCGCCCGGTCGCTGTTTCGGCCCACTTTCCGGGAATCCCTGCGCCGGGCCCAGGACCCGGAAGTCATCGCGGAGCTGATCAATTCCTCGCTGGTGTTTTTTGACCACTGAGGGCCAGGCGGCCGGGCATTGGGTTTTCTACACGGGTACGAAGTACCGTTAAGCCGTGCTTAAGACTGCCCTGCAACCACGCTGGATCGCCGGACTGATCCTTGCCCTGGTCATTTCCACCGTCTTTGTGCTCCTGAGTGAGTGGCAGTTTTCCTCCGCCGAGAATGAGGGTGCACCGCCGGCAGCGACCACGGAAGAGGTCCGCCCGCTCACGGAGGTCTACACACCCGGGGTGCCGCTGTACGCCACTCAGGCCGACCAAATGGTCAGCTTTACCGGTTCCTTCGAGCCCGGGGATCAGGTTCTGATCCCGAACCGTCTCCAGGACGGTGAGGAGGGCTACTGGGTGGTTACGGCCTTCGCCGTCGACGGCGCACCCGGGGATGAAGCGATACCCGTGGTCCGCGGGTGGACCCGCGACCCGTCGAACGCAGGAACGGCGCCGGAAGGCGACGTCGAAATCACCGGCCGGCTCCTGCCTTCCGAGGCGCCGGTTGCCGGTGCGCAGCCCGAGGGGACGGTGGCTGCTCTCTCCAGTGCCGAACTTGCCAACATCTGGGATGTGCCCCTCTACTCCGCCTTCGTCACGGCACATGAGACGGTCCCGGCGGACCAGCAGAGCACGGCCAGTGAACTTGAGCGCGTGATTACGGGGCCGCAGCCGCAGGAAAAAACCATCAACTGGCTCAACATCTTCTACGCGGTGGAGTGGTTCGTTTTCGCCGGATTCGCAGTGTTCCTCTGGTGGCGCCTGCTTGCTGATTCGTATCAGCGAAGCCTCGAAGAAGATGACGACTATGACGACGAGTACGACGACGGCCCCGGCGGGGAACCGCACGGACCAACTACCAGTGAGGTAAAGAAGTGAGCGATCCCGCAGTCACCAAGAAGCCGCGGCCCCGGAAAAAGAAGCGCCGGTTCGGCGGAACCCACGCGCAGATCCGTTCCGCGCTGGCCTTCTACAAGGTCTCCTCCTGGGTAACCGGCATCTTCCTGCTGCTGCTCGTGGCCGAAATGGTCATGAAATACATGCTGGACATTCCGCCGGTGATGCTCGGCGGGCTGAACCTCTACACCGCGGTCCTGATTGCCCACGGCTGGCTGTACGTGGTGTATCTGTTCGCAGACTTCAGGATCTGGCAGATGATGCGCTGGCCTTTCACAAAATTCATTGTGATTGCCCTTGGCGGCGTTGTGCCGTTCCTCTCCTTCATCGTGGAGAGCAGGACCCACAAGCAGGTGCTTGCGGAGCTCGCAGCGCATCCTGAAGCGGCAAAGCGCTACTAGGCAAGGGAGGCACCGGCTGCGCACAGTCCAGCCGGTGCCGTCTGCGATGTGCGGTGGCGGCACTGAGGCGACTATCCTTGAAACCGTGACTAATCCCGCAACTGCTCCCATAGAAGAGCGCCCCGTCCTGGTTGTGGACTACGGTGCCCAGTACGCCCAGCTGATTGCCCGGCGCGTGCGCGAAGCCGATGTCTACTCCGAGGTCGTGCCGCACACCTACAGCACCGAAGCGCTGCTGGCCAAGAACCCGGCAGCCATCATTCTCTCCGGCGGACCCTCCAGCGTGTACGCCGAAGGCGCACCGCGGGTTGATCCCGCACTCTTCGAAGCCGGCGTACCGGTTCTGGGGATTTGCTATGGCTTCCAGGCCATGGCCGCCGCCATGGGCGGCAAGGTCGCCGAGACCGGTATGCGCGAATACGGTTCCACGGACGCCAAGACCATCAACGGTGCCCGGTCCATCCTTGAAGGCACCCCGGAGCACCAGAACACCTGGATGAGCCACGGTGACAGCGTCCAGGAAGCCCCGGAGGGCTTCGACGTGCTGGCGAGCACCGCCGGAGCACCGGTTGCTGCTTTCGCCAACGAGGAGAAGCGGCTCTACGGCGTGCAGTGGCACCCCGAGGTCAAGCACTCCGCCCACGGCCAGCAGGTCCTGGAAAACTTCCTTTTCAAGGGTGCCCGGCTGGACCGCAGCTGGACCACCGGCAACATTGTCGAAGAGCAGGTCGAACGGATCCGCGAACAGATCGGCTCCTCGCGGGTTATCTGCGGCCTCTCCGGAGGCGTCGACTCCGCTGTGGCAGCAGCACTGGTTCAGCGCGCCGTGGGCGATCAGCTGACCTGTGTGTTCGTGGACCACGGGCTGCTCCGCGAGGGCGAAGCCGAACAGGTGGAACGGGACTTCGTCGCGGCCACCGGCGTCAACCTCTACGTCGCCAATGAGCAGGAGCGTTTCCTGAACGCCCTGGCCGGTGTCACCGACCCCGAAACCAAGCGCAAGATCATCGGCCGCGAGTTCATCCGTGCCTTCGAAGAAGCCGAGCGCGCCATCATGGCCGAGGCCAAGGCCGCCGGCGAACCGATCCGCTTCCTGGTCCAGGGCACCCTGTACCCCGACGTAGTCGAATCCGGCGGCGGCGAAGGCGCGGCGAACATCAAGAGCCACCACAACGTGGGCGGACTGCCGGAAGACATGCAGTTTGAGCTGGTCGAGCCGCTGCGCCTGCTGTTCAAGGATGAGGTCCGTGCCGTGGGCCGCGAACTCGGCCTGCCGGCCGAAATCGTTGGCCGCCAGCCGTTCCCCGGCCCCGGTCTGGGCATCCGCATCATCGGCGAGGTCAACCAGGAACGCCTGGATCTGCTGCGCCGTGCAGACGCCATCGCCCGCGCCGAGCTCACCGCAGCCGGCCTGGACGACGAGGTCTGGCAGATGCCGGTAGTGCTGCTGGCTGATGTCCGCAGCGTGGGTGTGCAGGGCGACGGCCGTACCTACGGCCACCCCATCGTCCTGCGCCCGGTGTCCAGTGAAGACGCGATGACGGCGGACTGGTCGCGGCTGCCGTACGACCTGCTGGCCCGGATTTCGAACCGGATTACCAACGAAGTCGACGGCGTTAACCGAGTGGTGCTCGACGTGACGAGCAAGCCGCCGGGAACCATCGAGTGGGAGTAGCATCATAAACGCGGGGGACGGCTGAACAAGCCGTCCCCCGCGTTGCTATCCGGAGCTATCGCCGTCAGAGGAGATAGCTTGGAAGGTATGCCAGTTTGGTCGAGAACGTCGCGCGGAAGTGCAGGAAAGAGGGCACCAGTGTCTGAGCCGAATCCCGGGGAAAAGGCCTCGGACTTCCTGCTGCCGTGGCTGGCGGGGCTTGGCCAGCATGCGGGGTCGGACACGCTGCTGCACTACACCGTCTCGGCGGAGAACAGCATTGACCTGACCCACGCGCATCCGTCCGGCCTGGCGCAGCTCCTCGCGGGGCGGCGTACCCGGCTGTCCACGCTGCTGCGCGACGCCGACCACTACCGGACCGCACTGCGGGCCGCACGGGCGCTCCGGGCAAAAATCTATGAACTGGGATCCGACCGCGGTCTCGACGTCGGATACCTCGCGGCGGGCACGGCCTCCTGGCGGTACGCCTCCGACGACGCCGTGCGGCCGGAATCCCTGACGGCACCGGTGCTGCTGACACCTGTTTCTCTCACCGTGCATCCGTCGCAGGATGATTACGAGCTTCAGCTCACCGGCAAAGCCGAACTGAACCCCGCCCTGGTCCGGCATCTGCAGGCCCAGCAGGGACTGGACGTTGATGCCGAAGCACTCGCCCGGCTGGCCTACGGCACCGCCCGGTTTGATCCGCACCCGGTCCTGGACCGTCTGCGGGCCTTGACCGAGGGAGTGCGCGGTATGAACATCGAGCACCGGATCCTGGTCTCGACCTTCGCAGACCTGCCGGACCTTGCCGAGGATACGGCGCTGGACCCCAGCCACCCGGTCCTCCGTGCGCTGATGGAGTCCGCGGTCAACGGCCGCGACCAGGCTTCCGAACCCGGCGATCCCGGGCTTCCTCCCCTCGACGAACGGTCACCGGCGGACGAGTTCCTGGTGCTCGACGCCGACCGCGAGCAGCAGGACGTGCTGGATTTGATTGGCGCGGGCGAATCCCTGGTGGTTTCTGCTCCTCCCGGCACCGGGCAGACGCAGACCGTTCTCAACGCGGCAACAGCGCTGGTGAACGCCGGAAAATCCGTGCTGGTGGTTGCCGAACGCCGCAGCACGCTGAACGAATTCGTCTCCGGGCTCGATGCCCTGAACCTGGGCTCTTTGGTGCTGCAGGCCAACACCGGCCTGAACGAGGAGCAGCTGCGGGACCGGCTGGTCAGGGCAATCGTCCGTAACGAAAAAGCCGTGGAACCCAATCTGGGCAACCTGCACAAGGTGCTGGCAGAAAGCAGGCACCAGCTGCGGGACCATGTGAAGTCCCTGCACAACGTGCGCCAGCGCTGGGGATGCTCGCCTTACCAGGCGATGCAGTCACTGGCCGAACTCACCTCCATGAACCCCGCGCCGGCCACCACTGTGCGGCTCAAGCGCAGCGTGCTGGACAGCATCACCGACCGCACTGAGCTGACCGGGCGCCTGCGCCGCGCCGCGGAACTGGGCAGTTTTTCCCGCGCCGCTGTGTCGAGCCCGTGGTTCGGCGCCAAACTGCTCAACCGCAAGGAAACCGAAGCGGCGCACAAACTCTCCGCGGAACTGGCCGAGGCACTGCCGAAGCTGCGCGAGCGGGTGCAGGAGGTCGCTGAGCATTCCCAGATCAGCCTGGGGGAGACCTTCGCCCAGTGGGGAGAGCAGCTGGAGCTGCTCGTGGCCGTGCGTGAGAGCCTGGACAAGTTCACCCCGGACATTTTCGACCGGCCGGTGACCGACCTGATTTCTGCCACGGCGACTTCCTCCTGGCGCCGGGAGCACGGTGTGGACATGAGTTCCATGACCCGCTCACGGCTGCGCCGGGTCGCCAAGGAATACATCCGTCCCGGGGTCCACATTTCGGATTTGCACACCTCCCTGGTCCAGGTCCAGCAGCAGCGGGTGACCTGGTCCCGGTACGCAACCACGCAGCGCCATCCCTCCGTGCCGACCGGACTCGCGGACCTGAACCGCACCTACCTGGCCGTGAAGGAGCAGCTGGAAACCCTGAGCGGCATCCTGGTCCGGAATCCGGATCAGCCGGACCTTGCCGGGCAGTCGCTGGACGAGCTCGAGAAACGGCTGCACGCCCTGGCCGGGGACAAGGAAACCCTGGAAACGCTGCCGGAGCGGACGCTGCTGGTGGACGAGATGCGCGGGCAGGGCCTCGGCGAGCTGCTGGAGGACCTCGAAGCCCGCGAAGTCACGCCGCGGCAGGTGGGCTACGAGCTGGAACTTGCCTGGTGGCAGTCTGCGCTGGAAGCCATGATCAGCGGGGACGACTACCTCGCCATGTCAGACGGAGACAGCCTGCGGAGGCTGGAAGCCGAATACCGGCTGGCCGACAACGCGCACATTGCCTCCGGTTCCTCGCGGCTGCGCTGGGCTCTGGCGAAGCGCTGGCGCGAAGGAATCACGTCCAAGGCGCACGCAGCAGAACGGCTCAAGGAAACCATCAAATCCGGTCCGCTGAGTGTTGAATCGCTCAGCACCCAGTCTGAAGACCTCGTCTCCTCCCTCCTTCCCATCTGGGCTGCCAGCCCGCTGCTGCTGCCCATGCTGCTGCCCGGCACCCGGCACTTTGACGCGCTCATCATCCTGGACGCCGAATCGGTCAGCCTGCAGGCCGCCGTGCCCGCCATCGCACGTGCCAGCCAGGTCATCGCGTTTGGCGACGACTGCCTGGGCGGTCCGCGCCCCTTCACCATCGATGTGAAGGCACAGCCGGCCGCAGAGGACCTGACCAGCGTTTTCGACGCCCTCAAGCGGATCCTGCCCTGCCGCTCCCTGTCCACGGTTTACCGCGGGACAGACAAGCAGCTGCTCAAGCAGCTCAGCGATGAGTTCTACGACGGACGCCTGGCGTGGATCCCCCGCGGGGATGAAGTAGCCACCGGCGAACGTCCGCTGACGGTGGAATACCTGGCAGACGGCACCGGCATGCCCAGCGCCGATCATGATGGCGTTGAAAGCGTGGCAGCCGAGGTCAACCGCGTGGTTGACCTGGTGTTCGAGCACATCCGGCGCCGGCCCAGCCAGTCCCTGGCCGTGATTACCGCCAGTTCCAGGCATGCAGTCCGCGTCGCCGAGGCGATCCGCGTCCAGATGGCAAACTTCCCCTGGGCCGCTGACTTCTTTGCCCCCGGGGTTGAATCCTTCCGCGTGGTGCCTGCAGACCGGGCAACCGGACTGGTCCGGGACGCGGTGATCTTCTCCCTTGGGTACGGCCGGACCCCGCACGGCCGCGCACTCCACAGCTTTGGGCTGCTCTCCGAACCGGAAGGCCGCGGCTGGTTCGTGAACGCGATGACACGTGCCCGGCAGCGGCTGCACGTCCTCACCTGTTTCCAGCCCGCGGATCTGGACGAATCACGCCTGGGCCACGGAGCCCTGGACTTCTACCGGCTGCTGGTGCGGGAACTCTCCGGGCAGCCTGCTGCTGTTGTGGAGGCTCCCGGTGCCGGCGGGTCGATCATGTCCGATGACCCCCTGGTGGCGGACCTTGTGGGCCGGCTGCGGTCACGCGGAGCGCAGGTCTGGGATCACTACGACGGCGTGATCGACATCGTGGCGACCGTGCAGCGCCAGGGCGGATCGGATCCAGCGGTGCCCATGGCCATTGAATCCGACGGCACGGCCCGGTACCGGAGCATGAGTGTCCGGGAACGCAGCCGGCTTCGTCCGCAGCTCCTGGAACGCCTGGGCTGGCGGTATATGCCGTTGTGGACCATCGAGGTCTTCACCGACCCGTCCGCATGTGCTGACCTGGTGGGCCGGTACCTGGGCCTACGGGCGCCGGAAGCCGGACAGGAACCCATCCGTACCGCCAGCTTCACCGAAACCCGGAACATAGTCACTCCGCACGGGAGCACCCGCATCCGCCAGCGTTCCGCTTCAGAAGCGAATCCTGCCGGGGAATCCGCTCCCGCTGCAGAGTCCAACCCGGCCATCAGCGCCGCCGCGAAAGCGGCCGCTGCCGTGGCCGGTGGAAGCGACAGAGGCAATGACGCAGGAAACAAACCAGCCAACTAATCCGATGGGAGTGTCCGCCGGCGGCTCTGCCCGGCCGGTGGACGCTGTGGACTCTGACCAGCGCATGGACTCTGACCAGCGCATGGATTCCGACCAGCCCGTGCGCTCTGACAGGCCGGGGGATCGTGACAAGTCTGTGGATTGCGGCAAGCCTGTGGATTGCGGCAAGCCGGTGGACACCGGTCCTCCAGCCGCAGGCAGGCGGCGGTCCCGCCGCAGCACCGCGGCGCCGGCGACGCTGCGGCGTGCTGCGGAATTGATCCAGTCCGCGCCGTCCGTTCCCCGGAGTGCCGGCACGCCCCCGGCCGGACCGGGCACCAGCTCAGCGCAGCCGGGTGGCCGGCCGGGCAGCCAGCCGCAGCCACCATCCGCTGGCAACAGCCCGGACTCCGCGGACCGGGCAGAGCACCTCCCCAAGGCCGGTCAGCGGCCGGGCCCCGCCGATCTTCCACGGCTGGCCGGTGAAGACGATCCCCGCGCCTGGGGCGACCGGCCGGACGACAGCGCTGAGTGGCTCCGCGAACAGCGGCCCCCGCACTGGGGCTGAAGCTCTGCTGCCCCGGGAAGCGCCAGGGGACTCACCGCGGGGCTAACCGCCGCTGATCACCAGATACAGGTTTCCACGCTCGGAGGCGCCGGCCAGCGCGGCGGCCTCCTGCCCGCGCGCAGCAACAACGACCAGCCGAGCGTCAGTCTCCGCGGGCCCTGGCCAGGTTCCTCCGCTCTCCTCGGCCGGGCCGGCAATCCACAGCACCGGAACACCGGCGGCCAGCCGCGAGGCCTCCGCAGATCCATTGAAACCGGGTTCCGGTGCGAGCATCACATCAACGAGGACACCGGGTGAGAGCAGCCCGGCCGCGGCTGGATCCGCGGTCCGCAGCGGCACGGCGGAGGTGCCGGACGGGGCACCGGTGAGCAGCCCGGGTCCCACCAGGAAGGAATCGGTCAGGACGCTCCCAGCCCGCAGCGGAACAGCCAGCCGCTGGCCGGCCAAGGCCCCCGGGTCGCCGAACGACCCGGCCGAATCAGCGGCAGCCGGAAACGCCGTTAACCGCAGGTCACCGGATGTCAGGACGTGCCCCGCCGGCAGATCGGCGCCGGCGGTCACGAGGTGTGCCGTCCGGACATCAGGTGGAAGATAGGCCTGCACGGCGGTACCGCAGGCCAGTGACACGAGGATGCCTGCCAGGAGTCTCCGCCGCCGTACGGTGAACCTCCGCAACCGGTCCCGCAGCGCCGCCTTTTCCGCCTGTTCCCGGCCAGGCTGCCGGAAGGCCGTCCCCGGTCTGCCGTACGGCGGCCTGGGTGAACCGCGTTGGGGCGGGGAAGTGCGTTTGCCGGGAGCAGAGCTGCGCCGGGCACGGCGGGAGGGCGAGAGGCCGAACATGCTGCCATGCTAGGGACCAGCCGGCTTCCGGCTCCGGAGGGCGGACGGAGCCGGGGATAACAAACGGCGCCCGTGGACCTGTGGAGGACCAGCGGACGCCGTCGTGTGTTTAGGTGGTTTGGACTCCCGTGGCGTCAGCCTGCGGAGGCGGTGGCGGAAGACGCCGCAGCCGCAGGGGCAGGGGCAGGCGAAGACTTCTCTGACGCTGCTGCCTTGGCCGGGCTTTCCTTTGCGGGTGCGGCGGCGACGGTGGAAGCAGCATCCCTGGAATCGGTGCGGTAGAAGCCGGATCCCTTGAAGACCACGCCCACGCTGTTGAACTTCTTGCGCAGATTCCCGCCACATTCCGGGCAGACGGTCAGGCTGTCATCGGTGAAGGACTGCTGGATATCGAACGCGTGGCCGCAATCCTTGCAGGCATAGGCATACGTGGGCACTCTTACTCCTCCTGAAGACCGAAAAATAAGGCCGCAGCCGTGCTTACCGCGCCGGCACGCCCCGGTGGGGGATGCGTGCGGGCATCAAGTTGGCACTCTGGGACCTTGAGTGCTAAGTATACACCCCGGAAGTTGGCACCGGCCGGAAGCCGGAAGGTGTCAGGACCCCGTCCACGGGAGCGTCAAACGCCTCGGCGGGGAGCTCCCCGGCGGGCAGAAGCTCATGGTCGTACACGATGGCGATGGTGCGCCCCGTCCCGCCCGCGGCCCTGTACCGGGCCAGGAAACGGTCATAGTAGCCGCCGCCCTTACCCATCCGGGTTCCGGCCGCATCTGCAGCCAGGGCAGGGACAAAGAGCAGTTCAAGTCCTTGGACGGCGTCCAATCCCAGGCTGGGCCCGACCGGCTCAGGGATGCCGGGGAACAGTCCGGCAGCCAGCTCTATGTCCGGGCTCCAGTGCCGCCAGGAGAGCTGCCGGTCCGGTTCACACACCGGTACCACCACGGTGTGCCCGGCAGTGTCCAGGTCCTCAAGCAGCCTGGAGGTGTCGGGTTCACCAGTCATGGAGAGGTAGCAGGCCACCAACGAGTGTGCCGGAAGATCCCGGAGGAGGGGAGCGGCGGCGGAAGCGAGTGCTTCGGCCGTGGCGGCGGCACTGCCCAGCGCACGCCGCTGCCGGCGGAAGCGGGAGCGGATGGGGTCTTTATGCTCAGCTGACATGCACCTATTGTGCCCACAGCGGTGCGGCATTTGGCGTGCTGCCTCTTCCCATAGGTATTCTTACCGTCATGACCTCACGACCGAAGATTACCAAAGCCGTTATTCCTGCCGCCGGTTTGGGCACCCGCTTCCTTCCCGCCACCAAGGCCATGCCGAAGGAAATGCTCCCCGTCGTCGACAAGCCGGCCATCCAGTACGTCGTCGAAGAGGCCGTGAATGCCGGGATGCCGGACATCCTGATGGTCACCGGGCGTAACAAGCGCTCCCTTGAAGACCACTTCGACCGTGTCCCCTTCATTGAGGCGACACTGAAGGAAAAGGGCGACGAAAAGAAACTCGCCCTCGTGCGGGAATCGTCCGAGCTGGGCGAAATCCACTACCTCCGCCAGGGCGATCCCAAGGGACTGGGCCACGCGGTCCTGCGCGCCAAGCTGCATATCGGTGACGATCCGTTTGCTGTGCTCCTGGGTGACGATCTCATTGACGCCCGCGATCCGCTGCTGGAAACCATGGTGGAGGTACAGGCCAAGACCGGTGGTTCGGTTATCGCCCTGATCGAGGTGGAGCCCGATCAGATCAGCTCCTACGGCTGCGCCGATATCTCGGTGATCGAAGGCGAGGACTTCGTCCGCGTCAACAAGCTGGTGGAGAAGCCCGACGCCGATGAAGCGCCTTCCAACCTCGCCGTCATCGGACGCTACGTGCTGCACCCGGCCGTCTTTGATGTTCTGGAACAAACCGGGCCTGGCCGCGGCGGGGAAATCCAGCTGACTGATGCCCTGCAGACCCTCGCATCCGCCGAGGGCGAGGGGTCAGGCGTTTACGGCGTCGTCTTCCGCGGCCGCCGTTACGACACCGGTGACAAGCTCAGCTACCTGAAGGCCGTAGTAACCCTGGCCTCCGAACGTGATGACCTCGGCCCGGACCTGCGTACCTGGCTGAAGGAATTTACCGGAACCATCGAAAGCTAGCCTCGTGCTGGGGTCGGCAATCTGGCCGGTGACGCTCGAATGCGGCGACCTCATCCTGCGGCCCATCCGCTACCGTGACCGCCGGGAGTGGAGTGAGGTCCGCTCCCGGAACACTCGGTGGATCGGTCCCTGGGAGGCCACCAATCCGCTGCCCGGGACGGACCTCCCCACCTACGCGGGCATGGTCCGCAGCCTTAACCAGCAAGCGCGACAGGACACTGCGCTCCCGTTCGTCATCACGGAGCGGCTGGGCGGCGCCGGCCGGGTGCCTGCCATAGTTGGGCAGCTGACCGTCTCCACGATTGTGTGGGGATCGGCGCGGATGGCGACCCTCGGCTACTGGGTGGATGAATCCCGCGCCGGCCGTGGAATCGCTCCAACGGCCGTGGCTATGGCAACAGACCACTGTTTCCGGGTGCTGGGCCTGCACCGGATGGAAATCAACATCCGGCCGGAGAACCAGCCCAGTCTGCGCGTGGTGCGGAAACTGGGCTTCCGGGAAGAGGGTCTGCGCCGCCGCTACCTGCACATTGCAGGAGACTGGGCGGATCACCTTAGCTTTGCGCTCACCGCGGAGGAAGTGCCGGAGGGGCTGCTGGCCCGGTGGCTTTCCACGCGCTGACCATGGCTTTTACCCCCGCAGCTGAGAATTCAGTGGAAGTCCGCCGACACACCGCAGGGAATGCGGAGGAGTGAGTTTTTTATCTCATACGGTCGTAGCTGTGGACATCCCTCTTAACAGCTCCCTGGTCCTGGCCGCAGCCGTCGGGCTCTGGTTGCTGTGGGTTGTTCCGCAGTACCTGCACGGAAGGCAGGAACCTGCAGCGTCCGTGCCGGGACGAACAGGATCCGCCGCCAGTGCAGCCAGCAGTGCCGCCAACGAACCAGACCCAAGTTCTCAGGGGAACATCATGTACAACACCAGCACCGGCGTGCAGCCGCCGCATGGGCCGGGGCGCCCCCAGCAGGGGGCAGACCGTGGTTCTGGTGATACTGCCCGGCCTGCCGCTGCAGCCGCAGCGCCATTTCGGGTCCGGTACGACCGCCTGGTACTAGCCGGCCTCGGACTGGTTTTCCTGGCCGGGGTGCTGACAGGAGGCATAGCAGCGCTCCTGGGACTGGTGTCCGGCTGGCTGCCGGCAGCAGCCGCCGCCGGGACGCTGGCCGTTTTCGCCGGGCTGCGCAATCTTGCCGTCCGCGACCGCCGGGCACGCCGCGCACGTTACGCAGCAGCGATGGCCCAGCGGGCGGCGGAACCCGCTGCTGCTACCCCGTCCCGGCACAACCCGAAAGCGGACATCGTCTTTGATGCCTCCAGCTCCGCAGCTTCGGCCAAGGGAACACCTGCGCCCGCGCCGTCCGTTCAGCCTGCCGCGCCGGCCCCCAAGCCGCTGCCGCGCCTGAGCGCGGGAGAGCTTCGCGCTGCTGCCCTGGCAGAGGCCGCCAAGAGCGCCGAGGCATCCTCCTGGGAACCCGTGGACGTACCGAAGCCGACCTACGTGGACGCTCCGATGGCACCGCGCCCGGCACCTAAGCCGCTGGCCGTCCCGGCTTCCCCCAAGCCGGTCCTGAAAACGCCTATCCGCCCCGTCGCAGCCCCCGCTGCCGGCAGCACCCCCATCGATCCCCGCCCTGCCACGGGTATCTTGAACCTGGACGACGTCCTGCAGCGGCGCCGGGCCTAACCACCCAAGATGGCGCCGGATCCGCGGCGCGTACGCGGCGTGAACACGCGTCCGGGGACTTCCCGCTCTCCTGCAGCCGCTGCTCTGGCTTCCGCTACAGAGCAGCGTGCCCTGCTGGAGGGGACAAGGATGGCTGCCCCGCTGGCTCAGCTCCTGACGCCCCGGCACCTTCTTCTGGATTCGTGGACCCACGAACGGACCTTTCACCGGCCCGGAGCCGGGATCAGTTGCCTGTACCGGGTGCGGGCGCTGGACCGCCAGGCACACATCGTGACGCTCTACGCAGGTGCCACCAGCACTGCAGTGAAACAGAGTGCCCCGGACACCGTGCAGACCACCCTGGCCGGAATCCGGTTAAGTCTGTGGCTGCATCCCCGTGATCCGCTGCTTCCCTCCCTGCCCTGGGCGCTCTCACCCGTCGACGTTGCCCGGGACGTCTTTGGAGAGCCCGACGCCGGTGACCGGACAGTTCTCAGCCTCTCCGCCTACCGTCCGCTGCGCCGGGCCGTGGTGCGCGCGGTATCCGCAGAGCGCACCGCCTACCTCAAAATCCTGCTTCCGGGACAATCCGGGGCCCTGCGCCACCGGCACGGGCTGCTCGCCGGGACGGCAGTTCCGGCCGCCACGGTGACCGGGCCCGATCCTTCGGCCGGTCCCCGGGCGGAGGGCGCCGTCGTGCTCTCCGCGCTTACCGGTGAGCCGCTGCTGCACGGGCTGCGCTCCGGGACACACGGGCTGGTTCCCCAGGACCTGACCACACTGCTGGACCAGCTTCCGGACGGCGCCCTGGCGCTGGACCGGCGTCCAGCGTGGTCAGAGCGGTCCCGCGCGTACGGTACGGCGGCTGCGGCCATCCTGCCCCAGGAAACCGCCAGGATCTCAGCTGCCGCCCGGACCATCGAAACACTGGTCCGCGGCCTGGACCCCGGACCTGTGGTGCCGGTGCACGGCGACTTCTATGAAGGAAACCTCCTGACCGGTGGCGGACGTATCACCGGGCTGCTGGATGTTGACGGTCTGGGCCCGGGCCACCGGGTGGATGACCTGGCCTGCTTCCTGGGGCACTTGGCCGTCCTGACGGAACTCGCACCGGAGTCCGCGCTGCCCGGCGAACTGCGGGTGTTCCATAACGCGTTTGAAGAGTTCGCTCTGGCATCCGGCAGCTCGCCGGCCGCCCTGAACGCGCGGGCGGCCGGGGTTGCCCTGAGCCTGGTGCCGGGAGCCAGAGCGGGACGGTACAGCCGCTCCGAGAATGCCCTGACCCGCCTGCGTGCCGCGGAAAGCCTGCTGGCGCGTGCGGTGGCCAGTAACGGCGGAAAGCGGCTGTAGGTATGACCGGCCAACGCCTGGCTTCCGTCCGAATCAGCCCTCAACCGCCCCTGATCCGCAGATCCGGGACGGAAATGGCCTCCCGCTCTCCGGTCCCGCCCGCAAGGCTGCGTAGGCTGAAGGAATGCAATTGAGCTCCCACCCCGGTCTCCGGGCTGACCAAACCGCAGTCGGGCTGGATATCGGCGGAACAAAAACACACGGCATCCGGCTTCAGGGCAACGACGTCGTAGCGGAGGCCGTGAGCGGCAGCGCCAACGTACAGAACGTTTCCCGCGAGCAGGCCCGGCAGAACCTGGCGGAGATTTTCGCCGCGCTGGGGACCGGGCAGGTAACCCGGGTGGTCGCGGGTTCCGGGGGAGTGGACACGCAGGAAGATGCCGCAGCGCTGCGGTCCCTGATCCAGGAACACGTGCCGGACGCCGAGGTGAGCGTAGTGCACGACACTCGGCTGATCCTGGCGGCCGGGGAGACGCCGGCGGGTATCGGACTCATCGCGGGCACCGGATCCGTGGCCTGGGGGATGGACGGCTCCGGGACGCAGGCGCGGTCCGGCGGCTGGGGCTACCTGCTCGGGGACGAAGGCAGCGCCTACTGGATTGGCCGCGAAGCGGTCCGGCATACCCTGCGCCTGCACGATCTGGGGCAGGAACCCGACCGGCTGGCCGCGGAGCTGCTGCTGGCCGTCGGTGTGCCGTCCCCGGAGATGCTCATTGCCCGGTTCCACGCTGAGGCCGGGCGCCGCTACTGGGCGTCGATGGCCCGCGTTGTCTTCGAAGCAGCGGAGGAAGGCCACGGCCCGAGCAGAAGCATCGTTGCCACGGCCGCGCGGGATCTCGCCGGGTTGGTGGCAGACGTTGCCGCCCAGCTGGATATCCGGGGCCCGGTGGTGATCGGCGGCGGAATCGGAGTCCACCAGCCACTGCTGCAGGACCTGCTGCAGGCCGGCCTGTCCGCCCGGGGGCTCGCGGATATCCGCTTCCTTTCCCAGGACCCGGTGTTCGGTGTCCGCTACCTGCTCGGCGCGGGTGCAGCATGAGCGGGACGAAGCAGCCGTTTGATGTCCGCGTCGGCGCGTACGCCGTCGTCATCCAGGACGGACACATTCTGCTGGCCCACTGGCACCAGCACGGGAACTCTGCGTGGACCCTGCCCGGCGGAGGACTCGAATTCGGGGAAGACGCACCCACCGCGGCCGTGCGGGAGGTCCTGGAGGAAACCGGCTACACCGTGGAACTGGACGGACTGCTGGGTGTGGACAGCCATTTCATCCCGCCGGCGAAACGGATGCACGGCGAGGGCCGGATGCTTCATGCCCTCCGCGTCATCTACCGGGCCAGCATCACCGGTGGCGAGCTGGCGAGCGAGGCGGCCGGCAGCACGGACGAGGCCGCCTGGTTCCCGCTGGCTGAGGTGCCCGGGCTGGAACGGGTGGGGCTGGTGGATGCCGCTCTTGAGCTGCTGCGCAGCGCTCCCGAGGACAGCACGGCGCCGCTTCGCCCGTGGCGTAACCCCCGCTAACGCTGGACTCAGAGGCGCGGGAACACATAGCGTAATTTCACGGCTTGTCAGCATACTGCCGATTCCCCGCCGTATGTGCACCAGTCGAAACCAACCACGGAGGCTGTTATGTCCCTTCCGGATGCCCCCACGCCCCAGCAGGGTGCCGTGGAACCCATGATCAGGTTCCGCGGCGTCACCAAGTCCTATCCGGGCTCGGACTCGCCCGCCGTGGATAACCTCTCCCTCGACATCGCCAAAGGCGCCATCACCGTCTTCGTTGGCCCCTCCGGCTGCGGGAAAACCACCTCGCTGCGCATGATCAACCGCATGGTGGAACCGACGTCGGGAACCATCGAGGTAGGCGGCCGCGACGCGTCCACGATCCCCTCCTCGGACCTGCGCCGGTCCATGGGGTACGTGATGCAGTCCTCCGGACTGCTCCCGCACCGGACTGTCCTGGATAACATCGCGACGGTTCCCCGGCTGAACGGGGTTCCCAAACGCAAAGCCCGGGCCCGCGCGGCGGAACTGCTCGACGTCGTTGGCCTGGCCCCGGAGCTGGGAAACCGGTATCCCGGCCAGCTCTCCGGCGGCCAGCAGCAGCGCGTCGGTGTGGCCCGGGCGCTGGCAGCCGATCCGCCGGTGCTGCTGATGGACGAACCGTTCAGCGCCGTGGACCCCGTGGTCCGGGCGGAGCTGCAGCAGGAACTGCTGCGCCTGCAGCGCGACCTCGCCAAAACCATCGTGTTTGTCACCCACGACATCGATGAAGCCACCATCCTGGGCGACAAGGTCGCCGTCTTCGCCGTCGGTGGGCGGCTGGCGCAGTACGACTCGCCGGAAGGGATCCTCCGGGCACCCGTCGACGACTTCGTTGCCGGATTCGTTGGTAAGGACCGCGGCTTCCGCCACCTTGGCTTCCAGCCCGGGGACACCGTTGCCGTGCATCCGGTGCAGACACTGGACCCGGCCCAGCTCGCGGACCCCGCCGTTCCGGTCCGCGGGGGATGGGCGCTGGCGGTCGACGACGGCGGACGGCCGCTGGGCTGGGTGCCCGCCTCCGGGCGCGCCTCGGTGACGTCCCCGGATGACGTGGTTCCGGGGGGATCCCTGCACCGGCACGGCGAGAGCCTGCGCAGCGCGCTGGATGCCGCGCTGTCCTCGCCCTCGGGGATGGGCGTGGTTGTGGATCCCGAAGGCCGGGTGGAGGGGATTGTTCAGGCCGGCGAAATCCTCGAACTCATCGAAAAGGCCCGCCTGCGCCGCGGCATGGCGCTGCACGGCTCGGCGGTGTGAGCATGGACTGGTTCCTGCAGAACACTGAAATGATCGGGCGCCTGACCGCGCTGCACCTGTTCCAGGCTGTGATTCCCCTTGTCCTGGGCGTGCTCATCGCCATCCCCCTGGCCCAGGCCGCGCGGCTGCACCGCGGGCTCGGAGGATTCATCCTGGGCACTTCCGCGATCCTCTACACCATTCCGTCCCTGGCTCTGTTCGTTCTGCTGCCGGTCATTCTGGGCACCAAAGTCCTGGACATCACCAACGTGATCGTGGCCCTGACCATATATGCCGTGGCCCTGCTGGTCCGGTCCACCGTGGATGCGCTGAACTCGGTGGATGATGATGTCCGCCAGGCAGCGGCCGCGATGGGCTACCGGCCGCTGCGCCGCTTCCTCGCCGTGGACCTTCCGCTGTCCCTGCCGGTGCTGTTCGCCGGACTGCGGGTGATTTCGGTGTCCAACATGTCCCTGGTGAGCGTGGGTGCCCTGCTGGGTATCGACAGCCTGGGCCGGCTGTTTATGGACGGGTTGTACCGGAACTTCCCAACCGAGATCGTCATCGGAATTGTGCTTATCCTGCTGCTTGCCCTGGTGCTGGACCTGGTGCTGGTCCTGTGCCAGCGGCTGCTTACTCCGTGGACCCGCGCCGCCAAGCGGACGGGCCCGCCGCTGCCGCTGTCCACCCTGGAAGCCAGGACGGCTGGTGCGTAATGGACTACACAAGCGATAACGTCCTGGTCCAAATGTTCGAATGGCTCACCTATCCCGCCAACTGGGAAGGGCCGCGGGGGATTCCCGTGCGCATCGTGGAGCACCTGGGCTACACGGCGCTCGCCGTGGGAATCGCGGCCCTGATCGCTGTTCCGCTGGGCCTGTACATCGGGCACACCGGGCGGGGACGGGTCGTCGTGGTCTCCGGCACCGGCATCCTGCGGGCCCTGCCCACCCTGGGCCTGGTGTTCCTCTTTGTCCTGCTGGCCGGAATCGGGCTGATGCCGCCTATCTGGGCCCTGGTGCTGCTGGCCATGCCGCCGCTGCTCGCCGGCGTCTACGCCGGGATCTCCTCCGTGGACCGCACCATCGTGGACGCGGCACGGGCCATGGGAATGAACGAGTTCCAGATCCTTTTCCGGGTCGAGCTGCCCAATGGCCTGAAGGTGGCCTTTGGCGGTTTCCGGGCAGCTGTGCTGCAGGTCCTGGCGACCGTCTCCGTCGTCGCGTTCATTTCCCTCGGGGGGCTCGGCGTGTACCTGATCGAAGGAACCCAGCTGCGCGACAACGGGCGTCTTTTCGGCGGAGCGCTGCTGATTGCACTGCTGGCGCTCGCCGTTGATTTGGTGCTGGCGGCCGTCCAGCGCCTTGTACTATCGCCGGGACTGCGGAACAGCAGTGCCCGGAAACCGGCCGCACCAAGCCACCGGCAGGCCCAGCCCGCCGTCCGCCAAGAAGGAGCAACATCATGAGCATACGTACCCGACCGCGCACCAAAGCCGTCCTGACGGGGGCTGCGGGCCTGGCTGCCGCACTGGTGCTGGCATCCTGCGGAGCGAACTCGGACCCGCAGGGCGAGGAAACCAGCACCTCACCAGCGGCGTCGGGGGAGACCTCCACCTTGGTGGTCGGCTCCGCTGACTTCCCCGAATCCCAGATCATCGCGGAAATCTACGCCGGTGCCCTGAACGCCAAGGGCATCGAAGCCAGCACCAAGCCGGGCATCGGTTCCCGCGAGATCTACTACCAGGCCCTGGAGGACGGCTCGGTCCAGATCATCCCGGACTACAGCGGCAACCTTCTGCTCTTCGCTGACACCGAAGCCACCGCCCAGTCGGCGCAGGAGATCATGGATGCCCTGCCGGCGGCCCTGAAGGAGGAGTCCCCGGACGCCAACATCGCCGTCCTGGAACCGGCCTCGGCCGAAAGCAAGGACGCTCTGGTGGTCACTCAGGCCACCGCGGAGAAGTTCGACCTGACCTCGCTGGAGGACCTGGCCAAGGTCTGCGGGGAAATCACCATCGGTGCACCCACCACCTTCCAGGAACGCGCCTACGGGCTGCCGGGCCTGGCGGAGAAGTACGGTTGCGAGCCGGGCGGTTTTGAAGCGATCAACGACGGCGGCGGGGAAGCCACGCTGCAGGCGCTGCTGACGGACAAGGTGCAGGCCGCGGATATCTACACCACCACGCCGTCCATCGAGGAAAACAGCCTGGTGGTCCTGGAGGACCCGAAGAACAACTTCATTGCCCAGCAGGTGCTGCCGCTGGTGAACCTTGACGCCGTGAACCAGGAAGCGCAGGACGTCCTGAACAGCGTGTCAGCGGTCCTGACCACGGATGACCTGATTGCCCTGAACCAGGCTGTCTCCGGTGACCAGAAGCAGGACCCGAAGGCTGCAGCCGAAGCCTGGCTGAAGGAAAAGGGCCTGGCCTAGCCGTAGCATCCGGACGGGCTGAGCCGGAAGAACTGAAAAGCAGCGGCACGTGTTTGAGCAGTCAAACAGGTGCCGCTGCTTTTGATTTTGATGACACGTTGGTGACGCCGCGGACGGGGTGCCGTTTCCCGTATGGCATTCTGAGTGGATGGCAGAATTCACCCAGTCGCACAAGCTCCACAACGTCCTTTACGACATCCGTGGGCCGCTGCTTGAACACGCGCAGCGAATGGAAGCCGCCGGTCAGCGGATCCTGAAGCTGAACATCGGCAACCCCGCGCCGTTTGGCTTCGAGGCGCCGGAGGCCATCCTGGTGGACATGATCCGCCATCTGCCAACCGCCCAGGGGTACAGCGATTCACGCGGCATCTTCTCGGCCCGCACCGCCGTCGTGCAGTACTACCAAAGCCGCGGAATCCAGAACATCGACGTGGACGACGTGTACCTGGGCAACGGGGTCAGCGAACTGATCACCCTCTCCCTCCAGGCCCTGCTGAACAACGGGGACGAAATCCTGGTTCCCACTCCGGACTACCCGCTGTGGACCGCATCCGTGTCACTGGCGGGCGGCACCGCCGTGCACTACCTCTGCGACGAGGAAAACCACTGGTGGCCCGATGTGGAGGACATGGAAGCCCGGATTACCAGCCGGACCAAGGGCATTGTGCTGATCAACCCGAACAACCCCACCGGCGCCGTGTACCCGGAGTACATCCTGCGCCAGATCGTGGACCTTGCGCGGAAGCACGGACTCATCATCTTTGCCGACGAGATCTACGAGAAGATCCTGTACGACGGCGCGGTGCACATCAACGCTGCCGCAATCACCGGCGAGGACGTACTCTGCCTGACATTCAGCGGCCTGTCCAAGGCATACCGCATTGCCGGGTTCCGCAGCGGCTGGATGACCATCTCCGGCCCCAAGCGGGACGCCGCGGACTACATCGAGGGCATCAACCTGCTGGCCAATATGCGCCTGTGCGCCAACGTTCCGGCGCAGCACGCCATCCAGACCGCGCTGGGCGGCTACCAGAGCATCAACGACCTGATCCTGCCCGGCGGCCGGCTCAAGGCCCAGCGGGACCTGGCCCACAAAATGCTCAACGACATCCCCGGAGTGAGCTGCGAAAACGCCGAAGGCGCGCTGTACCTCTTCCCCAAGCTGGACCCCGAGGCCTACCCGATCGAATCGGATGAGATGTTCGCCCTGGACCTGCTCAAGCAGCAGAAGATCCTGATTTCGCACGGAACGGCGTTCAACTGGATCCGGCCGGACCATTTCCGGATGGTGACGCTGCCGGCGCTGGAGGACATTGAGGACGCCGTGTCCAGGCTGGCCGAGTTCCTCAGCACCTACAAGCCGTAGCTTTACCCAGCCGCGCTTAGTCCGGCGAGTCGCTGCGGGCTGCCCGTGCCGCTTCCAGGCGCGCGCGGGCGCCCTCAAGCCAGGACTCGCACCGGGTGGCCAGCGCTTCGCCGCGCTCCCAGAGGGCGAGGGATTCCTCAAGGCTGGCACCGCCGGCCTCCAGCCGGGTGACGACTGACACCAGTTCGTCGCGGGCCTGTTCGTAGGTCATGGCTTCGACGTCTGCCGGCAGCGCTGCTGCTTCGTTCATGCTGTTCTCCTAATTGCCTGGATGCTGGGTGGGGAAGTGGAACATTCAGTCCTGGGGCCGCGGATCCGTTGCCGTGGCCCCCAGCTCGCCCGCTGCCACGCGGATGCGCAGCGGGGTACCGGGGTTCACTGCGGCGGCTTCGCGGACCACGGAACCGTCGCCAAGCTGTACGACGGCGTAGCCGCGGTCCAGCGTTTTCTGCGGTGAGAGGGCCAGGACCTGCGCCCGCAGGTAGGCAATCCGGTCGGCGTCGCGCCGTACCTCGGCACGCATCGCGGAGAACGCCCTGTCCCGCAGCCGGCTGATGTCATCGGCGCGCGTGGCGAGCATGGTTTCGGGTGCGGAGAGCACCGGGCGGCTGCGGATATGCCGCAGCCGCTCGGACTCGCGTCCCAGCGTCAGCTCCATGATGCGGCGCAGCTGCGAGCGGGCCGCGGAAATACGCGCCAGTTCCTCGCCGATGTCGGGCACAATCCGCTTGGCCGCATCGGTGGGGGTCGAGGCCCGCAGATCAGCGACCTCGTCAAGCAGGGGCCGGTCAGCTTCGTGGCCGATGGCACTGACCACCGGCGTTTGGGCGGCTGCCACGGCCCGGATGAGGTCCTCATTGCTGAAGGGCAGCAGATCCTCCAGGGATCCGCCGCCGCGTGCGATGACAATGACGTCGACTTCGGGCATGGCGTCCAGCGCCGCCAGGGCCCGGGTCACTTCGGCGACGGCGTTGACGCCCTGTACGGCGACTTCCCGCACTTCGAACTCCACCGCCGGCCAGCGCAGGGCGGCGTTGCGCATAACGTCCTTCATGGCATCGGAGTTGCGCCCGGTAATCAGGCCGATTCGGCCCGGCAGCAGGGGCAGCCGGCGCTTGCGGGCTGTGCTGAACAGGCCTTCGGCAGTCAGTGCCTGGCGGAGCCGTTCGATCCGGGCCAGCAGGTCGCCCAGGCCCACGGGACGAATATCGCGGGTCTGCATGGACAGACGGCCGGTCTTCATCCAGAAGTCCGGTTTGATGTGCGCCACTACGCGCGCTCCGCGTTCCAGCGGCAGTTCCAGCCGGTTCATCACCGTTCCCCATACCGTCAGGGACAGCGAAATCTCAGCATCGACGTCGCGGAGCGTAATGTACGACGCGTTGGCGCGGCGGTTCAGCTCGATGATCTGCCCCTCGACCCACGCGGCGGGAGCCCGGTCAATGTAGGCCTTGAGGTTTTTCGAAAGCAGCGCCAGCGGCCAGGGGTTTTCCGGTGACGTCAGGGCTGCTGTGGGGGCCAGCGCGGTCCCGGCGTCTGCCTCATCAGGGCCCTGCGGTCCTGTGTCATCCTGCATTCGAGCTCCTGGGGTTGTTCTGCTGGCCGGTGCCCGGGGAGGTACTGGTCCACGGTTAATGTCTATCAGGTACTGAGGACACGGCGGGCAGGAGCCCCCGGATGGTGGATGAAGCGCCGGCGTTTGGCAGAATTCCAGCAGGGCCGCGGACCGGGGTCCCAAGTACAACGAGTGGAGACAGATGCGAAGCTTTGGTTCAGCGATCCTGGTGCTGGCCGCCGTGCTCCTGGCCTGGACGGCAGCCTGCGGCGCCTGGGTGGCGCAGAATGTGGTGTCCCCGGCAGGGTTTGCCAGCCTCGCCCAGCCGCTGGGGGAGAACCAGGCATTCCAGGCGGAGCTCTCCACTGCCATCGCGCAGCAGGCGGCCGCCTCAGCGGCTGACGGCCTGCCGGAGGGCATCACCGAATTCATCGAGCCGGTTGTGCAGAACATCGTGGCAGGAATCCAGCAGGATCCCGGATATCCAGAGGCCTGGACAGCAACCCTCGAGCAGTCTCACGCGGCGACGTTCGAGTCCGGCAGCCCGACCTTGGATATCGGCCCGCTGCTGAACCTCGTCCTGGCAGGGGTTGCCGGGGAAATCGGAACAGACGTGCCGGACAGTGCACCCCGGCCGATTGCCCTCTCCAACACAGACGTCAGCGGCGGGCTGGAGCGGCTGACCGGGTTTGCGGACGGCTGGCCCATGTTCGCCGCAGCCGCAGTGCTGGCCTTGCTGCTGGGGCTGCTCCTGGCCCGCCGCCGCTCGACCACGCTGGCACTCGCCGGTGCCGGTGCCCTCGCCGCCGGAGTCATCCTGTGGCTGCTCGCCGGTGCTGCCCCTGCGGTGACGGACAGGTACTCACCGTCCAACCCGGTCGCATCCACCTTCCTCAGCGGCCTGGCACCCGAAGTAAGCGCCGCGTTCCAGGGCTGGCTCATCCCGCTCCTGCTGGGGGCAGCATTCATCCTGGTGCTGGGACTGGTTCTCCGGCTTGCCGCCGGAGCCCGCCGCCGGGTGCGCTGACAGCGGACGGCCGCTGCCCCGGCGCAGGTCCGGCAGCGGCACCGGCTAGCATGGTGGTATGACCAGCACAGCCGTTTCCGTGCCGATGCCCACCGTGCCCCGCCGCCGCCGCAGCCCCGAAGAGATTGCCGCAGCTGCGCCCGTTGCCGGTCCCCGCCGGGTTCTCCTAGCCGCCCCCCGGGGCTATTGCGCCGGCGTCGACCGCGCGGTCATCGCCGTGGAAAAAGCGCTGGAAGCCTACGGGCCGCCCATCTACGTCCGCAAACAGATCGTCCACAACCTGCACGTGGTCCACACGCTGGAGGAAAAGGGCGCCATCTTCGTCGACGAAACCGACGAGGTTCCGGAAGGCGCCCGGCTGATCTTCTCCGCCCATGGTGTCTCTCCCGCCGTCGTGCAGTCCGCGAAGGACCGCAACCTGCAGACCATCGATGCCACCTGCCCGCTGGTGACCAAGGTGCATAAGGAAGCGGTGCGCTTTGCCCGGGACGACTTTGACATCCTCCTGATCGGCCACGAAGGCCACGAGGAAGTGGAAGGCACTTACGGCGAGGCTCCCGAGCACACGCAGATTGTGAACGGTCCCGAAGACGTGGACAAGGTGGTGGTCCGGGATCCCAACAAGGTCATCTGGCTGTCCCAGACCACGCTGAGCGTGGACGAAGCCATGCATACGGTGAACCTGCTGCGTCAGCGGTTCCCCACCCTGCAGGACCCGCCCAGCGACGACATCTGCTACGCCACCTCCAACCGGCAGGCTGCGATCAAGAAGATCGCCCCCGATGCGGATTTGGTGATTGTGGTGGGCTCGGCAAACTCCTCCAACTCGGTACGCCTGGTGGAAGTTGCGCTGGAATACGGGGCCAAGGCTTCCTACCGCGTGGACTTCGCCAATGAGATCGACGAGAGCTGGTTTGAGGGCGTTGCCACCGTGGGGGTGACCTCCGGCGCTTCCGTTCCGGAAAACCTGGTCCAGGACGTCCTGAACCTGCTGGCGGACTACGGTTACGGCGACGTCGAAGAGGTCGTCACGGCGCAGGAGGACATCATCTTCTCCCTGCCGAAGGAAATCCGGGCCACGCTCAAGGCCATGGGGGATACCTCACGCGGTCTGGGCGGACGCCGCTCCGGCTCTTAACGGCTGCCGGGCCCGCGCCCGGACGGGGATCGCCGTCCGGGGCCCGGTCCGTCGCAAGGTCCGTCGCAGGGTCCGGTTCGGCACCCGGGAGCTGCCCCGGTATCATTGGCTAACGTGGCTCTTACTATTGGCATCGTCGGCCTGCCCAACGTCGGCAAATCAACCCTGTTCAATGCGCTGACCCGCAATAACGTGCTGGCAGCGAACTATCCGTTTGCGACGATCGAGCCGAATGTCGGCGTCGTCTCCCTGCCGGATCCGCGTCTGGCGAAGCTGGCCGAGATCTTCGGTTCGGCCCGCATCCTGCCCGCAACCGTGTCCTTCGTGGACATCGCCGGCATTGTGAAGGGTGCATCCGAAGGCGAAGGCCTGGGCAACCAGTTCCTCGCGAACATCCGCGAAGCCGAAGCCATTGCCCAGGTTATCCGCGTCTTCGATGATCCCGACGTTGTGCACGTGGACGGCAAGGTCGATCCGAGCTCCGACATGGAGACCATCAACACTGAACTGATCCTCGCGGATCTCCAGACCCTGGAGAAGGCCATTCCGCGGGTGGAGAAGGAAGTGAAGATCAAGAAGCGCGACGCCGCGCAGTTGGCTGCCATGCAGGCCGCCCAGGCTGTGCTGGAACGCGGGGACACCATTTTCGCCTCCGTGGAGAGCGACAAGCTGGACATGGAGCACCTGCGCGAGCTGAGCCTGCTCACCGCCAAGCCGTTCATTTATGTCTTCAACGTCGACGACGCCGTCCTCGGCAACCCGGAGCGCCAGGAGGAGCTGCGCGCACTCGTGGCCCCTGCCGACGCCATCTTCCTTGACGCCAAGCTCGAAGCCGACCTGGTGGAGCTGGACGAAGAGGAAGCCCGCGAGATGCTGGAGATGAGCGGCCAGGAGGAATCCGGTCTGGATAAGCTGGCCCGTGTCGGCTTCCACACCCTCGGACTGCAGACCTACCTGACCGCCGGTCCCAAGGAGACCCGCGCCTGGACCATCCACCGCGGCGATACCGCTCCCCAGGCTGCCGGCGTCATCCATACCGACTTCCAGCGCGGCTTCATCAAGGCCGAAGTTGTCTCCTTCGACGACCTGGTCGAAGCCGGTTCCATGGCTGAGGCCAAGGCCCACGGCAAGGTCCGGATTGAAGGCAAGGACTACGTGATGGCCGACGGCGACGTGGTGGAGTTCCGCTTTAACGTCTAGGTCCCTCGCCTGAATTAGTAGAAATGCCGCCCTCACCGGAAACGTTGAGGGCGGCATTTCTTATGACCGGGGTCGATAGCTTTACAAATGATCTGTCCCAACGAGGTGGGAGCCGAAGCGGCTCTATGCGGCTATCCACGAAGTGCGCCGGGTGGGGAGCATACTGACGTTCGTCCGGGCTCATTCGGCGTCTCTAACGACCGGGATCTCCCGCTGTGCTTTGGTCGCTAGTTCACTATTAGAGGACTTCTTTCACATCTGCGTCATCACGAGCAACGATGGGGATAGAAAATCGCATTGATGCAGAGGTCCGTTTTCAGACATACTAATCCACAGGGCACACCGTATATCGGGTGGGCGGGGGACTAACAGTTTGAAGGAGCTAATCCAATGATAGGAGCTGAATCGCTGCCTGCTTTATATGCCCACATGATTGAGTGCGGGATTATCGATCTGGATCCGTGGGCGGTATTACGGGGAGAGATGCAGCTGCGGCGGGCTCAACATATTGAGCAGGTATTCCCGGGGTGGGGGGTCATTCCCTTTGCCCGTCGGACTGATAACGACGACGTGGCGTGCTGGACCGGCAGCAAGGTTGTAGTGATCGATTACTGGGATCTTATTTGGGATGAGAACGGCCCCCGACGTTTGGTGGCACGTGAGTATAGCTCGATGGAGGAATGGTTCCTTGCTGCCGCCCGGGACTTCATCGAATTTGACTGGAGTTGACCCTGGCCAAGAAAGGGCCAGACAAGGGTGGATCGCCTTTGGATCCGGAACGCAGGGTCCCGATGACAGTTAGCAGCACCGTGCAGAACACTGAAAGGCAGCACACGAATGAGCAGTACTCCTAGCCGGCCGGAAATCAGTAGGGTGTTGTCCCATGCGCTTCGTCATGCCCCCGATGATTATGGGCTGGTGCTGGATCAGGAGGGATGGGCTCAGGTGGATGAGGTGATTACTGCCTTGCACCGGTTGGGCCCGAAGTGGGAAGTCGTTGATGAAGTGAGGCTTCACGAGGTGCTGGAGGCTGCTGGGAAGAAGCGCCATCAGATAAGCAACGGCATGATCCGGGCGGTGCATGGCCATTCCGTGCCGGTCCGGCCGGCGGAGGAACCTGTTGAGCCGCCCTCGGTGCTTTTCCACGGGACCGCGCGGGATATTGTCCCGGTCATTCGGACTGCCGGGATTCTTCCCATGGGGCGCCGGTATGTCCACTTGGCGGAGACCGTGGAGCAGGCGAGGGAAGTTGGACACCGTAAGGACAATTCTCCTGCGATTCTTGCGATTGATACCGGTATGGCGGTGTCACAAGGTGTTTCCTTCTATCGGTCGGAGTCCGGAGTTTGGCTGTCCGGTCCCGTTCCTGCGGGGGCGGTTGAGGTCCTGGATACAACCGGCTGACGACTCCCGGAGACGTTGATGCATCGGGCGGTGACCACTTGCAGCGCCAAGAGAGCCATCAGTCACCACATGCTTAAAGTCTCCAGCCTCATCCGGTCGCGAGTGGTGCAGCAGACGCTATCCGGCTAGGGAACGCGGTCGAATTTAGAAACAACGTCTAGGTTCTGCGCCTGAATGAATGAGAATGCCGCCCTCCGTGCATTGCTTCGGAGTGCGGCATTTTCGTATGCAGTGGAAGGAAAGGATCCGGGCGGCCATGCCTGCCATCCCGAGGTTCGTGCGCGCCGGGTAGAGGAATAACAAAACGGCGCAATGACTGAGCCGAAGAAACAGACCAAACCCAATAGTCTTACAGCCGGACGGAATGCATATTCGTGGGCTTCTTTGCTCTTGAAGTCCTGGCTTTCGCTGTCTTCCCGGGATTGCCCCTCGTGGTGGCCGGAATGGCGATGGGACCACCCGGCTGCGAGAATCCAGGAAGCGGACACTGGTGCTGTGGATTATTGACGGGGTGCTGACGATCGTCGCCTTGGCACCATTCATCCTCGGGATGCTCGGATTGTCATCGTTCGCCGAAGTGGATCCAACACACAAAAATGTATTGCTCGCTAATCTGTTTGGCATGGACCGTAAAGAAATGGATATCTCCGATGCCGCAACGCTTATGACCTTGCTGCATCGTGGTAAGCGCCCCTCAACGCTCCGTACGCTGCTGCCGGGGTGGGACATGCTGCAGGTCAACGTCCCTTCACGGGAACAGATGGAGACTGCAATGTCGATCCTCGTTGGTTCCGGTCTGGCAGAAGTGGACTCGTCGTGGGGAATGCTTCTCACGGAGGACGGGGAACGGATCAGGCGGTCCGTCAAGGGTTGGCAGGGGATGCGGATGATCCCGGGCGCCATCAGCGAGATTCTGGCAGGACGACAGTTGAGCCGTGCGCCGCTGACCCTGCCTCAGCCGGTCTTTGATGCGGCGCGGGAGGAGTATTACGACGCCGCCCGACGCAGGGCAGAGCGTGCACAAAGGCGCAGGTCACGGCCGCGCTGGTGGTGGCCCGATCCATCCAGGCGTCCCGGCCAGTGATGCTGCTGGGTGAGAGTCGGTGCCTGCTGAGCCGGAGGCGTCCTCGGATGTGGTCGGCCCGCCAGGTTCCTCGGTTACGGAACGTCGTTGAATTTAGACGAAGGATCTCGGGATCGACGCTTGCGATGATCCCGGAGTAGAACACCTTGGCCTGCTCTTTCAACGATGATTCGTTTTGGCCGATGAACTTCTGCTTGTTGTCGTCGCCAGGAATGTTGTTGATCATGCAATTTTGAACGGCTGGCGGATGACGGCTCTTGGAATCGGGGGACGGGATACGTTCGGGGAACCCCATCTGGGCGGCCGCAGTTACTGGCGGGGGACTGACCTATCTCCCCGGCGGCCCTTCTCCCTACCCTGCGAACTCAAAGGCGATTCGCAGTTCAATAGGCCGACCGGCAACTGTGCGATTGTCATAGCCGAAGCATACGGTGGATGACGGCAGGGAGGACTCCGGAATGGGTCAGCTGGCTGCATCAGTCGAAGTAGTTCGGCATGAAGCATTCACTCCGGCGCTCACGGACGAGCTTCGGTCCTTGTTCGATGCCGAGTATCTCTCTGACTTTGGTGAATGGGATCCGAAGCAGCCATACGGTTATGCCTCCCACGATATTCACCTGGTCGCACGCGCAGCCGGTGACATCGTGGGGCACGCGGGCTGGGCGCGGCGGACAATCATGGTGGGTTCGAGGACCGTTGAGGTTGCCGGTACAGGCGGAGTGCTGTTTGCCGCGGAGGCCTGACGGAGAGGTCGACATTCAAGGACGCCCATGGTGAACAGGCGGCGCGTTCTCCCGGTAGGCGACCGGGATACCAAATACATCCTCTGATACTCTCTGCGTGTGGTTATGCCCTTCTTCAACTGACGGTCTGCGTCTCGCCCGCGCAGCACTCCGCTACACCGGCCCGGGCGGCCTCTTTTTCGTGCCCTGGCTCAGTCAAGCCGACGTCGGATTTGGCATTTTGACCTTGTGATCAAGGTGCCCCTTGAAGGAAACCACACATGAGACAGCTCTCTGACCGTCCTACCGCACTGCGCCAGATCAACCAACCGTCTGATCTGCCCCGGGAACAGGGGCTGAACTGTGGCTGAGCGCGTTACGTACCTTCAGGTTCTCCGGACCCCCGGAGCACTAAGAGTCTTTGTTCCGGCGCTCCTTGGCAGATTGTCCCTCGCAATGGTCAGCCTGGCGCTTCTTCTGGCCATCCAGGATGCGACTGATTCGTTTGCCACAGCCGGTTTGCTCACGGGAACTTTCGGGCTGGCCAATGTTGCTGCCGCTCCATGGCGCGCCCGGTGCGTCGACAAATGGGGGCAACGGCGGATCCTGAATTTGCTGGCTCTGGGCAACGCGGGAAGCCTGTGTCTAATGGCTTGCCTGCTCTTCCTTGGGGTGGCGGCCATACTTCCACTGGCCATGGTTGCGGCGGCTGCAGGAGGAAGCACTCCGCCGCTGGGAGCGTCCATGAGGGTCCTCTGGGCGGCGCTGACACCATCCGGTGTTGTCCGCACACGGGCCTACAGCGTGGACGCGGTTGCCGAGGAACTGACTTTCACCACGGGCCCGGTGGTGATCGCAGCCGTCATGGCTGTAAGTTCCCCGCTGGCCGGCTTGGTGGTGTCTGCAGCTTCAATGGTGTTTGGAACACTCGGGATGACGTCGGGGTCAGTCTCGGGAAAGCAACGGGGTA
Organism: Arthrobacter gallicola; assembly: GCF_014836775.1. Lineage (GTDB taxonomy): Bacteria > Actinomycetota > Actinomycetes > Actinomycetales > Micrococcaceae > Arthrobacter_B > Arthrobacter_B gallicola. Next base: position 197,907 of record NZ_JACSQD010000003.1, read on the forward strand.
CACCTCATCGGCTGCCACCTCCGGAAAGGCCAATCCGTCAGCGGGGTTTCCAACCCATCCTTCTCGTCCTCCTAGGCGTCGGCGTCGTGCTCGGTGCAATCGAGGTCGCGGTCCCTGCGTACGCCGACAGGCAGAACTCGGTGACCCTGGCAGGCTGGCTCCTATCGGCGTTCGCAGCGGGAAGCGCCGCCGGGGGACTTCTCTACGGCAGGCACGTGTGGCGATCACCGCTGAGGACCCGGCTGCTTGTCATGTGCATACTCATGGCCCTCGGAACCATCGTCCTGGGAATGGTCACATCGGTTACCGCCACAGCCATCATCCTGACCATAGTGGGCCTCTTCCTGGCGCCGTCGCTCATCACCGGCTACTTGGCCGCGGACAGCATCACATCACCAGCCGCCCGAACCGAAGCCTCGAGCTGGATCAATACGTCCGTGAATCTCGGCGCAGCGATCTCAGCATCAGCCACCGGCATCCTCATTGATCAGGGTTCATCTCAATTCGCCCTGATTCTCGGCGGTATGACGGCGCTCGTGCTGAGTGCTTCTCTCGCATTCGCAATACGTCAGCCAAAAGACTCGCGGTTAGAAAATAAGTAGCCGGTGATGCGCATGCGGTCATGAAGCAGCACAGTGCGCCCCCGGCACCGAGGCTAGCCCGCAGCCCTGCGGATATGCTCTGCGATCGTCCGCTCAGTCTCGGGCGTCAGTGCCAGCACCGCGAAGGACGTTGCCCACAGGTCCCCGTCATCAAGCTGCGCTGACTCTTCAAAACCGAGGGTGGCGTAACGGGAGCTGAACTTGGACGCCGCCTTGAAAAACACGACCACCTTCCCGTCCGCGTTGGCATACGAAGGGAATCCGTACCAGGTCTTGGGAACAAGGTGCGGAGCGACTTCGGAGACGATTCTGTCGATGCCCTCGGCGAGCACCCGATCGTCATCCGGCAAAGCGGCAATCGCCTCGCGGACGGCCTGCTCACCTGCGGCGCGGTTTTTCCCGGCTTTTTCCTGGGCGCGCAGCTCTGCAGCCCGCTGCTTGACTGCCTCGCGCTCTTCTTTGGACAGTCCCGCGTTGTTCTCAGCCATGGCATTCTCCCTCTCCAGCTCCGGCAATCTGTTGGCCGCAAATCAATCCTTCGGGATCACAGTACTGTCGCCGGGCGCAGTGCGCTGCTTGATTCCTGTTCGCCTGATGTTCCTGGGTGTTGCTGACAAAGCTTGATCAGATGAACGTCCGGTACAGCTGGTCCTGCTGTCACCGACCAGAACTGCTTTGATCGGCGGAAGGTATTGGACCGGTCCACGCATCGGCCGGCCCTATCCGCCCTACGGTCCGGGCCTGCGCCGGCGCAAACAGGCCACGGTCTCAACAGAAACAGATTCATCCGATGTGACAGAATTCGGCCGTGACCTCCCTCCAGACTCTCAGCGATTCAGACCGGCGGACAATTGCACGGTGGGCTGTTTCCTGTGCAGAACGGGTGCTTCCGCTGTTCGACGTCGACGCCGAATCACCGGCACAGGAGCAGGTGCGGGATGCGCTGGTACGTGCCCGGGCATACAGCCGTGGTGAGGGGACCGCTGCCGAGGAGATCGGCAAGCGGATGGTGGCGGTGAAAGCTGCGAGTGCCGCGAAGTCTCCCGCCGGTGCGGCAGCGGCCCGGTCGGTTGCCCAGGCTGCAGCGGTCGCTCACATGGGAGCGCACGCCCTGGGCGCCGCCGCCTACGCGGTCAAGGCAGTTGCGCTCGCAAACCCGGGAAAGCCGGAACTGGTGGAGGAAGAGGTTCACTGGCAGCTGGAGCAGCTGACCGCTGACGAGCGGGCAGTGCTTCGGCGGCTTCCGTCGCTTGGTGCCGATTCCTCCGGACCCCTCGGCGCTGGGTTGCTCTCAAACGGCATTCTGGGTGCCACCATCCGGGAAATTCAGGCGAGTATCACCCCCGAACAGCACGATCTGCCGGGGTAGGGGCTCACGCCCGACGACGGCGCCCGGCTCCCCTTAGCGGCAGGCGGCAGCGCGTCACCGCCGTCGCAATTCCCGCCATGAAGTGAAGGCCAGCGCCACAGACCAGAGGCTCCACAGCCGCTCCACGGGTGAGCGGGAAACAGCGTTTGCCACGGTCCCCAGGGAACCGAGGGCGACGCACCCACGGAGAATATACCGCCGGGCGACGGGGGATGGGCGGGAAGACGCCAGAGCGGCCGCACCCGCCGCATACACCAGCGAGGCCACCGCGCTCGTGAGCCGCAACCGTGCCGGCAGCCTGCCCGGCCGCTGCCCGCCATATGCGGCACGCCCCCACGGGACCCCGGCGGCAAGGGCAGCCTGAAAGGCCGACAGGGCGGTGAGCAGCAGGGGAGCAGCGGGGCTGGTTTGCATGCGGATATGCAAGCAGCACGCGGGCGGGTGTGCAAGCCCACCGTCAGTGGCCTGTGGCGTTCTCCCCGAAGCGTCCCATTCCTGGACTATCTGCTGGTATCAGGGCCGGTGAGCCACACACCCGCGTCTGTGCCTCGCCGCAGTCCCAGCTTTTGGCGCGGGCTTCTGGCCGCGATTCCGGCTCGCTAGCATGGCGGGCATGGCCATTCGACTCGAGAACGTTGGGATCGCGGTCCGCGACCTCGAAGCAGCGGTTGCCTTCTTCACCGACCTTGGGCTCAGGGTTCTTGGCCGGGACACGGTCAGCGGCGAGTGGACTGACACCGCCGTCGGGCTGGACGGCAACCACGCCAGGATCGCCATGCTCCAGACCCCGGACGGGCACGGCCAGCTGGAGCTCTTCGAATACCTCCATCCGGAAGCCATTGAAACGCCGCCTACCCGCCCCAACGAGATTGGAATGCACCGGGTTGCGTTCTCGGTCGACGATCTGGATGCAGCGCTTGAAATTGCAGCCGCGCACGGTTGCCATCCACTGCGTGGGGTGGCAACTTACAAGGACATTTACCGGCTGACGTATGTCCGCGGACCGAGTGGCATCATTGTGATGCTTGCGCAGGAGCTCAAGCACAGCTGACCGCCGGCGCAGGCGATGGAAACAGGAACGGCTATGGGAACCCTGATCTACGCGACGACAGTGTCCCTGGACGGCTACGTGGCCGATAAGGACGGGGACTTCCAATGGACCGGCCCCTCCGATGAGATGTTCGCCGTCCACCTCGACCGGCTCCGCGAGGTATCGACGGAAGTGCTCGGCCGCAAGACCTATGGGCTGATGGAGTATTGGGAGAACTTTCCGGACACCGGAGACCAGTCCGAAGATGAACAGGAGTTCGCCCGCCGCTGGCAGGACATATCCAAGATCGTGGTGTCCTCAACCATGTCTTCCGCGGAGCTGTCCTCGGACCGGGCCCGCCTGGTGCCGGAGCTGAGCCTGGACCAGCTGCGGCGGATCGTGGCGGAGGCGCAAGGCCTGGTCGAAATTTTCGGGCCGACGACAGCCGCGGACGCCATCCGTGCGGGCATCGTCGACGAATTCCGGTTCTTTGTGGTGCCCAAGCTGGTTGGCGGGGGCCTGCGCGCGCTGCCCGACGGCGTCGAGCTCGATCTGGAGCTGGCTGAAGAGAGAACATTTGCCGGCGGGACCGCGTATCTGAGGTACCGGACCCGCCGGGTCTGAGCCAGAACCGGACTCATCGGCTATGGTGGGAGGCATGTCGCGGTTCAGCTTCCTTGAATGGCCGGTGGTACGGCAATTCCGATCGGGTGATCCACTCGGTCGTGGAGAAGCCGTGACCTCCGCCAAGACCCGCGAAACAACACCCCGGACCACAACCGCAGACCGCGTGGTCCAGAGCGTCTGCCCCTACTGCGCCGTGGGCTGTGGACAGCGCGTCTTCGTCAAAGACGAGAAGGTCGTCCAAATCGAGGGCGACCCGGACTCACCGATTTCCCGGGGACGGCTGTGTCCCAAGGGTGCAGCCAGCGAACAGCTCGTCAACGCCGCCGGCAGGCAAACCAAGATGCTCTACCGGGCGCCCCACGCGACGGACTGGCAGCCGCTGGAGCTGGACACCGCCATCGACATGCTGGCGGACCGCTTTCTCGAAGCCCGCCGAAACCACTGGGAACAGAACGACGCCGAGGGCCGTCCGCTGCGCCGCACCATGGGCATTGCCGGGCTGGGCGGGGCAACCCTGGACAACGAAGAGAACTATCTGATCAAGAAGCTCTTCACCGCGGCTGGAGCCATCCAGCTGGAGAACCAGGCCCGTATTTGACACTCCGCCACGGTTCCCAGTTTGGGAACCTCATTTGGGCGGGGAGGCGCCACACAATCGCTCCAGGACATGGCTAACGCCGACTGCATCGTCATTCAGGGCTCGAACATGGCCGAATGCCACCCCGTCGGTTACCAGTGGGTGACGGAAGCCAAGGCCCGGGGAGCGAAGGTCATCCACGTTGACCCCCGGTTCACCCGGACCAGTGCTGTTGCGGACAAGCATGTGCCGATCCGGGCGGGTTCGGACATTGTGCTTCTCGGCGCCCTGATTAACTACGTGCTCAGCAACGAGCTGTGGTTTAAGGAATACGTCCTCGCCTACACCAACGCTTCGACGCTGGTCAGTGAAGACTTCCGTGACACCGAAGACCTGGGCGGGCTGTTCTCCGGGTACGATCCGGAGACCGGGCACTACGACCTGTCGTCCTGGTCCTATGAGCGCAAGGCTGAGGCTGAGGATGAGTCCGCCGGCCACGAGCACGGGCACGACACGTCCAAACGGGCCACAGGCGACCAATACGGCAGCGGCGGGCCCTCGATGGGCCGGCCCGATTTTGTCCAGGACCCGACGCTTCAGCACCCGCGGTCCGTGTTCCAGATCCTGAAGCGGCACTATGCCCGCTACACGCCGGAAATGGTCAGTGAAACCTGCGGTATTTCCGCGGAGGACTTCGAGTACCTGGCCCGTGCCATCACGGAGAACTCGGGACGGGAACGGACCACCTGTTTCGCCTACGCCGTTGGCTGGACGCAGCACACGCTGGGTGCACAGTTCATCCGCACCGCCGCGATCCTGCAGCTGTTGCTGGGCAACGTGGGACGGCCCGGCGGCGGGATCATGGCGCTGCGCGGACATGCCAGCATCCAGGGGTCCACCGACATTCCCACGCTCTTCAACCTCCTCCCGGGCTACCTCCCGATGCCCAAGGCGGAAATGGAGTCCCTGGACCAGTACCTGGCTGGCATCGGCTCGCCGGAACAGAAGGGTTACTGGGCCGCCGCCGATACCTATACCGTCAGCCTGCTCAAGGCCTGGTGGGGAGACGCTGCCACCCAGGATACCGAATGGGCCTATCAGTACCTGCCGCGGATCAACGGCCCGCACGGTACCTATGACACGGTCATGAGGATGCTCGACGACGGCATTGACGGCTACTTCGTGTTCGGCCAGAACCCGGCGGTCGGCTCTGCCAACGGACGGATGCAGCGGCTGGGCATGTCCCACCTGAAGTGGATGGTCGTGCGGGACTTCAGCCTGATTGAGACGGCAACCTGGTGGAAGGACGGACCGGAGATCGCCTCGGGCGAACTCAAGACGGAGGACATTGCGACCGAGGTCTTCTTTATGCCGGCCGCAACGCACGTGGAGAAAGCGGGCTCCTTCACCCAGACTCAACGGATGCTCCAGTGGCGTCACCAGGCCATTCAGCCGCCGGGAGACTGCCAGAGCGAACTGGAATTCTTCCATGAACTGGGCAAACGTATCCGGGCGAAACTTGCCGGATCGACAGACCCGCGGGACCGGCCGCTGCTGGACCTGACGTGGGACTACCCGCTGATGGACAACGGTGAAGTCGACCCCGAGTCGGTGCTGGCCGAAATCAACGGCAGGCACGTCACCGGTCCCAAGGCGGGCACACCGCTGTCCTCCTACACCGAGATGCGCGCCGACGGCTCTACCCTGGGTGGCTGCTGGATCTACACCGGGGTCTACGCGGACGGAATCAACCACGCCGCGGACCGGAAACCGGGCCGGGAACAAGGACCTGCCGCCACGCAGTGGGGCTGGGCCTGGCCCGCGAACCGGAGGATTCTGTACAACCGGGCGTCGGCGGATCCCGAGGGCAAGCCCTGGAGTGAACGCAAGAAATACATTTGGTGGGATGCGGAGCAGAACCGGTGGACTGGCGACGACGTGCCCGACTTCCCGGTGGACCGGGCACCGGGTTCCACCCCGGACCTCGACGCCGGTGGTGCCGCCGCCCTGGCTGGCGATGACCCCTTCATCATGCAGTCCGACGGCAAGGGCTGGTTGTTCGCGCCGAAGGGTATGGTCGATGGACCGCTGCCCACCCACTACGAGCCGCAGGAGTCACCGATCGCCAACCCGCTGTACTCCCAGCAGGCCAACCCGGCGCGGCTGACCTACCCCCGCGCGGACAACCTCAGCGCGCCGAGTGCCGGTGCAGCGGGTGCCTCGGTCTACCCCTTCGTGTTCACCACGTACCGCCTGACCGAGCATCACACCGCGGGTGGCATGAGCCGGTGGCTGCCCTACCTTTCCGAGCTGCAGCCGGAGATGTTCTGCGAGGTCTCCCCGGAACTGGCAGCGGAAAGAGGCCTGGAACCTTATGGGTGGGCCACCATCATTTCGCCGCGGTCCGCCATCGAGGCGAAGGTGCTGGTGACTGACCGCGTGAAACCGCTGACCATCGCCGGGCAGACCTTCCACCAGATCGGATTGCCCTACCACTGGGGAGTCGGCCAGGAAGCGGTGGTGTCCGGCGACGCGGCCAACGACCTGCTGGGCGTCACGCTCGATCCAAACGTGCAGATCCAGGAGTCCAAGGCCGGGTCCTGCGACATCGTTCCGGGGCGGCGGCCGCGCGGACCCGCACTGCTTACATTGATTGCGCAATACCAGGACCGGGCAGGGGTGACTCCGGCGACCGGCAACCAGAAGCTCAGCGATCCCGGCCCGGCACCGGGCAGCGGGATGAAGGGAGACACCGAATGAATCAGCTGACTGAGTCACCGGACCACGTCAGGCACACCGGGCATCCCCGGAAGGGCTTCTTCACGGATACCTCGATCTGTATCGGGTGCAAGGCCTGCGAAGTCGCGTGCAAGGAATGGAACCGCAATCCCACCGACTCGGACTATGAACTGCTTGAGTCCTCCTACGACAACACCGGGTCCCTCGGTGCGGACACCTGGCGGCACGTCGCGTTCGTTGAGCAGGACGGGGAGCAGATTGGCCGGGCCCGCGAATCCGGCCGGGCCCTGGTCAACCTGGGTATGCCCAAAATCGGAGCGCCGGGAACGGGCCCGGCCGCGAACCTCGCCGGTACCGACACCACTCCGCCCGACACGCCGGATTTCCGCTGGCTGATGTCCTCGGACGTCTGCAAACACTGCACGAACGCCGGGTGCCTCGATGTGTGTCCCACCGGAGCCCTGTTCCGGACCGAGCATGGAACCGTGGTTGTGCAGGACGATGTGTGCAACGGGTGCGGAACCTGCGTGGCCGGGTGCCCGTTCGGGGTGATCGAGCGCCGGCAGAACGGGACGGTCCAGTCGAAAAATGACCGCGACTTCACCCCCGGGGAACAGGCTCCGGCGCACAACGTAGGCGTCGCCCAGAAATGCACCCTGTGTTACGACCGGATCGTTGAGGACCAGACCCCGGCGTGCGCCCAGACGTGCCCCACGACGTCGATCAAGTACGGCGAGCGCACGGAAATGGTGGCCACAGCCAGGGAACGGGTAGCTGAACTGCACGCGCAGGGACTCACCGAGGCACGCCTGTACGGAGCTAACGACGCCGACGGCGTGGGCGGCACCGGATCCGTGTTCCTGCTGCTGGACGAGCCGGAGGTCTACGGGCTCCCGCCGGATCCGCGGGTACCCACGGCGGACCTGCCGCGGATGTACAAGCGGGCAGGACTGGCCGCCGCCGGCATGCTGGTGGCCGCAGCCGCCGCGTTCCTCGCAGGAGACCGGGCTTGACCGTCTCCGATTACGACAGCTACCGCCCGCCCGAACCGCCGCGCCGCCGGACGCGGGGCGGTAAACGCCGCCGCGCCGGGGGAGGCGGCGGGCGGGGTGAGGTTCCAATGGTCCCCGAGGCCGAGTTCACCTCGTATTACGGCCGCCCGGTGGTCAAGGCACCGCCGTGGGGAAACCCGATCGCTGCCTACCTCTTTCTGGGCGGGGTAGCCGGTGGCTCCGCGCTCCTCGGCGCAGGCGCGCAGCTGGCCGGCAAACCCCTGCTGTGCCGCAACAGCCGGCTCTCGGCGCTCGCCGCCGTCAGCGTGGGCGCCGTCGCACTGGTGGCGGATCTGGGCCGCCCGGAGCGCTTCCACCACATGCTCCGGACCTTCAAACCGAGTTCCCCCATGAGCGTGGGCTCCTGGATCCTCACGGTCTTCAGCGTGGGAGCCGGGGTGGCGGGCGTGTCCGAACTGGACCGGATCACCGGCTCACGTGTTCCGCTGGGCCCGCTCCGCCGGCTCCTGCGGGGCCTGGAAGGGCCTGCCGGGTACGAAGCGGCAGTCTTTGCCACGCCGTTGGCGGCGTACACCGCCGTCCTGCTCTCCAACACGGCTAACCCGACCTGGAATGCGGCCCGGGAGGATCTGCCCTTCGTCTTCGTCAGCTCCGCCAGCCTGGCCGCGGGAGGCCTGGGCATGATGACGACGCCGGCCCGGGAGTCCGGACCGGCGCGGGCACTGGCCGTGCTGGGCGTCGCGGGGGAGCTGGCGGCCGTCCGGATCATGGAAAAGAACATGGATCCTACTGCCGCGGAACCACTTCACCTGGGCAGTCCGGGAAAGATGCTCGTGTGGAGTGAACGGCTGGCGGTGGCCGGGGGACTGGGTGCGCTCTTCGGCGGGCGGAACAGAGCGGTCGCCGCTCTCTCGGGAGCGTCGCTGCTTGGTGCGTCGGTACTCACCCGGTTCGGGATCCTGCGGGCGGGCATCGCCTCGGCCGAGGATCCGCGGTACACAATCGAACCGCAGAAGAACCGCCTGGCGGCCCGCCGCCGTGCGGGCATCACCCACGATTCGATCACCACCGGCGGCTAAGCCCGGCCTCCAGCTAAGAAAGCCCGCCTACCGCACCTCGATGCCCGTGCCTTCCGTGGTGTGCCCGATCACCGGGTATCCGGGCAGCTCACCCACCACCAGCAGCCCGCCGGAGGTCTGGGCGTCTGCCAGCACCAGCAGGTCCTCCTCGGAGATCCCAGGGCCTGGCCGCAGATGCGGGCGGACCCAGTCCAGGTTGCGGCGCGTACCGCCGGAGATAAAGCCGTCCCGCAGCGCCTCGCGGGCACCCGTGACCAGCGGCACCGCGGTCGCATCGATGACCGCGCCCACACCGGAGGCCCGGCACATCTTGTAAAGATGCCCCAGCAGACCGAACCCGGTGACGTCCGTGGCAGCCTGCAGACCGTGCTGGACGGCTGCCTCAGCGGCGCTCCGGTTCAGCGCCACCATGGTCTCAATGGCCTCGGCAAAAACTTCACCCGTCTGCTTGTGCCGGTTGTTCAGCAAACCCAGGCCGATCGGCTTAGTCAGCGTGATCGGCAGCCCGGGCCGGGCGGCATCATTGCGCAGCAGCTTGCCGGGGTGGGCGACGCCGGTCACCGCCATTCCGTACTTCGGCTCCGGATCGTCGATGGAATGGCCGCCGGTCACCGGGCAGCCGGCTTCCGAGGCTACGTCGAGGCCGCCGCGCAGGACTTCGGTCAGCAGTTCCATGGGCAGCACGTCCCGGGGCCAGCCCACCAGATTGATGGCACTGATGGGACGCCCGCCCATGGCATAAATATCCGAAAGGGCATTCGCGGCCGCAATCCTGCCCCAGTCGTAGGCGTTGTCCACCACCGGGGTAAAGAAGTCCGCCGTGGAAAGGACAGCAAGGTCCTCGCCCACCAGAACAGCGGAAGCATCATCGCCGCCGTCGAGCCCCACCAGCACGTTCGGATGGGACTGGCCGACCAGGCCACGGACCACGTCTTCGAGTTCACCCGGCGGAATCTTGCAGGCGCATCCTCCGCCGTGAGCGTAGCCGGTGAGCCGAAGGGCTTCCTGGTGAGGGGCAATGTTCCCGTTCATGCCGATCAGTCTAGGAGAACCGCACAGTGTTAGCATCCTCATGGAGGCGTCCGGGTCCTGGTGGGCCCCCCGGTCTTCAAAACCGGTGAGACCGAGCACCTCGGTCTGGCGGGTTCGATTCCCGTCCGCCTCCGCCAACTTCAGCCGCTGACAGCGAGTCCCGAAGGAGGGACGTGGGGCAAGACGACCCGCGCAGGCTCATCCCGCGCACCGACCGGATCCTGGCGCATCCGGAGGTCCGGCGTGCCCGGGAACGCCTGGGCGATGACGTGATCCGCTCCATCGTTCAGGATCTCCAGGGCCAGGCGCGCCGGGGCGAACTTGCACCCGGGGATGTCGAACCGGGAGTGCTGGCGGCGATATCGGCCCGGAAAGCAACGTCGCTGACGCCGGTACTCAACGCCACCGGCGTCGTCGTCCACACCAACCTGGGACGCGCACCGCTGTCCCGGTCCGCACGGGAGGCCCTGCTGGCGGCAGCAGGGTATGTCGACGTCGAACTGGACCTGCCGTCCGGCACGCGGTCCCGGCGGGGCGCCGGCGCCCGGGGCGCGCTGCTGCGGGCCTGCCCTGCCGCCGAGGACGCGCTCATTGTGAACAACGGGGCCGCCGCACTGCTGCTGGCCACCACTGCCCTGACCGGCACCGGTGACGTAATTATCAGCCGCGGGGAACTCGTGGAAATCGGTGCCGGGTTCCGCCTGCCGGAACTCATCGAATCCACCGGTGCCCGCCTGCGGGAAGTGGGCACCACGAACCGCACCCACCTGCAGGACTATGAATCCGCGATCGGAGAGCGGACCGGCTGCCTGCTGAAGGTGCACCCGAGCAACTTTCTGGTCAGCGGCTTCACCTCCAGCGTGGGCGTTGATCAGCTCCACTCCCTGGCCGTGACGCACGGTGTTCCCCTGGTGGTGGACCTCGGCAGCGGCCTGCTGGCTCCGGACCCGGCCCTGCCGGACGAACCTGACATCGCGGGCGCACTGACCGCCGGTGCCGACGTCGTTATTGCCAGCGGCGACAAGCTCCTGGGCGGCCCGCAGGCAGGGCTGCTGCTCGGCCGGGCAGAGGTTATCGCCCGGCTGGCACGGCACCCCCTGGCCCGGGCACTGCGGGCAGACAAACTGACCCTGGCCGCCCTCGAAGCCACCGTGTCCGGGGAGCTGCCGCCGGTCGCCGCAGCCCTGCACGTGGACCCAATCCGCCTCCGCCGCCGGACCGAAGCGCTCGCGGACGCTGTGGGCGGAACCGTGGTCGAGCATGACGGGAGGGTCGGCGGCGGGGGAGCGCCCGGTGTGCCGCTGCCGGGCTGGGCTGTCCGGCTGCCGGAAGACGCGGCCCCGCGGCTGCGCACCGGGGATCCGGCGGTGCTGCCCCGGGTTCACGGCGGCGCCTGCCTGGTGGATCTGCGCTGCATTCCGGAAGACGACGACGAAACACTCACCGCCGCTGTGCGGGCAGCACTGGCCCCGGCCGGTGAACGGCTCGAATCCGGAAGCAGCTGAACATGTTTGTCCTGGCAACCGCCGGTCACGTTGACCATGGCAAAAGCACACTGGTGCGTGCCCTGACGGGAATGGAGCCCGACCGGTGGGCCGAGGAACGCCGCCGTGGGCTGACGATCGACCTGGGCTTCGCGTGGACCACCCTGGAATCGGGCAGGGACGTGGCCTTCGTGGACGTTCCCGGGCACGAACGGTTCCTCGGCAACATGCTGGCCGGGCTGGGACCGGTATCCGCCGTCTGCTTCGTCGTCGCGGCCGATGAAGGCTGGCAGGCCCAGTCCAGTGACCACCGCGACGCGATTGCGGCCCTGGGAATCAGCAGCGGAATCGTGGTGCTGACCCGCAGCGACCGGGCGCCCGGCGGCGTCGACGAGGTTCTCGCGCGGGTGCGGGCCGAGCTCGCCGGGACCGGGCTGCGGGATGCGCCGGCCGTCACCGTATCGGCGGTGACCGGGGCCGGGCTCGAGGAGCTGCGCGGCGCCCTGGACCGGCTGGGTTCCTCCCTGCCGGAGCCTGATCCGACGGCCCGGCTCCGGCTCTGGATCGACAGATCGTTCACCATCAGCGGGGCCGGAACGGTGGTGACCGGCACCTTGACCGCCGGAACCCTTGCAGAGGGGCAACGGCTGCGGCTCCTGGGCCAGGACGGCGAGCACACGGTGTCCGTGCGGGCACTGCACAGCCGTAACCGGGCCGTCGAGTCGCTTGGCCCCACCAGCCGCGTTGCGGTCAATCTCCGGTCCGGAGCATCCGCCGGTGCCATCCACCGGGGCGACGTTCTGTTAACCGAGGACAGCTGGCCGGTGGTGGATACCGTGGACATCCGGCGCACCATGGGCGCCGCGTTCCCCGACGCTCCGGGACAACTGGTAGTCCACATCGGCACCGCCGCCGTGCCGGGCCGGATCCGTCCCTTCGACGGGGATCACGCCCGGCTGACACTCGACCGCCGGATCCCGCTGGAACTTGGTGACCGCCTGGTCCTGCGGGCCAGCGGCAGCAGATCGGTCCTGGCCGGGGCGCAGATCCTCGACGTCGATCCGCCCTTGTTGGGCCGCCGTGGCGACAGCAGCCGCCGGGCCAGGGCCCTTGCGGATATGCGGCCCGAGGGGGATGCGCTGACGGAAGTGGCCCGCCGGGGCGTTGTTTCAGTCCAGGAACTGCGCCGAATGGGTGTTGCCGGGCTGGACCGGATGCCCGGCGGAGTGCTGGCCTTCGGCGACACCTGGGTCCATGAATCCGCTTTTGCCGACTGGACACGCAGGCTCCGCGCCGCCGTCGAGCAGCTCAGCGAACGCGATCCGCTGGCGGCGGGACTGTCCCTCGGGGCCGCGCGGGACCTGATCAAGCCGGCCGGGGGAGCGTTGCTGGACAGCGTTGTCCAGGCTGCGGGGCTGGAACACGGGAGCGGCTTCATCCATCTCCCGGGCGGGCGGCAGGGCCTTGGTGCGGCCGAAGCCGGAGTGCGTGAGCTGGAAAGCCGGCTGGCGGCCACGCCGTTTGCCGCGCCCGAGGCCCACGACCTTACTGCCCTCGGCCTGGGAGCCAGGGAACTGGCGGCCGCTGAACGCAGCGGACGCCTGCTGAGGCTGGGCGACGGCGTCGTCCTCCTGCCGAAAGCTCCCGCCCTGGCCATGCGCGAGCTTGCCGCTCTGCCGCAGCCGTTCACCACAAGCGAGGCGCGCAAGGCTCTGGGCACCACCCGGCGGGTCGCGATCCCGCTGCTGGAGTACCTCGACGGCCGCGGCTGGACCAGGCGGCTGGACGCGGGCCGGCGGACAATTGCCCGGAGCCGGCTCTAGCTGCTCAGCCCCAAAGCCTTGCCAACACTGGCATCATCGCTGAGTAGACCGAAGATGCACGCGGCGAGATCCCCCCGGGAAATCGAACCGCCCAGCTTTCCAGCGTCACTCGTTTCGAGAGCCCGCCAGGTTCCCGCCGGTTCCCTGTTCGTGAGGCCGGTGGGCCGGACAAGGGTCCAGTCCAGGCCGGAGCCTTGCACAGCACGTTCCTGCTCATTGTGATCCGCCAGCGGTTTGGCCAGGACGGTGCGCATGATCAGCCGGAGCGGACCAGGCAGCTGGGACGCCGAGTCTCCAGCGCCCAGCGAAGACTGCACAACCAGTCTCCGCACCCCTGTTTCCTGCATCGCGTCGATGACGGTCCTGGTGACCGCCGCACGGTGCTGGGCAACGCCCTTGGCTCCGCCTACCGTGACGACGACGGCGTCAGCTCCGGCCACGGCCGCGGCGGCTGCCGCCGGGTCAGCAGCATTCCCCGCGACAGCCCGCACCCCGTCCGGTGCACTTCCGCTGCGCGAGAGGGCCGTGACCTCATGGCCGGCGTCCCGGGCCAGGCGGGCCAACTGCGCCCCTGTGCCTTTGGATCCACCGATAATCGTGATTTTCACGTCTTCCCCTGCTTCGTGTGGCTGCTGATCCAAGCAGTTTATCGGGGACGCGAGCCGGGGGAGCAGGGGACGCCACTCGGCCACCGGCAGCAAACTGGCATGGTGAGCGGACAAGAATAGAGCATCACCAGGGTGTGCGCCAGGCCACATCCCCAAATTCGTTTTTCCAGGTTGCAAACGTGTAACAACCGTGTCCTGCTGTGAACCAGGTTACGACCCAGTAGGGGTCAGAGGCTTACTCTTCTACTCATATGCGACGAGACACGCAGGAACTGCGCTGTCCGTCCTTCCGGTAATCCCGCCGGAGAGAAACCGCACTAAGAATTAGGAGGCGGAATGCGTTTCGGACGTATTTCCAAAGCAGTGGGAGTCGCAGCAGCAGCTGCGCTTGCACTGAGCGCCTGTGCTGCGAACCAGGGGACCACCGATAACGGGTCCACTGACAGCGAGAGCACCGGCGGATCAGTCCGCGTCGTAGAGGTTAACGCCTTTAGCTCGTTCAACAGCCAGACGGCGAACGGCAACGTGGATGTCAACGGCAAGATTGCGTACGCGACGCACTCCGGGTTCAACTACATCACTGACGAACTTGAAGTGGTGCCGCTGGAAGAATTCGGTTCCTATGAGAAGGTCTCCGACGACCCGCTGACGGTCAAGTACACCGTTAACGAAGGAGTTAACTGGTCCGACGGTGAACCCGTCGATGCTGATGACCTGATGCTGCTGTGGGCCGTGAACTCCGGCCACTTCAACGATGCCACCCTGGATGACGAGGGAGCGGTTGTCTCCGGCACCAGCTACTTCGATTACGCCGGGGACACCTCCGGTCTGGGCCTGACCAATGTGCCCGAGGTCGGCGATGACGGACGAAGCATCACCATGACGTACTCCGAGCCCTTCGCTGACTGGGAGGTTGCATTCGGCCTGATGTCAGACGGCGGTGTGAACGTTCCCGCTCACGTGGTGGCTGAAAAGGCAGGCCTGGCCGACGGCGACGCCCTGATCAAGCTGATCCAGGAGAGCCCGGCCGGCGATCCGGCCAACCCTGCCCCGGTCAACGAGGAACTGAAGGCAGTCTCTGACTTCTGGAACACCGGCTTCGACACCAAGTCCCTGCCCTCGGATGCCTCGCTCTACCTCTCCAATGGTCCCTTCATCGTTTCAGCCATTGATCCGGAAAACTCGATGACGCTGGTCCGCAATGAGGACTACACCTGGGGCACCGAACCCAAGGTCGACGAAATCAACGTCCGTTACATCGGTGACTCCCCGGCGCAGGTCCAGGCCCTGAAGAACGGCGAAGTGGATATCATCGCTCCGCAGGCTTCAGCCGACACCGTGGCACAGCTGGAAGCCATCGACGGCGTGACCATCAACAGCGGCAACCAGCTCGCCTACGATCACCTCGACCTGAACTTCTCGGGCGTTTTCGCCGAGCAGAACGTACGCGAAGCCTTCATGAAGACTGTTCCCCGCGACGCAATCGTTGACTCGATCGTCAAGAAGCTGAACCCGGATGCAGCCCCGCTGAATTCGCAGATCTTCCTTGCCGACCAGCCCGGCTATGAGGAATCCGCCAGCAACAACGGGTCCTCAGCCTACGGCGAGGTGGACATTGAAGGCGCAAAGGAACTCCTGGCCGGTGCCACCCCGGAAGTCCGGATCATGTACAACAAGGACAACCCCAACCGCGCTGACGCCTACACGCTGATTGCCGAGTCTGCTTCCCAGGCCGGCTTCAAGGTCGTCGACGGCGGCCTGGGCGCTTCCGACTGGGGCTCGGCCCTGGGCGGCGGCACCTATGATGCATCGATCTTCGGCTGGATCAGCTCGGGTGTTGGCGTCAGCAGCGTTCCGCAGCTCTTCAAGACGGGTGCTGCGTCCAACTACAGCGGGTTCTCGAACCCCGAGGCTGATGCCCTGATGGATCAGCTGATCGTTGAAACCGATGTGGAAAAGCAGCGCGAGCTGCAGACGCAGATTGACAAGCTGATTTGGGATTCCTCCTTCGGCCTGCCGCTCTTCCAGTCGCCGGGCGTTGACGCGCACAGCGACAGCATCAGCGGCATCAACTCCTACATGCCCAACCAGACCGGCGTCTGGTGGAACTTCTGGGAATGGGAAGTCAAGTAATTCCGGTGGCCTGAGCGCCATGCAGTAACCCGCAAGGCGCCGGGGCCTCCACGGCCCCGGCGCCTTGCCTCTTTCCAAGCTCCTGCTTTCCACGGCCCTCCCGCGCCTCCGGCAAGTGATTGGGAACTACCAAATTCCCAGCCACTATGACCTGCACTACACTTCTGCGAGTGCCGGGAGAACCCCCGGACCGTACTAATGAGGCTGACAACTTTATGGTTACCTACATCGTCCGGCGGCTTTTGACCGCCGTGCTAATCCTCTTCGGGGCTTCCTTCCTCGTCTACCTCCTGACAGCGGCGTCAGGGGACCCCCTGCATGATCTGCGTGAAAACCCTGCCCCTAACCGGGAAGAACTGATCCGCAGCCGCATCGAGCTCCTGAACCTGGACGTCCCGGCCCCACTGCGCTATTTCCACTGGCTCGGCGGCGCCGTGAAATGCCTGGCGCCCTTCGTGGCCACCTGCGACCTGGGCCAGAGCGTCCAGGGTGAAGCCGTAACCGACGCCCTCGGCCGTGCCATGGGCGCCACGATCCTTCTGGTCACCACCGCAACGGTTCTGGCCATCATCGTGGGCATCTCCCTGGGTATCATCACCGCCCTGCGCCAGTACAGCTCACTGGACTACAGCGTGACCTTCATGGCCTTCCTGTTCTTCTCCCTGCCGATCTTCTGGCTGGCCGTCCTGCTCAAGGAATACGGTGCCATCGGCTTCAATGACTTCCTGGCCGACCCGACCATACCTATGTCCGTGGTCCTGGGAGTGGGATTGGCCAGCGGTCTGATCTGGGTTGTTTTCGCCGGCGGCTCCTGGCAGCGCCGCGGCGTCGCTTTCGCCGCAGGCTTCGCCGTTGCGGCCGTCATTCTCTACCTGCTCGGACTAACCGGCTGGTTTACCGCCCCCAGTCTCGGGCCGGTGGTGATTGCCCTGACGGGCGTCGCCATCGCCTACGGGGTGACCCTGCTCAGCGCGGGGCTGAAAAACCGCAAGGCCCTGTATTCCGCCCTG
This sequence comes from Arthrobacter gallicola, assembly GCF_014836775.1. Taxonomy (GTDB): domain Bacteria; phylum Actinomycetota; class Actinomycetes; order Actinomycetales; family Micrococcaceae; genus Arthrobacter_B; species Arthrobacter_B gallicola. The sequence continues at coordinate 215,033 of NZ_JACSQD010000003.1, forward strand.
ATCACCGTGGCCATCGGGGTCATGGCCTACTACGCCGTCCAGCCGCTGCTGAACTCGGCTACCTGGATCATGATCCTGCTGCTGGCACTGGCGACGGTCGCCGTCGGCTGCCTGGTGGGCTACCTCATGGGTGGTTACGACCGCGGGCAGAGCATGCGGGGCGCTGCCCTGACCGGCCTGCTGGTTGGTGGTCTCATTGTCCTTGACCGGTTTATGTTCACCTGGCCTGCCTACATGGCCAACTCCCGGATCCGGGAAAGGCCCATCGCCACCGTGGGTGCATCCACTCCGGGGCTCGACGGCGATTTCTGGATCAGTGGACTGGACACGTTCACCCACCTCCTGCTGCCCACCATCGCTCTCCTTCTGGCCTCCCTAGCCAGCTACAGCCGCTACTCGCGGGCATCGATGCTGGAAATCATGAACATGGACTACATCCGCACCGCCCGGGCAAAGGGCCTTTCGGAGCGCACCGTGGTGATGCGCCATGCTTTCCGCAACGCTTTGATTCCGCTGGCCACCATCGTTGCCTTTGACATCGGCGCGCTGATCGGCGGCGCCGTCATCACCGAGCAGGTCTTCGCCTTCAGTGGCATGGGACAGATGTTCGTCCAGGCACTGCAGCGGGTTGATCCCAACCCGATCATGGGCTTCTTCCTGGTGACCGGCATTCTGGCGCTGGTCTTCAACCTGGTGGCCGACCTTGTTTATACCGTCCTTGATCCGCGCGTAAGGGTGAAGTCATGAGCACGACGTTTTCCGCCGAAACCCCCTCCAATCCGCCCGGCACAGATCCTGAACTGCCCCAAGCCAAGGTTGTAGGACTGTCGCAGGGACAAATTGTCCGAAAGCGTTTCTTCGATAACACTGCGGCGATCATTTCGCTGGTGGTCTTTGCCTTGATCTGCGTCCTGGCGTTCACCTCCATTGGATTCGCTGGTATCCCCGGTTGGTGGAAGTACGACCACCGGCAGTTCACCGAGCAGATTAACGGCGGCGCGCCGACCTTCGTGAACATCTTCAACTGGGGTGAGCATCCCTTCGGCCAGGACCGGATTGGCCGGGACATGTTCGCCATGACCATGCGCGGGACGCAGCAGTCCATCATCGTGATGTTCCTGGTCGGCGCCATTGCCTGTGTGGTTGGTTCCGTGGTCGGAGCTGCCGCGGGCTACTTCCGGGGCTGGGTTGAAGCTGTGCTGATGCGCCTGACGGACGTCGTTATCATCATTCCGATCATCGTGATGGCCGCAGTCCTGGGCCAGATCGCCAACCGCCTGGTTGGGGAAGGAATCGGCGTTATCCTGCTGGGCATCTTCCTGGGCCTGGCGACCTGGACGTCGCTGGCCCGGCTGGTGCGCGGAGAGTTCCTCTCGCTGCGCGAACGGGAATTTGTCGACGCGGCCCGGATCGCCGGCGCTTCCAACAACCGGATCATCTTCAAGCACATCCTGCCCAATGCGGTGGGTGTGATCATTGTGAACACCACGCTGCTGATGTCAACGGCCATCCTGCTGGAGACCTCGCTCAGCTACATCGGGTTCGGTGTGCAGCCTCCGGACACCTCCCTGGGGCTGCTGGTCAGCCAGAATCAGGAAGCATTCCAGACCCGCCCGTGGCTGTTCTGGTGGCCCGGCCTGTTCATCGTGTCGATCTGCCTGTGCATCAACTTCATCGGCGACGGCCTGCGGGATGCTTTCGATCCGCGGCAGAAGAAGTTCAACGCCAAAAAGGTCAAAACGAAGACAGTAGGCAGCTAGTGGGAATGCTGCTGTCCCGGAGGGGGCTGGGCTTAGGCCAGTCCCGTCAGGGCGAAGAGCGCAACAGCCAGGCCCGGCAAGCCCAGCAGCCAGCGCCAGTTGGCCGTGCTGCGGACCGTCGCAGCGTCCGTCTGGTCCGCGTCGATTCCACCGGCATTCACCAGGGCCTCCCAGCGGCTGCGGACCAGCCGTGCGGCCTGTCCGGAGTCGGTGTGGCTGAGGTCGCCGGGACGGACCGAGCCGCCGGCACCGTACGTGGTCCCCGGGAGGTTGCGGACATGTTCGGGCTTTCCCGTGTGGGTGCCCCAGACGCCCGGCGCCGGAGCCGCCCAGGCCGTGTAGGAACCGTGTGGTGTGATGAGCTTCAGAGCGAAGCGCGTGTCCACATGGATCAGTGCGGCCCAGGGAACTTCGATGGTCCGGAACGGATTCTGCAGAGCCACACCATCGGTATCCACGCGGACGCACGGATACCAGAACAGCCAGCTGGCCACCGCGGGAATGAGCAGCAGGGGAGCCGTGGCCAGCAGCCCGGAAAACCCGGAGCTCAGGAACGCGGACACCATGGCCGCCAGAGCCAGCAGCCCGGCAATTCCGGTGAACCACAGGGTGCTCCGGGGACGGAAAACGGCAGGCTCAGGCTTGCTCATCGGGATCGACATACCCCCATCGTTACAGCATTTCCAGGAACCCCTGCAATCGGCCCGATGACCCGGGACCGGCGCGCAGCCTGGACGGAAGGAAACCACCGCCATGACTGAAACCATTATTGGAAGTTCGGGCACAGCCAGCAGCCAGGAACGGCCCCCGGTCCTGGAGGTACGCGGCCTCTCGGTTGACTTTGGCGTGGATAAGGAATGGGTGCCCGCCGCCGTCGAACTGAATTACCACGTCAACGCCGGTGAAGTCCTGGCCATCGTGGGAGAGTCCGGATCCGGCAAGAGCGCAAGCTCCATGGCGCTGCTGGGCTTGCTGCCCACGAACTCCCGGGTAACCGGCGAAGTCCTGCTGGACGGCAAGTCCCTGCTGGGACTCTCGCCGCACAAGCTCCGCCAGGTCCGCGGCAACGACGTCGCGGTGATTTTCCAGGAGCCGATGACGGCGCTGAACCCGGTCTACACGGTGGGTTTCCAGATTATGGAGACGCTGCGGCTGCACAACGAAATCTCCCCGGACGAAGCGAAGCAGCGTGCACTGAAACTGCTGGCCATGGTGGAGCTGCCGGACCCGGAGAAAGCATTCAAGTCCTACCCCCACCAGCTTTCGGGCGGCCAGCGGCAGCGTGCCATGATCGCCCAGTCCCTGTCCTGTGATCCGAAGCTGCTGATCGCGGATGAGCCGACGACGGCCCTGGACGTGACCGTCCAGGCCGAAATCCTCGACCTGATGCGGAACCTGCGCACCAAGCTGAATTCGGCCATTGTCCTCATTACCCACGACATGGGCGTAGTGGCGGACCTTGCCGACCGGATCGCCGTGATGCGCCACGGCGTCATAGTGGAGACCGGGACGGCCAAGGAAATCTTCGCAAATCCGCAGCACCCCTACACTCAGGCGCTCCTGGAGTCCGTTCCGCACCTGGGACAGGGATCCGTTGGGGAGGACGTGGACGTGGTCGCTGCCCTGGCAGCAGCAACCAACGTTGAGCTGGAAACGGTGGACCAGGCCGAGCTGGCCCGCCGTGAGGAAATCGTCCTCGCCGGCCTGGACACCGCCTCATCTGCGGCAGGTGCTCCGGCGGCCGAACCGGTGCTGGTGCTGGAAAACGTTGCCATCGAATACCCCAAGCAGGGCCGCGTCGCGGCGTTCCGCGCCGTCGAAGGCGCGAATCTCTCGATCTTCCCCGGACAGGTCATGGGCCTGGTGGGTGAGTCCGGTTCGGGTAAGACGACGATCGGACGCGCCGCCGTGGGCCTGCTGCCCGTTGCCGAGGGCGAACTGCGCGTGGTGGGCACGGACATCTCGGAACTGAAGCCCAACTCCAAGGCCATGCACCAGCTCCGCCGGCAGGTGGGCATGGTCTTCCAGGATCCGTCCTCTTCCCTCAACCCCCGGCTACCGATCGGCGAGAGCATCGGTGAACCGATGTTCCTGGCAGGAGAGGCCAAGGGGGCCGCGCTCCAACAGCGGATCGAAGAACTCCTGGACCAGGTGGAACTTCCCCGCGCCTACCGCAACCGGTACCCGCATGAGCTTTCCGGCGGCCAGAAGCAGCGCGTGGGTATTGCCCGTGCCCTGTCCCTGAAGCCCAAGCTCATGGTGGCGGATGAACCGACGTCGGCCCTGGACGTTTCGGTGCAGGCCAAGGTGCTGGAGCTGTTCCAGAACCTGCAGCGGGAACTCGGTTTCGCCTGTCTCTTTGTCACGCACGACCTGGCGGTTGTGGACGTGCTGGCGGACAACATCTGCGTGATGCGCCACGGCCGGATCGTGGAACAGGGCACCCGCGACCAGATCCTGCGGAATCCGCAGCAGGAATACACCCAGCGTCTGATCGCCGCCGTGCCGCTTCCGGACCCGGATAAGCAGCGCGAGCGCCGGGAGCTGCGGGCCAAGCTGAACGCCGGGTCCGGCGCCCTGGACTAGTTCTGCCCGGCTGTCTCTCCAGAGGAAGGCCCTCACCGCCTAAACGGGCTGGTGGGGGCCTTCCTGCCTGCCTGGAGACAGCGCATTAGGGAACCTTTGCCAAAACGACTAGAATGGTACGGTGCCCGCTGACGGCGGCCTCTCGGCGATTTCTTACACGTGTGTTCCTACGCAGCATTTGTATAGAACTGCCGGACTATCCGGAATCGAACTCCGGACCACTGTGAATCATCCCGAACGTTTACCAATGAATTGAGTCTTCACGCATGTCAGAAACCAACACGGCTGTGAACAGCGCTGTGCGAAGCGACCTCCGGAACGTTGCTATTGTGGCCCACGTTGACCACGGCAAAACGACCCTCGTCGACGCCATGCTCAAGCAGACGAACTCCTTCGCATCCCACGGAGACGTTGAAGAACGCGTGATGGACTCCGGCGACTTGGAGCGCGAAAAGGGCATCACCATCCTGGCCAAGAACACCACGGTGTTCTACAACGGTCCGGCGGCCAAGGGCGAAACCATCACCATCAACGTGATCGACACCCCCGGCCACGCCGACTTCGGTGGCGAGGTGGAGCGCGGCCTGTCCATGGTGGACGGTGTTGTGCTCCTCGTTGACGCCTCCGAGGGCCCGCTGCCCCAGACCCGCTTCGTGCTGCGCAAGGCCCTTGCCGCCAAGCTGCCGGTGATCCTGCTGGTCAACAAGACCGACCGCCCCGATGCCCGCATTGACGAGGTTGTCAGCGAAGCCATGGACCTGCTCCTGGGCCTGGCCTCCGACCTCGCGGACGAAGTTCCGGACCTGGACCTGGACCTGGTCCTGAACGTTCCCGTTGTCTACGCCGCAGCCCGTGTGGGTGCCGCGTCCCTGGAGCAGCCGGCCGATGGCCAGGCTCCGGCCAACGACAACCTGGAACCGCTGTTCCAGACCATCATTGATCACATCCCGGCCCCGACGTACGACCCCGAGGGTGTCCTGCAGGCACACGTGACCAACCTGGACGCCTCGCCGTTCCTTGGCCGCCTCGCGCTGCTGCGCATCTTCAACGGCACCCTGCGCAAGGGGCAGCAGGTTGCCTGGGCCCGTGCCGACGGCACCATGAAGACCGTCAAGATCACCGAGCTTCTGGCCACGAAGGCACTGGAACGCGTTCCGGCCGAATCCGCTGGACCCGGTGAAATCGTCGCCGTCGCCGGCATCGAAGACATCACCATCGGTGAAACCCTCACCGACGTCGACAACCCCAAGCCGCTCCCGCTGATCACGGTCGACGATCCCGCGATCTCGATGACCATCGGTATCAACACCTCGCCGCTCGCCGGCAAGGTCAAGGGCGCGAAGGTCACCGCACGCCAGGTCAAGGACCGCCTCGACAAGGAACTGATCGGCAACGTCTCGCTCCGCGTGCTGCCGACCGAGCGTCCCGACGCCTGGGAAGTCCAGGGCCGCGGCGAGCTCGCCCTGGCCATCCTCGTGGAGCAGATGCGCCGCGAAGGCTTCGAACTCACCGTCGGCAAGCCGCAGGTTGTGACCAAGCTGATCGACGGCAAGGTCCACGAGCCGATGGAGCACATGACCATCGACGTACCCGAGGAATACCTTGGCGCTGTCACCCAGCTGCTGGCCGCCCGCAAGGGCCGTATGGTCAACATGGCCAACCACGGCACCGGCTGGGTCCGCATGGAGTTCATTGTTCCGGCTCGTGGCCTGATCGGCTTCCGCACCCGGTTCCTGACTGAAACCCGCGGCGCCGGCATCTCCGCCTCCATCGCCGAGGGCTACGAGCCGTGGGCCGGCCCCATCGAATACCGCACCAACGGTTCGATGATCGCCGACCGCGCCGGTGTGGTTACTCCGTTCGCCATGATCAACCTGCAGGAACGCGGATCCTTCTTCGTGGAGCCGACCTCCGAGGTTTACGAGGGCATGATCGTCGGTGAGAACTCACGCGCCGATGACATGGACGTGAACATCACCAAGGAAAAGAAGCTCACCAACATGCGTGCAGCCTCCTCAGACACGTTCGAGAACCTGACCCCGCCGCGGAAGCTGACCCTGGAGGAATCCCTCGAATTCGCCCGTGAGGACGAATGCGTTGAGGTCACCCCCGAGTCGATCCGCATCCGCAAGCTCATTCTGGACGCCAACGAGCGCGCCAAGGCCAACCGCGCCCGCGCAAAGGCCTAGCACCATCGCCACGGCAGCCACTTCCGGTCACCGGGTCCCGCGTCTGCGGGGCCCGGTGGCCGTGGTTCTGGGTGCCGTGGCAGCGGCCGTCCTGGGGACGTCGCTGCACGCCCAGACGATCTTCGCCGGGGAAACGGCCCTGCCGCTCGGAGCGGCCGGTGCGCTGGTGTTCAGCGCCGCCGCCGCCGTTCTGGCCGGCCTGTGGGCCCGTTCCATCCTGGTCAGTGCCCTGACCGGGGCGTTGACCTATGTTTTGCTGGGATTCTTTACCCTCGATGTCTTCGGCGGTCCGCTGATCGTTACCGGAACCGTCTCTGACCTGAACCTGCCGGTCACCACCGCCGGACTGATCTGGATTTACGGGCAGGCAGCCGCAACAGTCGCTGCGGTGCTTATCACTGCGCGCGTGCTGCGCCGGGAAGCCGCGTTCCAGCGCTCGGTGGCTGCGCACTCGGTGGCTGCGCAGGAGCCCCTGGGCTACGGGACCGATCCGGGATACCGTCCCGGCGAAGCCGGAACCATGCAGGGCGGAGAGACCGGCCGGCAGGAACCGCCCGCCTAGTTTCCCGCGGGGTCCAGGTGATGGGCCAGCAGGAGCGAGGTCGGCGTACCGTCGGCATCCGGTCCGCGCGCAGCGTACTCATCGAAGACCGCCCGCAGCTTAGCCATCATGGCGCTGCGGTTTTCCTCGTTAAGGCACACGCCCATCCGCACCACATCAATGTCGGCCGGAGACAGGCCTTCAATTTCCTGCCGGAAGGTCTCCAGCAGCACCGCCTTCGTGCCTTCCGGGAGTGACGTCTGCCAGCTCAGGCCGGTGGCACGGTAGGGGATTTCCTTCGCCCCGCGGTTGCCTGTGCGTGGTTCCCCGGCGCGCAGGAACCCGGTGCTCAGCAGCGTCCGGACATGATGCAGAGCCGTTGCCGGATTCAGCTCCAGCGCCTCGGCAATTTCCTTGTTCGTCCGTTCCCGGTGCAGGCACAGCCGCAGGATGCGCACCCGCACGGGAGAACTTAGGGCCCGTCCACGGGCTTGAACTACCTCATCGCTCGGCATCACCTCAGCATACGCCCGCGGGTCCTGGCCCTTCGGCCGGGATCAGGGTGCCGAGCGCGGTCGGCGCCGCGGGGGAGCGTCCGGGACGGGTTTGCCGGCGGTCACCGCATCCCAGGCGATAAAAACCTCCCCGGTCCGGGTGGCTATCGTGCAGCCGGCGGGGTCCAGCGCCGTGATGGTTCCCAGTGCATCGGTGAGCCCGCCCTCGATCCGGTAGCGGACGACGGCGCGGCTCCCGGTACCAGCCGCGCGCAGGCGGGATTCGGGCGTCTGGGAAGTCATCGTTACATAGTACGCGCGGGCCCTCCGGCTGGGAGATAATGGTGTGGGCTACTAACGTGGAAGCATTACCTCGTGGACAGCCGCTGATCGGCGGTATTCCGCACACCAAGGAAGGCAAAGGGACGTGACGTACGTAATTGCGCAGCCATGCGTGGATGTTAAGGACAAGGCATGCATCGAAGAATGCCCCGTGGACTGCATCTACGAAGGTGAACGCTCCCTCTACATCCATCCCGACGAGTGCGTTGACTGCGGCGCCTGCGAACCGGTCTGCCCTGTCGAAGCGATCTACTACGAGGACGACACGCCTGAGGAATGGGCCGACTACTACAAGGCCAACGTTGAGTTCTTCGACGACCTGGGTTCCCCGGGGGGCGCCGCGAAGCTTGGTAACACGCACAAGGATCACCCGTTGATCGCCGCCCTGCCGCCGCAGAACCAGGAATGAGCGGCACCGTCTCCCGGAGCTTCGGTCTGAACCTCCCGGAGTACCCCTGGGAAGCCATGGCGCCCTACGCCCGGCAGGCCGCTGCCCACGCCGACGGAGCGGTGAACCTGTCCATCGGGACGCCGGTGGATCCAACACCCGGTTTTATTCAGGACGCGCTGGCTGCAGCAGCCGACGCGCCCGGATACCCCACTACACACGGCACGCTGGAACTGCGCCAGGCCATCGCCGGCTGGTTCGCCCGGCGCAGGGCGGTTCCCGGCCTGGACCCGCAGGACATCATGCCGACCGTGGGCTCCAAGGAGCTTGTGGCCTGGCTCCCGCTGCTGCTCGGGCTCGGGGCAGGCGACGTCGTCGTGCGTCCCACCGTTGCGTACCCCACCTATGACATGGGCGCGGTCCTGGCCGGCGCCACGGCCGTGGCCGCTGACGACCTGGACGAGCTGGATGAGCAGACCCGGTCCAGGGTCCGGCTGGTCTGGGTGAATTCGCCCGGCAACCCCACCGGAATTGTCCGCGACGCCCAGTCGCTGGCCCGGCTGGTGGAGCAGGCACGGGCGCTGGGCGCCGTTGTGGCCTCCGACGAGTGCTACGCCGAGCTGGGCTGGGGCGAATGGGACACCGCGCGGGGAGGAGCTCCGGTGCCGTCGGTCCTTGACCCGCGGGTGAGCGGCGGCAGCAACGATTCGCTGCTGGCCGTCTATTCGCTCAGCAAGCAGTCCAATGTGGCCGGCTACCGGGCCGCGTTTGTGGCCGGGGACTCCGCGATCATCGCCAACCTGGTCAACAGCCGCAAGCACGCCGGCATGATCGTCCCGGCACCGGTTCAGGCCGCGATGGCGGCCGCACTGTCCGAAGACGGGCACGTCGCCGCGCAGAAGGACAAGTACCGGGCCCGGCGCGAACTGCTGGTTCCGGCCCTGGAAGCCTTCGGCCTGGACATCCGGCACTCCGAGGCCGGTCTTTACCTCTGGGCCACCGCCGGGGAAGACACCTGGCAGACGGTTGAGCGGTTCGCTGAACTGGGAATCGTCGTCGGGCCGGGCGTCATTTACGGGGACGCGGGTGCCGGATACATCCGTGTGGCTCTGACCGGCAGCGATGAAAGAATTGCCGCTGCCGCTAGGAGATTGACCGAAGCCGCGGGTTGATTGGCCCGGAACACGGTGCTGCCATGTTGCGCTTGCACAACAAGATGATTACCGATTAGTGGTATCGCCCGGTCAGCCGGTAGCGTTTTAGCGAAATAGATTAAGCACCGAATGTGGACTATGGGCGCTCCCGGACGAGGGCCCGTAGCAGTGGGTTCTGCAACTCCTGAAGGAGAAAAATGACTGAGCGACCGAGTGCCGAGCTGCACTATGGGACCGACCCGGGGGACAAGCTGGAGCTGCCCCGTATCGCGGCCGAAGAGGGCAACGACGGCTTCGACGTATCCAAGCTGTTGAAGCAGACCGGGACGGTCACCTTCGATCCCGGCTTTATGAACACCGCGGCAACCACCTCGGCGATCACCTACATTGACGGCGACGCAGGAATCCTGCGCTACCGCGGCTACCCCATTGAACAGCTGGCCAAGCACTCGAGCTTCCTCGAGACGTCTTACCTGCTGATCTACGGCAACCTGCCCACTGCCACGGAGCTGGAAAACTTCGACCACCGGATCCGTCGGCACACGCTGCTGCATGAGGACCTCAAGGGCTTCTTCGGCGGCTTCCCGCGGGACGCGCACCCCATGCCGGTGCTGTCCTCCGCTGTCAGCGCCCTCTCCACGTTCTACCAGGACTCCCTGGACCCCTTTGATGATGAGCAGGTGGAACTCTCCACCGTCCGTCTCATGGCAAAGCTTCCCGTGATCGCGGCCTACGCCCACAAGAAGAGCATCGGCCAGCCCATGCTGTACCCGGACAACTCCATGAACCTGGTGGAGAACTTCATGCGGCTCTCCTTCGGCCTGCCGGCCGAGCCGTATGACGTGGATCCGAAGCTGGTCAAGGCACTGGATCTGCTGCTCATCCTGCACGCAGACCACGAACAGAACTGCTCGACGTCGACCGTCCGCCTGGTCGGCAGCTCCAACGCCAACATGTTCGCTTCCATCTCCGCCGGTATCAGCGCCCTCTTCGGCCCGCTGCACGGCGGTGCCAACGAAGCCGTCCTGAACATGCTCCGCCAGATCCAGGCCACCGGCATGCAGCCGGAAGACTTCATGGAAAAGGTGAAGAACAAGGAAGACGGCGTGAAGCTGATGGGCTTCGGGCACCGCGTCTACAAGAACTACGATCCGCGCGCCAAGATCGTCAAGGCCACGGCACACGAGATCCTCAAGGACCTCGGCGGCAACGACGAGCTGCTGGACATCGCCATGCGGCTGGAGGAGAAGGCCCTCGCGGACGACTACTTCATTGAGCGTAAGCTCTACCCGAACGTGGACTTCTACACCGGCCTCATCTACAAGGCGATGGGCTTCCCGGAGAAGATGTTCACCGTGCTCTTCGCGATTGGCCGTCTGCCCGGCTGGATTGCCCAGTGGCGCGAAATGATGCAGGACCCGCAGACCAAGATCGGGCGTCCGCGCCAGCTGTACACGGGTGTGCCGGAGCGTAACTACCCGGAACGCTAGAACCAAAGCAAAAAGGGCGGGGCCGCC